>NZ_CABFLY010000003.1 GCF_901875305.1 Rothia mucilaginosa
TTCCATTCCGAACCCAGTAGCTAAGACTCTTTGCGCCGATGGTACTGCACTTTTGTGGGTGTGGGAGAGTAGGTCGCCGCGGGTTTTTTATTCAAGAGGGGAAGACCTTAGAGGTCTTTCCCTCTTTTTGTATGCCCAAAACTCCTGAACCGGAAGACTCAAGTAAGTAAGACCCAAGTAAGTAAAGAGGCTCAAGGATTAACCGTTCAGGCCAACCGATATGAAGAGGCTACGAGGAAAGCTCTGGGGTTGCTAGACAATGGGAGACCGGCGACCTGGTCGTCCCCCATGACGAAATAGAGTACACGCTACGGAAACTCTTGATACCTTAACAACAAGAGCAGCCCACATCTCTACCTCAACAAGTAGAGAGCAAGTAAAGGAGCATCATCATGGCCGATGAGAAGAGCATCTACGAACGCTGGAGCAAAGAGCGCCTCGACCCGCCCCTGCCCAAAGAATGGGGACTGGACGAAGAAGACGAAGCCGAGCTGCTCTGGCCTATCTGGCCCCTGCTGTTCATGGGTGAATCGGATACCGAACGGTACGTAGAAACCATCACCGATAATGTGATGGACGTACTCGGTCTGGAATACGATGGGGAGAACGAAGACAGCAAGCTCTGGGAAAAGCGCGTAGAAGACTACGTGGATGAGCTCCTCAAGCGTCGTCGTGCGTTTGCTGCTGAGCTGGGCATTACCCCCGAGATGCAGAAGAACTCCAACCTCAACCGTGCCTTCGCCGCTCTAGAAGAAGAAGGGGTTATCGCACGACAGAACTTCACTTGCTGCGGTACTTGCGCCTCCTCAGAGATTTGGGATGAGATTGACGATAGCTGTGAGTGGAAGGGATACGTTTACTTCCATCAGCAGGACACCGAAAGCCTCGCAGAGAGCGGTGGGACCTACGTTGGCTTTGGCTCCTTTCTTGCCTATCCCAAGGACGAGAATGAATGGGAAGCGCTGAATGAGGCGCAGAAGGAAGAAATCCGCACCCTTCACGAGACGCTCTCCGTGGAGCTCATGAAGGACACTATTATCCCCGTACTGGAGAAGCACGGTCTGAGCGTGAAGTGGAAGGGGAATTTCGATACTCGCCCGTTCATCGGGGGAGTGGAAGTCTACAACATTCCCTAGCGGTAGTGGGCTAAACCGAATGGGCGCCTCAGTGTAGCTTGGGGGGGCGCACTCTCCAAACGCTACGAAAGTTTACAAAGAAAATAAGCTGAGAGCGTGAGAACACACGTCACAGCATCTCAGCCAGAGTATTAACTAGCCGATAAGGCACCCATTCGGTAGGCTAGACGGGTAGCGCGGTACATCCACGAGACAGAACCTATGACGGAGTGCGAGCAGAGCCTGCCCACCCGACTTAGCTTTTAACCGTTGTTCGCAACAGAGAAGCTAAGCTCTGGAACGGTCGGAATAGAGCAGAAGATGCCCGGCTCGACAGAGCAGATGCATCCTAAACTCTACCTGAACAGGAGAACCCTCCCATCAGAGATAGGTTCAAAGAAGTGGATGAACCGCCACCCATATTCCCAACCAAAGGAGCAGGCATGTCGACCGACGCCCGCGAAAAAGCCCGCCAGATTGCGGCCCAGCAGGCAAAAAAGAGCCCCAGCAAGGCAAACCGCCGCTGGCTCCAGCTTGGCGTACTCGCCGTGGTCCTCATCATCGTAGGTATCATCGGCTTCGTTGTAGTCAACGGAAACAAGAATAACAAGGTCGCAGAAAGCGGCCCCGTGCCCGCCAGCGCCAACCAGTACGGCGGCATCGTACTGACCAAGGACGGCATCGTCCAGAACTCCTCCACCCAGCAGACCCGCGACTTCAAGCAACTCGCAACCTCGACCGCCTCCGTGACCCCCATGGTCAACGGAACCGCTGCAGCGGTCAACACTCTCCCCCCGGGCGTACAGACCGCTGAAGAAGCCGCCAAGAACGGCCAGCCGGTACGCGTGACTATCTTCCAGGACTACAACTGCGTG
Source organism: Rothia mucilaginosa (assembly GCF_901875305.1). GTDB lineage: Bacteria > Actinomycetota > Actinomycetes > Actinomycetales > Micrococcaceae > Rothia. The sequence goes on from NZ_CABFLY010000003.1 coordinate 1,991, forward strand.
CACTGTGCAGAGTTTGAGACCAAGTACGGCGAAGAAATTCAGAAACTCGTCGAAAACGGCACCATCACCCTGGAAATCCGCAACCTGACCTTCCTGGACCGCTCCTCGCCCACCGCCTACTCCGCACGTAACGCAGCGGCAGCATACTCCGTAGCTAACCAGGTGAGCACCAGCAACTTCCTGAACTACCAACGCGAAATCTTCAGCCACCAGGGCACCGGCGACATGAACAACCAGCAGATTGCCGATATCGCCTCCAAATACGGCGCAAATATCGGCTCCGACATGAACGACGGTAAGTGGCGCCCCCTCGTAGACGTGGTCAATGCTGAGTCCGCAAGCAACGGCATCCAAGGTACTCCCACGGTCTTTGTTGACGGTGACCAGTACACCAGCAACGACTTCAGCGCTTTCCTCAAGAGCAAGATTGAGGCCAAGAAGAAGTAAATACCCCCCCCTGGCGGGCCCGGCAATCGGTAACGGTTGGTCCGGTCCCCCGGTGTTTAACCGGTCCCGAGAACTCCGTATGACATCTAGCCATATACCGAAGCATCGGTGCAGATCAACCCCATCGGCCCACAAAACCAACCTGAGATAAGGAAGACTAAGCGGAACCGAGACCGGGGAATAAGGTACACTGGACAGGTTGCCTCCTTAGCTCAGTCGGCCAGAGCATCTGTCTTGTAAACAGAGGGTCACCGGTTCGAATCCGGTAGGGGGCTCAGAAAAATCCTGGTTCGCACCAGCCTCATAGTAGAGGTGCGGATCAGGATTTTATTGTAGCGAGTGTCCTCGAGTGTCTAGGGACCCGCACCAGCACGTCGTCTACCCGCCCTGAGGAACTAAGTATGTCTGACACCTCCGGAACCCCGCAGGCCACCGCCTCGCAAGGCACCCGTACCGCGGCTCTACGCACCGTCAAAGCACGCGAAGCCAACGACTACCCCCTCGAAGAATTCATCGAATCCCGAGGATTCCGCCCCGAAATTCAGGGCCTGCGAGCCTTTGCCGTGCTACTTGTCGTGCTGTACCACGTTTGGTTCGGTAAGGTCTCCGGCGGTGTGGACGTCTTCCTCTTCATCTCCGCCTTCCTGCTCTCCCTCTCGTTCATGCGTAAGATCAACGAAGGCAAGCCCCTCAACCTCTTCAAATACTGGTTACACGTCTTCCAGCGCCTGCTACCCGTGGCGACGGTCGTCATCGCCACCACCACAATCGCCTCATTCTTTGTGCTCGCGCCCAGCCGCTGGTCACAGATGATGCAGGACGCCACGAGCTCCCTCTTCTACTACCAGAACTGGAACCTGGCGTTTAGCTCCGTGGATTACTACGCCCAGAACGCCGCCGCGAAGTCACCCTTCCAGCACTTCTGGTCGCTTTCCATCCAGGGGCAAATCTTCATTATTTGGCCCCTGCTTTTTACCGCCGTTGCCTACTTTGTGCACCGATACCGAGGGAACCTCTTCACCACCGCGGTCTTCGTCTTCAACACGGTCTTTGTCGCCTCCCTGACGTTCTCTATCGTCGAAACCAACAGCAACCAGGGTTTTGCCTACTTCGATACCCGTACCCGCCTCTGGGAATTTGCTATCGGCACCCTGCTCGCCATGCTTACCCTCAAATGGAAGGCCCCCGAACGCGCACGCGTTGTGATGGGATGGGTCGGCATCGTCGGTCTGGTGACCTGCGGTGCCATCCTACCGGTTGAGCGTGCATTCCCCGGCTACCTGGCCCTGTGGCCTGTGCTCTCGGGCGCGCTCGTCATCATGGCCGGAAGCACCAATAGTCGCTGGGGCGTGGACCGCCTGCTCTCCTCAGCACTCCTGCAGAGCCTCGGCAACATCTCCTATGCCCTGTACCTGGTTCACTGGCCCATCCTGATTCTCTATAGCACGGCCGTGGGTACCTCCCGTGTGAACTTTATTGAGGGTGCGGTCATTATTTTTGTGTCCATTGGTTTGGCCTGGCTCCTCATTCGCTACGTGGAGAAGCCGTTGCGCTACCGTAAGGATCCCTTCGTTCCTTGGCTCATGATGAAGATGCGTTTTAAGACCGTCTTCTCTGTTAAGACCTGGGCTGACCAGATGGCCTTCCTGCTGGCTATTTTCCTCATGGCTGGTGGCCCTCTGCTCATCGCGCAGGCCTGGCTGACCTCGCAGAACACTCAGTCCACCCGCAATGCCGAGTTGCAGGTTCAGACCATCAACGACAACTACCCGGGTGCGCGCGCTATCGGCGGGGCACAGCAGGGCCTCATCGATAACCCGATTCCCACCGGTGGCGATGTGAAAGCACAGTACGAATCGCTTAGTGATACCTGCACCGGTGCCTTCGCACCCTCCGACGCTGCGCTCGCCAGTTACTGCAGTCTGCAGAAGGGCGGGGCAGACGATGCACCGTTGACCATGGTGGTGGGTAACTCCCATGCGGAGCAGGCTCTCAGTGTGTTTAAACCCATTGCGGAGCAGACCAAGACCAATCTGCAGGCCTACCTGCTCGGCGGTTGTCAGTACCCGACGAGCGCCGTGACTGCTTCTCACGAATGCTCGGAGTTCAACTCGAAGCTGACCGAGGAAATTCTTAAACGTAAGCCGCAGACCGTTGTTTTGGTTGCTACTGTGGCTCAGGCACGCTCCAATGAGGAGAAGATTGACCCCATCTTGGATGATACGGTCCGTCGCCTCACCGAGGCGGGTATTCAGGTGATTGGTCTGCGTGACAACCCGCGTTTTGAGTACAACATCTACGAATGCGGGCAGAAAGCTGGAAGTGACAAGAGCTCCTGCGCCCGTTCTGCTAGCGAGAAATATGCTGCCGAGAACCCCGCAAAGGAAGTTTTCGATAAGTACCATAACCAGGGCGCCGTCATGGTGGACCTGAAGGATGTCTACTGCCCGGACGGAACCTGTAGCCCCGTGATTGGCAATATCTATGTGTACCTGGACGATAACCACGTGACTAAGACCTACGGCCGCACTATGGCTCAGACCGTTTTCCAACGTGCCGCCGAGAATGGTTGGCTTGTAGGAGGTAAGGTCAACCTCTAGCGCATCGGTCTAAGACGCTATCTTGCGTTTCGCGGAATCCCTCGAACCAGGTTCGGGGGATTCCGCGTTTTTACGTCATAAACCACGTGAAAACCGTATACGCTTGAACCAAGGGTCAGGATAGACTAACTGGAACTTGCTTAGGTTAATCTAAGTATGCAGGCCGTGGACATGACAGAAAGAGCTGGATGAAGGAAGTCACCGAACGCACACTCAACGTGGAGAACGTGAGCCTCGGATACGGCGAGAAGACCATCGTCAAAGAACCTAACTCTCGAGTTCCCGAAGGGCAAGATTACGGCGATTATCGGCCCTGACGGTTGCGGCAAATCTACTCTGCTACGCGGTGTCTCCCGTCTGCTCAAACCCCTCAACGGCATCTTTACCCTGGATGGTCGACCCATCCATGAGTACTCCATGAAGGGATTTGCTCGTATGGTGGGCCTCATGCCGCAGCATCCCATAGCCCCCGAGGGTATTACCGTTGCGGACCTTGTCTTGCGGGGCCGTTACCCATACCAGGGCCTCTTCAAGCGCAATAGCGCCGAAGAAGACGAGGCTGTTGCTTGAGCGTTGGAAGCCACCGATACCATGTCCCTAGCGGAACGCCAGGTCACCGAGCTCTCCGGCGGTCAGCGTCAGCGCGTCTGGATTGCCATGGCGCTCGCCTAGAAAACCGACATCCTGCTGCTCGATGAGCCCACTACCTACCTCGACCTGGCCCACCAGGTTGAGTTACTCGATCTGCTCGCTGCACTCGACGAGGAGCGTGGAACGACCATGATTATGGTCCTCCGCGAACTGAACCTTGCCGCCCGTGTGGCCGACTATCTGGTCGCTATGAAGGAGGGGGTCAGCATTGCTCTGGGTGAGGCCAGTACAGTGTTGACCCGCCCCAATCTTGATGAGATTTTCCGGCTAAAAGCTGAGGTTGCCGATCCTTTCAATGACGGTAGTGTCGTGGTTGTCCTGCATTCGCGAGGGGCATTCGTACCTGAATAGTTGGTGGTGATAGGGGGAACAGGATAAAGGCTTTACATGGGATTCTCGCTTCCATCGTGGGATACTGGAAAGACAGGACGCACCGAAAGCTAAGCGATGAGGCCGGTACACCGTACGAGTGTACCGGCCTCATATATAGAAGGGTCATTCTTCATAAGGCCCGGAAAGAAGAACATCATGACGACCCCGCTCCTTGACTCTAACGGCAAACTCAATGGCGAATCGATACGCTACGTAGCAATCGGCGACTCGTTCACTGAGGGCGTGGGTGACGTAGACCCCCGCCGCCCCAACGGTGTACGTGGGTGGGCCGACCGTGTGGCTGCCGCTATTGGCTCTGTTGATCCTGAAGCGGTCTACGCCAACCTGGCTATTCGTGGCCGCCTGCTGACCCCCATTCTTGATGAGCAGCTACCCGTCGCACTTGACCTTTGCCCGAATGTTGTTACCTTCTACGGCGGCGGCAACGATATCATGCGCCCCAATGTCAATGTTGACCAGCTCATGACTCGTGTTGACGAGGCCTTCGCTGCTTTGCGGTCCCAGGATGTCACGATTCTGACCATCACCGGTCTTAACGTGCAGGGGCAGGGTCCGTTCGCGGGCACCCGCGGCCGCACCGCCATCTACAACGAATTGCTACGCGGAATTGCCGAAGACCATGGTGCTCACATCATCGACTATTGGCGTTGGAATGACTTTATCGATTGGCGCTTGTGGGCTGATGATCGTCTGCACATGAATGAGTATGGCCATGAGCGTTTTGCTTCGCGTACTCTCGCGCAGTTGGGCTTGCCCGGCATCGTTCCCGAGCGTGCTCTCCCTCCTGAGGTTCAGCTATCTGCCCGCGAAAGGGTTGAGCAGGAGGCGCGCTGGGTTCGTGAGTTTGCCCTGCCGTGGGTTGGGCGTCGCCTGAAGGGTACGAGTTCCGGCGATAACCTGTCGCCGAAGTACCCAACATGGGTGCCTGCTGCGGGGGTTTAGCCGCGGTTTAACTCGTCTCTAAGCTTTTTAGGTGGCCCGTCTGCACCGTACCACGCGGTGTGGACGGGCCGTTTTTCGCTTAAAAACCGGCTTAAGCTGTTAATCTCACAGCATGAATTTCAACGGTGTAATTTATCGCAGGTCACATGCAGAACGTTCGTTCTTAAACCGGGTGAGTAGGGGTGTAAATCCTTGAATTTAAAGGCCTTTAAAACCACCTTGACTTGCAAAAACACCTAATTTTGCTAAAATAGATGGGTATGTTTGGCGTGCAGTGTCACGCATACTCCCTCGGAACGTGCATTGCCTTAAGTGGGTGGCGCATCCGGCCTAGAACACCGAGATTCCGCGGGATTTAAGGGTAAATGCTGGCGTGCAAGCTTGCGAGAACCCCCGTATTTACCTAGAATTTAACGCTGTTCGTAGTGGTGGAAACGCCTCTCGACACTAATAAGCTTCACCGTTTTTCCCGCGGCGGGGATCGATGTATGGCCTCTCACCCATGCGACGGTCTCAAACACTCTAGCCCGGCGAATAACCCGGTGCTTCTACATTGGTGGCGGGACGCTCACGAGTAACATCGACTGCGTACCGTCATAAAAGTCAATCAATAAAGGAGTGAAACATGGCAGCAATCTGCCAGGTGACCGGAGCTGTTCCCGGCTTTGGACACAGCATTTCGCACTCGCATCGCCGCAACAAGCGTCGATTCGACCCGAACGTTCAGAAGAAGACCTACTGGGTTCCTTCGCTGCGCCGTAAGGTAACCCTGAACGTGTCCGCTAAGGGCATCAAGGTGATCGATGCTCGTGGCATCGACGCCGTTGTTGCAGAAATCATCGCACGCGGGGAGAAGATCTAGTAAATGGCATCCAAGGCTAAGGACCTCCGTCCTATTATCAAGCTCAAGTCCACTGCTGGCACCGGTTACACCTACGTGACCCGTAAGAACCGCCGCAACAACCCCGACCGCATGGTGCTGAAGAAGTACGACCCCGTCGTCCGCAAGCACGTTGACTTCCGAGAGGAGCGCTAAGAATGGCTAAGAAGTCCAAGATCGCTCGCAACGAGCAGCGCAAGGTCATCGTCGCTCGCTACAACGAGAAGCGTATCGCACTGAAGAAGACCCTGATTGACGAGAACGCTACCCCCGAGGAGCGCGAGGCAGCACGCGTGGCACTGCAGAAGCTGCCCCGCAACGCTTCCCCCGTGCGCGTGCGTAATCGCGACCAGATTGACGGTCGTCCCCGCGGTACCTTCCAGAAGTTCGGCATTTCCCGCGTGCGCTTCCGCGAGATGGCACACCGTGGCGAGCTGCCCGGTATCACCAAGTCCAGCTGGTAAATCTGGTATTTTAGTTCCTAAACGGTTTTCCGTCGTTACCGACGGTCACTCGCTTTAGACTCAAACCTTTTAAGTCTCTGGAAAGGGCACCCTCATGGCTAAGAACCGTACCGAACTCGTTGCAGAGGTTGCAGAGAAGTCTGGTAAGAGCCAGGCAACTGTGAACGCAGTCCTCGACGCAGTGTTCCAGGTTTTCGAGTCTTCCGTCTCCAAGGGCGAGAAGATTACCATCCCCGGTTGGCTGGCAATCGAGCGCACCGACCGTGCCGCTCGCACCGGCCGTAACCCGCAGACCGGCGAAACCATTCAGATTCCCGCCGGTCACGGCGTGAAGCTGACCGCAGGCTCCAAGCTGAAGGCAGCAGTCGCTAAGAAGTAATTCTTGAGACTTTGAATCTGCAGAAGGCCTCCACCTCACGGTGGGGGCCTTCTTTGCGTACGAGCGGTACTTTTGGGGAATACTTGCGGGGTACACGGAAAAATATAAGAAAATTTATTTATAAGACGTATAACCTATGCATAAGCTGAGCGAAAATTCGCGAATTTTAGGGAACTCTGAGAAAAATACTTATGCAGCGGGTGGGTGACACAGCTTAAACACAGCTAACTAAAGCTCAGTCTTAGACTCACACTTTAGGCTTATATCAACGGAACGGAGAACACCTCATCGATGAAGAATGAAGGGCCTCCAAACCGCCACCGACCATGCCCCCCCCCTACACCCCGCACCCCGCGCAGCCCAAGTAAGCTGTCAAGAGCTGACAACGGCGACTAACGCTCACTGCGCGAACAGCCCGTCTGACTCATTACGACGTCCCGCGTGCATCCAAACGTGATGCGTGCGGGACGTTTTTGTATTGTCGGTTGCGCTCCGGGTCTTAGCCTGCGCAGGCCGGATAGAGTGAACACAAGAAAGCTTAGGGTGACGTCTTCAAACGGCTAGCATCTCAGGGAGCTTTCAGGTCGCGATGCTACGATGTGGGTGCGCCTGGAACCGGGTGTCACCAACCACATCTATACACAGCGTCGTGATGATGTCGCGACGCATGACGGAAAGAGAAATCTGTCGTGAAGAAGTCTATTGCTGTACTGTCTCTGAGCCTGGCAGGCCTGCTCGGCCTGGCCGCGTGTGGGTCCTCTCCGAAGGCTCCGAGCAATAGCCCGAGCGCATCCTCTAGCGCATCTGCTTCTGCAAGCCCCTCGGTATCTGCTTCGGCCAGTGCATCCTCTGCGACGAAGTCCAGTTCTTCGGCATCCAGCTCGGCGAGCGCGTCCTCGGCATCTAAGGCAGATAGCTCGGCGAGCGCATCTGCGAAGAGCTCCTCTGCATCCAACGCGGCTGACAGCGGCTCCAGCAATAACCCCGCAGCCGCTATGGGCAAGAAGAGGTATGACACCTATAAGGAAAGCGTCGAGCAAGCAAAGAAGGACCCCAGCATTAAGAAGAGCACCAACGCTGATGGTACCGTGTACATCGACGAGAAGAACGGCGTCTCTCTCGTTGAAGCTAAGAACGGTGACTACATCATGATTAACAATGACGGTGGGTGGCTTCGCGTTACCCCCGATGGCTCTGTGAGCACCGTCAGCGGATCCGGTGACTGGAGCGTTATCAAGAGTAGCGGCGAGACTATCGTTGTTGAAGAGAACGGCGAAGCAACTATCATGAACAGCGCCACCGGGCAGTACTCCGATGATTACAAGTCTCTCGAAGTGCCTAAGCCTCCCGCTTCCGTGGATGGTTTTACTACCGCTCCGAAGGAAGGCGTGAAGCCGACCAGCGTTAAGACCCACTAGTAGGGAAAGCCGACGAAGCCGACGAGTAGCTAACCCTGTAGTCCGGTAGCCACTCGTAGATTCGTTGAAATATGAACGTCCCGCGTGCATCCGAATGTGATGCGTGCGGGACGTTTGTATGTGGGAAGCTGTACGCCCGTTACGCAGAAAATAGGAAGCGTCAGGCGGCTATTGCTAGGATAGGGAAGCGCTCAGAATCTAGCGCTTACTCAACGCACGCCTCATGTGGTGCATTCATCCATATAGCGTGTCAGAAAAGGAAAATTAGTGAAGAAATCTATTGCTGTCTTGTCCCTGGGGCTTGCCGCTACGCTGGGCCTAGCCGCTTGCGGTGAGACTACGCAGACCACCACCATATCCAATGAGAGCGCGTCTACCCGCGCCACTCCTAGCGCCACTGCCAGCGTTTCCTCCAGCCCGCTGGCCACAAGCGCATCCTCTGAGTCACAGCCGACCTCGAGCGAAGCACCGGCTAAGGCTGAGGAAGAACCGACTGAAGCAAACTCAACGCAGGATACTTCCGCCGAAAAACAGGCCGCAGCAGAAGAAGATTCTCAGCCCGCAGATTCTACCTTTGACCGCGGCAACCAGAAATCCTTCAAGGAAACCATTGAAGAGGCCAAGAAGAGCCCCGCAGCACGGAAATCTACGAACGCTGACGGCACCGTGTACACTTCATCCCTCGGCGATGAAATCGCTATTGGTGAGGCGAACAACGGTGACGACATCATCATCAAGAAGGACGGTAGCTGGAGCCGCCTCACTCCTGAAAAATCATTTATTGCCGTAGAAGCAGATGGATCGTGGCACGTAATCACGGCTAACGGACGTCTTATTAACGTCGATGCAGATGGTTTGACCAAGATTATCGACTTTGACCATGAGGTTAATGAGGATTCCTACGCGTCCCTGGACATCCCGCAAACCCCCGCCCCCGTGGCGGCTCTCAAAGTAACTCCGAAGGAGCCTGCAAAACCAACAAAAATGGCTCACAGCTGGGGTACGGAGTAGACTCCCGATAAGGGTGAGGAATCTGTACATTCTGTTGTATTCAGAGTGCGTTTAACTGGGCTGATTCGCTCAGACTGGCTGAATATCTTGACGTCTCGTGCGTATCTGAATGTGATGCGCGCGGGACGTTTTTGTACATACCAGTGCAGATCGGCGGAAGGAATCTAGCCGCTCGTCCGAGGGTATTTGCCCCGGTATTTTCAGGTTCAGTGAGGCGCCGCCAGAGCTCAGACTTTTCCCAGGGAACGGTGTTAGGATGGTGCCGTGCCCCAGACCGGGCACGTCAGCTACACCCATACACGGCGTCGTGACCGGGTTACGACGCTTGACGGAAAGAGAAAGCCGCCGTGAAGAAGTCTATTGCTGTACTATCCCTGAGCCTGGCAAGCTTGCTCGGCTTGGCCGCCTGCGCCCCCGCGGTGAAGGCACCCGTTGCCTCCGGCAGGTCCGCATCGGCAAGCGCCTCCGCTTCACCCTCTGCCTCGCCCTCCGCAGAGGACTCACAATCTGCCAGCGAATCCCCCTCCGCAAGTAGCGAGAGCTCTTCTAAACCCTCTTCGAGCGCCTCCGCCCGGGAGACCGCTAGTAGCAACTCAACGGAACAGGATGGGGCTGCCGAGTCGCGGAAGACCGCCATGGAGCTCTACAAAGCGTACGCCCGTTCAGTCGATGCCGTTGAGAAGGTCCCCGCCGGCATCGTGAGAGGCGAAAACGCCGATGGTAAGACCTACACCTCAGAAAGTAACAAGGTCACTTTGGTTGCGGGGAAGGACAAAGAGTACGTCATCCGCATCAAGAATGACGGTAGCTGGAGCCGTGCAATGGCCAACGGCGAGGCGGAGCTGGTGAACCCCGACGGTTCCTGGATCAGGATTAAGCCTGACGGCGAACGCATCGCGGTCAAGGGGAGCGGTACCGTCTATATTTCCTACCACCAGGGCGATGTGCCCAAGGACCTCATTAACACCCTGGAAACCCCCAAGCTTCCCGCCCCCGTGGAAGGCAGCGTGGGCGTCCCCAAGGAACCTGTGAAGCCGACGAAGATCAGCTCGGTCACGAACTAAAATCCATAAGAAGCCTCACATATCTTGGCACCTCGGTCCGTGTGCATCCGTTATGGATGTGCACGGACCGATTTTTACTATCTGCCGGCGTCTTCTCAGCTCGGGGGGGGGGAAAAAAATCCGGTAGCTCCCAATAGCTCTCACCAAGGTGGAATGTGACGGAATATGACGGGCCGTTAAGCCTCCAAGTCACAAAGCTCAACTCCCGGCGAACCACCCCAACCACGCTGGCATAATGGGGACAGCAAACCATCGCGCCCACACACGGCGCACCCAACAGGAGAGAGAACCCATGAGTGAGAACACCACCCGCACCGTACGCGTGCGCGCCAGCGAACTCGAAGGCCGAGCCTGGCTCAACACCGGCGACAAAAACCTCACCCTGGCTGACCTACGCGGCAAAATCGTCATCCTCGACTTCTGGACCCTCTGCTGCATCAACTGCCTGCACGTGCTCGACGAGCTACGCCCCCTCGAAGAAGAATTCTCCGACGTACTCGTCACCGTCGGTGTGCACAGCCCCAAATTTGAGCACGAAGCCGACCCCGTAGCGCTCGCCGCAGCCATCGACCGCTACCACATCACCCACCCCGTACTCGACGACCCCGAACTGACCACCTGGCAGGCATACACCGCCCGCGCATGGCCCACCCTCGTCGTCGTCGACCCCGAAGGTTACATCGTCGCCCACCTCTCCGGTGAAGGCCACGTGCAGGGCCTCACCTCCCTCGTGCGTGAGCTCGTCGCCGAACACGAAGCGAAGGGCACCCTGCACCGTGGCGACGGCCCCTATGTGCCCCGCCCCAAGGCAGCCGGCACCTACGCCTTCCCCGGTAAAGCCATCGAACTGCCCGCCGAATTCGGCCCCGCAAACCTCTTCGGCAACCGTGAACGCACCTACCTCGTCGCCGACAGTGCGCGCCACCGCATCCTGCAGGTAGCAGCCGACCTCAACACCGTCATCAACACCTACGGTGGCGGCGACGACCCCGTCAACCACCCCGTCAAGGGCCACGTCGACGGCACCGGTACCGAAGCACGCTTCAACGAGCCCGCCGGACTCGCCCTCGTACCCGAAAACCTGCGTGAGAAGCTCGGCTACGATGTGCTGGTAGCCGACACCGTCAACCACCGCCTGCGCTCCCTCAACCTGCGCACCGGCGAAGTACGCACCCTCGCAGGTAACGGCGTGCAGCGCGTCATTGACGGTGACAACGCCATCACTGGCGACCCTAACCACATTCCTGCCGGCGTGCCTGCCACCGAGATTGCGCTCTCCTCGCCCTGGGACGCCGTCTACTCCCGCGAGGCCGGCCAGTTCATCATCGCCATGGCAGGTACCCACCAGCTCTTCGGCTACGAGCCCGTCACCGGTGCCCTCAGCATCTTCGCCGGCTCCGGCGTGGAGGGCCTCGCCGACGGCCCCGCCGCCGACGCATGGTTCGCCCAGCCCTCCGGCATCATCGAAGCACGCGACGGCAGCCTCTGGGTCGCCTGCTCCGAAACCAGCGGCCTGCGCCATATCACCTTCACCGATGACGGCGTACAGGTCACCTCCGCCGTAGGTAAGGGCCTCTTCGACTTCGGCTTCGTCGACGGCGACTCCGACACCGCCCGCATGCAGCACCCCCTCGGCCTGACCGAGCTGCCCGACGGGTCCATCGCCGTAGCCGACACCTACAACGGCGCTATCCGCCGCTGGGACCCGGTTACCGGCACCCTCGGCACCCTCGAACGCGGCCTTGACGAACCCTCCGACCTGCTCGTTGAAGAAGTACCCGGCGAAGAACCGCGCCTCATCATCGTCGAAACCAACGCGCACCAGCTCGTGCGCGCCTCCATCCCCGCGAAGGCACAGCACGTCGACGAAGGCGCCATCACCACCGCGCGCCCCTCCACCAAGCTCACCGGCGGCACCCTCGAATTTGCCTCACGATTCACCGTGCCCACCGGCCAGAAGCTCGACACCCGCTGGGGCGACCCCACGCAGCTGAAGATCTCCTCCACCCCCGAGAACTTCATCCTGGAAGGCGCCGGCACCTCCACCGGGCTGACCCGCACCCTCGTGCTCAACCCCGAGATTACCGAGGCGGTCCTGCATATTACTGCTCGCGCCGCCGCCTGCGATGGCACCCCCGACGGTGACATCCCCGAGCACGCAGCGTGCCACCTCTACCAACAGGACTGGGGTATTCCCGTGGTCGTGACCGGTGATGAGGCCGACGAAAGCGAACTCGTCCTGGACCTTCGCGGTATCAACTAGGGACTGCTAAAACGCTAAATAAAGGGTCAGTATTATCCTCGCTCCTACAGGGGCACCCGTCCTCGCTTCGCTCGGACACCCTGATGTCGCTACGGATAACACCGGCCCTTTCTCAAGTCATATAAACCACGAGCCAGTATGCTCTTCGCTCCTACAGGGGCACCCGTCCTCGCTTCGCTCGGACACCCTGATGTCGCGTTCAGAGCATACTGGCTCTCGCATTCAGCGTCCTTAGAAAGAGACTCGGACCGCCTTCGCATCCGCCTCCACCGAGGCCTTCAACGTAAACGGAATCTCCTTCTGCACCTGTGAGCGCGCACCCGTATACAAATCCAGCTGCGTAAACGACACCCTCACCGTGCCCTTCATCGGCTGCACCAACCACGTACCCGCAGCGTTCACGCTCACCTGCGGATCCGCAACCCTCTCAACAGTCCACCGAACCGTCGAATCCACACGACCGCCAAAGCCGTACTCAAACGGGCACCCCGCCGGATACAGTGCGTTCTGGGCCGCACACTTCTGCAGATGATCGGTGATCTGCTCCTTGACCGAAGCCAACGCGTTATCGCTCGGCTTCAAATCAACACGCGCCAGATGCTCACCCTGATTGTTCGTAACCGTCTCCGTCACCTTCTGAGCTGTATACACCGTCGAATCGTACGAGACAGCGTACGTGCCCGGGTAAAATACCGGGAACGTCGCCTCGCCTTTATCCACCGCGACCTTACGGTTGTTAATCGTCGCGGCCTCCACACCCTGAATATTCACCTTCACCGTCGGCAGGGTATCGCCGTCGATAGCCCACTTATCGAAAAAGCCCCAGTGCGTACCTGAATGGTGCAGGTGAAAATCCGTAGACTGAGGTTGCCCGTCCAGCGTGTAGGACGCGCGCACCGTCGCCTGCCGGCCGTCCTCGCTCATCTCAGTGACCTCGTACTCCACCTGCGACATCGAAGCCACCGAACGCTTCAGCGCCTCACCATCCAGCAGGGCCGCATCCCCATCCGGAATCTGCGCATTCAACAGACCCCGCGCATGCGAACCATTCCCCACACGCAGGGCATGAAAATACTCCCGCACCTGGCCAGTCGGACCGTACACCAGCTTATTCGTCATAATCAGTGCCGCCGCCGCAATCGACGCCGCCACCACGACACCGACCATCCACAGGGCCAAAACCCGTTCCACAGGAGAAAAATTACGCATAGAACCAGAGTAACGCAGGTAGTCCAGCTAGGATTCACGACGAGCACACACTAAAGTGGAGTATATGGCAGAACGCGCTCACGAAGTACCCGCCAAATACGGCGAAGTCCACGAACTATTCCACCCCCGCATGCGCTCCTACGGCAGGCGCATCGAGGCGTCCATCCCCGGCACCATTGTGCTCGTCGCCGCGCTTGCCTTCATCTTCTACAAACGACCCGCGCTGCCGTACACCATCCTCGTGCTACTCATCGGCACTATCGCCGGAATCAACCTCTACTCAGTGCTCAAACCCACCATTATCGTCATCACCAAGACCCACGTGTTGCGCGCCCGCACCTTCGGCTGGTTCGCCGTACCCCGTGCCGACATCAGCCACACCATCTTCGCAGAGAAGCTCTACCCCAAGAAGGCCTACGGCCAAAACCTAAAAACCATGGCCGGACGCATCCGCTACCGGAGCTTCCCCGCCATGTGGGCCGTCGATAAAGACGGCAAACAGCTCATGCGCCTCGACGGGCGAGTCTGGGACGGCAAAACCATGCGTGAAGTTTCGTCGAAGCTCTCAGCCCAAACCACTATCTACAAGCAGATTAACGTCATCAGCATGGATAAGGAACACAAGGGCCTCATCACCTTCAACGAGCTACACCCCGGCTGGCGGTCCAGCCTGCTGACCATCTTCGCGGTCATTGTCGTGGTCATCCTCTTCGCGGCCTCCTTCCTCCCCGAAGAAATTGCCCGCAACATCTACATGATTCACTAGACGGACGCGTCCCTCGGCAGACGCGCAAAGGCCCGGCACCCACCCCACACAGGGGGAGGTGCCGGGCCTTTTCTAAGCTTTGCCTAGCTCTGAAGGTTGAGCCTAGTTCTCGGGGCGGGAGAGCACCGCCACCAGAAACTCTGAGGAGCCCTCCTGATAGGGGTGCATCTGCCACGAGGAGTACGTGTTATCGACGTTCAGGCCAACCTCGCGGGCATCCGCCAAAAACTGCTCGAACGCGTAATCGCGGCCCGGGCCGGAACCATAACCCACAACGGCACGGCCACCAGGAGCCAGCACACGGCGGAAGTTCTCCACCACCGGCTTGCGAGTCGAACGAGCCAGGAAGCCCATCACATTACCGGCACACACCAGAAGCTCAAAACCGTTCTCCGCGGTGGCGTCACCCTCGATACCCAACACCTCCGGCAAATCCACCAGATCAGCCGTAATCCAGGTGGCGTCCGGGCAGACGCGCCGCGCCTCTTCGATGAGCTCAGGGTCAATATCAACGCCGGTCACGCGGTGACCCAGGGCGTGCAACTGCTTACCCACACGGCCCGGACCCGAGCCAGCATCCAGAATCTTCGCACCACGCGACGCCAGAGCATTCACCAGGCGGGACTCGCCGGCCATATCATTACCCTCAGCCTCCATCGCCTTGAAACGGTCAATGTACCACTGCGAATGATTCGGGTTGCTCTCCTTACGGACCAGCCACAAGGACTTCTCACGCTCGCCCGGAGCGTTGAAACTCATCATTGCCATAAAAACTCCTTCGACAGGGTTGAGGATGCGCCAGCCGCCACCCGGCGAGGTGACCGCGGCGTATAAGCGGTGTGTGCGCTACGTTCTAGCATAGCCCCACCCGGCACCTGCCGGTAAGGGCAGTAAGAGCCGGACGGGGCTATCAGGGTACTGGGAAAGACAAAGAAACTACAGGGGAGCGGTTAGAGGTGGTCACCCTCAGTATTCGACGGACCCGCAGCAAACGCCTGACGTATCTGCTCCTGACGCTCCTCCTCAGCCAGACGAGCCGCCTCCGCGAACTGTTCCTCAATATCGGTCAGTAGCGCTTCAACCGCCTCAACACCAGCCACCGGGCCGCCAGCAATCAGACCGTCAGCACCCAAAACCACAGCCAACGGGACACCATTACCAAAATTCGCGCGCGCACCAGCATCACGATCAATCAGCGGAGTCAAACCCTCCGGTAACGTACCCGCATTCCGCGACGTCTGCAACGAATCCAAACTCGAATACACCGGATGCAACGCCACCTGCGGCAGACGCTCCTGCCACGAAGCCATCGTCTTCAAAAACTTCACACAACCAGCACAAGTCGCCGACACAAACACCAGCATGCGCGCCTGATTCTTCGCCAACGCACGCAGGTTCGTGTGGCGGCCGTTCTCCAGGTATAGCGCCGCATAAGGAATCGGCATACGAACATACTGCTCTTCACCGTTCTCGTCATACACTGGCTCAGGCAGAATAACCTCCGGACGTTCATCCTTCGCGCCCAGGGCGTCGCCGCGGCGCACCGCATCCAGAGTCGCCGCGATAAGGGCGGCCCCAAACACCCAGACCCAGCCGGATGCATCCAACGAAAGCAAGGTGAAGAGTACGCCTGCGCCGCCAGCCAGCGCCGCCGCATGAGCACCCGCCGCAGCCGCCAACAACGCCAGGTTGCGGAAGAGAGTGTATCGGCTTACTGGCGCTGTCGACTCGGAACCGAAACAATTGCAGCTTCCCGTACGGCCCGTTGCCAAAGCACGCGCAATCACCACCGTGTAAAACAACATCAACACCAGCGCCAAACCCGAGGCAATTACGGCGGGTAGGCGCACAGGCGAAAGCACCAGAACTGCGGCCAACGCAATCTCGAACCACGGCAGGATGAGTGACACCGCGCGGGTCGGCGCGATTTTCTCCAAACCAAGATTCTGGATACCAGTCACGGTACTCTGCGGGTCCTTAGCCTTAGCAATACCGCTAACGAGCAGGGTTAGGGCGATCAGAGCCGTACACAAAACAAGCGGCACAGTAGGGACGGCGAGCATGAAACTCCTAGAGTGAGTGTGCAAAATCAGGAGGCGGCTACGGGCAACTTCGAGTGGAATAAACTGCCGTCGGGCCGCCGTGTCATACACGATTTTACGCCCTGCACATGGGGAATCGTCCGTACGAGTTAAGCACCTACCAGTTAAGCGGAAAGCGGTATACGCCCTCGTTCCTACAGGGGCACCCGCCCTCGCAGAGCTCGGGCACCCTGATGTCACTACGGGCGATACCGCTTTCCTTACACTGGGTCATGGCCTGGGCGCGCCATGCCCTTCCTCCGCTCCTGCAGGGAACCCGCCCTCGCTTCAGCTCGGGCACCCTGATGTCGCTTCCGGAAGGGATAGCTACGCCCGCGGGTTCCTAAATCGCTGTGAGGCGCACCCCGTACTCGCTCGCCAGCTGCTCATACGCCTGCACAAACCGGCGTGCACGCGCACCCGACGCACAATAGACGCCCACACGCTGATCACGCACCGACTCAAACAGGCTCAGCAACTCCGCGGGCACATCGGTTGCCGGAAGTAGCGACCCATCAGCATCAGACAGCTGCGATAGCGGGAAATGCAGTGAGCCCTCATGCTTCACCGACTCCTCACGCTCGGGTGCCTCACGCACATCCAGCAGAACCTGCGGAACCTCATGCGCCGACAAATCTACCGGCACCACACGCGCCGGATCAGGCACCGTACTAAAAGCAGTACACGTACCCGACAAGGCATCATAGGTCAGCAAGCTACCCGCCGCCGTCGGCAAGCCACTCACATACTTGAGCACCTCCGTCGCCATCAGCGAACCCACCACCGCCGTCGTCGCGCCCAAGACGCCGGCAAGCGCACACGACTCCAGCGTCTGCGGAGTCGTCGGAAAAATATCACGCAAATGCGCACCATCCGGCTCAAAAAGACTGACCGAACCGCCAAAACGCAGAACTGTACCCCACACCAGCGGCAGGCCCGCAAGCTGCGCGGCATCCGCAATCAGATACTTCGAGGCAAACGTATCCGTACAATCCACCACACAATCCGGGGCAGAAGCGGCAAAAAGATCCAAAATCCAGGACGCATCCACATGCCGGTTCGTGGTTTCAACAGTCATCGACGGACACAACTGCAGAGCACGGCGTGCCGCAACCTCCGCCTTCAACTGACCCACATCAGACACCCCAAAAAGCGGCTGACGCTGAATATTCGACAGCTCCACCGAATCAGAATCCACAATATGCAGATACCCCACACCGGCAGCAGCTAACGCCTGAACCACCGGACAGCCCAAACCACCAGCACCAATCACCAGCACACGCGCCGCCGCGACCGCATCCTGGTCAAAGCCCGGCAGACGACGCTGACGATCCGTGCGCTCGCGGTCCAACTGCGCGTGATCTCGGCGGATAGGGGTCGGGACGATACTGCTTACATCCATGAGACCAGACCCTCCGACGGCGACGATGCTTTCGCATGTTCACGCACCGGAATACGACCCGCCTCGCGTGCCAGGGCGCCAGCCTCCACAGCGTGCTTCATAGCCTGAGCCATCGCTACCGGGTTCTCG
Source organism: Rothia mucilaginosa (assembly GCF_901875305.1). GTDB lineage: Bacteria > Actinomycetota > Actinomycetes > Actinomycetales > Micrococcaceae > Rothia. The sequence goes on from NZ_CABFLY010000003.1 coordinate 20,090, forward strand.
GCACGGTTTACAGCCGAAGCCAACAGCACAGCATCACAACCCAGTTCCATGGCCAGGGCGGCATCCGAGGCGGTACCCACGCCAGCATCTAGCACCACCGGAACCTGGGTGCGGGAAGCAATCAGCTCAATATTGTGCGGGTTCAAAATACCCAGACCGGTACCAATCGGCGCGCCCAACGGCATGACCGCGGCAACGCCCGCATCCTCAAGACGGGCGGCAGCTACCGGGTCGTCAGAGGTGTAGGCGAGCACCGTGAAGTCTTCAGCCACGAGCTGCTCACAGGCAGACAGCAGTTCCATGGTGTCCGGCAGCAGGGTGTCTTCGTCGTGGATAATCTCAACCTTCACCCAGGAGGTGCCCAGCGCCTCGCGGGCGAGCATCGCGGTCATCACCGCGTCGGCTGCGGTGCGGCAACCGGCGGTGTTTGGTAGCGGTGCAATATTGAGTTTTTGCAGGAGCGGAAAGATGGGGGTTCCTGCCGCGTGGCGGCGCATGGCAACGGTCGTCATTTCGGTGCCGGAGGCAATCAATGCCTGTTCCAGCAAATCCATGCTGGTGGCGCCTCCGGAGCCCATGATGAGGCGGGAGGTGAAAGTGCGGTCGCCAATGGTGAGTGGTTGTAAGCTCATGGTGTTCTCCTCTGTGGGAACGGTGTGGTGGGTGCGTAAGGTTTACGCACCCACCTCATATGTAGAACGTATATTCTTTTTCGGGGGGGGGGGAGAGTTAGCCGCCCTGAACGGCGGTGAGAGCATCCACCCGGTCGCCATCGTTCAGTGCTGAATCCTTCCAGGTGGAACGAGGCACGATGCTGCGGTTGAGCGCGACAGCCACACCAGCATCGGTTCCAAACTGCTCCATGACAAGGTCAAATACCGTTGTGGCGTCGGTGGTGAGCGGCTCACCGTTATACGTGATGGTCATGCGTCATCCTTTCGCAAGAAGTGCTGGGCCATGCCCGGCTGCGTGTGTGCTTATGCTTCGAATCGGGCGGGGTCGCACGCCTTCATTGCGGGCGGAATATCTGCCCCGCAGGCGACCTCCGCGCCGATCTTGCCGGCGAGCGCGGCCAGCAGAATACCGTGGCGGAAATAACCGGTAGACACGAGCTGACGGGTGCCATCAGCGCGTGTGCGGTGCCCGAAGATGGGTAGGTCATCCGGGGTGCCGGGGCGAGCGCCGACATTCGCCTCCAGCAGCTCGCATTCTTCAATAGCGGGAACGAGGCGGATTGCGTCACGCAATAGCTGGTGCACGCCGTCAATGGCGGGTAGTGTACGCTGGTCTTCACGGCTGGTCGCGCCGATGCACAGCTCCCCATCGGGGCGGGGGATGAGGTACACGGGGCGGGAGTTCACGTACCCGCGGACCACGTGCTTCAGTAACGGACGTGGGGTGCGCAGGCGCAGAATATCGCCGTAGACGGGGCGTAGCGGATACTCTCCAAGTAGCGTTGCGCCTAGTCCAGTGCAGATAATGTCTCCTGCGTCCGGGCCGGCCACGCGTTCGGTGCTGAACGTGACACCGCGACGCACCAGAGCATCTTTAAGAGCACGAACCATGAGCCGTGGGTATAGCTGATGGTCGCTGGGGATGCTAACAGCTCCCGCAATACGCGGCGCGAGGAGCGGTTCAAGGGCACGCGCCTGGCTGGGGGTAATGGGGCTGGTCGGGCGGTTCAAATCCTGGTAGTAGGTGCGGGTACGTTCTAGATGTTCAGCGTCGGCCCGGTCAGCAGCAACGATAAGTGTGCCGGTTGTATCGTACCCGGTGGGTAGGTCGGTTGCTCGGCTAAGTCGCTCCATGAGGGAGGGGTATGCATCGGCGCTGGCGGTCATCAGGGGGAAGAGCGCATCCTGTTGGAATTGCACTTCTGCGATGGGCGCTAGCATTCCGCCGGCGTAGTGGCTGGCGGCGGGGTAGAGGGGGGTGCCGTCGGGGGCGGTGCTGTAGTCGCTGGTGCCTGCGTCGATGAGGCGCACGGTTTTGCCGCGTTCGGTGAGTTCGAATGCGGTGACGAGTCCTATGATTCCTGCACCGATAATGGTGATTTCTTGGCTCATTGTTATGCCTTAAGTGAGGGGTTGGTGACGAAAGCACGAACCATAGCGATGCCGGCGACTCCGGTGGTGCGGATAGCGGGGCAGTCTTCGGGGGTGATATCGCCGATGGCTACGGTGGGTACGGTGGAAAGCTCAGCGAGTTCGCGGAGCCCGTCGAGGCCGAGAGGCGGGCGGTTGGACTGCTTGGTGGGGCTGGGCCGGAACGGTCCGGTGCCGATGTAGTCGATCAGGTGTGCAATCTTATTGGATTCTTCGACGAGCTGCCGGGTGCCGGTGGTGAGCCCAATTATGGCGTCGGGGCCGAGGAGCGCGCGGGCGTCTGCTACGGGCAGGTCGTCTTGACCGATGTGTACCCCGTCGACGCGTACGCCGCGGGCACGCAGGGCGAGGGCGACGTCTACACGGTCGTCGATGAGCAGGTGCTGGTGAGGTTGGATGACGCCAGCGATGGCTTCGGTGAGCTGGTAAAGGTCGCGGGTGCTGATGGGCTTGGAACGAACTTGAATGCAGGTGGCATGTCGGGCCTGCCTGACGGTTTCGAGGGGGTTGTCTCCGGTGACAAGGTAGAGGCTCAAGTCGAGGGGGCCTGAGGGGGTGGTGTACGGGTGCATGGTGTTGCTGTTCATGCGAAACCTACGATTCATTCTTGAAAACTGTGTGAGCTGACCGCTCATCAATTTCTGTGGCCAGAGTAGCACAGCTACGTGATGATTTGAATGATTTTTAAGCTTTTGATGTGTGTGCGGCTGGCTCGCTATACGCTTCCTTCGCTCCTGCAGGGGACCCGCCCTCGCAGGGCTCGGGTACCCTGATGTCGCTTCAGGAAGGTATAGCGGCACCGCGCTCGCATGCGCTACAAAGAATCCTTTTATTGCAAGCCCGCGGGTAGGCACCCAGACGCCCCTACGGAACCTCCACCGCACCCGGCTATTAACCCGCATATTCCGGCGAGCTGTCTGCGGTACCTCACTCCAGTATTCCCCCCCCGCTTCCGCGTACACTCTTCCCAAGCCGAGCAGCCCGCGGTTCGTATCCCTGCCGCACAGCCGCACCCTACCTCGCACACAGGGAAGGGGAGAGAGTTAGTAGGGGAGAGGCTGGTATGTTCCGTCGCGACATCAGGGTGTCCGACGCGAAGCGAGGACGGGTTCCCTGTAGGAGCTAGGAACATACCGCCTCGACCCGCTTAACCTAACTCAAAATAAAAAGCCTCCTACTGTAGGGTAGAAGGCTTGTGGAGCGGCTGACGGGAATCGAACCCGCGTATCAGGCTTGGGAAGCGTGCGCTCTACCATTGAGCTACAGCCGCATCCCCTCCAGTCTAACGTGTGCCGTGCCAGTTCGTGAAATGTTTCACCCCGCCCGATTTTCACCCCCCCCGATGTGACGCACTACCCTGCCCGTACCGGGGCTGAGCCTGCGGTTGGCCGGCTCTGCCAGGTATTCTTTAAACGTGCTTATTTCAGATCGCGATATTCGTCAAGAGATTGCTGATGGGCGCATCGTTCTTGAACCGTACGATGAGTCGATGATTCAGCCTGCAAGTGTGGACGTGAGGATTGATCGTTTCTTCCGTCTGTTCGATAACCACAAGTACCCGCATATCGATCCCGCGCAGCCGCAGGAAGACCTGACGCGCCTGGTGGAGGTGGCTCCTACCGAGCCGTTCATCCTGCACCCGGGTGAGTTCGTGCTGGGTTCGACGTATGAGAAGGTGACCCTGCCTGACGACGTGGCCGCCCGCCTGGAGGGCAAATCCTCGCTGGGTCGTCTGGGTCTGCTGACCCACTCGACGGCCGGTTTTATCGATCCCGGTTTTTCGGGCCACGTGACGCTGGAGCTGTCGAATATGGCGACTTTGCCGATTATGCTGTGGCCGGGTTCGAAGGTGGGGCAGCTGTGCTTCTTCCGCCTGAGCAGCCCGACCGAGCACCCGTATGGTTCGGGCGCGTACGGTAACCGTTACCAGGGCCAGCGCGGCCCGACGGCATCGCGTAGTTATTTGAACTTTCACCAGACGATGATTCCAACGGAATCGTAGTCTATTCCCATTTGGGGTTGGGGTGCGGGTGGCCTGCTTGGCTGGGCCGCCCGCACCTCCTCGTATGGGCGTATGCCCGGCGTCTCGTGCGTTCACTCGCGTGCGGGGCTATTCTCTCACTCATTTGAAGGATTGTTATGAATCTGCTTCCTGTTGTTCTGCGCCTTGCGGGCGCGGAGGTTTCCGTCTACCTGATTGACCAGTCTGAGGCTTTTGTTGAGGGTTTTAAGCGTGCATGGGAGCCGCTGAACCCCGAGTTTTTTGAGACTCCGGACAAGGCGTATGAGGCGGTGTCGAACCACGACCAGGTGCTGCTGGTGCATCCTGTGTCTGACACCCCTATCCTGGATTTGGCTCAGCCTCTGATGGGCCCGTTCGCGAAGGTCGGTACGCTACGCGTGGATAGCGTGGAGCAGGGCCTGCAGGACCTGACGAGCCGCATCACGCTCGCAATGATTGAGCAGCTGGTGGGTAGCGGCGTGATGCTTCACTCGGCGGTTATTGGTGACCCGCAGTCGAAGCGTGCTCTGGCCCTGGTGGGTGTGTCGGGTAGCGGCAAGACCACGGCCTCGCGTTTCTTGGGTTCGAAGCTGGCGTATCTGACGGACGAGACCGCCATCATCACGGATGAGGGGCTCGTGACCCCCTACCCGAAGCCGCTGTCGGTGATTGTTGACCCGGATGCTCCGAAGGAACAGCAGAACCCGGTGGAGCAGGGCCTGAACGTTGTTGATCGTGACGACCGTAGCTACGAGCTCTCCCGTATTGTCTTCATCTCTCGTGATGAATCTGCGGCTGAGCCGCGCCTGGAACGTGTACCGCTGCATGAGGCGCTGGTGTTCCTGAGCGAGCAGAGCTCCGGCCTGGCGAAGCACCCCGAGGGCGTCGTATCACTGGCGAAGCTGGTGGAGCGTTGCGGTGGCGTGTGGCGCCTGGTGTACTCCGAGGTTAAAGACACCCTGCCGCTGGTACGTGAGCTGCTGGCCGGCGGCGAACTGCCGGATGCGTCAGAGGTGGAGCCGCTGCTGACTTACACGAACCCGGAGCGTCTGCCGGACGTGTACCTGAACGGCACAATCGTGATTGACCGTGCGCCGGGGACCTCCGCAGTGCGCGTGGGCGAAGACGGCCCGTTCCTGTTGCTGAAGGACACCGAGCTGAACGAGCTATCAGAGTTCGCGGCGGAGTGCTGGCTACAGGCGGAAGGCGGCATCTCGTACGATGACCACTACGAACGCATGTCTGAACTGTTTGAAGGCCTGCCGGTTGAAGCGTATGACGAGAACATCAGCGCTCTGGCGCAAGGCTCGATGCTGTGGGTCCGCGTGATTGATGACCCGCTGATTGACGACGTAACCTGGGCCCAGATGACCGGTAGCGAAGAGGTCCTGGACGAAGCCGAGGAGCGTCGCGAGGCGACCTCAGAAGAAGCCGCTGAAACGGCCGCTGAAACAGATGATGACGTGGTCACCGAGTAGATCGATGAGCGTACCTTAGCGCCGGTTGCGCATAGTGAAGGGGGCGGGCATATTGCCCGCCCCTTCACTATGCGCGGTGAGAGGCCTCAGGAACAACCCGCGGCTGGTCCCGCCCGCGGCTAAGAATTCATCTTCTCGCGGCGGCCACCCCGCAACTGCAGGGGACCAGGTGCCTTCAACGGAAGAACCATCAACAGGCCCGCAACCACCACCACGAGGATACCAACAACACCCCAAATCTGGGCGCCCAGAATGCTCACAAACAGGCCAAAAAGCATCGGTGCCAGGAAGCTCGTGGCACGACCGGTCGTCGAATACAGGCCAAACAGCTCGCCCTCGGTGCCGGGCTCAGCCAGACGAGCCAAGAACGTGCGGGAAGCCGACTGCGCCGGGCCCACAAACAGGCAGAGCAACAGGCCGCATACCCAGAACACGGGCGGCTCGGGGAAGAAGAGCAGAGGAAGCGCTACCACCGTGATGCCCACCAGCGAAATCACAATGATGCTCTTGGGGCCGAGGTGGTCATCCATGTAACCGCCCAGAATAGCGCCAACCGCGGCAATCGCGCTGCCCGCAATGCCAAACAGAATCACATCGGAGGTGCCGAAACCGAAAGTACCGGCCGCCAGAATACCGCCAAACGTAAAAATACCCGAAAGGCCGTCGCGGAACACCGCCGAAGCAATCAGGAACCACAAGGTCTGCGGGGAGGTCACCTTCAGACGCACAATCGTACGCCACAGGGCCCTGTACGAGGCGAGTAGGCTACCCTGACGGGCGGGGGAGAGACGCCCCATCCCCAACTCCAGGAAACGCAACTCGCGGGTGGGTAGCACCTCCGGCAGGAGACGTTCACGGGTGCGCATCCGAACCAGCAGAGGCACACAAAAGACAAGGCACCAAGCCGCAGCGAACAGGGTCACCGCACGGATATTCAAAGCGTCATCAGTGGTTAAACCAAGCACCTGAGGGGTCAGCACAAAACCCCACAACACCACGCCCAAGGCAATAATGCCGCCAATATAACCGGCCGCCCAACCGGCACCCGAAATTTTGCCAATATTTTCCGGATGCGAAATACGCGGCAACACCGCGTTATAGTTCACGTACGCGAACTCGCTGAACACACTCGCGGCAGACACCAGCAAAACACCCAGCCACAGATAACCCGGGTCAGGAGCAATAAAGAAACAAGCCGCCATAAGCGCCACGAGCAGGACCGTATTCACTCCCAGCCAGAAGATACCGCGGCCCGACCTGTCATTACGCTGACCCGTGACCGGCGCGAGAAATGCAATGAGGAAACCTGCAACCGTCAAACCCAGCGACAACACCGAAGAGGTATGCTCAGGCGTACCAAAGTAGCCGCTGGTGAGATAGACCGTGAAGATGAAGGTCATCATAATCGAGTCGAAACTCGACGAACCAACATCCCACAGGACCCACGCGGTCACCGAACGGCGACTCGTGGCGTGGTCCACGGCAGGACGGACAGGCTTCTGCTGGCGGGAAGAAGGAATCATCATGAAGAGGCTTTCGGATGGCTGAGCGGCGTCGCATCGGCCGAGGCTACGGAAGGGCTAAACGCTTGGGAAATGCGCGGGCGGCACGCACCAGCGAGGGTGCGCACCGCCCCACATCACTGAACGAAATGCTCAGAGACGCCCGCCCATACCTGAAGTTTACTTGAAGAAACGACGCTGCGCGCGGGCGATACCGAAGCTGACGACGGCGCCAACAACGGAAGTGAGGACGGTCCAGAGGATGACCTGGCGCAGGCTGTCTTCAGAATCTGCAGAAATGGCGGGAGGCTGGTTGCCGGTTGCCTTCGTCCAAGCGGCACCCAGGCCCTTGCCGACAAGGGCACTAGCACCCATGTTTAGGCCCGCAATAGCAAGCTTTGCGACGGGATTCATGTGTATCTCCTTAGCTGTATACGATGCGGCATCTCGGCTCTAAAACCGTGCAGGTTTGAGGACAAAAATAGAGCCACCTCCTAGCGTATAGGGTTTAAGCCGTTCATGCCGCCTCAGCATCCTTACTGCACTATAAAAAATGTCATATCAAAAAAGATGACGTCAGGATACGACATAAAAAACATAAAGTAGAACAAAAAGGTGATACATGTCTAAAATCAGTATGAGGGGTTTCCACCACACTCAAACCAAGGTGGGCGACCCCCAACGACAGGGGAGCGCCACCGCGGCGCTGAGAGTGCTATGCAGACCCTCGAACCTGATCCGGTTAGTACCGGTGTAGGGAGTCGGATCTTCTCGGTGCCCTCGCCCATACGGAGGGCAAGGGCATTCCCCTTCCAACGAAGGAAGGACCACCAATGTCACAGAACCTTACCTCCACCACGCAGGACGCACCGAAGAAGCCGAACCTACGCTGGCGAGTCAGCGAAATCGTTATTGCCGCAGTTATTTCCGTCGCCTGCGCCGTCATCTTCTGGATCTGGGACATCGCAGTCAGCCCCGCCACCAAAACCGCCCTCGTTGCAGCGCCCGAACTGCGCCCCCTCATCGGCGGCGCATGGCTACTTGGCGGTACCCTCGGTGGCCTGCTCATCCGCAAGCCCGGTGCCGCACTCTTCTGCGAAATCGTCGCAGCCTTCATCTCCGTGCTCTTCGACGGTGGCGCATGGAGCGGCGAAATCCTGCTCGCAGGCCTCATCCAGGGTATCGGCGCTGAAGTCGCATTCGCAATCTTCGGCTACCGCCGCTGGAACGCAACCATCGCCATCTTCGCCGGCGCGCTCTGCGGCCTGTTCATGGGCGGTAACGAAATCTTCATCTACTACCCCGACATGGAACCGGTTAAGGCCATCATCTACGTGGCAAGCTCCGTCATCTCCGGTGCAGTCATCGCAGGTTTCCTAGCCTGGATTCTTGTGAAGAACCTCGCTAAGACCGGCGTGCTCTCCTCGCTGGCATCCGGCAACACCCGCCGCTAGCCGCCCGCTACTAGTCACACACTAGCCACTATTCGGCACACTACAGCAGCCATACAAACAGGCTAAGGACACACCATGGAAGCAACACCGCGCGGGGCGCGCATCGAGCTCAACAACTTCAGCTGGCACCACCCCGGCCGCCCAGAACCTGTCATCAGCGGACTCAACCTCACCATCAACCCCGGTGAAAAAGTACTGCTACTGGGAACCTCCGGCGCCGGCAAATCAACGCTCCTGCACGCCATCGCCGGTGTGCTCCACGACGACGACGGCCAATCCGCAGACGGCACCATCACCCTCAACGGCCAAGACCCCGCCGAAGCACGCGGCACCGCCGGCATGATGCAGCAGGACCCCGAATCCTCCATCGTCATGGCAACCGTCGGCAATGACACCGCCTTCGGCCCCGAAAACCTGCGTGTACCCCGCGAAGAGATCTGGGGCCGCGTCACCGAAGCGCTCACCGCGGTCGGCCTCAACCACCTGCCCCTCGACCACCCCAGCAGCGCCCTATCCGGCGGACAGAAGCAGCGCCTCGGCCTAGCGGGCATCCTCGCGATGCACCCCGGCGCCATGATCCTCGACGAACCCACCGCTAACCTCGACCCCGCCGGCGTGCAGGAAGTACGCGACAGTATTCTTACCGCCGCGCAGGTGACCGGTGCGACCCTGCTCGTCGTAGAACACCGCGTGAGCATCTGGGCGCCGCACATGGACCGCATTATCGTGCTCGGCGAAGGCGGCACCATCACCCACGACGGCGCACCCGACACCGTGCTCGCCGAAGCCCGCCAAGACCTCATCGACGCAGGCGTGTGGGTGCCCGACTACGTGCCGCGTGCACCGCAGAACGCTACCGGTGAGGTGGCGGGCGGCGAGGCGCTTCTCCGCGCCGAAAACCTCAGCATTACCCGCGCGCAACCCACCCCCAAGCAGCGACGCGCCCGCCGACGCACCATCAAACGCCTCGGCGACACCCCCGTGCCCGTACCCGTCGACCTGCCCGTGCTGCGCGGCAGCATCAACCTCACCCTGCGCGCCGGCGAACACCTCAGCGTGCTCGGCCCTAACGGGGCCGGCAAATCAACCCTCGCGCTCACCCTCGCAGGGCTCCTCACCGCACCCGACGGCACCCTCACCGCCACCGACACGCTCCGCGACCACGGCACCGGCCAGAACAACGACGACCAAAACAGCCAGCGCGCCCACTGGGACGTACCCACCTGGACCCCCGCCCAAATGCTCAGCCGCATCGGCTACGTCTTCCAAGAACCCGAATACCAATTCATCCGTGGAACCGTACGCGAAGAACTCGAACTCGGCCCCCGCCGACTCGCCGCACTCAACCGCGTTCCCATCGACGAAGACGAGCTCGCCGCCCGCACCGATGACCTAGCTGCCCGCCTGCGCCTCAACCACCTGCTCGACGCCAACCCCTTCACCCTCTCCGGCGGCGAAAAACGCAGGCTCTCCGTCGCCTCCGCACTCGCCACCGCACCACGAATCCTCATCCTCGACGAACCCACCTTCGGCCAAGACGCACGAACCTGGGCGGAACTCGTCGACCTCATCCGCGAACTACTCGCAGGCGGCACCGCCGTCATCTCCATCACCCACGACGAAGACTACACCGCCGCACTCGGCGGCAAATCCATCACCCTACCCGCCCTCACCACCCCCGGAAAGGAGAACGCATGAACACCGACTTCTTCGGCACCATCGACCGAACCAGCTACTTCAGCAACCTCAACGCCGGCATAAAACTCATCGTCTCCTTCACCCTCATCATCGCCGCACTCATCGTGCGCGACCCCCTCACCTCCGGAATCCTCTTCGCCCTCGAACTGCTCGGGTTTATCCTCGTCGGATTCCGGCCCGTCAACATCCTCGCCCGATTCTGGCCCATCCTGATCGCCGTGATCACCACCGGCTGGTCCGTCGCCATGCTCAGCGCCAAAAGCGGAACCACCATCCTCGACCTCGGCTTCAACACCATCACCACCGACTCCGCCGCCGTCGGCGTCGCCATGATGATCCGCTCCCTCGCCATGGTCCTACCCACCCTCGCGTTCGTTCTCACCACCGACCCGACCGACCTCGGCGACTCCCTCGCACAAACCTTTAAACTACCGGCACGATTCGTGCTCGCCACCATCGCCGCGCTACGCCTCGTTGGCATCCTCTTCGCCGAATGGAACGCCCTCGGCCAGGCACGACGCGCCCGCGGACTCGGCGCGGGCCAACCCCTCGCCGGACGCGCACAAACCTTCGGCGGGCAGAGCTTCGCCCTGCTCGTGCAGGCTATCCGCCGCGGCTCCCGCCTCGCCATCACCATGGAGGCACGCGGCTTCGGCGCGGGCGACCGTACATGGGCTCGTGTGCCTAGCTATTCGCCGCGTGACGTGCACGTGTGTATTGTTGCCGCCGTCATTATCGCTGTTGCGTACGGTGCATCTATTGCGGCGGGCACGATCCAGTTCCTCTGGGGCTAGTTCGCTCGGGACATGAGTAGGGAGGCGCCCACACCCTTCCTTCGCTCCTACAGGGGCACCCGCCCTCGCTTCGCTTCGGGCACCCTGATGTCGCTTCAGGAAGGTACAGGCACCTCCAACCCTCCCCATCAGATGACGCAGAGGGAGACGGTATTCGCCCTCGTTCCTACAGGGGACCCGCCCTCGCTTCGCTTCGGGCACCCTGATGTCACTACGGGCGATACCGTCCTCCCGTGCTGGGACACGTCGCGGGTGCCGCATATTTCCTCCGCGCCTACGCAGGGCACCCGTCACCCGGACGCTCCGCCCTCTCCTTGCTTCGCTGCGGAGAGCGTCCGGGCTGACACCCTGAGGGCGCTTGGCGGAAAATGCGGCTACACCCGCTACTACCGAACAGGAAGGTACACGCACCTCTTGTCTTTGACCATAGACAGCACAAAGGGACGGTATTATCCTCACTCGGATAATACCGTCCCTTTTCGTACGCGTTTAGCTCTGCTGCGCCAGGTAGTTCAACAGCGTGGCGGTCAGCTCCGGGTCATGCGCCAGCGCCGTGCCGTTCAGGTGGGTCACCGGCGCAATCAGACGCACCGACGACGCCAACCACACGCCGTCCGACTCAAACAAATCCTGCGGGTAGAGCGGGCCGAAGCCCAGCTCCCAACCGGCCTGGCGTGCCGCCTCGAACACCGCGCCCTGCGTGGTGCCGGGCAGAATGCCGTGGCTCGGCTCGGGCGTGTATAGCACCTTCTTGCCGTCCTCAATCTTGGCGACCAGCACCGAGGAGGTGGCGCCCTCCAGCACGCGACGCTCATCAGTAATGAAGATAGCGTCATCCGCGCCGCGCTCCTGCACGTACCGCAGAACCGCCATGTTCACCGCGTAGGAGAGGGTCTTCGCACCCGCCAGAAGCCACGGGTAGGCGCTGTTGTCCATCGGTTCGTGGCCGCGCGGCAGCAGCATGGCCTTCACACCCTCGGTGCGGCGCTTCACGATAGAGGCAGGCACCGGCGACGCCATAATCAGTGTGTACGGGCCCGGCTGCATGGAGGTCACCGCCTGAGTGGGGCCGCGCGAAATAATAATCTTCACGATGTGCTCTTCGCCCAGCGCCGTCTCGGCGCCGGGGGCCGCCTTAAGCATGAGGCGTTCCACCGCCGAACGCAGAATCTCGGGTTCCGGGTCGGGCAGATCCAGCATGCGCGCCGAGGATTCGAGGCGGGACAGGTGCATGCCGAGCTTACGCACGCGGCGGTTGACCGAGAGCATGGTCTCGAAGACTCCGTCGCCGCGGGTGAAGCCCTGATCATCAACGCTGATGAGCGGCACGGACGGGTCAACAAAGATGCCCTGCGGGTTCTGCTCGTTCAGAAGAATTACGGTACTAGACATAGTTTTATTGTACGTTCGCACCCAGAACCAGCGCGGGATGACGGTGCTCGCCCTCGTTTCTACAGAAGCAGATGAGCGAGGCACACAGAAGGGACGGTGTTATCCACGCTCCTACAGGGGCACCCGTCCTCGCTTCGCTTCGGACACCCTGATGTCGCTTACGGATAACACCGCCCCTTCTCGACGGTCACCGCGCGGTTTGCTTTAGCCGGCCGCTCAGCCCCCAGTGCTGAAGAAATATTTGAGAAATATTCTTGAGAAGCATTGCTAGGTTTAACTGCATAATCTACGTTGGTCATACCACGCGGTACGACCGGAGGGAGCACCTCAGATGCGCAATCACTATTACAAATATTTGCTATGCATCCTGCTACTCATAGCTTGCGTCTTGCTCGTAGTCTTTGCCGTGCTTTCTAGCAACAACCCGGGTAACGAAAAAGACGACACTGCCTCCACGCACGCGCCGGAGAACAGCTCAACCTACTGGGATAAAGACCGCATGGAATCCGCTAGCCCGGCTCCCATGCCTCAGTAAAACTGCCTTTCAATAGCCGTAGGGCCCAATGCTTCGAGATACACCAAGCATTGGGCCCTACTGTCTTGTAGACGGCTGCTACTGCGCCGCGCTGTCGTAGATGAAGTCCACGGTCGCGTAGTCCTCCGGGATTTCGGTGAGCAGCGCCTCCTCCTGCGCCGCCCAGCGTTCCCAGTGCGGGCGGAACGTGTCACCGTCACGAGCCATGGCGCGCTCGCGGCGCACCTCGTCCGGGGCGGTTGCGAGGATACGCACCTCGCAGGCGCCAGCAATCGCGCCGACACCCTCACAGATGATGACCTGCGTAGCCGCCGGGTCGACGGTGCGCACCTCACCGGGGGCGCCCGCCTCCCAATCCCACGGGGTGTAGGTCCCGGCAATACCCTCGGTCAGCTGCACGGATAGCGCGTCCCACGCCTCCACGCCGTCGAAGAGGCCGTCCCAGCCGGGGTAGAAGTCGTCCAGGTGCAGCACGTGCACGCTGTGCCCGGCGGCGGTGAGCTGTTGCTCAAGCTGCGCGGCGAGGCTGGTTTTGCCGGTGCCGCTACGGCCGTCAATGCCGATAATCAGCGGGATCTGCGCGAAATCGGCGAGGAACTGCTCACGGAATTCGGTGAATTCGGCGGTGTCCATGTCGAAGTCGTTGCCGATGCCGTGCTCCAGGCGCAGCATGTCTTTGCAGAGTTCCAGGATTTCGGCGGTGCCGGTGACGCGGCGGTTCTGGTTCAGGGGGATACGCTGACTCACTGCGCATCGCCTTCCTGCTTGAGGTGGTTGATGAGGCCGCGTGCGGCGGCGTCAATGAGTTCGGTGGTGTACACGAAGTCGCGTTCGCTACCGTACCAGGGGTCGTAGATGCCGAGCTGGTCCAGGTGGGTGGTGGTGATCTTCGGGTCGAAGCTGCGCATCATGCGGATCTTTGCTTTGTCGTCGTCGTTGCGGGCGAGGGCTTTGAGGCGCAGGTAGTGGGGTGCGTCCATGGCGAGGATGAGGTCGTTACGGTCGAAGTCCTCGACGGTGAAGACGCTGGCGCGGTGCGCGGACGGGTCGATACCGCGGGTGGTGAGCTGCGCGGCGGCGCGCGGGTCGATGCGGTTGCCTTCTTCTTCGTTGCTGATGCCGCTGGAGGTGACGGTGACGGGCACGCCGGCTTCTTGGGCGTGCTGGCGGATGAGGTATTCGCCGACGGGGGAGCGGCAGATGTTGCCGGTGCAGACAGTCATGATTCGGTACATGGTTCTAGTGTATCGGTGGGGTGCCGGGCGGTTGGGCGCGGTGGGTTATTGGGGTGGTGCTTTAGGTGGCACCGTGACGGGCGGATGCGCTCGCCACCGGGCTGTCGCTACCGGACCCGGGCGCGCAAAGACCCCGCCGACGAGAGGGCCGGCGGGGCTAAACGCTAAGAGCTGTAAAATTTTATGGGAAATGCATATTTATTTTATTGAATGTATATCGATGAGTTTTATCTGGTTTTACGGGAATACTCCGGTCCGGATATTCTTGTCTTTCTTCATTAAAAATTGCAGGATTGAAAAGCCTAGTATGAACAGGTAATTTGAATGTCTTACCCCTCCAAGTAATGTCGTTGATATCGATCTCAAATTTACTGTCAGATGATAGATGACCAAAACTGTAGTTATCTTCCTTGGCTGTGTATGAAAATAGAGCCCCGTAAGTTTTTACATTATTGGCAAAAGAAGGTGATTCTTCATAGAAAGACGCACCGTCGAATTTTGCGGAATGCATAAATGTAGACCCTACGAAACTAGATATTCCCCTGAAATGCGTCTCGCTGAAATCTGCAATATTTTCAAAGGTACATCCATGAAAAGTTACCAATCCGCAAAAGTTTGTTGTGCTGTAGTCGTAATCTAGGTAATCGTTAATCTTTGTCCGACTGCTGAAATATGCAGGGCCCTTGAAGACTACCTCTCTGAAATCTGTATATCTAAAGGTTGAAAATCGAAAATCTGCTTCTCCTTCAAAGATTGCTTTTTCGAATTTTGTATCGCTTGCAAAGGTTACTTTATAGAATTTTGCGTCACACTTAAAATTTGCTCCACTAAATTTTGCAGTTTCTTTAAATTTTGCTTTTGAAAAGTCTGCATGGTCATAGAATATAGCCTCCGAAAAATCTGAGTTTTCGAATATTAGATTATTTAACGGGTAAAATATTGGCGCCTTTTTAAAATCGAATTCAAAATTACTCCAAGGACCAAGTTTTTTCTTTGGCAACACGTCGTATGACGACTGCTCTTCAATGCTACCAAGGCGTTTGCTCATTTCAATAAAAATGGTCCGACGTAAATCTTGCTCTTCTTGATATTTTGAGATATTGTCTAGGTGATCTTCATTGAAATTTTCTGTAGCATATTTTCCCTGTTTATTATCTTTGCTGGTTTTGTAATCATTTTTGAAAATAAGAGAAGAATGGTTGGAATATTTTGATATAAAGGTATTAACCTGAATATATTTCTGATTAATGGGTGACGTTCTGGGATTGTTATCTTTTTGTGTTTTTCCTTCAAGCTGGTCGATACATCCAGCGAGGGAAAATGGAGAACGTATGTAGGCACATAAATTATTGATAATAGTTTGTCCTTCATGCCGCGGATTAACACCATCTTTTTCTTTGGAACTATCAGAAATCCACTCATCGACTAAGCCTACAAGAGTGTAAATACCGCCTAGGCGGATAACAGCTTTGTCATCTGCTAGTTGCTCAATAGCTTTTGCGTAGCGAGTTCGACGCTCTGCGTGTACCTGTCGTGTATGGTCATTGCTGTTCTTCTTAATGTCGTCCTCGACCTTGTGCCGGTCAATCCGGTTCTTCCAATCGGTCTGCAGAAGAGTCAGCATCGCGATGATACCGCCAGTTATGTAGAGAATGTGTAGACGAAGATCCGCAATTGCTTTGCCTTCAGGGTACTTATCATTTTCACTAGGTGGGATAAGCAGATTTAAGAGACACAGAAAGGGGGCTCTCCATAGAGGAACTGAGAGCGCAAGAATACCTCCCACCAGTCCTGACCAGAGGAGTAAGTGGAAGAAATTTTTGATGTAGAAGGGCTGTTCTTCAACCTGGTTATCTTTGTCTGTCAATGGAATCTCCTGTCATCTTTGATATGGAATATCTATCCTATAGAGTAACGTAAAAGCTGCTGGGCTTGGGCGGTTGTGGGTCAAAAGCAAGAACCCCGCCAGCGCTGGATGTGCGGGCGGGGTCTTCGGGTTCTTCCCCGGCGGTGGGGGAGAACTAGGTTTTACTGTGCGGGCTCACTGAAGCGGGTGTAGTCCTGCTTCTCTTCGTCCCAGGAATCCGGGTCGTACAGCACCGCACCGAGAGGGAGAACGAACGTTCTATTAAGAAGCGTTGCTGTACCGCAGCTGAAGCCGTGCCTGCTCTCCAGGCGCGCCTCAAACAGGTAATCCTGAGGATTCGCATGCGCCGAGAACCTGGCCCTCGGCAGTCGCCTCTCCAAAGCCTCAAAGGACGGCTTAACAAACATGAAGCTAGTCTGCCTGAAATCTGCCCGCTGACCGAACGTCGCACCCTCGAAGTAGGCTCCCTCAAAGCTCACCCCGTTGAAGCTCACCGCCCGTGCAAACGTCACCTCACCAAAGCCGACACACGCCGTGAATGTCGCCTTACTAAAGTCGGCATCCTGCGCGAAGGCCGCATGACCGAAGTCCGCGTACTGCGGGAGTTCCCTATCATAGCTCGTCCTCGGCTGCTCAATAAACGACGCCTGGCTAAACGTGGCGTCGCCGTCGAACTGAGCCCCACCAAAATCTGCGAGATGCATGAAGGACGCCCCGCTAAAGTCCGCCGCGCCCGCAAAGCTCGTGTCGAGGAACATCGCGGACTGCTTGGTGGCTATACCGGCAAAGCGCGCGGCCCCGCCGAAAAGCGAATCGGAGAATACCGCCGGGCGGTTGAAGACCGACGCGGCGAAGTGTGCTTCATCGTGGAACGTGGAGGCGGTGAATATTGCCTCTCCGCCGAAGGTGATCGCCGTGAAGCTGGCTATGCCCGCGGTGTTCAGGCGTGAGAAGTCGGCGTCGGCCTCGAAGGAAGCTACCCCAAAGTCGGCCGCAGCTGAAAAGACTGCGTCTGAGAAGTCAGTCTCGCCGGTGAAGTTCGCGCCGTGGAAGGATGCGTCAGCGGTGAACTGTGCCGCGGAGAAGCTGGTGTCACCGCGGAAGGTTGCGCCGGAGAAGTCCGCCGGGCCGTAGAAGGTCGCGGAGGCGAAATCGGCGTTCTCAATAGTCAGACCGTCGAGAGGGTAGAAGACGACAGCCCGGCTGAAATCGAACTCAAAACCGCTCCACGCGCCGGGGACAACAGCCACCTCACCCTTCTCATTTTCGGTCAGGGTGCTGCTGCGCTTGCTCATCTCAACGAAGATGCTGCGGCGAACATCCTGCTCACCACGGAAAGCCGCCAGATCCGTATCGAAATCACCCGCATAGTTAGCGGGCGGCGTATCAGATTCAAAAGCTTCAGCCTTGAACGCCCGCGAGAACGGCGAACGAATATAAGCGCAGAGGGCATTGACGATGACCTGCCCCTCCTCCTGCCGCGCCTCAACGCTGAGCTGCTCGTCAGCGAGCCACTCATCCACCAGACCCGCAAGCGTGCTGATGGCGCTCGCACGGACTGCCGGGTTCGGATACGCCAGATGCTCAACTGCCTTGCTGTAACGGGTACGGCGCTCGGCGTGCACCCGCTGGGTGTGTTCCTGCTTGTCCAGAGCGCTCAATCGGTGGAACTCCCCAAGAAAGAGAACACCCAGCAGGGTGCCGGTGATGAAGAAAATGAACGGCTGAACCTCAAAGTAGGCGATGTCAGTGTCAAAGGTGAAAGGCATAAAACCCGCCGTGACAATGCCCAAGAGCGCGATAGCCCAAACCCAGGTGCGGAAGCTCGACAGCTTCCCTTTGAGGTTGCCGAACTGCGCGGCGAGCGGGAAAAACAGAATGACGACTGCGCAAGCTATCAGCCAAACCCACGCGGTGCTGGGTGTGAGATGCATGTGGTTCTCCTGTCATCGTTGAAAGGACCGAGTCATATTCAGCATAGTTCAACGGTGCTTTTCGGGAGCCTATTGGCGTATATATTGCGGGCATACACGAAGACCCCGCCAGAGCTGGATGCACGGGCGGGGTCTGTGGGAGCTTCCCCGACGGCGGGGGAGAGCTAGGTTTTACTGCGCAGGCTCACTGATGCGGGTGTAGTCCTGCTTCTCTTCGTCCCAGGAATCCGGGTCGTATAGCACAGCGCCAATAGGGAGAACGAACGTTCTATTAAGAAGCTGCGCCTCGCCGCAGCTGAAACCGTGCGGGCTCTCCGGGCGCACCTCGAACAAGTAACCCTGCGGATCCGCTTGCACCGAGAACCGGGCACTCTTCTGTTGACCCTCCGAGTCCCAAAAAGACGGCTCAGCGTACGCGAATCTAGTCTGCCTAAAATCAGCCTTCTGACTGAACTTCGCATCCGCAAAGTAGGCTCCCGCAAAGTTCGCCCCGTTAAAGCTCACCACCCCCGCGAACGTCGCCCTACCGAAGCCGACAAATGCCGTGAATGTCGCCTTACTAAAGTCGGCGCCCTGCGCGAATGCCGCGTTAGCGAAGTTCGCGTACTGCGGGAAGTCCATGTCATAGCTCGTCCTTATAACCGCAAAAAAACTCGACCGGCTGAACATGGCGTCGCCGTCGAACCGCGCCCCACTAAAATCCGCGTACTGCGTGAAGGTCGCCCCGCTAAAGTCCGCCGCGCTCGCAAAGCGTACGTTGCTGAACACTGCGGTCTGCTTGGTGGCTATACCAGCAAAGCGTGCGGCCCCGCCGAACAGCGACTTGGAGAACACCGCCGGGCGGTTGAAGACCGACGCGGCGAAGTGTGCCTCATCGTGGAACGTGGAGGCGGTAAATACTGCCTCTCCGCCGAAGGTGACCGCCGCGAAGCTGGCTATGCCTGCGGTGTTTAAGCGTGAGAAGTCGGCG
This sequence comes from Rothia mucilaginosa, assembly GCF_901875305.1. Taxonomy (GTDB): domain Bacteria; phylum Actinomycetota; class Actinomycetes; order Actinomycetales; family Micrococcaceae; genus Rothia. The sequence continues at coordinate 39,056 of NZ_CABFLY010000003.1, forward strand.
TCGGACTCGAAGGAAGCTACCCCGAAGTCGGCCGCAGCTGAGAAGACCACATCTGAGAAGTCAACCTCGCCGGTGAAGGTCACGGTTGCGAAGCTTGCCGCGTCCGCAAAACGTGCCCCGCCGAATTCTGCCGCGCCCGCGAAGTGTGCGGCGCTGAACCCCACCCAGTCGTTGAAGTTCGCGCCATGGAAGGATGCGTCGGCCGTGAACTGTGCCGCGGAAAAGCTGGTGTCACCGCGGAAGGTTGCGCCGAAGAAATCCGCCGGACCGTAGAAGGTTGCGGAGGCGAAATCGGCGTTCTGGAAGTGCAGCTGCCGTAGCGGGTAGAAGATGGGTGCACCGCTAAAGTCGAAGCGCAAATCAGACCACGTCGGCGATATTGGCGGTAGCGTGCGCTGGCTCTTCTTATAGCCTGCCTTGCTGCTTTCGGCGGCGGCGAGGCGGCGGCTGAACTCCATGAAGACTGTGCGGCGCACTAACTGCTCCTCGCGTAGTGCCACCTGATCGCGCGCGAAGTTACCTTCGTACCCTTCGGGGGCCTCGTCTGCTTCTAGGACTTGCCGTTTCTGCGCGAGGGGGTAGGGCGCGCGGATGCACCCGGTCAGCGCGTCGATAATGGTCTGGGCTTCTTCACGGCGTACCTGCTCGGGGAGGGAAGTGTCGGTGAGCCATCCGTCCGCGAGGTTTACGAGCGTGTACGCCCCGCCGAGGCGTACGGCGGGCTGGTGTCCGTCGAGGAATTGTTCGAGGGCGTGCGTGTAGCGTTCGTGCCGCTTGGCCTGCCTCTGCTGGATGCGTTCCGGGGTGTTTTTGCATTGCCGTAGCGCGGTGAAGAGTTTGTTGAGGTTCATGGTGGTGTGTCCTTCCTGCTCCGGTGCTGGCTTATATCCAGCATAGGGGAGAGCCTCACCCTGGCGCTCGCCCTGGGTAAAAGAAAAAGCCCCGCCTGCACGGGATGTGCAGGCGGAGCTTACTAATTTATAGAATATTCTCAGTTTCGAGATTATCTTTCACTCATTCTGTCCCAAAGGAAAGGAAGAGACATAGAAAGGTGACGTATTTATATATACACATTTTCCACTATTTGAGTTATACCAATGTTTTGATTTATTAAATTTTTCAACATGGTATCCTTCTGATATTTTTACATGAGTTTCAACGAGTTTGTTTAGATATCGATTTCCATCTTCCGCTGGGTGTGTGTATTTTCCTGTAGATTCATCGCGTGAAGGTGAAAATATATGTATCGATGAGTCTTTTGAAGATACAATAATGCCAAACGCAATAGATTCAGATGAGTTGGGCTTATCCAGAAAAGCGCATGAAAACCGTGCATTTTCAGAGGTGTTGTGAATTACAGAGGGGGATGAAATGGCTTTGCCTAGGAAGGACGAGTTTTCTATGGATGAAATAATCGTATGCTTGTTAAATAAGACTGAGGATATTATGGCAAAAAACAATAGGACCTTGAGACATGATGAGTATAATATTTTTTTTACTTTTGCAGGGTTGGCTGACTTTCTTGAGAGCATATATATGCTTGCATTTAAGTATGCCATGGCTGAAAATGCTAGAATGCACATGAATACGGGTGGCGAATTTTGTAATCCCAGGATAATGACAAATATGGCTTCAATGATTATAATTAATAGAACTGTAATAAGATGGTATGGAATTACTGTAAGAACGCGGATAAATTTCTGTGTATCGGTTGATGAATCGCTTATGGGTATGAGGGGCTGTTTTTTCATAAGACGAATAATGGAGTTTCTTAGAGATTCAAAAGGGTGGCTGTTTTGGATTAGTCTGAAGCCTCTATATAGGATGGACAGGGCTAAAGGAGGAAGAAAAGCAGAATAGAATATAAGCGCTAGCATAAACACAAAAGAAATCCACTCGTATTTAGCGTACGCAAATTCAGTTGCCGTGAGATGAAACGCAAGACCGATGTCGCGGTCCATCAACATTATATTTTGAATTAATATAAACGTGAAGGATATTGCAATAATTATTGGTACTGATTGTGATGCGGATTTAAGCTTTTCGAATGGGGTTTGAGATTGTATTTTTTCTTTATTAAGAAAGTCTTTGTTGATTGATTGATTCTCTAGTTTGTGGATTTTTCGATAGAAAGTATATGCTAATGTAGGCAGAAGGGGTATTAGGGTAAATAATATTATAAGGAGATAATAGGTGCTAGGGATTTCGGGTTCACCAAGGACTGTGATTGCTGATAAGTAGGCAAATAGAGGGGCGAAGAAAGAATTCACGGCCTGTGTAATAGTATTAATATTTATATCGATTTTATCTAGATGTTTTTTAAAAACTTTCCAAATCAAAAAAATAGTTTTTGGGAAAATTATGCATAGAGCAAAAGGGGTTAAGATGAATACAATAAGTGTTGAAATATCAAAAGGGATTCTAAAGCGAGAGATATTAATATATATAATCCCTAAAGTTAATGCTGTAGCGATTGATGAGAGTCTCCAGTCTATATTATTTTCTGGCCTGCAGAGTAAATGTGTCTTCTGAGGTGAACGGGAGGGTCTGTGAATTCTACTTATGAAGGGTCTGTGAAATTTATTCGAGGTTTTCTGTAGTGAGGCTTTTTGTGTGGGCATGAGGTTCTCCTGTCTACTTTGAGAGGATATGGTCCTAACCAGCATACGGCAGGCGGGTAGCCTCAAGCCATAGGTGAAGGTTAGGGAATTACGGACCGGACAGGCAGAGATGTCCCATAAAGTGAGCAATGGAGTTTGCGAACAGATCCTCTATATACAAGAGGAACAAACCCCCGGGATCTCGGGTGGGTGCCTGCAGCTGAGGCACCTGCGCGAAGTGCACCCCTAGCAACGCTGCTAGAGGTCTAGTTTCCAGACCCAAAAATCACCCCACACACCCTATATAAGGTGCCCCTGCACCACCTCCCGGCACCTCTCGCACCTCAATTTTTTGGGTTTTTCGCCCCCTTTTCCCCCCTTTTTTAAAAATTTTTTCGCCCCGGCGGCTCAACACTGTCCGCCGTGCGCTGAATCGCCGCTCCGCACCCTCGCGCCACCCAAAAACCCCGGAATTCCGCGGCAAAACTGCCCATTCGCGCCTCGTCGCAGCCCCAAAATCGCCCGCAAAACACCGCCTCGGAACCCCGAAAAACCCAACCCTCACGCCCCTCCACATAAAAAAGTTGAGTAAAGTTCGCTCAACTCTATTGACACCCCAGCTGGGGGAGTGCATACTTGAGTACATGAGGCTCAAGGAGCCGCGCAGACCACCCCACACGGGACGGCACGCGCAGCACCAACCGCCTCCGAAAATTTCAAACTAACCCGCCTCGCATTAGAAGAAGCGGGGCACTAACACCTAAGGAGTGAATCAAATATGGCACGTGCAGTAGGTATTGACCTCGGTACCACCAACTCGGTCGTAGCAGCACTGGAAGGTGGCGACCCCGTCGTCATCGCTAACGCAGAGGGTACCCGCACCACCCCCTCCGTCGTCGCATTCTCCAAGGACGGCGAAGTTCTGGTCGGTAGCGTTGCAAAGCGTCAGGCAGTGACCAACGTCGACCGCACCATCTCCTCCGTCAAGCGCCACATGGGTACCGACTGGACCACCGAGATTGACGGCAAGAAGTACACCCCGCAGGAAATCTCCGCTCGTATCCTCATGAAGCTGAAGGGCGACGCAGAGGCATTCCTGAACGACACTGTCACCGACGCCGTCATCACCGTCCCCGCATACTTCAACGACGCTGAGCGTCAGGCAACCAAGGAAGCCGGCGAGATCGCAGGCCTGAACGTCCTGCGTATCGTCAACGAGCCCACCGCCGCAGCACTCGCATACGGCCTGGACAAGGGTAAGGAAGACGAGCTCATCCTGGTCTTCGACCTCGGTGGCGGTACCTTCGACGTCTCCCTGCTGGAAGTCGGCAAGGACGACGACGGCTTCTCCACCATTCAGGTTCGCGCAACCAGCGGTGACAACCGCCTCGGTGGTGACGACTGGGACCACCGCGTTGTCGAGTGGCTGCTCGCACAGGTGAAGGCAAACACCGGCGCTGACCTGTCCAAGGACAAGATTGCTCTGCAGCGTCTGCAGGAAGCAGCTGAGCAGGCTAAGAAGGAGCTGTCCAGCGCTTCTAGCACCAACATCTCCCTGCAGTACCTGTCCGTGACCCCCGAAGGCCCCATCCACCTGGATGAGAAGCTGACCCGCGCAAAGTTCGAGGAACTGACCCGCGACCTGCTCGAGCGCACCAAGAAGCCCGTGCTCGACGTCATCAAGGAAGCAGGCGTGACCATCTCCGAGATTTCCGAGGTCATCCTGGTTGGTGGCTCCACCCGTATGCCCGCCGTCTCCGAGCTCGTCAAGGAGCTCACCGGCCGCGAGCCCAACAAGGGCGTGAACCCCGACGAGGTCGTGGCAATGGGTGCAGCCCTGCAGGCAGGCGTGCTGAAGGGTGACCGTAAGGACGTTCTGCTGATCGACGTCACCCCCCTCTCCCTCGGTATCGAGACCAAGGGCGGCGTGATGACCAAGCTGATCGAGCGCAACACCGCAATCCCGACCAAGCGTTCCGAGACCTTCACCACCGCAGAGGACAACCAGCCCTCCGTGACCATTCAGGTCTTCCAGGGCGAGCGTGAGTTCACTCGCGACAACAAGAACCTGGGTACCTTCGAACTGACCGGCATCGCCCCCGCACCGCGCGGCGTGCCCCAGATTGAGGTCACCTTCGACATCGACGCAAACGGCATCGTCCACGTCTCCGCAAAGGACAAGGGCACCGGCGCTGAGCAGTCCATGACCATCACCGGCGGTACCTCCCTCTCCAAGGACGACATCGACCGCATGGTCAAGGACGCAGAAGCACACGCAGAGCAGGATAAGGCACGCCGCGAGGCTGCTGACACCCGCAACGCAGCTGAGTCCGTCGCATACTCCGTCGAGAAGCTCCTGAAGGAGAACGGCGACAAGCTGCCCGAGGACGTCAAGACCTCCGTACAGGGCGACGTCGACGAGCTGAAGAAGGCACTCGAGGGCGACGACGACGCAGCAGTGAAGTCCGCATTCGAGAAGCTGCAGGCATCCCAGTCCAAGCTGGGCGAGGCACTCTACGCAGCAGCACAGGCTGACGCTTCCGAGTCCAAGCCCGCCGCTGACGAGGACGTTGTCGACGCCGAGGTCATCGACGAAGACGAGAAGAAGTAATCATGGCTGAGCAGGAAAACACCACCCCCGACCCGCTGGAGGAGGCGTTCAACGCCCCCGCAGCGGAAGGCCACCCCGAAGCTGAATCGGCCGAAAGCCCCGAGGAAGCTGCGGAAGCCGTCGAGGCTGAGCTCCAGGACGCTGTAGAAGCAGAATCCGCTGATGCGGCACTCGCCGCCGAGCGCCTGGACTCCCTGCTTCGCCTGCAGGCCGAGTTCACTAACTTCAAGAACCGCACCGCCCGCGAAAAGGAGCAGTTGCGAGGCTTCGTAACCAGTGAACTGGTGACCGCGCTGCTGCCGGTGCTCGACGATATCGACGCCGCACGCAAGCACGGCGACCTGCAGGAAGGCCCCTTCGCCTCCATCGCCGCTAAGCTCGAAGAGCTGCTCGGCAAGCAGGGCGTGGAGCGCTTCGGTGAAGTAGGCGACGCCTTCGACCCGAACATCCACGAAGCAGTGCTCCAGCAACCCACCGACGAGGTGGCTGAGGACCACATCTCCATGGTTCTGCGTTACGGTTACCGCGTGAACGACCGCGTGGTTCGTACCGCTCAGGTGGCTGTGGCCGTCGCACCGTAAGGTGACCGGTCAGCATCAGCTGAATAACTAACGACGGGCGGGCGCTCTCCCAGACGGGGGAGCGCCCGCCCTGTTGTTTGTCTAAGCTGTTCTGCCTGGGCCGTTTTGCCTGGGCTGATTTACTCGGGTTGTCTGTCGGGACTGTAGCGAGTTGCGGTGCGGTGAAGGGGCTTGTGATAGCACTATTTTTAGCTCACCCTCTTCCAAAATTGAGTCAAGTAGACTAAACTTTTATATAGAGCATTAAGACAAGAACGTGGTGCCCTGCTAGCCGTCCCGTAACCGAGGAGGGCGGCGCATCACCACGAGAGGAGAAGCAAACACATGGCAAGCGAAAACTGGCTAACCGACGACTTTTATAAGACCCTGGGCGTGAGCGAAGACGCAAGCGAAAGCGACATCAAGAAGGCGTATCGCAAGCTCTCCCGCAAGTACCACCCCGACCTAAACCCCGACGACAAGCAGGCAGAGAAGAAGTTCAAGGAAATCTCCGAAGCCTACGACGTGCTCTCCGACAAGAAGCAACGCGAAGAATACGACCAGATTCGCCGCTACGGCGCATCGGGTATGGGTGCGGGCGGCTTCGGTGGTGGCGGCTTTGGCGGCGGATACCCCGGCGCGGACGCCTTCGGCGGATTCCGCAGCGGCACCAGCGCCAACATCAACATTGACGACCTGCTCGGCGGCCTGTTCGGTGGAAGCACCGGCGGTAGCCGTCGTCGTCGCTCCGCAGGCTTCACCAGCGCCGACTTTGGCGGCATGGGAGGCGGCGGCTTCGGCGGCGCACAGCACGCGGCCCCCGAAGAGAGCACCACCAGCACCCGCATTACCCTGGCCCAGGCTTACACCGGCGCAAACGTAACCGTGTTCCTACCGGATGGCTCCCACACCGAGGCACGCATCCCCGCCGGCATCAAGGACGGCCAGAAGGTGCGTCTGCGCGGCAAGGGCCTGCACGGCACCGACCTGAAGGTCACCGTGCGAGTCTCGGAGGATTCCGTGTACTCCCGCGAGGGCAACAACCTGATCATGCGCGCCCCCGTCACCCTCGCCGAGGCCGTTGACGGCGCCGTTATCGAGGTGCCCCTGCCTGACGCATCCACCGTGAAGTTGCGCCTGGCACCCGGCCAGGTCGGCCGCCGACTGCGCGCCAAGGGCCGCGGCTTCAAGGCTAAGGGTGGCGACGGCGACCTGATGGTCATCCCGGAGATTGTTCTGCCCACCAAGCTGAGTGCAGAAGCACAGGAAGCATTCGACCAGTTCGTCAAGCTCGCGCCGCAGGAGAACCCCCGCGAAGATTTGCTGAAGAAGGCGAAGTAAACCATGGCAGCTCGAGAATCATCATCGAAGTCTCGTCGTAGCGAGCCGCTACACAGCGTAGACCTTCCGGTCTTCGTGATTTCGGTGGCGGCTGAGCTGGCGGGTATGCACCCGCAGACCCTGCGCCAGTACGACCGCATCGGCCTGGTTCAGCCCTCGCGTGCGCCCGGTAAGGCGCGCCGCTACTCGCAGCGTGACGTGAACCGTCTGCAGCAGATTCAGCAGCTCTCTCAGGAGGGTGTCTCTCTGGAGGGTATTCGCCGCATTATTGAGCTGGAGTCCCTTGTGGAGGAGCAGAAGGGCCAGATTGCAGCGTTGCACCGTCAGGTTGAGGACGCGAAGGTGAAGCTGGGCATGGCGGAGCGTGTGTTCGCCGCCGGTACCAGTGGCGACGTGGTGCATATTGCCCGCGGTACCCGCCCGGCGGCGCGTCAGCGTTCCTCGGCGGTGGTGCTGTACCGGGAACAGCGCTAAGCCGGTTACACTGGGATAAACGGCACGGCTGTACTAGCTCGCTTCTAGTTCATTTGAGCTGGTCAGCCGCCCATAGAGGCTTGTGCGTCTTAGCGTCATGCGGCTCGGAGCTGGGTAGACCCCCGTCCGCGTGCACTCAGGCCCACATACAAGCAGGTGAGGCTCCCCGAATGATCGGGGAGCCTCACCTGCTTTACGTATATTCGCGCTAACCCGCGCTAAGCTGCGCCAACTGATGCCGGCGCTGCCTTGCTTACTTGCGGCGGTAAGTCAGGTCGTGCGCGCGGCGGCCCGCCTCCTGAGCCTTACGCTCAAAGCTGGTGAGGGTACGACCCTCCCAACGCGGAGCCCAACCACCCAGCGGATCCTCCTCGGTCGCACCGGCGCCGGGGTAAACGTTCTCAAAGTCGGGGTGCGCCTCCAGAACCTCACGCATGACCAGGGCGTACTCCTCCCAGTCAGTCGCCAGACGCCAAATACCGCCGGGCTTGAGCACGCGCGCAACCTTATCAGCGAATGCCGGGGACACCAGGCGGCGCTTGTGGTGGCGGGACTTGTGCCAGGGGTCCGGGAAGAATACCCACAGCTCGTCCACGGAGTTCTCCTCAAGCATGTTGTCGAGCAGTTCGGGCGCGTTCGCCTGAGCCACACGCACATTTTCCACGCCGGCGTTGCCCATCTTCAGCAGCAGGTCCGCGATGCCGGGGGTGTACACCTCAACGGCGAGGAAGTTCGCCTCGGGCATCTCGGTGGCGCGGTGCACGATTGCCTCACCCAGACCGGAACCAATCTCGACGACCTGGTACGCCTCACGGCCGTAAATCTTAACCGGGTCGAAGGTCGCCTCGGGCGCGACGGAGGTGTCGGTGCGCAGGCGCGGAATGTCCAGTACGTGGGTGGGGGAGTAGGTGTCCCACGCCTTCTGGCGGCGCGCGGTGAGGCGGTCGCCGCGGCGGACGAAGGAGTAGGGCTGGCGGAAGAATTCCTCGGGAACCGGCTTCTTGGCCTTCTCTTCGGTGGATTCGGGTGCCTGGCTAGGCTGCGTGTTCTCAGTAGACATACCTAAAAGAATAGCGCAGGGCCGCTGTACTGTGCGGTTTCAGGACGGTCGGGTGTGCGCCGGTCTGTGACGTGTGGAAATCCGGCGCGCATGCAAAAGCGCGGCGGGAACCGGATGATTCCCACCGCGCTAAAGAGAGGTTGCTTGAGGAGTGAGTGAAGAGGAGGGCCTTACTTCTTGGAACCCAGCAGGGCCAGGCCTGCGCCGAGCATCACGATGTTGTTTGCGAGCTGCTGGCCGTCCTGGGTGGGGCGGAAGTACTTGTCGTGCATGTCCGGGTTGCGGAAGTACATGGTCATCAGGTTTGCCGCGAATGCGGTCAGGCCTGCGCCCGCCAGGCGCGCGGGGATGAAGGGGGTCAGCAGGGTCGCGCCGAGGGCGGTCTCTGCGCCGGAGATGAGCTTGCCGAAGGTTGCTGCATCCAGCTTAGCGACGGCGGGAACACCGGTTGCCGCCATCTGCTGCAGGAAGGCGTAGGTGCCTTCGTCTGCTGTGAGCTTCTTGACGCCTGCGTCGAGGATGAGTGCGCCGGCGGTGAGACGGAGTGCTACGTTGGAGAACTTGCTCATTGTTGTGTCCTTCTGTTCTTCGGTTGGTCGGTTAGGTTTTTGTTTGAATGGTTACTACTGTAACCCTAATCTATTGCATTGTAAAGTTTTCTTTGTAAAGTTTCTTAATTTTTGAAACCCCGGAAATAGCTCGCAGGTCAAAGGGCGAGGGTGATGCAGAGCCTGCATTAGGTGAAACCTCGTGGCTTTTCAGAGGCGTGCTGCGTCTCAAAATTCTGCTCCTGTTGGGTTCTGTGTGCTTGCGTGGATACGAGGGGGTAAAATTTGAGATTATGCATTCTCTGCATATTCCTCACTGGTGATACAAGTCCCAGGCAGACCTGTGCCATCAGAGTTCGCCTGCCCGAGCACGCCACGCAGACCACATCAATGCGAGGTGGTTCGCCTTGCGCCCCGTTCAGGAATATGCGTGAATACCAGCCACCCGGAATTGCCCCGAGATATCACCAGGGCGAACCGACGCAGAAAAGAGGAATACGTGACACAGCAGCCAACGCCGCATAACTCCGTCACCGGCCTAGACTCCGAAGCAGAGCACTCCAAGCTCCAGCGCGGACTCAGCTACCGACACATCCAGCTGATTGCCATCGGCGGCGCCATTGGTACCGGCCTCTTCCTCGGCTCGGCGAAGACTATCGCCCTGACTGGCCCGTCTATCGTCTTTGTCTATGCGATTATCGGCAGCGTTATCTACTTTGTTTTGCGTGCCATGGGTGAGATTCTGCTTTCAAACCCTAAGTACAAGTCCTTTACCGACTTCATTACCGACATTCTCGGCCTGCGTGCCGGATTCTTCGTCGGCTGGTCGTACTGGTTCTTCTGGGTGGTCACCGGCATTGCGGACGTCATCGCGATTACCGGCTACGTGCAATACTGGCTACCGGGCTTGCCCAAATTCATCCCGGCACTCGTAGTCATCGTGGCACTACTACTGCTGAACCTGCCCTCGGTGAAGAACTTCGGCGAAATCGAATTCTGGTTTGCCGTCATTAAGATCGTCGCCATTGTCGCACTCATTATTGTTGGTGCACTCATGGTGGCATTCAGCTTCACCAGCCCCGATGGCACCACCGCATCTCTGCGGCACCTGTGGGATCACCCCGGCCCCTCCGGTAGCGGTATCTTTACCCAGGGTGTGACCGGCTTCCTAGGTTCCTTCCAGATTGCACTCTTCGCCTTCGTGGGCGCCGAGCTCGTTGGTACGGCTGTGGCTGAAACCAAGCACCCCGAGCGCACCCTGCCCAAGGCTATTAACGCTGTGCCCTTCCGCATTGCGCTCTTCTATGCTGTGCCGCTGCTGACCATCCTGGCCGTGACCCCCTGGGATAAGCTGGATAAGTCGATGAGCCCCTTCGTTGGCATGTTCTCCCTGGCGGGTATTGGTATTGCCGCGTCGCTGGTGAACTTCGTGGTGCTGACCTCTGCGGCGTCCTCGGCGAACTCTGGTATTTTCTCGACCTCTCGCATGGTGTACGGTCTGGCGCATGACGGTGCGGCCCCCTCCGCTTTGGGTAAGCTCACCAAGAACGGTGTGCCCGCCAACGCTCTGTACCTGACCACCGTGCTGCTACTGTTCAGCCTGGTCATGCTGTATGCGGGCAACGGCATTATGGAGGCGTTCACCGTGGTGACCTCCGTGGCCTCGATTATGGGTATCTTCACCTGGAGCATGATTCTTGTTTCGTACCTGGTGTACCGCAAGAAGTTCCCCGAGCGCCACGCAGCATCCCAGTACAAGATGCCCTGGGGTATCGGTATGAGCTGGTTTGGCCTGGTCTTCTTTGCTGTCATGCTGTACGCCCTGAGTCTGTACCCGGATACCGGTATTGGTCTGGCGCTGAGCCCCGTCTGGTTCATCGCTTTGGGTATTGGCTATGAGATTCTGACTCGCCACCATGCGGCGAAGCGCGCTCGCGCCGAGGCGTCTGAAGGAGCCGCTCAGAAGTAGTCTGCGTCGCCGCATCTCATCGCTGTCTTTACGCCTTGCCCCCGTATTCATTCTGGATGCGGGGGCAAGGTTTTTCTGCGTTTATTGGCCCCCAACAAAGGCGATATGGTGACTTGCGCGATAGATTTGCGACACACCAAGAGGCGAAAAATATGTCATTCTTCATTCAAAGCGTGTAGAATATCTATCCAAATAGATGTGAAAGCTCCCAGAGGTCGTCGCATTGGGTGATGTTCGAACTCACCCCGAATGCGGTGCAAATCAGGGTTGAGCGCATCGTTCGCCCCGAAAGCCGGGGCTACCCCGCATGAACAATGGTTGCATATCTATACGCGAAGACTGTCGGATACCGCAAAAGTTTCACATTCGCCGTGCACCATGTACGCTACGGGGCCTATCCGCAGAAAAGAGGACGTCGTGACCGAGCACAACCAAGCCGCCGTCACCCCCGAAGTTCCCGAACAGGCGGAGCGCCTGCACCGCGGTCTGAGCAACCGACATATTCAGCTCATCGCCATCGGCGGTGCCATCGGCACCGGCCTTTTCATGGGATCCGGCCGAGCCATCTCCGTGGCTGGTCCCTCCGTCATTTTTGTGTACCTGCTCATCGGCGCCGTCATCTTCCTGGTACTGCGTGCCATGGGTGAAATCCTGCTGTCGAACCTGCACTACAAGTCCTTCTCGGACTTCACCACCGACCTGTGCGGCCCTATGGCCGGTTTCTTCCTCGGATGGTCGTACTGGTTCATGTGGGTGGTGACCGCCGTTGCGGACATCATCGCAATCGTCGGCTACCTGCGTCTGTGGTGGCCCGACCTGCAAGCCTGGATACCGGCCCTCGCCGTCATCGGCGTTCTGCTGACCCTGAACCTGGTGTCCGTGAAGAACTTCGGCGAAATCGAATTCTGGTTCTCCATGATTAAGATCGTCGCCATCGTTGCCCTGATTATTGTTGGTGGCGCCATGGTCGCTATCGGCTTCACCTCACCCAGCGGCGCGCAGGCATCCGTCGCAAACCTCTGGAATGACGGCGGCATGTTCCCGAACCACTTCATCGGCTTCCTCGGCGCATTCCAGATTGCCGTCTTCGCGTTCATGGGCTCCGAGCTGGTCGGTACCACCGCCGCAGAAACCCAGGACCCCGAAAAGACCCTGCCCAGGGCAATCAACGCCGTGCCGGTACGTATTATGGTCTTCTACGTGGGTGCGCTCGTCACCATCCTGATGGTTACCCCCTGGCGCCTCGTCAGCCCCGATAAGAGCCCCTTCGTGGCCATGTTCACCCTGGCGGGCTTGGGTATCGCCGCGCACATCATCAACTTCGTGGTGATTACCAGCGCAACCTCCTCGGCGAACTCCGGTATTTTCTCGACCTCGCGCATGGCCTTTGGCCTGGCCCGCGAACGTAGCGCCCCCGCGTTCCTGGGCAAGGTTTCCAAGGCTGGTGTGCCGCGTAACGCCCTGTTCCTCTCCGCGGTGATGCTATTGTCATCCCTCGTGCTGCTCTACGCCGGTGACTCCATCTCCCGCGCCTTCAACCTGGTCACCACCGTGGCGGCGGTTCTGGTGATTTTTGCGTGGACCATGATTATGGTCAGCTACCTGATGTACCGCAAGAAGTTCCCGGCACGCCACGAGAAGTCGCACTTCCGCCTCCCCGGTGGTCTGTTCTCGGCATGGTTGACGCTGGCATTCTTCGCCTTCACCATTGGTGTTCTGACCATGGACGAAGAAACCCTCTTGGGTCTGCTCGCCATGCCGGTCTGGTTCGCGATTCTTGGTATTGGCTGGTTCTTCAAGCGCCGCGCTGATGCTCGCCGAGAACAGGCGATTTCGACCCGCACCGCACAGATTGCGATTGTGGAGGCGTCCGAAATCTTCTCGGCACGCTAGGCCTTACTGGCTACCCGCGCAGGCGTAAAGCCCGCGTCTCCTACTCCTTGGGGGGGTGGAGGACGCGGGCTTTTGTCATCTGTAGGATCCCTGATTTAGGGAATCCTCGGGGCGCAGAGAAGGCGGCCTTTTAGAGGGAGGCGGCTTCCGCCTCTTCCGTCAGCGGCTCCTCGGTGTCATCGGTGCGGTAGAAATCCCAGCGTTCGCAGCCGCAGCCGCAACGCATCGCCTCAACGACGGCGGAGGCGGCCTCCAGCGGGTCGAGCACGTGCAGGTTCCAGCGAGGATGCGCCGGTACCGGTCGCCTCCAGCCGTGCTGTTGCAGAAACTCGGGGTTGAAGGCGGGGAGCGCCTCGGTGGTGGTTTCAAGTTCGCAGAGGAAGCCGGTGGGGGAGCGGAAGACCGTCACCACGGGGGTTGGGTCGGCCTCTTCGAGGGTTGGGCCGTCGAAGAAGTAGTAGGTGCCTAGGCGGCGGCTCCAGGGTAGCTGCGCTAGGCGCTCGCCGAAGACCTCTACCGCCTGCTCCCACTGGGCGCGGTGGTATGCGGCCAGGTCGGTGTGGGCGGTTTGTACCACGCCGATGCCGTGTTCGGTGAGTTCGCGGGCGCTGAGTCGCGTTGGCTCTGCGGGGGTGTCCTCCGAGGGGTCTTCTACAGCGTTTGTGGGTGATTCTTCGGTGGCGTCTAGTTCAGCGTCGAGAAGTTCTACGTCCCTAGTGGTGTCTAGCTCGGCCGCGGTAGCTTTAGCCTCCTCCCTCGTCCACAGGAGTAGTTCGCGGGCAATCTGAGCGCGGCCGCGGTGCAAGGCCACCTGCCAGGATCCGTACTTAGCGCGCACCGAGCCCAGGAGCGGAACCTCGCCCATGAGCGTGGGGATGGTCGACCAGTAACCGTAATTCAGAACTGTCGGCTCGCGGTCGTATCGGGCGCAATAGCTGAGGAACAGGCTCAGGGTCTTGGCAGCAAAATCCTTAGGGACAGCGGCGGCATCAATATGCCAGCCCTGTTCCAGTGCTTCCGTTGGGCAGATGCCGGTGCGGAGCATGGCAAGGGACCAGCCGCCGTCACCGAGCTGGTCGCTTAGAGTCTGTGCGGGGGCAGGCCAGGCGGAGTCGCCTTGCATGCTGGTGGCCAGTAACGCGTATAGCCTGTTGTCTTCGGTGCCGCGTTGCGTCAACTCTTCGAGGGTCTGCGCGTAGGTTTCCTCTTCCAACTGGGCATAGGGGTGTTCGGCGAGGTACTTCAGGGCCGCGCCAATTTTTGCCAGGATAAGAGCTATGTCTTCGCCGGTGAATCGGCGGGCCTCTAGCGCCGGGGGCAGGTCATGGATTATGTCACATTCGAGAAAGAGGGCCGAGTACTCTGGCTCGGGAGCCAGGTCGTAGGCCTCCGCGAAGGCGTACCAGAGGCCGCACGCGAGCACCATGTAATTCGGGGCGGCGGCGGTGACCGGGCCGAACTGCCAGATTCCGGAGTTCAGAGCGTAGTCGAGGTGCGTCTTGTTGATGCGCGGGTATAGAAAGCTGAGGTGGCGGAAAACCTGGGTGGGGGTTAGCCCCAGGGCGGCAAGTTCGGCGATGAGCTCCGCGTACTCGTTGTGAAAATCTAAGTAGCCCTCGGGGGCGTCGGCTAGCGCGGTATGTTCGCGCATGAATCCCTCTTTCTTCTGCAGGCGGGCGGCGCATCGTCGTACCGTGCCGTCGCACCCTATATTTCTGCGGGCAGAATAGGTCGTGCGGGCGGTGATACCGCCCCCAATCTGCATAAAAGCGAGAAAAATTTTAAAAAATGTATCCTTTTATTTCAAAAATAAGTGAACGGTATGTACGTGTTCAAGCGGCGGGGCCAATAATCACTCAACTAACCAAAAGATGACACGGACAGCGGCACGATGCCCCCAAAAGATGCAGAACAGCCCCATCTCTGCATGTGAGTGGGCTCTGCAGCAACCTCCGCTGACTCGGCTCCCGGAGAGTCGGCGAAATATGCGAAACTGGAAGGATGAGCGAACACCCCCTCCCGAGCAGTATCGCGCCGCGCGGCGCATCCGCCAACGAGTCGCACCCCGAACCGAACCGTAGCCGACAGGACCGTGACGGGCAGGCCCCTTCCTCGCACCTCGTCGCGGTACTTGCCGCAGAGCTCGGCATCGCCCCGCACCGCATCCGCGCCGCCGTGGCACTGCTCGACGCCGACAACTCCGTACCCTTCATCGCCCGCTACCGCAAAGAAGCGACGGGCGCGCTCACCGACACCCAGCTGCGCGCCATCCAGACCCGCCTGAGCCAGCTACGCGCCCTCGAGGAGCGCCGTACCCGCGTGCTTGAGGCGCTCACCGCGCGCGCCGACGAAGGACTCATCGACCCGCTCACCCTGCTGCAACTGCGTTCCTCGCTCATGAACGCCGCCACCGTGGCAGACGTGAACGCCCTCTACGCCCCGTACCGCAGCGAGCGCGTAACCCGCGCGCAGCTGGCGCGCGCCGCTGGGCTCGACTCCCTCGTCGAGGATTTGCTGGAGGTGCCCCTCGCCGATGCGTACGCCATCGCCGCCGCCTACATCACCACCGACGAGGAGATTGCCGAGGCCCGCGCGGACGGAGAGGAGACACTACCCATCCGCACGGCCGAGGAGGCCCTTGAGGGTGCCCGCGCGATTCTGATCGACCGTGCCCTCACCGACCCGGTGCTCGGTGAGAAGCTCTTGACCCGCCTGCGTGAGGGCGGTGTGATTGAGTCCCGCGTGATTGCCGGTCAGGAAAGTCCCGGCGCGAAGTTCTCCGACTATTTCGCCTTCTCGGACCGTATTCGCTCTATCCCGGCGCACCGCGTGCTGGCCCTGCACCGCGCCAAGGATGCCGGCGTGGTGCGCCTGAAGGTGGATGTGGCACCCGCCCCCGTGGCGCTTAGCCGTCTGCGCGGTGCCGCTCGCGCCGAGGCAGAAGCCGCCGCCGAAAACTACGAGAACGTACGTTCTGCATACGAGCGTGAAGTCGCCGCCGCACTACGCATCCCCGTGCAGGTGCTCAACACCGTCGACAACGAAGACCGCGTGCTTGGCTGGCTTGCCGCCACCGTGCGCACCGCCTGGCGCAGCCACCTGCGCCCACGGCTTGCCGAACGCATCCGCCACCGCCTGCTCGATACCGCCGCGCAGAACGCCACCGAGGTGTTCGCCTCCAACCTGCGCGATATTCTGCTCGCCGCGCCCGCCGGGCACCGCCGCACCCTCAGCCTGGACCCCGGCCTGCGCCACGGCGTGAAGTACGCCGTCGTCGACGAAATGGGTGAGCCCCTGCGCACCGGCACCGTCTACCCGCACGCCCCGCGCAATCAGTGGGCGGAGGCGCTGAGCGAACTCGCCGCCGCCTGCCGCGAGGAGCGCGTGGAGCTCATCGCCATCGGTAACGGCACCGCAAGCCGCGAAACCGACAAGCTCGCCAGCGAACTGATTCGCGCCCTGCGCGAGGAAGGCGTAGAAGCACCCCAGAAGGTGACCGTTTCGGAGGCAGGCGCATCCGTTTACTCCGCCTCGGCCCTGGCCGCCGCCGAGCTGCCCGACTACGACGTGACCGTGCGCGGCGCCGTCTCCATCGCGCGCCGCCTGCAGGACCCGCTCGCCGAGCTCGTCAAGATCGACCCGCAGTCCATCGGCGTGGGCCAGTACCAGCACGACGTGCCGCCGGCCGCCCTGCGCCGCGCCCTCAACGACACCGTCGAAGACTGTGTGAACGCCGTGGGCGTGAACCTCAACAGCGCCTCCGTGCCGCTGCTCGCGCACGTGGCGGGTGTGGGGACCGCGACCGCCGAACGCATCGTCGACTACCGCACCGAGCACGGCCCCTTCACGAACCGTCAGCAGTTGCTGGACGTGCCGCGACTGGGCGCGAAGACCTTCCGCCAGGCGGCGGGGTTCATCCGCATCCGCGGCGGCGAGGAGCCGCTGGACGCCTCCGCGGTGCACCCGGAGGCCTACCCGCTCGCGCGCCGCATTATTGCCGATGCGCAGGCCCGCAACGGCGCCCACTGGGTTGCCGGCGCCCTGGGCACCTCGGACGGTAGCGACCCGCTCGCCGGGTTAAACCCCGCCGACTACGTGCAGAACGGCGGACAGGACGGCGCGGAGGAGGGAACCGCCGGCGTGTACACGGTGCAGGACATCTTCACCGAGCTGTGCCGCCCCGGCCTGGACCCGCGCGGTAGCTTCCGCACCGCACGCTTCTCCGAATCCGTCTCGCGTTTTGAGGACGTGCGCCCCGGCATGGTGCTCGAGGGTACCGTCTCGAATGTGGCGGCATTCGGCGCGTTCGTGGATATTGGCGTGCACCAGGACGGTCTCGTGCACATCTCGCAGATGAGCCGCGGCTACGTGGCAAACCCGCATGACATTGTGCGCAGCGGCGACATCGTGCAGGTGCGCGTGGTGGAGGTTGACTCGGCGCGCCGCCGCATCTCCCTCTCCCTGCTGGTGGAGGACGAGAGCTAGCCGGCAAAAACTGACGGGTGAAAGCTAGTTGCCGAGCGCTCGCCGGAAGGCCAGCCAATCCGAGAATGAGCGTTCGCTAAAGCCGGTCTCCCAAAGCCCGAAAAGCCGCGTCGTAAGGGCGCGCAAAAGCCCCGACAAACATCATCCGTGCCTGTCGGGGCTTTATTGAGGTGTGTTTCGAGCTATACGCCCCGGCTACACCTTAGAAGTCAATATTCGCCGGGTCAGGACCAATGCGACCCTCGGGGGTGGACAAAGCATCCACAGCCGCAATGTCCTCGGCGGTCAGCGTCACGTTCACCGAGGCCAGGTTCTCCTCAATGCGCGAGGGGGTCACGGACTTCGGAATCGCCACGGTGCCCTTAGCCAGGTGCCACGCCAGCACGACCTGCGCGGGGGTTGCGCCGTGGCGCTCCGCAATCTCAGCCAGCACGGGGTTCTGTAGCAGGTCGCTGCCGTTGCCCAGCGGGCTCCACGCCTCGGTCACGATGCCGTACTCGGCGTGCACGGCGCGCAACGCCTCCTGTGAGAAGTAGGGGTGCAGCTCAATCTGGTGGATAGCCGGAACCACGCCGGTCTCCTCGATGATCTCGCGCAGCTGCTCCTCGGGGAAGTTCGAAACACCAATGGAGCGGACCTTACCCTGCTTCTGCAGCTCAATCAGCGCGCGCCAAGAATCCAGGTACAGGCCCTGCTGCGGCTTAGCCCAGTGAATCAGGTACAGGTCAACGTAGTCGGTGCCCAGCTTCTTCAGGGAAGCGTCGAACGCCTCGACGGCATTCTCGTAGCCCTGGTCAGAGTTCCACAGCTTGGTGGTGAGGAAGATATCCTCGCGAGCCACATCGGAGGTGGCGATGGCGCGGCCCACACCCGCCTCGTTGCCGTAGATGGCGGCGGTGTCAACGTGGCGGTAGCCGATCTGCAGGGCGGTGCCCACAACCTTCTCGGCGACCTCATCCTCAACCTGCCACACACCGTAGCCCAGCTGCGGGATAGTTCGACCGTCATTGAACGTTACGTTCGGTACGTTGTAGCTCATGGTGCTCCTTCGATTTCTCGTTGATTTCTGCGGGGAGGCGGGGCCTCCGCGGGTTCATTGGTTCTCTATGCTACGCCCGCGGCCGAGGCGAAGACGAGCCGGTTGTGCCTCGAGCTTAACGATGCGAAGAATCATGACGGCAACCCACGTAGGGCCGCCGCTATCCCGCGTCTTTCTCCTCCGGTAGCGCGAAGAGCGCGCGCACATCCTCGGCCGTGACCGCCGCGGAGGCGAACTCGCCCTCGCCGACCACCGCATCGAAGAGCGCGGCCTTCGAGGCCTTCAGCTGCATGACCTTCTCTTCGATCGTGCCCTCGGCGACCAGCCGGTACACGTGCACCTCCCGCTCCTGGCCGATGCGGTGAATACGGTCCACGGCCTGCTGCTCGGCGGCCGGGTTCCACCACGGATCCATGATGAACACGTGATCCGCCTCGGTTAGGTTCAGGCCGAAACCGCCGGCCTTTAGCGAAATCAGGAACACCGGCGCGGCCCCGGAACGGAACGCCTCAATGACCTCGGCGCGGTTGCGGGTCGAACCGTCCAGGTACAGGTGGTCGATACCCTTCTCGCCCAGGGCCCGGGCGATGCTCTTCAGGTAACCGGTGAACTGGCTGAACACCAGCACGCGGTGCCCGTCGGCCAGCAGCTCGGGTAGCCGCTCCACCAGGTACTCGCGCTTCGCCGAGGTGACGCCCTCGTAGGCATCCGGGTCGATGAGCGCGGCATCCAGGGCCAGGCGGCGCAGCAGCGTCAGCGACTGGAAGATCGTGAAACGGTTCTTGTCCATGTCCTCCAGCAGACCCAGCACCTTCTGACGCTCGCGCTGCAGGTGCGTGTCGTAGATGCGGCGGTGACCGGGGGAGAGCGGCAGGTTCACGCGCACATCGTTCTTCGCCGGAAGCTCCGCCGCCACCAGCTCCTTGGTGCGGCGCAGCATGAGCGGGCGGATGCGCTGGCGCAGGCGGGCGGTCGTGGCGGCCGCGTGCGCCGGATCCTCGCCGGATTCGGCCGGGCGAGCGTACAGGTCACGGAACGCGCGGGCGGAGGGGAACAGCCCGTCCGCCACGATGGCCAACAGAGCCCACAGCTCCATGAGGTTGTTCTCCAGGGGAGTGCCGGTCATGGCAATCTTGGTGCGCACGGGCATGGCGCGGGCGATGGACCAGGCGCGGGTGCCGGTATTTTTGACGAATTGCGCCTCGTCCAGCAGGAGCGCACCCCAGCCGGGGGTTTCGCCGCCCGGGCCCTCCTCCGAGCCGAGCCCGGCCGCGTAGGAGACGTACGCGTCCTCGTCCATGCGCAGTAGCGTGTAGCTGGTCAGCACCAGGTGCGCCCCGGCCACGCGTTCGGCCAGCGGGGTCTTGCCCGCGGTAGTTTCGGTAATGGTCACGACCTTCGCCTCGGGTAGGAAACGCTCAGCCTCCGCCGCCCAGTTGGCGATGACGGAGGTTGGCGCGACCACGAGGAAGGGCGCGAACGGCTCGCCGGGAGCCGCGGTGCTGTGCTCCTCGATCGCGTGGGCGAGCAGGGCGAGGGCCTGCACGGTTTTGCCCAGGCCCATGTCGTCGGCGAGGATGCCGCCCATGCGGTGTTCGTAGAGGAAGGTGAGCCAGCGGTAGCCCTCCACCTGGTAGGGGCGCAGGGTGGCGCGCAGGCTCGCGGGCACCGGGTACTCCCGGTTCAGGCTCGAGCGTGCCGAGCCCCGCTCGTTACGCTTGCCGTGGACATCGGCGCTTGTCGCGGGCTTGTCCTCGCCCTCTGCGGGGTCGGCTTTGCGAGCCTCGGAGGCCTCCACGAGCGCCAGCAGGGAACGCACCTGCTCGTCCCAGCGGCGGGTGGTCTGCACGCTCGCCGCCAGTGATTCCAGCTCCGAGAACAGTCCGGCCTGGTGCCGGTTGATGCGCAGCTCGCCGCCCGCGTCGTCGAGTTCGCGAGCCTCCGCAATGAGGGTGCGCAGGGTCTTAAA
This sequence comes from Rothia mucilaginosa, assembly GCF_901875305.1. Lineage (GTDB taxonomy): Bacteria > Actinomycetota > Actinomycetes > Actinomycetales > Micrococcaceae > Rothia. The sequence goes on from NZ_CABFLY010000003.1 coordinate 59,605, forward strand.
CTCGGGTCGACGCAGCGAGAAGTAGGTGCCGTTACCGAGCAGAATACGGTCCGCGCCCCGGTCCAGCGCCTCAAAAATCTGGGCGAAGGGCACGGTCCAGTTATTCACCTTCACCGCGATGCCCAGCCCGAACCAGTCGCGCGAATTGCCCTCGGTGACGGTCACCTCGATGAGCGCGTCGGTTGCCTCCACGAACTCGGGTGGGGTGCCGTTGAAGCGCACCCGAACGGCGGAAATGCGGCGCAGCTTCGGCAGTACGGCACTCAGCAGTTCGCGGGTTTCCCAGCCCTCGATGCGGCGTTCCTCCAGGCTAGCCAGGGCCGGATGCGCGGCCAGCACCGCGCGCACCGAGCGCAACACGCGGGCCTCAAAGCGCTCGTCGCGTACCTCGCCGCCCTCCTCGCCGGGGTACCCGAAGGCCGGCAGGTGCTGAACGCCGGATTCGTGCTCGGGGTCGGCATCGAAGGGATTGAGGGGGTACTCCCAGTGCCAGCCCAGCTGCGCGTCGTGACGCACCTCCTCGTTGAAGGTCAGCTCGAGCACCAGGCGCGGTGGGGTGACGGCGGGCAGGGCCAGGGCCGGGTCGGGGGTGAGAGCGGGTACGGAGCGGCTGAGCGCCGGCAGAAAATCGCGCTGGAACGCGGGACGTTCGGCGGCGGGAATCTCGACGGTTCCCGCCGAGATGAGTGCCTCGGAGGCGGCGTCGAGCGGCTCGACCAGGGGGATGAGCGCCAGCTCCACGCCCTCGGGCAGGTTCGGGACCGCGGGGGAGTAGCGCGCCCGCTCACCCTGTATTGGGGCAATCGTCGGTACGCTATTCTCGGCTTCCTCAGTTGGCGCATCCTGCTCGCTCTTCTGCACAAATGATTCGCGCCCCACTTCATCCAGCGCGCCCGGCCGGGCGGTCTTCCAGTGCACAGCCTTGGCGGCCTGCTCGTACTCCTGCTGTGCGAGCCCGCCGAGCGCGAAGAAGCCGATGCGGGGCGTGCCCGTGGGGTGGCAATGAGCGGCCGGAAGCCAGAGTTGGCGCAGAAGCTCGCCCTCGCGCCCCTCCCAGCTCAGCGCGGCCTCGAGAAGCAGGCCCCCGTCCCGGCCCTCCTCGGAGCCCTTGGGTAGGGTGGCTGCGCGCAGGCGTACCCGCGCGGGCGGCAGAATGGCGTACTCCACCTCGCGCCCGTTAACGAGCAGGGGCAGACCGATTTCCTCGGCCCGTGCGAGTACATCCCAGAGCAGGGCAGAGCCCGCGGCGCTGAGCGAAATCCAGTCGCGGTGCGAGGAATACATGTTCTGCCAGGGGCGGGCAATTGAGTAGAGCTCGGCAAAGAAACGCTCGTGCTCAGGGTAGATATCGTGGCGGCCAATCGGCCCGCCCACGCTCGAGGCGAAGGTATCCCAGGTAAGGCCGCCCTTGACCCAGCGACCGGTTTTGGAGCGCATGAGCGGGCGCGCGAGCAGATTGATGGCCGGGGTCGCTCCGGGCATGTTGCGGCCGCGCGCGTAGGATCCTGAGACGCTCATTGAGAGGTCGAGCGCGCCGCTGACCCGTAGCGAATCGATGCCGGAAAGGTCCTGACGTGCGGAAAGGACCGAGGAGAGGTTTTTGCGCCAGGTCGAAATCTTGGAGGCGGGTGCCGCCTCCCGGGTGTTGCCCGAGGGGAGGGAGTCTCCGCCGAGGGAATCGAAGTCGAAGCTTTCCGCATCCTCTTGATTCTCTCGCCCGGTCGGGGTGACCTCGGTGGAGCCGGGGCTCGGCAGGCGTGAGGCCACGGTCAGGGCCCCGGAGGCGCGCAGCGCCGCGAGTGGGTCTTGCGGTTCGGTGCCCGGAACCTCCGCCGCGCTCGCTTCTGGGTCGGTCGTTTCGGTGCCTGTTGTTTCGGAGCCGGTGGCCTCGGTTGCGGGGGCGTCCTTCGCCCCCCGATTTTTGGTTCCGCGGCCGCCGCTGTCGAGCGGGCCGATGGCCTGCGGTGTGAGGGCCCTGCCGGCCACGGAGGCGCGGTCCAGTGCGGTGAGCATGAGCGCCACGGCGTGCTTGCAATTGCTGACGACCGGGCAGGTGCATCGGGCCGCGAAGGCGGCAGACCCAGCGCGCGGGGGAAAGAATCGAATCGTCACCTCGTAGGGCACGAGGGTGCTTCCGTTGACGAGCCCGGTGAGGGTGCTACTGTCCTCGTCGTAGCTGTAGCGCACGACCTCGCGGTTACGCTGGTAGGTGGCCCCGCGCTGGTAGGTGCGGTGGCCGACCTGTCGAATGATTTGGGGTACGGTGATCGGGATTTCGGGGAAAGGGTTGTTGGGCACCTGCCCATTATCTCGCATCGGGTGAGGTGCCGCCCGGCGGGTGGTCACCGCCGCCTGACCGCGCGCATCCGGGGGGTGCGCGGTGATTTGAACACGGTGGAGGTGGCCGCAGTGCCCCGCGCGCGGCCGGTCGGCGCGCTCCCGGAAAGGTGGGGGACAGGGAACTGCTGAGGGTCAAATATTACGCGTCGAGATTACCTTGGAACAGTTGCAAATGGTCTGATAAGCAAAAATACATGTGACCTGAATCTTTTGTGAAGAAGGCTTTACTTAAGGTGAGAACGTGCTGTAAGCTGGAGCCAGCTTCAAGAGTTTCGACTGATAAGCTCCGACTATGGTCGAACGCCAACCCCATGTTCACGGGTGGCTCGGATGACGAAGCGGTTTGTATTCGCCACCTCACGTGGTGGTAACCGGTACAGACAAGAGCAACGCGAAAGGATCGCGCCACTCACGGCGCAGGTTGTCACATGTACAACGGCTCTGCAACCGAAGCAGCAATCTCTCTGAACCCCTCCCGCTCCTACCAGGACAGCCTGCGTGCCGCAGCAGTTCCTGCTCGAGGCGGTTTCACCGCGGTCAGCATTGACGACTACTCCCGCATTTCTTCTAAGCGCGACGAGTTCCTGAACTTCCTTCTTCTGCCCAACCCCGAGGGCATCCCCGCCATCGAAATCGCCGGTCTGCGTGTAGCGTAGCATTAGGGGTATGAACTTTTCCGGTATGCTCCTGGACTCCGACGTTCTCGCGGAGATTCGTAAGGCGGATCCAGACCCCGCCGTGGTTGCGTTTCTGCGCCGCCGCTCGTTTCGCCACATGTACATTTCGGTGTTGAGCATTGGTGAGCTCAAAGGCCTCTACCCCTACCCCGAGACCGATCGCTGGATTGCCGAGCTGCTCGAACGCTTCGGCGACCACGTCATTAACGTGGATGCGCGTGTGAGCCTCGAGTGGGCGGGCCGTCAGGCCCCGCGCGGTCAGCATGCGGTGGGACGCGATGATGCCGGTCCCCTTCCCACCGCCGCCCTGGAGGGGCTGATGGCCGCAAGCGCAAGCGCCTACGACCTGGAGCTGGTCTCCTCGAAGGCGCAGGTGTACCGTTCCTGGGGTGTGAATGCATCCAACCCCTGGACCGATCACTAGGGGCGCCGCAAAGATTCCCGCCGAGGGACTCACCCAAAAACTGACGCGACGTGCAAAAACCCGTCTCCGAGGGCTATCACCGGCCCTCGCGGAGGCGGGTTTCGTCGTCAAAACGTGGCATCATGGAAGGACGATGAAAAGCACCTCACCTATCTCCCGCTATTCCATGCCCATGCCCCTGTGGCTTCAGGGCGTCGTTGAGCTGATTCTGACCGCCCTGATGTCCGGTGTCCTGGTGGTGGCCGCTATGGCTGCCGTGTGGGCAACGAACGGTTTTGGCGGTACGGAGTTCTCGTCGGTGGCCGCAATGTCGGCCCACCTGTGGCTCCTGATTCACGGCGTTCCCCTGGACCTCTCGGCCGTCTTTGGCGCCTCCGCGGGCACCATGACCCTGGTGCCGCTGGGCCTGAGTATTCTGCCGTTGCTATTTTGTTACCGTTCCGGTCGCAGGCTGGCGCGCGCCTCGTACGAGGGGGAGTTCCTCATTCCGGTACTCTCGGGCTCGGTGACCTACGCGCTGATTTGTTCGGCGGTGTATGGTTGGGCGAGTCCGAACCCGAAGCCGCTGCAGGTGCTGAATGCCGCGCTGGTGCCTCTGGGCATCGTGGTGGTCGGACTGATGTGGGGCGGCTACCGTGAGGCGCGTTCGCTCTCGCGCATGGTGGGTGTTGATACGGCGGAGCAGATTTCGCAGATGAGCCAGTACTCGCGCTGGGCCGGGTCCTATGTGTGGGCTGTGGTGCGCGCGGCAGTGGTTGCCGCGGTGGCCTTTGTGGGCCTGGGCGCGCTACTGCTGGCCCTGGGCATTCTGGGTGGTTGGTCGCAGGTGGTGGCCACCTACCAGGAGCTGCACGCGGGTGCGGTGGGTGACGCCGCGGTGACGCTGTTGCAGCTGGGCTTCCTGCCTAACCTGGTGATTTACGCGATGTCCTGGTCGACCGGTGCCGGTTTCGCCTTTGGTACCGGAACCTCGATTGGCCTGACGAGTAGCACGGTGGGTTCCCTGCCGATGCTGCCGCTTCTGGGTGCGGTTCCCAACTCTCTGGGAGACGTCGGCCTGCTGGGTTTGCTGGTTCCGGTGGTTGCCGGTGCGGTGGCCGGTTGGTGGTTCCTGCGTGAGGGCGAAGACCACCTGGATGAGTGGGTTGCCTTGAAGGTGCCGTTCCGCCCGCTTTCGGCCCTATTGTCTTCGCTTGCGCTGGGTGTGCTGACCGGTGTGCTGACGTCTCTGGCCACCCTGTGGTTGGGTTGGATTTCTTATGGCTCGTTGGGTGTCGGTCGCTTCACTGAGGTGGGTGCCGAGCCGCTGAGCTTTGCGGCTCACACGGTGCTGTGGGTGGGGCTCGGGGTGGCTCTGGGTAATCTGCTCAGCCGTGCCCTGGTGCCTGATAGTAGCCGTGATTTGCCGCGTTTTGCTGATGAGCGCCCGAACCTTGGTGAGCGCCTGATGAGCCTGGGTTCTTCCGCGAAGGAGCATCTGGCTCAGCGTCGTGCGGAGCGTGCGGCTGAGCGTGCGGAGCGCCGCGCTGCCGAGGAAGAGGCCCGTAAGGCTGAAGCTGAGCGTCGTGCGGCTGAGGCGGCTGAGGAAGCTAAGCGCCGCGAAGAGGAGGCTCGTAAGGCTGAAGCCAAGCGCAAGGTCGAGGCTGAGCGTCGTGCCCGAGAAGAAGCCGAGGAGGCCAAGCGCCGCGAAGAGAAGGCCCGTAAGGCTGAAGCCAAGCGCAAGGCCGAGGCTGAACGTCGTGCCCTAGAAGAAGCCGAGGAGGCCAAGCGCCGCGAAGAGAAGGCCCGTAAGGCTGAAGCCAAGCGCAAGGCCGCCGAGGGCTCCCGAAAGAACGAGCCGAACTCCGAGGCGCACTCGCTGGTGGCCGAGGTAGCCGCCGGCCATGTGCCGGTGCATCCGCAGGAGCCTGTGCATGCCTACCCCCTGGAGGCTGCCGATCCCGTGGCCGAGCGTGCCCTGGCAGATACGCTGGCCGACGTCGTTCCTGATGAAGATCTGCCCGAGCCGATGGAATCCGACCTCTCCATTCCCGAGTTTATAGGTCCTGCATCAGCGTCTAAGACGGGTCCGAAGAGTGGAAAGAAGGTAGCCCCGAAGGCCTCGGAAACTTCGAAGGCTTCCGCGAAGACCGCGGGAGAAAGCCCCGCCGAACGCGAGGAGGGCTCCGAAAGCGCCGAGCCCGCCCGCCCGCGAGGCCGTGCTGGGCGCATCATGGCGTACTTCGGCTTCGGCATTCAGCCTGTCGAGGGCGCTGAAGATACCGAACCCGACCGCTCGGAGCACGAAGCACCCGGGGCCCCGGAAGTCGAGCCCTCTGCCGCGGAGCAGCGCGCCCGCAAGCGCCGCAAGAAGAAAGCCGCCAAGAGTGAGCGTAAGGCCCAGAAAAAGACCGGGGACGAGCGTGACTTCATGCAACGCGAGCTGGAGGTGCTCTCCGCCGATCAGGCCATGAACCGCATCTTTGGTGTGCGTGCTCAGACCGGCATCCTGCCGCTTCTGACTGACGAGGCCTCTACTGTGGAACTGCCTCCGCTGTCGACTGTGGAAGAGGCAGCTGGCTCGCAGACCCCGAAGAAGAAGTAGCTCAAGAAGAAGGAAGACAGCACGAACCCCGCGTAAGGATTGCTCACGCGGGGTTCGTGCTGTGTGCGCTTCGACCGCCGTTCACGTTGACCGCCGCTAACGGGAGGATGCCGAAGCCCCGGCCGTGCCACCGGAATTTTTCGGTTCACCGGTGCCCGCGAACTGGTCCATGCTGTTCTGGAACATCTGGTCGCAGGTGTACATGTCGGTGCTGGTCAGTGCAGCCGTACGGCATTCGCGATACTCTTGCATCCCCGGCATAATGGCCAGACCGATTCCGCCAACCACAGTCATGAGGCTGTAGAGGATGCTGAGGGAAGCAGCCACGTAAAAGATCCAGGGGCCGCGCGCGCTCGCGGTGCGCACGATGGCCCAGATGTTTAGTCCCAGGCCCACCAACGCGAAGAGGAAAAGGCCCAGGAAATAGGGCATGGGGGAGAGCACGAAGGAGGATGCCCCGAAGATGAGTAGCGCGGAGGCAACGAGGGCTAGGGCTGTGCGGAGCAGGATGCGCTGGCGCTGCAGCGGGTCTATCGGTGGCTTGCCGGGGTTGCCACCGGGCCGAACCGCGTTCGGTCGCGGCGCACCGGGGTACTGTGCGCTGGGGTACTGCGCGTTGTACTGCCTGGGGGCCGGTTGCGGCTGACTCTGTTGCTGTTCCTGTTGCGGGTTGGGTGCAGGGCTCTGCGGCTGACCCTGCTGTTGAGGTTTGCGGGGCTGGTCGTTCGGGATGTTCGGCGGGGGAGTAGACATAGCTTTAAGGGTACCGTCCCGCGGGGTGTGGGTCTCGCTGCGTTGCTGGCCGTTCGCCTTCCGCGTCCGGCCTGTTGGAGCGCTTCGCTCTTCGCCTCGCCCCGGGCTACCGAGCGTACCCCAGAGGCATCCGCCCATTCGAGCGGGTGACCGTCTCTCCGAGCTCCCGCAACACATGTGAGATGGGCTATACTGGTGTGGTGCGAATTGTGGTTATGGTATCCGGATCCGGAACGAATCTTCAGTCCATTCTCGACGCCGTAGCGGCGGGCGAGCTTCCCCTCGACATCGCGGCTGTTGGCGCCGATAAGCCCTGCATGGGCATCGAGCGCGCCCAGGCCGCTGGCGTGCCCACCTTCCTGGTGCAGCCCGGCGACTACGCAGACCGCCCGGCGTGGAACCGCGCCCTCGAAGAGAAAATTGCCTCCTACGAGCCCGATTACATTGTGTTCGCCGGCTTCATGCGCATCGTGGATGCGCAGCTGGTCGAGCGCTTTAGCAACCGCATTATCAACACTCACCCCGCCCTGTTGCCTTCCTTCCCCGGTGTGCACGGCGTGCGTGATGCACTGGCTCACGGCGTGAAGATTACCGGCCTGACCGTGCACTTCGTCGACGCCGGTGTTGATACCGGCCCCATTCTGGCGCAGGCCGCCGTGCCCGTGCTCGATGGCGATACCGAAGAAACCCTGCACGAACGCATCAAGGTGCAGGAGCGTCGCCTGCTCGTGCAGACTATTGCTGATCTCGCGCAGAAGCATTCTGCTGCCTAAGTTTTTCATACGGCGGGTGGAGTGCTTACTCCGATTCCCCGCTCGTACAGACGTACCGTCGCGCCCCACCGCCCGAGTGGGGGCACTCCGTGCCCGGCGCGACGGTGGGGGTAAACCCCACCCGCACATCCCGCCCACTGGGGCGGATTTACATCCATCCATCAGCCGTGCCACCGCGTTTGCCGCGCACGGTGCAAAGTATCGGAGTATTTGTGTCTCTTATTGAGCTCGATCGCGTGCCCCTGCGCCGCGCCCTCATTTCTGTCTACGACAAGACCGGCCTGGAGGATTTCGCTCGCGGCCTGCACGAGGCCGGCGTGGCCCTGGTGTCCACCGGTTCGACCGCGGCAACCATTGCGGCCGCCGGCATTCCCGTTACCGAGGTGACTGAGGTGACCGGCTTTCCCGAGTGCCTCGAGGGCCGCGTGAAGACCCTGCATCCGCGCATCCACGCCGGTATTCTGGCTGACCGCCGCAAGCAGGAGCACATCGACACCCTCGGCGAGCTGGATGTCGAGCCTTTCGACCTGGTCGTCGTGAACCTGTACCCCTTCGTCGAGACCGTGGCTTCGGGCGCGGACCAGGACGCCATTATTGAGAAGATCGATATTGGTGGCCCCTCCATGGTGCGTGCCGCTGCGAAGAACCACGACGCTGTTGCAATTGTGGTGGACCCCGCCGACTACGAGCGCACCGTTGAGGCCGCTAAGAACGGTGGTTTCTCCCTAGCCGAGCGCCGCCGACTGGCTGCTGGCGCTTTTGCTCACACCGCCGCATATGACACCGCTGTGGCTACCTGGACCGCATCCCAGTTCCTGCAGGATGAGGACGCTAACTTCTGGCCCCCGTACGCCGGTCTGAGCTTCGAGCGTAGCGAAACCCTGCGTTACGGTGAGAACCCGCACCAGCGCGCCGCCCTGTACGTCAACCCGGCGGCCGCCCCCGGCATTGCACAGGCCGAGCAGCTGCACGGTAAGGCGATGAGCTACAACAACTACGTTGATGCTGACGCCGCCCTGCGTGCCGCATACGACTTCGATGAGCCGGCCGTTGCCGTTATCAAGCACAACAACCCCTGCGGTATCGCCGTGGCAACCCCCGGCGCCGCTGACCCCATTGCGGATGCCCACGCGAAGGCGCACGCTTGCGACCCGCTGTCTGCCTACGGTGGCGTGATTGCCGCTAACCGCCCCGTGACTGCCGAGATGGCTCGTACCGTCAAGGGCATTTTCACTGAGGTTGTTGTGGCTCCCGGCTACGAGCCTGAGGCGCTGGAGATTCTGCGTGAGAAGAAGAACCTGCGCCTGCTGGTTCTGCCCGAGGACTTTGCCCGTGGTTCCATTGAGTACCGCCCCATTTCCGGTGGCGCGCTCTTCCAGGAGGCTGACCGCCTGCAGGCTGAGGGTGACGACCCGAAGAACTGGACCCTGGTTGCTGGTGAGCCTGCCGACGAGTCCACCCTGCGCGACCTCGAGTTCGCGTGGCGTGCACTGCGTTCTCCCAAGTCGAACGCTATTCTGCTGGCCGATAACGGTGCTGCTGTGGGTATCGGTATGGGCCAGGTGAACCGTGTGGACTCCTGCAAGCTGTCTGTTGAGCGTGCGAACACTCTCGGCGGCGAGGGCAACGAGCGTGCTCGCGGTGCGGTGGCTGCATCCGATGCGTTCTTCCCCTTCGCTGACGGCCTGCAGGTCCTGCTGGACGCTGGCGTGCGCGCCGTTGTGCACCCGGGCGGTTCGATCCGCGATGAGGAAGTGATTGAGGCGGCTAAGGCTGCTGGCGTGACCATGTACCTGACCGGTACCCGTCACTTCTTCCACTAAGAACCGCTGTGAACGCGTGGCCGCCCTGATTGGCGGTAGCGTGTTCGTAATGGCATAACTATGAGGCGGGGTGCCCCGGATTTTCGGGGCACCCCGCCTTTTTATAGAATTTTTATTCTATTTTTTGTGTTTTGGAGCTCCACGGCGTGGAAGGCGTATCCGGAAGGCGCGCGGAGCGCTAAAAAATTCGCTAGGATTAGGGTGTGCCTAAAGTCAGCGAAGAATACAAAAAGAACAGGCGTTCTCAGATTGTAGAGACCGCCCGCGAATGCTTCATCAAGCACGGTTATCAGAAGGCCTCGATGAGCGAGATCATCGCTGCCACCGGCCTGTCTGCTGGAGCCATCTACAATCACTTCTCCTCCAAGGATGAGATTATCCTCGCCGCCGCGCGCATGGACCTGGCTCCCTTCGACCGCATCCGCGCCGAGAAGCCCTGGGACTACGTGTTTGGGTGCTTGAAAGTTTTGGATACCCCCAAGGTGCGCCGTCACCTGCTGGTGACCTGGGGTGAGGCTGTGGCAATGCCGCAACTGGCCGCTGTGGTGTCCGAACAGCTAACCTACCTGCGCGACCAGGCTCTGGAGCGCTACCGCACCTGGGGTGCAGCTGAGCTGGATTTCACGGATGAGGAGCTTGAGGAGTGGCTGACCGTCATTGGTGCGGCGGTGCTCTCGGTGCTGACTGGCTACGTGGTGCAGACTCAGCTGGTGGCTGGCGGTAAGAAGGATAGCGCCCGCGAGGCCTACATGGAGTACGCTTCCGCTATCCTGCGTCAGGCCTAGGGTTTGCTAGCCTGAATAGCTTTGCCGATTGGCCTGCCGGGGCGCGTTATGTACCCCGATACGGCGCCGTAAAACTTCATCGTGATACATCTCAAAGCCCGTTTTCCTTGTCGAAGGAAAGCGGGCTTTGCGGTATTATGAGGTGTAGCTCATATTTTTTCATTCAGGATTTTCCGCTGGAGGCGCCTGTCGTCTTGCGCTGTCCGGCCCGCTAGTCCTGATGGTGAGCTACCGAAGATAACGCAAAAAACACTCCCAGGAGCGTAATGTCTGAGCAGAAAATCCTCGAGATGCCCCTCGCCGACCTCGACCCCGAGGTTGCAGAAGCCATTGAGCTGGAGCGCAAGCGCCAGCAGAACACCCTCGAGATGATTGCATCCGAGAACTTTGTCCCCCGCGCTGTGATGCAGAGCCAGGGCTCGGTGCTGACCAACAAGTACGCTGAGGGATACCCCGGCCGCCGCTACTACGGCGGCTGCGAATACGTCGATATTGTTGAGTCCCTCGCTATTTCCCGTGTGAAGGAACTCTTCGGTGCGGAGCACGCGAACGTGCAGCCCCACTCCGGTGCGCAGGCGAACAACGCCGTCATGCACGCGCTGCTGACCCCCGGTGACACCATCATGGGTCTGTCCCTGGCGCACGGTGGCCACTTGACCCACGGTATGAAGCTGAACGTCTCCGGCAAGCTGTACAACGTTGTAGCCTACGGCGTGGATGAGAACGGCTACGTTGACATGGAGCAGGTGCGCGAGCTGGCCCTGGCTGAGCGTCCCAAGCTGATTATCGCTGGTTGGTCCGCATACCCCCGCCAGCTGGACTTCGCAGCGTTCCGTGCGATTGCTGACGAGGTTGGCGCGTACCTGTGGGTGGATATGGCTCACTTTGCCGGTCTGGTGGCAGCGGGGTTGCACCCGAACCCTGTCCCGCACGCGCACGTGGTCTCCTCCACCGTGCACAAGACCCTGGGCGGCCCCCGCTCGGGCTTCATCCTCTGCACCGAGGAGCTGAAGAAGAAGATTGACTCGGCCGTGTTCCCCGGTCAGCAGGGCGGCCCGCTCATGCACGTGATTGCGGCAAAGGCTACCGCGTTCAAGGTTGCTGCATCCGAGGGTTTCAAGGACCGTCAGAAGCGCACCGTCGAGGGTGCACAGATCCTGGCAAACCGCCTGCTACAGCAGGATGTGAAGGATGCCGGCGTTTCGATTGCCTCCGGCGGTACCGATGTTCACCTGGTGCTCGTCGACCTGCGTCACCACGCCCTCAACGGCAAGGAAGCAGAAGACCTGTTGCACGATGCCGGTATTACCGTCAACCGTAACGCTGTGCCGAACGACCCGCGCCCGCCGATGGTGACCTCCGGTCTGCGTATTGGCACCCCCGCACTGGCAACTCGCGGCTTCGACGCCGAGGGCTTCACCGAGGTCGCTGACATTATCGCTTCGGTACTGCTGCCGAACCCGGACGTTGCGGCCCTGCGCGCTCGCGTGGATGCACTCTGCGCCAAGTATCCCCTCTACCAGGGCAGCGAGAACTGGTAGACCCGTGAATAACCCCGTTCGCTCATCCGCCCGAGTGGGCTGATGAGCGGGCGGGGTTATTTCGCTCTCCGCTCGCCGTTCTCACGTGCTTATCGGTGAGGATTGGTGGGGGAATAGCCCTCAAGAACCCAACATATGGACCATTCGTTTCGGCGACCCCGCCGTAATCTATGGAAGGAAAAACAATGCCCCAGATTCTAGACGGTAACGCAACCGCTGCCGCCATTAAGGCGGAGCTGAAGGAGCGCGTTGAGGCGCTGAAGGCAAAGGGCATCACCCCCGGCCTGGGTACCGTTCTGGTAGGTGACGACCCGGCGTCCCGCTCGTACGTGGGTGCTAAGCACCGCGACTGCGCTGAGATTGGTATTAACTCCATTCGCGTGGATCTGCCTGGCGACATCACTCAGGAAGAGCTCGACGCAGAGATTGATAAGCTGAACAACGATCCGGCGTGCACCAGCTACATTGTGCAGCTGCCCCTGCCCAAGCACCTGGACACCAACCGGGTGCTCGAGCGCATCGCTCCTGAGAAGGACGCAGACGGCCTGCACCCGACGAACCTCGGCAAGCTTGTGTTGAACGTTTCAGAGCCGCTGGATTCGCCGTTGCCGTGCACCCCGAACGGTGTGATTGAGCTCGTCAAGCGCCACGGCATCGACTGGAACGGCAAGAACGTGGTGGTGCTCGGCCGCGGTATTACCGTGGGCCGCCCGCTGGGTCTGCTGCTGACCCGCCGCGAGGTGAACGCCACCGCAACCCTGGCACACACCGGTACCCAGAACTTGGATGAGGTGCTGCGTGAGGCTGACGTTATTGTTGCCGCCGTGGGTGTGCCCCACGTGCTGAAGGCTCACCAGGTCAAGGAGGGAGCAATCCTGCTGGACGTTGGTGTTTCCCGTGCTGAGGATCCGGAGACCGGCAAGAAGAAGCTTTTCGGTGACGTCTCGCCCGAGGCTGCGCAGAAGGCGTCATGGGTGTCCCCGAATCCCGGAGGCGTGGGCCCGATGACCCGCGCCGAGCTGCTGGTGAATGTGGTGGAGACCGCGGAGCGTCAGGCCGCGTAGGCCCCCGTGGTATCTGCATCAATCTATAGCGAAAGGGCGAAGCCTCGGTCATTGTGACTCGAGGCATCGCCCTTTTCGCGTGCCCTGTGTCGCCTCCTGCCTTTCGGATGAAGGCAACACGGCTACAGGAGTTGTTCGTAGAAGTAATGGTTGGCAAGGTACAGGGTCTCGGCGTATTCGACCGGCGTTCCTTCCTTGGTGTAACCGGTGGCGCAGACCTTGAACGCGGCCTCGCCCACGGGAACCTGCTGGTTGAAGGCTTCAGCATCGGCATCGGTGAAGAGTGCCGCGCTTGTGCGTACGCGGGCGTGCTTGATGGCGTTGGGGGTATCGGCTAGCTGGTCCAGAGAGCTGGAAGAACCCGAGAGGCCGGCCATCATGGAGTCCAGGATGCTACTGGCGGCTTCCTTGACGAAGTAGGAGCGCTCAAAGCCGATGACCTCGTGGTCGGCTAGTCGCAGACGGCGCACGAAGAGGACCGACTCGCCCACGGGAACGGATAGTCGGGTTGAAATCTCCTCGGTGGCGTCCACCCAGCGGGTCGCAATCATACGGGTTGAGCCTTCGAATCCGCGGCGGCGCATATCGTCGGCGAAGGTGTCCACGCGCGGAATGTATGTGGCTTCGCTGCGTTCGGCCACGTAGGTGCCTGACCCTTGCACGTTGTAGAGCAGGCCACGTTCGATGAGGACTTTCAGGGCGCTACGTACCGTCTGGCGGCTCACGCCGAAGTTCTGCTGGATCGTGCGTTCGGTCGGGAGCTTATCGCCGGGCTTACCCGGGATGATGTAGCGCTGCTCGAGGTAGTGAATCACCTGTTCGTACTTGGGCCCCGGAATAGGTGGCAACTCATAGGTCTGGCTGCCGGTGGGGGAAGTACTCAGAGGGTTCTGAACTGCGGCCTGAGCATCGGCGGATAGCGAGTGGGCGGTGGGCTCGGGGGTATGTGAGGAGTGCGAATTCATTACCCAACATTTTAACCATCTGTGAAAGAAAAATGAATCATGATGAATTTTTCCTTCGACGCATGCTGGCATAATTAAGACTATGCATTCTTCGATTCCTCCCGTTCCGCGTGAGCCCGGTCTGCTCCGCGTGGCGAGCGTCAACGTCAACGGTATTCGCGCCGCCTGCCGCAAGAATATGGCCGCCTGGCTGGCTGAGCGAGACATCGACATCCTCTGCCTGCAGGAGGTTCGTGCACCCGACGCCATCGTGCGTGAGTTGCTCGACGAGTCGCAGTGGAATATTCTGCACGCCGAAGCCGCCGCTAAGGGTCGCGCGGGTGTGCTGGTGGCTACTCGCCGCACCCCGAACTCGGCCGGTGAGGTGCTGAAGGATCAGCCTGTGGCCACCCGCTCCACTATCGGCGAAGAGTACTTTGACGACTCGGGACGCTGGGTTGAGGCCGACTACGTATTGCCGAACGGGCAGAGCCTGACCGTGGTCAGCGCGTATGTGCACTCCGGCGAGGTTGGCACCCAGAAGCAAGAGGATAAGTACCGCTTCCTGGAGCGCATGCTGGTGCGTATGCCTGAGCTGGCTGAGCATTCCAATCACGTGCTCATCGTGGGTGATTTGAACGTGGGCCACACTGAATTGGATATTAAGAATTGGAAGGCCAACCAGAAGCGTGCGGGTTTCCTGCCGGAGGAACGCGCCTATTTCGACCGTTTCTTTGGCGATATCGGCTACCGCGATGTGGCGCGTGATTTGGCCGGTCAGGTTCCCGGCCCTTACACCTGGTGGTCCTACCGCGGCAAGGCTTTCGATAACGATGCTGGCTGGCGCATCGACTACCAGATGGCCACCCCCGCCTGGGCTGAACGCGCCATGCAGGCGCAGGTTGACCGCGCCGCCACCTACGAGGAGCGTTTCAGCGATCATGCACCGCTGGTGGTGGACTACCGCATCGACGGTTAGAGCCTCATGTCACCGCACCCCGAACATAAGTTTTGAGATACACGCTGCACCGTTCGCAGCACCGCACAGGAAGTAACTGCACAGGAAATAAATATGACAGACGACAAGAAGCAGGATAAGTCCCTCATCCCGAACGCCTCCCAGCAGAAGAAGCGTATCTTCTCTGGTGCTCAGCCCTCGGCCGATTCGATGCACCTGGGTAACTACATTGGCGCCGTGAATAACTGGGTGGCTCTGCAGAACGACCCGAATAACGAATGCCTGTTCTTTATTCCGGATATGCACGCTATCACCGTCCCGCAGGATCCCGAGGAGCTGCGCGAACGCACCCGCCTGACCGCGGCGCAGTACATTGCCTCCGGTATCGACCCGTCCCGAGCGCCCCTGTTCGTGCAGTCGCACGTACCCGAGCACGCCCAGCTGGCTTGGGTTCTGAACTGCTTCACCGGCTTCGGCGAGGCATCCCGCATGACCCAGTTCAAGGACAAGTCGCAGAAGCAGGGCGCCGATAAGGCCTCGGTTGGCCTGTTCACCTACCCGATTCTCATGGCCGCCGACATTCTGCTCTACCAGGCGGACGGTGTGCCCGTGGGCGAGGACCAGCGCCAGCACCTCGAACTGACCCGCAACCTGGCCCAGCGCTTCAACTCTCGCTTTGGCGAGACCTTCGTGGTGCCCGAGCCGGTCATCCTGAAAGAAACCGCGAAGATTTATGACCTGCAGGAACCGACCTCGAAGATGTCCAAGTCCGCGGCATCCGACAAGGGCCTCATCAAGCTGCTGGACACCCCCAAGGTCACCCAGAAGAAGATTAAATCCGCAGTGACCGATGATGGCTCCGTCATCGCCTACGACCGCGAGGTTAAGCCCGGTGTCTCTAATCTGCTCTCCATCTACTCCGCTATGACAGGTGAGAGCATCGACGAAATTGTGGCACGCTACGAGGGCAAGATGTACGGCCACCTGAAGGTCGACCTGGCCGATATCGTGGTGGACCGCCTGGCTCCGGTGCGCGAGCGTACCCTCGAGCTGATGGACGATCCTGCCGAGCTGGACCGCCTGCTGGCTGTGGGCGCATCCGCCGCCCGCGAGATCGCCACGGTCACCATTGAGAACGTGTACAAGAAGGTTGGCTTCCTGCCTGCCGCAGCAATCTAGCGCGCTGTTCAACCTGCCCGGCTGAGATGCCGCATTACCTGCACGACTGAGATGACAGCACAAGAGAACTCTTCGAGCCCCACGACGGCTCCTGTATCCCCGACCCTGAAGCCCGGTCACCGCTACCTGAGCGTTATTGCGCACGTGAGCGGTGAGAATGCTCAGCGCCTGGAGGAGTGGAAGCAGAAGACGACAGGGATTCCCGTCGCTTCGATGAGCACGCACGTGACCGTGTACGTGGCGGAACTGGATGATTTCCTGCTGGATACCGTGTGTTCCCCACGGTTTTCTGAGGACTTGGGCGCGTCGCGTTTGGAGGCTCGCTGGGGGTCGGTGCAGTCCTTCCGACCTGTCACCGAGGTGGACTATCTAGACCTGGAAGCGGGCAAGGCCGAATTCGAATGGATTCACCGGAAGCTGGTTCAGATGCTCGGCACGGGTGCGGCACCCTTCCCCTATGTGCCGCATGTGACTCTGGGCTACGGTTTGAGTGAGGAGCAGGTGGCCGACGCCCGCGAGGTGTTTGATGCTCTGCCTGCTGAGCAGCGTACCTTCAGCGTGGATTACCTACACTGTTACTCCTACGACGGGCAGAACTGGGAAGAAATCGGGGTTCTGCCGCTGAGCTAGTAGCTGGCGTGAAATGTCAAGAGAGATGCGACCGATAGGTTATCGGTCGCATCTCTCTTTTGTGTGTCCGTTAGAGGCTCTTGGATTCAATGGGTCTAGTGGGAGTGGCCCTCGTGGGATTTGTGAGCGTCAGCAGAAGCTGAGGAAGACTCAGAACTGCGAGTTTCAGCACCGTGTGCCTCAGCCTCAACCGGTGCCGGCTTTGACGAAGAGACACCCGGGATTTCGTTGGGGGACCTTAGGCAGCTCCACGCGCATGAGCTCCTTGGGCGCCGCCGGGTTCGACAGGGACACCGCGATGAGCTTCTTGACGGCCGGGTTGGCCACGCGGCTGGCTGCACCCTTGCCTTCGGTGATGGGTGTGGGCGTTGCGCTCGCGGAAGTGGAGGTGCTGGGGCTGGTCTGTACGTTCTGGGTGGTTTGTGTGCTGGGGGAACCGCAGGCGGTCAGGGCAAGAGCAGCCATGGCGCCGAGTGCGCTGGCTCGAGAGATGAAATTCTTACGGGTCATGCGCATGACGGAATATTAATATGAGAATAATTATCTATATAGATTATTTTCTGATGCGTGTCATGCTTTGGAAGGCCCCGTCTAGGGTTCTTATGTGTCCTTAACCTCGACCCAGGCGCGCACCAGATGAAATACTCTGAATTCTGCCTCCGGAGGCGAACCTGGAGATTAAGGTGGACAGATACTGGCAGACGCAAAACCGACCCCCTTCGCAGTGAAGGGGGCCGGTTATCTAGCTGAGTGTTTTTAGGGGGGCAGGTTCATGATTCTGCCTGGACCAAAGATTTAGAGGAGGTGGTTCAGGCCTCGCGCCTTAATTTCACCCACGGCGTCCTTGACGGCCTGGGCCTTGGAACGCGGTGCGACCAGCAGGGCGTCGGGGGTGTCCACCACAACGATATCGTCCAAGCCAATAATCGAAATCTTGCGATCGCTGTTGGCTACAACGATGCCGGAGCAACCGTGGTTGATGACATTGTCCTTATCGCCGAGAATGGTCAGCTCTTCGCCGCTCTTCTCGGAGTTGAGGCGTGCCACGGCGTCGAAGTCTCCCACGTCGTCCCAGCTGAAGGAGCCGGGGACCATGGCGACGTCACCTGCGGCCGCGGCGGGCTCTGCCACCGCGTAGTCAATAGCGGTCTTGGGGAGGGTTTCCCACACCCGCTCCATGACGGCTTCGCGTTCGGAGGTGTCCCAGGCGTTTGCAATTTCCATAACACCTGCGTACAGCTCAGGCTCATTGGCCTCGAGGTGCTTGAGCATCAGGGCAGCCGGTGCCACGAACATGCCTGCGTTCCAGGTGTATTCACCGGAGTCCAGGTACTTCTGAGCGGTGGCGGCGTCCGGCTTCTCCACGAAGGTGTCCACGGCGTGCGCGTTGGGTGCATCCTCGATGCCTAGAGGAGCGCCGGCGTGAATGTAGCCGAAAGCGCTGGAGGGCTCGGTGGGGGTAATGCCAATGGTGACAATCTTGCCGGTTGCCGCGGTGATGACAGCCTCGGTCACTACGCGATGGAAATCATCCACGGGGCTGATAACGTGATCGGCTGCGAAGGAGCCAATGATGGCGTCCGGTTCGCGGCGGTGGATGATGGCGCAAGCCAGGCCGATAGCTGCAGCTGAGTCCTTGGGGGAGGGCTCCAGCACCAGGTCTGCGGCCCGCAGTTCGGGAATCTGCTGAGTGACCGCATTGGCGTGGGAAGTGCCGGTGACAACCATGACGGAGCCGTTGCTGAGATCGATGAGACGGTCGTAGGTGTCACGCAACAAGGAATTGCCCGATGAGGTGAGGTCGAGCAGGAATTTCGGGGCGTGCGCGCGGGACAGAGGCCACAGACGCGAGCCAACACCACCGGCGGGAATCAGTGGGCGGAATCGAGTGAGTGTAGTATTCATCGCTTCAAGAATAACGGGTGGATTTGTCATATATCGAATTCTTTTGGGATTTGGCAGAAAATGTCAGGCGGCTCTCATTGAGGGGCGGGTGCATTGTTAGGTTAAGATTACTTCCGCATCAGTACGGGGAAAATCATAATATTGCAAAAAAAATATAACCTAATTCACGTTTATAGGCTGGCGAAAATCTATAAACAGGGTGTCAATAAGCTGTGAATTTACCTGATATCTTGGAAGTAACAGACGAACAAAGCAGTCGGCGAGTACATAGTCGTGACCGGCTTGCAGAGGGGTGTCCAGTGCCCTTTTTTGCGCCCCGAGCCCGCCGTCTCAGCAGGAGGTTATTCAGTGTTGAATGGTTCTAAGGGAACCCTTTACCGCGGCCGTTGGGGCATGTGGTCCTGGGTTGCTCATCGCATTACCGGTATCGCGATTTTCTTCTTCCTTCTTGTCCATATCCTCGATACCGCCGTTGTGCGCATCTCACCGGAGGCTTATAACGGTGTGCTGAGCTTGTACAAGAACCCCATCATGGGCCTGGGTGAGACCGCCCTGGTCGCAGCCATCGTCTACCACGCCTTCAACGGTATCCGCATTATCCTCATCGACTTCTGGGGTAAGGCAACCAACGCACACGTGGAGCACATCCAGGCAAAGAACAAGGACGGCAACGTCGAAATTAGCCAGAAGGCAACCTACATGCACATCAAGATTCTGTGGGTTGTGCTGATTCTCTGGGCGCTTACCGTTGCCGGCTTTGCTGCCCGCCACCTGCCGATCGTTTTCTCGCACATTGGAGGTCACTAAACCATGGCTACTCCGCTTAAGCCCCGCACCTACGTACCCCGTCTGCGTGATAACCGCATTGATGGTGTGAAGTACAACCGCTCCTCCTCCAAGCGCAACAACTTCGAAATGTTCGCCTGGTTGGGTATGCGCCTGTCTGGCGTCGTGCTCGTGGTTCTAATCTTTGGCCACCTCTTCTCGAACCTTATGGTTGGCGACGGTATCCACGCCATCGACTTCGGTTTCGTGGGCGGCAAGTGGGCCAACCCCTTCTGGCAGGTCTGGGACCTGTTGCTCCTGTGGCTGGCAATGCTGCACGGTGCTAACGGCATCCGCGTCATCATTGACGACTACGCCGAGAAGGACCGCCTGCGCGTTTGGCTGAAGATTATCCTCTTCGCCGCCTCTGCCTTTGTCCTGCTGGTTGGTACCCTCACCATCTTTGCGTTTGACCCCTGCCCCTCGGGCGCAGCGGCCAACCTGCTCCCCAGCTTCTGCGCGGCACGCTAACGACGACGTACCCAGCAGACAAATTCAAACATCGAAAACACAGAAAGAACATCATGCAGGTACATAAGTACGATGTAGTGATCGTTGGCGCCGGTGGCGCCGGTATGCGTGCCGCCATTGAGGCAGGTCAGCGAGTTCGCACCGCGGTTTTGACTAAGCTTTATCCGACCCGCTCCCACACCGGAGCTGCACAGGGTGGTATGTGTGCAGCCTTGGCTAACGTCGAAGAGGACAACTGGGAGTGGCACACCTTCGATACCGTCAAGGGTGGTGACTACCTGGTCGACCAGGATGCAGCAGAAATCATGGCTAAGGAAGCCATCGACGCCGTGCTCGACCTGGAAAAGATGGGCCTTCCCTTCAACCGAACCCCCGAAGGCCGCATCGACCAGCGTCGCTTTGGTGGCCACACCCGCGACCACGGTAAGGCAGCTGTGCGCCGCGCATGCTACGCAGCTGACCGTACCGGCCACATGATTCTGCAGACCCTATACCAGAACTGCGTGCGTCACAACGTTGAGTTCTACAACGAGTTCTACGTGCTTGACCTGATTCTGGTCAAGGACGAAGAAGGCAAGCCCCGCCCCGCCGGTGTCGTCTCCTACGACCTGGCAACCGGTGAGGTGCACGTCTTCCAGGCTAAGTCCGTGATTTTCGCATCCGGCGGCTGCGGCAAGATTTTCAAGACCACCTCCAATGCTCACACCCTCACCGGTGACGGCATGGCCATCGCACTGCGCGCGGGTCTGCCTCTGGAAGACATGGAGTTTGTCCAGTTCCACCCGACCGGCCTGGCAGGCCTGGGCATCCTCGTGACCGAGGGCGCCCGTGGTGAGGGCGGTATTCTCCGTAACGCTGACGGTGAGCGTTTCATGGAGCGTTACGCACCGACCATTAAGGACCTTGCACCCCGCGATATCGTGGCGCGTGCAATGGCAAACGAGGTGCGCGAGGGTCGCGGCTGTGGTCCCCACAAGGACTACGTGCTGCTGGATCTGACCCACCTGGAGCCCTCGCACATCGACGAGAAACTGCCGGATATTACCGAGTTCGCTCGTACCTACCTGGCCGTGGAACCCCACCACCAGCCCATCCCGGTATTCCCCACCGCGCACTACGCAATGGGCGGTATCCCCACCAACAACGAGACCGAGGTGTACCGCAACAGCGAAGAGACCATCCCCGGCCTCTATGCAGCTGGTGAGGTTGCCTGCGTGTCCGTGCACGGTGCAAACCGCCTGGGTACCAACTCCCTGCTGGACATCAACGTGTTCGGTAAGCGTGCGGGCCGCAAGGCAGCTGAGCACGCAGCTTCCGCCGAATTCGTGCCGGTCCCGGACGATGCAGCGGATCGCGTGCTGAACATGCTCAACGGCATCCTTGAGAGCAAGGGCACCGAGAAGGTTGGCGCTATCCGTGCTGAACTGCAGAAGGCCATGGAGGCCGACATGCAGGTGTTCCGCACCGAGGAAACCATCCGCGCCGCACTGGCTACCATCGAGAAGCTTGAAGAGCGTTACAAGAACATCTCGATTCAGGACAAGGGCAAGCGCTTCAACCTCGATTTGCTCGAGGCCGTCGAGCTGGGCTTCCTGCTCCAGCTGGCCAAGGTCATGTCTGTCGGTGCGCTACATCGTAAGGAATCCCGCGGTGGCCACTACCGCGAGGACTACCCCAAGCGCGATGACGTGAACTTCATGAAGCACTCTATGGTCTACCTCGACCCCGAATCCGAGTTTGAGGGTGTGAAGGGCCTGCGCTTCGGCACCAAGCCCGTCGTCTACACCCGTTACGAGCCGAAGGAGCGTAAGTACTAAAATGGCTGAAAACGAACTTCCCGAACCGGAATCCGTCAAGCTATTTGAGGGCATGACCGGCGGCGATTCCGACTCCATCCCCACGTACGACGTGATTATCAAGGTGCGCCGCTACAACCCGGAGGTTTCCTCCGAGGCGTACTGGGACGAGTTCCCGCTGACCATGTACCGCACCGACCGAGTGCTCGACGCCCTGCACAAGATTAAGTGGGAGCTGGACGGTTCCGTCTCCTTCCGTCGTTCCTGTGCACACGGTATCTGCGGCTCGGATGCAATGCGTATCAACGGTCGTAACCGTCTGGCCTGCAAGACCCTGCTGAAGGACCTTGACCTGTCCAAGCCCATTATCGTGGAGCCCCTGAAGGGTCTGCCCTGTGAGAAGGACCTCATTGTTGACATGGAGCCCTTCTTCCAGGCCTACCGCGAAATCATGCCGTTCTTCATCAACGACTCGAACGAGCCTGAGCGCGAGCGCCTGCAGACTATCGAGGACCGTGCACGTTTCGATGACACCACCAAGTGCATCCTGTGCGCAGCATGTACCTCGTCCTGCCCGGTCTTCTGGACCGACGGTCAGTACTTCGGCCCCTCGGCAATCGTGAATGCTCACCGCTTCATCTTCGACTCTCGCGATGACGCCGGTGACCTTCGCCTGGAGATTCTGAACGACAAGGAAGGCGT
Organism: Rothia mucilaginosa; assembly: GCF_901875305.1. Classification (GTDB taxonomy): domain Bacteria; phylum Actinomycetota; class Actinomycetes; order Actinomycetales; family Micrococcaceae; genus Rothia. The sequence continues at coordinate 81,779 of NZ_CABFLY010000003.1, forward strand.
GTGGCGTTGCCGCACCACCTTCAACTGCACCGAGGCATGCCCCCGTGGCATCCAGATTACCAAGGCTATTGCCGAGGTGAAGCAGGCTATCTTGAGCCGTTCGCTTTAGAACGCTCCTTCTCGGATTCTCGAAGGCTAAGCGCCTTCTGCGACAAGCCGTCGCCCTTCACTGGGTGGCGGCTTGTCGCGTACCCGGGGCGTGTACCCGCGGAAAGAACAACGGATAGGGTAGGGGAGAGATGTGCACCAGAGTCCTGCTGTATACCCGTCGACAGCGCCCTGAGGTTCCTGAAGTTCCTTCAAAATCCGTCACAAAGTCACAGACATTCTTAAAGGGCCGGTAGCGGCCGGAGCGGATAGGTAAACCATTGCCGGGAGGGTTATTCTACTGTGTATGGTTTTTGCTAATTCTCGCTACGATTTGTCCACCCCCGTTTTCGACGATTGGGTGGACCGTATGATGGGTACCCTCGTGCAGTTCCGCCGCGAAGTACACGCCAACCCTGAGCTTTCTTTCCGCGAGGTCGTCACGACTGAGCGCCTCATGAACCGACTGCGAGAAGCCGGCATGAACCCCATTGCTTGTGAAGGTACCGGATGCTACGTCGATATCGGAGATGGCCCCTTCGCCGCGGCTCTGCGCGCCGATATTGACGCGCTACCCATCGTTGAGCAGACTGAGCTACCTTACGCCTCCACCGTGCCCGGCGTGATGCACGCCTGCGGCCACGATATTCACCAGACCGTCATGCTGGGCGTGGCGCTGGCGCTACACGAGCTCAACGAGAAGACTCCGCTGGGCCGTAGCATCCGTATTCTTTTCCAGCCTGCCGAGGAGCAGTTGCCCGGCGGCGCCGTGCAGATGATTTCCCAGGGCCTGCTCAAGGACGTTCCGCGTGCTTTTGCTCTGCACTGCGACCCGAAGGTGGACCTCGGCCAGATTGGTACCCGTATCGGCGCGATTACTAGCGCATCGGATACCGTGAAGATTCACTTGAGCGGCCACGGCGGCCACACTTCCCGCCCCCACCTGACCGAGGACCTCATCTACGCGATGAGCCAGATTGCGGTGCAGGTCCCCGCCGTGCTGACCCGCCGCACCGACGTTCGTTCGGGCGTGCTGGTTGCCTGGGGCCAGGTCAGTGCCGGCGTCGCCCCGAACGCGATCCCTGCCGAGGGCTACCTGGCCGGCACCATGCGTTGTCTGGACGTTGAGGTGTGGCGCCAGGCCGGTAACCTGCTGGACGAAGTCATCGAGCAGGTCGCCGTTCCCTTCGGAGTGGATGCCCGAGTGGAGCACATCCGCGGCGTGCCCCCGGTCGTGAATACCGACTTGGAAACCACCATGCTCGAGAACGCCGCTCGTGCCGAGCTGGGGGAGGACTCCATCGTGCTCGTGGAGCAGTCCATGGGCGGCGAGGACTTCGCGTGGATGCTGCAGGAGGTGCCCGGATCGATGTTCCGACTGGGTACCCGTGCCACCGGTGACCCCACCTACGACCTGCACCAGGGCGACTACGCCCCGAGTGAGCAGGCCATCGGCATTGGTGTGCGCGTCATGGCCGCAACCGCTCTGCGTGCCGTACGTTTCGAGCTGGCCAAGGCCGCGAAGGCCGCCAACCCCGTACGAGACGAGGCCCGTTAGGCCCGCGGGATGCGCTGATTTGCGCATCCAGCGTCCTGCAGGTGCGAGGGTCGCAGGTTGTGTCGTTTCATAGAGTTTCGCCTCGCTACCGGTTGGATAGCGAGGCGAAACTCTAGGCACACGATAGAATTAAAAAGATTATGAGGACATCAGCGTTGTGCCCGTGAACCCGCGCGTGGTCGCGAGAGAGGTTCAACGGGCACCGCGCGTATTCACGGCGCACGCCGAAGGAGGACGCCCAATGAGCTTCTTTGGGATCGGTAAGAAGAAGTGGGATGAACAGGCGCGCGAGGCGGAGAGCACCGCGGCGCAGGACGGGCACGAGGAAAGCAAACCGTCCCGCGGCTCGGGGCTGAGTGACAAAATCATGGAGCAGCAGCAGTGGGAGGATTCCCTGCGCCGTTTTGTGAAGTCGGAGAGCACCCGGCAGAATCGCGACGAGGAACGTTCCGAAGAACACCGCGCACTGGAAGACCTGAAGCGCGCCCTCTTGCACAGCGATGAGGAGTCCCCTTCGTTCGCTGAGGAATCCCTTTCGGATTCCGTTAAAACCACTGATGATGAGGAGCTCCGGAGTACTCTAAAGGCGCTGGACTCCTACCCTCACGAGGACGTTGAGGATGCTGCGGTGCCCGAAGCTCGCGGTGAGAGCGAAGAATCTGAACTTGCCGAGGATAGGCCGACCGCGCCGGAAACCCCCGCCTTCCTGCGTGATGAAGAGGGCGAAGCCTCCGAAAAATCCGAGGACGAATCCTCCGAGAATGCGGAGCCTTCGGCTGACACCGCTGAGGAGGCTCGCTCCCAGTTTGAAGAGTACCTGCGTGCTGTCCGTGCGGAGGGCTCTAAAGAGGAGAGCCCGGTTACTTCCGACGTCGATGACACCGACCGCAATTCCGCGGCCGAGGAGTACCTCACTGCGGAGCAGATTCGTGAGGCGCGCACCCGCGCCGCCCTGATCGAAGCGAAGAACGCCGGCCTGGATGATCTGGCCGCCGCCTACGCGGTGCGCCTGGGTCTGAACCCTGAGAGCGAAGAGGACAGCTTCACGGAGGCAGAGGAGACCGAAGACGCTGACCACTCCGCTCCTGAGCGTTCCACCGAGTCTGAATCCCTCTCAGCTGAACCCACCCGCTCTGGCGAACAGATTGAACCTGCGGCGGAGGTAGTTGTGAGCGAGACGGCCTCGGCCGAGGAACGTTCCATTGTGGCTGGTCCTGACTCTACCGAGTCTGCGGAGAAGCCCGAGGCATCCAAGGACGAAGTGCAGAAGGAAGCCGAAGAGCCCGCATCTGACGAAGTTGCCTCCGGGAAACAGGAGCTGAGTGCCGATGACGCTGAGCTTGTGGCCGAATCTGTTGTGCTCACCGCTCCCGCAGAGGACGCCGCGGACCTCCCCGTCCTCGGCGAACAGCGCGCCCTCCATTCGCTGGCCGAGCTCATGCGCACCCGCGGTTCGGGAACTATGAGTCTGGAACTGCGCCAGGTAGATGAGGACATGCACTACCGCCTATTGCACCGCGGTCGCGAGGTCGAGAACGGTGTTGTGCTGCCCGGCGTGGACTGGTTTGTGCCCGTCGCGGCCCTGTACACCGAGGCTCAGGAGGTCGGCGCAACCTGGAACCGTGCGGCTGTAATCCTGAGCCCGCGTCTGGGTGAGGGCCTGGAGGTGCACGCCTCCTACCTGGGTGCTGTGGATGGGCAGACTACCCACGAGAGCTTCCTGCTCGAGACTTCTGAGGGTGAGAAGAGCTCGGTTGTGGCTACCGCAGAGGCGGCTGAGGCTCACCAGCAGAAGGCCGAGGCTCCCGAAGCTGAGGTTTCAGAGTCCGACGATTCTCAGACGGTTGAGTCTGAAGTACCTGCTACTGATGCCCAGCCCTCCGAGGAAGCCCGCGAGGAGCAGTCTGAGCGTCAGAGCGCTCCCGCGGGTCTCGCTGTTGCCGGCGCTACCGCTACCGTGGCCGGTACCGCCGCGCTTGCCGCAGCTTCCTCCGATGCAGGCGAAGCCCAGACGACTGAGATTGCCGAGCCCGAGTACGAGCACGACTACGATAACGACCCGATTTTCGGTACCGTAGACTCACAGGACGCCGAGGATGCTTCCGTACAGTCTGAGCAGTCCGAGATCTCTGCGCCCGTGCACGCTCAGCCTGAGGCCGCTGAACAGCCCGAGGCATCTGAGGCCGAGGACGCCGACCACGGCGAAGAGATGGAAGCTGCCCTGGCCGCTATCGTCGCCAACGCTCAGAAGAAGCTGGAAGAGCCGCAAGAGCCTGAGGAAAAGGCTGAAACTTCTGCCGTAGAGGCCTTTGTCGCTGGCTCTTCCGCTAGCGAGGATTCGGCCGAAAAGAGCTCGGCCGGAAAGAGCGAAAAGACCGCCGACAAGGTAGCATCCACCGAGGCTGAGCCCGAATTGCCCAACTTCCTGAACGACCACGAACTGGTGCCTGCTGACGAGGCAGATGAGCCCGCAGAGACCAAGCATGCTACGAAGGCTGAGGCATCCGAACCCTCCCAGGCGCATTCCGAGGATTCCGCACAGGTGGAGGCTCCCACACCCGCCGTTACCGGTGCGCTCGCCGCGGCAGCGGCTGTGGCCGCTGGCGGTGCTGTAGCATCCGCGGCTCCTACTGTTTCTTCGGCTACGTCCTCGGCTCCGGTCCTGAGCGAACTCAACGAGTTGCCCACTGTCGCAGACGAGCTGGATACCCCCACCTCCCAGCCGGTGAGCCCGCTGGTTCCTTCTGAAACTCAGCTGGCCGAGGGTAACCTCGTGCTGACCGAAGCTCAGGTTGCCCAGCGTCTGGCTCCGGTTGTCGAGCACCTCTTCGGCGAGAACGGCACCGCGAAGGACGCCACGACCGTGCTGATTCGTGTGCGTGCGCTTGGCTCGTACTATGACGCTCTGACTCACGTGCGCCGCAACGGTTTCTGGGAGCAGGCACGCACCTTCGAACTGATTCCCGAAACCCTGCTCGATATTCCCGCTTTGAAGACCGATTCGTACAGCGAGGGTGAGGGCTCGCCGCTGGCTATGAGCCTCACCTTTACTCCGGGCGTGCCGGTTCAGGCTGCGTTCGACTATGCGAACGAGCAGGCCTTCGTCAGCTACCCGCGCCCGCTGGATGCTGAACGCTACGTTGAGGAGCTGCGTATGTTCCCGCGTCTGGGCTCGAAGATCCCGGCGCACATGACGAGTGCTCTGTCGCACTGGAACCTCTAAAACCATTTGAGTCGCGCCGCGCCGGCTCCCCGTATGGGGGTCGGCGCGGCGCGCTGTATTCACGCTTTCGATGAGGAAGACCGCTATGACTGATACCCACGCCACTCCCGAACTCCCCGCCACTCGTAGCAGCGAAGACACCGCCCGCCGAGCCGGAGAGGCCTTTGAGACGCTCGTTGAAACGATGGCCCGCCTGCGCGCTCCTGGAGGTTGCCCCTGGGATGCCGAACAGACCCACGCCTCCCTGATTCGCTACCTTGTGGAGGAATCCTACGAGGTCGTTGAGGCCGTGGAAACTGGCGGCGAGCCCAATATGCCGTTGCTGCGTGAAGAGCTTGGCGATGTGCTGTTGCAGGTGGTGTTCCACTCCGATATCGCCGCGGCAGACCCGCAGGGCTTCGACATCATACAGGTGGTTGAGGGCCTAATCGAGAAGTTGCGTTCTCGCCACCCCGACGTCTTCGCATCCGAAGGCGAGCAGACCGCGGAGGCGCCCCGCACCGCCGCTGAACAGCAGGCGGCGTGGGATGAGCTGAAGAAGAAGGAGAAGAGCAATCGCGGCGCGCTGGATGGTATTCCGCCGCACCTGCCGGCGCTCGCCATGGCTGAAAAGGCTGCTTCGAAGGCTCGGAAGGCTGGCATCATTTTGCCTCCGGAGCCCACGAGTATGGATGACGATCTGCGTTATATGCACACCGAGGAGGAGTTCGGTGAGCTTTTGTTTGCGCTGGTCTGTCGTGCTCAGCGCAACGGTCTGGATGCTGAGCGTGCCCTGCGCTCGTACATCCGCCGTTATGTTGCGCAGCATACGAATGACGAGCCGCGCTATTAATCGTGTGCCCCGCCCCTCCGGTTGGGGTCGTGTTGTGCTTTGGGATACATCCCACACGTGCGGTCGGCGGGAGAGTGGAGGTTATCGGGGCGTTGATTGCCGCGTTCTGTAGGGCTACTAAGGGTTCCATATACCTTCACTCAGGGGACTAAAAAAGCAGTGGCTACTAGTGTGTTTATGTGGGAGTTTTGCTAAAATTTAGGGGACGCGACGCGCCACGACCGGGTGTGTCGTTCACATCCTTGACATCTCATAAGGAGAACAATCCATGGCTGTTATTACCGCAGTTCACGCACGCCAGATCCTGGATTCCCGCGGCAACCCGACCGTTGAGGTTGAGGTTCTGCTCGAAGACGGCGCATTCGCACGCGCAGCCGTTCCCTCGGGCGCATCCACCGGTGAGTGGGAGGCTGTTGAGCGTCGCGATGGCGACAAGTCCGTCTACCTGGGCAAGGGCGTTCTGGGTGCTGTAAAGTCTGTCATCGAAGAAATCGCTGAAGAGGTCATCGGTATCGAGGCTTCCGACCAGCGCGCTGTTGACGCAGCCATGATTGCTCTGGACGGCACCAACAACAAGGGCAAGCTGGGCGCCAACGCTATCCTGGGTGTTTCCCTGGCTGTGGCTAAGGCTGCTGCTGAGTCCGCTGACCTGCCCCTGTACAAGTACCTCGGCGGCCCGAACGCTCACGTTCTGCCCGTTCCCATGATGAACATCCTCAACGGTGGTTCTCACGCAGACTCCAACGTTGACATTCAGGAGTTCATGATTGCTCCCATCGGCTTCGACAACTACTCTGACGCTCTGCGTGCAGGTGTTGAGGTATACCACTCCCTGAAGTCTGTGCTGCACGACCGTGGCCTGGCAACTGGCCTGGGCGACGAGGGTGGCTTCGCACCCAACCTGGAGTCCAACGCAGCTGCACTGGACCTGATTGTTGAGGCAATCGAGAAGGCTGGCTACAAGCCGGGCGAGCAGGTTGCACTGGCTCTGGACGTTGCTTCCTCCGAGTTCTACAACGACGGTGCATACGACTTCGAGGGTCAGAAGAAGTCCGCTGCCGAGATGAGCGCATACTACGCTGACCTGGTTGCTAAGTACCCGCTGGTTTCTATTGAGGACCCGCTGGACGAGAACGACTGGGAGGGCTACAAGACCCTGACCGAGCAGATTGGTGACAAGGTCCAGATTGTCGGTGACGACCTGTTCGTGACCAACCCCGAGCGTCTGGCTCGCGGTATCGAGGGCGGCGCAGCTAACGCTCTGCTGGTGAAGGTGAACCAGATTGGTTCGCTGACCGAGACCCTGGACGCAATGGAGCTGGCTCAGCGCCACGAGTACCGTTGCATGGTTTCTCACCGTTCCGGTGAGACCGAGGACGTCACCATCGCTGACCTGGCTGTTGCAACCAACGCTGGTCAGATCAAGACCGGTGCTCCCGCACGTTCTGAGCGCGTTGCTAAGTACAACCAGCTGCTGCGCATTGAGGAGGAGCTGGGCGAGGCAGCTGTTTACGCTGGCAAGTCCGCATTCCCCCGCTTCAAGGCATAAGCTACTGAAGCACGTAACCGCGTGAGCGGTTAGCTCTCAAGGAGGCGGCGCTACCCCAATTGGGGCGGTGTCGCCTCCTGCTGTACCCGGGAGGGCACCCGTTACCCGGATAGCGTAGAAAGCCCGAGAGCCCCTCGAAATAGGCCCGGAAACAGCCCCGGAAGGAACGCGCATGCGGGTGCACAAACCCGGGTAGAATAGGTAGAAGTGCACTGCGGTAGGAATAACGATGGGGGAGAGAAACAATGAGCCAGCGAGCAGACGAGCAGACCCGGCGCAATGCAACGGGTCGTACCTCGGCTGAGGAGCGCGGCACCGGTCGAACTTCCACCGGTTCCCACGAACCCTCGGCGGCTCGCCAAGCTGGCATTTCCCTGTTGAAGAAGGCCGGTGCGCTCTTCTTTGGCGTGGGCCTCAACCGTCGCCATCCGGAACGTGAACGCGCGGCGCAGGCCCGCCGGCAGGAACGTGCGCGCCGCCGCGCCTACCGACAGCGTGCTGAGGAGGAAGGCTACGCTACCCCCGTGGCCGCCCATATGTTCTCCGGGCGAAGCTTCCTGACGGCCGTCATGGTGGGTGTGATTGCCCTCGGCACCACCTACCCGGTGCTGACCTACATGGATCAAGATCGGGAGATGAATCGAATCCACACCCACATCTCGCAGCTTCAGCAGGAAAATGCCCAGCTGAAGGCTGAGCAGACCTGGTGGAACGATGAGAACTACGTGCGTCAGCAGGCCCGCAGCCGCCTCTACTATGTCAACCCTGGGGATACCCCCTACGTGGTCACCGGTATTACCGATGACTCCTCGAAGGCTGACAAGACCTCCGCAAACGCGAAGAATGCCCCCGAGGATGCCTGGACCACCAAAGTCTGGGACTCCCTCGAAAAGAACTGAAACTGCGCCTGCGCGGCTGACCGAGAAGTTGCTGTACGTATTAGGCCGACGACCAGCATTGAACCTACGACCCTAACATCCTGGACCGCACAAGCAAGTGGACGGGATAGGAATAAGGACTATGAGCACCGAAAACACCATTGAGGACCTGAAAAACCGTACCCCCGGCGGTTTCGGCGTGACCGTTGAAACCCTGAAGCCCACCGAGCAGGACATCCGTGTTCTCTCTGCACAGCTGGGTCGTAAGGTTCGTGACGTGGTCGAGATTCCCGCCCGCTGCGTATGCGGCAATCCGCTGGTTGCCGCCACCGCACCGCGCCTGAGCAACGGTACCCCCTTCCCGACCGTGTTCTACCTGGCACACCCGGTCATTACTGCCGCAGCGTCCCGCCTGGAAGCGGGTGGTCTCATGTACGAAATGACCGACGCCCTCGCTGAGGACGCCGAGCTGGCCGCCGCCTACGCGGCAGCCCACGAGAACTACCTGGCTGAGCGTGAGCGCATCCGCCTGATTAGCGGTACCGATGAGGTTCCCGAGATTGACGGCATCTCGGCCGGCGGCATGCCCACTCGCGTGAAGTGTCTGCACGCCGTCATCGGCCATACCCTCTCTGTGGGTCGCGGCGTGAACCCAATGGGTGACCGTGGCCTGGACGCCATCGCTGAGTGGTGGACCCCCGAGGTATGCTCCTGCGACCCCGCGTGGCGTGAGGAAGCCTAAATATTGATTTTGATGCGCCCGCACCGTCGCCCGTGACGGCGCGGGCGCATAATAGATAGAAAGAGCGCCCAGAAGCGAAAACAGCTTCGCCTGCGGCGCTCGCGTTGCCTTTGGCCTTGAACGATGATGACGATAATCCTGAAAGGAACCCACCGTGCGTGTTGGAGCGATTGACTGTGGTACGAACTCTATCCGTCTGCTGATTGCCGATTCCACCACTGAGGTGGTGGACGGGGTCGAGAAGACCGTCCTGAAGGACGTTGTGCGTGAGATGCGTATTGTGCGTCTGGGCCAGGGTGTGGATGCGACCGGCTGGCTGGCGCAGGAGGCCCTGGACCGCACCTTCGCGGCGGCCCGCGAGTACGCTGTACTGTTGCGTGACTATGACGTGGATTCGGTACGTTTCGTGGCGACCAGCGCAACTCGCGATGCGGGTAACCGCAGCGTCTTCGTGAGCGGTATTCGCGACATCCTGGGTATTGAGCCCGAGGTGATTAGTGGTGACGAGGAAGCTGCGCTGTCCTTCGCCGGTGCGGTGCGCGCCGTGGGTGCTGGCGACGGCGACACCCTGGTGTTCGACCTGGGCGGTGGTTCCACCGAATTCGTGCTGGGGGATGAGTCGGGCGTGAAGGCTTCCCGTAGCGTCAATATCGGTTGTGTGCGTCTGACCGAGCGTCACATGGTGAACGCGCCGGCGACCGAGGTACAGATTGCCCGTGTTGAAGCTGATACCGACGAGGCCCTTGATGTGGCCCGCAAGACCGTTCCCCTGCAGGACGCTCGCCGCGTGGTGGCCGTGGCTGGCACCGCGACAACGATCGCAGCGGCTGCTCTGGGGTTGGATCACTACGACTCCGAGGCTATTAACGCGCAGACCTTCTCCATCGAGACCGTTCAGAAGACTTCTCGCTGGTTGGCTTCCTTGAACCGTGCTGAGCGTGAGGCGCTGGGATATATGCACCCGGGTCGGGTAGATGTGATTGGTGCCGGCGCAACGATTTACGCCCGCATCCTGACTCGCCTGAACGAGTTGACGGGCGGCGCGGTGGATTCGGTAACGGTGAGCGAGCATGACATTCTGGATGGCATTGCGCTGTCCCAGCTGTAGCCCTGCCATTTAGGCAGAAATCCGTCCCGATTTTCGGGCTGGAGGTTCTAGCGGCCGACCCGTGCAGTGCGGGTCGGCCGGTTTGTATCGTCTAGTTGAGCTTGCTGCACTATGTGAGCTTGCGTTGGTCAGTTGAGGAGAAACGAATGGATTGGTTTGAGCGTGTCGCGAGGTGCGTCCGCCATCCCTTGGATGGTCTGCGTCCGGCGGGCCTGAATTCGGTGTGCTCGCGTGCTGCCGGTGCCGTTGTTTCTGCCGCGTTGCTGACTCTGCTGCCGCTGGGGTCGGTTTCGTGGCTGACCGCGGTCAGCGCGACCGATTCGAGCTCCTCGGCCACGGCTTCTCCGAGCCCTAAGAGGGAGGTGACGGCGACTCCTTCGCCGTCGGGTACGGCGGTGCCGAATAGCACGGCGGCCCCGAGTCAGGGGACGGATACTGCCAGCGGTGACGATGTGCGCCATCGTGAGTATTGGTTGAACGATTACGGCATTACTTCGTTGTGGTCGCAGGCTACGGGCCGCGGTGTGACGGTTGCCGTGATTGACACAGGTGTGGACGGGAGCCACCCGGATTTGGCGGGTAATGTGCTGCGTGGTACCGATGTTTCGGGTGTGGGCAGCGAGGACGGCTGGAAGGGTCTGGGCGCTGAACCGATGCACGGTACGGAGGTTGCCTCGCTGATTGCCGGCCACGGTCATGATACTCAGGGGTATTCCGCCATTGCGGGCCAGCCGGGTAAGCCGACCGGCATGATTGGTGTGGCCCCTGAGGCGAAGATCCTACCGATTTCGCTGAATATGGGTACGACCGGTGGTAAGAGCATTGACGAGCAGATTCCTGCCGCTGTGCGCTATGCGGTTGACCACGGTGCACAGATTATCAACATGTCGATTGGTTCGAATAAGACGAGCTGGCCGCAGAGCTGGGACGACGCTTTCGCCTACGCGGAGCAGAAGGGCGTGCTGATTGTGGCGGCTGCGGGTAATCGTGGTAGCGGTTTGACTCAGGTGGGCGCTCCGGCGACGATTCCGGGTGTGCTGACGGTTGGCGGTGTGGACCGGAATAAGCAGATTTCTGAGGGCTCGTCGACGCAGGGTATTTCGATTGCTGTGGTTGCCCCGAGTACCGACATGATTGCGGCGGCGCCTGGTAACGGGTACATGCTGTGGTCGGGTTCTTCGGCGGCGGCCCCTCTGGTGACGGGCGTGGCGGCGTTGTTGAAGCAGAAGTATCCGCAGGAGTCTGCGGCTCAGCTGGCTCAGCGTCTGATTGCTTCGGCTGATGATGCGGGTGCTACGGGCCGTGACCCGCTGTACGGGTACGGTGTGTTTAACCCGCAGGATGCGATGGCTTTGCCTGCGCCTAAGGTGACGGCGAATCCGCTGGGTTCGATGTCTGAGTGGATTGCGGTGCATCGCAAGCACCAGGTGAGTGCACCGTCACCCAGTGATGCTGCGCCCGTGCATGAGGAGGGCGAGAACATCGTGAAGCAGGCGGCACCGGATGCAAGCCGCCCGCCGGAGGATCGCGGCTGGTTGCCGCCGGTCATTGTGGGCGCGCTGTTGGTGTGGGTGACGATTATTACTGCCGGTGCGGTGCATCGTCTGCACCGGATGCACGTGCGGGCAGGCGACGCAGCCCGTCAGGTAGGGACCGCGGTGCGTGAGCAGGCGCATCATGCGGCGGAGCATGTGCCGCATCCGCATCATTAGGCTTGGCGTCGCGGCGGTTCGTCGTGGTGGCGGGCGGGCCCGTGGGATTGCGCTTTTATGGGATGGAGGAGCGGCTAATGCCGGTCCGTTATATTTCTTGCCTTAGCTCGTTCGCGGGTGGCTGAGTTTTTATGGGGTCGCGGGAATCTTCTCCTGTAGTGGTGTGCGCTGAACTCAAATACGTTCATTTGTGACGAAAAATTCGAACATCAAGCGAAAAAATGGAAAGAGTTTTTTCGACCGTAAGTGGCTTATCTTGCAGGAACTCTGTTCAAGCCTCGAAACTTTTGATGTAGGGCCCCTTCAACGGGGCATAAATGCGATTTCACCTAAACAAAAGGGCGTAAAATGTATAGCGAACCGGGTATGTAACAGACAGGCTCGTACCGCTAGCCACTTCGCGTTGCGTAAGGACTTCCAGGGCGAGCCGCTTCGTCGCTTGTTAGGAAAGCTTTCGGAATGAGCCGGAGGCTGCGCATACCACCCTACCGGGATGAGAACTCCCGGTACCTGAGACTAGGAAGTAACTAACATGGCATTCACTAAGGTGGCACAGGATCGTCCTCGCGTCCTGATTGTCGGTGGTGGCTACGTCGGCTTCACCGTTGCTAAGAAGATTCAGAAGGCTATCAAGGAGACCGGTGGCGTCGTCACCATCGTTGAGCCGAACCCTTACATGACCTACCAGCCCTTCCTGCCGGAGGTTGCAGCGGGTTCCATGGAAGGCCGTAACGCAACCGTGCCGTTGCGTCAGCACCTGCGTGACACCGAGCTGATTCCCGGCCGTATTGTCTCTGTCGACCATGCAAACCGCACCGCCGTGGTTGAGCCTACCGATAACGGTGAGCCTTTCGAGCTGAAGTACGACGAGATTGTGCTCGGTGCAGGTGCAGTGACCCGTGCATTCCCGATTCCGGGTCTGGCAGATGTTGCCATCGGTATGAAGACTATTGAAGAGGCTGTCTCGGTTCGTAACTGGGTTCTGGATCGCATCGAGGTCGCATCCCTGCTGACCAACGCGGATGAGCGCCGTCGCGCCCTGACCTTCGTGATTGTGGGCGGTGGCTTCGCCGGTATCGAGACCATCTCCGAGCTTGAGGATATGGCTCGCGTTGCTGTTGAACGTAACGAACGTCTGTCCGTCTCCGATCTGCACTTCGTGCTCATTGAGGCCGCACCGCGCATTATGCCCGAGGTTCCCGCAGACCGTGCCGAGAAGGTTGTCGCAGAGTTGCGTGCCCGCGGCATCGAGGTTCTGCTCAACACCTCCCTGGCTGACGCAACTGACGGTGACTTGAAGCTGATCAACATGGCTGATAAGTCTCCCGCCGGCGAGATTTCCACCGACACTCTGATTTGGACCGCAGGTGTGGCAGCATCCCCGATGCTGAAGAACACCGACTTCCCGATTGACGAGCGCGGCCGCGTTCGTGTGAGCGCAGACCTGCGCGTCACCGGTGATGACGGTGTGGTCGAGGGTGCATGGGCAGCAGGCGACAACGCAGCTGTTCCGGACCTCTCCGGCGGTGGCGTGGGTGGCTTCTGCGTCCCCAACGCTCAGCACGCTTCCCGCCAGGCTGTCGTTCTGGCTAAGAACCTGCTGGCTGCTCGCCGTGGTGAGCCCCTGACCGATTACTACCACGAGACTATTGGTGTTGTGGCAGGTCTGGGCCTGTGGAAGGGTGTTGCAAACTTCAAGGGCAAGACTATTGGTGGCCCGCTGGCGTGGATTATGCACCGCGGCTACCACGGCTCGGCAATCCCCACCACCGAGCGTACCGTTCGCGTGATGACCACCTGGGCTCTGAACCAGATTTTCGGTCGCGATACCTCCTCGATTCGCCACCAGCGCTCCCCGCGCCTGGCATTCCAGCAGGCAACCGGTACTGCTCCGGCACCGCACAAGGCAAAGCTCTAAACCGAGCTGGCCGATAGCCGGTGAGGCCGCATAGGCCTCGCGAACGTTACGGGCGGCGTTGAAGACTCTGGTCTTCGGCGCCGCCCGTCGCTGTATTCGTGGTGTTTTCTGATGCTTTCCAGGTAGATTTTCTGGTGCTGTATGCTTTGTTGCCTGGCATACTCGGTCTTGGTCGAGTCGTGCACTTTACATGCTGAAGAGCGTGGATATGCATTGCTCAGAATTCATGGAATAATGGTGTTTTGCGTCTGGTGTGTGCCAGACGAGCCCTCATAGTCCAATTGGCAGAGACAGAGGACTTAAAATCCTTGTGTTCTGGGTTCGAGTCCCAGTGGGGGCACCGTGTAGATAGAGGCACTGCGTAGATGGAAGCACCGTGTCGATAGGCAAGAAGACGAGCGGCGGCTCTTCCCGTGGGGGAGGGGCTGTCGCTCGTGTGTCTATATGGTTTCCTGGGGGTGGTAAAAGGCGATGCCCCCGACCCATACTATCGGGGGCGTCGTGGAGTGCCGGTGCGGGCTATGGCATCCTGTGCACTCTCTTCACCGCGGGTAGATGGGCTCGTCTTTTGCCGGGTTTAGGACGGCCTGCGGTGAAGTCTGGTGAACCTGCCGGTGATTGGTGGCCCGTGTAGGGCGGTGAATCGGAGGCCGAAAGTCTATGTATGGACGCGGAGCGCTACTTGCTGTGCGCGAAGAGTGCGTCGATGGAGAGCTTGCTACTGCGGGCGAGTTTCATGGGAGCGGCACCCCTGTATCAAAGTTTGAAGGCTAAAGTTTTACATTTCAAATAAATTTAGTCTGTAGCGGAAAAGGGTGCAAAAAGTGGCAAAAAATAGGGGTAAAAAGTGACCTGTATCCCAAAAAAACGGGGTTTTAGATGACGTTTTGTGACGGTGCTCAATACCTAAAACCCCCTCGCGACGGCTTCCGGGACCTCAAAAACATGAGACCCTTATAGAGATATGGCCACAGGCACGCCCCTGCCTGAATGGGGTAGCCGAGTCAGAAAGGCACAGCATGCAGACTAAGCCCTCAATTATCGCCGTCGATATGGATGGCACCTTCCTCACCGACTCCAAAACTTTCGACACTGAACGCTTCTCGCGCATCCTGCCTCGCCTGCACGCGCTGGGAATTCACTTCGTCGTGGCTAGCGGCAACACCCATCCCAAGCTGCAGGATTACATGCGCGGCTTCGAGAATCAGGGCCTTATCTACATTGCAGAGAACGGCGCGTACCTCGCCGATGACAGCGGCCAGCTGGCAGTTCACCCCTTCCTTGCTGAAGATGTTCCGCGCATTATTGAAATCGTTCAGGGGCTAGAGCAGATTGGCCTACTAGTCTGTACCACTGAGGGTATTTACCTGCCGAAGGATCGTTGCGATCAGATTGTGCATATGATTCGCGGCTATTTCGAAGACACGGGTCAGAGCATCCCTGAAACCCTCACTCTGGAGGACTTTGCCGCGTTTTTCTTCCCCGGTGCGGTCATGATTGATTCCATCGAGAACTTTGAGGGCGTCCCCATTAAATTCCCACTACTGACCCCTCCGAAGCAGACTCAGCAGATTAGCGCATACCTGCGCGAGGCTCTTCCGCAGACCGTCACCCCGATGGTCAGCGGTTTCGGTGCTATCGATTTGGTGCGTACCGGTGTGAACAAGGCGACCGGTCTGAAGGACCTGTGCAAGCGTCTGAACGCTGACCCGGCGGGCATTCTTGCATTCGGCGATGGCGAGAACGATATGGAGATGCTCCGCTACGCAGGTTGGGGCGTTGCCATGGCTAACGCTCCGGAGGCTGTTCGAAACGCGGCTGATGAGGTAATCGGCACAAACGAGGAGCAGGCCGTCCTGGCCTATCTGGAAAACCTACTGGATAAACTGGATGCGCATGATGCCTCCTAACGCCTCGCACCGGCCTCTTATCAATCGAAAGGCGGCGAATGATTGTGCACCCCCGCTTGATGCGAGCCGGGCCAAATCGGCGCCGTGCTTAGAACGAACAGAAGCGTGAGCCAAACAACCGTCGGCTAGAATTAAACGCGTTAGTACTTATCTATCTAAGGAGAGAACGATGGCGGGAAATCCGCTTATTAATTCAATGACGAAGAAGCAGGGGCAGGGCGATCCTCGCTTCGGCCGCTTCGGGGCGGGGGGCCAGGCCCAGCAGGGTCAGCAGGTATATGGCCAGGCTCAGTATGGCCAGCAGGCCTATGGTCAGGCTCAGTATGGCCAGCAGGCATACGGCCAGCCTCAGTACGGCCAGCAGGCATACGACCAGCCGCAGTATACCGACTACAGCGCCCCGACTTATTCCGAGCCGACCTACTCTGAGCCGATTCCGGCCGGTCAGCGTCTGACCATGAACGATGTGCTGGTCAAGACCGCCATTAACCTGGGTCTGGTTGTAGTGGGTGCTGTGGTCGCGTGGTACGTGCCTATGCTGATGCTCCTGGGCCTGCTGGGTGGTTTGGTGCTGGGTCTCGTGAACTCCTTCAAGCAGAAGGTTTCCCCGATCTTGGTCATGGCCTACGCACTTATGGAAGGTATGATGCTGGGTGGCCTGTCTGCCCTCGTCAACCTGCGTTACCCGGGTACCGCTATCCAGGCGGTTCTGGCGACCATCGTGGTTGCGGGTGTGACCCTGGCTCTCTTCGCCAATGGCAAGATTCGCACCACCCCCAAGCTGAATAAGATCTTCATGATTGGTGCGCTCAGCTACCTGGGATACGGCCTGGTGTCTATGCTGACCGCGGGTATCTTCGGTTTCTCGTTGAACAGCATGAGCATCGGTGGCATCCCGCTGGGTCTGCCGATTGCCCTGATTGCGGTCGCAATGGCAACCTACTCGCTGCTGATTGACTACACCACGACCGCTGAGGCCGTGGACGCGGGTCTGCCGCAGAGCGAGTCCTGGCGCCTGGCGTTTGGCCTGACCGCATCGCTGGTGTGGCTGTACGTTGAGATTCTGCGCGTTCTGATGTACCTGGCAAGCATCTTCAGCGACGACTAAAAATTCGTACAAAGCGGCGGTACCGTGTGGTGCCGCCGCTTTCGCGGCTTTGACGGGGTTACACCCCACGAATACCGGCTCGCTCAGCAACCACGGCGGGCTCGAGAAAGAGAGACAGCGTGAAACTTATACCGAGTGCCAAAGAACGTCGGGCGGGGGAGAGCTACAGGGTCCCCTTTGCTGTAGACGTGGCTGGTGCATGGTCCTGGCGCCTCATTGTGATTGCGGGTGCGGGATGGGTCGTGTGGAAGGGCCTGGGACATGTTTCCCTGCTGGTTATCGCGATGATGGTGGCCATGCTCCTAGCGGCTCTGTTGAGCCCGACCGTCATGCTCCTACGGAAGAAGGGTATGCGCGCTGGCGGTGCGGCTGCTATCGCTGAGCTGGGCCTGTTGCTACTCCTCGCCGTAATTATTTCGCTGACTGGTCAGCAGTTGGTGCGCGGCTTTGCCACGATGGCCAACAAGGCGGTGCAGGGCTATCAGCAGCTCGTGGACTGGCTAAAGAGCCTCGGGTACGATTTGGGAGCTGACCAGCTGAATCAGCTCCTGCACCAGATTGAGAACACCTTTAAGGACAATCCGAACACCGTGCTGAACGGCGTATCTCGGGTTGGTTCGACCGCGGCTGATGTTGCGACCGGTGTGCTCCTGACCCTGTTCACGTTGCTTTTCTTTTTGATGGAGGGCGAGCGCATCTGGCTGTTCGTCGTTGGTCTCTTCCCCAAGGATGCGCGCGAGGCCGTGAACGGTGCGGGCCGTGCAGGCTGGAAGTCCCTGGGCGCGTACGTTCGCGTGCAGATTCTGGTGGCTGCGATTGACGCCATTGGTATCGGCCTGGGTGCCGCCATCTTGGGCGTACCCCTGGCGCTTCCGTTGGGCGTGCTGGTGTTCCTGGGGTCCTTTATCCCGGTGATTGGTGCGCTGTTCTCTGGTGCCGTGGCGGTGCTTCTGGCGCTTGTGGCTCTGGGGCCGGTGCAGGCGCTGATTATGCTGGGTATCGTGCTGCTGGTGCAGCAGGTGGAGTCGCATATTCTGCAGCCGCTCATCATGGGTAAGGCCGTGTCTCTGCACCCGTTGGCCGTGATTTTCTCGGTGGCCGGTGGCTCCATGATTTTCGGCGCGGTGGGCGCTTTGTTTGCGGTACCGACGCTGGCTGTGGTGAACTCTGTGGTTCGTTATCTGGCAGGTCGTGGCTGGGAGCACGATCCTAACCTGCGTGATGAGGAGTTCCTCTTCCCGCACGAGGTGGCTCGTCGCGAGCAGGCGGATGAGAAGGCTCAGGAAAGGCAGAAGAGCGATAAGAAGTTGGCCTCCCGTGCACCGGGCCAGCAGGACGAGTCTGAGAAACGGGCTTCTGAGACCTCGGAATCATCTGAGGGGTAGGGGCCGGTACCGGGCGGGAGGCGCCGGCACGGAATCACGGGGCGTCCTCGCCCTCCTCGTAACGCACCGCTGACTCGTTTTCGGCGGTATTGCCGGTTGAGATGCTGCCTCCGTAGGCATCTCGTTAGGGGGCTACTCGTGACCGGGTAGCCCCCTTTGCTGTGCCTATCCTCTAGAATGGGATGAGCAATACATCACCGCCTCGCGCCCGCGGGGCAATGCACCGTCAGAATGGAAAACCTGTGAGCGTAGATCTCGACTCCCTGCCCGTGACCATCACCGATATTGAACGTGCCGCAGAGCTGCTCGAAGGCGTTATTGAACGCACCCCCGTCGCTCATTCACGTGCGCTGAGCCAGCGCCTGGGTTCCGAGGTGTTCTTCAAGTGTGAGAACCTGCAGCGCGCCGGTTCTTTCAAGGTTCGTGGCGCATACGTGCGCATGGCGAAGCTCTCCGAGGAGGAGAAGAAGCGCGGCGTGGTGGCTGCGAGTGCGGGTAACCACGCGCAGGGTGTGGCGTTGGCGGCTGACCGTCTGGGTATTAAGGCTCGTATTTACATGCCGTTGGGTGCGGCGTTGCCGAAGATTACTGCAACTCGCGATCATGGTGCTGAGGTTGAGCTGTACGGTGTGACCGTGGATGAGGCTCTGGCGGAGGCGAAACGTTACGCCGAAGAGACCGGCGCGGTGTTCGTGCACCCCTTTGACAATGAAGACATTATTGCGGGCCAGGGCACGATTGGCCTGGAGATTCTAGAGCAGGTTCCGGATGTTGACACCGTGATTGTGGGTGTTGGCGGCGGCGGCCTGCTGGCGGGTTTGTCCGCGGCGATTCGTGCGAAGGAGCAGCAGCTCGGCAAGAAGATTAAGATTATCGGCGTGCAGGCGGAGCACGCTGCGGCCTACCCACTCTCGCTGGCGGCCGATGCGCTGGTGCCGCTGAAGAAGGTTTCCACCATCGCTGACGGTATTGCGGTCGGTCGCCCCGGTCAGATGCCTTTCTCCATCATCAAGGAGCTGGTGGATGACGTGGCGACCGTGAGCGAGGACGATATCGCCCGCGCTCTGATCTTCCTGATGGAACGCAACAAGCTCGTGGTGGAGCCTGCCGGTTCGGTGCCCGTGGCGGCGCTGATGAACGGCAAGCTGAAGGAAGAGTACGGTGACCTGGGCACGGTCGTGTGTGTGCTTTCGGGCGGCAATATTGACCCTATGCTGATGCTGAAGGTGATTCAGCGTGGTCTGTCTGCTGCCGGTCGTTACATGACCATCAAGATGATGCTCTCTGACCGTCCGGGTGAGCTGGCGACCATCTCGCGCATCATTGCTGAGAACGATGCGAACGTGACCGGTGTGGATCACACCCGCGTGGGCGGTTCGCTCTCCATGGGGGACGTGTCCATCACCATCGACATGGAAACCAAAGGCGTGGAGCACTGCCGCCAGGTTATTTCTGCCCTGGAGGATGAGGGCTTCAAGCCGATTATCGTATACTAAGCCGACCCTTCATTTTGTGGGTCGCCGCTCGCGCGTGAACCTGTGCGGGGGTGGAATACATAAAAAGTGCGGGGTGCCGATTCTGAAGAATCGGCACCCCGCACTTTTAGCGTGTTGGCACAGAGTCCCTGAGCCCTGACCTCCGCAGCCCTGACCTCCGCAAATCTGTGGGCCTCGACTTAGGCGTGGTAGGGGGTCACGGAGACAATCTTGGCGCTCAGCTCCTTGCCGTTCGGTGCCTCGTAGGTGACGGTGTCACCCTGCTTGGCGCCCAGGATGGCGGCACCCAGCGGGGACTTCTCCGAGAAGACCTTCAAATCGGTGCCTGCGGGGAGGGTGTCCTCAATCTCGCGGGAACCGAGCAGGAACTTCAGGTGGCGGCCCGCCACCTCGGCCTCGATGACCATGCCCAGGGCTACAACGCCATCGTCGACGGGGGCGTCGCCAATCTGTGCGGTCTCCAGCAGGTGCTTGAGCTGCTTGATGCGTGCCTCGTTCTTGGCCTGCTCGTCGCGGGCAGCGTGGTAGCCGCCGTTCTCGCGGAGGTCACCCTCGTCGCGTGCCTGAGCGATGCGGTCGACGATTTCCTGACGGTACGGGCCGGAGAGGTACTCCAGTTCCTGAGTGAGACGGTCGAAGGCGTCCTGAGTGAGCCATGCACCGGTGTTGTCAGCCATGCGTATCCTTTGCTTGTGCGCCGGCGTTGCCGGTGCGAAACGAATAAACCCGCTACCGTGTGCCGCGTTCAGATGCGCGGGTGGGTACCGGTAACGGAATGAATCAACAGACCTATTTTAGAGCACCGGAGGATTTTCGGCTGGTAGCTCGGTCGAATCTTCCCCTCTGAGCGCACCTTGAGATGCATCCTCGACGGTGTGTGGGGCGGTGACTGAAAGCCGGGGCGAGTGGTGGCTACTGAAGGTTCGGGATCCCTCCATATACCTCATAGACACTCCCCGGATGTGACGTTACGTTTCACGATGTCACACGGCGTCATCTACACTAGTGAACCTTCCCTTCCCCCGGGTATCATACGAGAAGTTACCCGGGTCAAGCGGTGTTTTCGTACCGCTTTCGCCGTGGCCTCGGAGACTCCCCGGAAGGCACCGACGCATCCAGCCCCAACCCACCACCCGCCGCGCCGTCAGGCACTAATCCAAAGGACACCACCGTGAGTGAAGCAATCGAACTGCTGAAGGCGAATCTGCCGGCTCATCCTCCCGTCGAGGCTATTAAGCCGCTGGAGGAGGATTACACCGGTCTGCGCATCCTGGCCGTGCACGCGCACCCGGATGACGAGTCCTCCAAGGGCGCCGGTACCGCATCCGCGTATATTGCCCGTGGTGCGCGTTTCATGGTTGCGACGATGACCGGCGGTGAGCGCGGTGACATTCTGAATGAGGAGATCGCTAACAGCCCGCGTGCGCATCGTGATCTGCCGGGCTTGCGCCGTGCCGAGATGGCGGCGGCCCGCGACATTATGGGCATTGAGCACCGCTGGATTGGTTTCTTTGACTCGGGTCTACCCGAGGGCGACCCTATGCCGCCTTTACCCTTTGGTAGCTTCGGCACCATGCCCCTGGACCGTGCCGCAGCTCCGCTCGTGCGTTTGGTACGCGAGTATCGTCCCCACATCATCATCAGCTACGACGAGATTGGCGGCTACCCGCACCCCGACCACATCATGAGCCACAAGGTGGCCGTTGAAGCCTTTGAGAAGGCGGGCGACCCCGAAGCATATGTGGGGGAGGGCGAGCCCTGGACTCCGCAGAAACTGTACTATGACCGCGCGTTCAACCCTGAGCGCACCCTGGCCCTGCACGAGCATCTGCTCGCTACGCACGGTGAGAGCCTGCTGAGCGGCTGGGTTGAGAACATTGCGCACCGTGCAACTTCGGGGGATGCTCCTCGCCATGAGACCACGACCCGCATCCTGGTTCCCGAGCACTTCGAGCAGCGTGACCGAGCTCTGCGGGCACACGCTTCGCAGGTGGACCCGAATGGCGTGTTCTTCGCGGTGCCTAACGAGCAGCTGAGGGATCTTTGGCCGTGGGAGGATTACACTCTGGCTGCTTCACGCACCAAGGTGGAGCTGCCCGAATCTAGCCTGGCTGAGGGTCTGAGCGACTACTACGTCATCTAGGGCTCTCTACGATTCTTCTCCACCGTTCTCGGCTCCGCCCCGGTACTTACTGATAGCGGGGTCTGGGGCCTTCGTGTGAGCACCTGCTTGGGCCCTGAGCATCGACTGCTCAAACTTTGAGTTGATTCTCAGCCCGTCCGTACTCGAAGGGCGCCCCGCGGTATATATCCGGGGCGTAGAATTAGAGCTTGGGCTCTCAAACCGCAGAGCCCGTGATGCATCCGTTCCGACAGCCGAATGAGGTACGAGCCATGAGCGCCAATGCCCTGCCCGTGATTACTGTGCACGGTCATGCCAGCAACCCCGGTACTGTCACGGAGCTGACCGTCTACGAGCGGGCCTTGGAGCGCTCGCTGAGCCCTCAAGCCCTGCCCGCCCACATTGGAGTGTTGGTGGACGGCAACCGCCGTTGGGCGGCTCAGCGCGGCCTGAGCACCCGTGAGGGGCATGCGGCCGGTGCGGAGCGGATTATTGATTTTCTGGCCTGGTGTACCGAGCTGTCGATTCCGCAGGTGAGCCTGTACATGCTCTCGATTGAGAATCTCAAGCGTCCCGAGCAGGAGTTGACCGGCCTGGTGGCGGTCATCGATAACTTCTTGGGGCGACTGGTGGACTCTGCCCGAGGTCCGGTGCGAGCCATTGGCAATATTGACCTGATTCCCCGTCAGCTACATGAGCGCCTGGACTGGGCGATTGCACAGACGGCGCATTTGCCTGGTGTGCGCGTGAATATTGCGGTGGGGTACGGTGGCCGCCAGGAGATTGTGGATGCGGTCCGTTCGGTTCTGCGTGAGGCCGCAGTGAAGGGTACCTCCCTCGAGGACTTGGCGGATCTGCTGAACGTTGAGGATATTTCTTCCCACCTGTACACCGCCGATATGCCCGACCCGGACCTGCTGATTCGTACCTCGGGTGAGCAGCGTCTGTCCGGTTTTATGACCTGGCAGAGCGCGTATTCCGAGTTCTATTTCTGCCCCGCCTTATGGCCGGATTTCACGCGTGTTGATTTTCTGCGTGCCCTGCGGGACTACGCGAACCGTTCCCGCCGCTTCGGCTCCTAGAAGCTAGGGGCTAGCGCCGCGGGCGCGTGTTTCTCGGCTGGCTGGTTCCTGACTGGTAGCCTCCAGTAGTACGGCCTCTAGCAATACAGAATGGACGTTCTATGCTCGCTGAGCTTTCCCGCCTCTACAACGCAGGCGGTGCCTCCGTTATTGCCGCTCTGGTGCTCGGCAGCTACCTGCTGTATTTTTTGTGGTGTGCCCTGCGGCTGTGGCGTATTGATGTGCGGGAGCACCGGCTGCCGCACCGCATCCTGATTCCTTTGGCTATTGCCACGTATACGGCGCTGCCGGTGTCTTTGCTTTTTGCCGGTCGCCCCGCCGATATTTGGCGCGTGATCGGTGCCGGTCTGGCGCTGTGGTTCTGCTACGGGCTTCTGCGTATTCTGTCTTTTGGCGCGCTGGGCCGCGGGGACGTGAAGCTTGCCGGCATTCTGGGTGGTGTGCTCGGGTACCTGTCTTGGGCGAACCTGGGCTGGGCATCGCTGGTGACGTTCCTTGCCGGTGGTCTGGTGTCTTTGGCCCTGGTGCTGTTTACGAAGGCGCGCGGTAGCACCCGCATTGCCTTCGGCCCGTTTATGCTTCTGGGTGCGCTGGTGGCGTTGGCTGCTCCGGCGTATTCTCTGTGGTAGATTCCGAAGTAGGGCGACCGTCCGGCTAAGTGGCGGGCTCGTTCTTCGTGCGGCTCGCGGCTGTTCGCTCTGCTCTCTAGCACCTATTTCCCAGCTGAACTGCTGGGGCTTTTGAAAGGTTGATGTTATGCCTACTCCTCCCTATATCCGTAAGTTGCGTGAGCGGATTGGTTCGGATTACCTGTGGCTGTCCGGTGCGACGGCTGTGGTGTACCGTGAGCAGGATTCTAAGGTGCTGCTGGTGCGCCGTAGCGATAACGGGGCGTGGACCCCGATCACGGGCATTGTGGACCCGGGAGAGAGCCCCGCACTGACCTGCCTGCGTGAGGCGCAGGAGGAGGCTAACGTGCAGATTGAGGTGCTGGAACTGGCGCAGGTGAAGGCCGACCCGCCGATGCAGTTCGGTAATGGTGACCGCTGCCAGTTCTTGGATCATACGTTCCTGTGCCGCTGGGTTTCTGGTGAGGCGAAGGTGAACGATGAGGAGTCTTCGCAGGTGCGTTGGGTGGATGTGTCTGACCCGGCGGAGCGTGCGTTGCTTTCTGAGCGGATGCTGGACCGTATTGATGCGGCGCTGAACTATGACGGCCACTGCCGTTTTGGTTTGGAGTCGGTGCCGCCGGAAGAGTACTAGACCGGCTACTGAGACTGAACAGAAGCCGCCGAATGAGGCATGTAGATACAGAAGGAGGGGCGACCCGCCGTCATGGCGAGTCGCCCCTCCCAGCATTTTTATGACAGTGTGTTACATGTTATTGGGTGGTTCTTCCTGTTTTTCTGTGGGATTGAAGAGCTAAAATCCCAAGTTTTGCTGTGGCTTTGCCTTGTTTATGTCTTTTTTACTTTAAGTTGTGCCTGTGTGTCGAATTATGAGTGGTGTACATGAGATGCTTTATGTATGACACAGGTTACATCGGGAGTGGTGGCCCCATATCAGTCACCCGAGAAAATTCGTTCACGTGATGTTCAGATGACTGCAGTTGCTTTCCTTGAGACTCGAACAATTCTTGTCTCTGGAACCCTGGAAACCAGTGACCGGGCGGTCATGGTTACCTATGATTTGCCTTCAGAAGGTGAGTGGACCTTCATTAAGGTAGAGACAAACCTGTCTAATCAATCTTGGAGCAGCTGGATTATGAGCGTAGACGATGACGGTGAATTTGTGGAGGATTCTGCTCGTCCGGCTATCTCGCAACAGTTCTCACAGGTCGTCTATAGCGCTGATCATCGGAGGTTGGGATTTTTTGATGGTGAGGTTCGACCGGGAGAGGCAGTCCTGAAGCAGTTTACCGTTCGAGCTCCGTCGCGTCGGTTTTACATGAGTCACGGACGTAGGCATCGCCCTCAGGGAACCCCTGTTGATGAGATTTTCTCTGAAATTCTAGAGGGGTACACTCTGGATTCTTCTTACGAAATTTTTGTTCCAGTTGAAATTCGCTATTAGTAAAATGCCTACCTATCTTGTAATAGGTAGGCATTTTAGGAGGTAAGTATGGGAAACTATAAAAATTACTTTTTTGTGCCACCTGGATATTTGTTGGATAGCCCCAGGGGGAGGCAGGAAATTTTGAAAAATGTAGTTGATTTGCATGAGATGCCCTCATTTCATGACTATATCGATTCTGAAGGTTATTTGGATGTGGTTATAGTCGGGGGAGGTTTGTCTGGAATCAATCTTGCCTCATCTATCTTTCATGTTGATGGATTAAAGTATGTAATTATTGATCCACATAAAAGGTTGGGCGACAAATTTTTGTCCATGTGTAATTCAATTGGTCAAAATGTAATGAGGTCTCCATATGAACATCATCCAGGTTGCCAATTTGTTCACGATTGTGAACTAGTGGATTTTGCTCGGATTAAATATAGTTTCCTTACTGAGACGGAAAGGGAACAAGTTAAAATGTCAATCATGGGGCATCGGTCTATAGTTCCTATGGATGTTTTTGAAGGGTTCATGCATCATGTGATTGAATTGCATGAACTCGAAAAAAGGCACATTGAGGATGAAGTGAAAAATATTTCCAAGATGGGTGGATATTATACTGTTTCGCTTAAATCTGGAATTATGCTTAAATCTCGAAATGTTGTTTTTTGCACTGGTCAAGAATCTATTGAAGTACCAGATGGGTATAGTACCCCCTGGGACTTGAATACTCTTCAGGAGGCAAGGCCAGGAGATAAGTTTGCGGTATTTGGAGGTGGGCAAACAGCTGCTACTTTGACTTATGCGCTCTTGAAATTAGGTGCTAACGTTGATTTATATCATAGAGGCGAGTCTATTACTTTTCGTTGCGCAGATGTTCCTGCTGAGTTTTTCAGGCCTGAAGGGCGAGAAAAATACAGAAAAAGTTCATCTTTAGGATTTAAAAAATCTTCAGTTATGCATGAGTATTTAGATATATTTAATGCTTATAGGACTAAAGGATTCCTAAATATTTATCCAATGGCTCAGCTGAAAGACCGTTCTATCTATGTAGATGGAATTAGGGTTGATGGTGAAGGGATGGGTTATAAAAAAATTATTCTCTGTTTTGGTTTGGTGCCGAAGAGTTTTCGTTGCCTTATTGATGAGAGTATAGATATCTGGGATGTGGACTATTGGTGTGCTATTCATGATGGATTGTATGTGTTGGGGGCCGGGGCTGAGGCTGCGTTGGGTCCTGCGGCTAAGAATATTGATGGGCATAGAGTTGGTGTGATTAGAATTTTGGATTCTATTACAAGGAAGGGCGAAAAACTAAAATGAAATATTCTGATTTAGTTAAGAGTTTGCCTGATGACTATCCAGGTATTTCTCAATGTGAAATTGTTATGATGTCTTTGGGAAATGAAGTTTTGTATGCTTCTCTTCAAGATTCATTAGGGTCCTGCAGGGGTGCAATGTGTTTGGGGGAGCATATTTTAAGAGGCGAAATTCTATCTCATAGGAATTGGCCTGTATGTAAGGAGGTGGAGGATACTGTCAATATTGTCTCTAGTAAAGTTCAGATTCCTAGGACAACATTTCATTATTCTGCCTATAAATCTTTAAGGCATGCCATTTTCTGTGAACTAGGATCATCGTGTTCATCACAATTGTTAGCAGCTATTTTGATGCGTGCTGGGAAGAGGAAAGCATGACAACACATAAAATACCCTGGAGAATCTACGTAGCCCTTATCGGCTCTCTGGTAGGTACAGGAATATATTCCTTCGCCCTACCCATCGCGATTCTCGCTAGTACAGGCGAAATTGGGTTGGCTGGCGTGATGGCAGTAGCCATGCAAATCCCCAATATCGCCTTGGCATATCCACTAGCAACCCTATCTGATAGTCTGCCTCGAAAACCTATGATTGTGATTGCCGGGGCAGTAAACATCCTCAGCATCCTTACCTTGGCGTTGATGATTGAGCAGCATATGCTGTCATGGTTCGCCATCGCCGCACTAGGATTTGTGAGCGGTGTCTTCTCCGAGCTGGCTGCTGCCTCAGAAGCAGGATATATTCCGCAGCTTCTCGGACGAGAAAACCTTCTTTCGTACAATGCACGTCGTGAAATTTGTGAGGGAATATCCGCAATCATTGCGCCCCCTACAGCAGGATTTATTGTTCTTGTCGCGGGTGCAACGGTCGGTCTTATCGTCCCGGTGCTCCTTTTCGGAGCGGCAACTATTTCATACGCAACGTTGCCATCCGTAGAGATGGAAACTAAAACTGAGCAACGCGAAACCGTACAACATGGGTTTATTCACCGCATGTTTGACGGTATCCAATACATGTTCTCCGGCGCCCCGCAGAGACTTATCCTTGTCTACACGTTCTTCTTGGCGGCAGCTACAGCATCGTATTCACTCATCATTATTTACCGCCTGTACGAGGAACTCACTTTTGAAGCCTCAGTGGTAGGCATGATTATGGCCTGCAGCGGTATCGGCGGTATTGTCGCGGCACTCATCATCGATCGTTTCCTCTCTTTCGAGAACACACGAGGAATGCTGCTGGTCGCCAATGTCGTATCCCTGCTCGGAATACCGCTCGTCACCATCAGCAATAACCCCGTAGTGCTCGGCGCCCTGCTCTTCATCCTGGACGTAGGATGGGCATCAGCTTTCATCTTCTCCAACAATCTGCGTGACTGCATTACACCGAATGAGCTACTGGGGCGTGCCAGCTCCCTTGACGGTGCCGTGTTTGGGCTAGGAACGCTGTACTCCATGGGTGCGGTAGCACTGATGCTTGACCATCTCGGCTCCTTCAACGCTGCACTCGTCGTCAGTATCCCGGCTGTACTCTGCCTCATCTACACGCTGGTCCACTATAAACAGTTCAAAGTGTTCAATATTGTTGAACAATAGTGAGGACCTGCTGCCAACTCAATGACGGGGGGGCGAAGAACATACACAGAAGGAGGGGCGACCCGCCGTCATGGCGAGTCGCCCCTCCCCCTATGGTTAAGCCGCGCACCTCAACCGAGGTTCAGGCGGGTGAGATTAGAAGTTGCCCAGCATCTTGGTGACGTCCAGAGCCGCATCCAGCCGCTCCTCAGTCACTTCGCCGCGCTCCACGTAACCCAGAGCCACAACTGCCTCGCGGACAGTCACCTTGTGAGCCACCGAGTACTTAGCAATCTTCGCAGCAGCTTCATAACCAATCAGCTTGTTCAGCGGGGTCACGGTCGACGGCGAAGCCTCAGCCAGGAAGCGGCAACGCTCAACGTTAGCGGTCAGACCGTCAACCATCTTCTCAGCGGCAACGCGAGAAACATTAGCGAGCAGGCGAATCGACTGCAGCAGGTTAGCGGCCATCACCGGAATGCCCACGTTCAGCTCAAACGCGCCGTTAGTAGAAGACAGGGCAATGGTTGCGTCGTTACCGATGACCTGGGCGGCAACCTGAATGGTTGCCTCACAAATCACGGGGTTGACCTTACCGGGCATAATCGAGGAGCCGGGCTGCAGGTCGGGGATGTGCAGCTCGCCCAGGCCGGTGTTCGGGCCCGAACCCATCCAGCGGATGTCGTTGCTGATCTTCATCAGGCCGTACGCAAGGGTGCGCAGCTGACCGGAAACCTCAATCAGGCCGTCACGGTTAGCCTGAGCTTCGAAGTGGTTACGAGCCTCGGTCAGGGGCAGGCCGGTCTCCTCAGCGAGCAGCTCAATCACACGAGCCGAGAAGCCAGCCGGGGTGTTAATACCGGTACCCACAGCGGTACCGCCCAGGGGAACCTCAGCCACGCGGGGCAGGGAAGCGTTCACACGCTCAATGCCGTAACGCACGGTTGCGGCGTAGCCGGAGAACTCCTGACCCAGGGTGATGGGGGTTGCGTCCATCAGGTGGGTACGACCGGACTTCACAACGTCCTTGAACTCTGCGGACTTGCGCTCCAGAGACTCAGCGAGCACCTCGAGAGCGGGAATCAGGTCCTTCACCAGAGCCTCGGTCACAGCAACGTGCACGGAGGTGGGGAAGACGTCGTTGGAGGACTGGGAAGCGTTCACGTGGTCGTTGGGGTGAACCTCAATGCCCTTGGACTCCAGGGAACGGGTTGCCAGGGTTGCCAGGACCTCGTTCGCGTTCATGTTCGAGGAGGTACCGGAGCCGGTCTGGAAGACGTCAATGGGGAAGTGGGCGTCGTATTTACCGGTTGCTACCAGATCCGCTGCGTCGCGAATAGCCTGGGCGCGCTCAGCGTCGAGCACCTTGAGTTCCTCATTGGCGGTCGCGGCTGCCTTCTTCACGAGGGCAAGCGCACGAATATGGGCGGATTCGAGGGTCTGACCCGAAATTGGGAAGTTCTCGACTGCGCGCTGGGTCTGTGCACGGTAGAGTGCATCAGCCGGAACGCGAACTTCGCCCATGGTGTCATGTTCAATGCGGTATTCAATGTTTTCAGCCATACCTCTAGGATAGGCGCTTAAAGTGGCTCTCGTCGCCAAAATCCGGTGTCAGAAAACGAAAAACGCTCATAAATTTTGCAGGGTTCAGAGCATGGGAAAAGCCCCGCCCCGCGGATGTGGGAACACACCGTAGAGGAGGGGCCTACCCATGAAAAAACATGGCCTTGCGTGCGAACGCGTGGGTTCTCGCGGCGGGTCATTCAAGCGTCCCTCCGGAGAAATAAATCCGGGCTCTAGTCCAGGTTCTCAGCAACCACAACGCGCGGGGGAGTCTTCACGACCACCGGAAGCGCCTGGGTCGGCGGGTTCTGCGCGTCGTTCTTCTCCTCCGGCAGGGCGAGGTCCTGCGAGCTGAACACGAGCTCGGCCTTACCCTCCTTCAGGTGATAGAAGACACCAATCACGGCGACCTTGCCCGCAACCACCGCCTCCGAAATGATGTGGGACTGCTCGATAATACGGATAGCGGTCTGACGGGTGTGCTCACGCACCATGTCGTTAACGGTCGGGTTCTCCGGCAGTTTCGGGGACATCACCGAGGGCAGGATGTGCTCGACCAGGTTACGGATGAAGCCGTGCGGCATCTCGCCGGACTCCAGGGACTGGTTGGCTGCGGTCACAGCGCCGCAGGAGTCGTGGCCCAGGACCATTACGATAGGGGTCTCAAACTCCTCCACCGCGTACTCCAGCGAGCCGAGCGCGGCGTTCTCCAGGACGTGGCCGGCGGTGCGCACCACGAAGGCGTCGCCCAGGCCCAGGTCAAAAATAATTTCCGCCGCAAGACGGGAGTCACCGCAACCAAAGATGGAAGCGAAGGGGAACTGCCCCGAAGCAAGGTCGGTACGGCGGATGGTGTCCTGGTTGGGGTGCTCGTTGCTACCCTCAACGAAACGTCGGTTGCCGTCCTTCAGATGCTTCCACGCCTCTGCGGGGGTCGGCTGAACCTGGTTGGGCTTCTTAGCCATGGTGTCTTCTCCTAGATATCTGGGCGCAGGGGACGCGGCTTCGGCGGCCCGAGCGGCCCCAACGGAGAGGCCCCTCACCAACGCCCCAAAGAACATAACTCAAATATGCCTAATGATGAGAAAAATAGCTAATGCGACGCGCCCCCGCGGAACAGCAGGGGTGCATCCTTTCACTGAATGACCAACACGCTCGAAAACCCGTTCATAATGAGAAATGCGGTGCGTGAGCGCGCTATCCTGAAAGGAGCATTGAACGTCGGTGATTTCGTGCTGGAAAGGTCCAGCCAACCGGCGCTGTCAAGAATTCTCGAAGGTGAGTCTATGACTACGAACAATAACCACGGCGACCGTAACCTGGCAATGGAACTGGTGCGCGCTACCGAAGCCGCAGCCATCGCAGCGGGTCCCTGGGTTGGCGCGGGCGAAAAGAACCTTGCAGACGGTGCAGCTGTCGATGCTATGCGCTACCGTCTCTCCACCATTCACTTCAACGGCACCGTCGTTATCGGTGAGGGCGAGAAGGACAAGGCCCCCATGCTGTACAACGGCGAGAACGTCGGCGATGGCTCCGGCCCCTCCCTTGATGTTGCGGTTGACCCCATTGACGGTACTCGCCTGACCGCTCTTGGTATGGACAACGCCCTCTCTGTGATTGCAGTGGCAGATGGCGGCACCATGTTCGACCCCTCCGCCGTGTTCTACATGGAGAAGCTGGTCACCGGCCCCGAGGCCGCCGAATTTGTGGACCTGCGCCTGCCGGTCAAGCAGAACCTGCACCTGGTTGCCAAGGCTAAGGGCAAGAAGGTCAGCGAGCTGACCGTCTGCGTGCTGGACCGCCCCCGCCACGCCAAGCTGATTCAGGAAATTCGCGAAGCTGGCGCCCGCACCCGCATCATCCTCGACGGTGACGTCGCCGGCGCTATTGCCGCCTGCCGCGAGAACACCGGCGTGGACCTGATGCTCGGCACCGGCGGCACCCCCGAAGGCGTCGTCGCCGCGTGCGCAATCAAGGCAACCGGTGGCGTGATTCAGGGCCGCCTGGCACCGACCGACGATGCAGAGCGCGAGAAGGCGCTGGCAGCAGGCCACGACCTGGACCGCGTGCTGACCACCGACGACCTGGTCACCAGCGACAACTGCTTCTTCGCCGCAACCGGTATCACCGACGGCAAGCTGTTGCGCGGCGTGCGCTACAGCAAGAACATCGTCACCACCCAGTCACTGGTTATGCGTTCCTCTTCGGGCACCGTGCGCACCGTCGAGGCGGAGCACCGCCTCTCCCGCCTGCGTGAGATTCTCTCGCACACCAAGAGCCCCGGCCAGGCCTAAGCCTTTGAGATAGCCAACAAATATAAGGAGCCGCCCCCAACCGAATCGTTCGGTCGGGGGCGGCTCCTTATGTTTATCGCCGTTACCGGCAGGCGTTAGCGAGAGCGGAAGGCCTGAACCTTTGCCTTTGCCTTCGAGATTGCATCACGAACCGCCGGGCGAGCCTTGTATGCCAGGGTGTAGGCGCGGTAACCCAGCGAGGTGACCGGAACATCCCAGGTACCCGGGTACTCCACCGACTTGCCGCCGAAGGACTTCTTGAACTTCGTGAAGCCAGCCCACTCATGGTCCGGCTGATCCTCCGGCGCAATGCCGAAGAGATCCACGTACTTCAGGCCCTTGCGCTTAGCGTCCAGGATGAAGTTCGTGACCACGGGAATACCCGCGGACAGGCGACGATGCTCGAAGGAGGCCGCCGCATGCGCGTAGGTGCGAGTATCGTCCGAATCGTATACAAACGCCGCCGCAATCGGGGTGCTCTCACCGTTCTCACCCGCCAGCTTCGCGATGTACAGGGAAGCCGCGCCAGCGGGCATCAGCACGCGGGCCACCTGCATCAGGTAATCGTCGTGCTGACGGTTGAAGCCATTACGCTCCGCGGTCTCCTCAAGGAAACCGAAGAGAGTCGACATATCCGCAGGATTGGTCGAAACCTCGATGGTCACACCCTTCTTGTGGATGTTGCGGTGCAGATTGCGGTTATTGGACTTCATGCCCTTGAGAATCTCGTCCTCAGAGCCCGAGAGATCAATAATCTGCGTATGTGAAGGCTGCACCTGGCGGGGAGCCAACACTGCACCGCGCTTCGCGAGGAACGCCGCTGCATCCTGATCACCCCAGATGGCCGACTCAGTGGGTTCGATACGTACAAACAAGCAACGGTGCTTCGCAGCTTCTTTCTTCAGTGAGGCGAGAGCCTCGTCAAAGGCCACAGCGCTCGAAGCAACCGGTCCGTACGGGCTGTACAGGTAGCGGCCAGTAGCGCCGCCCTCAACGGTCGCAAGGTATGACCAGCCGTTACCGCTCTTGCGAATCACGGTGTGACCATTAGATTCCTGAAAACGTGCCCAAATATCGGACTGAAGAATATTGCTCATTCCTCTAGTGTATCCGAGCTTAGGGAACGTAAGCCTGCGGCTCCGAAGAGGCCTCGGGGGAGGAATTCGGGCGGGTAAACGAGACGTTCTCCTTAGCCTCACGCTCAGCGGCTGCCTTGGCCTTAGCCTTGGCTACGCGGGTGCGCAGGGCGGCACCCTTATCAATAGCCGTCTGACGCAGGTTGGTCGAGAACGCGTGCAGGTCATCGTGCACCTGACGAGCAAAAGCATCGGTGCCCGAACCCAGGATACGCAGGGCCAGCAGACCCGCATTACGTGCACCGTTGATAGACACGGTAGCCACCGGAACACCGGCGGGCATCTGAACAATCGACAGCAACGAATCCATGCCTTCGAGGTTCTTCAGACGCACCGGAACACCAATCACGGGCAGCGCGGTCACGGAGGCGAGCATACCCGGCAGGTGGGCAGCACCGCCCGCACCGGCGATAATCACACGGATGCCGCGGCTGTGAGCTTTCTTGCCGTACTCAATCATGTCCTCGGGCATACGGTGAGCCGAAACGACGTCAGCCTCGTAGGGGATGCCGAATTCTTCCAGCACCTCGGCGGCGGCCTCCATGACCGACCAGTCCGAATCGGAACCCATCACAATGCCGACGATGGGCTGGGAGGAATCATAGGGAGACTGAGACATAATCCTCATATCCTTTCACAATGCGGTGGAGTACCACCATCACTAGGGGCGTCGGGCGCGGGCTCTCGGCGGAGAGAACCCGCACTCGACCTACATTGAGTGGCCCGCCACTTACAGGGGGCGGCCATCGCGCAGAATAGATGCGGCGTTGGCGGCACTGTGGCGTAGGCTCTCAAGCTCATCAACCCGACCCGAAATATTGACGTGGCCAATCTTGCGGCCCGGGCGGGTTTCCTTACCGTAGAAGTGAATCTTGGCGCGAGGCTCAGCCGAGAGCGCCAGAGGGTAGACACCGAAGATGTCCTCGTTCTCGCCACCCAGGTAGTTCTTCATGACGGCGACCTCGTCCAGCACGGAGGTATCGCCCAGCGGCAAGTCCAGCACAGCGCGCAGGTGCTGCTCGAACTGGCTGGTCACCGAACCATTCTGGGTCCAGTGGCCGGTATTGTGCGGACGCATCGCCAGCTCGTTGATGTAGAAGCCTGCGGGGGAGCCGGGTACCTCAAAGAGCTCGGCAGCCATCACACCGGTCACGCCCAGCTCGGAGGCAATAGTCACCGCAGCGGCCGCGGCGGCCTCTGCGATCTCGGGGGACAGGTTTTGCGCGGGGGCAATCACCTCGTCACAGATGGAATTCACCTGGATGGTCTCGACAACCGGCCAGGGGCGCACCTCGCCGCTCTCACGTCGAGCCACCAGCGCAGAAAGCTCGCGGGTGAAAGGCACCTTCTCCTCGGCCAGCAGGGCGGAGAAATCGGTGCGGGAGGGCAGCTGCTCAAACCACTCGGCGCTACGCTCGCGAGCCTCCTCGGGAGAATCCAGAACGAGTACGCCCTTGCCGTCGTAGCCGCCGCGCGGAGTCTTCAGCACCACGGGCCAGCCAATCTCATCGCCGAAAGCGAGAAGCTCATCCAGGGTTGTCACCCGTGCCCAACGCGGGTTCGGCAGGCCCAGACGCTCAACGGCCTGGCGCATCAGGAGCTTATCCTGCGCGTACTGCAGGGCGTCGGGCTGAGGCTGCACGTTCACACCTTCAGCCATGAGGGTGCGCAAAAACTCGGTGGGCACGTGCTCGTGATCGAAAGTGATGACATCCTTGCCGCGGGCAAACTCGCGGAGGGTATCGAGATCCTTGTAATCGCCGACAGGGGCGGTGCGTACCGCCGCCACGGCGCCGACGGTGGGCGCCTCCGCGAGAATCTGCAGGTTGATGCCAAGGTTAGTTGCTGCGGGGGCCATCATGCGGGCCAGCTGGCCTCCACCGATGACGCCAATTACGGGTCCAGTTACAGGGTAAGTCACATCACCTAAGTGTACTCGCTTCGGGACGTACACGTTAGATGAACCGTATCGTGAACTACCGGAAGGTAGCGGCCCTTGGCCTGGAGAGAGAGCTTCCGCTACCCAACTGGATGTTGGATAAAAAATCCGGCGCGGCTAGGGATAACTCGGCCGGTCTGTACTACCATATGAAGAGCTTGAAAAGTCCCCGGTGCCAGGTTTCGGCTTCGCGGCCCCATCTCCGAGGACCCGGAAGTTATGCACCGACACCATCTGCTAGATAGGCCCCGCATGAGCACACAGACTAAACCCACCATGACCGAACGACTGAAATCCTTATGGGATAGCTACGGCATCGAGGTGCTTAAGTTCGGAACCGTTGGCGGTGCCGCGTTTGTGGTGAATTCCATTACCGTGTGGGTCCTCATGATGACCGTCATGTCGCACTCCCACACGAAGGCGAAGGTCATTGCAAGTATCGTGGCCACCATTTTCTCGTGGCTCATGAACCGCCTGTGGACCTTCCGCGAATCCCGCTCAGAGAACTGGAAACGTGAGGCCATTGAATTCGGCATCGTCAACCTGCTGGGTATCCTGGTTGAGGCCGGTTGTGTGGCCTTCAGCACCTACGTGCTGAACCTGCGCACCGCTGAGGCCTCATTCATCTCCGGTACGATTATCGGTACCATTCTGGGCACCATCCTGCGATACTTCCTCTACCGCTTCTGGGTGTACGGTTCGCACCGTAACCAGGTCTCCAAGGGCGAGGGCACTGACCACGAGGAACTCGGCCGCATGTTTGATGACGCGGCCGCCATCCTAGACGGCGAATCCTCCAAGAACTCCAACGCTCAGGGCGGTGAGGCGAGCGCATCCGGCACCGGGCACGGCCACTAAACGATAACCGTGCGGCGCAGGGCCAGCCACTCGTACCACGACGACTAAGCACCGGTCCCGATACACGAGGTATCGGGACCGGTGCTTAGTCTTTGCCCCTAGGGTCTTGTCGTATCGGAGCGCGGCCTAGCTACAGGGGAGTTCCTTGGCCCGCTCAGCCTCCAGGAGGGATGTAAGCCGCTCCTCGCTCCACTCAACGGCTGGATCAGCCAGGAACACGGCGTGCCCCGAAGCCATGATGGCCAAGGCCTGCATCAGAGTGCTCAGCGTTGCGTTCGAGGAATCAAAACCGTAGCTGGGGCTCAGCATGAGGGCCAGCGCCCGCTGACCGCCGGAAAGCGTTTCGCCGCGGTACGAGTCAGCCAGCTGGCGAATCTGTGCGTAGGCCTCAGAGTAGGTGAAGCCCTCGATGACTTCGGTAGACTCATCGGGTAGTAGTCCCTCGTAGTGGTCCCCCATGCTGGGCACGAGGGCACAGAAATCGAGCACTTCATCGGCGTAGGTTTGCAGGGCCGTTAGATCCCCCGAGTAGGCGAGGGCCAGGGGAGCGCGGTCGACCGCCAGAAGGTAGGCTGGGTCGTTCACGAAGTGCGCGTCCTGTTCAGTGCACACTGCGGCGGCCAGGGGCTCATCCTGATTGAGAGTCACACCCACGCGCAGGGCGGCCAAGCCGACCACCAGAGGGCGCCAGTGCAAGGGGGCCTGTAGGTCGAAGGCCTCATCAGCGGTGAGGTCACATTCCTCGATGAGCAGGTTAGCAGCCTTGTTGACCCAGTTCATGAGGACTCGCCCGGAAAGCTCAATGCGCTCGCCATCGTCGGAATACCAGATGAGCGCGGGGGTCTGTATGGAGCTGAGAGTCTCAAAGAACCGGTTGAGGGAGGCGGGAGCCACGGGACCGGTGGGGGATAGGGTAACCATGGTTTCACTCTACCGCACCGTGGGCTTTGCCCTTGGTACGGGCCATCCTTGACGTTTGCCTCGGCCGTGCGATGAGGGGTGGGCCAGGGCGGTAGCGCCATAAAACAGCGACGAGAAAATTTTCAGCGAGTGGGCGGAAGAAAAACATGCGGAGCGGAGCGATATTTTTCAAATAGTGATTGCCATAAAACCGCTTAATGTAAAGTTTTCTCGTTGTAGTAATGAAATATTTGTCTGTAAGATCAAATATGCGTAACTGTATGAATGGGGAAACACTCGGGCGACAAGAGATTAGGTATGGCTACTCTTATTTATTGCTGAGTCTCTAAAGGATAGGGTGGGAGCCCCAGAAGGTATTCGGCCGCAAGAAATCGCCCCAGAAAACAGGTGCGTGACGAGGGGTTCGACGAGGTGCTTCGCGCCATTTGTGAAACGATATTCTTAGTTTCTGTGCCAAATAAAAGTCGCAATTACAATAAATAATCTTCGTGTTATATACATCCAAACAATCAATAAGTCTAGTTTGACGAAACAGCGTGTCGCACGTCTAATAGATATATAAGCGTGTTTGCTTTGGGGGACCATAGAGACCGAAGCGAATCATGCCACACCATACACACTAAGATTCTGTCCACGACGGATCCGCAGACTCATTATCCTCACAATGAGAACACGGAAGGAATACCCATGGGCTCCTACCTAGCCGCTGACCGCATGACCGCGGCACGCACCTCAGGCGCTCAGCACCGTAGCATGAACCCTGCACCATCACTCGAACAAGCCACCGACACCTTCCTCACCGACGCAGGGCGGCGACAGTCTGCCACCGCCCCCGTCGATATCTGGGCCGCCGCCGCCGGACTCTACGGAACCGAAGGAGACGACGGAGAACTCGCCTGGCAAGCCGAAGCACTCTGCGCTCAGACTGATCCTGAAGCCTTCTTTCCCGAAAAGGGCGGATCCACCCGGGACGCCAAAAGGGTGTGCGGTGTATGCCCTGTGCGTGAAGAGTGTCTACAATATGCAATGGACAATGACGAGCGCTTCGGCATCTGGGGCGGTCTGTCAGAACGAGAACGC
The DNA here is from genome assembly GCF_901875305.1 of Rothia mucilaginosa. Lineage (GTDB taxonomy): Bacteria > Actinomycetota > Actinomycetes > Actinomycetales > Micrococcaceae > Rothia. The sequence goes on from NZ_CABFLY010000003.1 coordinate 119,225, forward strand.
CGCCGACTACGCAAACAGGCGAGCTAAGCCAGGAAGGTATAACCCACATGCAGACTGCGCGACTGTGCTCCCGCCAAACCTGTCGACGAGAGGCGACCGTCACCCTCCATTACTCTTACGCGGACTCCACCGCAACCATCGATGAGCTCTCGGAGTTTCGTGATCCCCACGCCTACGATCTCTGCGACGAGCATGCCGCCCGGCTCACTGCGCCGCAGGGCTGGCGTGTGGTCTACAAGGTGCCTGTCCAGGCTGCAGACACCGAAAACTAAGCTTTAAAGCACTAGAATGTAAAGAACCTTCCGCGAATTGCCGCGGAAGGTTCTTTGCGTGTGAGAAACTGACAGGTAGTATTCACCCGCCCGAACACACTCAACGGACACTCACTCACGATAGAACGCGAGACCATGACCAAAGAAACACCTCGAGGCATGTGGGGAGCCCTGCGCCCGGCCATCCGTCGAACCAACGCAGAGGAGCTCCTGCAAGCCCGCCAAGCCGAGCGACAGGCCAACCGCCAGGCCGTAGAACCGGCGCCGAATACCGGAGCTTTCGGGCGCATTGCCGCCGACGTTCCGAGTGTAGCCGAAGAACCCGACCTGCCCACCGGCTCTGTTCCCGTTGTTCCGGCCCGTAGCAAACTGCGTGAGCAGGGTGTCGGTTCGCGTGTGCGCACCCGAACCAACGTCTCCACCGGCTTCGTGCCCCTGGTCCGCGACTCCCAGAGCACCCCCAAAAACCCCACGCTCAGCGATCTCAACCGCGAGACCATGCAGCGCGCCGCCGAAGCTGAGGCGGCAGCTTCGGCCCCCGCAACCGCCTCCAGTACACCCGCCGCGGGTGCACCCGCCCAGGCGGCGGGTGTCGCCACCGCCGAGGCCGCAACCACCACGGGTAACAGCTGTCGTAAGTACCGTACTGAAACCACCCGCACCGGCCAGAATCAGACCGTTGCCGACCCCAACGCGCCGCTTTCCTCCCTCGCATCCTCACCCGAGGCAGCAGAACGCGCCGCGGCCCGTCAGGATGCCATGCAAGATCAGCCGCGCCTGCTGAAGTTGCGCGCCACGCTCATCGCCCTGGCCGTGCCCCTGAGCGTGTTGATGATTGCGATTCGTGCTGTCGCCTCCGCGCCCTTCCTCTGGTTTGAGTACCACCGACCTGGGTTCCCCGAGGACAGCTACGGCTACTACCTCATCGAACGCATGCGCCTGGGCTCCTACGGTCTGGACTACATCAACAACTTTGCCCCGCGAGAGTACCTCGCACGCATCAGCACCGGTGCAGATAAGACCCTCGCTTTCACCGACGCAGAGGTCAACCACATGCACGATGTGAAGTGGGTTCTGCTGATTGCCACGCTTGCCGTCGCCGTGTTTGTGCTGGTTACGCTCTTCAGTAGCCTCTCGTTGCGTGAGCGCGCCCCCGGCGTGATTCGCCGTAGCCTCTTCACCGGCACCTGGATTACCCTGGGCCTCATCGTGGTGCTGGGCGTCGTCGGAGCATTCGGCTGGGAGTGGCTCTTCACAACCTTCCATCAGGTGTTCTTCCCGCAGGGTAACTGGGAATTCTCGGTGCGTAGCACCCTGATTCGCCTCTACCCGCCGCAGTTCTGGATTGACGCGGCCATCGCCGTGGCGGCTATCGTGGTCGCGCAGATTGTGATTTTGCTGGTGGCCACCTGGCCCACGACCTACCGCAAGCTCAAGGCAGAGCGTCGCCGCCAGGAACGCCAGGAACTGCGCATCAAGCTTGCTTCGGCCCGTGTGGGTGAGAACTAGCATCGCGCGTCTGGATGCATAGCGAGGGGGCCGGAACCATATGGTTCCGGCCCCCCCACGTATTTGGGTCGCCCGCGGATTAGATCCGGGATCCTAAATCCAAGACTTGAACCACATGTGCGAGTACCACTGCTCGTAGGGAATAACCTGAGCCGTCCACAGCGGCATAAAGTATGCGCTCACCACGAGCACACCTACCAGGTACAGCACAACCACGGTCACGCCGACGCGCGCCCTTACCACCGAGCCGCGAGCCCCCGAGAGGCCCAGGCCTAGGGTACCAGCCAACAGCAGAATCAGGAACGGCTCGAAGGACAGCGCGTAGAAGTAGAACATCGTGCGGGTCGGGTACATAAACCACGGGAAGTAACCGGCGCCAAACACCAGCAGCAACGCACCAAAACGCCAGTCCCGTTTGAGCAGGAACACGAGCAACCCCACCAGTGCCGCGGGAATAAACGCCCACCAGATCGCCGGGTTACCAATGTTCAAAATGGCCTCGGAGCAGGACTTTACCGTGCATCCGGCGGAACCCATTTTTGGTGACTCGTAGAAGTATGAGGTCGGGCGGCCCAGAATCAGCCACTGCCACGCCTGCGATGAATAGGTGTGCGGGCTACTCAGACCCGAGTGGAACTTGAAAGCGGAGGCGTGGTACTCCCATAGGGAACGCAAATCCTCGGGAAGCCACAGAAGACCCTTACCCGGGTTCTCCTGAGCCCAGTGACGGAAGTACGCGTTCGACGACTGGAACCAACCGGCCCAGGTGCTCAGATACACCAGCAGGCCCACGCCAATCATCTGCACGAAAGCCGGGATGCCGTCGCGCACCAGAGCAGTCAAACCCCACTTCGGCAGGCCAACGATGCGGCGGGCGTTCATATCCCAGAAAACCGTCAGCAGACCCATCGCGGCGATGAAGAAGAGAGAGTTCCACTTCACGCCCACGGCGGCACCGGCGCACACACCGGCCGCCACACGCCACAGACGCAGGCCCATACTCGGGCCCCAAGACATCGGGGGAAGCTCCCCCTGATGATGCCGGGCCGCCTCCGCAATATTACGAGCCAACACACGCCGGGCGTGGATGCGGTCCAAGAGCAAGCACACGAAGGTCGCCAGAATCCAGAACATCTGGAAGATATCGAGTAGCGCCAGACGCGACTCAACCAACATGAGGCCGTCCACCGTGGCCAACAGCGCCGCAATGGTCGAAACCGTCACGGAACGGAAAAGCAACCACGCGGCGTAGGCAATCAGTGCCACCGACAGCGTACCGATAAGGGCCGCTGAAACGCGCCAACCGAAGGGACTATTATCGCCAAAAATCGCCATGCCCGCGGCGATCATCCACTTACCCAGCGGCGGATGCACCACGTACTCCGGTGAGTCCGGCAGGATGCCCGAGGGGTGCCCCGCCACGAAAGAAGCGTTCGCGTCCTTCGTCCAGCTCAGCTCGTAGCCGTAGTGGACGTAGGAGTAAGCATCTTTCGCGTAGTAGGTTTCGTCGAAGACGATGGCGTTCGGGTGAGCCAAGTTGTAGAAGCGCAGCACGCCGGCCAGTAGCACAATTAGTGTGGGGGCTACCCAACCCCAGCGCGGGGCACGGATGTAGGCGACAGCGAGGGCATCGAGCAGGGAGTCCAGACCGTAGCGTCCTGCACGGACGGCGGCCCGGCTCGACCCGGTCGAGGCCTCGGGGGAGGAGAGCTTAGGTATCTTCACCCATCCATCCTAAATGGTTAGACAGTGCGATGCACCATTTCCGCCCGGTGACGAGGGTATATGACGCCCGGAGGACCCGCCGCCGGGAAAGCGTAACCCGAACGCGCCGCCCGAAAAGTGAGCGCTACACTTAGGTGGTAAGCGAAGACCAGACACAGACACGAGGCCTGCCATGACTGCACCCGCCGCGGAACACCCCGAAGAACCCATCGAGCTCTCCGAACCCTCAACGGCCGAGGCACTTAACAATGACGTGCCCGTCACGACCGAAGAAGGCGGCGTGCTTATCCTCGGTGGCACCCCCATCGGCAACCTGGCTGACGCCTCCGACCGCCTGCGCTCGGCTCTTGCCACTGCCGACCTCATTGCCGTCGAGGACACCCGCAAGTTGCGGACCCTCGCTTCCGGGCTTGGCGTGCGCACTCGCGGCCGCGTCATCGTCAACCACGACCATAACGAAGAAGAGCGTAGCGCAACCATCGTGCAGGCAGTGCAGGACGGCCAGCGCGTGCTCCTCCTCTCGGATGCGGGCATGCCCACCGTCTCCGATCCCGGCTACGTGGCCGCGGCAGCCGTTGCCGAGGCGAACCTGCCCATCACCGTGGTGCCCGGCCCCTCCGCCGCCTTGACCGCGCTCGCGCTATCGGGCCTGCCCACCGGCCGCTTCGCCTTCGAGGGTTTCCTGGCCCGCAAGGGCTCCGAGCGTTCGCGTCGCCTCGCCTCGCTGGCGGGAGAAGAGCGCACCATGATTTTCTACGAATCCCCGCACCGCACCGCCGCGACCCTCGCTGATTTTGTGCAGACCTTCGGCGCGGACCGTCGAGGCACCGTCAGCCGCGAGCTGACCAAGCTCTATGAGGAGGTTCGCCGCGGCACCCTCGCTGAGCTCGCCGAGTGGGCTGAAGCCGAACGTATCCGCGGTGAGATTGTCATTATTGTCGAGGGCGCGCAAGCCCCCGAAACCCCCGAAGCTCAGGACGTCGTGCAGTTGGTTCTCGACCGCGTGGCCGCCGGTGAGCGTCTCAAGGCCGCCTGCGCCGCCGTTGCTGCCGAGACCGGCACCTCCAAGCGCGAGCTGTACGAGGCAGCCCTGGCTGCCCGTGCGGAATAATGAACCGTCCGGAACAGTAATCACTTTGGTGTCGCACCCCCCCCCCATAGGGTGGACCTCGGATTACCCTGTGCGGACTACCTCGCGGCATTGCAAACACACAGAAGGAATCCCCATGTGCCAGAACCATACCGGTAACGCTATCACCCAGGAAGACCTGAACGCCCTCGCCGCCTTGGCCGGCTACACTCTGCCCACCCCCGCACAGCTGGAGGGAACCGTGCTGCCGCAGGGCTGGAGCATCGTGCCCGGCGAGATTCCGGCCCCCTACGAGGCGGAACTCTACGCTGGTATTAGCGACGCCGAGGGCGGGGAAGGCACCCGCCGCCGCTCCACGACCGGTGAGAACGGTCGTAGCCGCAACCTGGTTTTCCCACCCGCCCCCGAGCCGCTGCCCTACCCCATCGTTGACAACCACACTCACATGGACCTGCTCGACGGCGAGGTAGAAATCAGCGCCCGCGATGCGCTCGATGCCGGTGAGAAGCTCGGCATCGGCGCCATCGTGCAGGTCGGATGCGACATCCCCTCCTCCCTCTACGCCGTGGCCGCCGCCCAGGCTGACGAGCGTGTGCTGGCCGCCGTCGCCATTCACCCGAACACCGCGCCCGAGCTTGCCCAGGCTGGAACCCTCGAAGAGGCGCTCGCAACCCTGGACCGCCTGGCCGCTGCCGACCGCGTGCGCGCCATCGGTGAGACCGGCCTGGACTACTTCCGCACCGGAGATGAGGGTAAGGAAGCACAGCACTACAGCTTCCGCGAGCACATCCGTCTGGCAAAGAAGCATAACCTGGCGCTGCAGATTCACGACCGTGATGCCCACGAGGACGTCGTGCGCATCCTGGACGAGGAGGGCGCGCCGGCGCGGACCGTGTTCCACTGCTACTCGGGTGGGCCCGAGCTGGCCGCAATCTGTAACGAGCGCGGCTGGTACATGAGCTTTTCGGGTACGGTTACCTTCAAGAACTCGAAGGGTATTCAGGAATCGCTGGCGATGGCTCGACCGGAGCTGATTCTGGCTGAGACGGATGCGCCGTTCTTGACCCCGCATCCGTTCCGTGGTCGCCCGAATGCGTCTTATATGACAAATTACACAGTGCGTTTTATGGCGGCTCACCGCAGTGAGGAGCTGGAGGCGTTGTGCCGCCGCATCCGCGAAAATTCGGAGCGTGTGTACGGTCAGTGGTAGGCTGATCAGTCTGCTAGGTTATGAGGCGAGTGTATTTTTCAGTACGATGTTCTATGACGGCTGTGATTGTGCATTATCTTTTTATTAGCGAATGTGCATGTTTCTGTGATAGTTTCATATTATTCACTCTCATATAAATATTCTCTTCCGGAAGTCGTAGATAGAGATACCCCAACCACCTGACGTTTGCACGATATGTGCTATGTCCGGGTTCCTCTCTAAGCACTATGTGCTCCCCATGCGGCGTCATCATGAAATCGGAGGATTCTTTTGATGAGAATTACTAAATATGTTCTGGGCCTGGACGGTGCTAACCGTTTTGACTCGTTCTATTCGGTGGGTGCGCCTGCCCAGGGATTCGTCCGGTATTCAGCGGTTGATAATCGTGATAATCACGTCACTGCTTCTGAGTTCGATGCCGAGGCGTTCCGTCAGCGTTGGCATTGCAACCCGAAGCCCGCTGAGAAAGGCTGTATGCTCAGTCACGTGAAGATGTGGAAGGAGTTCGTTGCATCAGATGCTGATTGGGCTCTGATTGCGGAGGACGACGCACTGATTTCTTCTGATGCTCAGGCAGTAGTCGAGGCAATTATCACGAAGTACCCGCAGGTTCAACTGGTGAATCTCAGCGATTCTTTTGCAAATGATGCGGGCAAATTGAATCCGCACGTGGAGTATATTCGCTTGTCATTGTTGTCTCCTTTCGTATACGGCAAGTACCGTATGGGTAAGCCGTACGGTAGCTGGCCTTTGGTTTGTACTGGCCTGTATCTGATTTCCCGATCGGGTGCTGAGCTGTTGCTCAAGCAGTTCGAGAGTAAGGTTCCGGGTACTGTGGCTGATGACTATAAGCTGTACCAGCAGTGGGGCGTGGATGTGCGTTTTGTACAGCCTGGTCTGTGCGGCTGGGAGGGTAGTAGCGTTATTTTGGAATCCGGTAAGCGTCATCTGGATAAGGTGAATAGTCTCCAACACGGTACTGGTCCTCTTGACCGTCTACGTATTGCATTGGCGCCCAAGAAGCGTATTACAAATGCAAAGAATGCTCTGGAAGCCACTCTTGACGAGGTGAAGCACCGCCTGGGTAAGGCGGAGTAAAGGGGAAAATCATGGCAAAAATTCTGAAATATGTTCTGGGAATGGACAACGCTAACCGATTCAACTCTTTCTTCTCCGTGGGCGCACCTGCTCAAGATTTTCAGCGTTATTCTGCAGTAGATAATCGCGACGATCATGTCACTGATGCACAATTCGATAGCAAGCTGTTCTTGACTCGTTACGGTAAAGAGCCAAGGCCTGCCGAAAAGGGTTGCGCTTTGAGCCATTACCACATGTGGAAGGACTTCCTCGCTTCAGATGCCGACTGGGCTTTGCTGGCAGAGGACGATATCCTTATTTCCCCTGACCTTCAGCCTGTAGTGGAGAGGATTATTGACAAGTATCCTCACGTACAGATGGTTAACCTGGGCGATATCTACGCTTCTGAAGCTGGCAAGTTGAACCCCCGGGTGGATTATCCTCGTCTGTCGTTGCTTTCTCCTTTTGTGTACGGTAAGTACCGTATGGGGAGTACCTATGGTTCAAAGCCTCTGTATGGTGCTGCCTTGTATCTTCTTTCGCGTTCCGGGGCTGAACGACTCGTGGAATGTTTTGGCGAGACGGTTCCTGGCGTTGTTGCCGATGATTATTCTCTCTATCGAGAATGGGGAGTGGACGTATATTTGGTGCAACCCGGTCTATGCGGTTGGGAAGGTACCAGCCTCATTCAAACTTCTGGCGTTCGTCACCTGGAAAGCCTCAAGAGCACGCAGCATGGCACCGGCTCTCTCGATCGTTTGCGCATCGCCTTGGCGCCGAGGAAGCGTTTGCAGAATGCACAGAATATCCTGGAAGCAACTTTTGAGGATTTGAAGCGGCGCTTGGGACGGTAACCCAGAGACGGAATGGGCTACTGCTATCACATATATAGTGGGTCTTCTGCCTGACTTTTCCCCCCCTCCCTATCGCACACACGATAGGGAGGGGATTGTTTTTGCTGAATACCAGCACGACGCGTACCATATCGCGTCTTACCCTGCGGATATCTGAGGTTGGTGCATGTTGAATGATAGAATTCTTTCTACGTAGCACTGTTGTGTGCGTATTTATCACACGCTCAATATTCAGACGCCCTGCCATTTGCCCACTGATTTGTAAGATTGACGAACCCTTCTATTGTGCAGGTGGTCTGATGCTCTGAAAGCTCATCATTGACCATTGCAATCTTCTATTGCTTAGGTTTTCTGAATGAGCTATTGAAAGGAAAAACATGGCAAAGATTCTGAAGTATGTTCTGGGCCTGGATGGCGCAAACCGTTTTGAATCGTTCTATTCTGTGAGTGCTTCCGTGCAGGATTTTGTCCGTTATTCTGCGGTGGATAACCGTGATAATCACGTCACTGATGAAGAGTTTGACGTTGAGTTTTTCCGTAGTCGCTGGCATCGCGACCCTAGGCCCGCGGAGAAGGGGTGTATGCTTAGCCACGTGAAGATGTGGCGTGATTTCGTCGCTAGTGACGCTGATTGGGCTCTGATTGCTGAGGATGACGTCCTTCTTTCTCCGGATGCTGATGCGGTGGTGAACGCAATCATCACGAAGTACCCGCAGGTTCAACTGGTGAACCTTTGTGATTCTTATGCTAATGATGCGGGCAAGCTGAACCCGCAGGTGGAATATATTCGTTTATCTCTGCTGTCTCCTTTTGTGCACGGTAAGTACCGTATGGGTAAGCTGTACGGTGCCTGGCCCCTGATTTGCACCGGTCTGTATCTGATTTCCCGTTCGGGCGCTGAGTTGCTACTCAAGCAGTTTGAGGATAAGGGGCCGGGTACTGTGGCTGACGATTATAGGCTGTACCAGCAGTGGGGCGTGGATGTGCGTCTTGTGCAACCTGGCCTGTGCGGCTGGGAGGGTAGTAGCGTCATTCTTGCATCCGGTAAGCGTCATCTGGACACGGTGAATAGTCTCCATCGTGGTACTGGTCCCCTGGATCGAGTGCGTATTGCACTTGCTCCGAAGATACGTCTGAAGAATGCGAGGATTGCTCTGGATGCCACCCTTGATGAGATAAAGCAGCGTTTCTCGCGGTAACCTAAACTGTAACCTCCCCACCATCCACCTATGTGAAGGAACGCTGTGAACGATCTGCCCCTGCTCGGACCGGCCGAGATTCGCGAGCTCGCTGAGAGCCTCGACATTCGACCCACGAAGACGCTGGGGCAGAACTTTGTGATTGACCCCAATACGATTCGTCGTATCGTCAATGCCGCGGAGATTTCCCCTGAGGAAACCGTGCTGGAGGTCGGCCCGGGTCTGGGCTCGTTGACCCTCGGTATTCTGGACGCGGCGAAGGACATGGTCGCGGTGGAGATTGATCCGCCGCTGGCGCAGCAGCTTCCGCACACCATTGAGAAGTTCCGTCCCGAGAAGGCGGGTGATATCGATGTGGTGCTGATGGATGCGCTGAAGGTGACCGAGCTTCCCCGCACCCCGGACGCCCTGGTAGCGAACCTGCCCTACAACGTGGCGGTGCCGGTGCTCCTGTACCTGTTCGGACAGTTCCCGAGCATCCGTCACGCGCTGGTGATGGTTCAGGACGAGGTTGCCGACCGTCTTTCGGCGACTCCGGGTTCGAAGATTTACGGTGTTCCCTCGGTCAAGGCCAATTGGTACGCCGAGGTGTACAAGGCAGGTGTTATCGGCAAGAATGTGTTCTGGCCGGCCCCGAAGATTAACTCCGGTTTGGTGGGCTTCCGCATGCGCGAGGAGCCTCTCTCAACCGTGGACCGTGACCTGGTGTTCACGATTATCGATGCGGCCTTCGCCCAGCGCCGTAAGACCCTGCGCGCTGCGTTGAGCTCCTGGGCGGGTTCGGGCGCGCGTGCCGAGCAGATTCTTATGGCTGCCGGTATCGCCCCGACTGAGCGCGGTGAGAAGCTGGACATCCACGGCTTTATCCGTATCGCGGAGGCTTCGCTGACCGTCCCGGCTGAGCCTGCCGCAGAGTAGTTTCCTCCTGCACCGAATTTTTCATTGATGTTCTTAAGCGAGTTTCCGCGCGAAAGGTGTATGCGCTGATGAATACCGCCGCCCAGACTGCTATTTCGGTTGATGCCCCCGGAAAGGTAAACCTGTACCTTGCCGTGGGGGACGTTCGCCCGGACGGCTACCATCCGCTGACCACGCTTTTTGCTGCGGTTTCTCTGACCGAGACCGTCACCGTCTCTGAAGGGCAGACCCAGGGCCTGAGTCTGAGCATGGATATTGTGCCCGGTTCCCTAGTGGATCAGCAGATGCAGGCTGGCCAGTTCGATCCCGCCGACGTGCCGATGGACGAGCGGAACCTCGTCTACCGTGCCGCCGAGCTGATTCTTGCCGAACACGGTATTTCTGGGCACGGCGTTGAATCCGCGCCGGCGCTGCACCTGCACATTGCGAAGGCTGTACCCGTGGCCGGTGGCATGGCGGGCGGCTCAGCAGATGCCGCAGCCGCCCTGATTGCCACGGACCGCTACCTGCACGCAACCGGCCGCACCGATGGGCTCCTGACCCCGGGTGATTACGAGCGCCTCGCCGCGCAGCTCGGCGCCGATATCCCCTTTAGCGTGCGCGCCGCACTCGGCCAGACCCTCGCCCTGGGGCAGGGCACCGGCACCGAACTGCAGAACGTTGAAGCGCCCCCGGAGTCGCTACACCTGGTAATTGTCGCCGCGCAGTTCGGCCTCGCCACCCCCAGCGTGTTCAAGCAACTGGATGCCGGCCGAGCCGCGGGCCTATATCCCGCCTCCGGCGAGCTGGTAGAGCCCGTGGAGCTTTTGGATGCTCTGAAGTCCTACGACGGTTCGGATACGGCGCTCGCCTCCCTAGCGGCCCTGTTGCGTAACGACCTGCAGGCACCCGCGCTCTCGTGCGCCCCGCAGCTGGCTGAAACCCTGGCCCTGCGCAATGACGGGGCAACGCACGCATCGCTGGTGTCTGGCTCCGGTCCGACCGTGCTGCTACTGGCCTCTTCTCAAGCACGAGCAGAGGCTCTCGCTACCTCTCTTCGTGTTGAGGGCCACCACGCCGTAGCTGCCGAAGTTACTAGTGCGTAGCTCGTATATCTGTCACACTAGATAACGATCTATCACTCACTGACTTCTATTGTTCTCTGGCGGAAAGGGAGAATCTTATGAAGGTTAAAAATATTGTTATCGCCCAGGACCGTTTTAGCCTTCTTGGCGGTATTACGACCGTTAACAGGATTTTGGGTAGGGCCTTTAAAGAAGCCGGGTACAACGTTAGCCATCTGGCACTCTACGACAATACGGGAAATAACCCTGACGCTGTGACCCCGGATTTTGTGATTCGCGCCGGCTCGCTTGTCTCAAAGACTACCCATAACAAGCTGGTGTACAACAACCCCGGACCGCTGGGTGCCGTGCTGGCGGCTAAGAAGGCGTTTACCGCCCTGTGGGACCGTTACAACGCGGTGCGCACCAGCCGCTACCTGCGCTCGCTGGGTAAAGATACCGTTATTTTGACCTCGATGACCGATATCGCTGAATATCTGGTGGACTATGCACGAAAAGACCAGAAACAGGGAGTCGGGTATCTCTACGAATTCCATAGTGCTTTCGAAAGCTTTCACCGCACAACTCGTGAAAAGGCCCTTCAGGATATCGGGCGCTACTATGACTCCTTCATCGCGCTTTCTGAAGGAGACGCGCGCCTCTTTGCTGAATGGCTGAAGCGTCCGGTTGACGCTGTCTTTAACCCTAACGTTTATATCACCTCTGAGATTCAGCAGAAGATTATGGGCATAGCTCAGCAGAAGAAGCCAATCATTCAGTATGTTGGCCGCTATGGGGCTGAGAAGGGTCTCATGCACATTCTGGAGAGCTTCATCGCGTGTGCGCAGGAGTTCCCCGAGTGGGTTCTGAAATTCAACGGTAGCGGCAGCCAGGAGGTGGAACAGCAGATCAAGGACCGCGTTGCTTCGCTGGAGCCTGCTCTTGCCGAGCGTATCGTGGTGGGTGGACCCCTGAGCTCCGAGCAGGTGCTTGAAGCCTATGCCGAAGCATCATTGACCATTTGTGCCTCTGATTTTGAGGGTGGCCCCATGTCTTTGCAAGAGGGCATGCGCGTTGGTACGCCTTTGGTTTCTTACCCCTCCAGCTATCTATTGTTGGACTATTTGCCTGAATTCGGCTATCTCGCTGAAGAACGTAGCGTTGAGGCGCTGACGAAGCAGCTACGCCTGGCTATAGGTGATGATGAATTGCGAGCTAAAAAATCTGCTTTGTGTGTTGAGAAGTCCTCTATTTTCTCTCCTGAACATATTGTTCGGTGTTGGGAGAAAGTTTTTGCGTCTATCCACCGTTAGTCGTAAGTGTCGAGGAATGCTTATATAGAAGAGTGCCGGTTCTAGAGCAAAATCTAGGACCGGCACTCTCTGTTATTTATAATCTAGCGGTCGCTCATGAGCTGACGCTCGGGGACACCACGGAAACGGTACTTGAAGATACCCTCAAGCGCTCCAAGATTGCCGCCGAGCTGAGCGAGTCCTTTAGCGCGCTGTGACTGGGAGAAGCAGACCATGGGGATAGCCTTCAGAGCGGCAAGCACCGAGAACTTGAGGCTGGGGCCACGCATGCCCTGATCCTTGAAACGCTGCCAGAGGAGCACACGGTAAATCTGATAGCGTCGCTGCTGGCGGAACAAACCCCGAAGGGTCGCGCGAAGGCGGTAGTTGACGAGGGATTCCTGGGTCTTGTAGAAGGGGACCCCCGCAAGCGTCAAACGCCAAGAGAAGTCCGTCTCCTCAGAGCCCGCGATGTAGCTACAATCCATTCCGCCGTGCTCCAGGTAAACCTCGCGAGGTACCGAGAAGTTACATCCGGTGAGCGAGGGGAGGAAACCCGCGAAGGGTGTGAGTTTGTCGATGCTCTCAATCAGCCCGCGGTTCTCCAGAATATCCTTATCCGCATCGGTCGGAATGCCGTAGGCTTCCAGCACCTCGGGAGGGTTGGATCCGTGCAGGTTAGCGCCCGCACCGATGACGGGGCCGTGCAGATCCTGCAGGTGAAGGTGTCCCTCAACCCATTCGGGTTCCACGAAATCATCTGCATCGCAGTAGACGAGAATCTTGCCGCGTGCCTCACGTGCGCCGACATTACGGGCGTTTGCGGGGCCCTTGATATCGCTAGAATCCACCCAGCGGAGAGGGTAAGGGGCGTCGAAGGCCTCAACCAGAGCGATAGTGTTATCGGTGCTGCCGTTATCGCTAACGACCACCTCAAAAGAGCGGGTGGTGGTTTGCTTAGCTAGGGCCTCCAGCTGCGTTGTGATGAAGCGGGCTGCGTTGTACGCGGGGATGACGACCGAAGCTTCGTACTCGTACTTTTCGCTCATGTTACTTCCCCAAATCCTTAATGCGGCGTGCAGGAACACCCGCGTAAAGGCCGTTCGGCTCGCAGTCGGAGACCACCACGGCCCCCGCTGCAATCATGCATCCGGCGCCAATGGTCACGCCGGCAATGACGGATACATTCTGTCCAAGCCAGGAACCGTCACCAATCACGATGGGAGCCTCAATATTTTCGCCGGCACGCTGACGGGAAGGGCCCATCTCGTGGCTTGCGGTGCATAGGGTGACGCGTGGGCCCAGATAGACGCGGTCGCCGACCTGTGCGGCACGGTCGATAAAGATATCGCGGTTAATCCAGCAACCGGAGCCAATCCGAGCCCCTGGAAGAATCTCGGCGGTGGGGCACACGTAGGTGCCATCACCAATGGAGACACCGGCGGCGCGGAGTTTTTCGATGCGTACCGCGCGGCGTTTGGTCTTCTGCTTCAGAAAATGCTGGTGCTTGAGCTGTTTGAGTGTGTTGAGCATGAATACCTTCATAAGGGTGACAGGGAAAAATGCTCCCTAAAAGTGTTAAAGGTTACTATCTAATGGTAGCGGGATATCGCCCCGACGAGGCGATATCCCGCAGAAGTAGATAAGAAACCCATTGTTATATATGGCACATAAAGCAGGCGTTAGCCCAGTATCTCGGAGAGCTCGAGCCAGCGCATTTCTAGCTCGTCAATCTCGTCCTGAAGAACCTGCTGCTGCTCGCCCAGAGCGGCCAAACCGGCGTAGTCCGAGGCATCGTGCGCGCTCATCTGCTCGGAGAGCTTCTCCTGCTCTGCAGCGAGCTTGGCGAGGCGACGCTCAATCGCACCGGATTCCTTCTGTGCTGCACGTTGCTCGGCACCGGAAACCTTCGGCTTAGTGGGGGCCTCAGTCTGCTGTGCCGAAGTCTTCTGTGTTGGGGAGGTGGTACGCGCCTGCGCGCTACCGGCAGCAGAACCGCCAGCACCGGCGGCAGAGAGCGCTAGGTATTCGTCCACACCGCCGGGCAGATGACGGAACGAACCGTCAATCACGGCGTACTGCTGATCGGTGACGCGCTCCATGAGGTAACGGTCGTGGCTGACCACCAGCAGGGTGCCGGGCCAGGTGTCCAGTAGATCCTCCATGGCTGCGAGCATGTCGGTGTCCAGGTCGTTCGAGGGCTCGTCAAGAATCAGCACGTTCGGCTCGTCCAGCAGAATCAGCATGAGCTGTAAGCGGCGCTTCTGACCGCCCGAAAGGTCCTTGACGGGGGTAGACAGCTGCGCGCTGGTAAAACCCAGACGCTCGAGCATCTGCGAGGGGGAGAGCTCCTTGCCATCGGCAATGTAGCTACGCTTCTTGCGACCAATCACGTCGGAGACGCGGTCGTTCTCAACCTCCTTCAGCTCGTCGAGCTGCTGGGTGAGGGTCGCAATCTTCACGGTCTTACCATGCTTGACACGGCCCTCGGTAGGCTTTAGGTCGCCGGTCACCAGCGAGAGCAGGGTGGACTTACCCGCGCCGTTAACACCCAGGATACCGGTGCGCTCGCCGGGGGCGATGCGCCAGGTGACCTTCTTCAGCACGGGGCGCTTGCCGCCGGGCAGGGAGGGGTCGTCGTAGGTAACCGAGACGTTCTCGAGGTCCACCACGTCCTTGCCGAGGCGGGAGACGGCCATCTTCTTCAGCTCCACGGTGTCGCGCACGGGCGGAACATCTGCGATGAGAGCGTTGGCCGCGTCGATGCGGAACTTCGGTTTGGAGGTGCGCGCGGGGGCACCGCGACGTAGCCACGCGAGTTCCTTGCGCATCAGGTTCTGGCGCTTCGCCTCCGCGGCGGCGGCCTGACGGTCACGCTCGACGCGCTGCAGGATGTACGCCGCATAGCCGCCCTCGAAGGGCTCGACGATGTGATCGTGAACCTCCCAGGTGTCGGTGCAGATTTCGTCGAGGAACCAGCGGTCGTGGGTTACGACCATGAGGCCGCCGGCGTTCTTCGACCAGCGGGACTTCAGGTGGCCGGCGAGCCAGGTGATGGCCTCGACGTCCAGATGGTTGGTGGGTTCGTCGAGCATGAGCACATCCCACTCCTGTGCGAGTAGAGAGGCGAGAGCCACGCGGCGACGCTGGCCGCCGGAGAGAGAAGAGACCGGCGCATCCCAGGGCAGATCAGAGACTAGGCCCGAAATGACGTCGCGGATGCGGGCCTGCGACGCCCACTCGTACTCGGGGGTGTCTCCCACAATCGCGTAGCCAACCGTGTGGTCGTCGTCGAGAACATCGGACTGATCCAGGTAGCCGATGCGGGTACCGCCGCGCACGGTGACGCGGCCGGAGTCCGGTTCGAGCCGGCCGGCCAGGATCTTCATGAGGGTGGATTTGCCGTCACCGTTGCGGCCGACAATGCCGATGCGATCGCCCTCGTTCAGGCCGACCGTGATGCCCTCGAAAATGGTTCGGGTAGGAAACTCAAGATGCAGCGATTCGCCGCCTAGTAAATGTGCCACGCCTTCTAGGGTACAGGGTGAAGGTATTTTCAGGTGCTGGTGAGGCAATCGATAGGGGAGTGCTTGAAGGTATAGATAGGATTGCCGAAGCCCCCGTCGAAAGCCCGCGTTTGCGCCGTGCGTGGGGCGAGCTTATGGCGGATATTTGATAAACTGAGGAAAGCATTTCCTGCACGGCGCTGTTCTCTGCCCAAAATTAGGCTTGCGAATGGCGACTGCCATTAGAGGCGGTACCCGCACCGGCACGGGAATAATCCGCCATGGTGTAATGGCAGCACAGCGGCCTTTGGAGCCGTTTGTCTAGGTTCGAGTCCTAGTGGCGGAGCGTAAGCACTCAACGGAATCGTTGAATGAGAGTCGACGGTTCTGCCTTCACCTCTCACTCTTACAACCTCGTATAAGGAGTCTTCTCAGTGAATACTGAACTGGCACCCTCCGCGGTGATTGTTCTCGCCGCCGGCGCTGGCACGCGCATGAAGTCCGCAACCCCTAAGGTTATGCACGGTATTGGTGGCCGCTCCATGGTGGAGCACGCCGTTGCTGCGGCTCGCGACTTGAACCCCGAACGCCTCGCCGTGGTGGTACGCCACCAGCGCGACAAGGTCGCTGAGCATGTGCTCGGTTTCGACCCCGACGTGACCATTGTTGATCAGGACGAAATTCCCGGTACCGGTCGCGCTGTTGAGGTTGGCCTGAACGCCCTGGACGCACAGGCTCCTGTTTCCGGCACCGTGCTGGTGACCTACGGTGATGTGCCCCTGCTGCGCCCCGAGACTCTGCGTGAGCTTATCGCTTTCCACGAGCATGACAAGAACTCTGTCACCGTGCTGACCACCCACGTGGATGAGCCCGGTTCCTACGGCCGTATCGTGCGTAACCAGGCTGGCGAGGTGACCGCCATTGTTGAGGCGAAGGACGCCTCCCCCGAAGAGCTCGAGATTACCGAGATTAACTCCGGTATTTACGCTTTTGACGCTGATGTGCTACGCGAGGCCCTGCTTGAGGTGACTACCGATAACGCTCAGGGCGAGAAGTACATTACCGATGTGCTGTCCATCGCCCGTTCGAAGGGGCACCGTACCTCCGCCTTGGCCATTGAGGACCGCTGGGAGGTTGAGGGCGCTAACGACCGCGTGCAGCTGGCTCAGCTGGGCCGTATGCTCAACAACCGTATCCTCGAGGGCCACATGCGCAACGGCGTAACCATCGTTGATCCGCAGAACACGTGGATTGACGTGACTGTGCGCATCGAGAACGATGTGACTCTCCTGCCCGGTGTGCAGCTGCACGGCTCCACCACCGTTGCCACCGGCGCAACCATTGGCCCCGACACCACCCTGACCGATATGACCGTTGAGGCTGACGCTACCGTCATCCGCGCTCACGGCTTCGGCGCCGTCATTGGAGAGGGCGCAACCGTTGGTCCCTTCGCCTACCTGCGTCCTGGCACGACCTTGGGTAAGGGCTCGAAGCTTGGCACTTTCTGCGAGGCTAAGAACTCGCAGATTGGTGATGGCGCGAAGGTTCCGCACCTGTCCTATGTTGGTGATGCCACCATCGGTGAGGGTGCCAACATTGGTGCAGGTTCCATTTTTGCTAACTATAACGGCCTGGTGAAGAACCGTTCCGTTGTTGGCGCACATGCCCGCATGGGATCCGCGGGCATTTACGTTGCACCGGTCACCGTGGGTGATGGTGCATACTCTGGCGCGGGCGCGCTGATTCGTAAGGATGTTCCTGCGGGCGCCCTCGCCTATTCTGAGACTTCCCAGCGCACCATTGAGGGCTGGGTTCTGAAGAACCGTGCCGGTACCGAACCTGCTGAGGCCGCGAAGGCCGCGGGTGCGCAGGAACCGGCAGAATCCTAATCCGAGGAAAGAACAACACCATGAGTAGCGAGATTACCAACCCCGGTGAGCGCAAGCTTGTAGTGGTCTCCGGTCGAGCACATCCCAAGCTCGCCGAGGAGATTGCGCAGGCCCTTGACCACGACCTGTTGCCCACCTCCGCATACACCTTCGCCAACGGCGAGACCTACGTCCGTTTTGAGGAGTCGGTACGCGGCGCGGACGCATTCGTGATTCAGTCGCATCCGGCACCGATTAACGAGTGGCTCATGGAGCAGCTCATCATGATTGATGCGCTCAAGCGTGCCTCCGCTCGCTCCATTACCGTGGTGTCCCCGTTCTACCCCTACGCCCGTCAGGACAAGAAGCACAAGGGTCGCGAACCCATCTCGGCTCGCCTGATTTCTGACCTGTACAAGACCGCTGGTGCAGATCGCCTGATGTGCGTTGATTTGCACACTTCGCAGATTCAGGGCTTCTTTGACGGCCCGCTGGATCACCTCTTCGCAATTCCGGTGCTGGCTAAGCACATCCGCGAGCGCGTTGAGGACCTGTCGAATGTGACCGTGGTGTCCCCGGATACCGGTCGTGTGCGCGTGGCTGAGCACTGGGCTACCCTGCTGGATGGCGCGCCCCTGGCCTTCGTGCACAAGACCCGCGATATTAACGTTCCGAACCACGCAGTCTCCAAGACCGTTGTGGGTAACGTTGAGGGCCGCACCTGCGTGCTGATTGACGACATGATTGACACCGGTGGAACCATCGCCGGCGCCGTGAAGGTTCTCATGGACAAGGGTGCTAAGGAAGTTATCATCGCGGCAACCCACCCGGTTCTCTCCGATCCTGCCGTTGAGCGTCTGTCCGAGTGCGGTGCGGTCGAGGTTGTGGTGACCAACACCCTACCCGTCCCGGAGGAGAAGCGCTTCGAGAACCTGACCGTTCTCTCCATCGCGCCCCTCATCGCCCGCGCTATTCGTGAGGTTTTCGATGGGGGTTCCGTGACCGAGATTTTCGATCACTAGGGTTTGAATAACCTATAAAAATCCCCCGCTACCATCGTTGTGGTAGCGGGGGATTTTTATGTTTCAGAGAGGAGAGCAGGCCCTCTCTGGATTTCCGCGGTGTGAAGATTTAGCGGTGTGCTCGTGCCAGCCACGGCAGGATGACGCGTAGCGATTCCTCCACCTCGTCCACGGCCGTCTTGGCGGCTTCCGGGCCGCGACGGTAGGGGTCCTCAAGCTTATCGCTATCGAGGGGCTGTGCGCCGTAGGAGTAGAGATATGAGAGCGGCTCGGCGCGGCGAGCCTCTTCTCGGATGCGGGCGGCCTGCTTGAGTAGCTTAATCTTGGAGTGATACTGGGGCCACTCGCGCACAATCCAGTCGGCGTGCACCTTTTCCGCGACCAGGATGATGGTTGCGTTCTTGATGATTTCCTCGGTTAGCTGTCGGGAGACAAAACCTTCGGGGTTGTAACCGCGCTCAACCAGCTCGGCGGCAATGGTTTCGTAGACGCCCTGTCCGACCAGTGCGCCGGTGCCTGCGCTGGTGAAGGTCCATTTGTCCTCCAGGCCGTACTCGGCAGCCAGGTGCTTGGAAATAATCTCGCCCGATGCGCTGCGGGCAATGTTGCCGGTGCATACGAAGAGCGCCTCGAAGGGGCCGTCGGTGCTGTGCACGCCACTACGGGTAAAGGTGCCCGGGGATAGCTTGAACAGCGGGGTGCGTTCGCGCTCACCCTGCGAAGCGTCGGCGGCTTCCTCGCGTGCGGCAGGGGTTGCCGGAGCAGAATCGTTGACGGTGTCGGCTAGAACATCGGAGGCCACGGTGGGCGTGTGGCGCTCTTCGATGCGAATGATGGCTGGGGCAGACTTCTCGGTGGAAGGTGCATCGAGGGGGAGGATATCGGTGGCAGTACCTGAGGTTTCGGTGAGGCTCAGCGGCTGCGCATCAATGGTGACGGTGCCGTCCTCGAAGAATTCTTCGGCGCGGGAAAGCTCGGATGCCTTAGGAAGAGGTGTCTGCGCGGCTACTTCGGCGGGGGAGTGGGCCTTATACTCACCTATGACTTCGCGGAGTGAACCCGAAGGAATGATGGAGCGCTGAGCAGCCCCGCGGCGGTGTTTGCCTGCAAGGTCGGGGTTGCTCTGGATAAGGGAGCGGACCCCTTCCGCAATGGAGGGAACAGATGCCGGCGTAGTAGCCGCGGTGGTTTCGGGGGCCTTGGAGGAGTCGGTGATCTCCTCTGCGGAGCCTCGGGTGTACTTGTCCTTCAAGGACTTGATGTTGAAGATGCCCATCAAAAGCCTTTTCTCTTGACGTACCCAACGGTGAACAGGGAAGCCGGAAGTGTCGGGTGAAGTTGAACGAATAGTATCTATCATACCGAGTTCCTTGCATCGTCAACGGTTCCTTTTC
Source organism: Rothia mucilaginosa (assembly GCF_901875305.1). Lineage (GTDB taxonomy): Bacteria > Actinomycetota > Actinomycetes > Actinomycetales > Micrococcaceae > Rothia. The sequence goes on from NZ_CABFLY010000003.1 coordinate 139,204, forward strand.
CTGTGTGTGGCGAATACCCTACAAGTGTTTAGAAAGGCGATGGCATTCGTGGAAAACTTCTGTTTACAAATGACCTAAAGTACAGAAAATTCTCCAAAGCTAAAGAAAGCTTGCATGCTAGAATTATGGCTAGACTCTACTCGTCACTCCTCAAATACATGGGCCCGTCTGCAATTTGTGGCGGGTCGAGAAAGGCATCATGAACCTTCTCTCAAAACTTCGCACAGAATTGGGGCAGCTTAGCTACTCCTTTAAGAGGCGAAACACCCCTAAGCTTTGGCGGGATCAGCTCGAAGCTATCCGCATGATGAAAGTCCATAATCTTCCTGCCCCGCACCTTGTAGGGCCGCGTCGGGAGATATGGGCTGTTTCTGTCGTTAAGAACGAACTCGATATTCTTCCCTATGTGCTCAATCACCTTTTTGCACAGGGCATAGACCGAATTATTGTTGCGGACAACCTCTCGACCGATGGCACCCGCGAATACCTGCGTCAGCGAGCCAATGAGGATTCGCGACTAATCTTTGCTGAAGATAATTGCGACCGACATATTCAGTCTGAGAAGATGACCTATCTTTCGCACTTGGCTTGGCGTAGCGGTGCTCGCTGGATCATTCCTTTTGATGGTGACGAATTCTGGTACGCGGAGGATGAGAAGCTTGGTGATTTCCTGCGTAACGCACCCGATAACATGGGTATCTACTATGCAGGATTCCACCACACTGTGCCTACCGTTGATTCGCCTGAGAACATCCTGGACACCGAATTGGTGATGGACGCTTCCTACCCCTTCCCGGGTAAGTGCGCTTTCCGCTCTCACCCCTTTGCCGTTGTAATCCCTGGTAACCACGATGTGTGCCGTCTCGGAGATGCTGACCAGCGACTTGAGATTGTTCACCTTCAGTACCGAGGTATTGCTCAGATTGCGCGCAAGGTACGTGTGGGAACCGAGACCTCCCGTCGTACCGGTGAGGACCTAAGCTACTTCGCACCTCACTGGGAGGCAGGTAGCAAGCTGAGTGACGCCGAAATTGCCGAGGTATGGGAGAACATTTCGCACGGCCGTCCTGATGAACGAATCAAATTCGTGGCTGAAGGCCCGATTGTGCACGGTAAGTTCCTGAAATGGAACTACTGGAATGAAGACGGGTCAGTCCCTAAGGGAGATGCCTAATGGCGGCGCCCGCACGACCCTCCTCCAGGATTATGCTAGATTCGCTGACCGCGGTGCGCGGTCCGGCGGCACTTCTTGTGTTCGGTTACCACGTTATCCACGGTACGCAGTGGGCTAACTGGATTCCGGGCGCGCGTCTTGGTTACGTGGGCGTTTCGCTCTTCTTTATTCTTTCTGGATTCGTGCTGGCATGGTCGTACAACAGGAATGCAGGGGCAAAGAACTTCTATCTTCGTCGCTTTGCGAGGGTGTACCCCCTGCATTTCTTTTTCTACTGCGTGGCATTGTTGGGTCTTTTGCTGGTTGGAGTGTCTAACTCTGTCGGAGACCTCAACCCGCTGAGCGCATTGCTGAATCTGGTTCTGCTGCAGGCCTGGGTGCCATCCTGGGAAGTTATTTTCTCAAATAACGCGGTGAGCTGGTCTCTCTCCTGTGAGGCGTTCTTCTACCTCATGACCCCGTTCGTGCTGAACCGTTTGGATGGTATGCGCTACCGTGTGAAAGCTGCTCTACTGGGTGGTTGGTTCCTCCTGATGGCAACGGTCTCCTACATTCTGGCCGCCCAGTCAAACTTCATGGACGTGGTGGTGTATGCCAACCCGCTTCTGCGTTCAGGCGAGTTCGCACTCGGCCTGGCTCTGGGCCTCTTTGCTCTCATGGTGCGTGATGGTTACCGCGTTCCCGTGATTCGTGGCTACCACTGTTTGGCGATGATTGCTCTGGCTCTTGGAACCATGTACGTCAGCTCGAAGTTCTATTTGCTGCAGACAACTCATGGCTTGTTGCTGGCGCCAGTCTGGGCTGTGCTGATTCTTGTGCTGGGACTCTGGGATATCCAACGTTCTGCTGAACCCCGCGAGAAGAACGTGTTCTGGAAGATCGCGGTCATTGCCGGTGAGGCGAGCTTCGCCTTCTATCTGGTACATGAGCTGGTACTGGCTTACGTGCGATCGATGCCTTCGGCTGCCTCCGCTCACGGTGGTATGACTGGTTTGCTGTATGTTGTAATTTCTCTTATCATCGCGAGCATTCTCGCGCTTCTGGCTCATTATTTTATTGAGCGTCCGGCTCATCAATTTATTGTGAAAAGATATTCACAGAAGGTATAGGTCTTATTGTGAAGAGTGTTTACTCTAAAATTCGGGTTTTTTTCCCGGGCAAAAAGTTTAGCCTCCTGGTACTAAACATTTTGGGTCTCTTTGCGGTATCGCTTTTTGAGATGCTTGGTGTGGCTCTCGTGCTTCCTCTGGTGAACCTCGCTATGGGAACCCCACGTGAAGGCTTTATCCTGAAAGTTTCTAACTTCTTCGGCGATCCGGATACCCCCACCCTAATCGTTATCTTCGGTGTGGCTCTCGTCGCAGCATTTGTTTTCAAGGGTGTCTTTTCCCTAATTATTCGTCGCTGGAGCCTCGGCTTCATCGCCACCCAGCAGAGCGCCGTTTCAGTGACTCTGCTAAACCGCTACATGCGCGAGCCCTACCTGGACCACCGTAAGCGTGGTACCGCTCCGGTGCTGAACTCCGTAAATGATGTGGTGGGTCAGGCCTACGGCACCTTCGTCAACGGTGTGCTTGGCTTTATCGGTGACCTACTGTCAATTATTGTGTTGATGGTAATGCTACTAGTCGTTATGCCGGTGCCCGCTCTTCTCGCCTTTATCTACTTCGGCCTGGCTTCATTCGTGCTACAGGCTTTGCTCAAGCGCAAGAATCGCGAACAGGGCGCCATCGTACTGAATGCGACTAAGGGTGCGCTGGACGCAGCTATCGAAGCTGTAGTGGGCTTCCGTGAAATCCGCATGTACGGTGTAACTGAACGCTACACCTACCGATACCAGGAAAAGCGAATTGACTCTGTGAATGCGTCGATGCGTAGTGCTTTCCTCTCCGATTTCCCGAAGTACACCTTGGAAATCATCTTCATTGTTGGTATTGCTGCTCTCTTGGCCTTCATGAGCGCTACGCAAGGTGCTGATAGCACTGGCTACTTGCTTCTCTTTGCTGGTGCCTGCATTCGTATTTTGCCTAACTACACCCGTATGGTTGCCTCTCTTGGTAGCATCCGCGCAGGTGAACATGCCAGCGAGAAACTGCTGGAAGAGCTTGAACACCTTACTCCTGAAGAGCGTATGTTCAAGATGCCCTCCGCACCGGTCGTCCCGAAGAACCACGACTACATCAACAAGAGCATTGAGCCGGTTAATATCCAGATTGATAATCTGACCTTCCAGTACCCTGACGGTGATAAGCCTGTGCTGATGGACATCACCCTTGACATCCCGATGGGCTCTTCAATTGCTTTTGTGGGTGGTTCTGGTTCGGGAAAGACTACTCTGATTGACCTTATTCTGGGTCTCTTTGCGCCGACCCGTGGTCAGGTGCTACAGAATGGTGAGTCGATTCTGAAGGATCTGCGTTCCTGGCACCAGCATATCGGCTACGTTCCCCAGGATGTCTTTATCGCAGATTCCACTGTGCTGGAGGCTGTGGCGTTCGGCCTAAATCTGGAGGAAATTGACGTGGAACGCGTCAAGTACTGCCTCGAAGTGGCTGCTCTGACCGAGGTCATCAACTCCCTGGAGAATGGTCTGGAAACTAAGATTGGCTACAACGCTACTCGTTTGTCGGGTGGTCAGAAGCAGCGCCTGGGTATTGCCCGTGCTCTGTACCGCAACCCGAGTGTGTTGATTCTGGATGAGGCGACCAGCGCATTGGACAACGAGACCGAGCACAAGATTACAAAGACCATTGAACGAATCTCGAAGGATATCACCGTGATTATTGTTGCCCACCGCCTGTCAACGGTCCGCAACGTTGATCAGTTGGTTTATCTCTCCAATGGCCGAATCGCTAATCAAGGTACATTCACTGAGGTGCAACAAGCAAACGCAGAGTTCGCTAACCTGGTGAAGCTGGGCCAGTTGCCGGATTAGTCTCATAGGTCGCATATCTAAAGTAGCAAGGGGGCTCTCGTCATGAACGAGAGCCCCCTTCTTTTTGTTGCAGTGTGTTTATGTTGTATTTTTACCGTCTGAAAAGATCCTTGTTAAATACCTGTGCTCATCTTCTCCTTGAGCAAATGAATAATGTCTTTAAACTCTTGAGGCAAAGAAGAGCCAATAGACGTAAGAGGACCGGTGGGACGCCAAGTGATGGTTTCATGGTCAACTTCGCCACGCAAAAGTGCTTCCCACAGGGGGGTAGCACTTTCAATGGTTATATCACCATTACGTCTCCAATGGTAGCCCATATCTTCAGGCAGATCGGTTGCCTCCAACGCCTTTGCCCCTTGACGTAGCTTGCGGGTAAATTGTTCCTTTGAACGCCAGGGGTAGTGGATGATAGCAGCTTCATTAAGCTTCTGCTTACCCGGTGCAATGACCTCATGGTTGCCCATTTTGATAACGGCATTTTCCCAGCGAGAGAAGCAGACTTTCAGATCCCAATAGGGAGTTGGGTCAATCCTGAGAGAAGGTCCTTCAATACTGGGAAAAACGTTGTACAGCTTCGTCAGCTCGATAGTGTGCCCCTTTTGCGAGCGTAGGACTTCCGATAGTGGAGCGGAAACACCGTACCAAAATTCATCAGCGTCGAAAGGGATAATCCATTCAGCGCCCGCTTCCATCACCCGATCGGCAAGCCAGGTCATTTTTTCTGACTGGTAGTAGGCTAGCTCACGGTCCTGAATAACGTGCACGGGGAGGGTTTTACTAAGCTCGAGCAATAGTTCATAGGTCCCATCAGAAGAGCCATTATCAGCTGCTAAGATATGATCCACACCTTGATCGAGCAGGTGGCGAATCGTCTGTTCGACGATATCCGCCTCGTTCTTCACCATGGTTATGCCCCAGATAAAGGGACCGCGGGGGAGATCCGTGCGGGTAAATGTTTTGTTAAGTGATGCGTAACGTTCTTTAAACTCGGTACTCTCACGGAGCGCAATGGCTTCGCGTTTTTTATCATGATTAATTTTCAGCAGGAAAAGCTGGTGCTTGAGGGATTTAAGAGTGTTAATCACAGCATTTCACCCGTAATCCAGTTTTTACCTTCGGGGTGATGCACAGCAACCCAATGAGTACGGTGCATCTTTGGGCGGCTCTGATAGATACGAGCATCTTCAGGAATAACTTGATGAATATCAGGGGAAAGGACGAGCTTTTGGGCCAGTAACTCACCGATATAGGCGCCCCAATAACCGAAAGTCGTGTTGGTCAGAATCAGGTAAGGGGCGCTGGCCACAAGGGCCAGATCGTCGAACATGCCGGAACCCTGCTTTTTGAAAATGCAAGGCGCAACCGAGTTTAGATGTGAGAGATTTTCCTCGCACCACTGAAGATCATCTGATACAAAAATAATCTTTGAAGGAGTCACGGTATCCTGAAGCTTCTTCAGTGCTTCCTCCACATAGGTCACCGTATCAATTCCGAAAACCTCATTAATTTGAGGCACAGAATAGTAATCGCCACGGCGAATGTTGATGACGAGAGAATTTTCATCTACTACGTTCTGCATTCTTGCAAGGCGCTCGCTAAAGGTCTCTGAAGAAAGAAGGTACTCGCGAATAAAAAAGTGCAAATCTTCTTCGCTGATATCCTCCTCAATATCCGTCGGGAAGTAGCCGCTACGGCGGGTAAAGAACGTATACTCTGACGAAGGAGCCGTAATGGAGGCAAGCTTCGGGAACTCCTCGGTCCATGCCTCCATTCCGGGACCATAGAGCAACGACGCTTTGTCGGTACCATGATGGCGCAGAGTAGCGGCGCGGGCCCACAGATATAGCCAATTGCCTCCCCGGGAGATAGGGTAGGAAAGGAGAATAATTTTTTCGCCGCGACGTAGAAGGTTAATATATTTCGCCAGACACTTATGGCGAATAGAGTTGTAAGCCTCATTGACAGCACGTTTGAAAGCGGGTTGCTGAACAGTATATACGGCGACCCTTTCTGAATCATTGATAGTTTGGATATCAGAATCCATGAGAAAGTCCCCTTTCCGATGTGTAAGATAGCGAGCTGATAGCGGGTGAGTATTTGTCGACTGCATAGGTAATTGAAAAGTGCAGCTGAAAAAGTAGTGAAGTTGTATAATCCTAGAGACGATAGCGCCCACCGTTACGGTGGTTGCTATTATCCCTCTCACTCAAGAAAGATTGTAATACATGACCTTCCATCCCCGCGTATCTGCGGTCATTCCGTTTTACGGTGAGCCGGAACCGGTTCTCGCCATTATCGACACTTTGCGCGCTCAGCAGGGTATTGACCCCGCCGATATTGAAATCATTGTCTCTGATGACGTTTCGCCTATCCCGTTCCCCGAGGTCGAGGGCGTGACTGTGGTTCGCCGCCCTGTTAACGGTGGTTTTGGTAAGGCAGTGAACTCCGGCGTTGCTGCCGCTACCGGTGAGTGGGTCTTCATCCTCAACAGTGACCTAGAACTGGATAACACCTTCGTCTCGCGCATGCTTGCTGCAGTAGAGCGTCACGGCGAGATTCTCGCTAGCCCCCAGATTATTGGCCACGATGGCAAGCAACAGTGGGTCGCACGCAAGTTCCCCACCGCAGCGCATGTGGCTTGGGAATGGTTCACTCCGCTGGCTCGTTTTAAGCCGACTAACTGGTGGCACCGCGGTGTCGGCCATGACGTTGAGGCATGCACCGGTACTTCGGATGCGAAGGCTGACTGGGTTATGGGTGCTTGCATGGTTGTGCCCCGTGCTACCTTCAACCGCCTCGGCGGCATGGATGAGCGCTTCTACATGAATAGTGAAGAGGTAGATTTCCAGTACCGTCTCTCGAAGGCCGGAGTGGATCGCTACCTGATTCCCTCGGTGACCGTCACTCATGAGGGCGGCGGGTCATCCCCTTCGGAGCGCCGTGTCCAGTGGCTGACCACCGCTCGTTTCATTTATGCGGATAAGTGGGGCTGGGAGAAGAAGCTTACTGTTGCTCTGCGTGCCACCAGCTACGCGAACTTCCTGGTAAACTCGGTGCGCGGCCTGCGCAATAAGGACGTGGACGCTCGTGGTTTCCTCGCCACCGAGCTGGAGCGCATCGCCAAGGCCGAGCGCCGCGAGAACTAGGCGCAAAACGTGCGGAATCTACAGCGGCAGTTCCGCAAGATTTCTAGCCCTCTTCCTCAGAAGGTGCATATAGAACGTAGGAGGCGACACAGTGCACTCGAGTGTGTCGTCTCCTGCTTTCGTTGTAAAATTTCAATAGGTATATTTTGCCTCAAGTTGCAGGTGAAACTTTCCGTTCCTCTTCACTCCAACACATAGCACCGCACGGTTTTGCCCTGCGGGGTCTTATAGCAAACGCCGACAGGATCCAATCCTCATATGACTCAGCCCAAACTTCTACTGCTCTCACCCGCATTCCACGGGTACTGGAAGGCGATTCAGGCATCCCTGGAAGTGCACGGATATGATGTGCGCACCCACATCTACGATGCCCCCGGCACTCTGTCTGAGCGCATCCTCAATAAGCTTGCCCACGAGTTGCCCGAGAAGTATCGCCCTGAAAGCTTCGCCGCCCAGGCAACTCGTAAGGCTATCGGCGCTTTCAACGGGTTCCGTCCCGATATTGTGCTGGTCATTAAGGGTGATATGCTCTCTCGCGAATGGTGGGACCTGCTGGAAACCTCCGGCGTGCGTTACGGCACCTGGCTTTACGACGAGATGCGCCGCATGAGCTACACCGAAGAGGACCTGCACCACCTGGGCGCGCTGGCAAGCTACAGCCCGCTGGATGCACAGCACCTGCGTGAGCAGGGATTTGAGGTGCTCGACATGCCCAACGCTTACGACACCCACTGCCCGGTTGTTCCCATGCGTGAGGATTCCATCAACTTCGTGGGTGCCAAGTACCCTAATCGTGAGGAGACCCTGCAGGCTCTCGTCAGCGCCGGTCTGCCGGTGCGTGCTTATGGCCGTGCCTGGTCTCGCCATCTTTACGATATTCTGCGCACGAAGCAGTTCAAGGACTCCGGCGTGCCCGCCGGCCGCGATATTGACCGTTCCGAAGCGTACGGCATTATGGCGTCCTCCCCGGCTACTTTGAACATTCACAATAACCAGGACGGTTTCACTATGCGCACTTTCGAGGCCCCCGGCGTGGGAGCCTTGCAGGTAATTGATCGCCCTGACGTGGACCGCTACTACATTCCGGGTGAAGAGGTCCTGGTGTACGAGAGCATCGATGAGCTCATTGAGATTTGTACCCGCATTTTCCGTGACCCAAAGTGGGCACGCAAGATTCGTGAAGCCGGCCAGAAGCGAACCCTGGCCGAGCACACTTTTGATCAGCGCGTCAAGATTTTGGAGCAGCTATGGGCCTAAATTATCCCCTCGACATTGACGCATGGGCCGCCTGGCAGAGGCGTCAGAACACCCTGCGCTGGGCTAAGAGCGAGGCTCGTGCTCTTGTGGGACGTCTGCGCGGAGGCGCGGCTGAACAGGAAGGTCCCGTCGGCGGCATGCTGTACACCCGCGGCGCCGTACCCCGCGTGCTCATCGTGCTCGATTCGTTCTCGCCGACGAGCCGTAACTCCCTATTGGAGCCGCTCAAGTACCTCGAAAACGTGGGTGTGGCCCTGTGGGTCCCTGAGGACGCTTCGGAGTACCTCAACGGCCAGTACGCCACCGAGCGTTACAGTCGTGATGCATGGAGCGAGCAGGAAGCGACAGGAGACCAGTTGCAGGAGCTCCTGCCCGGTGTGCGCGTGGTTCTTTCCCTTGGTCACTACCTGGCCCGTGGTGCGGCCGCCTACGAGTACGCTCGCGCGATTGGCGCGGAGTACTGGGTCGTACAGCACGGTCTGCTCGTGCCGCAGGCACCGCCGTTGCCGGTTGGATGCACCCTGCTGGCGTTCAGCGAGGCTGACGCAGAATTCTGGGCTTCGGGTCGACGCGATGTGAGTACCCACGCTGTGGGTTCCCAGCTACTCTACCTGGCTGCTCAGAAAGCCGCGGGCAGCGAGGCACAGAAGCAGAACGACCTAGAACCCATCTTCCTGGGTCAGATGCACGGTGCTGAGCTTCCGCGAGCGTCCTTTGCGTTCGCTGCGCACTCCTTCCTGAAGAAGTACGGCGGTATCTATCGTCCGCACCCGAGCGAGAAGGACAAGCTGTCGGTGCTGACCCACAAGCTGTGGGAGAAGGAAGGTATCCGCATCGATCGTTCCGGCACCCCGCTCAACGAGGTACCGAACCCCGTCGTGTCGATTTTCTCCACCGGTGTGTTGGAGGCAGCTATCCGCGGCATCCCTGCTTGGGTGTACCACCCGGCACCGCCCGCGTGGCTTGTGGAATTCTGGGACCGCTACGGCATGAACCGCTGGGGGAGCGAACCCACCCCCGCCCCGGTGCAGCCCGAGAAGGAACCGGCACGCCGCATCGCTGAACTTATGATTGAAACTTTGGAGGCATAATGCGTATTCTCTGCGTCATTCCCGTACGCGGCGGCTCGAAGGGCATCCCGCGTAAAAACCTGCGCCCGATTGCGGGTAAGCCGCTGGTTGCATGGACCGTCGAGCAGGCCTTGGCCGCTAAGGAAGAACTTGCTGGCGAGCACGAACTGCGCGTTGTCGTCTCCACCGACGATGCCGAGCTGGCCGATATCGCCCGTGAATGCGGTGCCGAGGTACCGTTCATCCGCCCGGCCCACCTGGCAGAGGACACCACCGCAACCGAACCGGTTGTCGAGCACGCCATCGAGTTCTACACCGAGAACGGCTGGGCGCCTGAGGCCGTTATGTTGCTGCAGGCAACTAGCCCCGTGCGTCTGCCCGGAACCCTGGCTCGTGCGGTTCGCCAGTTCGTTGAGAACGACAAGGACTCCATGGTTGGTGTGGTCCCGATTGGTCCGTTTATTTGGACCTGGCATGTCGATGGGGAACCCACCGCAGCCTTCGAGATTATGCACCGTCCGCGCCGTCAGGAACTGACTAAGGAGACCTTCCGCTACCGCGAGAACGGCTCCATGTACATCACCAAGACCCCCGTGTACACGGAGCACCACAACCGCCTGGCCGGCTACCCCGGCGGTACGATTGACTTGTTCATGCTCAACGAGGTTGAGGGCGTTGACATTGACGCACCGATTGACTTCTCCGTGGCAGAACATCAGCTCACTCAGATTCTGAACAAGGGCAAGTAACCCTCGCCCCGGCGACGTTCCGGCCGCCACCCCGGATTGACCGGCACTCAGTCATTCATAAGAACACTCAAACGAAAAGGTCCAAACCAATGATTATCGAACGCAATATCGCCCCGTATGTGGTCTTTGCTGAAGACCCGATTCTTACCGCATTGCAGAAGATTTCTGCCAACGGTCAGCGCATCATCTTCCTGGTCAACGAGTCCGGCGTTCTGCGCGGTTCTCTCTCAGACGGCGACTTCCGCCGCTGGCTGATTGCCAACCCGACCGCATCCCTGGAGACCAGCGCCCTGGCCGCCGCTAACACCAACCCGCAGACTGCTCCGGCCGATGCCGACCCCGAGACTCTGCGCGGTTACTTTGCTAAGGGCATCAACCACGTGCCGCTGACCGACGAGCGTGGTCACCTCGTGGCGCTGGCCATGGACGAGCAGGATGTTCTGCGCATCGGTAAGCACACCATCAGCGAGGACTCCCCGGCCTTCATCATCGCTGAGATTGGTAACAACCACCAGGGTAGCGTTGACTTCGCTAAGGAACTGGTGGACCTGGCCGTTGAATCCGGTGCGGACGCTGTGAAGTTCCAGCTGCGTGACATGGACGCCCTCTACCGTCAGCGCGGCGCAGCCACCGCAGGTGAGGACCTGGGCGTGCAGTACACCCTGGACCTGCTCTCCCGCTTCTCCTTGAGCGTGGACCAGATGTACGAGGTCTTCGACCACGTCAAGCAGCACAACATGGACATCATGTGCACCCCTTGGGATGCTCCCTCGGTACAGGCCCTGGTCGACTACGGTATTCAGGGCATGAAGATTGCTTCTGCTGACCTGACCAACCACGAGTTGCTGCGCGATGTCGCATCCCGCGGCCTGCCCATGCTGGTTTCCACCGGTATGAGCCGTGAGGAAGAGATTCGCGAGTCCGTGGCCCTGTTGCGTAGCGCTGGTGCATCCTACGCTCTGCTGCAGTGCCAGTCGGCCTACCCCGCACCCTTCAAGGATGTGAACCTGGCCTACATGGATCGCCTGGCTGAGATTGGCCAGTGCCTGGTCGGTTACTCGGGCCACGAGCGTGGCTACCACGTGCCGATTGCTGCTGTTGCTCGCGGTGCAAAGATTATTGAGAAGCACTTCACCACCGACAAGACCCTCGAGGGTAACGACCACACCGTCTCCCTGCTGCCCGAGGAATTCAAGGCCATGGTCCAGCAGATTCGCGAGGTTGAAGCAGCTATCGGTTCCGCCGCTCCCCGCGAGGTGTCCACCGGTGAGCTGATGAACCGCGTGAACCTGGCCAAGTCCCTGGTCGCTACCCGCCACATCGCTAAGGGCGAGGTCGTGACCGAGGCTGACGTGGCTGTGAAGTCTCCGGGCCGTGGCCTGCAGCCGAACCATCTGCACCAGCTTGTAGGCCGTACCATGCATCGCGATGTTGAAGAAGGCTCCTTCTTCTTCGAGGGCGACCTGAAGGATGACCTGGTCACCCGCCGCGACTTCAAGTTCGATCGCCCCTGGGGTCTGCCCGTCCGCTACCACGACTACAAGCCGCTGATTGAAGAGGCTAAGCCGGACTTCCTGGAGTTCCACTTCTCCTACAAGGATTTGGACATCAACATTGACGATGTCTTCGACTCCAAGCTGGACATGGGCTTCACCACCCACCTGCCCGACCTCTTCGCTGGCGACTTCCTCGTGGACCTCGCCTCGAAGGACCCTGAGGTGTGGGAACGCTCCATCGCCGAGGTGCAGCGCACCATCGACATCACCCGTGACCTGACCCGCTACTTCACCGTGGATGAGGACCCGATCATGGTTGTGACCATGGGCGGCTTCACCAAGGACAAGCACATCCCCGTCTCCGAGCGTGCCGCGAAGTATGAGCGCATCGGCGAGGCCCTGAAGCGCCTGGATGCATCCGGCGTGCGCCTGGCCGCTCAGACCCTGCCCCCGTACCCCTGGCTGATGGGTGGTCAGCAGTACCACAACCTGTTCCTGGATCCGAAGGATACCGCTGAGTTCTCGCGTACCTACGACACCGCGCTCTGCCTGGACATCTCTCACACCATGCTGGCCTCTAACTTCCTGAACATTCCGCTGTCGGAGGCTGTTGAGCAGCTGGCACCGCTGTCGATTCACCTGCACCTGGTGGACGGCATTGGCGTTGACGGTGAGGGCGTTCAGGTTGGCGAAGGCGACGTGGACTGGGCTGCACTGGGTAAGCAGCTGCGTGAGCTGGCCCCGAAGGCATCCTTCATTCCCGAAATCTGGCAGGGCCACATTAACAACGGTGAAGGCTTCTTCACCGCTCTGGACCGCCTCGAGAAGTGGCTGTAGGACAGACATCGATGGCCAAGTCTCAGACCGTAAAAGCTCGGGAGAGTGGAATTCTGGACCAGAATTTCATTACTCCCGGGCGTTTCCGGGAGCTAGACGGGTTCCGTGGCCTGGCTGCTATTACCGTGGTGATTTATCACCTGGGTGTTCCGGCTACTCAAAATTACCCGCGAACTGCGCCATCGCCCTATGATATTCCTCTGGGCGAGCTTGGAGTTCAGCTCTTCTTCATCATTTCTGGCTTCGTGATTCTGCTCAGCGCTATTAAGAGTGGTTCAGCGCTGAAGTTTGCGATTTCTCGGTTTTCCCGTATCTACCCGACCTACTGGTTTGCACTAGCTGTATCTGCACTGGTGTATTTTCTGTATGGAAATCCCGGCCGTCACATCACGGTCTTACAGACCATGATTAATACGACGATGTTGCAGCGTTTTCTGCGCGTGGACAACGTCGATCAGGTGTACTGGACACTAGCGGTGGAATTGCAATTCTATGTGATGGTCGCCCTGTACATGGTGATACGTCGCGGTAAGATCGTCCGGAATGAGCTTACGACTATGTTGCTGACATGGTCGGTAATCGGCACGGCCCTGTGCCTGCTCTTCCACCCCGAGGCTTCTCTGGGCGGCGCACCTAAGATGATTGTCTGGGCAGCAGTTGCGGAACATTCCTCGCTCTTTAGCCTGGGCATGATGTTCTTCATGTATAGCCATGATCGTAAATTCACGTGGCACATCCCGTATTTCGCGATTCTGGCTACCCTCAACGCGGCCCTGATGCATGATCTCGCTCATGGTATCGGCGTGGCGTTGATTGGCCTGATGTTCTTTGTGGTCATTTATCTTAAGAATGTTCCGCTACTTGCGCGAGGACCCCTGAACTTCCTGGGGCGGATTTCCTATCCTCTGTACCTTGGCCATGCGATGGTCGGTTACATGCTGGTGGATTTGTTCTACCCGTTTGCTGGTCCTTGGGGTTCCCGTATTATCGCGCTGGTTTTGGTGGTATGCTTCGCCTACCTGGTGCATATTTCCATTGAAACGAAAGTTTCAGCATCCTTCCGTTCTTTCCTCACTCGAAAGTTGACTAAGGCATGACCTCTACACCCACGGCCTTGTGGGTCGTTCCGGTTCCCGATTTTGGCGGAGTAGCTCGGCACGTTGTCGATATGGCGCGTGCCGGGCTCCCCGGCTTTAACCTGGTGGTTCTCGCCCCCGAGGGCAAGCTCACGAGCCGCCTCGAGGAGCTGGGCGTCACCGTCGTTAAGGCCGAGTTCGGTCCCGATTATGGTTTTAAGACCTCTTTCGCGTCCCTCATGAAAGCTGTTGAGCAGCTCCGTCCGGAGATCGTGCACAGTCACCTGGCCTACGCTGACGTTGTGGCTGTTGCCGTGGTGAATGCTCTGCGCATGCACCACCTGCTGCAGCGTAGTGTGTGGGTTCCGCGCTTGCTCACCACTGAGCACGGTATTGCTGGCAACGACTCGGTGTATCACGGTAGCTCATGGCGCTCAAAGCTCATGGAGACCGTGCATCGTGTGCGTCTGTGGGGTACTGATCAGGCGATTGCGGTGTCTCGTTCGACTGCCGAACAGATGCACGCCAAGTGGGGTGCCCGTGGCGTGGAGCTGGTGTACAACGGTGTGGACATTCCCGAGGTGGCTGCTGCCGTTGCCGAGCAGCGTGTCCCCGTCGAGGGTGGCCCGCGCATCCTATCGCTGTCTCGTCTATCCCCCGAGAAGGGCATTGACGTTCTGCTTGACGCCTTCGCGCGCCTGCGCGAGGAGTACCCGCAGGCTCACCTCGAAATCGCCGGTTCGGGTGATTTGGGTGACGAGCTGAAGGCTCACGCTAAGCGTCTGAACCTTGGTGATTCGGTGACCTTTAGTGGCTTCGTTAACCCCATCGAGGCGATGGGCCGTAGCGATATGATTGTGCAGCTTTCGGTGTGGGAGAACTGCTCCTACACCCTGTTGGATGCCAAGGCAGCTGGGTTGAAGACCGTGGCTACCGCCGTGGGCGGTAACCCGGAGATTCTGGAAGCTGATGAACTGGTGGATCGTCAGAGCCCGAAGCTCACCGAAGATGTTCTGCAGGCGATGCGCCGACAGCTGCAGAAGGGCGAGGCGGAGCCTTTCACCTGGATCTCGAACGAGCAGATGGCCGCCCAGACCGCCCATATCTACACCCGTATTTTGGAGAAGAAATGACAGTAGCTCACCCTCAACCTGCGTCTGGAACTAAGCGCCCAGTCTCCGCAGGCACCGCATCGAGCCATGCTACTCGCCTTGGGCAGGCTGCGAAGGACGAGGCAAAGTATCTGGCAGGTAGCGTCTCCAAGCTATCAATGCTTGACTTCTGGGCTGGCTTTGGTCTTATCTTCATCGGTATTACGACAGGTTTCTTCGCCATGCCCGTGGGAACGGTTGTGGTGATGGTCCTGGTTCTTTACAACCTGACCAAGCCCGCAAAGGTTGAGCACCCCAATAACGGCCTCTTCTTCACGGTGCTTCTGCTGGCTATTAGCTGGGCCCTGTTTGAAACCTTGGCGTTCAACAGCTTCCCGGTGGAGTACGCTGTCCGCCGTGCGGTACGTATGGCGGTCGTGGTGTTGCTTGCTCTGCAGATTGCGCAGAAGAAGATAGATATTCGCTCCCTGCTCTTCGGTGTGGCCTTTGGCCTTCTGTTTAACTTTATTGGCTTCTATGCGGGCGTCGCACCCGATAACTACGCCGGTACGCTGACCGGTTGGCTCAACGATAAGAACCAGGCGGGTCTGTACTATGCGATGTTCGGTTTTCTGTTTGTGGCTATGGTTCAGAAGACAAAACACCGAGTCGTCGCCATTGCTATTACTTCTGGGATGCTGTGGCTGACCGGTTCTCGAACCTCCCTCGCCGCGTATGCCTTCGCGATTCTATGGCTGTATTTCTCTCATCGACTGAACCTATTCGGAAAGGCCGTTCTGGCATACCTGTTCTACCTGGGCGTGAACTACCTAGAGGATAACTTCGCGCGTGCCGGTGCCTTCGCCGACCGACTCGGTAGTGACCTTCTGCGTCAGCGAATCGACGAAGAGATGTACCGCATGATTGATGTGGTTCCGTGGTACGGCGGTGGTCTGGGTACTGCACAGGTTCCGCTAAAAGATCGATACTTCTACTTCCATAACTCATATATGACGCTGGTTCAAGAAGCTGGTTGGGCATATATGGTGGTGGTCGTGGGTCTAATGGTTGTGGCTACCTTCTTCTGGAAACAGGCTCGTACTCAGCGTATCGTTATTGCTGAAGCTGCTATGGTTATTATTCTGATTGCATCACAGCGTCTCGGTGAAGTTATTTTGACTGTGCCTTGGGCTATCGTGGTGGGCCTGGCGTTGCTGTATTTGAACCCTGACGATAAGCTGGACGCTTCTGATAGTGGCCACGCTGAAATCACGCCGGCTGACCTCGAGAAGAACGACCAACCGAAGTCTTCGCAAGGAGAGGACGAAACGGTGGTAGTTGTGCCGGAGGTAGTCACCGAGGACGTGAGTGCTACTGCGGCTCCCGTGGCTGACCGCTCCTCCTCGGGTCCCAGCTATTCCTTTGATATTGCTTCTATCCGTCAGCATGCGAGGAAGTCCTAATCGTGAAAGAGCTCTACATCGCTACTAATAACGGTGATATGGGCGGCGGTGAAGTCATGCTCCTGAACGTGGCTCGCGCAGCTCGTAGCCTGGGCTATAAGGTCACCATCGTCGGCCCTGACGAACCTAATCAGCTTGTGGAGGCGGCCGCCGATGAGGGCTTCGCCCGGGTCGTGCTTCCGGTGAAAAACCGCGCCCAGTACATGCTAGCCCTGCGCGCCTGGCACGCTCGCCACAAAGATGTTCTGCTGTGGTGCAACGGGCTGGTGCCTGCTGCCGCAACCGGTGGTCGTAAGAACCGCATCGTGCACCTGCACCAGCTACCGGCCGGATTGAACGCCAAGCTGGTGCCTTTCGCCCGCCGTAAGGCTTCCGTGACCCTGGTGCCCAGCCGCTATGTGGAGCACTCCTGCCCGGGCAGCGAGGTTTTCGCGAACTGGGTGAGCGGCGTATCTACCGCCCTAGACCACAGTGTGGGCGACCGCCGCCTGCGTGTAGGGTACCTGGGCCGTCTGACTCCCTCGAAGGGCATTGCGACCCTATGCTCGGCAATGAGCGCGTTGAACGCTGACGAGGTCACCTACGACCTGATTATCGGTGGTGAACCCGTGTTCGCCTCGGATGAGGAGCGCGCCGAGGTGGAGGAAGCGCTGAAGCAGGTGTCGTCTTTCAGCACCCGACTCGGCTGGACCACCCCGGACCAGCTTTTTGGCTCCATCGACATGCTGGTGGTTCCCTCCATAGCACCTGAGTCCTTTGGTCTGGTCGTGGCGGAGGCGATGAGCGCCCGCATCCCCGTGATTGTGAGCGATGCCGGCGCCCTGGCCGAGGTCGTAGGCGGTGAATCCTACCCCTACATCGTCTCGGCCGGTCAGCCTCTGGACCTGGCCGCCGCCATCAAAACCCTTGGGGAGGAACTGCGCGAGAACTCCTCTAGCCTGGCGGAGCGCACCTCCGACTTGTTCTGGCGCTGGCAGGAGAACTACTCTCCCGAGGCGGGCAAGGCGCGCGTGGGCGAAATTCTGGAGCGCTTCGCCCGGTAGCCCCTTACCCGAATTCTCCCAACGGGATATTTCACTCAAACTCTTATCTCACATCAACCCGAAGGAAAAGCATGACGACTCACCGCTATAAGGCTGCGGTCATTATCCCCTCTCGTGGTGGCGCAAAGATTCTGCACTACCCGCTGGACGCGCTTGCCGAGCAGACGGAGAAGGATTTCCAGGTCATCGTGGTCCTCGACGGCGATATCGATAACAGCGAGGCCGTGGTTGACCGCTACATTGCCGAGGGCAAGCTGAACCTGACCAAGATTGTTTTTGAAGAGAATCGCGGTCGTGTGGCAGCGTTGAACGCTGGCCACCGCGCGGCTGATGCCGATATTCTCATTCGTTGCGATGATGACCTGCAGCCGGCCCCCGATTATGTCGCTAACCAGATTCGTCTGCACCGCGACTACGACGGAGTGATTGGCACCCTCAAGAACGTGTACCCGGATACTCCCTACTCCCGCGTTTACGGTAACTTCCGTGACGCGCGTTTCAAACAGGGCGCCCTGAGCGTGGCTGAGGAGGGACGCTGGCTGTACTGGAACGGAAACTCGTCGATTTCCGCTGAGTTCTACGAGCGTACCGGGGGATACGATCCTGCCTACCGTCTTTACGGCTGGGAGGACGTAGACATGGGAAAGATGGTGCACGACGCCGGTGGCCGCATCATTATTTCTGATGAGGTTGAGGTTAAGCACTATGCTGAGGCTACCACCACCGCGGTGCGTGCTCTGCGCGCACTGCACTCGGGATCTGCTCGCACGATTTTCGTTCGTAAGCATGGAGATACCGCGCACCCGGCTCCGAACCCGAGCGGCCCGTGGGGTTTCGCGGTGAAGACCCTGGCGCGCTTTACGACCGAGAAGACTATTAAGACCCTGGGCGATGCGAGCGATAAGATTCTGCTCAAGCTGCCCGCTAAGGTAGCTGAGAAGCTGGTGGCTCTGCAGGTTGAGGCTGCGTCCTATGCCGGTATTCACTACCCCGAGCGTGCTCAGAAAGTTTTTTAGGAGGGAAAAGAAAATGTCGCTCACTCAGTTCTTGACCTCCGCTCCGTTTACCGGGCCGAAGAACCCAGACGCGGTTCTGAGGGATATTCCGAAGGGCATGAAGAAGGTAGCGCGTTTGGTGCGCCGTTACGTACCCTTTGTGAGGCCGGAGGCGAAGGAAGAGGTTGCGATTGCGCACGACTACCTGACCCAGCGTGGCGGTGCTGAGCGCGTGGTCTTGGCTATGCATCGTGCGTTCCCAGATGCCCCGATTTACACGACCCTGTACGATCCGGAGGGAACGTTCCCCGAGTTCAAGGACGCGAAAATCATCACGAGTCCTTTGAACAAGATTGGCTACCTGCGCCGTAACCACCGCATGGCTTTGCCGATTCTTCCGTTGGCTTCCTCCCTTCTGAAGGTTCCCGCGGAGCGTGCCGTTGTGTCGACGACGGGTTGGGCACACGGCTTCAACTATGCGGGACGTAAGTTTATCTACTGCCACTCGCCGGCCCGTTGGCTCTACTTGAGTGATCAGTACCTGGGTGAGAAGAGCACCGGCCCTGTTCCGTTGTTGCTGAAGACGTTGCGTCCGGCGCTGATGTTGTGGGATCACTGGGCGGCACACCGCTCGGCGGTTTACGTGGCGAATGCCAGCGTCATTAAGAAGCGCATCGAGAACGTATACGGTAAGAAGGACGTTCCGATCTTCTTCCCGCCGCACTCTGTGGACCCTAAGGCCCCGACGGAACCGATTCCGGGCTTCGAAGAGTTCATGAGTGGAGATGATTACTTCCTGATTGTCTCGCGTCTGCTGCCCTATAAGAATGTGGACAAGGCCGTGGAGGCCTGCAATAACCTGGGTAAGAAGCTGCTGGTGATCGGTCACGGTCCTGAGAAGGAACACCTGCTGCAGATTGCGGGTGACACTATTCGGATTGCCTCGGGTGTAACGGACGCGCAATTGCGCTACGCCTACCGTCACTGCCTGGCGTTGCTGGCGATTTCCTATGAGGACTTTGGCATCACCCCGTTGGAGGCTGGTGCGAGCGGCAAGGCAGTCATCGCGTACCGCGCGGGTGGCTTCCTGGATACGATTCAGGAAGGTAAGACGGGTGTGTTCATCGATCAGCCCACGGTGGAACAGCTACAGGCGGCTCTGGAAGTCTTCAACCCGAAAGACTGGGACGCCGACTATATCCGTGAGCACGTGGACGGTTTTTCGGAGGCACGGTTTATCAGCCGTTTGAAGACCTATATCCATGCGCTTCCCGAAGACCAGTAAGGACGCTTTGCCCACTCGTTCGTAGAGTCAAAGAGGCGGGGCGGTCAGGCTTAAGAGTCTGACCGCCCCGCCTCTTCCCGTAGGCGCTATGCTTTTACGAACTGTTGAGAGGCCTCTAGAGGATCTCCAGGAGGTTCTTGGAGAGCAGGTCGGGGATGAACGCTCGAATCTGCGGCGCAATCACCTCAACTGGTTGCTCGTAGAGTTCGCAGATGGTCTCAATCGCTTCCTCTTCGCTCGTGGGCTCTTCAAAAATATCCCAGATGATGGAGGCCGAATCTTGTAGGATAGAGTGCTCCCCGGTGTCTAAGTTTGCAATATAGGTGGCGGTGGGGGAGTATTTGGCGAACTCCTCAGAGTGTACGTAGGCGATGTTCTTGGGAATCCCATATACAGGTGCTGTCTGAGGAGAATCTGCGGAAACCGTCATTTTTTCACCTCGATTCCGAAGCGTTCGAAGAACTTGGTACGCACCTCGGCACGCGTGGGAGTGCGCCCGAGTTGCATTGCTAAATGGTCCTTATTGACGAAGAAGATGTTCTTCAGGGTGCGTAGCTTATCGCGCAGTGTGGTCGCCGACCGGAGCCTACCAATCCACTGAATGTAGTGGGGGACGTCCTGCGAAACGGAAAGCCACAGCAGGTAGTCACGGTCACCTCGGTATTGTTCAAGCCCACCCATGGCAGCGCTGTAGGCCAGGTTTGAGTCGAGCTCGTTGGCTCGTTCCTTAAGGCGTTGCCAATCGGCGTAGGACATGCGGTTCACTAGATAGTTGATGTCCGCGCTGTACCGAGAAGCAGCGCGGGCACGGTGTAGCACCACGATAAGACGTGCATCCAGGTCTGAGGGGACCGTACAAGGCCGGTGAGCGATGAATCGGGTATGGCGGGCAGCCCAGACACGGTCAAAGGTCTTTTCGTAGTCGCCGTGGCGGCCGAGACCGGGGAAGAACCGATGGATGTCGGTCAAACCCCAAGAAGCGTGGTAGAGCGTCATGGCGTGCTCGAACACGGAGCCCGTCTCGAAATGAGCTTGGATACGCCATCCGTCTGCCAGGAGGATCTTCACGAAGCGGTCTACCTGTGAGGGGCGGACCAGCAGGTCAGCGTCGGAGCTGTACCTACCCTTGCGATAAATCTCCTGCGAGAATGCATAGCCCTTGATGTGCAGAACATCGATGGAATGCGCATCGGCTATATGTTGGAAGTAGGCATGCGCAAGCCGAATCCGTGCCGCGAGCGGGGTGGTGAGCGGCTCCGGGGTATTGGCGGAGTGAGTGGTCACAATAACCTTTCGGTGCACCGGTCTATACCAAATAAGTATACGGCGGGAGGGACAGAAACACTGCCCTTCCCGCCGTATGTTGCTCCCCGTGGGGAGAGGTTTGAGAGGTTATGCCTTGGGGGTCGAGGACTTCGACTTCGAGGACTTCTTGTCTCCGTCCTTACCGTAGCCGTAGTAGGTTGCGTAGCCCACGTAGGTGCTTGCGTAACCGAAGCCGTAGTAGGAGTTACCCAGGCCCTTACGGGGTGCACGGTTCAGAACAAGGCCGAAGAGGTTTGCGTTGACCTTCTTCAGGACGTTCGAAGCTTCGGTCATCTGCTCACGGTGGCTACGGCCAATCGAAGCGACCAGAATCACGCCGTCCACCGAGTTGGAGAGCAGCGATGCGTCGGTCACGGGCAGTAGCGGCGGAACGTCGACGACCACAATGAACTCTTCGGAGAGTTCCTTGACGAGCTGGCGCATCTTGTCCGAACCTAGAAGCTCGGAGGGGTTCGGGGGAATGCGGCCCGCGGGGAGCACGAAGAGGTTCGAATCGCCTAGCTGGTGCACAGCGTTTGCAATCTCCACCTGACCGGCCAGGACCTGGGTCAGACCGACCTTAGCGTCGAGCTTCAGCTTCTTAGCCACGGTCGGGCGTCGGAGGTCGGCGTCAATGAGGATGACGGGCGAACCGGCGTCAGCCAAGGAACGAGCCAGCGAGAGCGACACGGTCGACTTACCTTCACCAGGCACAGCGGAGGTGACGATGAAGGAGCGCGGGGGAGTATCGACATTCACGAAACGCAGGTTGGTACGTAGCTGGCGAATCGATTCCTGAGCGATGTGGTCGTCAGTATCACCGTTCACGATGTTCTCTTCGCTCAGGTCCTCACTGACGGGCAACACACCCAGGATGCTGGTGCCGGTTGCCTTGGTGGCGTCATCGCGGGTTCGGATACGCTGATCCAGTGCGCGGCGCAGGAAGATAGCTGCGTATACCAGTACCAGACCCACGCCAGCACCCATGAGAGTGTTCTGCTGGTAGTTCGGGGATACTAGCGGCGGGTTAACGCTCGCGTTATTCAGCGGAATCACACGGACGGTATTGCCATTCGCAGAGGTAGCCGCGGCAGCGTTATTATCGCCGTTGACCAGAGCCTGGGCATTACCGGGGTTCTGCTCAATCTCATGGATGTAGTCTGCGGTAGCCTGCAGAGCGCTGTTTGCCAGAAGCTGTGCGTTTTTCGGGCTGGAAGCCTTAGCACTCACGGTGATGAGCGCTGCGTTCTCGCCTGCGCTAGCGGACAGGCTCGCGCGAATCTGGCCGGTGCTCAGGTTGGATAGGTCAGCGTTCTTCTGCTTAATCCTCTGAGCCACAGCCTCCGAAGAGACGATGGCTGCGTAGGAACGCGCACGTTCCTTAGCAGCAGAGGAGCCGGAGAGCACATCCACCGTACCGGACTCGCCCACGGTCACGTAGCCCGAGGACGATGCGGCGTACACCTTCGGCTGCAGGGACGCATAGCCGAAGCCCGCCACGGCACCAACGATGATGCCAATAATCAGTAACCAGAGGTTAGCCCTCGTGGTGCGGAAGAATTCCAAAATGGTCATAGTAGTGAGAATACTCCAGAAAGTTTGAGTTAGTGTGTACCCGTGACGTGGAGTATTGCCGCGGGCGGTGAAGGGATACGGTATATCCCCTGGGTTGCGGTGTGAGGCTTAGCGGAGCAGGCCGAGCAGGTAGCTTCCGTAACCACTCTTGACGAGCGGGGTAGCAATCTCGCGGAGCTGCTCGTCGGAAAGCCAACCGTGACGCCACGCAATTTCCTCTGGGCAACCAACGGACAGACCCTGGCGGCTCTGGACAGTGCGGATGAAGTTCGTGGCATCAGCGAGTGAGTCAAAGGTTCCGGTATCGAGCCATGCGGTGCCGCGCGGCAAAACCTCAACCTTCAGTTTACCCTGTTCCAGATAGACGCGGTTGAGGTCCGTGATTTCCAGCTCACCGCGGGGTGAAGGCTTAATCTGGTGGGCGTACTCCACAACCTTAGAGTCGTAGAAGTACAGACCCGGAATTGCGTAGTCGCTCTTGGGATTCTCGGGCTTCTCCTCGATAGAGAGAGCGTTGAAGTCCTCATCGAATTCCACCACACCGTAAGCACGGGGGTCGGCCACGCGGTAGGCAAAGACGGTCGCACCGTCCTTCTGCTCGTAAGTGGCCAGCTGAGTTCCCAGACCGGGGCCATAGAAAATATTGTCGCCGAGCACGAGCGCTACGGGATCATTTCCAATAAAATCGGCTCCCAGAATAAATGCCTGAGCCAGGCCGTCCGGGGAAGGCTGAACCTTATATTCGAGATTAATACCAAAACGAGAACCGTCACCGAGCAAACGCTTAAACTGCTCCTGATCGGCCGGAGTGGTAATAATCAAAATATCGCGAATACCCGCAAGCATCAGAGTGGACAGCGGGTAGTAAATCATCGGCTTGTCATAGACCGGAGTGAGCTGCTTGCTAATACCCTGAGTGATAGGGTGCAAACGGCTACCGGTACCGCCGGCAAGAATAATTCCTTTCATAACTACATATTGTGTCATGTTTATCTCTTTGTTGAGGTATAAAAATCGCTCTTTAGCCAGGTAAAATTTACCGTATGGCTCACATTCTTGTTACCGGCGGTGCCGGTTTTATTGGTTCGAACTTTGTTCACCACCTCATCGATAACACTGATCACACTATTACTGTGCTGGATAAAATGACCTACGCCGCAAATGCGGCGTCTTTGGAAGGTCTTCCCGAATCTCGTTTTAAGCTCGTTGTCGGCGACATCGCAGATCGCGAGCTGGCAGACGAACTGGTTGGCAAGGCTGACGCGGTTGTTCACTACGCAGCGGAGTCGCACAACGACAACTCGCTGGCCAACCCCGAACCCTTTATCCACACCAATCTGGTGGGTACCTTCAGCCTGCTGGAGGCAGTCCGCAAGCACGGAACCCGCTACCACCACATCTCCACCGACGAGGTCTTCGGTGACCTCGAGCTGGATGATCCCGCCAAGTTTACCGAAACCACCCCCTACAACCCCTCTTCCCCGTACTCCTCCACCAAGGCTGGCTCTGACCTGCTTGTGCGTGCCTGGGTTCGTTCCTTCGGCATTGAGGCCACCATCTCGAACTGCTCGAATAACTACGGTCCTTACCAGCACATTGAGAAGTTCATTCCCCGTCAGATTACTAACATCCTCTCGGGTCTGACCCCGAAGCTGTACGGCGAGGGCCTGAACGTGCGTGACTGGATTCACGCATCTGACCACTCTTCTGCTGTGTTGCGCATCCTGGAGCAGGGCAAGATTGGTGAAACCTACCTCATCGGTGCAGATGGCGAAGAGAACAACATCACCGTTCTGCGCACCATCCTGCGTCTGATGGGCAAGGACGAGAACGACTTCGAGCATGTGGTTGACCGCCCCGGTCACGACCTGCGCTACGCCATCGACGGTAGCCGCCTGCGCGCAGAACTCGGCTGGGAGCCGAAGTTCACTGACTTCGAGTCCGGTCTGGCAGACACCATCAAGTGGTACACCGACAACCGCAGCTGGTGGGAGCCCTTGAAGGCTGAGGTTGAGGCAAAGTACGCGAAGGCTGGTCAGTAATGACCAAGGAGCTGAAGGTTACTGAGACCGAGATTCCCGGCCTGCTCATCATCGATCTGCCGGTTCACGGTGATAACCGCGGCTGGTTCAAGGAGAACTGGCAGCGCGAAAAGATGGTCGCCGCCGGTCTGCCCGACTTCAACCCGGTGCAGAACAACATCTCGTTCAACGCTTCGGTAGGTACCACCCGCGGTATCCACGCCGAACCGTGGGATAAGTACGTTTCTGTTGCGACCGGGCGTATCTTCGGCGCGTGGGTTGACCTGCGTGCCGGCGAGTCCTTCGGTAAGGTCGTCACCGTGGAACTGGGCCCGGACACTGCAATCTTCGTGCCCCGCGGCGTGGGTAACTCCTTCCAGACCCTGGAAGAGAATACCGCCTACACCTACCTGGTAAACGACCATTGGTCGGCGGATGCAGTATCCGGCTACAGCTTCCTGAACCTTGCCGATGAGACCGTCGCAATCGACTGGCCTATCGACCTGGCGAAGGCAGAGCTCTCCGAGAAGGACCGCAACCACCCGCGTCTGAACGAGATTAAGCCCCTGGAAGCCGACCCGATCCTGATTATTGGCGCTGGCGGTCAGCTCGGCACCGAGCTGGTTCGCCAGCTCACCGAGCAGAACGTACCCTTCCTGGCTGTGGATCGCGACCGCCTCGACCTGGGTAAGCCTGAGCAGTGGCGCGACGCATTCCGCTGGCGCTCCTTCCGTGCGGTCATCAACGCTGCAGCGTACACTGCCGTGGATCAGGCAGAGACCCCCGAGGGCCGTCGTGACGCCTGGGCTGCCAATGCTCTGGGCGTGAGTGCGCTCGCCTCCATCTGCGAGGAAGCTAACCTGCCGCTGGTACATGTCTCCACCGACTACGTGTTCGACGGCTCCCTGCCCCTGGGTGAGGAGTACCCGGAGGATTACCCCTTGGCACCGCTGAGCGTCTACGGTGCGTCCAAGGCAGCCGGTGAGGTGGCCGCCGCCGCGTGGCGTAAGCACTACACCCTGCGCACCAGCTGGGTTGTTGGTGCCGGCAAGAACTTCGTGGGTACCATGGCGTCCCTAGCTGAGCGTGGTATCGACCCGTCCGTGGTCGCCGACCAGTGGGGTCGCCCGACCTTTACCCAGGACCTAGCCGCAGCGGCCCTGCACCTGCTCTTCTCCGGCGCAGAATACGGCACCTACAACGTGTCGAACACTGGTGAGGTCATCAACTGGGCCCAGTTCGCCCGCGCGGTGTACGAGGGTACCGGCCACGACCCGGCGCGCGTCAGCGACACCACTACCGAGGCATACTTCGCCAACGCTGAGCTCTTCGCTCACCGTCCGACGAACTCGGCAATGGACCTGTCCAAGCTGATTGCTACGGGATTCACCCCGCGCGATCACCGCGAGGCGCTGGCCGCCTACCTAGCAGAAATGGGCTCCTAATCCTTAGAGATATGGCCCTATATCTGCTGATAACAGCATAAAAGGCGTGAAAATCGCCATATCACAGGTTCCCGGCTCTTGAAGAAGAGCCGGGAACCTGTACAATAATGTCTTGGCCAAGGCGAGGGCCACCGCAAACGCGGTGAGCCGTTATCGACGAGGTGGCGTACGGATTCTTCATCCGCGCCGTTTCTCTTGGCGCGTTATGTACAAACTACAGAAATGGAGAACCCCATGGCTGAAATCAAGATTGTTGCAGAGCCCCGCGTTGACTTCGGTAAGGGCTACGCACGCCGCGCACGCGTTGCAGGCAAGATCCCCGCTGTTATCTACGGCAACGGCGCAGAGCCCAAGCACGTAACCCTGCCCGGTCACGAGACCACCATGGCAGTTCGTCAGGCAGACGCAGTGCTGGCTATCGAGGTTGAAGGTGAGACCATCAAGGCTCGCGTTCAGGACATCCAGCGCCACCCCATCCGCCCCGAACTGCAGCACATTGACCTGGTGTTCGTTGCGTAAGTAGCGGATTTCAACGCTTATAAACCGGCATAAGCCGGGCTGGGAACGGCCCGCATCCTCAACAAGAGGTGCGGGCCGTTCGCGCATCCCCCGAAGCTTCTAGAATTTTTTGAGGGCCCGAGAACACCCCCCCCTCGGAACGCCCCTCGAGAATTCGCCCAAGAACGTATCACAAGAGAAGGGTAGGCACAGATGTCAGATACGTGGCTCATCGTGGGTCTAGGAAACCCCGGCCCCAACTACGCTAAAACCCGCCACAATATTGGTCAGATGGTTCTGGACGAGCTCGCCAAGGAAGTTGGCGGCAGCTTCAAGAAACACTCCAAAGCCTCCGCGGTTGTGGTGGAGGGGCGCCTGGGCTTCGGCGGCCCCAAGGTCATCCTTATGAAGTCCCTCGGCTACATGAACACTTCGGGCGGCCCCGTCAGTGCCATCGCCAAGTTCTACGGCATTGACCCCGGCCACGTCATCGTCGTCCACGATGAGCTCGACATTCCCTTCGATACCATCAAGCTCAAGATTGGTGGGGGAGAGGGCGGCCATAACGGCCTGCGCGATATCACCAAGGCGCTGGGC
Source organism: Rothia mucilaginosa (assembly GCF_901875305.1). Taxonomy (GTDB): domain Bacteria; phylum Actinomycetota; class Actinomycetes; order Actinomycetales; family Micrococcaceae; genus Rothia. The sequence continues at coordinate 166,262 of NZ_CABFLY010000003.1, forward strand.
ACCAAGGACTACTACCGCGTGCGTACCGGCATCGGCCGTCCGCCCGGACGCATGGACACCGCAGACTTCGTACTCAAGCCCTTCAGCAGCACCGAGGTGAAGGCCCTGCCGTTCCTCATCTCGAACGCCACGGATGCAACCGTCATGCTCATCAAGGAGGGCCTGCAGGCTACCCAGCAGCGCTACCACGGCGCCGCATCCTAGTTGGTTGCCTCACCCGCTGTGCGCCCTGCGAACTAGGCTCTACCTAACTATGCAAGAGCCTCGCGAGGGAATAAGCTAGAAAAGAATGACGTTATACGCTCCACGACGGGAAAATACCCGCCCCGTGGAGCGTATGAGCGAGAAAAGAAGGTACCCGTGGCTGAATACTCCACCCCCGCCAATATCCCCCTGAGCGACGACGTTGTGCGCCAGCTCCGCCAGGACTTCCCGATCCTCAATACCGAGGTCAACGGGCACCCCCTGGTCTACCTGGATTCTGGGGCGACGAGCCAGAAACCCCTGCAGGTTCTCGACGCAGAACGCGACTTCTACCTGCACGCCAACTCCGCCGTACACCGCGGCGCACACACCCTTGCCGTCGAGGCAACCGACCTCTTCGAAGACGCCCGCCGTACCGTGGCCGGCTTCGTGGGCGCCACGGAGGAAGAGCTGGTGTGGACCTCCAACGCCACCGAGGCGCTGAACCTCATCGCATACAGCATCGGTAACGCCTCCCAGGGTATTGGGGGCGAGGCCGCGAAGCGCTTCGCGCTGGGTCCCGGCGACGAAATCGTCACCACCGAGATTGAGCACCATGCGAACCTGATTCCCTGGCAGATTCTCGCCCAGCGCACCGGCGCAACCCTGCGCCACATCCCCGCCACCGTGGACGGCCGCATCGACTACGAGGCCGCCGCGGGTATCGTCAACGAGAAGACTCGCATCCTGGCCTTCACCCACGTCTCCAACGTGACCGGCGCGATTACCGACGTGCCGCGCCTGGTGTCCCTGGCCCGCAAGCACGGCGCGCTCGTCGTGCTGGATGCTTGCCAGTCCGTACCGCACATGCCCGTGGACTTCCACGCCCTGGACGTCGACTTTGCTGCCTTCTCCGGCCACAAGATGCTGGCCCCCACCGGTATCGGTGCCCTCTATGGCCGCGCGGAGTTGCTGAACGCCCTGCCGCCCTTCCTGACCGGTGGCTCCATGATTACCCGCGTCGGATTGCAGGACGCCGAGTACATGCCCGCCCCCATCAAGTTTGAAGCCGGTACCCAGCGCGTTTCGCAGGCTGTCGCGTTCGCTGCCGCTGTGCGTTACCTACAGCACCTCGGCATGGAGAATGTCGCAGCCTGGGAACACGAACTGGGCGCCCGCCTGGTTGAGGGCGTTCAGAAGATTGAGGGCGTGCGCCTGCTGGGCCCGACCGATCCCTCCCAGCGCGCGGGCCTTGTGGCCCTCGCCATCGATGGCGTGCACCCGCACGACGTGGGCCAGCTACTCGATACGCAGGGTATCGCCGTGCGCGTGGGCCACCACTGCGCCCAGCCGCTGCACCGCTGCGCCGGTGTAACCGCCTCGACCCGCGCCTCCACCTACATCTACAACACGACTGAGGATGTGGACGCCTTCCTGAAGGCCCTCGCAGAGGTGCGCCCCTACTTCGGCCTCTAATCTCTACGGCGCGCACGGCGGACCCCGAACATACCCGGGCCGCCGTGCGTGGCCGCGTTATTCTCACTAGACGATTCAACACACGGAAGAAGACCAAAATGTCTCTCGAAGCTCTCTATCAGGACATCATCCTGGAGCACTCCAAGCAGCGTACCGGTGAGCACCTCGTGGAGGTCCCTGCGGGCCACGCGAGCGCAGACAATCATCAGTACAACCCCACCTGCGGTGACGAAATCAACCTGCGTGTGGTGCTTTCTAATGAGCTGAAGGACGGGGAGAAGACCATCGAATCGGTCTCCTGGGAGGGTGACGGCTGCTCCATTTCGATGGCGGCTGCCTCCGTACTCTCGGAGATGGCTCCGGGCATGACCCTCTCCGAGCTGCAACGCCACGTGGACGCGTTCCGCGAGATGCTGCGTTCCCGCGGCCAGGTTACCCTGGACGAGGAGGAATACGGTGACATGGCCGCCTTCGCTGGTGTTTCGAAGTTCGTGGCTCGCGTGAAGTGCGCGATGCTCTCCTGGGTTGCCGTGGAGGAGGCCGCTAAGGAAGCCGCTCTGAAGGACTAGTACAGTCCGCGCGACTTCCACCAGCTCGTCGCTGGAGGGCCTAAAGATTGTTACGACGGAATGAGGCGGACGCTACAACGCGTCCGCCTCATTCCGTGTTTTATCCGGGCCCCATGGGAAAAGATGACTGGTAAAATAATAGGTGCGGTTCGCCTAACCAGCGCCCCGCGAGGAACCTTTTCCGGACCAGCCCCGCCCCGCAGAATGGGGCGGATGCGTTCCTCACCCTCCGACCCCCTCAGGGCGCCGGAGCGACCATCGCCGCTACCAACCACAAGGAACCCCTCATGATTATTGGCTACGCCGCAGGTGCCTACGACCTCTTCCACTACGGTCACCTTGAGATTCTCCGTAAGGCTAAGGAGAACTGCGACTACCTGATCGCTGGTGTTGTGCACGACGACGTCCTCGAAATCACTAAGGGCCGCCGCCCCGTCATCCCCATTGAGGAGCGTGCCGCCATCGTCAGCCACATCGACTACGTGGACGAGGTGCACATCGAAACCACTCCCGACAAGCTTGAAACCTGGAAGCAGAAGCCCTTCGACGTCTTTTTCAAGGGTGACGACTGGAAGGGCACTGAGAAAGGCCGCGCCCTCGAGGAGCGCTTCGCAGAGGTAGGCGTGAAAGTGCACTACTTCCCCTACACCGAGCACACCTCCAGCACTAAGTTGCGCAAAGTTGTTGACCTACTTGAGGCTGAGCACGACCTGCGCGCGGAGATGCACCGATTTGCCGAGCTGCTGGGGGACCGCGAGTACTCCGAGGCGATTGTCGCCTCCTAAACTGTGCCGCTCTCGTAACCGCTGAGACGAATGAATCCCCGCTACCTCATTGGGTAGCGGGGATTCATTTAACCCTCGTGAGGCCCGGTTGTACGCCGGCCTAAGGGGCAGGAACGATTAGCGCTGAGCGATCCACTTCTCGGCGGAGGTGCCCAGAACCTTCAGCACGCGGCCAACCTGCGGCTCAGCTGCGGCGGCAATCTTCTTACCCACCAGCGGAATCGAGCAGGAAACCTCGCCGTTGACATCCAGACGGGTCTTGTCGCCTTCGGGGATTAGGTGCTGGGTGGCGCTGGCCGAGACAGGGATACCGTTGACCTTCACCTCGGTTGTGACGGTGCGCGCACCGTCAGCTGCGGGGGCGCTCACGTTGTCCACCTGGGTCATGGAGACACCGTTGCCCACGAACTTGCGGGCGATATCCGGAACACGATTAGCCGGGATGGTACGCTCGGTGGTTGCGGTGAACTCGGCGGAGGTGTCACCGGAAACCGAGAAGCTACCGAACTCGACGCCCACCTCGGAGCAGACGAAGCGAGCGAAATCCTCGCTAGAGAGAGCCTCAACGACCTGCTCGACGCTTGCATTGATGACGGTCGATTCCTGAACTGCCATGAGATTTTCCTTTCGTAGTGCGCGATAAACCCCGCGCATCATTCCTCTTTAGGATACGGTGCGCGGGGTTTCGCAGCCTAATAACACGATGCGAATCCGGCCGAGAATACGCCGTAGGCAAACAGCGGCGGCGGGTCCATACCCGCAGGTCGCCGCGTTCTCGACCGGGGTTTCGCGTGCCGGTCTAAGATGCAAGACCCCAGAGCGTCCTGCAACGAATGGGGGAGCGGGCCGAAATACTCAGCCCGTAGCGCTAGGGGCTGGTACTAGGCGCTGGGAGCCATAGCGTCGATGCGTGCCATCTCAGCCTTGCCCGCACGATGCGCGCGAACGGCCTGCTTGCAACGGCTCCAGAAAGAATCGCGGCGGTGGGTCTTACCAGCCAACAGATTATGCAACTCCTCACCCAGCTGGGCTGCGGAAATTTCCGGAGTAGAAACGTAGGGCTCGGCAGTGCGGAAGAGAGAGGGGTTCGACAGCGCCAAATCCAACTTGTGGAAGAGGTCCTCACGGCTCTCCACCACAACGGCGTGGCCGCGCTTCTCCATCAGAGCGGTGAAGGGGACCTGGTGGTTATCAACAACCTCGTCGAACTCCGCGCGGCGCGGAACGGCCAGGGGCAGGGCACCGGTGCGGCGTGCATCCTGGATGGAACCGGGGCCGCCCTGAACCAACACAACGCTCGCGTTGGCGTAGTAGTCCAGCAACTCGGCAGCGGGAAGAAGCTTCAGATTGTCCGCGTGCTTAATGGGCGCAGTGTGGCCATGCTGCACGAGGCAGGTGACCTGCGGGTGAGCCTCAAGGTAAGCCTCAACCCAGCGCAGAAGACGATCAAAAGTATGAACGTCGGTGCCAAGAGAAACCACCAGATCGTACGTCTTCGTCGGGATACGAACCGGCGCGACAGCGGGAGTAAATACGGGCAGGTCGAACTTGGCAGTATCGACACTGACCTGGGGGAAGTTCTGAATAGACATTGCCTATTCCTCTCTATGTATTTATCGGTAGTAACCCCGCATATCCGATGCAAAAATCCGGAGGGCATCGTATGGATATACGCGGCGGCGTCGTGCCGGAGAGAATGGTGAGTAATCCCCGCATACGCTTCTCTGACGAGTGGTTAGTTCGTGTGGATGGTGAGTCCCCAGCGAAGCGCACGACTTTTCATATATCTGTATGTTTAATAGATACTATACCCCGAAAATAATGCCCTCTATGCACGTGAGGGCATTATTTTCGGGATAGGTTAATCACTCTTAAAAAATAGGGTGAATCACGCGAGAATCAGGGAAATTCTTCTGCTGCTCATCGCTCTGAACAATGATGCGATCAGCAATGGTGTACAGCATTTTACCCGTCATCGTCGGCAGAGTCGGACGGTCAAAACACTCGATATACAGAGTCTTTACCCTGAAAAGCTTCGCCGCAACAAAGAACGGGACCGCGACGCCCGCACCGGCGGAAACCACCGCATCCGGACGTTCCTTCGGAAAAATCCGAAACGCCAAAAAAAGGTTACGAATAGCATTCTTAATATTGCGCGTCGTCGGATAATACGCCCAATAAGTCTTTTCGCCGGCCAACGACGATTCCACGTCAGGCTGCTTAAAGCTGACCCACACGCGGTCGTAATCCTGCCAGGCAGCGGCAGTAGCCGTCAAATGCTTCAAATGACCACCGCTGCTGGAAACCAACAAGAGCTTAGGTCGGGCCTGGGCAGAAGTTGCCTCAGTCATAAGTATTCTCCTAATACCCCACAAAGGGAGAAACAAAAAAGTGATGAGCAGCTGGGACTCGACACATCAGAATCGCCGAGCCCCACGCCATAGAGTGAATACCCACTCGGGTGTGCCCCGACGCTACTCACGATCCAAGAAGACCGCCAGAGAGGTGACACCCTCCAGCTGATCCAGCTGCTGGAACAGCTCACGCACCGGCTTCAAGGAAGTAGCCGCGGTAACCGGAACCAAAGCCAGACCCGAAGCCTGCACGAAACGCAACTGAGTGGACAGGGGAGTAGCGGTACTCAAGCTGATGACCAGCGGAGCCTCGCTCCTGGTCACCATCGACTCGGGGGTGTAACGGGTCAGATCCTCGCGTACCGAAGCATAATCGGTGAAACGGGCGTAATCGCTGGGCAGAACGCGCTGCAGCATCTGGTACAAGTGCTCCACGCCGCGGTCAGTACCCGGCATAATGGCCACACCGGAAGCGCCCGCGCTCTTGATATCACCATCGGGAGCACCCACGGTACGCAGCAGCATGAACGCGTCATTCGCCTCGGAAGTCGAACCCAGCTCATGCACAGGAATACCCGCATCCTGCAAACGGTCAGCGTACCCGATGTGACGCATCGTACGGTCGCGGCCGTACGCCACAACCAAACCAATCAGCAGACCCGCCACAGCACCGACCACGCCAAGCTTCACCGGGCCCAGAGACTTCGAAGAGCTCGGAACCTGAGCCTGGCTCATCACACGGCCACCGGCGAGGGAAGTCAGCTGAATCTGAGCGCGACGCTCCTGCAACTGGGATACCAGGGCGTTACGGTTCGCATCCCCCTCCATTGAAGCGATCTGCTCGTCCAGCTGCTTAGTTGCCGAGTCCACGCTGCTCTTGAGAGCATCGGAACGAACCTGCAGGTAGGCATTCGCCATAGCGTTTGCATAACGCGCGGCATCATCTGCGTTGGAGCGAGTGACCTCAATATCCAGCACCGAGGTCTGGGAGGTACCGGTCACCTTCACAGAGTCCATAAGACGACTGGTCAGCTGCGCCTCGGAGAGGGTATCGCCCTCGCTAATCAGAGTCTTAGCGGCCTGAGACGCCACCTCACGAGAGGACGCAACGCGCGACTCGGTCGCAATGTCAACCTTGGCCGAGTTCGCACTACCGGTACCGGCAGGATCCACCACCATCGGGTAGACAACCAGAGCAGCCTTGGCAGTGTACTTGCCATTAGTCACATAGCCATACGCTGCACCGGCTAGAGCAAACACCACGACCGATACCAAAATCAGCAGGGGATGACGAAAAATACGGCGGACCTGGCTACCCAGCGTCACCGAGGAGTTGTGAGAGGTGTTATCCATGAGGACATCCTTGGAAGAGAAAACGGACACTAATATCGGAGAAAATTGGAAGACTAGGAAGTAGCGGACTTAGCACGACGAGCCGAAAGGAACCGCTCGATGCCTAACGCCTTACGGAAACGGAAGAGCACGCCGCCGTACACCGGCACCAGAAGAACCGCATACACGATGACGCCCAGTACGCTCTGCCCCAGCAAAAGCAACGCCACCAGCGCACACACCGTAGGCACCGCGGCCCCCAGGAACAACGAGGGAGCCATCTCACGCCACGAGGCACGAATACCCACCAGGCGGAAGACCTGATAGCTAGCCAGGAACGTATCGATCAGCAGAGCCGAAGACCAGGCTGTCACCGCACCGTACAGTCCCCACACGGGAACCAGGGTGAAGTTCAGGACCACGGCCACGACCAGCGAGGACAGCTTATTTAGCAGCTGCCAGCGGCTCTTACCGCTCATCAACAGCACGGACTGCACACCGCCAGCACTCATCGAGAGCATCGCCGCCGGGCAAATCACCCAGAGAATACCCGCACCGGATTCGAAGCCCTTACCAAAGAAATGCAACAGCACAGGGCCGAAGAACGCCAGGGACAGGTAGAAAGGCCACGACAAAGCCGTCAGCACACGCGTGGTGGACAGGAAGATATCCCGAGCTCGATCCAGCTGACGGGTCGCCAGCGCCGCACTAATCGACGGGCCAGTCACCACGCGACCGGTGTGCTCAATCATGGTGCCCACGCGGACGCAACGGTTGACCGCACCATAGACACCACCAGCAGCCGCACCCAGGAAAGCTGTCACCACCAGCACATCAATCCACTCAAGAATCGTTTCGACCACGGTAGCAACGCCGCGGGCCGAGCTGAAGCTCCAGAAAGAACGGAAAGTCTCCTCCGGGGAATCCTCAGAAGGCAGGACCTCCATATGCTCCTCATTCGGAAAAGCACGCTCCAACAACCACAACGCCACAATAGCGGTAATCGCCACGGGCACGGTCCAGGCGTAGACCAGGTCCATCAGCTGACCCGAGAACAGCACAACCAGTCCCACCGCGGCAAAGCGCAGCGTCGGCAACAGCACATTCTGAAGCACCGTAAAAGTCACCACACGGTGCAGACCACGCAAGGCACCAAAGAAAACCGTCATGAGCGCCGCAATCAGCACAAAAGCCGAGCTGACGCGCATAGCGGCCTGATACTCGGGAGCCATAGGCACCAGGAACGAGTACACGTACACGCCCGCAATGAGGAAAACCGAAGTCACCAGCGAAGGCACGAGACCATAACGGATGAGCTGCGGGAGCAACCCATAGCGTCCCAGAGCACGCTGCGCCGAGATAGTACGCACCAGGCCGGTATCCGCACCGAAGGTCACGAGCGAAATCGCAATCGCAAACAGCGCCATCAGACGGAAAAACTCGCCCGAACCCGCCGCACCAATACCATTGGAAACCACCATCGTGGTGACAAACGCGATGCCAGCGCCGTACATCACACACAGCGAGGCCAACGAACCACTCTTAGCAAGGCTAGGTTGCTTCTTGCCCTGCCCCACCTTGGCTACCTGAACCGCGCTTGCGGAGGAGGCACCGCTCACAGAACCTGACCGCACCATACGGCGAGACCCCCCGCGATGCGCACCACCCGGGCGCACATCGGCGGACTCAACCGAAGCAACGGAGGGAGAGGACTCGGAAAACGCCGAACCGTCCCCGGCAGAAGCAAAATCCTGAGCGGGAGGCACAATCGGCAGGGCCGTAGTGGCCGGGAAACGACCCGAACGAATATCGTCCACAGTGGGGACGAACTCGTCGTACTCCTCGGCCAGTGCGACCTCCTTGGCTAGGGCCTGCGCCTCCTTACGTAGACGGGCCCGGCGGCGGGGATGCCCGCCACCCGAGGCCATATCAGCAGGATTCGTCATAGGCCCTCACCCTCCTGAACTGAGCGGAGACAAGCCATCGAGGCGAGCAGCAGAATACTCAACTGCGCGATATCGAAGCTGTAGAAGATGAAGACGACGCAACTAGCTACCGGCAGACTGTGCAACCAGTACCCCGCCGCGGTCCTCACTCGGGCCCCTGCCACTATAGTGCTCAGAATGAAGAACAGGAACAGTGCCAGACCCACAAAACCAAAGCAGAACATGAGGGTCCACAGGTAGCCCTGAGTACCCATCGACACACCGATGCTCGGCTCCATACGCGGAGTTCCATACCCAATGATGGGGGACTCGAGCGTAGCCTTCCACGTAGCCCGGTATAGGGCAGCACGCCCACCCGTCGAATCGGAGTAATCCTGTCGACCCAGAATGTGGTCCACAGTACCGGAGACGAAGAGAGCCACCACCACAGCCATGATCGCCGCAACACCAATACCCACAGCACGCCAATTGGCAGCCAGGAACTGACGCAATAGAACGTAGGCGGCGCTGATGCCCAAGCCAATGAACATACCTCGGTTACTGGTAGCAATCGCGGGGACCGTGGAAAGGGTCATTGCGATGAGTAACGCGATACGCATCCAAATGGAGCGCAGGCGCAACAAACAGGCGAGCATCACCGGGGTAAGTAGCGTATAGGCCAAGCCCCAGCTATTGGCGTAAGGGAAAGGCGCGGAGGGACGCACATACGCTTCGGGAGCACCCCAGGGGCGCTGAACCTCAGCTAGAGGAGGCAACATGTAGTCGCGCACAAGTGGGTTCTGCATGAATCCCGAAGGCATGATAAAGCTCATGGGGGTACGTAGACGGAACTCGGGGAAGAACACGCCGCCATAACCGAGCACAATGAGCGTGCCCCACAGGGTCGCCAGGCCGCCCATCAGCTTGTTGAGACTGATGGATGAGCGGGCATTGTAGTAGTAGAGGGCGTAGATACCAGCGCTGAGGATATTGACGAAGCGCAGACCCCAACCGATGATGTCGGTTGAACGAGTTAGGGCAAGCGCCGCAACCACAACCCACAGGCTGAAAGCGGCCCACACCCACAGCGGGCCAGGAACCCGCACATTACCTCGGATAACCAAGTAAAAGAGCATCACTGCGGCCAGGATAATCGGGGCAATCTGCAGGATGCCCAACGCCCACAGTGCGGGGAAGCCGTAAAGTAGCGTCATGAGCGGCCAGGCCGGCAGTTTCTTCTGCGCGACCGGCTCGGGACGCAACCGTACCCGGGCGCGTGCAATGGCGCTGGGGAGCTCTTTCGCGGAGTCTTTCAGCGCGAGCGGTGAAACGCCCGGATAGGAGGGAACGGATGAAGTAACCATGTCTGTGCGGTATCCGGGTTAGAGGCCTCGGCCGGTCTTCTGGACGAGCTCAAGCAGGGTTGCGGGCTTAATGATGCCGGTAGAGACCACGTAGGCGGCCCAGGCTCGCAACTGCTTGGGGTCACGGCGTAGCGCGGCGCGTGCGTAGGCGCGTGCCTCCTTGTTATTACCCAAGGAAGCCTGAGCGTAAGCGACCTGACCGGCGATGCGTGCCAGGCCCTTAGGGTCCTGCTCGAATTCGGGGAACTTACGCAGGATGTAGGTTAGGCCGTCGACCATGGACTGCCACTTACCCGAGAAGAAGGAAGGCCGGTCCCAGAGCACCAGAATCAGCGGCTCGGACACGCTCAGGATGTCGCCGTGGCGGGTCGCGCGCAGCAACAGATCGTAGTCTTCGCCGTAGGCGGCGGGCAGTTCCTCATCGACCAGGCCGATGCGGGCAGGCTCACCATCGACGCCGAGCAGGTCCTCGCGGGAGTACAGCATGGCGGAGGGGTGAATCTCGGTGATGCGTGAGCGCAGGAAATCCGCGAAGGTTGCGCGCTCGGGCGCTAGGCGCACGATGTCTTGGCCGCCGGAGCGCACGGTGATGCCTGAGGAGATACCTGCGGCTTCGGGGTTTTCGCGCCAGAGGGCGACCTGCTGGGTGAGCTTGGAAGGCATCCAGTAGTCGTCGTCGTCGCAGAAACCAATCATGGCGCCGGTCGAGGCGAGGATACCGCTGTTGCGGCCGCCAGCCAGGCCGCCGGTGCGGGTGTTGGAGATGATCTTCAGGGCACGGTTTTCACCGACCTCGATGTCTTCGAGACGGTCGGGCTCAACACGGTCGAACACGACGATAACCTCGACGAAGCCGCGGTAGCTCTGATCCAGGATGGAGCGCACGGCCACGCGCAGCAACTCGGGGCGCTTGCCGTTGGTCGCGATGACGGCGGAAACGGCGGGGTTGCGAGAGGTGAAGTGCATCATTGATCTTTCTCCTTACTCGGCGGGGGTGGACAGGCTGACGTACTTGCGGCGCATGGACACTAGAATCGTGGCGGCGTTAGCGAGTAGTAGTAGAGCGTACACGACCACGAAGAGCGGACCGAAGCCGAGGAAAATGTAAATCCAGCAGAGGGTGCCAGCGTCCATGTGCAGGTTGACGAAGGAACGCAGGGGACCGCCAGTCGGGGGAGCGGCAGTCTTGCGGTTGTTACGTAGCTGCTCGGCGAGAATCTGGCTCATGAAGTGACCTGCGGTGAGGGTGGTGAAAATCATGGGTATGGCAATGAGCCAGCCGTTGAAGGCGTGGGAACCGCTGAAGGAATAGTGCGCGGGGTACAGGAAGAAAGAGAGCAGAGTGGCCATGTGTACGGAAGGTACTCGAATCGAGTCGACCACATGGTCGAGCCACTCGCCGGCGGGGGAGGACGCACCGGTCACACGGGCTACCTGGCCGTCGGCGGAGTCAAGACCGTAGCCGAGTGCGAAGAGCAGAGCTGCACAGATACCCACGCCCACGGTGGGCGGGCAGGTGATAAGCACAATAAGGCCGGCTGCGGAGCAGGCTGCGGAAATGGCGGTGACTCCGTTGGGAGTGATGCCCAGGGCCACGGCAGCTGCGGCAAAGTAGCGGGCGACGCGACGATTGACCCAGCGGGTATAGGCGGGTACGCCAATACCGGGCTTCTGCGCTGCCTCCAGGGAGCGCAGGGTGCTGGAGAAAGTAGCGGCAAATCCCGATGAGGGGGTGGAGTTCGGGGTGTGAGGTGCCTCGGAGGTGGACATGCACAATTCCTTTGAATCGGTGAGAGGAGTGAAGGAGAGCGAATTACTCCCTTTCGGGATGGGTGCGAGAAAGTCCGGAAGTCTCGCCTGAGAAGTGAGTGGTTAGCTCTTTTTCTCAGTACACCACTATATCGATATTTTACAACGAGATTGAGCAGAAACCTTCCCGGGGGATAGGACTCCAGAAAGAAGTTGTAAAACTCACTGACTAAGCCCTTTAGTGTATTTTCCCTCTAGTGAAGAGGTTATTGTATTGGTCTGCAAGCACAGCCTGTACCTCGTCTTAGAAACCCGAATATCACCATTGATATGCTGCATGATATTCAAATTATTAGAGGGCTCTAATCATTGGAGGAGAATTCACTCCCACGAACACGAAAAAGTATTTTATTCGCATAAATGGGGTTTGACTTTCCGAAATCATTCGGAAAATCAAACCCCATTACGGAAACCATGAAATGCGCCCCTAGCTAGACGCGCCGGTCGTGATTAGCTTCGGCGTGCGGCAAGAGGAACACGGGTACCAGCACCGTCACGCACGGTACGGACACCGCGGCCCTGCTGAGCGTTCTCAGTGGTGGCAACTCGCTCACCGTCCGCCTCGTTCTCAGCGGCAGGATCAGCCGGATTCGGCACTGCCGCAGTGACAGTAGCCTGCAGGTCGAAGCTGACACCCGGGCGAGTAAACCAACCGGATCGAGCACCGTGCACCTCAACGGCAATAAGGTTCGTACCCGCCTTCAGCTGAGAAGCCGGAACCGTGAAGGTCACCGGGGTCTTCTGAGCCTGGTCAGCGGATACACCATGCACGGCAACGGTGGTGTTCCAGAGGGCTGCGCGGGTTCCGAAACCGGCACGTCCCACCTCCTGGCCGTTGACCGCTACAGCAACAGCATCATCCGCGTAGGTGGTCAGCACCAGATCGCGACTTGCCTGATCACGAGTGAGATCAATCGTGGTGTAGGCGTAAATGTTGTTGTACGGGCGGTAACGGTGAACCGGAACACGAGTATTGAACTTACCGTAACCAAGGCCGATAGGCGCCCGACCTTCGTGCCAGGTAGCGTTGGCCAAATCCTCTAGAGAGAAATGGAAGTTGTACTTCCAAGCCTTCGCACGGTTCGGAGCCTTATCAGAGACAACGTAATTCCAGGTGGAGCCATAGGGCAAAACAATCTGCTCCTTGGGGGTAGGAGTCGGCTGAGGCTCTTCGGGCTTCGGTTTGATAGGTGAGGGGCTCTCCGGAGGAGCGGGTGTGGGGTTCAGACGACTGGGGGCAATCTGGACTCCGGTCGAAGCCGAGTAGTTATCCGAAGTGTCCACGGCGCGCACAAAGTAGTGCGCATTATCGCGATGATCCACCTCATAGGAGGTGCCGGAGACGGTGGCAATCGGGCGGTCGCCACGCAGAATCTGGTAGCGTACGGTATCGCTATCGGAGACGGGGTCCCACGTCAGGGAGTCCTTGTCATCCTTGAGATTCACCTTCAGGTTCTGCGGCGTAGCCGGCGGGGTCACGTCACGCTGTTCAAAACGTGCAAAGCCCACGGTGTTCTGGATGCCGTTAACCCCCAGGGTGTGATGGATATCGCCACCGACCCACAGAGCGCCGGTGGAATCCACAAAGGATTCCCAGATGCCGAAGCCGTGGTCACCCTTAATGGCGGGGGAAAATTCGGGTAGCATCTTGCCCGTTTCCGGGTCAAAAGCGGCCACAAGTTTCACCGAATGAATCACAGAGGACTCCGGCAGCGGTGCACGCTTGGTGTGCGAATCCTGGTACAGGAAATCGCCGCAGTGGCAAGCTCCGTAGAGGGTCTTGCGCTCCTGATCCAGGTGCAGATCCTGGAAATCGCCACCGGTGAGGGTAATTGCGGTGTAGGTAGGACGCATATCGCTCTTGCTGTAACGGGAGATAAGATGCTCCGTACCGCCAACCCAGACGCCGGATCCAGCATCCTGAACGTCGAACTGGAAGCCCCAGACCTTTGTCTCGTGTATTAGGTCACTCACATTTGCACCGGGGGGAACTTCGGAATTCTGGTAAACCCAGTGGCCACCCTTCTGCTGATCCTCAGTGATGTCTGCTACACGATATGCCAAGCCGTCGTTCAGCCAGGTAAAGTAACCAGCCACATACACGTGGGAGTTATCTTCGGAAGTGCTAATGCCGTTCACAGTACCATTGAACGCCTGACGCCATTCGCGGTCGACGCTTACGATACCGGGTACACCATTGGAGGGTGCGCCCAGCTTGAAACGTGCGATGTTACGGGAGTATGCAATGCCCGCGCTATCGCTCTCCTTGACGTGGGTGAAAGAACCACCGATATACACGTAATCGCCTCGACGGTGAATGGTCTTCACCACGAGCTCGTCGCCCTGGATACGGTTGGAGATGCTTACGGACTCCCACTCGGGAGCAATCTCACCCGTGGTGGCATCCACGACCACGAAACCTGAGAAGTCCCGGCCGTTCACCTTAGTGAAGTAGCCACCAATTGCCAGGCGGTTATTCGGCAGAGCCTCAACCGCCTTAACCTGACCGTTGACCGTCAGATGGAAGTTTCGGCGTAGCTCCCCAGTCTTCGGGTCGAAGCCCGCGATGTTGGACTGATTCACCACTTCACCTGAGGAGGACTCCAGGTTCATGAAGTCTCCACCGATAAACACGGTGGAGGAGTTCTCATCGTGCTTAACCTCGGTGATGGCCTCAACATAGGTGTGCAGCTCGTCAGTCTTACCGCTAGAGGTCTTAGAACTCGTACGCCAGCGCCAGGTTGCGGAACGGCTATTGGGTAGCGCGCGGCGGTGGCTGGCTTCGGTGCCCTGCGAACCAATCTCGGTTAGCTTCAGGTCGTTCTGAGTCAGCTTGGGACGCAGGAACATCTGCGTGTAACCAAAAGCGCTCTGGCTCGTTCCCTCGGTTGTGTAGATGTAGGAGTTTCGTGCATCGCTCATGGAAGGGACAGCGCCGTCCTGAGCGATGGGGGCATCCTTACCGTAGCGGAAGCCGATGCGGTAATCCTGCTTGGGCATCTCTTCAAAAAGCAGAGCCTTGAAACCATTGTCCTGGCCGCGCAACATATGGTCTTGCCAGGTGACGTCGTGCCAATCCCGGCGACTATTATCGTTATACGCGGCAAACTCGTCGGGGTTCTGGACGACAGCATTGGACCAGAAGGCGTTGGCACGCAAAGCCCAGGTCCACTCGGAGGTCTGGCGGCGCTGTACAGTCACTTCCTGCCACTTAGTGCCGGATGTGTTCAGCACGCGGCGGAAGCGGTAGCCGTCAGCCAAATCCTGCGGGGACATACCGTTGAGCAACTTGTTAATGGTGGTGCCCGAAAGCTGCACCGGGGTCGTAGCAGCAGGTAGAGATGAGAAAGGACGAACCTGGTCCTGATTGAGCGTCAGACCTGAAGAAGCGGGCGCCGCAGAACTATATAGCTGAGCGGGGTCGCCCTGACCTTCGTAGCCTTCGGTCCAGCCGTCGCGGCCCTCAGCAATCTTGACCCAGCCGCCACCATCGGTTTCCTGGTCACAGTAGAACTGAGTAGGTGCGCTCATAGTCGGGGTATACAGCCAGTATGCACCGCTCTTTGCTTCGGGGTTGGCCTGCTTAGCCTCCCAACAGCTGGCAGCGGCGCGCTCGGAAGTGGTGCCGTTGTAGAAGGAAGAGTCCTTCTGAATGTTCGTCTGTTCAGCGGTTTTTTCGACCGCGGCACCCGGTGCCAGAGTGGGAAGGCTAGCGGGCAATGCCAGCGCGGTTGCAATACTGAGGCATAGGGTCGAACGAGTCATGGCAGAACGAGAAAAGCCAGACCCCGTTATCCCAAAAAGGGCTTTCATGATATCTCCAAATGAATACCAAAAATTGTATGAAAACGCAGCATCATTAATGCGTTGTGGATAATACCGGTCCGAGCTAAACTGCGCAGACCGACATCTCAATTAGTCCCTAGCAATCAGGGTTATTCGGGAAATCGTGGGTTGCAATTTTCCACTGACCGTTGACCTGAACAAGGGTGTAGATATTGAGTGAACGCTTGGGGGAACTATCGTCCTTAACGGGCTGATTGTTCTCATCGTAAATTTTGACCGACGAGGAGTCCATGCACACTTCCAGCAGGCGTGCAGGCTGACCCTTGTACTGCGTATCGGCCATGCGGGGCGTACCCACCACGGTGGAGGAACCCTCGTAATGCCAACCCGCCATAGCATATTCGGAGGCCTGCACTGCAAACTCGGCGGCGGCAGAATCCACAGAAATATTCTCGATGGCGTGAATCGTGTCCTCATCGAGGACTGCACGAGCCTTCTCCACATTCTGTTCCTGAGAATCCTCATCGCTGGTAGGCTCGCTGGTCGCCTCCGGCGAAGCCGCGGCGGAGGGCGCCGGCTTAACGGTGGAGAGAATGTTCTCGTAGGAATTGACAAGCTCGGTGGTCTTCTTGACCTCTGAATTATCGGTGGGGACCGGAGAAGCCTTCTTCATGTCTTCAGCACCGGTGTAAATCTCTTCCAGTTTCTGGCCGTCGGAGGAGGTGGTCTCAGCACCAGCTGAAGGGCTAGCATCGGATGCGCCCTGATCGGAGTTGTGGCTGGACGAGGCCGAGGCCTGCGCACCAGCAGCTGAAGAGGACTGAGCCGAAGATACGTTGGCGGAAGCGCTCGCCGAGGAGGTGGCCGACGAAGAACTCTGCGCAGTGGAATTTTCGGAAGCGCAAGCACTGAGCAGAAGCGCCGAAACCGCGAGGGTGCTCAGAGCGCTGAGGCGACGGGCCTTCGAAGAACCCGCAGAGAAAAGGTTAGACATAGGAAGCCTCTTTGGTGGTTGGAGTGAGATGGTCAATGTTCCGGAAGGATAATACCGCGCCCAGAGGTTCGGTTCCTAAAGGCTATCACGCCAAGCTGAGAAAATACTTGAATTCTAAAAGATTGCATTTTCGTAACATTTGAGAATAGAGAACAGGTATTGCTGGATGTAAACCTGCGTATGAAGGAAATATACATCTTTAGGTGAAAAAACTATGATGCACATCAGGGAAATGTATACACTATGTGCAAAATACCCCGGATTAGTTACAAAACTAATCCGGGGTATTAGGGCGAATATCACGTTGAATTAAACGTTATATTACTCGATATTTGCCCTGAACTAGGAGTTATGCTGCCCGCACAGCCTGGGTGCTCGCAGAATAATTACCCGAGGTGTCCACCGCGCGTACGTAATACTTGGCATCATCACGGTGGTCAACCGAGAAATTCGTACCAGACACCGTTGCAATCGGACGGTCATCACGCAACACCTGGTAGATCACATGACGCTCTGACACGGCAGACCAACTCAACTGATCCTTCGCACCGTTATGCCTCACCTTCAGATTCTGCGGAGTCTCCGGAGGAGTCACGTCGCGAGCCGCAAAGCGGGCGAAGCCCACGGTCTCCTGCACACCATTAGCACCCAGAGACTTGTCGAGGTCACCGCCCACCCACAGGGTACCGGTCGAATCCACAAAGGACTCCCACACGCCGTAGCCATGCGCGCCGCTCATAATCGGAGCCCACTCAGGAAGCATCTTGCCGCTGTCCTTATCAAAGGCGGCGACCAGGCGAATCGTCTGGGCATCCGCGGCATTTACCCATTCCGAGAAGACCTTATCTGCACCCTGGAACAGGAAATCACCGCAGTGGCAGGCACCATAGATGGTTTTACCGCTCAGATGCAGATCCTGGAAATCGCCACCCTCGCGAGTAATTGCGCTGTCGGTACGCCGCATGCTCGATTTATCGTAGCGGCTAATCATGTGCTCGGTACCGCCCAACCAGACGGAAGAGCCAGCATCCTGAACGTCAAACTGGAAGCCCCACATCAGACGCTCATTCCTCAAATCCCAGGTCCGAGCACCGCCGGGGATGTACGACGGCTCATGGCTCCAATCGCCGCCACTCTGGCGAGGATTCGTAATATTGGCAATACGGAAAGCCAAACCGCCATTAAGCTGCGTGAAATAGCCGGCCACATACACGTGGGTGTTTCCCTCGGAAGCACTCACACCGTTCACCGTGCCATTGAACACCGGACGCCAGTTCCAGTCCACTTCGCCGTTGCTCAGCTTGATGCGGGCCAGATTCCTCGAGTAGGCGTACGTAGCGGAGGTGTTACCCTTCACATGCGTGAAGGAACCACCAAGGTACAGATACCCGTCGCGAACGTGCAGAGTCTTCACCTGAACCGGCAGGGAAGAGATACGGCTCTGAACGTGAATATCCCACTGCTCCGCCACCTGACCCGTCTTCGGATCCAGCAACACGAAGCCGTTGTGGTTCTCACCGTTCACCCTGGTGAAGGAGCCGCCCACAGCCAACAGGCCATTCGGAAGCGCCTCAACCGACTTCACCTGACCGTTAATGCTCGGACGGAAGGAACGGCGCAGCTCGCCGGTACCCACCTCGTAAGCCGCAAGGAAAGCCTGGTCGACCTTCTCACCGCTGGCCGATTCAACGTAGGCAAAGTCGCCGCCGGTGAAGACCGCGCCGCCCACCTCGGTGATGGCCTCAACCTGGGTGTTCATCTCGCCATTCTTACCGGTTCCGGTCGTCCTACTTGTACGCCACTTCCACTTCTCGGAGTAGCTATTGGGCAACGCGCGGCGGTTGCTGGCCTCAGCACCCTGCTGACCGTAATCATGCAGGCCCTTAGCCGCCAGATCATTCTGCGTCACCTTCGGGCGCAAGAATATCTGGGTAAAGACCAGAGGAGTGGAGTAGTCATTTGCCGGACGGTAGATGTACGCCGAAGGACGGTTCATCAGATAGGTTTCGGTCCACCACGTAATCCTTGCATGCGGTCCGTAGGTGAAGCCCAGCTTATAACCCTGCGAAGGCTTCTCTACGAAATGCAGAGAGCGGAAGTCATCCGAGTCGTGGGTAAAGATATTGCCAGCAACCTGATCACGGCTGAAATAGTTGTAACGGCTACTGTACTGCCAGGTGTTCCTCACCGAAAAGTTTGACCAGTACATCTTAGCGCGGAGGGTCCAGGTCCATTCGGTACTGGAATCACGACGAGCCGTAAAATCCTGCCACGTAGTACCCTCAACGTTCATGGCACGGTGGAAACGCACACCATCGGGCAAATCCTGCGGACGGGTACCGTTCAACAGCGCATTCACCGTCTGACCCGGCAACTGCACCGCATCAAAACCGGTGGGGTTCTTATACAGCTGTTCGGCATTGCCGCGGCCATTGTAATTCTCGGTCCAGCTCTCGCGACCTCGACCAATCATGACCCAACCGCCGCCATCGGTTTCCTGATCACAGTAGAACTGCTC
Organism: Rothia mucilaginosa; assembly: GCF_901875305.1. Taxonomy (GTDB): domain Bacteria; phylum Actinomycetota; class Actinomycetes; order Actinomycetales; family Micrococcaceae; genus Rothia. Next base: position 185,357 of record NZ_CABFLY010000003.1, read on the forward strand.
CGGAGCGCTCATCTGCGGGGTGTACAACCAGTAGGCGCCACTCCTAGCATTCGGTTTGTTCTGCTTGATTTCCCAGCAGCTGGCGGCAGCACGTTCGCTCGACGAACCGTCGTAGTAGTGGGCATCAGTAGCCTGCGCACCGGTCGCAATCGGACCCAGCGAAGCCACGACCATCGCAACGGAAGCCACCGCGGCGCCCCACGCTCGGGACATCGAACGGGACGCTGCTCCAGAACTCGGAGGAACAGCCTCGCCGGACGCCAGGGAACGAGAACGCCCCCGACGCATCAACGGAAGAAAATTCATTGTCTCTCCTCAGAGACCTCAACCGGTAGCGGGCGCGTTTCTCATGCTCGGCTCTCCTGCGCATCGGCGTTGTGTGCGCCCCTAAGAAAGCCGTTCAATCCGAGCTAACAGCGTGTCCACTATCGGAATCAGTGAGTGTAGTTATCGGAAATTGAATGAATACGTTCAGAACCTGTAGGCGGGTGACCCACCGACTGACTCCGAACGTGCTCAACCGCATCACCTGACACCGCCGGAACGACTGCCGCGATGATGCGGAATGATTCTGACCGTCCGGTGCGGACCGTACGGACCGCACCAAGCTCGGACAGAACCAAAACTAGGGGGGTAGCGATACCCCGGGTGCGCTACCGCCTGCGAGAGTTCCACCGGGAACTCCTCGCAGGCGGTAGCAAGGAAAGAAACGGACTCATTCAGCCCGCAATGGGGTGCTAGGCCTGGACCGCACCCGTGGAAGCCGAGAAATTCTCAGACGCATCGATAGAACGCACGTAGTAGCGTGCACCATCGGTATGCTCCACCTCGTAGCTGGTGCCGTTCACCGTGGCAATCACACGGTCATCACGCAACACCTGGTAGCGCACGCCGCCCTCACGAACACCGGACCACGAGAGCTTATCGGTCGAACCCTCTCGACGGGCCGAGAGGTTCGAAGGAGTAGCCGGAGGAGTCACATCGCGAGCCGCAAAGCGAGCGAAACCGACAGTGCGCTGCTCACCGTTAGCACCCAGCGAGCGGTTAATGTCGCCGCCAACCCACAGGTTGCCGCGCGAATCCACGAAGGACTCCCACACGCCGTAGCCGCTGGCGCCCTTGAGCACCGGGCTGAACTCGCCGATAACCTCGCCGCTATCCTTATCGAACGCGGCCACCAGACGCATGCGGTGAACGGCCTTCGACTCCTTCCAGTACGTGTGGTAACCGGTCGAACCTTCGAAGAGCACATCGCCGCAGTGGCAAGCACCGTAAATCGTGTTACCGCTCAGATGCAGGTCCTGCCAGTCGCCACCGTACTTAGAAATGGACGACGAAATACGGCCATAACCGTTCTTCGAGTAGTTAGCAATCAGGTGGTCGGCACCGCCGGCCCACACGGTCGAACCAGCATCCTGAACATCGAACTGGAACGCATACACAATGCGGTCAGTGATGTTCAGCTTCAGCGAGGGCTCCCACTCCCACTTAATGTTCGAGGCATCGGAGCCCTTCATAGCGGCCAGACGGAAAGCACGCTGATTGTTCAGCTCGGTAAAGTAACCGGCAGCGTGAACAGTGGAGCTATCAGAAGCGGCAGTAATACCGTTGACGGTACCGTTGAAGTTCGGGCGCCAATTCCAGTCCACCGCACCGTTGGAAAGCTTAATACGAGCGGCACCACGTGAATATGCGTAAGCCTTAGAAGTGTTGCCCTTAACATGGGTGAAGTTACCGCCAATGTAGAGGTAACCGTCCTGCACCAGCAGAGTCTTCACCTGAGCGGCATCACCGTTACGGCGCTGAATCTGAAGATCCCAGGTACGGTCAATCTGACCGGTGGTTGCATCCAGAATCACGAAGTGGTTGACCTTCTCGCCGTTGACCTCGGTGAATTCACCGCCGACCGCCAGGCGGTTATTCGGCAGGGCCTCAAGCGCCTTAATCTGACCGTTAAAGGTCGGGCGGAAGGAACGAACCAGCTCGCCCGAATCCACGTTGTAACCGGCCAGGAACGACTGGTTCACGCGCTCGCCACCGGCCGACTCGACGTACTTGAAGTCGCCGCCGGTGAAGACCGTATCGCCCACCTGGGTGATGGCCTGAACGTAGGTGTGCATCTCGTTCTTCTTGCCGGTGCCGGTCTGCTCACTCGTGCGCCAACGCACAGGCATCGTGTAGCTATTGGGCAGGGCGCGACGGTTGCTTGCCGCGGAACCCGAACCGATTGACGAGAAATGCAGGTCATTCTGCGTCAGCTTCGGGCGTAGGAACACCTGAGTGAAGGGAATGGAGTAACCGGCCGAACCGCGCTTCTGGTAGATGTACGAATCCGGGTTCTCGCTACCGAAATTCACCAGGGCACCATAGGCGAAACCAATCTTGTAGTCCTGGTTCGGGTTAGCGAAGAAACGAACCGAGCTGGTCGTAATACCCGGAGCCATCTCCGAAGGAGAACCGCCCATGTGAGCGGTACGGTTAATGCCCGCACCCTTGAACCGCACGGTACCCCAGCGCTGACCGTAGCTCATAGCCCAGGTCCACTGATCCGTCTGGGGGCGTTGCACGTACACGTCCTGCCACTGGGTGCCTCGCGCGTTGTGGGCGCGGTGCAGGCGCATACCGTCGGGAAGATCCTGCGGTTTAATGCCGTTCAGCAGGGCATCCACGGTGGTGCCTGAGAGCTGGACCGGAGTGAAAGCGGCCGGACCGGTCGGGTTCTGATGCAACTGGTTCGGATCGCCCGTGCCGTTGTAGGACTCGGTCCAACCCTCTCGGCCTCGACCGACCATGACCCAACCGCCGCCGTCGGTCTCCTGATCGCAGTAGAACTGCGCAGGACCGCTCATCTGCGGGGTGTACAGCCAATAGGTGCCAGAGGAAGCAGCAGGATTGACCTGCTTGACCTCATAACATGAAGCAGCCGCCTTATCGCTGCTGGAACCGTCGTGGGTTCCGGTAGCAGCGGAGGCGGGTGCTGAAGGAATCACAGGTGCCGCTGCGAAGGCGGTACCCATAGCGAGTGCGAATGCAGCCCACTTCTTCGCCGCCCGCTTGCGGGGTGCGGCGCCGGGGCGCTGTGTATATGTGGTTGTCATATGTATCTTTCTGATGCGACGTTCCGGAAGAAACATCGAAAGAAACGGTGATATTTGATACCTCAAAGAAGCACAATGCATCACGAAATGCCTATTAAAGGTGGTAATTCTTTAAACACTTCGTTTCGGAAGAATGCGGGAGAGTGCTCCTATCGGTGTATTGACTAGAGTACAGGATGAAGCTGAGAATTCGAGGCCGAGGAGACTCTGCAACCACACCGGAAAAGTGTGATTTGCACCCTACATTATGGGGAGAGAGAAAGACTTCAAAACTCCGCAGGCCGGGCACCCTCGAAATACCAGAAATAGAGCGCACAGAATATCCAAGAAATATTCGCCGCCCTGCGAAACGAAGACAGCGAAATACCCGCGCGAGACGGAGCCGCTCTAGAATAAAAAGGCTGTTCACACGAGCGGCGGGAAAATTGAGAACGGTGTCTGAGAATGCCACCCAACCAGCTCGTCCCACTCACTCAGCTCGTACCGCTCACACCATGATTCAGGAGAAGCCATGAGCCCCACCCGCGCGACCAAAAAGAGCCCCGCCGCACCGCTACACCCCCTCCTGAAGCTTCTCAACCGGCAGGAACGCTGGGCCGCCATCCGCGCCGCGGCCGCCGTACCCGCCGCCGAGCGTAGTGCCCGCACCCTCATAGGAGCCGTCGCCGGAACCCACGCGGCCCTGCTGGCCGATCTCTCCACCGCGGTACGCGAAGGCACCCCGGAGGCGCTCAGCCTCGTCATCGCCCCCACTGACCGTCAAGCAGAAGACCTCGCCGCAGCGCTACGCTCCTACCTGCCCGCCGCCGACATTGCGCTCTTCCCCGCCTGGGAAACCCTGCCCCACGAACGACTCTCACCGCGCTCCGATACCGTCGGCCGCCGCCTCCAAGTACTGCGCACCATGACCGGGGAAGCTGCCAACCGCCCCCAGGTTGTTATCGCGCCCGTGCGTGCAGTCATCCAGCCCATCGTCACCGGTATCGAAAAGCTCGAACCTGTGCACCTGGTTCGCGGCGAAGAATACCCCTTCAAAGACGTAGTGCGAGGCCTCAACGATGCCGCCTACTCCCGCGTAGACCTGGTGGCCAAACGCGGTGAATACGCCGTGCGAGGCGGCATCATCGACGTCTTCCCGCCCACCGCAACAACCCCCGTACGCCTCGAATTCTTCGGCGACGAACTCGATGAAATGCGCCACTTCTCCGTCGCCGATCAGCGCACCCTCAGCGGGGGAGAAGAACTCACCGAACTCACCCTACTGCCCTGCCGCGAACTGCTCATCACCCCCGAAGTCATGAGCCGCGCCGCACGCCTGAAAGCCGACTACCCGGCAGCCGCATCCATGCTCGAAAAGATTGCGGGTGGAATCTACGTTGAGGGCATGGAATCGCTCACCCCGCTACTCATCGAATCTATGACTACCCTCACCGAGTTACTGCCGGCAGGGTCCATGATCATCAACGTCGAACCCGAACGCGTGCGCGCCCGCGCCGAAGACCTCGTCGCCACCAATGAAGAATTCCTCGCCGCAGCCTGGGACACCGCCGCAGAAGCCGACGCTATCTCACCCATCGACCTGGGCCAGCTACGGATGAGCGACAGCGGATTCCGCACCATCGACCAAACCACCGCCCAAGCACTCGAAGCCAAACTCAGCTGGTGGGACATTACCGACCTCGTCACTGACGCAGATCTACTCGAAGACGCCGCAGGTGCACTCAGCAGCCAGAGCATGGCCGACGCCATTGAAGACGGCATCGACACCTACACCCTGACCGCCCGGCCCGCCACCGCCTTCAACGGCTCCGTGCACCGGATGCTCGAAAGACTCGGCGACCTCATCCAGCAGCAGTGGACCGTCCTCGCCCTCACCAACGGGCGCGGCTCGACCGACCGCCTCATCGCGCTGCTCCACTCCGGGGAGGAGGGCGCCGCATCCGTGCCCGCCGCCCGCCGGGCAAGCCTTGAGGAGGACCCCGCCGGGGACCTCGAACACGGCATCGTCGAGGTCTGCGAGGCACCCGCATCCGCGGGCTTCCTGCTCGAGGGCGCCAAGCTTGCCGTCTTCACCGAGGCCGAACTGCTCGGTCGCCGCGGCACCTACGCGCCGCGCTCCGCATCGGGCCAGAAGTTTAAGACGCGTCGCCGCCGCAACGCCGTCGACCCGCTTGCGCTGAACCCCGGCGACTACGTGGTGCACGAGCGCCACGGCATCGGTCGTTTCGTCGAGATGACCTCCCGCCCGGTGGCCGGTGCCGCCCCCGTCAACGGCGTGCAACCCATGAAGGAATACCTGGTCATCGAGTACGCCCCCGCCAAGCGCGGTGGTGCGCCCGACCGACTCTTCGTGCCCTCGGACCAGCTGGACCTCATCTCCAACTACGTGGGTGGCGAGAACCCGAGCCTGTCCAAGATGGGCGGTAGCGACTGGGCTAAGACCAAGTCCCGTGCCCGCAAGGCAGTCAAGGAAATCGCTGCCGACCTGGTGAAACTCTACTCAGCGCGCCAGGCCTCGCGCGGCCATGCCTTCGCGCCCGACACCCCCTGGCAGCGAGAACTCGAAGAGTCCTTCCCCTACAACGAGACCCCCGACCAGCTCACCGCCATCCACGAGGTGAAGGAGGACATGGAGAAGGAAATCCCCATGGACCGCCTCATCTCGGGCGACGTGGGCTTCGGCAAGACCGAGGTCGCCGTGCGTGCCGCGTTCAAGGCCGTGCAGGACGGTAAACAGGTCGCGGTGCTCGTGCCCACGACCCTGCTCGCTCAGCAGCACTACGAAACCTTCAGCGAGCGTTTCTCCGGCTTCCCCGTGAAGATTCGCGTGCTCTCCCGCTTCCAGAAGGCCAAGGAAACCCGTCAGATTGCCGAGGAAATCGCCTCCGGCGCGGTGGACGTGGTAATCGGTACGCACCGTATCCTCTCGGACAGCATCGTGTTCAAGGACCTGGGCCTGGTCATCATCGACGAGGAACAGCGTTTCGGCGTGGAACATAAGGAAAAGCTGAAGCAGATGCGCACCAACGTGGACGTGCTCGCCATGAGCGCAACCCCGATTCCGCGCACCCTCGAAATGTCGCTGACCGGCATCCGTGAAACCTCGACGCTGGCCACCGCCCCCGAGGAACGCCACCCCGTGCTCACCTTCGTCGGCCCGCGCACCGACAGCCAGATCACCGCCGCGATTCGCCGTGAGCTCATGCGCGAGGGCCAGGTGTTCTTCGTACACAACCGTGTGGCCGATATCGATAACGTGGCCGCCGAAATTGGCAAGCTCGTGCCGGAGGCACGCATCGCTACCGCGCACGGCCGCATGAGCGAGTCGCGCCTGGAGCAGATTATTGTGGACTTCTGGGAGCGCCGCTTCGATGTGCTGGTGTGCACGACCATCGTGGAGACCGGCCTGGACATCTCGAACGCGAACACGCTCATCGTGGACAACGCCCAGAACTACGGCCTGAGCCAGTTGCACCAGCTGCGCGGCCGCGTGGGCCGAGGCCGTGAACGCGCCTACGCGTACTTCCTGTATCCGGCGGATAAGACCCTAGGCGAGATTGCGCACGAGCGTCTGAAAGCCGTGGCGACCCACAACGAGCTCGGCGCGGGCCTGCAGCTGGCGATGAAGGACCTGGAGATTCGCGGCGCGGGCAACCTGCTTGGCGGCGAGCAGTCCGGTCACATCGCGGGCGTGGGCTTTGACCTGTACCTGCGCCTGGTCGGTGAGGCTGTGGCGAACTACCGCGGCGAGAAGGAAGAGCGCGAGGTCGAGACGAAGATCGACCTGCCCGTCAACGCGCATATTCCGCACACCTACATCGATTCGGAGCGTCTGCGTCTTCAGGCCTACCGCCAGATTGCGGCGGCCGATACCGAAGAGAAGATTACGGAGGCCCGCGAGGAGCTGGCCGACCGCTACGGTGAACTGCCCGAGGCCGTAGAGAACCTACTGGCCGTGGCTACGCTGCGGATGCACGCCCGCGCCGCCGGTATCCAGGAGATGATGATTCTGGGACCGAAGCTGCGCGTGGTGAGCACCCAGCCCCTGCCGGAATCCCGCCAGATGCGCCTGAAGCGTGTGTACCCCGGCTCCACGCACGCCCAGCCGAAGGGCATGGACACCTGGCTGACCCTGGTTCCCCGCCCGAAGACCATGCCGGTTGGCGGCAAGGAGCTGGTGGACCGTCCCATGCTGGAGTGGGCCGAGAAGTTCATTAACTCGATTTACGCGGAGAACCCGCAGGCCCTTGAAGAGTAGTGGGTCGGGGGGGCGAGGCGAGGGAGTACCCGACCCCGCACGCCCCTTCCCGCGGCGGAAATTCGCCGTGCGGAGTGTCATAATATGGCACATCTGCACGGCGAGTGCGTTTGCCCCGTGCAGGCGGCATAGCTCACAATTAAGGCATGACTTCAACGGTGAACTACGCATCCCAGCGCATTGTAATTATTGGCGGCGGACCCGGCGGCTACGAGGCCGCGATGGTGGCCGCATCCTCGCAGGCAGACGTGACGCTTATCGAGCGCAAGGCCATCGGCGGCTCGGCCGTGCTAACGGACGTCGTGCCCTCCAAGACGCTTATCGCCACGGCGGATATGATGACCCGCTTTTCCGAAGCCGGAAGCCTAGGTATTGAGAATACCAAGGGCAAGGCCCCGCAGCTTCGGGTAGACATGGACCGCGTGAACCGCCGAGTGCGCGACCTGGCCCAGCAGCAGTCTGCCGATATCAAGCGCGCCCTGGCCTCGGCGGGCGTGAAGATTATTCACGGCACCGGCAAGCTCCTGGACCGCCACACGGTGCAGGTGACCGACGAGGCCGGCCTCGTCTACCCGCTACACGCCGACTTCGTGCTGCTCTCTGTGGGTACGCATCCGCGCGAGATGCCCACGGGCATGCCTGACGGCGAGCGCATCCTGACCTGGACCCAGCTGTACAACCTTAGCGAGGTGCCCGAGGACCTCATTGTGATCGGCTCGGGCGTGACCGGTGCCGAGTTTGCCTCAGCCTATAACGGTCTGGGTTCGAAGGTGACCCTGGTGTCTTCGCGTGACCGTGTGCTTCCCGGCGAGGATGAGGATGCCGCCCGCGTGCTGGAGGACGTTTTCGAGCGTCGCGGTGTGCGCGTCATGCCCCGCTCCCGCGCTTCCGCAGTGGAGCGCACCGAGGACGGCTCCGGCGTAATCGTGACCCTCTCTGACGGCCGCAAGGTCTCGGGTACGCACTGCCTCGTGGCTATTGGTTCGATTCCCAATACCGAAGATTTGGGTTTGGAGGCGGCGGGCGTGGAGCACACCCCGAGCGGCCACATCACGGTGGACGGCGTGTCCCGTACGAGCGTGAACAACATCTACGCGGCTGGCGACTGCACGGGCGTGTATCCGCTGGCCTCCGTGGCAGCCATGCAGGGCCGTATCGCGATGGCGCATATCCTTGGTGACACCGTACGTCCCCTGCGCACCGACAAGGTTGCGGCGAACATCTTTACCTCGCCCGAAATTGCGACCGTCGGTATCGGTGAGAAGGACCTGCACGAAGGCGCTTACCGTGGTGAGGCTGTGACCCTGCAGCTGAGCACGAACCCCCGTGCCAAGATGATGGCGATGCGTGACGGCTTTGTGAAGGTTTTCGCCCGCCGCCACTCGGGTACCGTCATCGGCGGTGTGGTCGTGGGCCAGCGTGCCTCCGAGCTGATTTACCCGATTGCTCTGGCCGTGGAGAAAAAACTCACGGTGGATGATCTGGCCGAGACTTTCACGGTGTACCCCTCGCTGTCCGGCTCGATTGCTGAGGCGGCGCGTAAGCTTCACACCCGTAGCAAGTTCTAGCCGCATCCGGGATAAATACAAAAGCGGTGGGGGTCGCCTTCCAAGAGATATGGAAGGCGACCCCCACCGCTGTATTACGTTCAGCTACTTCTGAGAACTCTACTTCTTGGAGCCGACGGCGTTCATGTCCACGTCACGGGTTTCGTGAGTGAGCAGGATGAAGATGACGCTCAGAATCGAGGCGAAGGCCAGGTAGCCACCCACGGCAGCCACACCGAAGGAGGAGTTCAACCAAACCGCCACGAACGGGGTCAGGGCCGCACCGAGGATGGACGCCACGTTGTAGGCGATACCGCTAGCGGTGTAACGCACGTTGGTGGGGTACAGCTCCGGCAGGTAAGCCGACATGGAACCGAAGGACAGACCCATCAGGCACATACCGATGAAGATGAAGACGGTCACGGCAACCGTGTTCACGTTCGCGCCGGTACCCACAACGGCGGGGGAGATGAACGGGCCGAAGCACAGGCCGAAGGCGGCCATGGCGATGGTGGTCCACAGCTGCTGGGTGCGGCGGCCGTACTTATCTGCCAGCCAGCCCGAGATCGGGATGAAGATGGCGAAGCCGATAATCGAGACCAGCTGAATAATGAGGAACTCGTGGTAGGGGATGGCCAGGCCGCCCTTCTCAGCCTTGGCAATACCGTAGGAGAGAATCCACGCGGTCATCAGGTAGAACAGTACGTAGCAGGCAACCATGATGAAAGTACCCTGAATCATGGGCCACCAAGCGACCTTGAATGCCGCAACGAGAGGGGTCTTAACCTTCTCATTGTTAGCGGCAGCCTTGGCGAAGACGGGGGTCTCCTCCAGACGGAAACGCACGTAGAGGCCGACGGCGACCATCACGATGGACAGCAGGAAGGGGATACGCCAACCCCAAACGAGGAAGGGGTGTGCGAGGTTCTTCGCGTCGGTGGTGGAGTTAAAGGCGATGAAGCTGGTCAGAATCAGCATGAAGCCATTGGCCAGGACGAAGCCGATGGGGGCACCCAACTGGGGCCACATGGCGGCACGGGCGCGCTTACCGTCCTGAGCGTATTCGCTAGCGAGCAGTGCCGCGCCGGACCACTCGCCGCCCAGGCCCAGACCCTGGCAGAAACGCATAATGGTCAGCATGGTCGGTGCCCAGAGCGCAATCTGGTGGTAGGTGGGCAGCAGGCCGATGATGAAGGTTGCCAGACCCATGGTGAGCAACGCACCGACGAGGGTTGCCTTACGACCAATCTTGTCGCCAAAGTGGCCGAAAATCACGGAACCGAGGGGGCGCGCAATGAAGGCGACGCCGAAGGTTGCGAAGGAGGCCAGCAACTCGGTCGTGGCGTCCTTCGCGGGGAAGAACAGCACGGGGAAGACAGCCACGGCGGCGGTGGCGTAGATATAGAAATCGTAGAACTCAATGGTGGTACCAATGAGCGATGCGAGAATCACGCGGCTGCGAGGCGTCGTGTTCTCGACCGGCGCAGCGGGTGCCTTGGTGCCGGATGCAGTGGTGCTCATGAGAGATGCTCCCGAGGATGGACTGTGCGTACAAAAGGGGACCTGTGGCGTCGGCGATGCTAATCTCGGTACATGGGGCGGCGGGGATAGTGCCGCGACATGATGCCGGAGGAATTGAACCGGGTGTGAGAGGTTCAGGACGAAAAGTTCCCCCAAAGTGCATTATTATAAACCGTTCAGAAAAGTTAACGCAGGCCTCGTCACTATCTGGACGGTGGTTCTCTGCGAGTGGCGCTTTTCGGAGAGTTTTCTGAGGAGCAGCCCCCTCCGAATGGGATGTGTCCCGCACAGTGACGCGGTGCGCTGACACGGTGCGCTGACACGGTGCGCTGACACGGTGCGCTGACACGGTGCGCAGAGTTCACCATGACGCAAGAATCCCCGCCGCAAGAGGAATTTGCGGCGGGGATTCTACACAAGCGTTACGACTACTTGATGGTCGCCAGCACGGCGCCGGCCGTGACGGTGTCACCCGGCTTAGCCGACAGGCCCGAAACCTTACCGGCCTTATGCGCGGTGATGGGCTGCTCCATCTTCATAGCCTCCAGGACCAGGACGAGGTCGCCCTCGGCCACGGTATCACCGTCAGAGACAGCCACCTTCACGATGGTGCCCTGCATGGGGCTGGTCAGCTCGTCGCCGCCGGACTTCGCGGCGGCTCGGGAGGAACGAGACTTGCGGCTCTTCGAAGCCGGCTTGACGGCGGGCTTGGCCACACCACCCATCTCGGGCAGGGACACCTCCATGCGCTTACCGTTAACCTCCACCACTACGGTGGTGCGATCGTTCTCATCGGAATCCACGCTACCGGGAGCACCAGCGTACATGGGAATCGTGTTGTTAAACTCGGTCTCAATCCAGCGGGTGTGCACCTTGAACTCTTCGCCCTCGGCCGGAACGAAGGCCGGGTCCTCCAGAACCACGCGGTGGAAGGGGATGACGGTCGGCATACCCTCAATATTTAGCTCAGCCAGCGCACGGCGGGCACGCTGTAGAGCCTGCTCACGGTCCTGGCCGGTCACAATCAGCTTGGCCAGCATGGAGTCAAAATTACCGCCGATGACGTCGCCAGCCACGAAGCCGGAATCCCAACGCACACCGGGGCCGGTGGGGATGTTCAGCTTCTCGATGGTGCCGGGGGCCGGCATGAAGGAACGGCCCGGATCTTCACCGTTGATACGGAACTCGAAGGAGTGACCGCGCAGCACGGGGTCCTTCTCCTCAATCTTCTCGCCGCGGGCAATGCGGAACTGCTCGCGCACCAGGTCAAGGCCCGAAACCTCCTCGGAGACGGGATGCTCCACCTGCAGGCGGGTGTTGACCTCAAGGAAGGAGATAGTGCCGTCCGTACCGACCAGGAACTCACAGGTGCCGGCGCCCTGGTAGCCAGCCTCGCGCAGAATCGCGCGGGAGGCCTCGTAGAGGCGCTTGTTCTGCTCCTCGCTCAGGTAGGGAGCGGGCGCCTCTTCGACGAGCTTCTGGTTACGACGCTGCAGGGAGCAGTCACGGGTGGAGACCACCACAACGTTGCCGTGCGCATCGGCCAGGCACTGGGTCTCAACGTGACGCGGGGAATCCAGGAAACGCTCGATAAAGCACTCGCCGCGACCGAATGCCGCGGTTGCCTCACGCACGGCGGACTCGTACATCTCGACGATGCTCTCACGGTCACGAGCCACCTTGATACCGCGGCCACCGCCACCGAAGGCGGCCTTCACGGCAATCGGCAGGCCGTGCTCGTCGGCGAAGGCAACAACTTCGTCGGCGGACTTGACCGGGTCCTTGGTGCCCGGAACCAGGGGAGCGCCTACCTTCTGGGCGATGTGGCGTGCCGCCACCTTATCGCCCAGCTGGGTAATGGATTCGGGGGAGGGGCCAATCCAGGTTAGACCGGCATCGATGCACTTCTGCGCGAACTGCGCGTTCTCGGAGAGAAAGCCGTAACCGGGGTGCACCGCATCGGCACCGGAACGGATAGCCACCTCGATGAGCTTGTCCATCACCAGGTAGGACTGCGCCGCGGTGGAACCGCCCAGAGCGTACGCCTCATCGGCCAGCTTCACGTGCAGGGAGTCGCGGTCGGGATCAGCGTAGACGGCAACGGTCTGCAAGCCTTCGTCGCGGGCCGCGCGAATCACACGGACGGCGATTTCGCCGCGGTTGGCGATGAGGATTTTACTGACCGGGCCGGTGTGTCGGCCGGGGACCGCGGTAAATTTTTTGGCGGCTTCTGCCTGGTTCTGAGTCACTTAAAGCTCTCCTTTATCTCCTGCCGAAAGCATATCGAGAAACGGCAAGAATGGCGAATGTATCGCCTATCGTACTGTTCCATGATATCGAATAGTGTTCAAATATGTGTGCTGGAGGCACAGGACACGGTTCTACCTACGCACCCACGTGGATGATGAATCCCCGAGTTAGCTCTCAGGCGGTAGCCACAGATCCGTGACAGCCACACCGCGGCGGCGCAACAAATCGCGCAGGGCGTGGATAGACAAGCCAACCACCGTGTGGAATTCACCTTCGATACCGCGGATAAACGCTGAACCGTAACCGTCCAAAGTGAAGGAGCCGGCCACCCACAGCGGCTCACCCGTAGCGATGTACGCATCAACCTCGGCAGGGCTCAGCTCATCGAAGTGCACGACGGCGCTACGCAACTCGGAAACAGCGGGTAATCCAGCGGATAGCTCGGCCCCTGCCTCAAGACCACGCAAATCCACGAGCGCGTGACCCGTATGGAGCGTACCGTGGTGCCCGCTCATAGCGGTGATGCGCTCACGGGCGTTCTCGGCGGTGTGCGGCTTGCCGTAGGCCCGGCCTTCGAACTCGAAGACGGAATCGCACCCCAGAACCAGAGCATCGCGCACACCCTCGGCGGCAAGCTCCTCGGCGACCGCCCGGGCCTTGAGGCTCGCCAGAAGGGAAGCGGTCTCAGCCGGGCTGAGCCCTTCGCGTCCTTCGGCTCGTGCCCGCTCGTTGGCAGCGGCGAGCGCAGCATCTTCGTCAACCGAGGAGACGCGCACCGTAAAGGCGATGCGAGAATCCTCCAGAAGCTTGCGGCGCGCGGGGGACGCGGAGGCGAGCACCAATCGTACCGGCGCGGCCTCGGCGGAAGGGGCGGGTGAAGGGTCTACAGCAGTCATGCTCTCTATTTTAAGACCAGAGCCGTGAGTTTACCCTCATGTGCACCTTGAAGCTTGCCGCGCTCGCGACGGGCGTAAGGTAGCTGGTCAGCAGAAGATGGACGCTCTGGGACCGGGCCGCGGCGCGGATTAGACGGCGGCAAACTCGCGGTGGGTACGTAAAACGGCGTATCCCAATCCCCTCAAACCGCAGGGGAGTGAGATACGCCGTAAGCATGGCAACGGCCGCTATGCGTACCAGCGTGCTGTAGGCCGGCCACGTGAAGCCGCAGGAGTGCTCGGGTTTAGCGTGCCTCGGCCATCTGCAGGCGTTTCGGCTCGTCGGCCACCTGCTCCTCGTACAGGGACTCCGGTACGAAGCCACCTTCGGAACGGGGAGCGTTGTAGAGGGTTTCGTCTAGGATTCCCTCGCGGCGCGCCACCACGGCCGGCACCAGAGCCTGACCGGCGACGTTCAGAGCGGTACGGCCCATGTCGATGATTGGGTCAATAGCCAGGAGCAGACCCACACCGTCCAGGGGCAGACCCAGGGTCGACAGGGTCAGGGTCAGCATCACGATTGCGCCGGTGGTACCCGCAGTTGCTGCGGACCCCAGCACCGAGACCAGCACAATCAGCAGGTACTGGGTGAATTCCAGGTGGATACCGTAGAACTGTGCCACGAAGATGGCGGCCAGGGCCGGGTAGACCGAGGCGCATCCGTCCATCTTGGTGGTTGCACCCAGTGGTACCGCGAAGGAAGCGTAGGCGCGGGGCACACCCAGGTTACGCTCCGCCACGGTCTGGGTGACGGGCATGGTACCCATTGAGGAGCGGGAGACGAAGCCCATCTGAACCGCGGGCCACACGCCAGAGAAGTACTGTCGCACCGACAGGCCGTTGGCGCGAGCAATCAGCGGGTAAACCACGAGGAACACCAGAAGCAGGCCCACGTACAGCGCGATGATGAACTTGGCCAGCGAGCCCATCGAGCCCCAGCCGTAGGCGAAGACGGCCTTCGCAATCAGGCCTACGGTGCCCAGCGGGGCCAGGCGAATAATCCACCACAGGATCTTCTGGATGATGGCCAGTGCGCTCTTCACCACGTCGATGAAGGGCTTAGCGGCCTCGCCCACCTTCAGGGCGGCGATCCCGACCGCACCGGAAATCACCAGAATCTGCAGCACGTTAAAGGACGCGGAGGCAGTAATACCGGAGTCGCCTGCCTTAGCGCTCACGCCCAGGCCCAGGAAGTTCACCGGAATCAGGCCGGTCAGGAACGCGGTCCACGAACCGGTGGAACCGGTGTAGGGCTTTCCCTGCACCTGTGCACCCACGCCGGGCTGAACCACCAGGCCGAGGATGATGCCGATGGACACAGCGAAGAACGCGGTGATAGCAAACCAAACGAGGGTGTTGACCGCCAGGCGGGCCGCGTTGGTAACCTGCGCGAGGTTAGAGATGGAGGCGACAACCGCGGTAAAGACCAGCGGAATCACGGCGGCCTTCAGCAGGGTCACGTAGGAGGAACCGATGGTATCCAGTGTGGCCATAAGCCAGTTGGGGTTGCTCTTGGCGTCGCCACCGAGCGCGAGCGCGAGCGCACCCAGCAACACGCCGAGGATGAGTGAAGCAATAATCTGATTACCGAATGAGGTAGCCCACGCCGGTATACGGCGGGACGATGATGCATGAGATGTGGACATGTGGGATACTTTGCTCCCAAGGTGCGGTGGGGTGCAAATTCTTGTGAAGAAGTGTTTCATCCGACCCCCACAAGGGCTGTTCGTGACGAAGCGTGACTTTTCTGCATCGAGCGGCTGGATGGATTGCGTCCTGTTGCCATGGTGAGGGGCGTGAAAGTGTGGGAGGCGTGGAGGAGATAAGGAACCTCACGAAACACGGATGCAGAGTCTGCTGAACAGGGGAAAACAAACAGCAAGCAAACTCGAGTAGAACGCGGGCATAACGCAACCGGCATAACGCGTGAAACCTTGTAAGACGGTTCCTCGCGCCAAGGTGACTCCCAGACTCCCTTGCTATGCTGGATGTGCGTCCGGGATACACCCCGGGCCAGTGCCGTTTTCGCTCTTCCGACCAATGCAACGGCCCGGTGGCAAGCCTTCCCGAGGCCGTCCTCAGTAGGCTCTCACCGGTC
The DNA here is from genome assembly GCF_901875305.1 of Rothia mucilaginosa. GTDB lineage: Bacteria > Actinomycetota > Actinomycetes > Actinomycetales > Micrococcaceae > Rothia. The sequence goes on from NZ_CABFLY010000003.1 coordinate 201,064, forward strand.
GGCCGCGCATCCGGCGAAAACGCCTCCGCACGACACCTTCAAGGAGAGATGCATGAGTTCTGCACCCCAACACCCGGGCGGAACCCACCGGGTTGATCAGCCCAAAACCTCGCGAGGCCCCCTCAACTCCGTGGCCGACTTCGCGAGCCGTGCTGCCCGCTCCGCTTCGCAGAACGCTGTGAACCTGGGTGCCACCCGTCCTGGCGTGACTAAGATGATTGCGGTGGCCGGTGCCAGCGTGTTGCTCATTGGCGGTGGCATCTTCGCCTATAACAGCATGCATCAGGAAGAGAACGCCTTCCTCGCATCCGATGATGAGTACGCCCGCGTCTGCCAGGATGCCACGACCGGTGAACGCGTGGACGACTCCGAATGTGAGAAGGCCGGCGCGCAGGAACCGACCGCCAACCCCTCGGAGTCGGCCAGCTCGGATTCTTCGAGCTCTAGCTCTTCACATTCTGGCTCCTCGGGTTCTGGCTCTTCCGGTTCTTCGGGCTCGTCGAACTCCTCCACCACGACCCACCACAGCGGTTCTAACGCCTTCCTGTGGTACTACCTGGGCCGTCAGAGCGCCGCCAACTCGAACGGCGCGTCGGCCAGCTACATTCCGCGCGTGGGTGAGAAGCTCTCGGGTGGCTCCACGACCCGCCCCTCGAATGGCACAGTGTACAGTGGTGTGCCTTCGAGCGGCGGCGGATTTGAGGACTCCTACCGCAATGCCAAGAAGGCTTCGACGATTTCTTCGGGTAAGGAAATCTCGACCAAGAACACCGGTAAGACCTCTTCGGTGCGTGACAACACGACCGGCACCGTCTCGAACTCACGCCGCAACGGTACCAGCGGTAGCAATTCCGGCTCTTCCAATTCTTCTAAGTCGGGCAATAAGTCTGGCAGCAAGTCGGGCTCCTCCAGCTCGAACAAGTCCGGTAGTAAGTCCAGCGGCAGCAAGGGTGGTTTCGGCGGTGGCTCCAAGTCCGGCGGCGGCCACTCCGGCGGTTAAGACTTCCCGCACCTGCACCCGTACATCACCCCGCTACCCGCAAGGAAACCATGATGCGCCGTGAAGAATTTCCCCTGGGACGCCCCGACTGGGAGAAGATTATTGTCGAAGAAGGCCTCACCTACAGCGTGGACGGCCCCGACGACCCCGACCACTACTGGAACGAGTACGCCGCCTACGTTTTCAGCCCGGAAGAGATGAACTCCGTCCGTGCCCAGGCAGAAGAAATGCACCGCATGTGCTTGAGCGCCGTGGACTACCTGGCCTCCGGAGCCTTCGGCACCCTGGGCCTGCCGCACGGCGCCTTCAACCTGGCTGTCGAATCGTGGAACCGTCGTGACCCCGACTTCTACGGGCGCTTCGACTTCATATACTCCGGCGTGCCCGGCGAACCCCTCAAGCTACTGGAGTACAACGCCGACACCCCCACCGGTATCGTAGAGGCGGCCGTCTGCCAGAAGACCTGGGCCAAGGACCAGCGCCTCGACATGCAGGGCTACGCGCACTGGGGCGAAATTGGTGAGGCCTTCGTGGACCGCTGGCGACAAATTTTCGCACCCGAGCTAACCTCGGGCCAGCGTCCCGTCCTACATCTAGCCCACGTGCCTGAGGATATCGACGAGAACCAGGAAGACTACAACAACCTGTGGCTCATCGCCTACGCTGCTCAGCAGGCCGGCATCGAAACTATCCTGATTCCCATCGACGAGATCATCTTTGACGAACCAACCAAGAGCTGGAAAGACGCCGAAGGCCGACCCATCAGCAACCTCTTCAAGCTCTACCCCTGGGAGGACTTGGTCACCGACAGCGAGTCAGGTTACGATCAGCTGCTCTTCGCCTACCACGGCGCGGTGCAACGCTGGATTGAGCCCGCCTGGAAAATGTTCCTGTCCAATAAGCTACTGCTGGCTGCTCTCTGGGATAAGTACCCGAATCACCCGAACCTGGTACCCACCTACGCCGGGCACCGCGGTGACCTGCGCAACTGGGTGCGCAAACCCATCTTCGGACGAGAGGGCGACGGCGTGGAGATTTACGCCCCTGATTACAACGTCTTCGTCAAACCGGAGGAAGACAACTTCTTCTCCACCGCACCCGAGAGCGAGTTCGTTTACCAGGAGTACATCCCCGCCCCTCGCTACGAGGGCATCATCCAGCCGGTAAGTCACCCCGTTCTGGGCGTGTGGGTCGTCGGCGGACGCTGCGTGGGCGTGGGAATCCGCGAGTCCAACGGTGCACTGACCGACTACTGGTGCCGCTTCGCTCCGCACCTGGTGGACCTGAGCGCCCCCGGCTCGCTAGGCTCCGTTTCGCAAGACCCGGGCACGGCACACTTCGGCTACTAAATCTGCCCACCAGGTCCACCTAAGGCTCGAGCGGCTGAGCCCGCACACGCTGAAGGCCCCCACCTCAATAACTGAGGTGAGGGCCTTTAGCGTTAAGGCCTATAGGAGCGGGCCGTGATAGAAACGGCGCGGCGCTATAGCCTAGTCGTCATCGTCGTCGGCCTCGAGCGGAAGCATCATCTCATCGGTGAGCGCACGACGCAGGGTATCCAGACCCACCGAGCCAAGCATCAGGGCTCGGGTGTGGAACTGGCGCATATCCTCGCCGCGAGCCAAGGCCTGCTCACGCAACTGCAACCACAAGCGCTCACCAATCTTGTAGCTGGGGGCCTGACCCGGCCAGCCCAGATAACGCAAGAATTCGAAGCGCACCTGGCCCTCAGAATCGTCCAAGTTCTGCTTCAAGAACTCGTAGCCCAGCTCGGAAGTCCAAATCGTGCCGGGCTCAACGCCGAGGCGTTCAGCCCACTCATCGGGCACCGGCAACTCGCAGTGCACGCCGATGTCGAAGACCACGCGGGCCGCGCGCATCCGCTGAGCATTCAGCATGCCCATACGGTCGCCCGGATCCTTCAGGTAGCCCAGCTCCTCCATGAGACGCTCGGCGTACAGCGCCCAACCCTCGCCGTGGCCCGAAACCCACAGCATGTTGGTGCGCCAGGAGTTCATAGTGCCGGCCAAGGCCGTAGCGATAGAAATCTGCAGGTGGTGCCCCGGAACGCCCTCATGGTACACGGTGGAGGTTTCACGCCAGGTCGTGAACGTATCCTCACCCTCCGGCACGGACCACCACATGCGGCCGGGACGCGAGAAATCAGGGGAAGGCCCGGTGTAGTAGATACCGCCCTCGTGGGTGGGCGCGATGCAACACTCGATGCGGCGCATAGGGCCGCCAATTGCGAAGTGTTCGACCGAGAGATCTGCCACCGCCGCGTCGGCGAGCTTCTGCATCCACGCCTTCAGCTCATCGGTGCCGTTCAGCTGGCGGCTTGGGTCTTCATCGAGCAACTGCTTGGCACGCTCGATGTTGGCGCCGGGCTCAATCTCCTCGGCCACCTCGCGCTGACGGGCGATAATGCTCTCCAGCTCCTTCACGCCCCAGGCATAGGTCTCATCCAGGTCGACGGTGGTACCCAAGAAAGAACGCGAGTGCAAGCTGTACGCTTCGCGGCCTACCGCATCGCGAGCAGGGGCGGCAGGTTGTAGGACCTTCACGAGGTAGTCGTTGAGGTGGCGGTAGCCATCCTTAGCATGCTCAGCCCCCTCAGCAGCGGCCTCGGCTAGCTCGGGCTCGGCGGCGGCAACCTCGGCGGCCAGCTCGTCAAAGAAACCACCGGGCGCGTAGTATGCGGCGGTCTGCTCGATGACGATATCCACCTGACGGCGCGGGGAAATCTTGCCGTCCGCGCGGGCCGCTTCGAGGCTCAGCACGAGCCCATCCAGCGCCTCGGGCACGCGGTGCATGCGGCCGATAATGTGTTCCCAATCCTCGCGGGAGTTGCGCTTCATGAGGTCGAAAACCGAACGCACCTCCTGCGGAACCGACGTGATGTTATTGAGCTGCCAATAGCCAAAGCCCGCCTTGTGCTGGGCGCGGTACAGGCTCAAACGCTCCTGCAACGCATCCAAGGTAACCAGGTCGACGTCATCAATGGGCAGAACACTGCCGACCTTCTTGAGGGTTTTCTTAGCCAGACGGTGCAACGCCTTTTCGCCGGCAGGGGAGTAATCGGGGTAGAGGGTTTCGACGCCCTTGCGGCCCAGCTCCGTAGCCAGCACAGGGTTAAGGTCGAGAATCTTTTCAAAGTAATCGTTGGCCAGCTGATCGACATCGCTCAACTGGCGCTTCACACGGTAAATGCTCGGAAGTTCCTGGTAGGTGCTCATGTTCATATCCTAACCCAGTAGTGTGCCTTCTGCCACGATATAGCGCGCTTAAAGTCTAATAATCCATCCCGGTAGAGACGGGTAACGCCGGAGGACAGAGAACACGAAGGGCCCGCGCACACGGACAACTCTCGTATGCGCGGGCCCCTATCGGTACGGATCTTATGGATGCGGGCCCATCTGGGTTCGCTCTAACTCCGCCAGCCGTTAGCTCGTGAAGTACTCACCCTTCAGTTCGAGCAGGCCGCCGGTTCCTTCGGCCACACCCAGGCGGTGGGCGATGAGGCGATCCTGCAACTCGTTACCAGACACCAGATCCACCAGAATCTGCGGGTACTTGGTCGAGCAGCGGATGAACTCGTCGTAGGCTTCATCACTGAACGCGGTGTTCGTGATGAAGGTGCCGAGCTGGCCGCCTCGGGCGTGCACGGCCAGGAAGAACCGGGTGACCTCCTGCGGGGATACCGTTCCGGAATCCAGTCGCAGAGCCCGAATGTAGAATGCGCGTTCTGCATCTCCGCTGGCGGGAGTTGCCACACCGTCCACGCCCTGAGCATCCAACGGTTCAACGTGATAGCCGCGCATGAGGAACAAATCAAAACCGATGCGGCGGAAACGCTCATCGCTCACGCCTGCCAGCGCCGGCGCCAGAGCCTCGCGGCGGAAGACCACACGGTACCGCTTGAGAGCCTCACGCACCTGGGCGGCGGCAACCTCAAGGGCAGCGGAGGGCTCGACGCTCACTGCCACGGCGGGTGTCTCGGAAATGGCAGAAACCGGGGCTGAAGGAGACAGCGTGACGGGGGCCTGCTGAGTCGAAGAGACTGAGGGTGCGGCGGATGCGGCGGTGCTTGGGCGAGCCAACAACGCGGGGGATGCACCCGGTACCGGCTCGACACGGTGTGACTGCTCACGAGTAGCCAGGCGAGCCTGACGCTCGGCGGCCCGCGCCTCCTTCGCGGCCTGCACCGCCTGCTCGCGTGCAGCGAGCTCCTCGGCGACATCCTGCGGAAGCTTGTGCTTGAGCGACTGCGGCGGCAGAGGTGCCAAGCGGGCGGTCACCGCCTCCGGGGCACCCTCAGGGAAACGCTCCAGCAGCTCGCGACCCGACTCGCTCAGCTCGTAGCGTTCCGGGTTCTTACGGGAGGTACGGCCCGTACTCTCGCGCAGGGCGTTCAAGAACCGCTCACCCTTGAGCACGTGCATGGCCACAGAGAATCGGTTGCGCAGGCGCGGGGTCAGCTTATAACGGTGCGGGGCAACCTCTCCCTGCAGATAGGGGATACCGAGGTCGATCTTCAGCTCGTCGTACACATCGTAGTACGAGATGCGCGGGTTCTTGCCCACAATCTTTAGGATCGGGTAGAGCAGTTGGTGAGGGTAGGGCAATGCATCCACAGCAGCAGGATCGAGCAGAGCCGCGGCCACTAGACGCTCAATCTTCGGCTCCTGAACCTGCGCGAGCGCGGAGGCGAAATCCGGTCCCAGCGAGTACACGGTGCCGCGTTCGGAGAGGTAACGGTGCGCGGTCAGCACGTCGTAGAGGTAGTCCTGCGCCTCAATCCGCTGGAAGAAGGGATTCTCGGCGGCGGCCTTGAGACGTTCATCCCGCTCAAAGACCTGCTCCAGGCTGGGTAGGCTCAGCTCGATGTCCGCCCCGCCGTTGCTGAGCACCCCGAAGAGCAGGGTGCCCATGTGCACCAGTAGCTTCTCGGTCGCAAGAATATCCTCGGCGGTTACGGATGCGGCATCGTCCTCGGGGACTTCCCTCAGCACCGAGGACAGCTCGGCGGCAGGCACCGCCTGCTCGGGGTATCGCGCCACAAGCTCCTTCGCCTCGGGCGAGAGCGAGTACAGGGTCACCGGTGAATCGGTGTACTCGTGGATGGTCTTCGTACGCAGGTACCCTGCGCCGGTCAGCAGGCTCAGAGCTCGAGCGATGGCAGGCTCAACGATGCGCTGCTCCAGGTAGGACAGGCCGTACCAGCCTTGCACGAAGCCGCACTCGCGCAGCACCAGCTCGCGAATCTTAACAGGTGCGGCTGCAGGGTAGGAAGGGGCTACACTCAGCACAATCGGCAGCAGCTCACGGACCGTCAGGTGCGAGAGCAACTCGGGGTAGAAGCGCTGCAGGTAGTACAGGTAGACGCCCGCCTGCAGGGGTAGAATCTTCGCGAGGTCGCGGGCCTGATTCTCCTTGGACGCAGCGAGCAGTTCACGTCCGGCCTCACTGAGCGCATAGTTCAGGTTGCCGGGGTGCAGCTGGCTGAGAGAAACCTCCAGGTAATCGCTGTTGACGAGGGCGGTAATGAGTTTATTGACGGCCTCGCGGAAGAGCACAGTGTCATCAACAGCGATAAAACGCTGAGTCATGGTGAAGCCCAGGTCTACACCGACCGGGGTGTACATATCGGGGAAGAAAATCTTCTCGCCGCGCTCAGATGCGCGCTCGAAGTGGTGCAGGAGCGAGAAGATGGCTGCCAGGCTGAGGGTGCGGGCCTGCTCAGGCAGCGCCTCCCAGGAGGTCTGTTCCTGCATCTGCCGCAGGTCGGAGTGGTCGAGGTGAAGCATCGTTTTATTCACAAAAGCCACTGGGGGATTCCTTATCGTGATTTACATGTATGAATTTATGGTGGTGCGACACGTCGCGCACGATATTGGGAGCGGGAAAGGACGGCCCCCGAGTAAATATGCGGGGCTTATCTCTCCTTGATTCGGAGCTGTCCTCTGCTCTGAGAACGCGAGGAGTATGTGTCGCATAACATTCTTTATTTTAGCCATAAAAGGCGGGACTCCCTATTTTGGGGTTAACCGAGAAATGGTGTCCGAGAAATATGCGGAAAATAGGTGGCGAAGTTTTATGAGAAACGCCGAGAAATAACCTGGAGTCGGGGAGAAACCGGAACCTAGGTGATCTGCCGTAGCGCATACCGCGGTTAACGCGTATCGCAGGCTCTGCTATCGACGCAGAACCCCGTGCGAGCGGCTGCGGTAGTTGCGCCATTCGCACGGGGTAGGCTAGGACTCTATGCCCTTCTCGAAGTACTCTTCGTCAATCGTGTAGCCGCATTCCCCCTCGCCCTCACGCACGCCCACGCGATGACGAATCATGAGCTCCACCAACTTGTGCTGATCGACCAGAGCAATATTGCGCGCCCCCGGCAATCCCTGCAGATATTCGGGGACCGGCTGAGCGAACGCCCCGCAGGTCACGAGCACTCCTTGCAGGCCGCCGTGCAGAAGCACCGCACCGGCCAACTTCTGAATCTCATTGGGGGTGACCTTTATCGTCCCGCAATAGTGCTTAACCTGAATATAAATGGGAGCGAAATCAAGGCCGTCGGAATAGCGGGCAATAACGTCGACGCCCTTATCATCCACGCCACCGGTCACCTCGGTAATAAAACCAAGGGCCGTAAAAATATCAGCCACAATATGCTCAAAATACTCCGGGGTGACGGCGTAAATATGCCGAATTAAATCCTGCGTAAAATGTTCAGCAAATTCTGCCTGGGCGTGCATAATCGGCGATTCGCTGGCCTTGAGTATCGCATCGAGGGGGGTGCTCTGCGGGAACTGGCCGCTGAATCCGGCTCCATCGGATGCGAGCCCTCCCTCCGCAGCGAGGCGGGCCTGCGTAGTGTCTGCCGCCACGGGGAAAACTGCATCCGGCCCTGAATCTTTGGAGGAATGGGGGAGGAAAGCGGCCTCTTGGAGGAGAGCGTTGGCCTGTTTCTTGAGCTTTTTAGTGCTCTTGGCAGACAGATTTTGTGCACACAGCGTTTGAACCTGCTTGACCACGCGGGCAGGCACAGCACCGTTCAGATGCGGGGTGCAGGTGAGCTCAGCACCTAGGGGAGTGAGAAGGTACTTACGCTTCTCCCACGGGGTAATCCGGGGCATAACCTGGGCATAACGCAACGCCACCAAGATTTTGAGGGTGGTACGCACCGCAGTTGCAAAATCGGTGGATTCGAGGTCCGGAAGATCCTTCCGCGAGCCGAGGGCTTTTGTCTGCTGTCGTAGCTGTTCGCAAATATAAGAGGCTGTGCGAGCTGAGGTTTTCGACAGGCGCCGGAGCGTCGGCAGGAGAAGTGTGATGTAGACATCCGAAGGGGGCTTGTAATTTTTAGTCATGTTTTAGACATGTTCCCTGTCATATATCAACACTATTACGATTGTATGTATATTATATCATTAAAACACATCAATATGCTCTATATGAATGAATTATGACAGAACCGCCTATTTTTCTGTATTTTGCAGTGAATACGGCGTTTTACCCATAAAATACGTGCAAAAATAAATGGTTCCCGCCGCATCTTCCGACAACCGACGGGAACCAAACAAAAACCAAGAGAACGCCTACATGGGGCGTGCGCGCCTCCACGAACCGGGACCCGGGCGCAACGAAGCACCCAAACGCTGACGGCGATTCAAGATACGCGAAGCTGCACCCACCAGCGTGTTCTGCTCCTGATGCACAGCCTCCGCCTGCATTGCGGCCACCACAGCGGTCAGAGCCGCAAGTTCCTCCTCGGTCGGGTTGCCCTTCGTAACCTTCAAGAACGGCTCGTGCTCCTCAGCCTCGTTATGGTGAACCTCCGCCTGGCTACGGGGTGAAGGGGCGACCACCTCAGAACGTACCCGGGATGTACTACGGGAAGAAACGCGCACACCCGCGCGGCCCCGACCCCCAGACGGGGCGGGGGTAGCCGAGGCGCTCGTCGCGTCCTTCTTCTTACCGAACGAGAAATAACTCAGCGGATTGTAGCCTGCCATCGGCACGCCTCCTTAGAACCTTAGAGTCCGCACGGTTCGCTTCTCTGGGCTACCGGGGGAAACGAACCGTGCGGTACGGGGCGCAGGGCACCCCGATACATGGGAGTAGAAACGCTATCGTTGCGAGGTTTACAGCGGGATATTGCCGTGCTTCTTCGCGGGAGTGGCTGCACGCTTATCGTGCAGGGCCCGCAGCGAAGAGATGATACGCACACGAGTCTCGCTCGGGGCGATGACTTCGTCAATGTAACCGAGCTCAGCCGCCTGGTAGGGGTTCAGTAGCTCCTCCTCGTACTTGGCAATTAGCTCGGCGCGGCGTGCCTCGACATCGCCGCCCTCTGCAGCCAGGGCGGCCAGCTCGCGGCGGTAAAGGATATTAACGGCACCCTGCGCACCCATCACGCCAATCTGCGCGGTAGGCCACGCCAGGTTGATATCAGCGCCCAGCTTCTTCGAACCCATCACAATGTACGCACCGCCGTAGGCCTTACGGGTAATGACGGTGACCAGCGGAACGGTCGCCTCCGCATAGGCGTAGAGCAACTTCGCGCCGCGGCGAATAATACCGTTGAACTCCTGATCGGTGCCGGGCAGGAAGCCGGGTACATCCACGAAGGTCAGAATCGGAATGTTGAAGGCATCGCAATTACGCACGAAGCGGGCGGCCTTCTCAGAGGCCGAAATGTCCAGGCAACCAGCGAACTGCATCGGCTGGTTGGCGACGATACCGACCGTGCGGCCCTCAACGCGGGCGTAACCAATCATCACGTTCGGGGCATACAGCGCCTGCATCTCGAGGAAGTGGCCGTCGTCCACGACCGACTCAATTACCTCGCGCATGTCATAGGGCTGGTTGGCCGAATCCGGAATCAAGGTATCCAAATCCAGGTCGTCCACGGTCACCTCGGGCTCCTGGTCGTGCTCCATCGGCAGGGACTCCGAGAGGTTATTCGAGGGCAGGAACTCCAGTAGCTCACGCACGAAGTCGAAGGCGTCGTCCTCGTCCTCGGCCAGGTAGGTGCTGGTGCCGGTCACGGAGTTGTGCTGACGCGCGCCGCCCAGGGTCTCCATGTCCACGTCCTCGCCGGTCACGGTCTTGATGACGTCCGGGCCGGTGATGAACATGTGGGAGGTCTTATCCACCATGACGATGTAGTCGGTCAGGGCGGGAGAGTATGCGGCACCGCCGGCGCACGGACCCATAATGACCGAAATCTGCGGAATCACGCCGGAGGCGCGCACGTTCATACGGAAGATATCAGCGAACATCGCCAGTGAGGCCACGCCCTCCTGGATGCGGGCGCCACCACCGTCGTTAATGCCGATGACTGGGCAACCGTTCTTCAGTGCAAACTTCTGCACCTTCACAATCTTCTCGCCGTTCACCTGCGAGAGAGAACCGCCGTACACGGTGAAATCCTGAGAGTACACGGCAACCAGGCGGCCATCCACCGTGCCGTAGCCGGAGACCAGACCATCGCCGAGGGGCTTCTTCGCCTCCATGCCGAATGCGGTAGTGCGGTGGCGGGCCAGGGCGTCGAACTCAACGAAAGAGTCCTCATCCAGCAACATTTCGATGCGCTCGCGGGCAGTGTTCTTACCGCGGGCGTGCTGCTTTTCGATGGCAGCCTCACCGCTGGGTGCGTAGCTATGCTCGCGGCGCGCGTAAAAATCGGCGAGCTTGCCGGCGGTGGTGCTCAAATCGTATTCCTGCTGGAGGTTCTCGGACATTATTCCTCGTTCCTGCTCTTACCCGACGCGACGGGAGCCAGTGGTTGCGGTGATGGGATGTCTGCCCTCCCCAGCGATGAGGTGGGCACAACAGTGCATATCCTTAAACTATAGTGCGAACTGGGGCACACATGCTAGATGAGGAACGCACATTCCACCCTTAAGTACACTCGCGTGCACACATTGCGTGCGCGCAGAAATCCCCTCCACACGGGCTCACCTGAGCCGAGGGAGGGGAAATATCCGTATTCGACATACGGGCAACGACTAGATGGTACCCAACACGGGGTTCCACGCGGTCACGGTGTGCGAAACCACGGCGCCACCAATGTTCATGGGGTCGTTAGCCACAATCTTCTCGGCATCCTCTGCGGAATCGACCTTCGCAATCAGCAGGGCGCCAGTGGCAACCTCACCGTCAAGCAGAGGACCGGAAACAATCAGGTTGCCAGCCTCAATCTGAGAGGCCAGGTACTCGCGGTGAGCCGGACGGTACTTGGCCTGCTCCTCGGGGGCGGCGTAAACGTAGGTAATTGCATAGTGGGCCATGGGGACTTCCTTCGGGCTAAAACTCGGGGTGAACGGGGCAGGCCCCGTATCTGCTTCGGTGCATCACACACCCGCACTGTCTAATGTACCGTCTCATCGCCACCGGGAACAGCGGGCGCGCTCAGCACGTGGCGGGAGGGGCGCGGCGGACGGGTGCTTGATGATATTGTGAGAACCCACACCGTTCGGGATGCGCCGGGTGATACCCCGCGCACCGACATGTACCGTGTGAAGCACGAGAATCAGAGCAAGTAAGAACCAAAACACACAGGGAAAGGGAAAGAAGATGACCGAGGGCAAAGCAAACGAGAACGAACAGGTAGAAGCCTCGGCCACCGTACTGGATGCGTCCCGCGCGCGCACCGCCGCCCTGGATGCCGGGTACGGGAGTGTGCACCTCTTCGACAGCGTGGACTCCACCACCACCCGGGCCCGCGAACTGCTCATGAACGGAACCGACGCCGACCGTGAAAGCCTCGGCGAACTCTCCGTCTTCTCAACCCTCTACCAAAGCGACGGCCGAGGCCGACTGGCCCGCCCCTGGACCGCACCGCCCGGCGCGTGCCTAGCCACGAGCATCGTGGTGCGCCCGCACGCCTCGACCGAACCCAGAGCCCACGACCTGCCCGAAGATAGTTACCACTGGCTCACTCTCGTGGCCGGGCTGAGCGTCGTAGACATCTGGCGGCACTACGGCGCCAAGGCTCACCTTAAGTGGCCCAACGACGTTATCGCCAACGGGGCGAAGGGCTGCGGCGTGCTCGCTCAACTCGTGCCCGAAAGTGGAGCCAACAAGGGGCTTCGCAGCATTATCGTGGGCATTGGTCAGAACACCAACATGACTGCCGAGCAGCTCCCTGTGCCCACCGCCACCAGCCTGCGCATGTGCACGGGACGCACCGTCAACTCGACTGAGGTGCTCGAACGCCTGCTGGCCGTCTTCGCCCGACGCTACCGCGCCTTCCTGCGCGCCGGAGGAGACCCCGAGGCGGCCGACCCCCTTACCGGCGCACCCGGCTTGCTGGATGCAGCCCGCGCCTCATGCGCCACCCTCGGTGCGGAGGTGGCCATGAGCCTGCCCGACGGCAGCGTCGTGCGCGGCGTAGCCGAGGATATGGACGCTCAAGGACGCATCCTGATTCGCCGTGAGGACGGCACACTCACCCCCTACGCGGTGGGCGATATTGAACATCTACGCCCGGCCAACGGTAGCTACGGGGATTTTCACCCGGCACACTAGAAGTACAAGAAGCCCCCGGCGACCGACTCGCCGGCACTCGACCTGCGACCATATTGAGGAGTGCCATGCGCCTGCGCGGACAACTTAACCCCGGTGAATACGTCATCGTCGCGACCCGCCAGCACCCGGGGGCGCTACTACCCAGCCTCATCTGCCTGCTGTTCGGCATCGCGGCGGCAGCCTTCGCCTCCACGGCGCGTTCCTCTGCGATTCTGTGGTGGGTTGGCACGATTGCAGCGGTTGTGTTCTTCGTGGGTGCCTTGCGTATCGGGTGGCGCTGGCTGACCACCGGATATCTCATCACTACGCACCGTCTGGTGGTGCGACGGGGGCTCATGACCCGCATGGGTGACGAATCTCTTGACCTGGATTTGCTCGGACAGCGCTGGGTGCGCGAGGGCACTCTAGGATCCTGGCTGGGGTACGGTTCGGTCTACGTGGTGTGCCGCGGGGTGCATCACCGTCTGCGCTACGTTCCCACCCCTGAGCGTTTCGACGCGGAGCTGGAGGCCGCCTACCGCGAGCACTACCCTCTGCGTGTCGGTTACATCTAGATTTCACCGCGTTGGGGTAGATTGTCGGGACAGGCTGTGGGCTGAACCCCGCCGGAATACCGCGGACTGGAGTATCCTTAAGTGTGAAATACTCCACTACCGTGTCCTCTCATGGGGGTAGGGGAGAGCCCGGAACCACGCGCCGGGCGGGGTACAGAGTACGGTCCGCTTCGGTGGAAGGCATCCCATACGACGGGAAGCGATTGCGTGGCAATGCCATCGCGGTTTGCGTAGACCCGAGCAGAACAATGAACTATTCATCCGGCAGAGAAGAAAGGACCGGTAACGGTAATGAGCACGGCGAACCACTACCGACCCGAACCCTCTCCGCAGGACTCGGGTAGCGTTGCTCCGTCGGGTGCCTCCGGTGGGAGCATGGGCCCCGAGACCCAGATGCTCAACCTCAAAATTCTGCAGAATCTCGCCCAAAACAATATCTACCGGGACGAACGCTCCAAAGAGGGCGTGCGTGCTCTCGAAAAGTCCCTGCTTGGTGAAGGTGACCGGTACACTCCCTCGCAGGCGGCGGAACTGGCTGGGATCCCTCTGAAGGCGGCCCGCCGCATCTGGCGCAATATGGGGTTCCCCGATATTGCCCCGAACGTTCCTTACTTCACTGAGACCGATGTGCGCATGCTCGCCGACCTGCGAGCCCTGGACGATGAGGGCACGATTCGCATGGAGTACGTGGTGTCCCTGGTACGGGCCGAGGGCCAGCTGACCGATCGCACGGTCGCCTGGCAGATTGAGGCCCTGGTGCATAACATCATGGTCACCGAGAACATGGATGACAATGAGGCCCGCCGCAAGCTGCTCTTGGATTTTCCCCGCTACCTCGAGGTGCTTGAACACTTGGCTGTCTATGCCTACCGCCGCCAGATGTACGCCGGGATTCTGCGCCTGGGTCTGCGTGAGAATAACGCCACCAGCTCGGGTATTGCTCACCTGCCGCTCGTGCGCGGTGTGGGTTTCGTGGATTTGGTCTCGTACACCTCTCTGGTGCGCAACCTGGATGCGGCGGCCCTCTCGCAGCTCATCAACCACTTCGAGCAGAGCTGCCTGGACGTCATCGCGCCCTTGGGTGGACGCATCATTAAGACCCTCGGCGATGAGGTGTTCTTCCTCACCGAAACCCCGGATGCTATTGCTGAGATTAGCCTGCAACTCTCTGAAAAAATTGGTGCAGACCCGCATCTGCCGGATGTGCGCGTCGCCTTCATCTGGGGTGAGGTGCTGGCCAACCGTGGCGATGTGTACGGCTCCAGCGTGAACCTGGCCTCGCGCCTGGTGTCCCTAGCTGAACCGGGCACCGTGCTGACCGATAATGAGACGGCGAACACGCTCCGGCAGGTGGGAAATCATTACACCCTTACCTCCCAGGGAACGCGAAACGTCCGAAGCTTTGGTAACGTAGACCCCGTGGCGGTGACCCGTCGCGCACACTACACTATGGAGATCAACCTCTCATGACTGAACTGAAACTACGTACCGGCGGCGCTACTCACCGCGGCGCGCATCGAGAAAATAACGAAGATTCGATGGTTGTCGCCGGTTCTCTCTGCGTGGTCGCGGACGGCATGGGCGGCCACGAGGCCGGTGAGGTTGCCTCACGCCTGTGCGTGCGGCAGCTCGCCTACTCGCCCTTCTTTACGATGCCCGGTGGCCGCAGCGAAAGCGAGCAGAAGGCCTATGCCGAACGCATCGCGGCAATCGACGAGAGCGACCCGGTCAAGCGCCGCCGCCGCATCAATTCTGAGCTGAACAAGGAAATTGTGCAGTCTCTCGACCGTCTGCACGACATCCTCGGTGAAACCAACGAAGAGATTAAGGAAGCTCTCTCACGCTCCGGCGGTACTACCGTGACCGGCGCGTGGCTGACCAGCATCGGTCGGCAGAACCTGTGGGTTGTCTTCAATATTGGTGATTCCCGTACCTACCGTCTGATGCGCGAGGACGACGGTATTCACCACTCCACCATGGAGAAGCTGCCCGGTTCCGAGGGATCCGCCTCGCTGGAACAGATTACGACGGACCACTCCGAGGTGCAGTACCTGGTCGACGAGGGCCAGATTACGCCTTTGGAGGCTCTGACCCACCCGCGCCGCAACGTGATTACCCGCGCGCTGGGCACCGGCAACTACTGGGAGCCGGACTTCTGGGTTCTGCCTGCACGCCCCGGTGACCGCCTGATGCTCTGCTCCGACGGCCTCTCCGGCGAGCTTTCGCACGAGTATATGGCTCGTGTGCTCACTTCGATTCGTCACCCGCAGGACGCCGCGGACGTGCTACAGCACGAGGCGTTGCGTTCGGGCGGCCGCGACAACATTACGGTGATTGTTGCTGACGCTGTCGAGGCCTAAACCCATATTTCTAATTCACCCCCGCCTTCAGCGGGCACTCGCGCGAGTGCCCGCAGGAGGCGGGGGTGAGCTCTGTCCGCGGGAAGCCGGCTGGGGAAGACCCTCCGTGACAGCGGCGGGGGAGGTCCGCGCCCCAACACGTTAAACTGGACGGGTGACTGAGAACAACGCCCCCACTGCTGCTCCCGCCGGGACTCATGCAGAGAACCCCGGAGAAAACTCCGCAGAGATTACCGAGGCCCTGCGCGCCGAATACGCCGAGCTGACCGATAAGATTCGCGCAGCCCGCCGCGCCTATTACAACGAGGATGCCCCCTTCCTCTCCGATGCTGAGTACGATGCGCTTTACCGCCGTCTCGAAATCATCGAGGCCGAGCACCCGCTCATCATTGCCAACGACTCGCCTACCCAGGAGGTCGGCGGCGAAGCCATTGAAGCCTTCGCGCCCGTTACCCACCTGGAACGCATGTACTCCCTCGAGGACGTCTTCTCCTTCGAGGAGCTGCGCGCCTGGCTGACCAAGACCGAGGAGAGCGTCCGAAACCTCACCGGTGCCGCCCCGCGCTGGCTGATCGAGCTAAAGATTGATGGTCTGGCCGTGAACCTGCTCTACCGCAACGGCACCCTCGTGCGCGCCGCAACCCGCGGCGACGGCACCACCGGCGAGGACGTCACCCATAACGTGCGCACCATCGCGAGTATCCCGCAGCAGCTGAGCGGCGAGAACCTCCCCGAAGAAATCGAGATTCGCGGCGAGGTGTTCATCTCCTCCGCCGACTTTGAGAAGCTCAACGAGTCCATGATTGCCGCGGGTAAGAACCCCTTCGCGAACCCGCGTAACGCCGCGGCAGGCTCCCTGCGCCAGAAGGACGCGGCGGTCACCGCCTCCCGCCCGCTGAGCATGTACGTGCACGGCATCGGTTCGCGTACCGGCCTGGATATTGCCACCCAGTACGAGACCTACGATCTGCTCGCCTCCTGGGGGCTACCCGTGAGCCCCTACAGCGAGCTGACCGATTCGGTCGAGGGCATCTTCGATTTCATCAACCGCTACGGCGAACAGCGCCACTCCCTCGTGCACGAGATCGATGGCATCGTCATTAAAGTCAACGACTTCGCGACCCAGGCTCAGCTGGGCTACACCTCCCGCGTGCCGCGCTGGGCGGTGGCCTATAAGTACCCGCCCGAAGAGGTGAACACCAAGCTGCTGGACATCCGCGTGGATGTGGGACGCACCGGCCGTGTGACCCCCTACGGCGTCATGGAGCCCGTGTTCGTCTCCGGTTCGACCGTGGAGCGAGCCACCCTGCACAACCAGGATGTGGTCAAGGCCAAGGGCGTGCTCATTGGTGACACCGTGGTGCTGCGCAAGGCGGGCGATGTAATCCCCGAAATCGTTGCTCCCGTGGTTGCCCTGCGTGACGGCACCGAACGCGAGTTCGTGATGCCCAGCGAGTGCCCCTCCTGCGGCTCGCCCCTGGCACCCGGCAAGGAAGGCGACGTGGATCTGCGTTGCACGAACCCCCGCTCCTGCCCGGCGCAGCTGACCGAGCGCGTGTACTACGCGGCAAGCCGCGGCGCCTTCGACATTGAGGCGCTCGGCTTCGAGGCCGCCAAGGCACTCACCAGCCCCGCGACCCCGGACACTCCTCCGCTGACCACTGAAGCGCACCTGTTCAGCCTCAACATTGAGGACCTGCGCGAGGTGACCATCGAACGTGAGAAGAAGGTCAAGGGCGTGGGCACCGGAAAGATGGAACGCGTGCCCTATTTCTACACCAAGCCGACCAAGGCGCGCCCCGAGCCGAAGCCCACGAAGAATACGCTGAATCTCTTCGCTGAGCTGGAGAAGGCAAAGCAACAGCCGCTGTGGCGCGTGCTGGTTGCCCTCTCGATTCGTCACGTGGGCCCGACTGCCGCCCGCGCGCTCGCGGCCGAGTTCGGGTCGATGCAGGCTATCCGCGAGGCCGATCGCGAGCGCCTGGCTTCGGTGGACGGCGTGGGCCCCACCATCGCGGATTCAATCATCGAGTGGTTCGCTGAGGATTGGCATGCCGAGATTGTGGATTCCTGGGCGGCCGCCGGTGTGCGTATGGAGGACAGTCGCGACGAATCGGTGGAGCGGACCCTGGAGGGCCTGACCGTGGTCGTGACCGGCACCCTGAACGGTTACACCCGCGACGGGGCAAAGGAAGCGATTATTTCTCGCGGCGGTAAGGCCTCCGGTTCGGTCTCGAAGAAGACCCACTTTGTGGTGGCCGGTGCGAACGCCGGCTCAAAGCTGGATAAGGCTGAGGCCCTGGGCCTGCGGGTGCTGGATGAGGAGGGCTTCACCGCCCTGCTTGAGGGTGGTCCGGAGGCACTCGAGGACGGTCCCGAAAGCGCCTTCGGCGAGTCGGAAGCATAGGCATCGAGGTGTTCCTCCGTCTTCGCGCACCGCGGTACTTCTGGTCGCAGTACCTCGGGCTGTGGGATGCGGGGTGTTGAGAGATATATATGCGCCATTCGGGCCCCGAGGAATAGTCCTCGGGGCCCGAATGCCAAAATTTGGCACTTATAATTACCACAGTTTCTAGGGCTTGGAGAGCTTAAAAACACTCCGAGAGCATAGAAATATTTAAAAATTTTTTACACGCTGTTCGAATCCTCTGCCTGAGGGGTGCGGATGCTCCTTAAAAGTTGCGGAGAGTGGGGGAGTGGGCCCGAGTAAACTCCCTAGAAAACCCCGAAATACCGGGGGATGTTGACCGAAAATCCCAAGGTTCAACTGGAGGATTAATGTTTCCAGTGCTCTTTACCTTAAAGAACCCTGGGAGAAGTTGAGGGGTCCGCTGGTAGCCTGAGACGGGGTTGGAAACCGTCCAAACCTCGGTTATCTTTGAGACCAGATAGATTCTCGCAAGAGAATCGCCTGTGTGGTTTCAAGCTTGGAATGCTTGAAACGATGCCCGGTTCTACCGCACGTCCCCATCGAGGAAATGCCACTGGAATCCGCACATTAGTGCAGGATGACCCCTGGTGACATGAAATCGGTGGAGAGCCGCTCACATGGTAGAGCCAAAAATGAGTAACCTACTTCGTTATCAAAGGGTGAGCGGCGGCGCGCTAGAGTTCCGGGGACGGAACGAGCGGGGACGGCCCCAAGGAGCATTATGAAGAACACTTCCATTCGTCGTTCCGCAGCAGCTCTCGCCATCGGTGGCGTTGCAGCAGCTACCCTGTCGATGCCTGCTGCAAACGCAGCAGACGGTGCTACCTGGGACGCACTGGCACAGTGCGAGTCCGGTGGTAACTGGTCCATCAACACCGGTAACGGCTTCTACGGCGGCCTGCAGTTCACCCAGCAGTCCTGGAACGGTGTCGGCATGTCCGGCTCCCCCGTGAACGCTACCCGTGCACAGCAGATCGAGGCTGGCGAGCGTCTGCTCGCTATCCAGGGCTGGGGCGCATGGCCCGCATGCTCCGCTAAGCTTGGCCTCTACGGCAAGACCGGCGCAGCTCCCACCTACACCGAGCCCACCACCTCGACCGCCGCAACCACCACCGTGGCTGCACAGTCGCAGACCCAGCAGGCCTACACTGCACCCGCAGCACAGGCAGCACCCGCCGTTGAGGCTCCCGCTGCTGCACCCGCAGCCCAGGCTGCACCTGCCGCTCAGGCAGCACCCGCTGCACCGGCAGTTGAGGCTCCCGCAGCACCCGTCGCAGCAGCTCCCAAGGCTGCCGCAGGCACCTACACCGTGGTTCCCGGTGACTCCCTCTCGCTGATTGCTGCAAAGCTCGGCGTTGCAGGTGGCTACCAGGCAATCGCTGCTGCGAACACCGACATCATCTACAACGTTGACCTGATCTTCCCCGGTCAGGTGCTGAACATCCCCGCCTAAGGTTCACCCCTGAAGCGGTCGTTCTGACGCTGTACCACAACGCCCCGCCCTTCACCGAAGGAGCGGGGCGTTGCGCGTTAACCTCCTGCAGTGGAGCTTCGAGCGCCCGGTGAGAGCCCCCGCCTCGCACCGCCCCGACCGATAGGTAGGCAGAACGCCTCCCGAAGAGACGAGAAACCCAACCTCCACTACACTAGAAAAGAAACATAAAACAAAACTACGGGAGAACCATGTCTGCCATCACCTTTGAACAGGTCAAGCACCTGGCATCGCTGGCACTCATTGAGATGACCGATGAAGAACTCACCGCGATGGCGTCTGAACTCGACATCATCGTCGCATCCGTTGAGACTATGTCGCAGAAAGCAACTGCTGACATCCCCGCGACCAGCCACCCGATCCCCCTCGAGAACGTCTTCCGCGAAGACGTACCCGTCCCGACCCTCACCCAGGAAGAGGCGCTCTCCGGCGCCCCCGACGCACAGGACGGCAAGTTCCGCGTGCCGGCAATCCTCGACGAAGACTAAGAGGAGACACACCAAGTGAACGAACTGATTCAGCTCACCGCAGCCGAGGCAGCCGCCAAGCTGGCCGCCGGCGAGATTACCTCCGTCGAACTCACCCAGGCGCACCTGGACCGTATCGCCGCCACCGACGGCGCACCCCTGAGCGATAACCGCGCAGACGGTAAGAGCGGTCTCAACGCCTTCCTGCACATCAACGCTGAAGAAGCACTCGCCACCGCAGCAGCAGTGGACGCAGACCGTGTAGCCGGCAAGGAACTGCCCCCGCTCGCAGGCGTGCCCATCGCCCTCAAGGACCTCATCGTCACCAAGGGCCAGCCCACCACCGCAGCATCCCGCATGCTCGAAGGCTGGATGAGCCCCTACGACGGCACCGTCACCCGCAAGGTCCGCGAAGCACGCATGCCGATCCTCGGCAAGACCAACCTCGACGAATTCGCAATGGGCTCCTCCAACGAGCACTCCGCATTCGGCGTGGTTCGCAACCCCTGGGCACTCGACCGTGCCCCCGGCGGTTCCGGCGGTGGCTCCGCAACTGCCGTCACCGCGTTCCAGGCGCCCCTGGCCCTGGGCACCGACACCGGTGGCTCCATCCGCCAGCCCGCGGCACTGACCGGTAGTGTCGGCGTCAAGCCCACCTACGGCTCCGTCTCCCGTTACGGTGTGATTGCTATGGCCTCCTCCCTCGACCAGGTCGGCCCCGTCGCCCGCACCGTGCTTGACACCGCCATGTTGCACGAGGCCATCGCAGGTCACGACCCTCTCGACTCCACCTCTCTGCCCGACACCCCCGGCAACTTCGCTGCAGAAGCTAAGGCAGGTGCAGAAGCCGCACGCAAGCGCGACCTGTCCGGCCTGCGCGTCGGCGTCATCAAGGAGCTCGGCGGCGGCGATGGCGAAGGCTTCGAAGCAGGCGTGCTCGCACGCTTCCGCGAATCCGTCGAAGAGCTACGTGCCGCAGGCGCAGAGGTCGTTGAGGTCTCCCTGCCCTCCGTCACCGAGGCTATCAGCGCCTACTACATGATTATGTCCTCCGAGGTGTCCTCCAACCTGGCACGCTACGACGGCGTGCGCTACGGCCTGCGCGTCGTACCCGAAGACGGCCCCGTCACCATCGAACGCGTCATGGCCGCCACCCGCGCCGCAGGTTTTGGCCACGAGGTGAAGCGCCGCATCATCCTCGGCACCTACGCGCTGTCCGCAGGTAACTACGATGCCTACTACGGTGCCGCACTGCGCGTGCGCACCCTCATCCAGCGCGACTACGCGGCAGCATTCGAAAAGTGCGACGTGCTCATCTCCCCGACCGCGCCCTCCACCGCGTTCAAGCTCGGCGAGAAGACCGAAGGCGACCCCATGGCCATGTACCTGGGCGACGTCGCCACCGTGCCCGTCAACCTGGCTGGTGTTCCGGCGCTCTCCCTGCCCGGCGGACTCTCTGAAGAGAACAACCTGCCCGTCGGCATCCAGTTCACCGCACCCGCCCGCGAGGATGCACGCCTCTACCGCGTCGGCGCAGCCCTGGAAGAACTGCTGACCGCAAAGTGGGGCGCACCGCTCTACAAGAGCCTGTCCGACACCGAAACCCTGATCCGCGACTTTGACTTTGGGGGAACCAAGTAATGAGTGAAGAAGTCCTCAGCTTCGAAGAAGCCATCGAAAAGTACGACCCCGTCCTCGGCTTCGAGGTGCACGTCGAGCTGAACACCAACACCAAGATGTTCGACTCCGCACCCAACGAGTTTGGCGATACGCCCAACACCAACATCACCCCCGTCTCGCTCGGTCTGCCCGGCGCGCTGCCCGTGGTGAACAAGACCGCCGTCGAGTCCGCCATCAAGCTCGGCCTGGCGCTGGGCTGCGACATCGCGGATAAGTCCTACTTCGCCCGTAAGAACTACTTCTACCCGGACTCGCCGAAGAACTTCCAGACCTCCCAGGCCGACGGCCCCATCGCCGAAAACGGCTCCCTGGACGTTGAGCTCGACGACGGTACCATCTTCACCGTCGAAATTGAGCGCGCCCACATGGAGGAGGACGCCGGTAAGCTCACCCACGTCGGCGGCGCCGACGGCCGCATCCAGGGTGCAACCTTCTCCCTGGTCGACTACAACCGCGCCGGTGTGCCGCTCATCGAGATCGTGACCCGACCCATCGTCGGCGCCGGCGAACGCGCACCCGAGCTGGCACGCGCCTACGTTGCCGCCATCCGCGACATCGTGCGCTCCCTCGGCATCTCCGACGCCCGCATGGAACGCGGTAACGTCCGTTGCGACGCCAACGTCTCCCTCATGCCCAAGGGCGCGGAGAAGTTCGGCATCCGCTCCGAGACCAAGAACGTGAACTCCCTGCGCTCGGTCGAACGCGCCGTCCGCTACGAGATTCGCCGTCACGCCGCAATCCTCGAGCGCGGTGAAAAGGTCACCCAGGAGACCCGCCACTGGCACGAAGACACCCGTGAAACCTCCTCGGGTCGCCCCAAGTCCGATGCCGACGACTACCGCTACTTCCCTGAACCGGACCTGGTACCGGTTGTCACCAACAGCGAGTGGATTGAGCGTCTGCGCGCCGAGCTGCCCGAACCTCCGGCAGAACGCCGCCGCCGCCTCAAGGGCGAATGGGGCTACTCCGACGAAGAGTTCCGCGACGTCGTCAACGCAGGCGCACTCGACGTCATCGAAGAGACCGTTGCCGCGGGTGCAACCGCAGCCGCAGCCCGCAAGTGGTGGATGGGTGAAATCGCCCGCCGCGCAAAGCAGGCTGAAGTTGAGCTCACCTCCCTCGGCGTAGAGCCCGCAACCGTGGTCGCCCTCGAAGCGCTCATCGGCGAAGGAAAGATTAACGACAAGATTGCCCGCCAGGTGCTCGAGTTCGTCCTCGCCGGTGAAGGCACCCCCGCCGAAATCGTCGAGGCACGCGGCCTGGCTGTGGTCTCCGACGACGGCGCGCTCACCGCAGCTGTTCAGGAAGCACTGGCAGCAATGCCCGACGTTGCCGACAAGATTCGTGCCGGTAAGGTTCAGGCTGCTGGCGCTATCGTCGGTCAGGTCATGAAGGCTACCCGCGGTCAGGCTGACGCCGCTCGCGTGCGTGAGCTGATTCTGGCTGAGTGCGGCGTGGAAGGCTAAGCTTTTCCGCTGATTCGGCTCTAACGAAAGAGGCGTCGTCTCCCGTGTGGGAGGCGGCGCCTCTTTCGTGCTCTCTTGTTCTGCACGGGATGCGCGGTTCCGCTTGGAAAAGCTGGGTCGCTTGGCTCCGCTTGGAAATGCGGTTATCGTCCTTGCTGCGTACCTATAGCATCTGGGAGGCACGCCGCATGTTTCCTCCGCGCCTACGCAGGGGCACCCGTCACCCGGACGCTCCGCCCTCTCCTCGCTCCGCATCGGAGAGCGTCCGGGCTGACACCCTGAGGGCGCTTTCGGAAAACACGGCGCGCCGCCTCGGGTAACCTAGCGTGCGCGGAGGGGCGGTGTCGTCCGAACGTGACATCAGGGTGCCCGAAGCGAAGCGAGGGCGGGTGCCCCTGTAGGAACGAGGACGAACACCGTCCCTCCAGTCGTATCCCGATGGAGAAACATGCGGAGTGCCTCCCAAACACTGCATGGGGTACGAAGGCGGACCCCGTCTCCTATTGCCTCCCCCCCGGCGCATAGTAGGCTAGTGTTCAAATCATCTTCTCTCAAGGGCAAACAATGGTGAGCCCTGTGAACGAGCGGACAAAGATGCAGCATATATTTCACGAGGAAGTGCACACCTATGCGTCGACAGAACACCCTACGAGCCCTCGCCGGGGCTCTACTCCCGCTGACCCTGGTGCTTAGCTCCTGCGCGTCCGGGCAACCCAGCGCCGGTTCCTCGGCTTCCGCTAACGCTGAGAAGGCGTATAGCGCCTCCAAGAGCCCCGATAGTCAAGCTATCGAAAAAGTAGAGAACCTCGCCTCACTTTCTGACAACGTTGCTCGTGCCTACCAGCGCTCCCTGAGCCAGTGCATGACTGAACGAGGATTCCCGAACTACAAGGTTCCTGCCGGAGAAACTGAAATCTCGTTGCTTCTAAAGGCGGGTTTTGAACCTCTCACCGTCGCGGATGCCCGTGCTCGTGGATACGAAGAGCGCTACTCTTTGGCTACTGCAGCGCTGGAAGAGCAGAGCCGTACTATGAGCGACGCTGAAATGCAGGCTCTTAACGGTACTGAAGGAAAGGGCGGTTGCCAGCAAGAAGCCATCCGCGCAGTCTACGGTTCAGAAGAGTCCTACGAGACCATACGAAAGGTCTACATTACTGCGGTTCACTATCTCAACAACGACGCAATCATCAAAGACCTTGGGCCTGCCACCGAGAAGTGGGCACAGTGCATGAAGGAACGCTTCGGGGGCGACTACACCACTCCGGATATGGCTCGCGAACAGTACCGCCAGAACAACCAAGACACCCACGAACTGGCGATTAACGACGCGACCTGCCGTGAAGCAACCGGGCTGGATGCCGAACAGCGAAAGATGGTTATCGCTTACCTGAGTTCCTTCCTCGAAAAGGAGCAGGGTCTCATCGAGCAGGTGACCACTGCCAAGAAAACTGCTGAAGAGAACGCCCGAAAGATTCTGAGCTAATCCTGCGGACTATCCAGAACAGGCGTACAGAGTAGCTGCAACAGCTACGCCTCGTCACAGCGTATTGTGCCCGGCACGTATCCCCGTGCCGGGCACAAACTAACCCCACACGGCATCGCCGCCACCTAAGCCCAAACGGCACAGATAATAGCGTTCCCGTACGCGCACCCAAAGAAGGGACACCATGAGCGCCACCCCCACCCGCCAGAAGAAAACCCTCTGGCTCTACGGCATTATCGCCCTGCTTCTCATCATCACCGTCGGCACGCTCATCAGCGCCCAAAACATCAAAACCACCGCCCAAAAAGACGCGGAAGCGGCACCCCCGGACCCCTCCACCATCACTGCCACGGTCACCCGCGAAAAACTGCGCACCACCGTGCCCCTGACCTGCACCGCCAACTACGCCACCTCAACCCCGCTACGCTACAGCGGTGAAGGACAGTACACCGCAATCACCATCAAACACGGTGACACCGTCGGCAACGGCACCCTCATCGCAGAAGTCAACGGTGAACCTCTTATCACCCTGACCGGCGGCTTCGCGCTCTACCGCGACCTCAAACTCGACGACAGCGGCCCCGACGCTGCGCTCCTCAACAATGCGCTAACCGCCATGGGACGTCAGGGCCCGCAGCCCGCGCGCATCACCGAAGACACCTACGAGGCTCTCAACAACCTCCTCGACAGCCTCGGTTACCCGCACGTGAAGACTGACCAGCCCATTCCGGCCCGCTACTTCCTCATCATCAACCGCGCCGGACTCGTTACCGGTAACTCCCGCGCAACCGGCGCCATTGCAGACGGCCCCGTAGCCACTATCGCAGAAGGTAGCAAGACCCTCAGCTGCACCGGAGCCACCGGCAGGCTCACTCCCGAAGCTCGTAGCGGTCAGAAGGTAACCGTGCCCTCCCTCGGTGATACTGAGTACATCGCAACCCTCGGATACAAGAACACCTCCGAAGCCGCCGGTGCCGCAGGCAACAGCCAGGCCGGTCGCCAGGCCAATGGCGCAGAAGGCGCGGCTGGCTCCAACCTCAACGGCGCAGCCGGTGCGGCAGGAAGCACCGAAGGGGAACGCATCCTCACCCTCGACGTAGGGGATAAAGCGGACAGTCTCCGAGGCACCGTCAACGCGGAACTCACCCTCGAAGAAACCCTCGAAGCGCACCTGGTCGTGCCCTCATCGGCGCTCTACACCCGTGACGGACAGACCCGAGTCATCGTGCTTGGCCCCGAAAGCTCCAACGGATCGAAGGCCCGTGAAGAACGCGAGGTAACCGTTACCGTCATCAGCAACGCCAACGGCAAGAACGCCGTCACCGGTGACCTGCACGAAGGCGACAGCGTCAAAATCATGCGCGAGAAAAAGTAGGGAGTAGCCATGACTGACTCCCGCGCCGCTCACGCGCACCCACCAGCCTATAGCGTCGATATTCAGGGAGTGTCCCAGCACTTTATGCAGGGTGACACTCGAATTGACGTGCTCAAAAATATTGACCTGAAAGTCCGCTACGGAGAAGTTGTCGCAATTCTGGGACCGTCCGGTAGCGGCAAATCAACCCTGCTGAATATCCTCGGTCTGCTCAGCACGCCCGCTTCCGGCAGCTACCTGCTGGACGGTACAGACACCGCAACCTTCAACGCGGCACAGCGAGCTGAAGCGCGCCTGGACAGCATCGGTTTCGTCTTCCAGGCGTTCCACCTTATCGAGCATAAGAACGTGTACCGCAACGTTGAGCTACCGCTCATCTACCGTGGCGTGCCCAAAGCGGAACGAGCACAACGTGTTGAAGACATTCTCGCCCTGCTGGGGTTGAGCCACCGAACGGATGCACCCATCACCACTCTCTCAGGCGGTGAAAAGCAACGTGTGGCTATTGCCCGTGCGCTCATTGGGGAACCGGCGTTGCTGCTCTGTGATGAGCCGACCGGCTCGCTGGATGAAGAGCTCACCCGTGAAGTCATTGATCTGCTCCGCGAATGTACGGGTGACCAGCAAAGCACGATTGTGATTACTCACGACCCGCTCGTGGCTGAGCACTGCGACCGGGTGCTACGTATGCACGAGGGGCAGCTCATCGAGCAGGATGCACCGCGGCAGGAAGAAACGACCACCCGCGCGTCTCTGAACCTGCCTAGCTTTACTGAGGAACAAGCCTCTAAGCCGCAGGGGAGTGGGCGTGCACCCTGGGCGCTCGCCTCCCTCAAAGAAGCGTGGGACGCTACCGTGCACCGGGTGCGGCGCAATATCTTCACCATGCTTGGTGTGGTTCTGGGTATCGCTTCGCTTGTGCTGACCGTTGGTCTGACCGCCACCATTTCTGGGCAGCTGGCAGACAGCTTCGACATTTTTAGGGCTAAGCACCTTACGATTAGCTCTACCCGCACCGAATCCATGAGCCGGGCTGAACTCTTGAGCCTGGCGGCAAGCGAAAATTATCGGCGCGTTAGTCAGCTGAACGGAGTGACCGGTACCGCGCTGGTGGATCAGCTGGATGAATCCGCCGATATTCAGCGCGGTCCAGACAACTTCGGTGAGCGCGGCGCGAACGTGACCGCTGCCGTTCTTGCGGCAACGCCCAGCATCTTTAGCGTGCAGGGTCATGACCTGGTGTGGGGTCGCACTTTCGACGAGGGGCATGTGGAGCGGAACGATAAGGTCGTGGTGCTCAGCGAAAGCGTGATGCGCCAGCTCGCGCTGCCCTATAGCCCCGGGGTCACGGTTTATATTCGCGATGAGCCGTACACCGTTATCGGTGTGGTGCGGGAGAATCCCTCGCTGACTCTGTCGTACGGTTCGGTCTACCTGCCGCTTGGCGCGAAGCCTGGTGCCGATGCTGAAGAAGCACAGCCCGCTGCCGGTGGCGGTGCCGCTGCGGCGCAGACCGGTAAGCGTTCCACTCAGATTGTGGTGAGTACTGTTGCCGGTGCCGCAAACCAGATTGCGGAGGAAGCACCGTACGCGCTCTTGCCGGAACGTCCCGCCCTGTATAGCGTGAGTGTGCCGCCGGAGCCGAAGACCCTTCGTGAGGCTGTCGACCAGCAGCAACGCACCATGCTTCTAGCCATGAGCGTTATTACCCTCGTGATTGGTGCGATGGGCATTATGAATACGTTCCTGGTTGCGGTGATGGAGCGTCGCCGTGAGGTTGGTTTGCGTCTGGCTATTGGTATGCGCCCTTCGGGTATTCTGCTGCAGTTCTCGGCGGAGGCGCTACTGACCGGCATCCTGGGCGCTGTGGCTGGTATTGTGCTGGCGGTTAACGGCATCTCGATTGTGTCTTTGCTGAACCGTTGGACGCCGATTATTAGTGCCGACACTATTCTGCTGGGCCTGGGTGCTGGTGCGCTGGTTGGTGTGTTGGCTGGTCTGTACCCGGCGGCGAAGGCTTCGCGTATTGACCCGGCGCAGACCTTGGCGGCAGGCTAGTCGTTGAGGAAGGCGCGGAGGGGCGGTGTCGTCCGTAGTGACATCAGGGCGTTCTCCGTAGCCTATGCGGACCAGGCGGTGAGGCTACACCTTCCGGAAGCGCCCTCAGGGTGTCACACGGGTGCTCTCCGCAGCGAAGCGAGGAGAGTGCGGAGCACCCGTGTGACGGGTGCCCCTGCGTAGGCGCGGAGGAAGTGTGTAGCGAACCGCCACAGGAGCAGAGATAAGCAAAGAACGCCCCGTCCGTATCACTCAGATACAGACGGAGCGTTCTTTTTAAAGCGCGGTTACTTACTTAGTAACGCCGAGGTGCGTCAGCAGGAACGCGTAATCCCACGCAATCTCACGCCAACGAGTGTACCTGCCGGAACCACCACCGTGACCGCCCGACATGTCAATCTTCAGCAGCGGCACCGGCGACGACGGGTCAATCTGCTCACGCAGCGCCGCAACCCACTTGGCGGGCTCCACGTAGAGTACGCGGGTGTCGTGCAGGCTCGTCACCGCAGCAATCGCCGGGTAGCGGACCGGGCGGATGTTCTCGTACGGGGTGTATGACTTCATGTAGGCGTACACTTCGGGGTCCTTAATCGGGTTGCCCCACTCTTCCCACTCCATCGCTGACAGCGGCAGCTCCGGGTCAAGGATGGTGGTCAGTGCATCCACGAACGGTACGGCTGCCAGGCAGGCGGCGTATTTTTCGGGGGCGAGGTTCAGAACGGCGCCCATGAGTAGGCCGCCCGCGCTACCGCCGTAGCAACCGATACGCGCCTCATCAGCCCACGGCTTAGCCGCAATGTAGCTGGTGACGTCCACGAAGTCGGTGAAGGTGTTCTTCTTCGCGAGCTTCTTGCCGTTCTGGTACCAGGAGCGGCCCATCTCGCCTCCGCCGCGAATGTGCGCGATGACGTAGATGACGCCGCGGTCTAGGATTGACAGCATCGGGATGGAGAACATCGGGTCCATGGACGACTCATACGAGCCGTAACCATACTGGATGACCGGGTGCGGCTTGCTCATGTCCAGGTCGGCGCGGTGAATCACCGAAATGGGGATGAGCGTGCCGTCCGCGGCCGGTGCCCAGTCGCGGTAGGCGCGGTAGTCCTCGCGGTTGTAGCCGCCCAGCACCGGGGTTTCACGGCGTAGTAGCAGGGTCTGCGACATGGGGAAGTAGTCGTAGACACGGCGCGGAGTCAGGTACGAGGTGTAGGCGATGCGCAGCACGGGGGAGTAGTTCTCCGCACGCAGCACCGAGGCGGTGTACAGTTCCTCGTCGAAGCCGGCAGGCTCCATGAAGGTCACGCCCGCGGGGCGGCGGCGGCGCCACTGGATGGGCAGCTGTTCACGCGGCGCGAGGAAAATGCGGGTGGTGGTGTCTGCACGGGCGGTAACGACCAGGTGCGTTGCGGTGAGCGTGAAACCTTCCAGGCGCACATGCTCGCTGTGGCGGATGACCGGAACCCAGCGGGCCGCGTACTCGTCGAGGTTTTCACCCTCGCGCGGCATGTCGGCGAGCACCAGCTCAGAGTTCAACGCCTTGTAGTCGTGCTGGATGAGTAGGTGCTGTTCACCAGCAATAGTGATCGGCTCAGCGTAGTATTCGATGCCTGCGCTCTTAGGGATGATGAGCGTCGGCTCACTCTTGGGTTGATCGATGGGGACGATGCGCACTTCCGTGTATTCGGAGTTGGAACTCGTCAGGATGACAGAAGAACGATCGGAACTCATGGCGGGCGAGAGCCACATGGTGTTGTCCGGCTCTTCGTAGATGAGGTAATCTTCGGTGCCCTGCCCGATATCGTGTACGTACACGCGCCAGGGGCGCCAGGAATCGTCCGGTACCACGTAGACGAGCTGGCTGGCGTGATTGATGAAGAAGGAACCCGCCGCAATGTTGGGGATGGTGTCTTCGAGGAAGGTACCGGTTTCCATGTTGAGGAAACGCTGCTCGTAGCGTTCGTCGCCCTTCTCGTCCACGGAGATGCTCAGCAGCTTGCCGTTACGCGCGGGCTGGAAGCTACCAAGGGAGAAAAACTCCATGTCCTTGGCGTACTCGTTGCAGTCGAGGATGACGACCTCACCCTCGAGGACCTCGCCGGGGGTGACGGTCGGCGGGGTGTAGCGCACGACCTCATCACCCTCGTTGAGGGCGGGGTAGCGGTAGAAGACGGGGTACTGGCCGCCGGGCACCATGCGGCTGTAGTACCACCAGTCGCCGATGCGGTTCGGGACGGTCAAGTCCGATAGGAGGGTACGGTCCTTAATTTCGTTGAAGATGGACTCGCGGAGGGGCTGTTCATCTGCGGTGACGGCTTCGGTGTACGCGGCTTCAGCCTTGAGGTAGTTGAGGACCTCTTCGCTTTCCTTGTCGCGGAGCCATTCGTAGTGGTCGATGAAGACGTCGCCGTGGTGTTCGCGGCGGTGCTCGACCTTCTTCGGTACGGGCGGGGTGAGGTTCTGTTCAGCCATGAGGCCACCTCTTTCCTTGAGTTTAGATCTGTGAACGGTGTGTGCCGGAGGTGCAGGGGTCCCCGCCGTGGGCTTGGCGGAGGGGGCGCTGGGGCCTGTGGGCACGCCTAGTTCTAGTGTATCGAAGAGTGAGGGAGGCTACTATATTGCTGTCTGCGCCGGATTGCCCGGCTCAGCTTATGGAAGCATCGCCGAAGCACCGCCGGAACGTGCATGTTCGGCAGTTAGTTGGCCCGCCCCTTAATGGACATGAGAGTGCGGCGGCCCGCCTTGTTCGCCTTCGTGAAGGCACGGTTGCTCTGCCGGTACTCGCGCTCCTGGGAGCGCAGGCGTAGGCGCGCGGATTCGGCCATCATCCTGCGGTAGCGTTCGAAACGCTCGGGGTTGAGGACGCCGTCGGTGAGTGCCTGCTGCACCGCGCATCCGGGTTCGGAGCTGTGGGAGCAGTCGCTGTACCGGCACGCGGAGGCGTAGCTGGAGACGTCCTCGAAGGTTTCGTCAATCGCGGCGCTATCGCTTGTGGCGGCTAGCGCTCGCACGCCCGGGGTGTCAATGAGCACCGTGCCTGCTGAAGATTCTGCACAGGAGTCTGCCTCACCGGGCAGAACGATCATTTGGCGACTGGTGGTGGTGTGGCGTCCCTTGCCGTCGGTGCCGCGAACCGCGGAGGTTACCTGCACCTGGTTCTCTGAGCCGTCCTCGCGGGGGTCAACTCCGGGGTTGAGCAGGGCGTTGACGAGGGTGGATTTTCCGGCGCCGCTGCGGCCCAGGAATGCGGCGGTGCGCCCGGCAACGAGCTCCGCGACCGGGGTAGGGTCGTAGCCGTTATCCGTGCAGACGGTGAGTACCGCATCCACGCCGCCCCCCAGAGACTCCCGGTACCCGGCGAGCTGTTCGGCCGTCACCAGGTCACCCTTGGTGAGAATCAGCGCGACCTGCACCCCGGAGGCATGCGCCAGGGCGGTGTAGCGTTCAATGCGCCCGATGGACGGCTCGGGGAAGCACGGTTCAACGATGCAGAGCATATCCACGTTAGCGGCGACGGGCTGATCCGCGGATTCTCGGGTGGCGCTGGGGCGGGTGAGGTAGCTGCGTCGGGGCAGAATCACGAGGAGCTTATGCTCCGCGGGCTGGGTTTCACCGCCGGTTCCCGGGATGGGCTGGGCGAGCACCCAGTCACCGACAACGGGGTATTCTTCTTCACCGTAGTCGTTCTCGACCGGGCGCAGGGGAGCGGAAAGCTTCACGAGCTCGCCCCGCTCACAGGTCAGCAGCTCGCAGCGGGTGCGGTGCACGGCGCTGATGCGGGCGAGGGTGAAATCTTCGAGGGTACCGTCGAGGGTGAACGCGGCGCGGATTGCCGCACCCTGCCAGGAGGGGTCGAAACCGAGGGCCTCGAGCGTGTAGACGGCGGGAGGAGTAGTCACAGGAGATTCTTTCTTGGTTGCAGCACCCGGTTGAATATGACGCCCGGATAATGCGCCGGGTAGTGGGCACTTAAAAGGTTTGTTCCTTTTGGGTTTCACGCCCTATAGCAGCGTTATAGCAGTGAAGCGCGGGCGCCGGCGCGGATGCGGCGGGCGGCAAGGACCGTCAGCCCCAACCCGATTGCGGCGTAGAGTACCGCCAGGGCTGTGTCCGCTGCCAGGAGCGCGAAGAGATCCGGCGCGGTGCTGCTCGCAATACCGCCAGAGGCGTCTAGAGCCTGCACCAGCCGGGAGCCGGGAACCCAGGAACACACCCACGCAAGCCACGCGGGGTAGGTGCTCACCGGAACGATCACACCCGCGCTGACCGGCAGAATAATGGACAGAAAATTGGATCCCGTGTACGGATCCGATAGGTACAGGCCCAGCCCGGCGGCAAAAATGCCCAGGCATACCCCGCCCAGAACCGCAACGGGCATCAGCGCGATGGCGCCGAGCAGAAGCCCGGAACCCGCCCCGGTAGGGGGTGCCGTGAGGGAGAGCAACCACACGATACCCACATTGCTCAGGCCCGTTACGGAAGCCAGCAGCGCGGGCACCGCCGCCGCACCCAGCCAGTAGCCCGCATCCACCGCTCGTGCCGTGCACACGTACTCGAAGACGCCGATCCACCGGTCGGTAGCGACTCGCGCGACAATGCCGGCGGCCACCGAGCTGAGGGTGGCAATCAGCGCGGTCGCGCAGCCGATGCGCACCGTATCGTTCGCGGCGAGGTCGGCGCCCAGAAGCACCGTAAAAAGCACGTTGAGGCCCGGCACGAGCACCAGGGTCGTAATAGCCGTTCCGAGGGTCGCGAAGGTAATCGATGACGACCAGCCGATAGAGGCGGTAGACAGCGCCCGACGCACCACGCCGGGCAGGGAGCCAGTAGAGAGAACACGCACGCTACATCGCCCCCAGGGTGCCGCGGCGACGGGCGGAGGCGAGAGCCTTCCGCGCAAAGAGGAAAGCGCATGCCGCCCAGATGAAGCTCACGATCAGGGTCTGAACCAAGGGGAGGAGCGCATCCGCCGGGGTAGTGATGGCGGTACGCCCAAGTAGGAGGTGAACCGGCGCCTGCAGGGGAATGAGCACGCCCGCGGCATCCAGCCAGGCGGGCGCTTCAACGGTCGTGAAGAGAACCCCGGAGAGAATAAACACCGGCACGAGGAGCAGCTCCTCGTAGGCGATGGCGTTCGGCGTCGCCACGAAGAACACCGCAATCATGAACGTGACCGACAGGCACGCAAGCCATAGCAGGGGAACGCCCAGAACGTAGCGTGGCCAGAGCGCGGAAAAGTCCGTGACCTGCAGGTTGAGGGTCGCCAGGGTCCACGTCAACCAGGCCAGCGGTAGGGCCGCCAGACCCACGATGGAGGCGCTCGAAACGATAGCCGCCAGCACCCGCACCGGAGAAATCGACCCCGAACACAGGTACACGAGGGTCCCGCGGAAACGCTCAAAATTGATGATGCCCGCAGACACGATACAGACCGACCACATGCCCACAATACCCGCGCGGGTCCACGCCAGGGTCGGGTCAACGGAGTGCCCCGCGGAGCTCTGCGCCGCCGCGTGCACGGCAAGAGCTTGGATAATAACCGATCCGAGTACCGTACTGATGAGTAGCTGAATGAAGTAGGGGACCGTCAGGAACTGCCGCAGACTAAAGCCCATGAGCCGTAGCTGACGGGCGCACTCCTGCCACAGGTTGCACCCTCGGCGCTGTTGCCGGGACTCTTTCGGATGCCGCGTCTGAGCGTTCATCGTTTGAGCCCCTCCGCCATCGCCAGGTATGCCTCTTCCAAGGTTGCCGGGCGAGTGTACGGCTCGGTCCGTACCCCAATGCGTGAGGCGGTGAGCCCCTCCGCCAGGATGCGGTGCGCCTCGCCCGCCTCGAATGTGGCGCGCTCGCCGTGCCAGTAGAGGGTCAGCTCCCAACCGGAACCGCGCGGGGCAAACAGCACCGCCGCCTTATCGCCGAGGAAGCCGCGTAGTGTATCAATGCCCTCGGTAGCGGTGGGGTCCACCTGAACCACGGTCGTGGCGGCAATACCTGCGTGCGCGGCAACGTCCTCGAGGGTGCCGCTCACCGCAACGGAACCGGCGCCCAAAACGGTGATGGTGTGCGCCAGATCCTCAATTTCGCCGAGCAGGTGGCTCGTCAGCAGAATGGCGGTACCTTCATCCGCCAGAGACCGGATGAGGGTACGCACGGTCAGGGCGATATCGGGGTCGAGCCCGTTGGTTGGCTCATCCAGCAGGAGCAGGGCGGGGGAGCCGAGCAGGGCGCGGGCAATATGTAGGCGCTGCTTCATGCCGCGGGAGAACTCCTGGACGGGCCGCGTGGCGGCGTCGGTGAGCTCTACACGGGCTAGGGCGTGTTCCACCTCGTGCCGCCGGGCCCGCCCGGAAACCCCCGCAACATCGGCGAAGAACAGCAGGTTGTCGCGGGCACTGGCTCGCGGGTAGAAGCCGTTCTCCCCGCCCAACGCGAGACCCACGTGACGGCGCGCCCGCTGCGGGTGAGCGATAGCATCAACGCCGTTCACGGTGAGGCTACCGCCGGTGGGTGTGAGCAGGGTCGAGCACATCTGCACGGTCGTCGTTTTGCCCGCACCGTTGGGGCCGAGAAGGGCATGAATTTCACCGGAGCTAACGCGAAGCGACACCCGGTCGACGGCGGTAAAGGCGCGTTCGCCTGTGCCAAAGACGCGGCTGAGCTGCGCGGCGTCAAGAATTGTAGACATCGTGATAAAACCTTGCGGTGCTTAGTCACCCGAAGCCGCTTGAGCATGGTGTTCGCAGGCCTGCAATACGTGGGACGGGTGAGATGAATAGTCGTGAGAGAGGCACTACGTAGTGCCTGAATAATCCCAAGTCACCGACTGCAGGTGCGGAAGGTATAACAACGAAACCCTCAGAACTTTGGTATCCCAAGCGCACACTATGCGCTCCTGAAATGTATCGAACCAAAGCAGGGTTGTTTCTGAAATTTTTAGAGCCCACCATCTGGGCGGGCATTCCGCGAGCCGGTGCGACTTTAGCGGGAGGTCATACCTCATCACTCCTAGATTCAAGGTTTCCACCAGTGTAGCACGGCTCACGGAATGCTGTGATTAAATTTTTTTGATTTTATTCGAAGAAGTTAAAACGATCCCCCGTTATTCGCTCGGAATGCCCCACCAAGTGCATAGACACCAAGAGAAATTGCGACTGCACATGCACTCATGACGGCTATACCGCTATACCCCGGAAACTGCGTAAGTAATGTACCGCCAACGGCACCGCTGATAGTTGTTCCAGCGTACATTGCCGTATTTGAGAGGGATGATACAGTACCGCGAGCTGCAGCGGTATGGCTTTGTAGCTCTCCCATGAGGACGGGGAGCATAATTCCTCCGAGAAAAAGTGCAATGGTAAAAATACCTAAAGCAATCCAGAAATTAGCTGTCAATGACACTGAGAGATACACAATACTGAGTGCCATAAGTCCCATGAGCATAGTCTTCTGCGTACCTATATGTGCGACGAATCGTGACCCTGTGAGGGAGCCTAGAGCGTTGCCACATCCGATTACAAGCATGGCGAAACCGATGGTTGTCTGCGATGCCCCAAAGTCTCGCGCGAACCATGAACCTATGAAAGATAGAGATGCGAATACTCCTGTCTGGAAAATCAGGTACGCCAGGAGGGATAGCAAAAGTGAAGGGGCTTTTAAAACGTGCAGGTAGGGAGTCAGAAAATTTCCATCTTGCGCCGCAGACACAGGGGGAATGCTGGGAAAACGTGAATAAAGTATACCCAAGAGAAGAAGAGACGCTGCGGCGATTGCAAAAAATGGTATCTGCCATCCATAAGTGGAGAGGAAAGAACCTACAGGAATACCGGCGATTTGGGCTATAGCAAGTCCAGCCGTTGCATACCCCATAGTTTTAATAATGGCTTGTTTCGGCACTGTCATGGGGATAGATGCCCAAATCTGCGGTGAGATCAGAGAAGCGAACACTCCCGCAAGAAACCGGGCGGTAAAAAGAGACCAAAACCCCCATGCTAAACCGCATAAGCCCGTAAAAAGCGTAAAGCCGATGGACCCGGTAAGAATAATGCGCCTGCGATCAATGCGGTCTGACAGCGGGCCTGCAATGAGTGCGAAAACTGCATACCCTAAAGCGTATGCAGAGACGAACCACCCTGATTGTTCTGTGGTGGTGTTGAACTCCTTGCTGAGCAGCGGAAGCAGAGGGGCAGTGAGAAAAGTATCTGTGCCGATGACAAAGAGAGTGCTGAATGAGACAAGCCGCATGGTTGCCTCAGAATTTTGAGGTAGCTGATGAGATGTATTGTGAGAACTCATTGTGTATCCTTTCATGTTATTTCTATGTTCGTCAAAATTAGAATAAATCTATATTATGCTAAAAGGCAAGCCCAAGATGTAATATTCTGTCACAGAGTCATGAAGGCTCAATACGTTATGCGAAAAACCCGGAAAGGCGTGGTTATGGGTAAGGAACGGTTGCATCACCCCACCTCTGATGACGTGACGTTAGATCGTGTCCTTGGTGCATTGTCAGACCCCATTCGACGAGATGTTCTCGCACGCATTGCAGACCACGGGCCGCAGTTCTGCGGTGATTTTGACTATGGAATCGCCAAATCTACGATGTCTTATCATTTCAAGGTGCTCCGAGAATCAGGGCTCATGCACACCGAAGTGCTGGGAACGCACCGTAAAATTACACGCCGAGACAGCGTGATTGAGAATCTTTTCCCCGGTCTTTTAGGCTCTGTTGGACTCCCCCCGGGTCAAGGCCAATGGGATGAATCTGCTGCGGATACCACAGGTGCCTGACTCGGCTAATCGGGTTGAGAGTATACGAACCCCTAAAATGAGGTCATAGCAAAGGCAATTCATAAAACGTCATCTTTGCAATGAAGCGTCTTAAAGTGTCGCGCACTCCTAAAACCCTTGACCCCGCGCAACCGATTATGACACCCTGAATACAGGTCAAGAGCGCCAGCGATAAGCCCCAGCTAGCTGGCCGGCAACCCTCCTCCGCGGTGGGGTGCCCTGGGTGAAGACCGGGCGTTACGCAAAAGCGTGACGCAAGCGCGGGACCGATGTGACCGAATCCGGTACATCAATCGTGACAGGACAACTCAACGACGATTCCTGTACCGCTCGGCATGCGGCCCCCTAACTATCCCCTTAGGAGAGCCAAGCATGAGCAACAACACTACCGTCCCGACTCCCGCCAACCCCGCCGGTTGGAAGTTCGAAACCCGCCAGATCCACGCAGGTCAGGCGCCGGATGCCGCAACGGGAGCTCGGGCACTACCCATCTACCAGACCACCTCCTTCGTCTTCGACAGTGCAGAGCAAGCTGCAAACCGCTTCGCTCTTGCCGAACTGGGCCCCATCTACACCCGCCTCAACAACCCCACCCAGGAAGTTATCGAGAACCGCATCGCCTCCCTCGAAGGCGGCGTCGGCGCGCTCCTGCTGGCATCCGGTCAGGCGGCCATCACCTACGCAATTCTGAACATTGCCGGTGCCGGTGACCACGTGGTTGCTTCGCCCTCCGTGTACGGCGGTACCTATAACCTGCTCAAGTACACCCTCGCCGATCTCGGCATCGAAACCACCTTCGTTGAGAATCCTGACAACCTCGACGAGTGGCGCGCCGCGGTTCGCCCCAACACCAAGCTGTTCTACGGCGAGTCCGTGCCCAACCCCCGCAACGACGTGCTCGACATTGAGCCCATCGCCGCAATTGCCCACGAAAACGGCGTGCCCCTAATCGTGGACAACACCGTCCCCACCCCCTACCTGCTGCGCCCCATCGAGCACGGCGCGGATGTGGTCGTCCACTCGGCCACCAAGTACCTGGGCGGCCACGGCACCTCCATCGGCGGTGTGATTGTGGACTCCGGTAACTTCGACTACGGCGCAGATCCCGAGAAGTTCCCCAAGTTCAACCAGCCTGCCCCCGGCTACCACGGCCTGGTCTACGCACGCGACCTGGGCAAGGACTCCGCGTTCGGTGCGAACCTCTCCTACATTCTGAAGGCCCGCGTTTCGCTGCTGCGTGACACCGGTGCCGCCATCTCGCCGACCAACGCCTTCAACATCGGCATCGGCCTGGAGACCCTCTCCCTGCGCATCGAGCGCCACATCGAGAACGCCACCAAGGTCGCTCGCTGGCTCGAAGCCAACCCGCAGGTCGACCGTGTTATCTGGGCTGGCTTGGAATCCTCTCCCTGGTACGAGCGCGCACAGAAGTACCTGCCCAAGGGCCCCGGCGCGGTCGTCGGTTTCACCCTCAAGGGTGCAACCCTGGAGCAGACCCGCGACTTCGTGGACGCCCTGAAGCTGCACTCCAACGTGGCGAACATCGGTGACGTGCGCTCGCTTGTGATTCACCCGGCCTCCACCACCCACTCCCAGCTGTCCGCTGAGGAGCTGGAGAAGATTGGCGTGTACCCGAACTTCGTGCGCCTCTCCGTCGGCATTGAGAATATCGACGATATTCTCGCCGACCTGCAGCTGGGCTTCGACACCCTCTCCTAAACGCGGCGGCCCGCCCTCGCGGACGGGCCGAGGAGGCGCCACCCGGCACCCCTCAGCCCGTCCGCGGGGGAGTACCCCGCATCCGTCATCTTTGCTGTTTCTGACCCGCCGCCCCTAACTGGCCGACGCGTTCTTACCGCCGCGACGCGGACAGCTCTGCACAACCCACCGGAGGGACCCATGACCGCTCAGACCGCCCCCGAAACCTGTACTGCCCAGCCCGTGACCGCCCCCATTCCCGTGGCCGGCACCCGCACCGAACACCCCGAGGCGCAGGGCTACCTGCGTCAGCTGGCCATCGGTGACTTTGAACTTGAATCCGGCATCACCCTGCCGCAGGTGACCATCGGCTACGAAACCTGGGGCACCCTCAACGAGGCCGGCGATAACGCAATCCTCATCCTGCACGCGCTCACCGGCGACACGCATGTCTCCCGTGGCGTGCCCACCCCGGACATGCCCGCGCCCCTCATCCGCGCTATCGAATCCGACGGCTGGTGGGAGGGCATTGTGGGCCCCGGCGCGGTCATCGACACCGACCGATACTTCGTTATTGCCCCCAATATTCTGGGCGGTTGCTACGGTTCGACCGGTCCGGCCAGCATCATTCCCGAAGGCTACCCGGGCGCCGGCGAGCACTGGGGATCCCGATTCCCGCTCGTCACCATCCGCGACTCGGTGCGCGCCGAGGCGCGTCTGGCCCGGGCCCTGGGCATCACGAGCTTCCGCTACGTCATCGGCGGTTCCCTCGGGGGCGCACGCGCCGTCGAGTGGGCCGCAACCAACCCCGAGCTGGTGCGCGGATGCGCGGTCATCGCCTCCGGTCCTTCGGCCACCGCCGAGCAGATTTCCTGGGCGCACACGCAGAACCTGGCGATTCGCTCCGACTCGAACTTTGCCGGCGGCGACTACTACAACGGCCCCGCGCCGACCGCGGGCCTCGCCCTGGCCCGCCGCATCGCCCACACCACCTACCGCAGCCCCGCCGAGCTGGAGCACCGCTTCGGCCGCGAGGAGAACCGCGGAGAAAGCGTTGAGGGCGGCTTGCTGGGTCAGCCTCGCGGACGCTACGCCATCGAGAGCTACCTGGATCACCACGGTAGCAAGCTGGTGGAACGCTTCGACGCGAACAGCTACCTGGCCGTCAACGAGGCCCTCATCTCGCACGATGTGGCGCGCGGTCGCGGTTCGCTCTCTCAGGCGCTGGCCCGCACCGATTGCGAGTGGACGATTGCCGCGGTGAACACCGATCGCCTGTTCTTCCCGCACGAGTCGCATCGCTTGGCGGAGGCGTTGCCCACCCCGGTCGAGGTGAACATCATCGAGTCGAACCACGGTCACGACGGCTTCCTCATTGAGGCGAAGCAGGTGGAACGCATCCTTGCTCGCGCCCTGGGCACGTTCGAAGAGGATTCTAAGGATGAGAAGACTCGCGAGCGTGAGGCTCTCGAATCCATTACGAATCTCTACCGCACCGTGGCCTAGCCGCCTGAGAACCGCTTTGCCGATGCGGGGCCTGCCTGAGAATTTCCGCGGTGGACGGGGAACTCCGGGTACGCGCATAGCATCGTCGTAGGCTCTTCCACCAGGTGAGAACATCGGTAAAACACCGTTCATGACGGAGCGCGTGCCGCCGGTCCTTCTACGTGAGGGAGCGGCGGCACGCGGTCGTTCCACCAGAAATAGTATTTGCACTAGTCAGACAAATATATTCCCCTGGAGGGGGGCGGTGCCCCGCCTCAAGATCCTCGGGAACATGCTTTTTGGGGCCCAAAAAGAGAAGACGGCCCAGTTTGCTTTAGACCCGCTCTAACCTCCTAGCATGTAATCCGTGGCAAGTATTCAAGAGGTAGCAGAGCAGTTGGGGGTGAGCACCCATGCCCTGCGTTATTACGAAAAAGAGGGGTTAATCGCGGTGCCCCGAGATGCTCACGGAAATCGCGTATTTGACGAAGAGTCCATCTCTTCGGCTCGGTTTATTGCCACCTGCCGACAGGCCGGAATGAGTCTTGCTGACATCCGCACTATTCTGAGCAACCCGCACGACCACGCTCTCTCCATCGAGGTGATGGAACGTGCCCGAGTGAAGATTGAAAACGAAATCCTCGGATTGCAGCTGAATCTTGAGCACCTAGACCGCCGTATTCAGGAGCATCGCCGTCAACTGGGCGATGCGGCCTAATAGGAATGTCGCTAGTAGCGACGGCTAACGCAGCATGGAACGCCCGGTATTCCCCGGATGGGGGGAACCGGGTGTATTTTCGTGCCCGGATGCTCACGCATAGCTCTTGGGCCTCTTCAGCTTGGGGGCAGCCTGGGGGGAGCTTAACCCCAGGTCACGTTCTCCGGGTCTACGCCGTGCGTTCGAATGCCGGTGGCGCGGTACCCCATGATGACGGTGATTCGTTCAAGGTCTGTATCGGTGTAGTATCGGTACCCGTTGAACTCATCGTGTGCCGGGTTGAGTAGGCCTCGCTGCTCCCAGTGGTGTAGCGTGCGGACTGTGAGCCCGTGTAGCGATGCTGCTTCTCCTACGGTGTATTCGTGCTGCCCGTCAGGTGGTGTTATGTTCGCGTCCATGGTTTCACTCTAAAACCTCACGTTAGGTGAGGGTCAAGCTAGCGGCGAAACCCGCGGTACAGATTTGCGGGGCAGTCCTCGCTAAGATGGGTGCATGAGCGAAAACAAATACGTCGTCGAATACACCCGCCCCGAGAACGAACGCGCAGGCACCCACCTGGTGCTCATGTTGCACGGCTACGGATCCCAGGAGCATGATTTGCTGTCCCTGGCGGCGCACCTTCCGCAGGAGGGCTTCACCTACGCCTCCATGCGTGCACCGCAGCCGGTCGGCACCCAGTTCTCCGCGGCCTCGACCGGCGCCTACATTGCTGCGGACGCTATCGGCTACCAGTGGTACCCGCTGAACCAGCAGCTCGAATCCGACCAGCGCGCCATCGAGCAGGCGAGCGACTACGTGCTGGAGTGGGTGCGCGCGAACCGTGAACCGTACGCTTCGGTGACCTTGCTGGGCTTCTCGCAGGGCATGGGCGTCGCAACCTCGATGGTGCGTCACGCTCCCGGCGAGTTCGCCGCCGTGGTGGGGCTGTCGGGCTACGCGGTGGACTCTGACTCGCCGTACTTCAAGGACGAGGAGCTCAAGGAAACCCAGCTGCCGGTGTTCTTCGGCCGCGACCAGGAAGACCCCGTCATCCCGCAGGAGATAGTGAACTACACCTACGACTGGATCCGCAAGTACACCGACGGCATCAAGGTGCTGTACGCCGGTATCGGCCACGGCGTTGGCCCCATGGAGATTCGCCATGTGGGCGAGTTCTTGGAGGTGAAGGTGCAGGGTCAGGAGCCGCGTATTCGTGCGCAGAAGGTTGCGGAGGCGACCGGCGCCGTGGAAGGCTCTGACGCCTAAATCGACTATATGGAAAGCCCCCGGGTCATCACGACTCGGGGGCTTACGTGTAGTTCCGCTTGGAATCCGCACGGAAAGCGGTATTCGTCCTCGTTCCTACAGGGAACCCGCCCTCGCTCCGCTTCGGGCACCCTGATGTCACTACGGACGACACTGCCTTTCCTCGCTGGGGTACTGTGCGGGTGCGGCCGCGTTTTCCGGATGCGCCCTCAGCCCCGCTGCCGGAGCGTGCCGGTGCACCTTCCGGAAGCGACATCAGGGTACCCTCTCGGGTGCTCTCCGCAGCGAAGCAAGGAGAGGCGGAGCGCCCGAGAGGGTGGGTTCCCCTGTAGGAGCGTAGGAAGGTGCGCACCGGCCGCATCCTTAGGTAAGGGGAGAGGAACGAGGACGAACGCGGTCCCTCGCATGTAGCTCTAACCAAGCACTAACCAAGCAGAGAGAGGACTAGTCCTCGTGCTGCCCGGTGGGTGGTCTGTAGCGACTCTGCCCACCTCGGCACTCATCCCTGCTGTGGGGGTTACTTGTAGCGAAGCGAGCTGAGCATCCCGGTTTCCATGTGATAGGCGTTATGGCAGTGAAATGCCCACTCACCGGGGTTCTTGGCGATCAGGTCGGCGATTATGGTTTCACCGCCGCGGAGAAGGACGGTGTCCTTGCGTAGCCCGCCGCTGCCGGGCAGCGACCACGTGTGGCCGTGGATGTGCATGGGATGGGGCATCATGGTCTTGTTGCGCATGACCATCCGCAGGCGCTGGCCCTCCTGCACGGTCGCGGAGGAGGATTGGCCGTCGGTGAGAATGCTCCATTTATACGGCATCATCTGCCCGACCAGGTCGATGCTGACTTCTCGGTCTGGTGTGCCCTCGGGCAGGAGTGCACGGTCTGCTGGCTTCAGGGAGGACAGAAGCAGTCCGGTGGACGACAACTCGGGGAAGTCGACATCGGGGCTGGGGGCCTGGCCGCCGGCGGTGCGGATGACGGCGAAGGCGCGGTCGTTCTTACCCACCGCCAAAGCCGTGAGCGGGAAGACGCCGTCGCCGAGGATGACCTCGACGTCGACACGCTCGCCCATCGACAGGTAGATCGATTCGGTCTCCAAGGGCTGGACAGGGAAGCCGTCGGTGTGGGTAACGGTCATGCGGTGACCCCCGAGGGCCACCTTGAAGATGGTGTCACCGCCGGAGTTGATAAACCGCAGGCGGGCCTTGTTGCCCGGGCGAGCCTCGAAGGTCCGGTGAGCACGGGGGATACGTCCGTTGATGAGGTAGTGCGGATACATCACATCGCCGGCATCCCCGCCCAGTACCCGGTCCGGGGTGCCGTGATGATTTCCCATTCCCATCTTCCCGTGATGGTCGCCCGAGCCCATTCCGGTGAGCTTGGCGAGCTCATCGTCGGGAGTGCCCTGAATGCCATCGACCCAGTCGTCGAGCACGATGGTCCATTCGACGTCATGGTCCTCAGCGTCTTGCGGGTCACGGATGATTAGTGGGGCGTGGAGGCCGCGATCAAGCTGCAGGCCGGCGTGGGAATGGTAGAAGTAGGTGCCACCGTGGGGGACTTTAAAAACATAGGA
This sequence comes from Rothia mucilaginosa, assembly GCF_901875305.1. GTDB lineage: Bacteria > Actinomycetota > Actinomycetes > Actinomycetales > Micrococcaceae > Rothia. The sequence continues at coordinate 244,477 of NZ_CABFLY010000003.1, forward strand.
GAAAGACTTGCCAGGTTCAATGGGGTCCTGGGTCATGCCGGGCACACCGTCGGCTGCGTTGTGGAGTGCGATGCCATGCCAGTGGATGGAGGTGCTCTCAGGCAGTTCATTGGTGATATCGACCTGGAGAACGTCGCCGGCGGTGGCCTCAATGGCCGCATCCCCGGTGTTAGAGACGTATCCCCACGTCTTGGCTTCGATGCCGCCGATATCCAGGGAGAGGGGCCGGGCGGTCAGCGTCCGGCGCACCGTCGGCTCACCGAGCGCAGTGGAGGTGGGAGTGGGGTGAAGGGAGGGACCTGGTGTCGAGGTAGCGGGTCCAGGGTTGCTGCTGCAGGCGGCCAAGGCTCCGGTGCCGGCGAGGGCGAGCCCGCCGAGCAGAAACTGTCGTCGGGGAAACGTGTTCGTCATGATTTAACCTTTCTTGGTGCAAAATTTCAGTGATACGGGAGACAGGCGCAGGTGAGGACTCTACTGAGCCATCACGTCAGGCGCAGGTCTGTGACACAGGTGGCACCGTCGTCGGTGGTGGAAAACTCCGTGGTGCCGGTACGCCCCTGGTAGCTGACCTCAATCAGGCCGGTGGCATCATTGGGAAGCCAGAAGCCAATAAACCCATTGTCGAAGGTGGTTGTCGCCTCGTCCACCAGCGCCTCACCGGTCGCCTCATCGGTGATCGTGACCTGGATATCCTCATTGTCGAGTTCCCCCAGGCAGGTCGTGAGGCTGTGGTAGAAGCAGCCGTGGGAGGCCATCGGCAAGAGGCGGGGCAGGGAGGTAATCACGGGAAAGCTCCTACGGGTCGGTGGGATGCGGCGATGCTACTCTCCAGCATATACCCCCTTGGGGTATATATTGAAAGGCGGCGGTGCTGCTCTTCAGTATATACCCCCCTGGGGTATATTTTCAAGGGGTGGAGGGCACGACCCTCATGCGGGGCAGGGCGTGGTCACCGAGCAGCCTCCTCACTGTCGGGAGGGGATAGCGGGAGGCGGAGGGCAAACACCGCTCCGCGACCGGCCCCGGGGGAGGTGGCGGTGAGGGTGCCACCGTGGGCCTCGATCAGTACCTTGGAGATGGTCAGATCGATACCGGCCCCGCCGTTGTTCCGACTGCGGGCGGCGCCCCCCGGTAGAAGCGTTCGAAGATGTGTCCGAGCTGGCCAGGTGGGATACCCTCGCCGTCATCGGCGACGTGGATGAGCGTGGTGGACGCTAATCCGGACCTGCCTGCCGGCCGGGGTGTGTCCTCCATCTCTTGAAAATATACCCCAGGGGGGTATATACTGGAGAGCAGCATCGCCCCATCCCACCGACCCGTAGGAGCTTTCCCATGATCACCTCCCTGCCCCGCCTCTTGCCGATGGCCTCCCACGGCTGCAGCTGTTGCGGACCTGCCTCACATGCCGACACCGCCTCCAACCCTGCCGCCAGCGACTCGTCAGCAGGAGGGTCCTCCCCTAGCTACCAGGTCACCGGCCTGACCTGCGGGCACTGCGCGAAAAGCGTGACCCAGGCCCTTCAAGCCCTCCCTCAGGTCGACGACGTCCAGGTTGATCTCGCTGCTGGTGGTGTTTCCACCGTCACGGTCACCGGTGTCGTACCTCCGGAGATGGTTCGCCGGGCTATCGAGGCGACCGGCTACACCGTCTTATCCTGATCGATTTCACCCATCATCTCGACCCCGACCGGGTTGAGCGAAAGGAACGTCATGAACACTCCCCACCATTCCGGCGATCACCATGGTGATCACCACGCTCCGGAAACAGACCACACCCACCACCCGAATCATGCCAGCCACGAACACCACGCAGACGCCGACACCCACGGCCAGGCGATGCCCCACGGTCACCCGCACTCCGTCCTGGACGAAGACCACCAGGTTCATGGTCACGGCGAACACGCCGGGCACAGCACCGCAATGTTTCGGGAACGCTTCTGGTGGTCACTGATTCTGTCCATTCCCGTCGTTATTTTCAGCCCCATGGTCGCCCACCTGCTCGGCTACCCCCTCCCGGCATTCCCCGGATCCACCTGGGTTCCCCCGGTACTGGACACGATCATCTTCGTCTACGGCGGAACGCCTTTCCTCAAGGGCGGATGGAAGGAACTGAAATCCCGCCAACCCGGGATGATGCTCCTGATCGCCATGGCCATCACCGTAGCGTTTGTCGCCTCCTGGGTAACCACTCTGAGGCTGGGCGGTTTTGACCTGGACTTCTGGTGGGAGCTGGCCCTGCTGGTGACCATCATGCTACTGGGCCACTGGCTGGAGATGCGCGCTCTCGGGGGTGCGTCCTCCGCGCTTGACGCGCTGGCTGCCCTGTTGCCGGATGAGGCCGAGAAAGTTGTCGACGGGACGACCCGCACCGTGGACATCTCCGAGCTGGTCGTCGGCGACGTCGTGCTGGTGAGGGCCGGTGCCCGGGTGCCGGCCGACGGAACCATCCTCGAGGGAGCCGCCGAATTCGATGAGGGGATGATCACCGGCGAATCCCGTCCCGTCTTCCGCGACACCGGTGACAAGGTGGTCGCCGGTACCGTGGCCACCGACAACACCGTCCGCGTCCGGGTGGAGGCTACCGGCGGGGACACCGCCTTGGCCGGGATCCAACGCATGGTTGCCGACGCACAGGAGTCCTCCTCCCGGGCCCAGGCCCTGGCGGATCGGGCGGCGGCGTTGTTGTTCTGGTTCGCGCTGATCTCTGCTCTGATCACCGCGGTGGTGTGGACCACCATCGGCAGCCCGGACGATGCCGTGGTGCGCACGGTCACGGTGCTGGTCATCGCCTGCCCGCACGCCTTGGGCCTGGCGATTCCGCTGGTCATTGCGATCTCCACCGAGCGGGCCGCGAAATCCGGGGTGCTCATCAAGGACCGGATGGCGCTCGAGCGGATGCGCACCATCGACGTGGTGCTCTTTGATAAAACCGGCACCCTGACCGAGGGTGCGCACGCGGTCACCGGTGTCGCGGCAACTGTCGGCGTCACCGAGGGCGAGCTGCTGGCTCTGGCCGCCGCCGCGGAGGCCGACAGCGAGCACCCCGTGGCCCGCGCCATCGTGGCGGCCGCGGCCGCCCATCCCGAGGCCTCTCGTCGGCAAATCCGTGCAACTGGTTTCAGCGCCGCCTCCGGCCGGGGGGTCCGGGCCACTGTCGATGGCGCTGAGATCCTCGTGGGCGGGCCGAACATGCTGCGCGAGTTCAACCTCACCACCCCGGCCGAGCTCACCGACACCACCAGCGCCTGGACCGGGCGTGGGGCCGGTGTGCTCCATATTGTCCGCGACGGTCAGATTATCGGTGCGGTGGCCGTCGAGGACAAGATTCGCCCCGAATCCCGCGCCGCTGTGAAAGCCCTGCAGGACCGCGGGGTGAAGGTCGCGATGATTACCGGTGACGCGCAGCAGGTGGCCCATGCGGTTGGTCAGGACTTGGGGATTGATGAGGTCTTCGCCGAGGTCCTGCCCCAGGACAAGGACACCAAGGTCACCCAGTTACAGGAGCGTGGCCTGAGCGTGGCCATGGTCGGCGACGGTGTCAACGACGCCCCGGCCCTGGCCCGCGCCGAGGTCGGCATCGCCATCGGGGCCGGCACGGATGTGGCAATGGAATCCGCCGGAGTGGTCCTGGCCAGTGACGATCCCCGGGCAATATTGTCGATGATTGAGCTCTCGCAGGCCAGCTACCGCAAGATGATCCAGAACCTCATCTGGGCGTCCGGTTACAACATCTTGTCCGTGCCCCTGGCCGCCGGCGTGCTCGCCTCTAGCGGCATTCTACTTCCCCCGGCTGCTGCTGCGGTGTTGATGTCGCTGTCGACGATTGTGGTGGCGCTTAACGCTCAGTTGCTGCGCCGGATTGATCTGGACCCTGCCCACCTGGCTCCCACCAGTCCGAAGGAAGAACACACCACTCCTACTCCGGCATCCACCGCCGTCCACTGATTCACCACTTCTCTCCACTGCCCCATATGACCCTGAAAGGCTCCACCATGAAGCGCACCCTTTCAGGATCATATGGGGACCATGGACGAGATGGGTGGAATGGATCACGGCGTGAGTGCCATGGAGATTCGCTATGTGGGCGAGTTCCTGGAAGTGAAGGTGCAGGGTAAGGAGCCGCGTATTCGTGCGCAGAAGGTTGCGGAGGCGACCGGCAGCACGGAAGGCGCTGACACCTAAATCGACTATATGGAAAGCCCCCGGGTCGTGATGACTCGGGGGCTTACGTGTAGTTCCGCTTAGAAAGACCGGGGATGCTTGGCTCCGCACGGAAAGCGGTATTCGTCCTCGTTCCTACAGGGGCTGGGTGGGTGGGACGCTATACCCTTTCTCCGCTCCTGCAGGGGCACCCGCCGCACCCGGACGCTCCGCTCTTCCTTGCTTCGCTGCGGAGAGCGTCCGGGGCGGCACCCTGATGTCGCTTCCGGAGGGTATAGCTACCCCGGCTGTCCGTGGTATGCGACTTGGTGCGAGCGGAGGGGCGGTGTCGTCCGTAGTGACATCAGGGTGCCCGAAGCGAAGCGAGGGCGGGTTCCCTGTAGGAACGAGGACGGTCACCAGCGCCTCCAGCGCTCAGCAGGAGGAAATATGCGGCGTCCCGCCCCTGCTTAGTGAGGGGAGGAACGAGGACGTACGCCGTACCCTCGCATGTAGCCCTAACCAAGCCCTAACCAAGCAGAGAGAGGACTAGCCCTCGTGCGCAACCTTCACAGTCATGCCGTTAAAGCTGACGGTGTCGCCGGGGTGTAGCTGCTTGCCGCGCGCTTCTTCAATGTCGCCGTTGACCTTGACCAGGCCGTGCTGAATGACTTCACGTGCCTGCGCGCCGTCCTCTACGAGGTTGGCGAGCTTGAGGAACTGGCCGAGGCGGATCATGTCGTCGCGAATAAAAATCTCTTCCATGCCCTCTAGTTTATCCCGCCGGGTGCATCCTGGCGTCCGGCAAAAATGGGGGAGTGGTGGGCCGGGTAGGCATACCCAGGGGTGGGGTGGTGATGGTACCCTAGTGTCTTGCATCAAAAGTGTGCATATTGCGCCGATGAGCGCGAATATCGGGCGCCCCTGCTTTGGGTGGTGCCCTCAATAACCCGAACTCACGCACGTCACAGCCGGTGGCGGGGCAGAAGGAGTAACTATGGCTGAAAAGTCCACCCTCGATAACGTTATTGCGCTCGCAAAGCGCCGCGGCTTTGTTTTCCAGGCCGGTGAAATCTACGGCGGTTCCCGCTCCGCATGGGACTACGGTCCCCTCGGTGTGGAGCTGAAGGAAAACATCCGCCAGCAGTGGTGGCAGCGTTTCGTCCGCTCCCGTGCGGACATGGTCGGCCTGGACTCCTCCGTTATTCTGCCCCGTGCGGTGTGGGAGGCATCCGGTCACGTGGCAACCTTCACCGACCCGCTGGTCGAGTGCCTCTCCTGCCACAAGCGTCTGCGTCAGGATCACCTGCTGGAGCACTTTGAGGCAAAGAAGGGCCGCGCTGCTGAGGGTATGAGCGAGATTGTATGCCCGAATTGCGGTACCCGTGGTGAGTGGACCGAGCCGCAGAACTTCTCCGGTCTGATGAAGACCTACCTGGGCCCGGTGGATAATGAGGAGGGTCTGCACTACCTGCGCCCCGAGACCGCTCAGGGTATTTTCGTGAACTTCAACAACGTGGTCACTGCGTCCCGCAAGCGCCCGCCGTTCGGTATCGGCCAGATCGGTAAGTCGTTCCGTAACGAGATCACCCCCGGTAACTTCATCTTCCGTACTCGTGAGTTCGAGCAGATGGAAATCGAGTACTTCGTGCACCCGGACGACGCTGACAAGTACTTCAACGAGTGGGTTGAGGACTGCTGGAACTGGTTTGTTGACCTGGGTATTAACCCGGATAACATGCGCCGCTTCGACGTTCCTAAGGAAGACCGTGCGCACTACTCGGCTGGCACCATTGACGTCGAATACCGTTTCGGCTTCCAGGGTTCCGAGTGGGGCGAGCTCATGGGCGTTGCGAACCGCACCGACTACGACCTGGGCGTTCACAACGAGCACTCCAACGCGAAGCTCGAGTACTTCGACCAGGCCACCGGTGAGCGTTACGTGCCGTACGTGATTGAGCCGTCCTTCGGTCTGACTCGCTCCATGATGGCGTTCCTTGTCGACGCATATGTCGAGGATGAGGCACCGAACACTAAGGGTGGTGTGGACAAGCGCGTCGTGCTGAAGCTCGACCCGCGCCTGGCACCGGTGAAGGCTGCTGTGCTGCCGCTGTCCAAGAAGGCGGAGCTGTCCGAGCCGGCAACCAAGCTGGCGAATGAGCTGCGCGGCCTGTGGAACGTAGACTATGACGAGGCGGGCGCTATTGGCCGCCGTTACCGCCGCCAGGATGAGATCGGTACCCCGTTCTGCATCACCGTGGACTTTGACACTCTCGAGGATCAGGCGGTGACCATCCGTGAGCGCGACACCATGAGCCAGGAGCGTGTGGCTCTGGATCAGGTGAAGTCCTACTTGGCTGCACGCCTGGCAGGCTAAAAATATTCATAACATGGACGGCGGGTAGCCTCTTAGAGCGAAAGAGGCTACCCGCCGTCGTGTATTTGGGCTACCCTGGTTAGACTGATTGGCGCGATAGACGCGAGTGAAGGAAAGGTGCGCAGACATGGCTGAACGCCTCAGTGAAAAATTTGAGATTCGCCCCTGGCAGGAGGGTGATGACCTTGCCCTGCTTGAGATTTGGAACTCTGCCCGCAATGAGGTTGAGGAGCGCCAGCGTGGCCTCTTTGGCCCGGACAGTGACGCGCCTTTTAGCCGTACTCTGGTGGTGACTGCTTCGGGTGTGCCGGTGGCTGCCGGTACTGTGGTAGCTTCGCTGTTGCATCCGACGCGTCTGTGGTCCTACATTGAGGTGGCAGCTGACCACCGCCGCCAGGGCATCGGCACCACCCTGATGGACGCCCTGCGAGAGGTGGCCGCGGCGAACGGCCAGACCACCGCCCTGCGCGTGAAGCTGTCGCCGTTTAGCGACGGCGAGGAGTTCGCGCAGGCGACCGGCATGAAGCTGATTCAGCGTTCCCGCATGGTGCGCGTGGAACCGGGAGCGATTCCCCCGGTGTCTTTGCGTGAGGATGCTGACGGTAACGAGACTCAGGCCATTGAGGACCTGGCGACCGGCTCGGTGGAGCTAACCGCCGCCCTCTGGGAGTTCTACCGCCGCTCGCATCAGTGGGATGTTCCTGCTGAGGTGGGTATGGGCACGGTGAACCGCTACTTCCTTTCGGATGAGGTGCGTGCTTTTGGTGCCGTGGTGCTTCGCGATCATATTCGTGAGGCTGCCGCAGAGGGTAAGAAGGGCCCGATTGTGGCGTTTGCGGTGAGCTACCACCCCTTCGAGACGGACCCGGAGGCGGCGCTGGTGGATGATAAGACTGCTACGGAGTTGCTGCTGGGTTACGACTTCGATAATGAGGGTGCCGTGGAGGCGATTATGCAGGTGCTGTCCCTGCTGAGTGCTAAGTACCCGGTGACGGTGGAGGTCGACGACTCCATGGAGGCGCTGGTTCAGGTGACCGACGTGCTGCTGCGCGCCGGTACCGCCTCGGTGGAGGGTGACCCGACCTATATTTACGTGACCGAGTAGGTTCTCGGGTAGGTTCCCGAGTATATTCTCGGTACCGAGTCTGCCGGCTGGTTCTTGCCGAGAGGGGCGGGGGAGTGGAATACTCTCCCGCCCCTCTCGCGTGCCTGCGCCTCACCACCATTGTTAAGTCTGTGCCGTGCCGCCGTACTGTGTTGCTGTACTGTGCCGCTGTACCCCGATAGCTCTGTACCCCGTCAGCTGAGTCCGGTTCCCGATTTGCCCCCGTATGCCACAATATAGGGGTGAATTCTGAAGCACCCCGTCTGACTCTTCCGCCCCTGAAACTGGGGAATCTGACCGTTGATACTCCCGTGGTCCTCGCTCCCATGGCCGGCGTGACCAATAAGGCTTTCCGCCGCCTCTGCAGCGAATATGGCGGCGGCCTGTACGTGACCGAAATGGTGACCGCGCGCGCCCTCGTGGAACGTAAGCCCGAGTCCCTGCGCATCATCGAGCACGATCCGGACGAGAAGATTCGCTCCATCCAGATTTACGGTGTGGACGCGGTCAACGTCGGTAAGGCTGTGCGCATGGTCGTTGAAGAGGACCGTGCCGACCACATTGACTTGAACTTTGGCTGCCCGGCTCCCAAGGTGACTCGCCGAGGCGGCGGCGCAGCCCTGCCCTGGAAGACCGACCTGTTCACCGCGATCGTGCAGACCGCGGTCAAGGAAGCCTCCCGCAACGATATTCCGCTGACCATTAAGATGCGCAAGGGCATCGACGATGACCACATCACGTTCTTGGAGTCCGCCAAGATTGCTCGTGATGCCGGTGTTGCGGCGATTGCTCTGCACGGTCGCACCGCGGCTCAGCATTATTCGGGTAAGGCCGACTGGGATTCGATTGCCCAGCTGCGCGAGCTGATTCCGGACGTGCCGATTCTGGGCAACGGCGATATTTTCTCCGCCGAGGACGCCGTGCGCATGGTCGAGCAGACCGGAGTGGACGGCGTGGTGATTGGTCGCGGCTGCCAGGGCCGTCCGTGGCTGTTCGGCGACCTGCAGAATGCGTTTGAGGGTTCGTCGGAGCGTATCCGCCCGACCCTGACCGAGGTGTCGGACATGATTTACCGCCATGCCGAGTTGCTGGTCGAGACCTTCGGCGATGAGACTCGCGGTCTGCGCGAGATCCGCAAGCACGTGGCGTGGTACTTCAAGGGCTACCCGGTCGGTGGCGAGCTGCGCGCGAAGATGGCTCAGGTGCCCGACCTGGCGACCTTCCGTGAGCTGATTGCTCAGCTGGACCACTCGATTGGTTACCCGGGTGCCGCCGTGGAGGGTTCGCGCGGTCGCGCCGGCAGCCCTAAGCAGCCGCACCTGCCCGACGGCTGGCTGGATTCGCGCATCCTGGGCGACGCCGAACGCCTGGGCCTGGTGGAGGCTGAGCTCGACATCTCGGGCGGCTAAACCCCGTCCGAACCATCGCGGCTGAAATCCTCGGCCAACCCGCCCCGGGGTAGCCCCCGGGGCTCACGCATCACCACCGTAGAATTGAGTTTATGGCTGGATTAATCCGCAAAGAAGACATTGACGAAGTACGTGCCCGCACCGATATTCGCGAAATCATTGAAGGCTACGTGAGTCTCAAAAGCGCGGGTATCGGCACCTTCAAGGGCCTGTGCCCGTTCCACGACGAGCGCACGCCCTCCTTCAACGTGCGCCCGCAGGTCGGCTCGTACCACTGCTTCGGTTGCGGTGAGTCCGGCGACGTGTACTCCTTCGTCATGGCCATGGAACACACCGGCTTCGTGGAGACCGTGGAACGTCTGGCCGCCCGCATTGGCTACACCCTGCACTACGAGGGCGGTAACCCCGGCGAACGCTACGAGGCGGGTATGCGTCGCCGCCTGCTCGACGCGCACAAGATTGCCGCCGAGTTCTTCGAACGCAACCTCTACTCGCCGGACGCGCAGGAGGCGCAGCGCTTCCTGGGTGCCCGCGGCTTCGACCCTGCCGCCACCCGCCACTTCGGCGTGGGCTACGCCCCGCGCGGCTGGGACCACCTGCTCAAGCACCTTCGCTCCCAGGGCTTCACCGACGAGGAGCTGAAGGCGACCGGCATGTTCTCGGAGGGTAACCGCGGCCTGTACGACCGCTTCCGCGGCCGCATCATCTGGCCGATTCGCACCATCGCGGGGGAGACCATCGGCTTCGGCGCCCGCCGCCTCTTCGACGACGACCAGGGCCCCAAGTACCTGAACACCCCCGAGACGCAGCTGTACAAGAAATCCCAGGTGCTCTACGGCATTGACCTGGCAAAACGCGAGATGACCAAGAAGAAGCAGGTCGTCATCGTAGAGGGTTACACGGACGTGATGGCCGCGCACCTGGCGGGCGTCACCACCGCCGTGGCCACCTGCGGTACCGCATTCGGTCCCGGGCACATCAAGATGGTGCGCCGCATGATTACCGACGACGGTTCCGGCGGAGAGGTCATCTTCACCTTTGACGGTGACGCCGCCGGCCAGAAGGCCGCCATGGCTGCCTTTCAGGAGGATCAGCGTTTCGTTGCGCAGACCTTCGTGGCGGTGGCCGAGGATGGTATGGACCCCTGTGACCTGCGTCTGCACAAGGGAGACGCCGCCGTGCGCTCGCTGATTGCCTCGCGCCGCCCGCTCTTCGAATTTGCTATCGACACGACCCTCGCCAAGTACGATTTGGCGACCCTTGAGGGCCGTGTGCTGGCGATGCGCGCCATCGCCCCGATTATTGCCGGCATTAAGGACCGCGACCTGCGCCCTGCCTACATGCGTAAGGTGTCGGGCCAGCTCGGCCTGGAGCTGGACGAGATTCAGCGTGCCGTGGCGTATGCGCAGAACCATCCGAAGCTTTCGCGTACCCAGCAGGCGGAGGCTACGGTCGCCGCGCCGCGTTACGAGCGTCTGAACGAAAGCCCGCAGGGTGCACCGGGTTATGCGGGTGCCCAGGGTGCGGTTTATGCTGACGCACCCTACGACCCCGCCTACGATGCGCCGCCCCCGGAGGATTACGCCGCACCCAGCGCCTACGCGGGCTACAACGCCGCCGCGCACCTGCCGAGCAGCATTCAGCCCGCCGCACCCCAGCCGGAGGCGACCGCCCCCGCCGTCGAGGAGTTCCTCGCCCCCGACCCGAGCGACCCGGTCGCGCGCCTCGAAAAGGCCGCCCTGGAGATTGCCCTGCAGCACCCCGAGCTCATCAGTGTGGAGCAGTGGCGAACCCTCGCCACCGTGCAGTTCCGCTACCGCACTCACCGCGAGGTGGCCGCCGGCATTATTCACGCCGCGACCGTCATGGCCCCCACGCCCGGCATCGAGTGGATTAACTGCGTGCGTTCCGGCGCGGTGGAGGGGGTGCACCCCGCCATTGCGGAGCTTGCTGTCTCACCTCTGCCCGTCAGCAGTGCCGAGCGTCTGCCCGGCTTCGTGACCGGCGCGCTCAACGCCCTGTTCGAGCAGCAGATTGCCCGCCAAAAATCCGACCTGATGATGCGCCTGGAGCAGCTCAGCACAAACCCCGACGACGAAGAGTTCGAAGCGGTACAGCGTCAGCTCCTCGAACTGGAAATGCGCCGCCGCCAGCTCACCGCACAGCGCGGCTAGGTTTGCTGCCTGTAGCCCCCTACCCGATGCGGCGCGACGGGGGAGGGGCGTAGTGTGGAGGCCCGTTGGGTGTCCGCTGAGCACCCGGCGGACCCAATGGGCGGTTCCATACCACCACCACAGAATGTGATGCACTTCATTATATTTCGGCTTGCGGAGTCCTGAGACCCCCGGTATAGTTATTACTCGTTGCAAGGGAAACCGCGTAACGAAAACAAAATATTCCCCCGTAGCTCAATTGGCAGAGCATTCGACTGTTAATCGAAGGGTTACTGGTTCGAGTCCAGTCGGGGGAGCGTATAAAGCAAGAACCCCCGAGACTTCGTCTCGGGGGTTCTTGCTTTATCTGTTCCTCTGGCTCGAACCAGTAACCACTCCGCCATACGCAGGCGCTGGGGCGCCTGCTCCAGGCTCCGTCTGGTTCGAGTCCAGAGCAACAGAGAATTACGGAGGGAAACAAAGATGATTCCTCGCGCGCTCGGAAAATCTTCGCCTCGCTAGTTCGAGTCCAGTCGGCACGTTCTCTCTAAAGCCGTGAACCAGTAACCCCTCGGGCTTGCGCCCTCGGCGAGGCAAATTCTTAGCTTGCGGCTGAAGCCCACCCCTCAAAAAGTCGAAAATACCCCAAGAGATGGCTGTAACCTCCGTTCAAACGGTCACGAACACTTGGGGCGAGGGGCTAAAATATAGGAGGTGGAGTGCGAAGCAGAAGCCTCCAAATACGAGTCACGGAGAGGTGGTCATGACCACTACTACTAATCCCAAGGCACCCAAGGGGTTCTTTGCTGGCATCAGCGGGATTAAGTCCGGCGTCGCGAACATCATCGACGCTGGCAAAACCTTCAAGTCCCTCGGCCCTAGCCAGATCAAGGACGAGATCCAGATTGCAAAGCACGAGCTGAAGACCAAGGGCATCGCCGTTGGTAAGGGCGCGGCTTTCTTCGGCGTTGCCGCCGTCTTCGGTCTCTTCCTCATCATCGCCCTGGTTGCCGCCGCAATCCTCGGTCTCGGCACCGTCATGCCGTACTGGGCATCGGCACTGATTTTTGCCCTTATCTTCCTGATTATCGTGGCTATCTGTGCGCTGGTCGGCCTCAAGAAGGTCAAGGCGCAGCTACCCTTCAAGCCGGAGTCTGCAATCTTCGGTCTGCTCTTCGACCTTGGCGTTCTCAAGGAAGGCACCGCCATGTCCGCTGAGCGTCTGAAGAAGGAGCAGGCCGAGCGTGCCGCTCAGAAGGCTAAGGAAGCTGAAGAAGCCGCAGAACGCGCCCGCAAGGAAGCCGAAGAACGCAAGGCACGCGGCGAGGAAGAGCCCAAGCCGCCGACCTTCGAAGAGCTCAAGCAGCGCACCGCAGAGCGTCGCCAGCACCTGGCTGCCCTGCGCGACGACCTACAGTCCTACACCGGTGATGTTCAGAACAGCACCCAGCAGGCTCTGGACGCCCTCAAGGCAGTGCCCTCCGAGGTGGCTGCAACTGCCGCAGCAACCGGCCGCGGCCTGGCAGAGAACGTGCGCAAGCCCGAGGTCCTGCAGGCCCGCTGGAAGTCCTTTGCGGCACTGGGCGCATCCATCGCGACCGTGTTGCACTTCCTAAACCGCCTGGTCCGCCGCTAAGCGAGCTACCGGCCACACGCGACCACCGGTCGAATAACACAATGCCCCGACAGGCCCCGCCCGTCGGGGCATTGTTATGCCCCGGCAGACCCGCAATTTACCTCTGCGGCGGAGGCAAATATGTTTTTGGGACAATTCCCAGGGGCCAACCCACCTTGCAGGTCGGAGAACACGGCGAGTCCCCGGTAGAATGGACAAATGTCGTGCCCCACAGGATGCCCCTTCCGCGCGCGGCGACCACAGGCAGATACGGCACACAGGAACGGTTACGGCGATATTCGCCAACCCGAGTCACCGACACACTACACCCGATGAGGAGCCCCGTCATGAACCAGGCAAAGACGATTCTGATTGGCGCAGAGACCTACCCACCGGATATTAATGGCGCGGCACAATTCGGGCACCGCCTCGCGAACGCCATGCTCAAGCGTGGCCACTCCGTGCACGTGGTAGCCGCCAGCCCCATCCCCGGCCCCAGCTACCGCACCGAGGTTGAGGGCGGCATTATTGAGCATCGTCTGCGCTCGCACCTGCCCCCCACTCACGAGACCAACCGCATCTGCATCCCCTGGGAAATCTGGTCTGAGGTCGGCAAGATCCTTGACGAAGTGCGCCCCGACGTCGTGCACGTGCAGTGCCACTACATCATTGGCCGAGCCCTCATTTTCCAGGCGAAGCGCCGTGGTATTCGCGTCATCGCGACCAACCATTTCATGCCCGCTAACCTGGACCCGTTCCTACCCTTCCCCGCGCCCATTAAGCGTCTGATTGACCGCTGCACCTGGAAGGACATGCGTTTCTGCTTCGCTCGTACCGCTGTGGTCACGACCCCCACCCAGATTGGTGCGGATGCGATGCGCGACCTGGGCCACTTCACCCACCCCGTCATGCCCGTCTCGAACGGTATTGAAATTAGCAATTATGAGCTGGCTGAGGGCACGGATATCGGCAAAGTCCCCGGCGAGTTGCGTATCGCCTTTGTGGGCCGCCTGGCCGAGGAGAAGAACGTGGACGTTCTCATCGAGGCCTTCTCGCTACTGCCCAAATCGTACGACCACGTGGTGCTCGATATCTCCGGCGACGGTGAATTGCGTGAGGCTCTCGAACAGAAGGCGCACGACTGCGGTGTGGCCGACCGCGTGATTTTCCGCGGTTTCGTGCCAGACGATCAGCTGCCCGAGGTCTACCAGATGGCCGATATTTTCTGCCAGCCCGGCACCGCCGAGCTGCAGTCCCTGGTCTCGTTGGAAGCAATGAGTGCCTCCACCCCGGTGGTTCTTGCCAACGCCCTGGCTCTGCCCCACCTGGTTGAGCAGGGCGTTAATGGCTACCTTTTCGAGCCGAATAACGCGAAGGACCTGGCGGAGAAGCTAGAGGCTATCATCGCGCTACCCGCTGAGGAACGCGAGCAGATGGGCCGTGAATCCCGCCGCATTGTGGGTTTCCACAGCGCGGAGAACACCTGGCGTACCTTCGAGGAGCTCTATGTGAGTAACGCACCTTATGAGCGTTACCTGGCTTCCCGTCGCTAACGTTTCCGGGTAGCTCCGAGGCTTTGGAATCGCTGGTGCCTCAGCCTTGCTCCCTCGTGATACTGCGCGTAGGGGAGAGACACTCAGAGGCGGCCCGCAATGTTTTTCACTCTTAGGAGTGCCTTCGGGTACCCTAGATGATGGTGCACGCGCCAGATGGTAGGTAAGATCTGGTATTGCGCACTGCACCGGATGGGGAGTTAGCTCAGCCGGTTAGAGCAGGGGACTCATAATCCCTTGGTCGCGGGTTCGAGCCCCGCACTCCCTACGGCCCCGCCCGTCGACTTCACCCACTTGTCGACGGGCGGGGCTTTTGCCGTCTTGGCAGTTCATATTGGTAGGGGCTGGAAGGAGCAACACCCATAGTCTTACCCCGAGTTACAACAAATGACCACACGGAGAGCATACCTGTGCTTGATAGGGTACTGTGGAAGAGTCTCATGTAAAGAGAGACTGTGATTGCACCTTGGGTACGGAAGATACCGGTAGGTTCGCATCATTGACAGACATACCATACGAGAGGATCTCAATGTCGGAGAACACTCCCCATAACCCGTCGCAGGGTGATTCTGTTGCAGGAGGCTACGGCTATGATGCTGGCGCCCGCCCTGCGCAGGATGCTTCGCTGACAGGTCAGTCCGCGCAGGCCGCACAACCGGTACAGCCCACCCAGCCGGCTCAGCAGTGGGCTCCCGCCCAGGGTGCACAGGCACAGCAGCCCGCCGGCCAGCCGATTCCGCCGGTCCAAGGCCAGCCCTACCCGGGGGCTCAGTCCGGCCAGCCTGGTCAGCCCGCTCAGGCTGTCTACGCCCCCGCCGCTCCGAACCCCTTCGTGACGGCTCTGCGCTCCACCTGGGATGCCTTCCTTGAGGTCTTCGCCGGTAAGCCCGGCCAGGCCAACTCCCGTCTTGCGGCATCGGGCGTGTGGGGTTGGGTTATCCCCAGCCTTCTGCATGCCATTATTTCGGCGTTCTTCCTCACTCAGCTGTCGCTGGGCATCGTGAAGTTCATGCTGCGTGATGCCTACAGCCTGGTGGCTTACAAAATCACCTTTGGTCAGGTCTTCCTCGCCTTCCTGATGTTCCTCATGGTTTCTGCCGTAGTGCTGATTCTGCGCGGCGTGCAGATTATGCTGACCGCCCGCATCGGTAAGGTTCCGGCGACCTTCTCGTCCTCGATGCAGGTAGTGGCGGTTTCAAGCCTGCCCGTAATTCCCACGTACATTCTTCTGAGCCTGGTTGCTCTCTTCATGCGTGGCGTCAGCAGCAACGAAGGCTTCGGATTCATCTTTATGCTGCTGAGCCTGCTGATGTCCTTTGCGGTGTTCTCAGGTGAAGCGCTCATTTACTTGGGCCTGAACCGTTTGGGTCGCGCCGCTAAGTCGCCTGTTATTATGCACGCACTGCTGAGCACCGCGTGGGTTCTGACCGTGATGGTTGTGTACTTCATTGCCTTCCGCATGACGAGCGCTTAGGGGAGGACATATGCAGACTTTGACTTATTCTGCTCAGCGCGGCTCCCGCCAGCGCCGGATGCTCCTGGCCGTTTTGCTGACCATCGCGGCCCTGATTCTGAGTGCCTGCGGTGCGAAGATTGAGACCCAGCTGGGCCTCGAAAATACCGATAAGGGTACCCGCACCATGCAGGTTTCCTTTGACGTCAAGGACAACCAGGACAAGATTAAGGGCGGTACCCAGGCTCTGGATGCTTCTATCCGTAAGCACCTGCCTAACGGCCTGGAATACGGCGGTATCCAGACCGAGGGTGACAAGGCCCGTGCGACCTTCACCCTGCCCTTCTCCTCGATTGACGAGTACCGCTCTAAGGTGGCTAGCATCCTGAAGGCCTCCGGTTCTACTACCACCCCGCTGATCACGGTCCTCAACTCCAACCAGGGTCTGGTTCAGGGTATCCAGGTGAAGGAGAACTTCACCTCGAAGGAGCTGCTGGGTTGGGTTCCTGAGGCTCTCGTGGTTGACGGCGTGATTGAGTCTTCGCGTAAGAGCAGCGTGTTCAGTAGCGACGGCGACACCACCGTGAAGTTCGGCGATAAGGAAGTAAAGAATTCTGGTGGCTCCACTATCTCCGCGAAGGATATCCAGGATCACGGATTCCGTGAGGTTGTGATTGAGGCTGCCGAGAAGGACGGTGGCTACCACGCCACTGTTTCCTTCGTTTCGAAGGACATCATGGCTACCGAGACCTCCTCCGCTGTGGATGCCTACCTGAACCAGGTCAAACCCGACGGCTCCGAGCTGAAGAAGGGTCTGGAGACCACCCAGGCTAAGACTTCCGCGCCCTCCGCATCGACCGATGCGGCTAAGGACGAGATTGGCCGCACCCTGGTCTTTGATGCCTCCTCCTCACAGGATCTGAGCGATAAGCTTAAGAAGATCTTTGGCGCGGGCACCACCGACCTGGCCTTCAGTCGTGAGGTCACCGAGAGCAGCGGCTCCTTCAAGGTCGTGAAGAAGGTCTCGGGTACCCTGGACTGCTCCCTGCTGTGCTCCCCGGAGGGCTACGGCGTGAACATGATTCTGAAGGACCGCTCGGGCTCTAGCTACAGCGGCGCCACCAGCTCCTCCTACTCGAGCTCCTCGGAATCCTCGAGCAAGATTAAGCCCACCTTCACCCTTGTCTCTTCGCATGATGTGTCGATGAAGTCCATGAAGATTGCAACCTCCTTGGGCTTGGATGGCTCGATGGAGGCACGCTTCCTCTACGCCTTCCCGACTGAAGATGTTGCCGGTGCTGAGCAGAAGCTCAAGGACGTTTTCGCCGGCGGCGGTAACGACGAGACCGAGGTGCGCCAGGATGGTGACTCCACCGTCGTGAGCGTGAAGGTTCGCGGTAAGGATGAAGCAGAGTTCAACCAGCGTCTGAACGAGTACCTGCCCGACTCGAAGGTTACGGTGAGCCGCTCGGGTGGCTACCACCCCTTCGGTTCCGACTACACGGTGACCCCGGTCATTAAGCTCAGCTCGAAGCTGGGTAGCTCTTACAGCGCTCCCTTCGAGCTCACCTTCAAGGCCCCGACCTTCTCCTCCATGGATCAGCAGAAGGTTGAGTCCGTGAACAAGGTTAAGGACAGTTCGAGTGTGCAGATTTCCGTCAACGGTGGCGAGCTGAGCGTCAAGACCGAGTACGGTGTCACTAACACTTCGGGTCTGACGATTCCTGCCTCCGGTCCGAGCCTGACCGACCTGATCGTGGACGGTATTATTCTGGCTCTGATTCTGGTTGGTCTGATCTTGCTGTTCCTCTTCCGCAAGAAGATTGCGGCTGCTCGTGCGAAGGGTCGTGAGCGTCGTGAGGCAACCGCTGCCGCCTATGCCGCAACTGCGGCAGGCGCAACCGGTGCGGCCTATGGTGCTGCGCAGGGCTATGCTGCTCCGGCTCAGGGTGTTTCTGGCCCGGGTGCATACCAGCAGCAGGCTGCTTACCCGGCCCAGGGCGCGTATCCGGCACAGGGCGGCTATCAGCCGCAGCAGGGTGCCGCTTACGCTGCCGGTGATGATTCGCCTACCCAGGTCTTCAGCCCCCAGACCGTGGCTCAGCCCGGTGTAACTCAGCCCGGTACGGCGCAGCCCGTGCAGGGTGAGGCAGATCCGACGGTTGCCATGCCCGCTCAGGCTCCGGCTCAGGGTGCTCCTCAGCAGTCTGCTCAGCCGGTTCAGCCACAGTACGGCCAGCAGTCGGCACAGCCGAACCAGTCTAGTCAGCCGAACCAGTTCGGCGATGCTGACGGTGACGTGCTCCAGTAAATAGTAACTAGCCTCCGGGGGCGGTGCTCCATCAGGGAGCGCGCTCCAGATTGGGGTATGTGGCCCGTTGTTTCCCGAAAGGGGGCGACGGGCCATCGCTGTATCCAGCTGTTTCGGGTGTCTTCTGCATACTGGTATGTAACCGCCGCTCGACGGCTAGTACCCGCCCGGTACCGGAAGTAGAATGCTGGGATCTCGTGAGCTTAGCAGGCTCATGGGGTTGATGTATTCGGCATCCTTGCCGCTGCCGTCCCCGTGGGTACCTCCCTGGCGTACACCCCAGTACAGGCACGGGGTGGAGCACCGCCGGTAGGGGTGTTCGCCGTTCTCGCCAGCGCTATCAGGGGAGGCGACGGTGCCGATGACGTCCCCGGTCGTTACTTCGGCGCCGACCGGCAGCGCCTCGTCCATGGGCTCGAAGGTGCTACGCCGCCCATCCGGATGCGCAATGACCAGTACTTTGCGGTTGACGACCATGCCGCTGAACACCACTTTTCCCGAAGCCGGTGCGTAGACGTGCCGGTCGTGTTCGGGCACGGCCAGATCCACTCCACGGTGCCCGGCGCTCCAGCGTTGGGCGGGTTTCTCGAAGGGGTGGATAACCCGCGGGGTGGAGTCTGCGGTGGGGGAGCGGTAGCGTGTGTGGCTGGAGGCGATTTCAACGGTGACAGGGTCTGTGCCACCCGCAGCGTTGGGGCCAGGTGCCTCCGTGACCGAGGCTGTAACGGTCGTGGCAGCCTCGATACTCGTTCCAGTCACATAGCTCTGGCTACCCGCACCCAGCAGGCAACAGGCCAGGAGGGCGAAGCCCCGCAGTGCTCGCTCTAGAGCCTTCAAAGTGTTCTTCATAGAGTGAGCTCATCATGTATTCAATCGGGTCGCCACATCGCGCCGAGAAATGTGGACAAATCCGCCGGTTCCGGTAGAAAATCCTTCATCCACAGTGCCGCTGAACACACCGGTGCAATCGGGGGAGGGCTCTATGTCCTCTCTTGCGGATTAATCGCACAAAATACGGTACAATGTCGTATTGCAGTGCGCCTGCGCGGATATTCCCTCCTCTGAGAGGCATCCGTAGGGCATCACTGACGACGCGCGGCGTGAGCGGTACTCCTCGGAAAGGGGCGCCGATAAGGGACCTTCGGTCCACCCATCCGGGTGGTTAGGGCCTGAGCTGAACGGGCAACCGTAAACGCTAATCGCCGCCAGGAGAAACTGATAACTACTATGCGCGCGTTGGGCTAGCCCGAATGGGAGGTCCGCGCGGCACCACAAAGGAGACGACATGCCCGTCGTAACTATGCGTGAAATGCTGGACTCCGGCGTTCACTTCGGTCACCAGACCCGCCGTTGGAACCCCAAGATGAAGCGCTTCATTCTGACCGAGCGCAACGGCATCTACATCATCGACCTGCAGCAGTCCCTCGCCTTCATTGACAAGGCATACGAGGCTGTTAAGTCGACCGTCGCACACGGTGGCAACATCCTGTTCGTGGGTACCAAGAAGCAGGCTCAGGAAGTTATTGCTGAGCAGGCAACCCGCGTGAACATGCCCTACGTGAACCACCGCTGGCTCGGTGGTATGCTGACCAACTTCACCACCATCTCCAAGAGCATCGAGCGCATGAAGGAACTCGAGCAGGTTGACTTCGACGATGTGGCAGGTTCTCGCTACACCAAGAAGGAACTGCTCCTGATGCGTCGCGAGTTCGAGAAGCTCGAGAAGACCCTCGGTGGTATCCGTAACCTGACCAAGGTTCCCTCTCTGCTGTGGGTTGTTGACACCAAGAAGGAGCACCTGGCAGTTAACGAGGCTCAGAAGCTGGGCATCCCCGTTGTTGCTATCCTCGACACCAACTGCGACCCCGACGAAGTTGCTTTCCCGATCCCCGGTAACGACGACGCTATCCGCTCCGTCAACCTGCTGACCCGCGTGATTGCTGACGCTGTCGCAGCCGGCCTGATTGAGCGCAACGCTAAGAAGAACGGCAAGACCGAAGCAGCTGAGGAGCCCATGGCAGCTTGGGAGCGCGAGCTCCTGGAGCAGCACGAGGCTGCAAAGGCTGAAGAGGCAGCTAAGTAAGCTTTCTTAGCCCACTAAGCTTTATGCTTTGTGGCCCCCACCCGTGGGGGCCACGTTCGGACGGCGCCCGCCCTGACCTGGGCGCGGCGCCGTCCGCCATAGTACCACCGGGAAATTTCCCGATTATTACAGCAACACAAGGAGTTCACAATGGCGAACTACACCGCAGCAGACATCAAGGCACTGCGCGAGAAGACCGGCGCAGGTATGCTCGACGTCAAGAAGGCTCTGGACGAGGCAAACGGCGACCAGCAGAAGGCTGCCGAGATCATCCGCGTTAAGGGTCTGAAGGGCATCACCAAGCGCGAGGGTCGCGCAACCGCTGAGGGCCTGGTGGCTGCACGCGTCGAGAACGGCGTTGGCTACATGGTTGAGGTCAACTCCGAGACCGACTTCGTGGCAAAGTCCGACCCCTTCATCGCTTTCGGCCAGAACGTGCTCGAGGCCGCTATTGCTGCTAACGCTTCCACCCTGGAAGAGCTGAAGGCTGCAACCTACGAGGGCAAGACCGTTGAGGAGCTGACCACCGACGCTGGCGCACTGCTGGGCGAGAAGATCGTTGTCCGCCGCGTTGCACGCGTTGAGGGTGAGCACGTTGCAGTGTACCTGCACAAGACTTCCAAGGACCTGCCCGCACAGGTTGGCGTTCTGCTGGCTGTCTCCGGTGAGAACACCGACGAGATTGCACACGACGTGGCAGTGCACATTGCTGCAATGAGCCCCAAGTACCTGGACTCCGAGTCCATCCCCGCAGACCAGATTGAGACTGAGAAGCGCGTTGCTCGCGAGACCGCAATTGCAGAGGGCAAGCCTGAGAAGATTCTGGACAAGATCGTTGAGGGTCGCCTGAAGGGCTTCTTCAAGGAGAACACCCTGCTGGATCAGGACTTCGCAAAGGACTCCAAGAAGTCTGTTGCACAGGTCCTGTCCGAGGCTGGCGCAACCGCAACCGCATTCGCACGTTTCCGCGTGGGTGCATAAGGAACGACATCACGTTCCGCGTCTAAACTGATTCGCTTCGATTAGGGGCGAAAAGTGAGGTTTGGATTATAGCGTTGAGCCGGGTAGTCACCAGTGGTGGCTACCCGGCTTTGCTGTATCCTTGATAGGGACCGGGCGGCACTAACCCGCCCACACTATTCTTTGAAAAAGCCACTGGAGGAACCATGACTGAAGCGAATTCCCGCCCGATGCACCGTGATGAGAC
Organism: Rothia mucilaginosa; assembly: GCF_901875305.1. Lineage (GTDB taxonomy): Bacteria > Actinomycetota > Actinomycetes > Actinomycetales > Micrococcaceae > Rothia. The sequence goes on from NZ_CABFLY010000003.1 coordinate 265,883, forward strand.
CGGCCGCCGCCGCGTGCTGCTCAAGCTCTCCGGTGAGGTTTTTGGTGGTGGTGAAGTCGGTATCTCTACCGAGGTGGTTCGTAGCATCGCCAAGCAGATTGCCGCAACTGTCGGCGAGGTTGAGACCTCCATTGTGATTGGTGGCGGTAACTTCTTCCGTGGCGCTGAGCTTTCTCAGGCTGGTATGGACCGCTCCCGCGCGGACTACATGGGTATGCTCGGTACCGTCATGAACTCCTTGGCCCTGCAGGACTTCCTGGAGCAGGAGGGTATCGACACCCGTGTTCAGTCCGCTATCACTATGCCGCAGGTCGCTGAGACTTACATTCCGCGCCGCGCTATCCGCCACATGCAGAAGGACCGCGTCGTGATCTTCGGTGCTGGTGCGGGTCTGCCCTACTTCTCCACCGACACCGTGGCCGCCCAGCGCGCCCTGGAAATCCACGCCGACGAGGTGCTGGTCGCCAAGAACGGTGTGGACGGCATCTATACTGCGGACCCCAACAAGGACCCCAACGCTGAGCGCCTGTACAACCTCACCTACGATGAGGCCATGCAGCGTAACATCCGCGTGCTGGACCAGACCGCGTTCTCCCTGTGCCGCGACAACAACGTGACGATGCGTGTGTTCGGCATGCAGGGCGAGGGCAACGTGACCCGCGCGATTCTGGGCGAGAAGATGGGTACCCTCGTCACCCGCTAGGTGCGCATCCGGCCCGTCACACCGCGCTCTCGGGCGCGTAATAACGTCACGGTACCGGGCGGGTAGAGCCTAACTCGCCCTGCCCGCTGGTACCGTCTAAACTGATAGAAACCATGGCGTTCACCATCTTTCGTATGTGTTCATGCCTCCTCCGCATATTTGGGGTCTGATGCCCCGGAGTGCGTGCGGCAGAGCAACGGGAGGGTGAGGAACGCGCCCCACCGACAATTCTGCACACCAGAATTACGACTAAGGAGATCCTTCCGTGATCGAAGAAATCCTTGCCGAAGCCGGCGAGAAGATGGAAAAGACCATCGAAGCAACTAAGACTGAGTTCGCCAAGGTCCGTACCGGCCGCGTGAACCCCGCCATCTTCAGCGGCCTGACCGCCGAGTACTACGGCGCTCCTACTCCTCTGCAGCAGCTGGTGTCCTTCAACGTTGAGGATGCACGCACCGTCAAGATCGTTCCCTTCGACGTGACCGCTCTGGCCGCTATTGAGAAGGCACTGCGCGACTCCGACCTGGGTGTTAACCCCAGCAACGACGGTGCCGCAATCCGCGTGGTTATGCCTGAAATGACCGCTGAGCGCCGTAAGGAATACACCAAGCTCGTCAACCAGAAGGCTGAGGAGGCACGCGTCTCTATCCGCAACGTGCGCCGTCACGCTAAGACCTCCATCGATAAGCTCGTCAAGGACAGCGAAATTGGTGAGGACGAGGGTGCACGCGCTGAGAAGGATTTGGACGCTCTGACCAAGAAGCACGTCGAGCAGATCGACGCTCTGTACAAGCACAAGGAAGCTGAGCTCCTCGAGGTCTAAATCCTCATCACGACACGCAACGAAGCGAAGGAAGGGACAGTAGCGCTCACCGCTCTGCCCCGCCAATCGGGGATAGAGAATGAACACTACTTCTGAGAACGCTAAGCCCGCCTCCAAGGCCGGCCGTAACCTACCCGCCGCTATCGGTGTGGGTGTGAGCTTCGGCCTCGTTCTGGTGTTGGGCTTTTTCATCCAGCCGGTCCTGGTGGCTTTTGCCGCCCTGGCCGCCGGGATAGGCGTCTGGGAAGTGGCTACCGTCTTCAATACCCGTCGCGGTTACGGTATCCTTGCTGTTCCGCTGGGGGTCCTCGCAGCGGTGTCGGTGGCCTGCGGTTACGCCGCAGGATTCGGCGGGTTGTGGCTTGCGGTGGGCGTGACTTTGTTGTTGCTTCTGCTGGCTTCTTACGCTCCGCGAGCTGACCGCAGGGTGTCTCCGCTGAGGTCATGGGCTGGAGGCCTGCTGGCCGTGCTGTGGATTCCCCTTATGCTGGGTACCGCGATGGTGTACTTCCGGAGTGAGCACGGCGTGCAGGGAATCCTCATGATTCTGCTCATGGCCGTCAGCAACGACACTTTCGGTTATATCGCCGGTGTGAACTGGGGCAAGCATCCCATGGCGCCGCGGATTTCGCCGAAGAAGAGCTGGGAGGGCCTGGCCGGTTCCTACGTTGGCTCGGCCCTGGTCGCTTCTATTGCTTTCGCCGTGATGGGTTCGCCCTGGTTCTGGGGTATTCCCTTCGCCGCGGTGATGGTGATTGCTTCCACTGCTGGCGACCTGGTGGAGTCCGTCTTTAAGCGCCGTATGGGCGTGAAAGATATGTCGAATATCCTGCCCGGGCACGGCGGCATGATGGACCGCCTCGACTCAATTCTGTTTGCGGCCGCGGTCGGTTGCCTTATCTTCGTTTTCGTGATGCCCCTCTAACGGCATGACGCTCAGCGGGGTGTTTCTCTCCCACAGTGGGGGAGGGGCACCCCGCTTGTGTGTGTGCTCGGGTCTGTGTACCTGGTTCCGTGCATCAAGATGGTTGTCGGAGATGAGGTACGCATCTGAGACATGGCCCGCAGGTTCTTGTACGATGCGGCCTCGACGTTGGTATTCTTAAAGTTCAGTCGTTGAGAGGAGTCACCTTGGCCAGCACCACCCGCGGAGGCGGATTTGCCCGTGCCGGAGAAACCGAACCCGGCTACAAGCGTAGTGAAGTAGACCGCCTGTTCACCCGCCTCGCCGAGGACTACGAGAAGCTCAGCGGAGCATCTGAGCTCCCCGAAGATCTCTACACCTCCCGACGGATTCGTCAGGTGATCTTCCGGGAAGAGCCCGGCGGCTACAAGCTCGATGTGGTTGACCGCGCCCTCGAAAAGATTGAGGAGCGTTTCGCCAAGCTCGAGCGTAGCCGCTATATTGAGGCGTACGGCCTGGACAATTGGGAACGCTCCCTCGTCGAAACCGGTGAGTTGCTTGCTGGGCGCCTGGAACGACCTGTTGGTGAACGATTCCGCCGCCCTAGCAAGCGCCGCTACATGGGTTACTTCGTTGGCGATGTGGACGCCGTCTGCGACCACGTCTACGCCCAGCTCAATAGCGAGGAGCCCCTCGACCCCTCGGTGGTGCGCCATGCAATGTTCCGCCCGGCCTCGGGCACCGTCAGCTACGACGAGACGCAGGTGGATGCATTCCTCGACCGTTGCATTGAGCTACTGCAAGACCTGCTCTAAACCGTATGTGTTGAATCCCCCGCCCCGTTACAGGGTGGGGGATTCTTCTATGGTGAGCGCTCTTCTGCGCTGAGGCTCCTCACGCTGAGGCGAGCCAGCGTGCCACTGCGAAGCCGCGAGCTCGTGAGACACTAGAACCATGAAGTTTGGATCCTCAGCACGCGTCGGCGGCAGCCGCGACCGCCTCACCGACGCCCTTACAGAACTCACCCGCGCACCGCAGCGCGTCACCCTCCTCGGCTCAACCGGCTCCATCGGCACCCAAGCCATGGAAGTGATCGACCACCTCGCCGCGCTCAAAGGCACCGGCGCCTCCGCCGCCGACGCACCGCTGAAGGTCGTCGCCCTCTCGGCTGGCTCCCGATCCCTCGAACTGCTCGCACGCCAGGCAGTGCACGTGCGCGCCGAACTGGTCGCCACCAGCGGCACCGCCGCCGACGCGCAGCGCCTCCGCGAACTCATCGAAGCGGCAGCCTCCGAAGCAGGTGCCACCGGCTACACCCCGCAGATTGCCCACGGCCCCGAAGCCTCCGTACAGGCCGCCGCGCATCCGACGGACACCGTTCTGAACGGCATCACCGGCTCCATCGGCCTGGAACCGACCCTCACCGCCCTGAACAGCGGCTACCGCGTGGCGCTCGCCAACAAGGAGTCCCTCATCGCGGGCGGCCCGCTCGTACGCGCTACCGTGGACGCCTCGCCTCTGGACATTCCCATGGTGCCCGTCGACTCGGAACACTCAGCAATTGCGCAAGCGCTCGCCTCCGGAACCGACGCCGAAATCGACCGGCTCATCCTCACCGCATCGGGCGGCCCGTTCCGCGGTTACAAGCGCGAACAGCTACACGACGTGACCCCCGCGCAGGCGCTCGCACACCCCACCTGGGACATGGGCCTGGTCGTCACCACCAACTCTGCAACCATGGTCAACAAGGCACTCGAAGTGCTTGAGGCACACCACCTGTTCGGCGTGGACCTGGACCGTATTGACGTGGCGGTTCACCCGCAGTCCATCGTGCATTCCATGGTGCAGTTCGTGGACGGCTCGACCATTGCGCAGGCGTCTCCGCCGAGCATGGTTCTGCCTATCGCGCTGGGTCTGACCTGGCCGCACCGAATCCCCGGTGCCGTGCCTGCTTGTGACTGGTCGAAGGCGGCATCCTGGACTTTTGAGCCGCTGGATGAGGAAGCATTCCCCGCCGTGCGTATGATCAAGGACGCCGGCAAGGTCGGCGGTACGCATCCGGCAGTGTTCAACGCCGCCAATGAGGAAGCCGTGGCAGCATTCCATGCGGGCGCGATTCGCTTTACCGACATTGTCGATTCGGTGGCGCGCGTGCTGGAGGAGCACACCGGCAGCGCTGAGGCTGTCTCTGACGCTGATTTGACGCTGGAGGCTGTGCTAAACGCGGAGCGTTGGGCTCGCGTTCGCGCGAATGAGCTGCTGGGCATGACCGGCAATTAGAAGATGGCTTTCTTCCTGCTTGTGCGGGAAGTGTAGCTGTTGCAGAAGGGACGGTGTTCGTCCTTGCCTCGCTAGTTGGGATGGCACGCCGCATGTTTCCTCCGCGCCTACGCAGGGGCACCCGTCACCCGGACGCTCCGCTTCCTCCTTGCTTCGCTGCGGAAGAGCGTCCGTGTGACACCCTGAGGGCGCTTCCGGAAAACGCGGCGCGCCACCTCGAGTAGCTTGGTGTGCGGAGGGGCGGTGTCGTCCGAAGTGACATCAGGGTGCCCGAAGCGAAGCGAGGGCGGGTGCCCCTGTAGGAACGAGGACGAACGCCGCCCCTCCTCAACGCCTCCCAAACAAGCCCAAAAGAAAGCGGGGGAGGGCACCTTCACAGGCTAAGCGAGTATTCTAGAAGCTTCGTATCCCCGAACCGAAACGAGAAAAAGCGTGGAAATCCTGCTGTACGCTGTGGGCATTATCCTCATGGCAATCGCTATTGCCGTCTCGATTGCCCTGCACGAGGTGGGGCATCTGGTGCCCGCGAAGCTGTTCAATGTGCGCGTTCCGCAGTACATGATTGGCTTCGGTAAGACCGTGTTCTCTTTCCACCGTGGCGAGACTGAGTACGGTTTCAAGGCGATCCCGTTGGGTGGTTACATTTCGATGATTGGTATGTACCCGCCGAGCCCTGCTGAGGTGAAGGAGCACCATGAGGCGGGGCATTCGGGGAGCACCAGCCCGTTTGCGTCCTTGGCTGAGGAGGCGCGTGCGGCGGACGCCGAGCGCATGCAGCCCGGTGATGAGAATCGCCTGTTCTATAAGTTGCCGGTGCTCAAGCGCATGGTGATTATGCTGGGCGGCCCGACCATGAACCTGCTGATCGGTGTGGTCTGCACGGCTATTTTGGTGTGTGGTTTCGGTACGGCGCAGGTGACGAATAAGGTGTCGGCGGTGTCTGAGTGCGTGCCGAGTGTGAGCGTGACCCACGATTCGTTGAGCTATGGCGAGTGCACGGATAAGTCCACCCCGTCGCCTGCGAAGGCTGCTGGTGTGCAGGTGGGAGACCGTGTGGTTGCTGTGAATGGTGCGTCGACGGGTTCGTGGGAGGCTGTGTCTTCGGCGATTCGTGCGGCGGGTTCTCACCCGAGCACTTTGACGGTGGAGCGTAACGGTCAGCGTCTGGATTTGTCGGTGACTCCGGTTGAGATGGTTCGTCCGGTCTCTGATGGTAAGGGCCAGTATGTGCGTGCTACGGATGGCTCGATTGCGACGACCCGCGGCGGTTTTGTGGGTATTTCCCCGTCGAGTGAGCTGGTGCCCGGTTCCATTACCGAGGTGCCCGGGATTGTGGGGGATACCCTCGGCAAGGTGGGCTCCTCGATGCTTTCGCTGCCGCAACGCGTGTGGGATTTGGCCGTAACCCTGGTGACCGGTGGTGAGCGTAGCGCCGAGTCGCCGGTGTCGGTGGTGGGTGTGAGCCGTATCGCCGGTGAGGTGACGGCTACCGACCGCATTGACGTGAAGTCGAAGGCCGCGATGCTTGTCTCTCTGGTGGCGAATATGAACCTGATGCTTTTCGCATTCAACCTGATTCCGCTGCTGCCCCTGGATGGCGGCCACGTGTTGGGCGCCCTCTGGGAGGGAATGCGCCGCTTCTTCGCGCGCCTGACTGGGCGTAAGGATCCGGGCCCGTTCGACCCGGTGAAGCTTCTGCCGCTGACCTACGTGGTGGCGGGCGCGTTCATCCTGATGTCGGTGGTGCTGATTATCGCCGACGTCGTCAAACCGATCACCCTTTTCTAAGGGAGATGTTTTGCTCTCTTCGCACTGCCTCAAAGATGTGATGTTACGCGCGGTAAGGGTATCCGTATTAGTGGTTTCTTTCGCGTCAGTGGCACAATAAAAAGCTGAAAGAAAGACGCATAACCGTCTTTCACAACTCATGTATGGAGGAAAACCTTGTCGGTCAGCCTTGGTATGCCGAAGCCCGCTCCCGCGGTTCTGTCGCCGCGCCGTAAAACCCGCCAGTTCAAGGTGGGTTCCGTGGGTGTTGGCTCTGAATCTCCGATTTCTGTGCAGTCGATGACGACCACGAAGACACACGACATTGGCGCGACCCTGCAGCAGATTGCGGAGCTGACCGCTGCCGGCTGCGATATTGTGCGTGTGGCCTGCCCGACCGATAAGGACGCCGAGGCTCTGCCGATTATTGCTAAGCAGTCCCGTATTCCGGTGATTGCTGATATTCACTTCCAGCCGAAGTACGTGTACGCCGCTATTCAGGCCGGTTGCGGCGCTGTACGCGTGAACCCGGGCAACATCCGTAAGTTCGACGACCAGGTCAAGGAAATCGCGCAGATGGCTTCGGACCACGGCGTTTCTTTGCGCATCGGCGTGAACGCTGGTTCGCTGGATAAGCGTCTGCTGGAGAAGTACGGCAAGGCTACTCCGGAGGCTCTGGTGGAGTCCGCCGTGTGGGAGGCTTCGCTCTTTGAGGAGCACGGCTTCCACGATTTCAAGATTTCTGTGAAGCACAACGACCCCATCGTGATGGTGGAGGCGTACCGCCAGCTGGCTGAGCGCGGTGACTGGCCCCTGCACTTGGGCGTGACCGAGGCCGGTCCTGCGTTCCAGGGCACCATTAAGAGCTCGGTGGCGTTCGGTATTCTGCTGTCTGAAGGTATTGGCGACACGATTCGCGTGTCCCTTTCTGCTCCTCCGGTGGAGGAGGTGAAGGTGGGCTCGAAGATTCTAGAGTCGCTGAACCTTCGCCCCCGCAAGCTGGACATCGTTTCCTGCCCCTCCTGTGGTCGTGCGCAGGTGAACGTGTGGGAGCTGGCCGAGAACGTGACCAAGGGCCTGGAGCACATGAAGGTTCCGCTGCGTGTGGCCGTGATGGGTTGCGTGGTGAACGGTCCGGGTGAGGCTCGCGAGGCCGACCTGGGTGTGGCCTCCGGTAACGGTAAGGGTCAGATTTTTGTGAAGGGTGAGGTTATTAAGACCGTGCCCGAGGATCAGATTGTTGAGACTCTGATTGAGGAGGCAACCCGCATCGCCGCCGAGATGGAGGCTTCGGGCGAGTACGTTCCCGAGGGTTCCCCCGCGGTGTCGGTGAGCTAATCGAGTAGCCCCCAACCCTAAAACTCTTGCACGCGAAGGCGTCCTCCACACGAGGGCGCCTTCGCTATTTTTCTTCATCGTGGCTGTTTTCTTCGTCCCGTAGAAGAAACCTAGCCGTCGAAGATGCTTTGCCCGGCGGCGACAGCGTATTCTTGGAGTACGCGCTTTTGGGCGCGTATATCCGCTCACTCTCACCTGTATTTGTTCATGTTCACTCATTTCTTCTCCCGCTCTCTTTTTCGCCGCAGGCCGCGGCATTCGCAGAAGGCCCCGCCTCCTCCCGAGCCGCACGACCCGCTGAAGCATCAGGTGTTCGTCCTGGACACCCACTGGCGTGACGGCCTGGAGGATATTCTTTTCGGGGACCCGATCCCGAACCTGTACCCGATTGAGCATTACGCGGCTGTTCCGTTGCCTGAGTCTGCCCCGCGCATCCCCCTGCAGCACTATCAGGGGTTCGTGGGGTGTGCTCGCGGCGATACGCTGTGCTGTGTGGTTCTGGTGGGCTCAAATGTGGTGCCGGTGCGGCTGTGCTGTGCGTACGAGGAGGTTCCCGGCGGCAGTGATTGCACCTCTGAGGGGAGCGTTGGGGCGTTGCATCGTGACGCTCTGGCTCAGCTGCTGTTGCAGGTGGGGGCGCGCATGGACTCGATTTTTGGTGAGAGCGATTACGTGATGCCCCTGTGGGAGCGGATGCAGCAGATGGCGGAGGAGACGGAGAAGCCTACCTCGAGTGTTCCGTTGCTACACATGATTCAGCCGAGCCTGCGCGATGCTTACGATCCGCGTCTGTGCGTGCTTTCGGAGCGGCCCGTGCAACCGCTGCTCTACCTGCCCCCGGAGGAGGACCTCTCCGGCCTCTATGAGGCGCCCCTGCCGGATCTGCCGGTGAGTCTGCCGCGTCCGCAGGATCCGCTGGAGCTTGACCGTCCGGTTGAGAGTAGGGGCTATGCACGCCTGGCCACGGTGGAGGATGAGGGGCAGGTGCTGGTTGCGGCGGCGGCCATGTTCACTGAGGAGGTGGGCTTCGACCCGATTGCCCGATACGGTGATGGTTACCGCGCCCGCCTGCACGGGCTGATTCGTGCGAAGCGGTGTGCTATCGTGACGGATGCCTCCGGCCGCGTGATTTTTAAGGCGGATGCGGGTATCGCGAGCCTTGACACCGCGCAGGTGCAGGGCGTGTGGATGCACCCGGACTACCGCGGCCTGGGCTTGGCAAAGCCCTTCTTCGCGGCGGCCTCGCAGGTGCTGCAGCGCCGCTACAGGCACCTGAGCCTCTACGTGAACGACTACAATACGGCGGCAATGGCTCTGTACAGCGGTACCGGCTGGGTGCCGATTGGCCGGTTTTCGACCATCATTTTTGAGAATTAGCCGCTCGGGCTGTTGCGGGGCATCCTACCGCCGTTCCCGGGCTTTACGAAAACGCTATAGAATTAAAGACGACTGTGCCCTCCAGCGGGCGTGCCGCCCGCGCGAGAGGCACCCAGACTTCACCTACCGACCTTTTCAAGGAGAATCGTGGTACTTCGCCTTTCCAATCTCTTCGTGCGCACCCTGCGCGAGGATCCCGTAGATGCCGAGGTTGCCAGCCACAAGTTGCTGGTTCGCGCTGGTTATATTCGCCGCGCCGCTCCCGGCGTGTACACCTGGCTGCCTCTGGGTCTGAAGGTACTGCGCAAGGTCGAGAACATCATCCGTGAAGAGATGGAAGCCATCGGCGCGCAGGAGGTGCACTTCCCTGCGTTGTTGCCCCGCGAGCCCTACGAGGCCACGAACCGCTGGGACGAGTACGGCGATAACCTCTTCCGCCTCAAGGATCGTAAGGGCGCCGACATGCTGCTGGCCCCCACTCACGAGGAAATGTTCACCCTGCTGGTCAAGGACCTGTACTCCTCCTACAAGGATTTGCCGGTTTACCTGTACCAGATTCAGACCAAGTACCGCGACGAGGCCCGCCCCCGTGCCGGCCTGTTGCGCGGCCGCGAGTTCGTCATGAAGGACTCCTACTCCTTCAACATTGACGATGAGGGCCTGAACGAGGCGTACATGGCTCACCGCGCCGCCTACCAGCGCATCTTCAAGCGCCTGGGCCTGGAGATTGTTATTGTGACCGCTCAGTCTGGCGCGATGGGCGGCTCCCGTAGCGAGGAGTTCCTGCACCCGACTCCCATCGGTGAGGACACCTTCGTGCGTTCGGCCGGCGGCTACGCGGCAAACGTTGAGGCCGTGACCACCGTGGTTCCCGAGGAAATCGAGATTACTGAATCTACCCCGGCGGCAATCGTCGTGGACACCCCCGATTCCGCGACCATCGAGACTCTCGTCGAGCGCATGAACGAGCTGCACTCTGAGAAGCTCGAGGGCACCCTGGACGCTTCCCAGACCCTCAAGTGCTTCCTTGGCACTGTCATCACCCCCTCCGGCGAGCGTAAGGTCTTCGCTGTGGGTGTTCCCGGTGACCGCTCGGTGGACCTGGGCCGCGTCGAGGTTAATATCGGTGCGTTGCTGGGTATCGGCGGCGAGGTCGAGGTTGAGGCGGCTAGCGAGGAGGACCTGAAGGCCTACCCGCACCTGGTCAAGGGCTACATTGGCCCCGGCCTGAGCCTGGATGCGCCCCTGCTCGGCGTGCACTCCGAGGACGAGGACGCCGTGGCTTCCGCAACCGGCATCCCCTTCTTCGTGGATCCGCGCGTGGTGCGCGGTACCCGCTGGGTGACCGGTGCTAACGCCGAGGGCAAACATGTGGTGAACCTGGTCTTCGGCCGCGACTTCACCGCCGACGGCGTGTTGGAGGCCTGCGAGGTGCGCGAGGGCGACCCTGCGCCGGACGGCTCCGGCGAGCTGGTGGCGGCCCGCGGCATCGAGATGGGCCACATCTTCCAGCTGGGTCGCAAGTACGCCGAATCCCTGGGCCTGAAGGTTCTGGACCAGAACGGCAAGCTGCAGACCGTGACCATGGGCTCCTACGGCGTGGGCGTGACTCGCGCGCTGGCCGCCGTCGCCGAGGGCAACCACGACGAGAAGGGGCTGATTTGGCCGCGCAACCTGGCACCGGCTGACGTGCACATCGTCGTTACCGGTAAGGACGAGGCTTCTCACGCCTACGCCGATGAGCTGAGCGCCTCCCTCGAGACCGCCGGCGTGCAGGTTCTGCTGGACGACCGCCCCAAGACCAGCCCCGGCGTGAAGTTCGGTGATGCCGAGCTGCTGGGTGTTCCCACCATTCTGGTGATTGGCCGTGGTTTCAAGGACGGCGTGCTGGAACTGAAGGACCGCCGCAGCGGTGAGGCCCGCGAGATTTCCGCTGAGAACGCGGAGGCTGAGGTCATCGCAGAGGTCAAAGGGGAGTAGCCGTGGCGTATAAGCCGAAGCGTTCCGGAACCAAGAAGAGCGCCCCCAATGCGCGCGCTCGCCGCGCCGCATCCCGCGTTGCGAACGGTGTGAATACCTCGCGCACCCGCGCCGAGCGTGAGCCCGTGGTGGAGGCGCCAGTGCGTGTGGGCACCCGCCCGATTCGCGAGGAGGAGGTCGCCGAGGCGATTGCCCCCGTCCTTACGGAGTTCTCGCTCGTGCTGGAGGGCCTGAAGATTTCAGGTCCGGCGGCAAACCGCACCGTGAAGATTACGGTGGACTACACCGCGGAACGTACCGATTCGCTGTCGTTGGATTCTCTCGCGGAGATTTCCGGTGCGATTTCGGGTGCTCTCGATCGCGCGGATGTCAACGACGAGTTCTTCCCCTACGAGCTGGAGGTCTCCTCGCCGGGTGCAACCCGCCCGTTGAAGGAACGCCGTCATTGGGATCGTGCCCGTACCCGCTTGGTTGCGGTCACCGCATCCGACGGCACTGAGTATCTGGCCCGCCTCCTCGAGGTTCAGGACGAGGGTCCGGTCCTGGCGCGGAAGAAGAACACCAAGAAGGGGCAGAAGGAGTCGTACCACGAACCGGCTTTGGTTGCGTGGGAAAATATCGGTTCTGCACATGTCGAAATTGACTTCAATTCTCCGGTTGAACCGGTAGAATAGAGACACTAAAGCTCCGGGCACGGGCTGTTCCGTGCCGGGTATATACCGTTCGGGAGCCGGGACGCGGAGAGCGTCCCGGCGCCGTGCTAACTGGGAAAGGCTGAAAAGCGTGGAGGATATTAAAACTATTGACCTGGGCGCACTGCGCGCATTGGCGAAGCAGCGCTCTCTCGTCATGGAGGAGCTCTTCACCCTGGTTGAGAACGCCCTGCTGCTCGCGTACCTGAAGCAGCCCGGGGCCATCAAGGGTTCGCGTGCCGTCATCGACCGCACCACCGGCGAGTTCGTGATTCTCGCCCCGGAGCTCGATGAGAACAACCAGAAGATCGATGAGTTCGACGACACCCCGAACAACTTTGGCCGTATCGCTGCTGCCACCGTGCGTCAGGTGCTGTCCCAGCGTCTGCGCGACGCCGAGGATGCCTCCGTGCTGGGTGAGTTCAAGGACCGCGAGGGCACCCTGGTGTCCGGTGTGGTTCAGCAGGGTAACAACCCTCGCATGGTTCAGGTTGACCTGGGCACCGTGGAGGCTGTTCTGCCTGCTAACGAGCAGGTACCCGGCGAGAAGTACCCGCACGGTACCCGTCTGCGTGCCTACCTGGTAGAGGCACGCCGCGGCCCCAAGGGCCCTTCAATCGTGGTTTCTCGTTCGCACCCGAACCTGGTGCTGCGCCTGTTTGAGCACGAGGTCCCCGAGATTTCCGAGGGTCTAGTCACCATTAACTCCATCGCCCGCGAGGCTGGCCACCGTTCGAAGATTGCCGTTTCGGCGAAGAACCCGACTATCAACGCTAAGGGTGCCTGCATCGGCGATATGGGTGCCCGTGTGCGTGCCGTGGCCTCCGAGCTGAACGACGAGAAGATTGACATTGTCGACTACTCGCCCGACCCGGCTACCTTCATTGCTTCGGCCCTGTCCCCGGCCAAGGTGACCGAGGTCATTATCGCGAACCAGCGCGAGTACTCCGCCCGCGCTGTGGTTCCGGATGACCAGCTCTCCCTGGCCATTGGCCGCGAGGGCCAGAACGCCCGTCTGGCCGCGAAGCTGACCGGCTGGCGCATCGACATTCTCTCCGAATCGAAGTACGCCCAGGTGCGTGCCGAGGAAGAGGTCGCTGCACGCGTGGCACGTAGCCTCGCCGAGGAAGCCGCCGCCGAGCAGACCGGCGAAAAGGCAGAGGCGGCAACCGACGCCGAGTAAGGCATACCAGCGTCCATCCGCGTGAAACGCGGGAGAAGCGGCAGGCGTAGGGTACCGGGGAGGCCCCCGTACCCTGCGCCTGTCTCACATTTTTACCCACAAGATCCAAAAACGGGATACACTGTTAAGATGTGCCGGAACACCCCGGACGCTCTCGCGCGCCCTGGATTCGCTCCGGCTCAGGCATTAAACGCACACCGTATCGGGCTCCGACAGAATCTAAGGAGGGCAGAGCCGTGACCAAAGCGGTCCTCAGCGACGCCTCTGCTCAGCCGGAACACCCGATTCGCACCTGCGTTGGGTGCCGCACTCGCGACGAACGGCAAAACCTGCTGCGTATCGCGAGCGTTCAGCCCGCCTCCGAGGAGGCCGGCACCCCGCGTTATCTGCCCGATACCGCGGGAACGATGCCCGGGCGAGGTGCTTGGATTCATCCGAGCGAAGCGTGCGTGGTCGCTCTTGAGAAGAAGAACGGCCTGGCCCGCGCCTTCAAGAGGGCGGTACCCGCCGCCGCGCTGAAGGCCTGTTGCGAGCAGATTCGAGCCGTCCTGACGGCGCGCGAGTCCTCGCCAGAAGCCACACCCGGCACCGTATAGCCCCTGTTAGTCAACGAGTTTGACGACTTCTTATCTGAAAGCGAGTCAGAAAACTGATGGATATCTAATGAGTGCCGCGAAATGAGTACCTTCCCGTGCTCACCCACCGGTAACTTCACGAATTGGCGCGCCCCTCGGTGCGCACCCCGTACACATTAGAGTCCGCACCTATCCCGGTGCGGACCGGGATAGGAGAAAATTTGGCTCAGCCTCGAGTACACGAGTTTGCTAAAGAGGTAGGCGTACCTTCCAAGGAAGTTATCGCCAAGCTCAAGGAGATGGGCGAGTTCGTTAAGAGCTCCTCCTCCACCCTGAACCCCATGGTGCTGAAGAAGCTACGTGCGGAGTACCCCGCCAAGCAGTCCGCCCCCGCGGCAGAGGCCAAGGTAGCGAAGCCGGCTCCCAAGCCGGCCGCTAAGCCTGCCGCAAAGCCGGCAGCACCCAAGCCTGCAGCCGCACAGCCGGCCCCCAAGCCCGCAGCGAAGCCCGCCGTCAAGCCGGCCGCTCCGAAGCCGGCCGCAAAGTCTGCAGCGCCCAAGCCCGGTGGCCCTCGCCCCGGCAACAACCCCTTCGCCCCGCAACAGGGTATGGCCCGCCCCGAGGCCGCTCCGAAGCCGGGCCCCAAGCCCGGCCCGCGCCCCGGTAACAACCCCTTCGCACCCCAGCAGGGCATGAAGCGCAACGATTCCCAGCGTTCCGGCGGTCCCCGCCCGGCACGCAACGCACGCTCCGGCGGCAACGGCGGCCCCCGCCCCGGTGGTAACGGCGGCCCTCGCCCCGCGGGTGGCGCACGTCCCGGTGGTAACGGCGGCCCCCGCCCCGCAGGTGGCGCACGTCCCGGTGGTAACGGCGGCCCCCGCCCCGCAGGTGGCGCACGTCCCGGCGCACCGCGTCCGTCCGGTGGTGCACGCCCGAACCCCTCGATGATGCCGAAGGTATCCAACGTGGGTGGCGGCGCATCCGGCTCCAACAACGGTGGCGGTAACGGCGGCGGCGCACGTCGCGGTAACGGCGGCTTCAACCGCGGTCCGGGTCGTCCCGGCCCCGGCGGTCGCGGTAACGCCCAGGGCGCTTTCGGTCGCGGCGGTTCCAAGCGTAAGGGCCGCAAGTCGAAGGCAGCTCGCCGCCACGAGCAGGAGCAGCTGAATGCACCGGCACCCGGTGGCGTGGTTGTTCCTCGCGGCGACGGCTCGACCGAGGTTCGTCTGCGTCGCGGCGCATCCATCATGGACTTCGCTGAGAAGATTGGCGCAAACCCGGCCTCGCTGATTACGGTGCTCTTCCACCTGGGCGAGATGGCTACCCAGACTCAGTCTCTCGATGAGGACACCTTCGAGCTGCTGGGTGCTGAGCTGGGTTACGTTGTCAAGATTGTGTCCCCCGAGGACGAAGAACGCGAGTTGCTCGAGTCCTTCGATATCAACCTCGAGGCAGAGCTTGAGGCTGAGGGCGAGGACGTTCTTGAGGTTCGTCCCCCGGTTGTGACCGTCATGGGTCACGTCGACCACGGTAAGACCCGCCTGCTGGATGCCATCCGCCACACCAACGTCATTGAGGGTGAGGCTGGCGGCATTACCCAGCACATCGGTGCGTACCAGGTCCACACCACCGTCGAGGGTGAAGACCGCGCGATTACCTTCATCGATACCCCCGGTCACGAGGCGTTCACCGCTATGCGTGCCCGCGGTGCGAAGGTCACCGACGTGGCAATCCTCGTGGTCGCAGCGGATGACGGTGTTATGCCCCAGACCGTCGAAGCACTGAACCACGCGCAGGCAGCTAACGTGCCGATCGTGGTTGCTGTGAACAAGATCGATAAGGAAGGTGCGTCCCCGGAGAAGATTCGTGGCCAGCTGACCGAGTACGGTCTGATTCCCGAAGAGTACGGTGGCGACACCATGTTCGTGGACGTCTCCGCTCGCAACGGTACCAACATCGACGAGTTGCTGGAGGCTGTCACCCTGACCGCTGACGTGCTCGAACTGACCGCTAACCCGAACAAGGAAGCACGCGGCGTTGCCATCGAAGCAAACCTGGATAAGGGCCGCGGTGCGGTTTCCACCGTCCTGGTTCAGTCCGGTACCCTGCGCGTCGGTGACGCTATTGTGGCCGGTGTGGCTCACGGTCGTGTTCGTGCAATGTTCGACGAGAACGGCCAGGCCGTGAAGGAAGCTGGCCCGTCCCGCCCCGTGCAGGTGCTGGGTCTGTCCACCGTGCCGCGCGCAGGTGACACCTTCCTCTCCACTGAGGAAGAGCGCACCGCCCGCCAGATTGCCGAGAAGCGTGAGGCTGCCGACCGTAACGCCCAGCTGGCTAAGCGTCGCAAGCGCGTCACCCTGGAGTCCTTCGACGCCGCCGTGGCCGAGGGCAAGATGGATACCCTGAACCTGATCATCAAGGGCGACGTCTCCGGTGCTGTGGAAGCACTGGAAGAGTCCCTGATGAAGATCGACGCCGGTGGCGACGAGGTTCAGCTGCGCGTCATCCACCGCGGTGTGGGTGCTATTACCCAGAACGACGTGAACCTGGCAACCGTGGATAACGCGGTGATCATCGGCTTCAACGTCCGCCCGGCAGAGCGTGTGGCCGAGCTGGCCGACCGCGAGGGTGTCGAGATGAAGTTCTACTCGGTCATCTACCGTGCGATCGAAGACATCGAGCAGGCCGTCAAGGGCATGCTCAAGCCCGAATACGAGGAAGTGGAGCTCGGCTCCGCAGAGATTCGCGAGGTCTTCCGTTCCTCCAAGTGGGGCAACATCGCAGGTTCGATTGTCAAGAACGGCATCATCAAGCGCAACGCCAAGGCTCGCCTGGTGCGCGACGGCTCCGTGGTGGCGGACAACCTCACCATCGAGTCGCTGCGTCGCTTCAAGGACGATGCTACCGAGGTCCGCGAAGGCTACGAGTGTGGTATTGGCCTCGGCTCCTTCAACGACATCAAGGAAGGCGACATTATCGAGACCTGGGAGATGCGCGAGAAGCCGCGCGTCTAAGGCTCCCATACCGATGCGCCCGTGACCCGCACCCCGCCCGCAGGTACCCGGTTTCGTGACCGGGGGCCCACGAGCGGGGGAGCGGGGGCGGGCGCTTTCCGCATCCTGCCCTCAACCCCTAGAATTTTTGTATCTAGCATTACAGCCTCGAGGTGCCGACATCTTGAGGTATCCCGCCCAGTCCGCTTCGGAATGCATCGGAACTAACAACCGGAATCAACCGGGAATCGGGCGGCCCCCCATCAACCGCAGACAAGGAGAGACACATGGCTGACGCAGCCCGCGCGGCACGACTTGCCGACCGCATCAAGGTCATCGTGGCGAAGGCCCTCGAGCGTCGAGTGAAGGACCCCCGCCTCGGCTTCGTGACCGTCACCGACGCCCGCGTGACCAACGACCTGCAGCACGCAACCATTTACTACACCGTGCTCGGCTCCGAAGAGGACGCCGCCAACACCAAGAAGGCCCTCGAATCGGCCAAAGGTATTCTGCGTTCGGAGGTGGGCAAGAACATCACCGCGCGCCTGACCCCGACCCTGACCTTCGTGGCCGACGAGGTGCCCGAGAACGCCTTCCACATTGAGTCCCTGCTGCGTGAGACCCGCGAGCGCGACGCCAAGCTGGCCGCCGCCGCCGAGGGCGCGCAGTACGCCGGCGACGCCGACCCCTACAAGAAGGACGAGGCCGAAGCGGACGAGGACGCCTAAGTGGCCAAGAAACAGTCCCAGGGCCCCTCGGGTCTGATGGTTATCGACAAGCCCGCCGGGATGAGTAGCCACGACGTGGTTTCGCGGATGCGCCGTATCGCCGGAACCCGACGGGTCGGCCACGCCGGTACCCTGGATCCGGCCGCGACCGGCGTGCTGATTCTGGGCGTGAACAAGGCGACGAAGCTGCTGACCTACCTGGTTGGCCAGGACAAGACCTACGACGCCACGATTCGCCTGGGCATCGAGACGCTGACCGAGGACGCCGAAGGCGAGCACACCGCCGCCCACCCCGAGGCCGTGGAGGTCCTGACCGCCGTTGACCCTGAGCAGATGCGTGCGCGCATCCTGGAGGCGGTGGCCGGCCTGCGCGGCGACATCATGCAGGTTCCCTCTGCGGTGTCTGCCATCAAGATCAACGGGGTGCGTTCCTACGCGCGCGTGCGCGGTGGCGAGGACGTCAAGCTTCCCGCCCGCCCGGTGACTATAGACGAGTTCACGGTACATTCCGTGACTGCCGGCTTCGCCGAGTACGTTGTTGAGGACCTCCGGAGCGAGGGGGAGCGCGTAGAGACCTCGGTTCCCGTTGTGGACTGTAAGGTTACGGTTTCGTGCTCATCGGGTACCTACATTCGTGCCCTGGCCCGCGATTTGGGTAAGGCCCTGGGAACGGGCGGGCACCTAACGGCGCTGCGCCGAACCCGCGTGGGCGCGGTACACCTGCAGGATGCGGCCGATCTGGCCGAGCTGACGGCACGCCGCGAGGCTTGCGAGGGGCCCCTCGAGGACCTGCCCCTGCTACCTCTGGAAGAGGCCGCCCGCCGTATTTTCGGGGCCCGCGAGCTCAGTGCGGCCGAGGCGAGCGACATCTCCTACGGGCGTCGCATCGCCCCCAGCGGCGATGGCACCGTGGTCAAGCGCTCCACCCACGCGAGCGCCGATGATCAGGGCGCGATTCAGCACGCCAGCGTTGAGGGTATTGTGGCCAGTTTCGCCCCTGACGGTACCCTGGTGGCCCTGCTGGAGAACAAGAAGCAGCGCGGGAAGGTGCAGGCCGCCCCGGTGCTGGTTTTTGAGGCGAACCGCTCCTTCGACTAGGAAGCTTATCCTAGAGCACTTATCGGATAGCCTGCCTTTCGGGACCTCCCCGCTCACCGGGGAAGCCCCCTCCTCATACTCGGGGCCCCGGCCCCTACACACAGACAAGCACTCGCAGGCGCCCCGCGCGGGGTGCCCGACTCAAGGAGAGAACATGAGCGAGAACCTGACGCCCTCCGAACGTAACGTATCGAAGGCCGCCGCAGAAAAGGCCACGGAACGCGAAGTAGCGCAGCAGACCTCGCAGACCGAGCCGCACACTGCCCCGGTTCCCCAGGTGGAGGATGCCGCCGGTGCCTTCGGCCAAGAGACCAATATTTCGGCATCGAAGGCCCCCGAGGGCGTGCGTGTGAACCCTTCGGCCTCCGCAAAGCCCACCGCCACCAAGGCTGAGAAGAAGGCCGATAAGAAGGCAGAAAAGAAGGCAACCCGTGAGGCGTTCGCCCGCCCCCAGACCATCGAGGAGGCCGCAAAGCCGCAGAACCGCGCCGCCTTCCGCGCCGCCGTGGCTCTGTACGGTCTGTTTATGATTGCCTACGGCCTGTGGCAGGTTTTTGGCGGTGTGAAGGCTGTACCTGATGCCCCGACCGATTTCGCGAACCCCTCGGTGCAGTCGAACTACGTTTTCTTCGCCTCGACCTACGTGGGTGTAGGCCTCTCCTTCGTGTTCATCGCCCTGAAGTTTAAGTGGGTGAACATGCTGGCCTTCTCGTGTCTGGTGGTGTTCCTAGGCGGTGTGGGCCGCATCCTGTCCTGGGTGAACTTCGGCACCCCGAACTGGATTCTTATTGTGCTGATGGTGACCGAGCTGGTCATCCCGCCCTGCCTGCTGGTGTGGTACGGCTGGATCAACAAGTCCAACGCAATCCGCCAGGAGATGCTTAACGCATCCCGAACCCAGCCCGCCGCGGCTGCCAAGGGCCGCAAGTAGGCTCGTATGCGCCCGGGAGGGGCTTCGAGAGGAGCTCGTCCCGGGCTTTTTCGGGGTGTTTGCTGAGCCCCCGTTCCATTCTCTAGCGATGAGTGCCTTCTAATTCTTCATCCTGCCGCCCGTGGTCTAGGATGGAGAGGTACGTTTATCTTTTTCAGGAGAGCCCGTGACCCTCTACACCGCTTTGAGCGACGTCCCCGCCGGCTATGGCCCCTCGGTCGTGACTATCGGCAACTTTGACGGCGTGCACCGTGGGCATGTCCGTGTGATTTCACGCGTGGTGTCCCTCGCTGAGGAGCACGGTCTGCGCTCCATCGCGGTTTCGTTTGACCCGCACCCCGTTCAGGTGCACCGCCCCGAGGTGGCTCACCACGACATCATGAGCCAGAGCGCTCGCCGCCACTACATGTGCCTGCTGGGTTTGGAGGACTATCTGCTGCTGCACTACAGCCTGGAGTTTGCGCAGCAGACCCCAGAGGAGTTCGTGAAGACCACCTTTGTGGATGGCCTCAACGCCCGCTACGTGGTGATTGGCGATGACGTGCGCTTCGGTCGCAATAACTCTGGTGACCTGAACACGATGCGTGAGCTGGGGGAGAAGTACGGCTTCGAGGTTGTGGTCGTGGAGGACCTCATGGTGGATGAGAACACCCGCTGCTCCTCGACACGCATCCGCCAGCTGCTGCTGGAGGGCGACATGCCGGCCGCGACCGAGCTGCTGGGCCGCCACCACATGATGGCCGGCGAGGTTGTGCACGGCCTGGCGCGCGGCCGTGAGCTGGGCTTCCCGACCGCAAACTTGGAGTTGGAGGCCCGCGGTCTGATTCCCGCGGACGGCGTGTACGCCGGCTGGCTCGTGGACGAGGCGGGTACCCGTCACCCCTCCGCTATTTCGGTGGGTACGAACCCGACCTTTGACGGCATCGAGCACCGCCAGGTGGAGGCGCACGTGATCGACCGCCCCGAGGAACGCGTGGAAGACTTCAACCTGTACGGTCAGCATGTGCTCATTGAGTTCGTGAAGCGACTGCGCCCCATGGTGGCCTACACCGGAGTGGAGGCGCTGATCGAGCAGATTAACGACGACGTGGCCAAGACCCGCGAGGTGTTGGCGGAGGACGCGAAGACCTACTGCCCGCCGGAGCGTTCCGTGCGGGCCGAAAAGGATTCCGAGAAGAAGGCCGAGGCGGAGAGTCTCGAGGCGTAGGCTGCGGGTCGCATCCGGCACCTCACGCACAGAAGGCTTGAACCCCGGCGGCAGGTTTCGTACCTGCTGCCGGGGTTTGTCGTACCCGTAGGGCCCCGGCGCCCGCTGAGCCCTAGTGTCCGCATGGCCCCGGTGCTCGAGCGTTCTCAGCCCCTCGTGAGACAGGGGGACGCGAAGCGGCAAAGTTAAGAGAAGATAGAGTCATGGAAAAAATGAACGTCGAATCCTTCAACCTTGACCACCGCGCCGTTAAGGCACCCTACGTGCGCATCGCCGACCGTAAGGTACTGCCCGGTGGCGACACCCTCATCAAGTACGATATCCGCTTCACCCAGCCGAACACCGCGCACCTGGAAATGCCGACCGTGCACTCCATCGAGCACCTGAGCGCTGAGCACATGCGCAACCACACCGACCGTCTGATCGATTTCTCCCCGATGGGCTGCCAGACCGGTTTCTACGCGCTGACCCTGGGCTTGGAGCCTGAGGAGTTCTTCCCGATTCTGGAGGCAACCCTCAATGACATCCTCAACGCCACTGAGGTTCCGGCGGCGAACGAGGTGCAGTGCGGTTGGGGCGCCAACCACACCCTCGAGGGTGCGCAGGCTGCTGCTCGCGAGTTCCTCGCGGCACGCGATGAATGGGCTCAGGTGATGGCGTAGTGAGCGAGCAGATTCCCGAGGCCTTCACCGCCGCCTTCAACCCGGTGGACTTTGACCCGAACGCTTTTGACCCGGCTGAGGCGTTCAACAGCATGTTTGAGCTGATGGACGGCATGTCCAACGCCATCATCATTCAGGTGGCTATGGATGAGGAGCTCGCACCGTTCCTGAAGGCCACCGAGGAGTTGCAACCCTCCTTCACCGAGGGCGCCGCACAGTTCCACCCGCGCTACCTGCAGGTGGGGGAGGACCAGGTGCCTCTGCTGCTGGTCCGCTCTAAGATTGGCCTGGTGAATGCGGCGAGCGCCGTCACCGAGGCGATCAGCTACTCCTCGAATTGCCTGGGCGTCATTAGCGCCGGTACCGCCGGCGGTTTGGCTCGCGGCATTAACGTAGGCGACGTGCTGATTGGCGAGAACTACACCTACACTGACGCCGATGCGACCGCGTTCGGTTACGCACGCGGCCAGGTTCCGGGTATGCCCGAAAGTTACGATGGTCAGGCGGATGAGTGGCAGGATGCTTTGGAGCATGCGCTCGCCGCGCTGGAGCCGGTGCGTGAGCAGGCTGAGAGCCCGTGGGAGGTGCGCCGCGGCCAGATGCTGGCGGGTAACTCCTTCGTGACCGCCCACAACGTGAAGGACACCCGCGAGGCGTTCGAGGGTGCTATCAGCACCGACATGGAGACCACTGCTATTGCGCAGGTCTGCCACAACTACGAGATTCCGTTTATCGGTGTGCGTTGCGTATCGGATCTGTGCGGCCCGGAGGCGGACCAGGACTTCCACCTCTCCGTGGATGTGGTGGCTCCTCGTTCGGCTCGTTACGCTCTGCAGCTGGCTGCTGAGCTGTGGACTGAGGCGCAGCTGGAGGCGCTACAGTTGGCGCTCTAAAGCTCCTCAACTTACGGCGAGATGAACATCTGAGCTTGCTATATGAAGTGCCGGGGCGTGAACCGACGGGTTTGCGCCCCGGCACTTTTTGTACGCGACCCGCGAGAAATGCAGAAATATTAGCCGCGGTGAATATACATTCTGTGTGTCGTGGAGTACTATGTTTGAAGAAACTAATCGCTCTCACAGAGGAGTACGTCGTGAAGTTCTGCCCTACTCTCGCCTCCGTCACAGGTTTGCTCGGTGGCTACAAGGTTGCATCCAGCACCGGTATTCGTCCGCTCGGTGGTGCTGTCCTGGCACTGTGCGGTGCTGTGGCCTACAAGAATTGGAAGCGTAAGGCTGGCGCAGGCCGTGCTACCTTCCTCACCGCTGTATACATGGGCGCGTTCGGCGCCGCTCATCCGCTCGCCAAGAAACTTGGCGCGTGGCCTGCAGTCTATACCGTGACTGCTGTAACCGCTCTGTCTTCTATCGTCATTGGACGTAAGCGACAGAAGTAGTCTTTGAAGAAAAGACGGCGGAAAGGCAACGTTGCCTTCCCGCCGTCTTTTGTATTCCCTCCCGCCGTGCAGGCTGGGTGGGGATGCGCCGGGGCGATGCGCGAGGGCAACACTTTCTGCGCAACGCCCCATCGCTCGATGGGGAGTGAATATTGCGATGCCTGCCGAACCGTGTACGGCGTCGCCCACAACACGCAAGACATCCCCGCCACAAGCGGGCAAACCCCACGAGGTAAAGAAAAATGGTACAAACCAACCCGGTTTCCACCCCGGACGCATCGGCAACGCCGAGCGGCTCTGAGAGCGGACAGCTCTCGCGAGGCCTCTCCCTGCGCCACATTATGTTCATCGCCCTCGGATCGGCCATCGGCACGGGTCTGTTCTACGGTTCTGCTTCCGCGATTCAGCTGGCGGGCCCCTCCGTGCTGCTTGCCTACGTTATCGGTGGCGCGGCGGTGTTCATGGTGATGCGCGCGATGGGCGAGCTCGCCCTGGCGCACCCTGTCTCCGGCGCGTTCTCCGAGTATGCGACCCTCTACCTGGGCCGCTGGGCCGGCTTTGTGACCGGTTGGAGCTACGCCCTCGAAATGGCGCTGGTGGCCGTCGCGGACGTGACCGCCTTCGCCGTGTACATGAAGTTCTGGTTCCCGGACAGCCCCTCGTGGATTTGGATTGTCTCGGTGCTGCTGATTCTGCTCGCCATCAACCTGGCGAAGGTCAAGGCTTTCGGCGAGACAGAGTTCTGGTTCACGCTCGTGAAGGTCAGTGCCATTGTTGCCATGATTGTTGGTGGCATCGCTCTGCTCTTCGTGGGTGTGCAGGCGCACGATTTAGTGGCGCCTTCAGCCACGAACCTCTGGTCGCTGGACGGCGGCTTCTTCGCGAACGGCTTTACCGGCTTCCTCGCCTGCTTTACCGTGGTGATGTTCGCCTTCGGCGGTATTGAGAACATCGGTATTGCCGCAGGTGAGGCGAAGGACCCGCGCACCTCGATTCCCAAGGCGATTCGCACGGTGCCGTTCCGCATCCTGATCTTCTACGTGCTGACCCTCTCGGTCATTATGTCCCTGTACCCCTGGTATTCGGTTTCGAAAGAGAACTCGCCGTTTGTGCAGATTTTTGAGGGTCTGGGTATTCCTGCGGCTGCCTCAATCCTGAACGTGGTCATCATTACCGCCGCTATTTCTGCCCTGAACGCCGACGTGTACGGTGCCGGCCGCATGATGTACGGCCTGGCCAAGCAGAAGCTGGCCCCCGCGTCCTTCGCGAAGGTCACCAAGAACGGTGCACCCTGGATGACCACCCTGCTCATGGTGCTGGTCATGGCGGTTGGCGTGATTGTGAATGTGCTCTTCGAGAACGCATTCGAGGTGGTTGCCTCGCTGGCCACCTTCGCCACGGTCTTCGTGTGGGTCATGATTCTGCTGGCGCACATCGCCTACAAGCGGAGCGGCGCTGATACTGACCCCCAACCCGTGAGTCAGCCCCTGTGGCTGAGCTACGCGGCCCTGACCTTTATGGTCTTTATCGTGGTGCTCTTCGGCTTCTTCGCCGACACCCAGCTGGCGCTGGTGATGGGCGCAATCTGGTGCCTGTTCCTGCTGGGCTACTACCGCCTCGTGGTGGTGCGCACCAAGAGCGAACGCTAAATCCGGGCTGAGCCCGGCGGCCGGTAGTGTGATGAGCTACCTCCCGCCGGGCTTTTGCGTTCCCTTCCGCGAAAGCGTCCCGGTAGCGTAGAATGGGAAGAACGCGTCTGCAGTCCGCAGTAGACGACGTGTAGTACAGGGCGTAAGCCCACCACCCGGCGGCAACCGTCCGTACGGGACGTATGCGGTACTAACTCTAGGAGTTAAAAAGTGGCACTGGATCCCGCTGTCAAGCAGGCAATCATCAAGGAATACGCAACCCACGAGGGCGACACCGGTTCGCCCGAGGTTCAGATTGCAGTTCTGTCTCGTCGTATCGCTGACCTGACCGAGCACCTGAAGTTCCACAAGCACGATCACCACTCCCGTCGTGGCCTGATGATCCTCGTTGGTCGTCGCCGCAACATGCTCGGCTACCTCAAGAGCGTCGACATCGAGCGTTACCGTTCGCTGATCGAGCGCCTGGGTCTGCGCCGATAAAACAGGAGCGTCTTGACGCTTTTGTGGTGATTAATCGCCTTGAGGCGGTGTGTGCGGACGTGCTGTAGATGTTCTTCACCTTCTTCGGGAGGCGTGGGGCATCGGCACGTCCGTACTGCCGCGTTCGGGGGCGCTCGCCTCAACCGGTCGCGGGCTAAACGGCCCAGACCGTCCGGTGGGGTGCCCCACCAACCATGATAGAAAACCAGCCGCGAGCGCACACGCCGCGGTCCTCGGTAGCGAATTACGGAATAACACCCCCTCAGCACATGCGTACGGTGCGGAACTCTGCCCGGAACCGCCGGATTTAACCGGCGTAACGACGGCGGGGGAGCGGTGCCGTGGTTTCCTATCGAAGGCCGACTCGTGCGCTACGCACCGGCTGACCAAGAGAAAGAAGGAACCGTGGAAGGTCCCGAAATCCAGTTTGCCGAAGTCGAAATCGACAACGGCATTTACGGTAAGCGCCACGTGCGCTTTGAAACCGGCCGTCTCGCCAAGCAGGCTAACGGCTCGGTGCTCGTCACCATTGATGACGAGACCACCCTGCTCTCCGCAACCGTAGTCGGCAAGTCCCCCCGTGAGGGCTTCGACTTCTTCCCGCTGACCGTGGACGTGGAAGAGCGCATGTACGCAGCCGGTAAGATTCCGGCATCCTACTTCCGCCGCGAAGGCCGCCCCAGCACCGAGGCCATTCTGGCTGCCCGCCTGATTGACCGCCCGCTGCGCCCCGCCTTCACCAAAGGCATCCGCAACGAGGTGCAGGTCGTCGTGACCGTCCTGACCTACAACCCGGACGAAATCTACAACACTTTCGCTATTAACGCGGCTTCGGCATCGACTTCGCTCTCCGGCGCGCCCTTCAGCGGCCCCATCGGTGGCGTGCGCGTGGCCCTGATTGACGGCCAGTGGGTCTGCTTCCCCAAGTACTCCCAGCTCGAGAACGCCGTGTTCGACATGGCTGTGGCCGGTCGCATCGTCACCAAGGCTGACGGTACCGAAGATGTGGCCATTATGATGGTCGAGGCTGAGGCCACCGACAACTCCTGGAAGCTCATCAAGGAGGACGGCCAGACCGCCCCCACCGAAGAGGTCGTCGCCCAGGGTCTGGAGGCTGCTAAGCCCTTCATCGCTGCCCTGTGCAAGGCCCAGGCTGACCTGGCTGCTCGCGCCGGCAAGCCCGCCCTCGAACTGCCCTTCTTCGGCGGCCACGGCGAGGACGTCGATGCGGCCGTGAAGGAATTCGCCGCAGACCGCCTGGTCGAGGTGTACTCCATCGCCGGCAAGCAGGAGCGCGAAGCCGCCGCAGCCGAGCTGAAGGAAGACCTCATGGAGGCTCTGACCGGCGAAGGTAAGGAATTCGAAGAGCGCGCTGATGAGGTCTCCGTGGCATTCGCCGCCTTGACCAAGTACATCGTGCGTCAGCGCATCCTCACCGAGCAGGTACGCATCGATGGCCGCGGCCTGACCGATATCCGTCAGCTCACTGCCGAGGTTGAGGTTCTGCCCCGCGTGCACGGTTCCTCCCTCTTCGAACGTGGCGAGACCCAGATTATGGGCGTAACCACCCTGAACATGCTCAAGATGGAGCAGCAGCTGGACTCCCTGCACCCGGTCAAGTCCAAGCGCTACATCCACCACTACAACTTCCCGCCGTACTCCACCGGTGAGACCGGCCGCGTGGGCTCGCCCAAGCGCCGTGAAATCGGTCACGGCGCCCTGGCTGAGCGTGCTCTCGTGCCGGTGCTGCCCTCGCGCGAGGAGTTCCCCTACGCAATCCGCCAGGTCTCCGAGGCGCTGGGCTCCAACGGCTCGACCTCCATGGGTTCGGTCTGCGCCTCGACCCTGTCCCTGCTGAACGCCGGCGTGCCGCTACGCGCACCCGTCGCGGGTATCGCGATGGGCCTGGTGTCTGACGAGGTGAACGGCGAGACCCGTTACGCCGCACTGACCGACATCCTGGGCGCCGAGGACGCACTGGGCGACATGGACTTCAAGGTGGCAGGTACCTCCGAGTTCGTGACCGCTATTCAGCTGGACACCAAGCTCGACGGCATCCCCGCCTCCGTGCTGGCCGGCGCACTGACCCAGGCCCGCGAGGCTCGTCTGCACATCCTGGATGTGCTGACCAGCGCCATCGACGCACCCGATGAGATGAGCGAGTTCGCACCGCGCATTATCTCCGTGAAGATTCCGGTTGCTAAGATCGGTGAGGTTATCGGCCCCAAGGGTAAGATGATCAACCAGATTCAGGAAGACACCGGCGCCGACATCTCCATCGAGGACGACGGTACCGTGTACATTGGCGCAGCCGACGGCCCCTCCGCCGAGGCTGCCCGCGCCGCCGTGAACGCCATCGCGAACCCGCAGGTTCCCGAGGTCGGCGAGCGCTACCTGGGCACCGTGGTGAAGGTGACCGACTTTGGCGCCTTCATCTCGCTGACCCCCGGTAAGGACGGTCTGCTGCACATCTCCGAGATGCGTAAGCTCAACGGCGGCAAGCGCGTGGTTGACGCTGAGGACGTTGTCTCCGTGGGCCAGAAGGTTCAGGTGGAGATCACCAAGATTGATGACCGCGGCAAGCTTTCGCTCGCACCGGTCGTTGAGGGCGACGACGAGTAGTCGTAACCCCCGCTAAGTGATGAGGGGCGTTCGGCGCACCCGGCGCGGTTCACTCCCCGCCGGATGCACCGGACGCCCCTTCGCTGTGCTTGCCCTGTATCTTTTGATGCTTTTCCGCCCTATCAACTGTGAGACTGTCTACAGGTAATAGGGTAGGAAAGCTTACCTTCAGACGTACCTGTTGAAAGGTTCTTCTCTCTATGTCTATTTCTCTGCCCGTCGAGCTTGAGGCGATTGCCGAGGAGCTCGACTACGAGCACGGCCGCCTCATCTACGAGGGTGCGGGCGGCAACGAGGTGCGCCGCTCCATCCTGCCCGGTGGCGTGCGCGTCATCACCGAGAAGATGCCCGGCACGCGCGGCGTGTCCATCGGCTTCTGGGTAGGGGTGGGCTCGCGTGACGAGGCCCCCGGCATGCTCGGCTCCACGCACTTTCTGGAGCACCTGCTGTTCAAGGGCACCGGAACCCGTACCGCCCTGGACATTGCCTCCTCCTTCGACGCGGTGGGCGGCGAATCCAACGCGCTAACCGCCAAGGAGCACACCTGCTACTACGCGCGCGTGCTCGACGACGACGCGCCCATGGCTGTGGATGTCATCACCGACATGGTGACCAACGCCCTGCTGGACCCCGCCCACCTGGAGCAGGAACGCGGCGTGATCCTCGAGGAAATCGCGATGGATCAGGACGACCCGACCGACGTTGCCTTTGAGAACTTCGTGGAGCAACTCATGGGCGACAACCCCCTCGGACGCCCCATCGGCGGCACGCCCGAAGAGATTCAGGCGGTCCCGCGTGATGCCGTGTGGGAGCACTACAAACGCTACTACACCCCGGACCGCCTGGTGATTTCCGCCGCCGGTTCCCTGGAGCACAGCACTATGGTTCGCCTCGTGCTGGAGTCCCTGACCCGCTACGGCTGGGACCTGCGGGAGGGTGTGGCCCCGGCACCGCGCCGTGCGCGCACCGACAGCGGCATCGTGCCGCTGAGCGAGCTGCGAGAAGTTCAGAAGGGTTTTGAGCAGACCAACATCGTGATGGGCTGCCCGAGCATCATCGCGGGCGATGACCGCCGCTACGCGTTGAGCGTGCTGACCAGTGCGTTTGGTGCGGGCATGTCTTCGCGCCTGTTCCAGGAGATTCGCGAGAAGCGCGGCCTGGCGTACAGCACTTTCGCGTTCTCTGGCGCCTATTCGGATGCCGGCTACTTCGGCATGTACGCGGGCTGCCTGCCCGCCAAGACCGAGCAGGTGCGCGAGGTCATGGGCTACGAGTTCGATAAGCTTGCGGCCGCCGGCATCACCGAAGAGGAGCTGCTGAAGGTGCGCGGCCAGCTGGCCGGCTCCACCGTGCTCGGCAGCGAGGACTCCGGTTCGCGCATGTCCCGCCTGGGCCGCGCGGAGATGGATTCCGGCCAGTTCACGAGCACCGACGAGCTGCTGGAGAAGATTCGCGCGGTCTCCCTCGAAGAGGTACGCGAGCTTGCCGCGTTCCTGGGCGAGCAGCAGATGATTACGACCATCGTGCGTTAGTTT
This sequence comes from Rothia mucilaginosa, assembly GCF_901875305.1. GTDB lineage: Bacteria > Actinomycetota > Actinomycetes > Actinomycetales > Micrococcaceae > Rothia. Next base: position 294,806 of record NZ_CABFLY010000003.1, read on the forward strand.
GGCCCGTGCGGGGGGCATCAGTCCCTCGCCGGTTGAGATATAAAGCCCATGCGGAATCGAAAGGCCCGTTGGCCACTCTCACGAGAGTAACCAACGGGCCTTTCAGTGCGTCTTCAGCGGGTCTTCAGTGCGTTAGAACCGCCCAGGCATTGCTCCGACCAGCGTCACCGGGCCAGCGTGACTGGTTCGATGCGGTTTCTGCGCGTCACTGTCTGCAACGCCGCTACTTCTTCTGCGCCTTGGCGATGGCCTGCTCCACGACCCGGGCGTAAAGCTCCTGGCCGGCCGCCTCGGGATGCACGCCGTCGGAAGCGAGCAGACCGCTCTGAGTCTGCAGAGCCTGGCGAATAGCCGAGTTCCAATCCGCGATAATCACGCGATCGGAGTGCTGGGAGGCAAACTCGTGAATCTTCGTGTTCGAGTACTCGATCCAGCTCAGGTTGCGCGGGCCGTAACCGGTCACCAGCACCAGCTTCGAATCGGCGGGCATGGCCGCCAGAACCTCGTCGAGCTGACCGTCCAGAATGGTTGAGTTCGCGGTCACCGACAGCACCAGGGTCTGTCGAATCTGGCCGCTGGCACCCATGGTCTTAATGATGGGCAGGGCCTTGGCGATGGTACGTCCCTCAGCCGCGTCAATCTGCGCCTCGGGCATCTTGTCGTACAGATCGGGGGAGACCGCCACCACGATGGAGTCACCCACGACGGTCACCTGCGAGGAGTTGATAGGGCCGGTGGCCTCCTGGGAGGCCGAGGCGCTTGCGGAAGCGTTGACCTTCGCATCCTTTCCATCCTTGGCAGCGGCCGAGGCGCTCGCGGAGGCGCTGGCACGAGCCTCCTGGCGGGCCTTCAGACGTTCGGCCGCGGCGCGCTTGCCATCCTCAACGGACTGCTGGGCGGTAGTCATGGCCGGCGCGGTGCGCACGGCCACGCCGGTCGCACCGGCGGCCGCAATCACGAGCAGGGTCAGCGCGATGGGCAGAGCCTTAACGGTGGCGTTCTGGAAGGAAGCGATAACGCGGTTAGCGCTTTCGCGGAAGCCGCGGCGTCGAATCGGGGTCTCAATCCAGCGGTAGGACATCTCAGCGATGGCGAAGGTCGCCACCAGCACGCCGACGTTCACCAGTGGGGAGCGATCGGCACCGAGCACGTAGTGCATGACCACGGCCAGCGGCCAGTGCCAGAGGTACAGGCCGTAGGAGCGTTCACCCACCCAGCGTAGGGGTGCGAAGTTCAGCAGTCGGCGCAGAGCCTCGGAGGCGCCGGCAAGCATATCGGGCAGCATGCCCTGAATCACGCCAAGGGCCAGCAGGGAGGCGCCGAACAGACCCCAGGGGATTGCACCTGGTGCAGATTCGGGCACGAGAATTGCGTAGGGGATGAGCGCGAAGAGGCTCAGCCAGCTCACCATCACTCGGGTGAACGCGATCAGACCGAAGGGCTGAGCCACACGGTACAGCGCCTTCTTCCCCATCGGCGGGTATAGCGACCAGGGGCGGGCAAAGGCTAGCAGAGCACCCAGCAGCAGACCGTACAGGTGGGTGTCGGTGCCGTAGTAGATGCGGCTGATGGGCGTGCCGTTCATGAGCAGGAAGGCGGCCACACCCAGGGAGGCAAGAATTCCCAGCACCATGATGGCGCTGAAATGTCGCCAGCGGCGGCCCAATAGCAGGCCGGACGCAACAATTAGCAGGGGCCAGAGAACGTAGAACTGTTCCTCGACGGCAAGGGACCAGAAGTTCGTGAAGAGCTCCGGGGAGGTCTGTGCGAAGTAGTCGTTTCCGGCGAAGATGGAGATCCAGTTGGACGAGAAAGTTGCTGCGCCCAGTAGCTGGCGGCCCAGGTTAACCTGAATATCGCCTCCGACGATGAGGCTTACGGGCCCCAGTACGAGAATCATGAGGGCGATAGCCGGCAGCAGACGGCGGGCGCGACGTACCCAGAAGCTACCGAGCGCGATGCGGCCGTTCAGGGCGCCTTCGCGCAACAGGAGCGAGGTGATGAGAAAACCCGAGATGACGAAGAAGATATCCACGCCGATCATGCCGCCGGGCAGGACCGTGGGCCAGAAGTGGTACACGATGACCAGGAGCACGGCGATGGCGCGCAAACCGTCCAAACCCGGCAGAATATAACGCCGGTTCGCTTCATATGGGCGTACAGAGGAGGTAAAGAGGGATTTCATACGGTCTGTGTACTCCGAGGGACGGGTTGAAAATAAAATACCAACCTATTATAGGTTTGCTTCCATTAGATGACGTACCGGATTGCGTATATGACGCAAAGAGCCAGCACGTCAGCGCCTGGGTGGGGCCCGAGGGGTGGGAGGCCCGAGCGGATTTTCTAAGTGAGGTGACTGAGAGAGCAGAAGACGCCTTCAACAAGGAACCCATGGGGGGGGTACGCTAACGCATCGGGGATAATGGAAGGGAAGAAATGGCGACGGGCCACCTAAACGACGCGCCACCCAAATGATGGGGTGCATTGCCCTGGGGAGAACCCGTCAGCAAAAAACCTGTTACATCAGAAGTGAAGGAACGGATAACGTATGAGCGAGAAGGTTTGGAAGGTAGCGGTTCTTGGAGCCGCGGGCCGTATGGGGTCGGAGGCGGTTCGCGCCGTCAACACCGCCGAGGACATGGACCTGGTCGCGGCCCTGGGTCGCGGTGATGACCTGCAGGAACTGGTCGACTCCGGCGCCGAGATTGTGATTGACCTGACCGTTCCGGATTCGAGCGAAGCCAACGTACGTTTCGCGGTTGAGCACCGGATTCACGCGGTGGTTGGCACGACCGGCTGGACCCCCGAGCGCCTGGAATCTTTGCGTGAGTTGCTGGGTGAGCACCCCGGCGTGGGTGTTTTGGTTGCCCCGAACTTCGCGATCGGTTCAATCCTGGCAACCGAGTTTGCGGCCAAGGCAGCCCGCTACTTCGATTCGGTCGAGATTATTGAGATTCACCACCCGAACAAGGTGGACGCTCCCTCGGGCACCGCGGTGCACACCGCCCGTAAGGTGGCGGCCGCACGCGCCGAGGCTGGCGTGGGTCCGAGCCCGGACGCCACTACATCCGATCCGCTGGGTTCGCGCGGCGCGGTAGTGGACGGTGTGCATGTGCATGCGGTGCGTCTGCGCGGCATGGTGGCGCACCAGGAGATTCTGCTGGGTGATCCCGGCCAGCAACTGGTGATTCGTCATGATTCCTTTGACCGCGCTTCGTTCATGCCGGGTGTGTTGTTGGGCGTGCGCGAGGTGGCGGCGCATCCTGGTTTGAGTGTGGGGCTGGACGCCTACATGGATTTGTCTTAGGAAGGCCTGATGTCTGAACAGACTTCTTCCGAGGGTTCGCCGGTTCCCTCCGCCGTGCGAAGCCGCGGCCCGTGGTGGACTTCGCTACGTCTGTGGACGGTGTGCGCGTGCGTTCTGCTGGTGCTGACGGTGCTCATTCTGCCGCTTCCCATCGTGGTGCGCGCCTTCATTCTGGGTGTGCTGATTTTCAGCGCGGTCTTTGTGACTGTGGACGCTGGCGGGTTCGGCAAGACCTTCGCCGCGTTGACCTGCACGCTGCTGGTGCTGTACCTGGTGTACACGGCCGATCGCGGCATGTCTCTGCTTCTTTCGGGTTCGGTGGCCGGCGTGGTGCTGGGGATTGGCATGATTCTGCTACCCGTGCTTGGCGCATGGGCCCTGGTGCGTGAGATTCTCTTTGGTACGCGTATTCAGATGATGGCTCAGCAGCTGTCTGATTCGGGTGATTTGGCGGAGGATCACCTGCCGCGCACTCCGAGCGGTAAGGTGGACCGGGCGGCTGCTACGGCGGAGTTTGAGTCCTTTGCTGAGGCCGTGGAGGCCAGTCCGGAGGATTGGAAGGCCTGGTTCAACCTGGCCTGTATGTACGATGCGGTGGGTGAGCGTAAGCGAGCCCGTGCGGCGATGCGTAACGCGTGGTCGTTGCGTTCGGGTAGGGCTGCGAAGGAAATGCGCTAAGAGTAACTATGAATAACGCAGGGAACGGTAGGGTTTCCGAAGGTTGAGTGGCCGTGCTGGGGGAGTTCTCAGCGCGGCCACTGGCGTATTAGTCTCGGGGTGTCAGGCTGGTGTCTGCGTGGAAAAGGCGCTTTAGGGTTCACAGCGGTGCGCGGGCGAATAAGTGTTGCGCGACACTATATGAAAATTTATGCGGTATGTGGTAAAAATCTGTATTTCGAGGGTAACCTGGAGATATGTCTGAGAACCTATCTAACCCCGGTACCTTTGTTGAACCCGTTTTTGGTCGCTTGCTGACCGCGATGGTCACCCCCTTCGCCCAGGACGGCTCCGTAGACGAAAAACAGGTGGCGGACCTGGCGAATTACCTGGTCGATAATGGTCACGACGGACTGGTGGTCTGCGGTACCACCGGTGAGTACTCGACCATGACCGACGACGAGAACGAACGCGTCTTCCAGATTGTGAAGGACGCCGTCGGCTCTCGCGCCAAGATCGTTGCCGGTGTGGGTTCAAACGATACTGCGCACACTATTGAGCTGGCCCGCCGCGCTGAGAAGGTCGGCGTGGACGGTCTGCTGGTCGTGACCCCCTACTACAACAAGCCGACCCAGGCGGGTGTGTACGCTCACTTTTCTACCGTGGCTAAGGCCACCGATACTCCCGTGATGCTCTATGACATCCCGGGCCGTGCGGGCATCCCGATTGCTCCTGCAACTTACCGTCGCCTGGCAGAAATTGACAGCATCGTTGCTGTGAAGGACGCCAAGGCTGACTTTGGTGCCGCAACCGAGGTGATGGCAACCACTGACCTGCACTACTACAGCGGTGATGACGGTCTGACCCTGCCGTGGATGGCAATGGGTGCTGTCGGCTTGGTGTCGGTGACTGCGCATGTTGCTCCGCATCTTTTCCGCGCCCTTATTGATGCAGTGGTGGCTCAGGACCTCGTGGAGGCGCAGCGTCTGCACCTTGAGCTGGCTCCGATTGTGCGCGCCACCATGGGTCGCGCCCCTGGTTGCGTGGCCGCTAAGGAGATTCTCGCGTGGCAGGGCGTGCTGGATCAGCCTGTTGTTCGCCTGCCGCACGTGCTCTCCGAGCCGGAGGTGCTGGCCGCTATGCGCGAGGACCTGATGACCTCGAGCCTTGCTCACACTCTGAAAAACGCATAAACTTTTATCCAGCTTCTTTTATGCGTCCGGGCTGTTCTGCTCGGGCAGCGTGAAGCAGGTTAAGAGATTTTTGGCCGCCCACACGGTGATTGATGGCCGCTCGTAGCGGCGATATCTACCGTGACGTGTGCCCCTCGGTACACCTAGAACGCGGCCCCCATACGCGGGCTCCTCGCTGTTATGACGGCGAGGGGTCCGCTCTGGTGTATTTCCCGAAGGGTTCTAAACGATCATTGACCCACCGCGGTACAGCACTAATTAGGCAGCAGAAACATGCCACATCACCCGCGGAAACTTCGGAATACCTCGGAACCCAGATTCGGAGTGAAATCCGCTCCGGAACGCATTCCATGAGACTTCCCGTGATGAACGAGGAGATGAGCGCAGGCTCGCTTGCAGAGGCTCGGCGTTTAGGCTCCTCGAATGAATCACGACACAGACAGTAAGAAAAATAGAAAGAGGAGACATACGATGAGCGTCTTTGAAGCGAATCTTCCCCTCCCGCCCCGCCTGAAGAAGGACACCCTGCGCGTGGTGCCCTTGGGCGGCCTGGGTGAAGTCGGTCGTAACATGACCGTGTATGAAATCAACGGCAAGTTGCTGATTGTTGACTGTGGCGTGCTCTTCCCCGAAGAGTCCCAGCCCGGTGTGGATTTGATTCTGCCCGATTTCAACTACATTGTTGACCGTCTGGACGACGTGGTTGCCATGGTGCTGACTCACGGCCATGAGGACCACATCGGCGCGGTTCCCTATCTGCTGCGTCGCCGCCCCGACATCCCCCTGGTCGGTTCTGAACTGACCTTGGCGCTGGTGGAGGCGAAGCTGGCCGAGCACCGCATCAAGCCCTACACCCTCGCGGTGAAGGAGCACCAGGTGGAGCGTTTCGGCCCCTTCGAATGCGAGTTCGTGGCAGTGAACCACTCGATTCCGGATGCGCTGGCCGTGTTCATCCGCACTCAGGCCGGCAAGGTTCTGCACACCGGTGACTTCAAGATGGACCAGCTGCCCCTGGACGGTCGCCTAACCGACCTGCGCCACTTCTCCCGCCTGGGCGAGGAGGGCGTGGACCTGTTCCTGCCGGACTCCACCAACGCCGAGGTTCCCGGCTTCACCCCGACTGAGAAAAACATCGGCCCGGTGCTCTCGAACGTCTTCCGTGATGCTCGCGGCCGCATCATCGTGGCTTCCTTCTCCTCGCATGTGCACCGCGTGCAGCAGGTGCTGAACGCCGCCGCCGAACGCGGCCGCAAGGTCGTGCTCGTGGGCCGCTCCATGGTGCGTAACATGACCATCGCCGAGAAGCTGGGCTACCTGAAGGTGCCCGACAACGTGCTCGTGGACCTGAAGAAGGTCGACGACTACCGCCCCGACCAGATTGTGATGATGTGCACCGGTTCGCAGGGCGAGCCCATGGCGGCGCTTTCCCGCATGGCCAACGGCGACCACAAAATTCAGATTGAGCCGGGCGACACCGTGGTGCTGGCTTCTTCGCTGATTCCCGGTAACGAGACCAGCGTGTACCGCATCATCAACGCCCTCATGAAGCTGGGTGCTCACGTGGTGCACAAGGGCAACGCGAAGGTTCACGTATCCGGTCACGCGGCTGCTGGTGAGTTGCTGTACTGCTACAACATCCTCAAGCCCAAGAACGTCATGCCTGTTCACGGCGAGGTGCGCCACCTGATTGCCAACGGTGACCTGGCCATCGAGACCGGCATTCCCGCACAGAATGTGCTGCTCTGCGAGTCTGGCACCGTGGTGGATCTGCGCGATGGCGTGGCCACCGTAGTCGGCGAGATTCCCTGCGAGTACCTCTACGTTGACGGCCGCTCCGTTGGCGAGGTGACCGAGAGCGACCTGAAGGACCGCCGCATCCTGGGTGAGGAAGGCTTCGTGTCCATCGTGACCGCGATTGACCGCGCGACCAAGCGTGTGGTGACCGGTCCGGATATCCACGCCCGCGGTATTGCGGAGGACGACGCCGTCTTTGACGAGATTGTTCCGAAGATTACCGCCGCGCTGGAGGACGCGCTGCACCGCGCACCCGAGAAGGTGCACACCGTGCAGCAGCTGCAGCAGATTGTGCGCCGCACCATCGGCGCGTGGATCTCTCGCCGCCTGCGCCGTAAGCCTATGATTGTGCCCGTCGTGATCGAGGGTGCTTCTCCGGACGCTAAGAACTAAATATCAGCGCGGCCGCCTCCTGTAGGTGGCATCGGCTTTCGGGCCGAGGCTGAAACGGGTTACCTGAAACGGGTTGCCCGAAATGTAAGGGCGGGGTCGATACCGAGTGTCGGCCTCGCCTCCTGTGCATCCGGGCGGGCCGGGCTCAGCGGGTTTTCGGCTGGCATAGCGCCCGTGCTCGACGCCCCATATGTAGCCCTGGCGCTCGCGGATGACGAAGAAATCGTTAGATTAACGGGAAGGTTGATACTCTAAAAGGTATGGCTCCACGGACCACGAAGGGTCGTAGTACGACCGCTAAGTCAAAGAAAACCACCCGCAAGCGCACCACCTCCTCGAGGGGCGGTGCCCGTCGCGGTGCCGAGGCGACGAATCCTATCGCCGGCGCCATTGCCTCCGTCTGGCTGAGTATAGCTCATGCCATTGGCGGGGCGGTGCGTTCGATCGGCACGGCACGCACCGACCTGGAACCCGAACAGCGTCGTGACGGCGGAGCACTTGTACTGCTGCTCTTCGGCCTGATCAGTGCTGGCGTTGAGTGGTACAACTGGCGCGCCCACACCTCTCTCGGCCTGTTGCGCGCACCTTTGGACGCCTGGCACACGATGCTCGGCGGTATCTTCGGTCAGGGCGCTTTGCTGATTCCGGTGCTCAGCTTTGTGCTCGCCTGGTGCGTCTTCCGGAGCCCCGACCAGGTCAAACGTAATAACCGGGTGACTTTGGGGTCTCTGCTTCTGCTGATTGCCACCTCCCTCTTCTTCGCCCGTCATGCTGGGCACCCGACCTTCGCGGACGGTTTCGAGGCCGTATGGGCCGGAGGTGGCGTCACGGGAGTAATCCTCGGTACCCCCATCGTTCGTCTGAGCGGGGGTATTACGGCGGTGGAGATCCTGATTCACCTGTTGCTGGCGCTCGCCGGGCTGATGGTCATGACCAACACCCCAATCCGCCAGGTTGTGCCTCGCACCCTGTACCTGGTGGGTCTGGCCCTGGGCGAGAAGCCCAACGGCACCACCCGTGAGCGCTCCTCTTCGGATGATGCAACCCAGACCGTGGATCTGAACGCCGAGGAACACGACCGTAGCTACCTGTACGGTGACGACGAAAAGCCGGTCCGATCCTCTTCTGCGGGCGGTGGCCTGATGGCGCGTCTGCGCGGCTGGTTGGGCTTTGGTGTTTCCAAGGGCGACGACGGCCCTCTCGACGAGTACGCCGGTGACGAGGCCTTCGTGAACGCTGTGGTGGACGACGCCCACCCCGAGACCACCCAGATGCCCGTGCAGCCCGCCACCTCCGCTCCGGGCGCTCGTACCGGCTCCAAGCCGAACCGCCTGAGCCGTCTGCCTGGTCGTCTGAACCAGGCTCCTGCCGCGGCTTCGAACGGTCCCGATCTCTTTGACGTGGAGGCCTCTCAGGCTCCCGCCGCCCGCCTGGAACAGGTGCAGCGTGCGGCGGTGGCGCACGGCCGCATCCCGGGGGAGGAGCCTCTCTTCGATGTTGAGGCCTACGACGGTTTCAGCGCCGACTCCTCGCAACAGACTCCCTCCGAGTCCACCCCGCAGACCAGGCCCCACGACGTGGTTCCGACCGCGGGTGCATCCGCTCAGGAGGCCGGCCGAGGTGCTACCGCGGATCAAGCCCCGATTCCGACCCGCATGCATTCGGCGGGCGCGCACCAGAGTGCGAGCGAGGGCGCGTCGCAGCAAGCGGCACGTCCCGCTGGCGGTCTATCCCGCTCCCTGCAGAACAACACCCAGACCGCGACCACCGAGCAGGCCCGCGGCGAGCAGGTCGTGCAGTCCTCCCGCGGCGCCTACGTGCTGCCTTCGGAGGAGATGCTGGTTTCCGGCCCGCCCGCCAAGGAATCCTCCGAGGTTAACGAGCACGTGGTCGAGGCCCTCACCAGCGTGCTGGAGCAGTTCAAGGTGGATGCCCACGTGACCGGCTTCTCGCGCGGACCGACCGTGACCCGCTACGAGATTGAGCTGGGGCCGGCCACGAAGGTGGAGCGTGTGACGGCGCTGAGCAAGAACATCGCCTACGCGGTGGCCAGCCCGGATGTTCGTATTCTGTCCCCGATTCCGGGTAAGTCCGCGATTGGTATTGAGATTCCGAATACGGACCGTGAGACCGTTGCCCTGGGCGACGTGCTGCGTTCCCCGCAGGCCCACGCGAACCACCACCCGATGGTCATGGGCGTGGGTAAGGACGTTGAGGGCGGCTTCGTGTTGGCCAACCTGGCCAAGATGCCGCATATGCTGGTTGCCGGTGCGACCGGTGCCGGTAAGTCTTCGTTCGTGAACTCGATGATTACCTCGATTCTGATGCGCGCAACCCCCGACCAGGTACGCCTGGTGATGGTCGACCCCAAGCGCGTGGAGCTGACCGCCTACGAGGGTATTCCGCACCTGATTACGCCCATCATCACGAACCCGAAGAAGGCCGCCGAGGCCCTGCAGTGGGTGGTTCGCGAGATGGACGCCCGCTACGATGACCTTGCCCACTACGGCTACAAGCACGTGGACGATTTCAACAAGGCGGTGCGCGAGGGTAAGGTTCAGCCGGAGCCCGGTAGCAAGCGCACGATTCACGAGTACCCGTACCTGCTGGTGATTGTGGACGAGCTGGCCGACCTGATGATGGTCGCTCCGCGTGACGTGGAAGAGGCCATCGTGCGTATCACGCAGCTGGCGCGTGCGGCGGGTATTCACCTGGTGCTGGCGACCCAGCGTCCGTCGGTGGATGTGGTGACCGGTCTGATTAAGGCGAACGTTCCGTCCCGTATGGCGTTTGCGACTTCTTCGGTCACTGACTCCCGTGTGGTGCTGGATCAGCCTGGCGCCGAGAAGCTGATTGGTCAGGGTGACGCGCTCTTCCTGCCGATGGGCGCTTCGAAGCCGATGCGTGTTCAGGGTGCGTGGGTGTCTGAGTCTGAGATTCACGCTGTGGTTGAGCACGTGAAGAAGCAGGCCCCGACCATCTACCGCGAGGATGTGATGGTGTCTGCCGCGAAGAAGCAGATTGATGAGGAAATCGGCGATGACCTCGATGATCTGTTGCAGGCGGCCGAGATTGTGATTACCACGCAGTTCGGTTCGACCTCGATGCTACAGCGTAAGCTGCGCATGGGCTTCGCGAAGGCCGGCCGCATCATGGACCTGCTGGAGTCGCAGGGAGTAGTGGGCCCTTCGGAGGGTTCGAAGGCCCGCGAGGTGCTGGTCCGCCCGGATGACCTACAGGCGACCTTGGCACGTATTCGCGGTGAGGAGCCACCGGCGGCCGACCCGTACGCGAACGCGGTGGGCCCGGGGGAGCCCGTCACGGATTATTACGACGAATCCGATGACGAGGGTTCGGAGGACGCCTGGCAGCTGACGGGCCGCTAGGCTCACGCGTTATCCACAAGCGCCCCGTACGTTCGGCGGTGCCCGATGAGGCACCCGTATAATGGACGTACGGGGCGTTTGTGCGTTCCCGATACCCTTCAGTGCCGCTATCTGACGGGGCTGTGCTCGCGCTTCGCGCGGTGTATGGCCCGCCTCGAACGAACCCATGACATCGGGCTCACCCGCCGAGCCCGCCGACTCTAAGGAGCACCCATGAGCGACGCTCACACCCCAGCCCCCACCGATGAGGTCCGGGTGGTGCAGCCTCGCACGTCGAATTGGAACGTTCCGAACGTGCTGACGGTTCTGCGCATTATCGCGGTGCCCTTCTTTATCGTGGCGCTGGTTAGCGGCGGTACTTTCGGCGCCGATGACCCGACCCACCGCTGGCTGGCGTGGATTATTTTTATTCTTGCCATGCTCACGGACTGGGCCGATGGCTATCTGGCGCGTTCCCGCAACCTCATCACGAGCTTCGGCAAGATTGCCGACCCGATTGCCGATAAGTTCCTGACCGGCGCCGCGTTCATTGTGCTTTCGGCTATGGGCGAGCTGTGGTGGTGGGTGACCATCGTAATTCTGTTGCGTGAGTGGGGCATTACGGTGATGCGCCTGTTCGTCATCAAGTACGGCGTCATGGCTGCTAGTAAGGGCGGCAAAATCAAGACGGTGCTGCAGACCGTGGCGCTGGTGCTGATGCTCCTGCCGCTGGGCCAGCTGGGCTTGGGCTGGCTGGTGCCGGGCTGGGTGCTGATGGGTGCGGTTACAGCGATTACCGTGTGGACCGGCCTGGTGTATGTGCGCGATGCCTACAACCTGCGCCGCACCTGGCTGCAGAACCAGGCCGCGCAGAAACAGCGCGCTCAATAGGCGTTGATGGGGGAGCGGCCCGTGCCGCTCCCCCGAACTGTATCCGGGGCGAGCGGTGGCGGCGCTCGAACACCGGGGCGCTCGTGGAAGAAGCGGGTGCGTGAACGGGCGGTCGGGTCGTTCCGGCCGCCGGGAAAGGATGAATCATGGTTCCTCTTCTGAACGAAGGCGGTCAGCCGGCTTCGCCCGAGCTGGCGCGCGCCGAGGTTTTTTCGGGTACCCCGCAGGCGGCGGCTCTGCTGCTGCGCGATGCGGTGCGCTCGTGCGCATCCCAGGAACGTCCGGTGCAGGTGGCCACGGCTGAGTCGCTGACCGGCGGGGACGTGGGTGGCGCGATTTGCACGGTGCCCGGCGCCTCGGCCTACTACCGCGGCGGCGTGATTTCTTACGCCTATGAGGTGAAGGCGCGGGTGCTGGGCGTGGATGCTCAGCTGCTTGCGACCGAGGGCGCGGTGAACCCGGAGGTGGCGGCCCAGATGGCGGCCGGTGCGGCGCGGGTGTGCGGTGCCGATTACGCGGTGTCGACCACGGGCGTGGCGGGGCCCGACCCGGCGGACGGCCAGCCGGTGGGCACCGTGTTTATCGGGGTGCACGCCCCGGGCGGCTGCGAGGTGTTCGAACGTCACTACGACGGCGATCGCGCTCAGGTTCGCGCGGCGGCCTCCGCGGATGCGATTGCGCTGCTGGCTCGCGCGGTACGGGGGAGCGCCTCGGGCTCTCTGAGGGAGAGCCTCTAAGGTTCGACTCTGCAAACGGCTCTGTGACATGGCCCTGTGACATGACCCTGTAGTAGCCCGGCGGCGCGCAAGGTGACTGGTGCGGTGCCCGTGAAGCTTCGGGGAAAAGCATGGGGGAGGACTCGGGGAAAATATTTTACGTTTCAAAGAATTTCCCAGTCTTCTCCCAGCTTCAAGGGAATAAACACATAGCTTGGTCTGTTTGAATAGATACGAGCCTGAAGAAGATGACGAAAATAGCGAGTTTTGTAGCTCGCATCCTAAAAATCGGTTAGGCTTAACTCTGTACAGTCCCGCGCGTCGGGAAGACCTACTCAGGAAAGTGATAAAGAAGCTCATGGCTAAGCAGCGCGTATCAATCAACGGTATTACGAAGTGGAAGGAAATTGACGAGACCCCTCAGCAGGTGGCCCCGGTCGTTGAGGAAGCACGAGTTGTTCCCCTCCGCCAGGCCATCGGTGAGGTTCTTCGCGATGTCCGTCAGCGTCAGGGTCGCACTCTGCGAGAGGTTTCGCAGCGTGCCCGTGTTTCCCTCGGTTACCTGAGTGAAGTGGAGCGCGGTCAGAAGGAAGCTTCCTCCGAGTTGCTGGCCTGGATTTGCCAGGCTCTGGACATCCCGATGTCCCAGATGTTGCGCGAGGTTGCCGATCGTATGGCCGTCGCTGAGGGCGTTCAGATTCCGGATACCGTTCCGGCTGAGCTGTCCGAGCGCTACAAGAACGACTACTACGTCTCCCTCTAAGACGTGAGGGTGCGGGAGCACCGCACCGCTATTGGGCCGATGCCGTACACCCCGAACGGGTGTGCGGCATCGGTTCTTTGTCGGGCGTGTGACGAGACGGAATTGTGAGAATGGAGAGTCCGGGGTGGGTGCTCCGCAGGTGGGCGCGGGCGCTTTGCCGCTGGGTGAGATGAAGGAGGATGCGATGAAGCTGAGCGAGTTTTGGGCGCTCATGGAGCACGAATTTGGTGCTGGGTACGCCCCGGTGCTGGCCCGGGATTTGGTGCTGGGATCCCTGGGCCACCGGACGGCGGCCGAGGCGCTGGATGCCGGAGTCAATCCGAAGACGGTCTGGTTTGCCGTCTGTGAGGAACAGGAGATTCCGCAGGAACGCCGCTGGGGTCCGGATAAGGAGCCGTTGTGTTAGCTCGGTGAGTGCCGGGGCGCGGTGGAGATGTCACGGGGACGGACTGCGGGGAGCCGTGGCTGCCGGGTTACGGCGAGCTCCAGAGTCCGGAAGGTGAGCACACGCCGATTGAGGCGGTCTCGGCGGGTTTCGAATATTCGAAAATATTTGCCGAAATTTTATGCGAGGTATTCGAAAATACCTCGTAATTTTGTTCGATTCGTGCTAAACTTTTCCACATCGAGAATTTTTCGAAGAATCCTCGGGATTTTTCCACAAATCGTGAAAATGGCCTTATCCTGTCAGGTCGTGACCCTAGAGTAGTCTCAGAAGGAACCGGCAGGCGAGAAGCCCGGGCGACGAGCCCCGCCGAATCCTAGAAACATTATTGACGTCATCACTGACACCACAAAGAACGAGGTACTAACGTGGCTAAGAGCACCAAGTCTCAGAGCGTAGCTCGCGTTCCCGAAGAGGGTCGCGCCAAGGCACTTGAAGCCGTCATGGCACAGATTGATAAGAACTACGGCAAGGGCGCCGTGATGCGCCTGGGCGATAAGGAAACCACTACCACCGAGGTTATCTCTACCGGTGCCATTGCCCTGGATGCCGCTCTCGGCATCGGCGGTTTGCCCCGCGGTCGCGTAATTGAGATTTACGGTCCCGAGTCTTCGGGTAAGACCACCGTGGCCCTGCACGCCGTGGCTAACGTGCAGAAGGCTGGCGGCGTGGCCGCGTTCATCGACGCCGAGCACGCTCTCGACCCGATTTATGCCGCTAAGCTGGGCGTGGACATCGATCAGCTGCTGGTCTCCCAACCCGATACCGGTGAGCAGGCCCTGGAAATCATGGATATGCTGGTCGGCTCCGGCGCCGTGGACATCGTGGTGGTTGACTCCGTGGCCGCGCTGGTGCCCCGCGCCGAAATCGAGGGCGACATGGGTGACTCCCACGTCGGTCTGCAGGCCCGCCTGATGAGCCAGGCTTTGCGTAAGATTACCGGTCGCCTCTCCGCAACCGGCACCACCGCGATTTTCATCAACCAGCTGCGCGAGAAGATTGGCGTGTTCTTCGGCTCGCCCGAAACCACCACCGGTGGTAAGGCCCTGAAGTTCTACGCTTCGGTGCGTATCGACATTCGCCGTATCGAGACCCTGAAGGACGGCGCGAACCCGATTGGTAACCGCACCCGCGCCAAGGTTGTGAAGAACAAGATGGCTCCGCCCTTCAAGCAGGCCGAGTTCGACATCCTCTACGGTGAGGGCATCTCCGTCGAGGGCGGTATTCTCGACCTGGCCGTGGAGAACGACATCGTCAAGAAGTCCGGCGCATGGTTCACCTACGACGGTGAGCAGCTGGGCCAGGGCCGTGAGAACGTTCGTAAGCTTCTCAAGGACAACCCCGAGCTGACTGAGGAACTGCAGTACAAGGTTCTGGTGAAGCTGGGCATCATCGAGGAGGAGCCCACCGAGGAGGCCGCAGAGGCCGAGGGCACCGAGAACGATCCGCTGGACGAGCTGGCTGAGGAGTTCTAAACCCTGGCCCGTCCCCGATAGGATGTGCGGTCCGCTCGACAACGCGTGGTAATCGCCGTGCGCTGTGCTTTTCGCACGGTGCGCGGCGATTACCGTTTAAGCCGGAACCGGCGGCGGTGCGGCTCGATACAATGGGGGAGCGCCTCCAACCGGAGGCACACGGGCTCCGGTGGGTTAGAAAGAGAGGAGGGGACAGGCAGATGGAACGAGGCGTATTCGGCCAAGACGAGAACGCGCGCGGCGGCGAGCGTGACGGTATGCGCGAGGACGACGCCGGTTTCGCCGCCCTGGACGCAACCGAACCTTTCTTCGGGTCCTCTCCGGCACAGAACCTCGGTGGCGCGGTGTCGGGCACCGACGGCTTTTCAGGGTTTGAATCGGCGGACGGCGGTATCGCGGCTCACGGAGGCTTTGAACCCCTCACCTTTGAAGCACCCACCGCCCCGGCCGAGCTGGGAGCCTTCGAGGCACTGGCCTTCGAAGCGCCCGCGCCCCTGGCGGAGCCTACCCTTACCTGGGAGGCGCCTCCTGCTGTTCTGGACTCCGCGCCCGCTGCGCTGCCGCACGAAAAACCTGTATCGAAAAAACCTGTACCAGAACCATCTGCGTCTAAGGGACACGTACCTACGAAATGGGTGCGGAACAGTGCTACGGATCCGGTAGCCGCTGAGGAGTTCCCGGACTGGCATCCTGCCGCGCACGGCTTTGTTGAAGAAAGCATCGCCCGCGACCTTGGCGACGACTACCCGGGCTACTTTCCGGTGCCCACGGCGCCCCTCGAACCCGTACCGGGCGGGGAAGCGGAACAAGGGGCCGAAGGAGCCTCCGAGGGCTCGCCGCGCCGCAGCCTGCGAGTGGACCCGAACTTGCCGGCCGTCTCCATCGATGAAGCTCCCGTGCGGGCCTTCATGCCGGGAGGCGCAGAACCGCGCCCCATGGCGGCCGGTCGCATGAGCCGGGCCGGTGCCGCATCCATCGGGTCGGGACTTACCGCCGAAGAAAAAGAAGAAATTGAGAGGCAAGCAGCTCAGCGGGATAAGCAGAAGCAACGCAAGTCTTCGTGTGCCTCCAAGAACACCGACTACAAGCGCGGATTCCGTCGCATGAGCCCGGCGCAGCGGGAAAAGATGCAGAAGCGCTCGCCCTACGCGCCCGCCTTCGGGGCTCGGAGCGACGACGAGGAAACCCGAAAGAGCCCCTCGGGCCGCGGCTCGGGGAGCAACCTATTCAGGGAGGGAAGCAACTTGAACGAGAAGCTCACCGCGGCCGAGGAAGCCTTTATTCGAGGCATCGCCGAGGAAGAGGCGCAGGGCATCGGTAGCGGCAAGCGCCCGGCCGCCCCTCGAGGCTCTCAAGCCTCTGAGGCTCACGCGCCGAGAAACGGCGGGAACGGCTCCGCGGGGATGGGTGGGCAGCAACCCTCCTGGAAACAGAAGGTGCGTGCCGCCCGCACAGCCGAAGAAGCCGACCCCTACACGCGCGCTAAAACCATCGTGTACAACCAGTTGGCGTACTCGGCAAAAACCCGAGGTCAGCTGCGTAAGAAACTGCAGGCAGAAGGCTTCGAAGCGGAGCTCATCGAGCCGCTACTCGATAAGTTCGAGGCGGCAAAACTCATTGACGATGCCGAATACGCCCAAACGTTCGTGGCGCAGAAGAGCCGCACCAAGAAGCTCTCCCGCGCCGCGCTACGCCGTGAGCTTGCTGAACGCGGGGTGCGCGGTGAAGAAGCTGAGAACGCCCTGGCTCAGCGCACCGACGAGCAGGAACGTGAGGACGCCGCCGAGCTGGTGCGTAAGAAGCTGTGCCCCGGTATGGATCTGAGCGACCGAGCTGAAAAGGATAGGGTCACCCGCCGACTGCTGGGGATGCTGGCTCGCCGCGGGTACTCCTCCTCGGTGTCAATGTCGGTGATTCGTGAGGAGCTGGCCGCCTATGGTGCGGAGGACGAGCTCTGGTAGAGGCCTTCGATAAGAGATTGGCAGGAGGACTGTGCGGGTACGCTCCGCGCTATGAGGAACAAAAGGGTGAGCCCGCTACAGACATACACTGTGGCGGGCTCACCCTTGTTCTTTCTCAAGCCATAAAGCGCCCTGTCAAAGGCCTATAGCCGCTCCCTACTCGGGTGCGTCCAGACGCTCTGCACATTCGGCGAGCGTTGCATCCTGAGAACCCGAAATCTGCAGGAGCAGGCGCATCAGCTGCGCGCCCTCGCGGCGAATCATCGGGAGCAGGGTCGCGCGCGGGGAAGCGGAGTAGAGCTCCACGAGCACGCACACCGTGATTGCGGTGCACACCGCGAGATCCTCGGCGAGGTGTGCCTCGAGCGGAGCGTCGTCGAAGAGCGCGGAGTACAGCGCCGGCAGGGCCTTCTTGCGGTCCACCCGATAGCGCGGGTACTCCGGCGAGGAGGGGAAGCCCAGCATCGCCTCAACGAAGGGGAAGCCGCGGTGGTGCAGGCAGGTGCCTTCAGCATCAACGATGCGCGCCGGCGCGTCCTCGGCCGGGCCGATGAGCACGTTCTGCGGCGAAAAATCGCCCGAAGAGAGCATATACACCTTGCCACGGTTGAGCTTGAACTGCTCAGGAACGGGCGGGCGCTTGGTGAAGAAGGGTTGCAGAACGCGGCGGAAGCGGAAGGAGAGCTCCTCCACTGCGGCGGGAAGAACGGGTGCGTCCTCATGTGCGGATGGGCTGGAGGCGGGGCTAGAGTCAGCATCGTGCTCGGGGGTGCGCGCCTCATCAGCCACACCGTACAGCTTCTTCAAACCGCGCTCGGCCAACCCCGGCGAGGCAATAGCGCCCGGGAACTGTGCCTTGCGGTCGGCACGCGCCAGGTTCAGGCGGTAGTCCTCCACCGCCTCACCCATAATGCCGCTGGCGGCAAGGGAGCGGTACGCCTCAATGTAGTAGTTCAGCGCGTCCAGTGCCTGCTGTTCGGTGCCCTCCAGCAGGGCGTGGGCGACCGAGTACTGCTCGCCCTCGGCGGTCCCTGCGCTGACATCCTCGAGCGCGATAACCCGCAGTTCGGCGTCGGCACCGTAGAACCGCGGGAAGAGCCCGGGCACCTGCTCGTTGAGGGCCGGCAGACCGTAGCGTTCGCGCAGGTAGCCGAAACCGCCGGCGTTCTGCGTGGAATATTTGCGGCGGTAGCGCTTAAGAATCATGGAGGAGGGCAGGGCCTCGGCGGCTTCCGCGGGGCCGGAATCCTCAAAGTTCACACGCACCACGACCGAGCGCATGCCAGTTCCCAGGATCCGTACGTTCGCAAGGTCGCGGCCGCCGGATTGCTCTAGGCCCCTCGCCCAGGCCAGCATGCGCGAGAGATTGCGGCGCATCGCGGCGGAGTCTGCGCTCGCTTGGGGCGGCACGGGGGTGTAGAGGGTGATGGCCTCCTGGATGAGGGCCTCGTCGAGGGCGTTGCCGGTAGGGTCGGCCTCGCCGCTAGGGGAGCGCTCGGCCTCGGGGGCGGCCCCCTCCGGGTTCAGCGCCTTGGGAGCCTCCGCCTGCTGCGCGGGGACATCGGAAGAGCCGGAAGAATCGTTCAGTGAAAAACGCGAAATGTCACTACTAAGGGAAACCTGCATAGAGCCATTATCTCCCATCGGATACCCTATAGGGCATGACTTCGACCCTCAGCGATTCCGCCCAGACCACCGAAACCAGCCCCCGCACCTACGAAGTGCGCACTTTCGGCTGTCAGATGAACGTGCACGACTCCGAGCGAATGTCGGGTCTGCTTGAAGCCAACGGCTACGTTCGTGCTGAGGAGGGCGTCGAACCCGACCTGGTTGTTTTCAATACCTGCGCGGTGCGTGAAAATGCCGCCAACCGCCTCTACGGTAACCTCGGCCAGCTGGCCCCCGTCAAGCGCCGCCACAAGGGTATGCAGATTGCCGTGGGCGGCTGTCTGGCGCAGAAGGACCAGGACGCCATTATCAAGAAGGCACCCTGGGTGGACGTCGTGTTCGGTACCCACAACATCGGCTCCCTACCGACTCTGCTGGAGCGTGCCCGCCACAACCACGAGGCGCAGGCGGAGCTGCTCGAATCTCTCGAAGTTTTCCCCTCCACCCTGCCGACCAAACGTGATCACGTGTACTCCGGCTGGGTGTCTATCTCCGTGGGTTGCAACAACACCTGCACCTTCTGCATCGTGCCGTCCCTGCGCGGTAAGGAGAAGGACCGCCGCCCCGGCGACGTACTCGCCGAAGTTCAGGCGCTGGTCGACGACGGCGCTATCGAGGTGACCCTGCTGGGCCAGAACGTGAACTCCTACGGCGTGGAGTTCGGCGACCGCCAGGCGTTCTCCAAGCTGCTGCGCGCCTGCGGTGAAATTGAGGGCCTGGAGCGCGTGCGCTTCACCTCCCCGCACCCGGCCATGTTTACCGACGACGTAATCGACGCGATGGCCGAAACCCCGAACGTCATGCCCGTGCTGCACATGCCGCTGCAGTCCGGCTCCGACAAGGTGCTCAAGGACATGCGCCGTTCCTACCGCTCCAAGAAGTTCCTAAACATTCTGGACAAGGTGCGCGAGCGCATCCCGAACGCCGTGATCACCACCGACATTATTGTGGGCTTCCCCGGCGAGACCGAAGAGGACTTCCAGGAGACTCTGAAAGTTGTGGAGCAGGCTCGTTTCTCCTCCGCATTCACCTTCCAGTACTCGATTCGTCCCGGCACCCCCGCGGCGACCATGGAGAACCAGATCCCGAAGGAGGTCGTGCAGGAACGCTACGAGCGTCTGATTGCCCTGCAGGACCGCATCGCCGGTGAAGAGAACCGCAAGCAGCTCGGTAAGACCGTTGAGCTGATGGTGGTTGCGGAGGCTGGTCGTAAGGCTGAGCAGACCCACCGCCTCTCGGGTCGTGGACCGGACCAGCGCCTCGTGCATTTCTCGGTGCCCGAAGGTTGCGAGACTCCCCGCCCCGGCGACATGGTGACCGTGCCTATTACCGAGGCTGGTTCCTTCCACCTGATTTCTGACCCGACCTCCGAGCAGTACCAGCTGCGCCGCACCCGCGCCGGTGACGCGTGGGACCGCTCCCAGGCTGACTCTTGCGGTACCGGCACCACCCAGGTGCCCGGTGCGCCGGTGGGTCTGGGCATGCCGACCATCGGTCTGCGCCCCTAAAACCTATAACGAATCATGCGCCCTGTTCTTCGGGCCCTTATCCTCACCGCGAGTGGGGGTGAGGGAACCGGTAGAATGGGGCGCATGACTATCTCCGAAACTCTGCCCGTTATCGCTATTGTGGGCCCGACCGGCACCGGTAAGAGCGCGCTCGCCATCGAGCTGGCTCTGCGCCTGAACGGCGAGTGCATTAACGCCGACTCCATGCAGTTCTACCGGGGCATGGATATCGGTACTGCGAAGGTCACCGCTGAGGAGATGCGCGGCGTCCCGCACCACCTGCTGGACATTATGGATGTGCGGGATGAGGCGTCCGTGGCGGAGTTTCAGGAGCGTAGCCGTGAGCTGATTGAGCAGATTCGCGGCCGTGGCCGCTACCCGATTCTGGTGGGTGGTTCCGGCCTGTATGTGCGCGCCGCCCTCGATAAGTTGGAGTTCCCCGGAACGGATGCGCGGGTGCGTGAGCGCCTGGAGGAGCAGGCACGTACCGAGGGTATTGGTGTTCTGCATGCCCGCCTGGCGGAGGTAGACCCGGAGTCGGCCGCGCGTGTGAAGGATGAGCGCCGCATTATTCGTGCCCTGGAGGTGTTCGAGGTGACGGGCCGCCCGTTCTCGGCGTTCATGCCGGTGCGCGAGTACGTGACTGAGAGTATTCAGATTGGTCTGGATATGGATCGTGCCCTGCTGCACGAGCGTTTGCACCGCCGCGTGGAGCTGATGCACGAGCAGGGTCTGCTCGATGAGATTCGCACCCTGAATACGCAGGGGTTGCAGGAGGGCAAGACCGCCTCCCGCGCGATTGGTTACGCGCAGTTCGCTCGCGCCTTTGAGGATGCGGACTACAGTGTGGAGCAGGCGATTGAGGATACGACGATTGCTACCCGCCAGTTTGCGCGCCGCCAGCTAACCTGGTTCCGTGCGGACCCGCGTGTGCACTGGCTGGATGCGCTCTCACCCACCCTTGCAGATGAGGCGGAAGCCATCATCCGAGGAAGTACCCGATAAGCCACAATAACGAGCTGTAGCCAAACAGATACCCCTTCGAACCGGTCGTCGCGGTAAAATCATAGACGGACTGGTCACCAACTTTAAGGACAGCATATGAGCGAGAACCCTTCCATCTGGGGCGAGCTGGCAGGCCTAACCCTCACCAAAGGTCACGGCACCGGTAACGATTTCGTCTTCGTGACGGACGAAAACGCAGAGATTGCCCTCACCCCCGAGCTGGTCGCCCGCGCCTGCGACCGCCACTTCGGCATCGGCGCGGACGGCTTCATTCGCGCTGCCCACAGCACCGCCTCCCGCGCGGGTCAGAAGCTGCTCGAGGAATACCCCGACGCTGTGTGGTTCATGGACTACCGCAACGGTGACGGCTCTATCGCAGAGATGTGCGGCAACGGCGTGCGAGCCTTCGTGGAGTACCTGCGCACCGAGGGTCTGATTGAGCTTGAGATTGGCCAGACCGTGCAGATTGGTACCCGCGCCGGTGTGAAGACCGTCGCCCGTACCGAAGAGGGCTACGCGATTGATATGGGCCCGTGGAGCTTCATTCACGGTGACGCCGCCCGTGAGGGAGGCGAGGACTGCCTGGTGTCTGCACGTGGCCTGAAGACTCCGCGTGCTGGCCTGTCCATCTCGATGGGTAACCCGCACACCGTGGTCATGCTCGGCTCCGAGGGCAAGCTGGACGGCCTGGACCTGCACAGCCAGCCGCAGGTCAACCCCGTGCCCGCAGATGGCACGAACGTTGAGTTTGTGGTGCCGGCTGATCTTGATAACGATGGTGGTTCACATGTTGGTGCTATCCGTATGCGCGTGCACGAACGCGGCGTGGGCGAGACCCTGTCGTGCGGTACCGGTGCGTGTGCTGCGGCTGCGGCGACCCGTTTCTGGGGCGGCGAGGAAGCACCGGACGAATGGCTCGTACACGTGCCCGGCGGTACCCTCGCGGTGACTTTCGTGCTGGGCCCGGACGAGCTGGAGCATGTTGTCTTGGCTGGTCCGGCGCAGATGGTTGCGACCGTCGTATTGCGATAACGAACAGTCCTAGACCAGAGATTTTATAGACAAAAGCGGCGGGTGTTTTCTGACAACACATTCAGAAAACACCCGCCGCTTTTATGTTTTTAGCAATCTGCGCTACAGGTTTTAGTCCTCGTAGCGGTGCACCTGCAGAATACGGAAGCCCTTCGAGGTCGCATATCGCGACACCTCAAACTCGCCTGGGTACAGCTCGTCCAGCTTCGCATCCAGCCACTTCTGCAGTGAGTCGGAGCCGAGGTTCTTCTGCACCACCAGGTATGCCTCCCCCTCGGGGGCCAGGCGTGGCAACCAGGTCAGCAGAATCTCGTGTAGAACCTCCTTGCCCACGCGAATTGGCGGATTCGACCAGATGGTGTCGAAGCGCAACTCGGGGTCGACTGAGTCGGGGGTTCCCACGGTGACGTTCGGTAGTCCGAGTGCAGCGGCGTTGCGCTTGGTCAGGCTGATGGAGCGGGAGTTGACGTCCACGGCGTGCACCTGAGCCTGCGGGGCGAGCATCGCCAGGGTCAGGGTGATGGGGCCCCAACCGCAGCCGATATCAAGGAGGCGCTCGCCGCGGGGTTCGGGCGCCTCCTGAAGCAGGATGGCCGTGCCCTTATCGATGCCGGAGGGGCTGAAGATGCCGTTGGCGGTGGTGACGGTGACCATGCGGCCTACCAGCTCCACCTGCACGGGGCGGGGCTTGAACTCCGTCTCGGGGATCTCAGAAAAGTAATGCTGCTCGCTCATGCTATCCAGTGTACCGGGCGGCCCGCGCCCTCCGGCTTCCGGGGCCGAACGGCGCCCCGATCCTGCCTGACGCTCATGGCCCGCACACCGCCGTGCCCGCCTGCACGCCCTGAGCGCACAGGTGACCAAACCCCCTACCCGAGCGGGGCAACGGCGGTATAATGGAAGGCGTATGACTTCTAAGAATAATTCCGTATCCGAGGCCGAGAAGCTGCCGAGCGACGAGCAGCTGCGCCGCACCGTGGACCGCGTTCTGGGCCGCTCCCAGTCCGCCTCCTCACTGATTACCTACGATGCCGCGGGCACCGCGCATCACGAGACCGCGCCGACGCGCGGTAGCCACCGCGTGCTCGACACCCGCGCGCGTGAAATTTCCGATGTTCAGCGCGAGCACTCCGAGTTCGATGGAGACCAGGAAGACCTCGCCGAGCGCCGCGCCCTGCGCCGAGTAGCTAACCTCTCCACCGAGCTGGAGGACGTGACCGAGGTCGAGTACCGCCAGCTACGCCTGGAGCGCGTGGTGCTGGCTGGCCTGTGGACCGAAGGCACCGTCGAGGATGCCGAGAACTCCCTGCGTGAGCTGGCCGCGCTGGCCGAGACCGCAGGCTCCGAGGTACTGGACGGCCTAGTTCAGCGCCGCCTCAAGCCCGATCCGGGCACCTTCCTCGGCTCCGGCAAGGCCCTGGAACTCAAGGATATCGTGGAGGCCACCGGCGCCGACACCGTGATTGTCGACTCCGAGCTGGCTCCCTCTCAGCGTCGTGCCCTCGAAGACATTGTGAAAGTCAAGGTCATTGACCGCACCGCCCTGATTCTCGACATCTTCGCTCAGCACGCTAAGTCCCGCGAAGGTAAGGCACAGGTTGAACTGGCTCAGCTGGAGTACATGTTGCCGCGTCTGCGTGGTTGGGGTGCGTCCCTGTCCCGTCAGGCCGGTGGCCGTGCCGCCTCCGGTGAAGGCATCGGCTCGCGTGGTCCCGGTGAAACCAAGATCGAGATGGACCGTCGCCGCCTGCGCGCCCGCATGGCCAAGCTCAAGCGTGAAATCGCCGCGATGGCTCCGGCCCGCGAGACGAAGCGCCTGAATCGCCGCCGCAACCGCGTGCCCTCGGTGGCTATTGCCGGTTACACGAACGCCGGTAAGTCCTCGCTGTTGAACCGTCTGACCGATGCCGGCGTGCTCGTGGAGAATGCCCTGTTCGCAACCCTGGACCCGACCGTCCGTAAGGCGCAGACCCCCGACGGCATCGGC
The DNA here is from genome assembly GCF_901875305.1 of Rothia mucilaginosa. Taxonomy (GTDB): domain Bacteria; phylum Actinomycetota; class Actinomycetes; order Actinomycetales; family Micrococcaceae; genus Rothia. The sequence goes on from NZ_CABFLY010000003.1 coordinate 318,966, forward strand.
TATACCCTCTCCGACACGGTGGGCTTCGTGCGTTCGCTGCCGACCCAGCTGGTTGAGGCGTTCCGCTCCACCCTGGAGGAGGTCGCGGACGCCGACGTGATCCTGCACGTGGTGGATGCTTCGCACCCCGACCCGGAGGGCCAGATTCGCGCGGTTCGCGAGGTCTTCGCCGAGGTGGATGCCCGCCACATCCCCGAAATCATTGTGCTGAATAAGGCGGACGCCGCCGACCCGTTCGTGCTGGAGCGGATGCGCCAGCGCGAGCCGGAGCACGTCATCGTGTCGGCGCGTACCGGCGAGGGCATCGAGGAGCTTAAGCAGAAGATTGCGGACACGATTCCGCGCCCTTCGATTGAGGTCAAGCTGCTGATTCCTTACAACCACGGTGAGATTATTTCGCGCCTACACGAGTGGGATGCCGAAATTAAGAGCACCGATTTCGTGTCGGACGGCACGTTCGTAGTTGCTCTGGTCCGTGAAGATGTCGCTTCGGATCTGGCCGAGTACGTGCTGGAGGGCGACTTGCTGGAGGTCCTGGAAGAGGAGCTGGCTGAGGCCCGCGCCCTCACAGCCGAGGCCGATACCGCCGAGACTCACTAGGAACCGGTCAACGTGACGCAGAAGACGACGGGACGCACCAGCGCGCCCAAAAACACCTCCGGGGCCGCCCCAGAATCCATAACCGACAGTACCCGATTTACCGGGCAGGAGCTTGAGACCCTGCCCGGTGCGAAGGATGCCCTGAACCTGCTCGACGAGGTTGTGGAGGCCACCGGTGGGCAGAAACGTGAAGGCCAGCGCACCATGGCGGCGCACGTGGCGCAGGCTCTTGAGCTGCAGCGTCACCTGCTGGTTCAGGCGGGTACCGGCACCGGTAAGTCTCTGGGCTATCTGGTCCCGGCCCTCGCACGTGTGGGGGAGTCCGACCAGCCGATTGTGGTAGCGACTGCGACCCTGGCCCTGCAGGCGCAGATCGTGAACCGCGACATCCCGCGTCTTTTGGAAGCGCTGGAGCCGCGCCCGGAATCTCAAGCGCAGGTGGCTCTGCTCAAGGGCCGCAATAACTACCTGTGCCTGCACAAGCTGGAGGGTGGCTACCCCGAAGACGAGCCGGATGCCCTCTTCGACATGCCGTCTTCGACCTCCCGCGTGGGCGAGGAGGTCGTGCGCCTGCGCGAGTGGGCTGACCGCACTGAGACCGGTGACCGCGACGAGCTCAAGCCCGGCGTGTCCGATCGCGCGTGGGCGCAAGTGTCGGTGAGCGCCGCCGAATGTCTGGGCCGCCGCTGCCCTCTGGTGGAGGAATGCTTCAGCGAGATGGCGCGTAGCCGCGCCGCTGAGGCTGACATTGTCATCACGAACCACGCCCTGCTGGCAATTAACGCTTTCGAAGGCATGAAGGTTCTGCCCGAACATGAGACCGTCATTATTGACGAGGCCCACGAGCTGGTGGACCGCGTGACTGGTGCGGTTTCCGGATCGCTGACCGTTGCGATGGTTCACCGCGCCGCCCGAGGTGTGAAGAAACATTCTAGGGCCGACTCCGGCGCCCTGGAGATGGCCGCCGGAACCCTGGAAACCGCGCTGGAGGGCCTGCCTGAGGGCCTGTTGAAGGGCTTGGATGGTCGCCTGCTTACGGCCCTGTCCGCTGTGAACGATGCGGCCCGCGCCGCACTTTCCGACACGAAACCGGACGGCCAAGAAGTTGACGCAGGCCTGCAGATGGCCCGTTCCCGTGTTTCGGAGGTGCACGAGGTGAGCAACCGCATCCTGGAAGCCTCGGCTGAGCAGGATGTGCTGTGGGTTTCGCGTCAGGGCGGTTGGGAGAACGGCCGCTACGTGGCTGCCTCCGATACCGACCCGGCAACCCTGAATATCGCCCCGCTAAGCGTTGGCCTGCAGCTGCGCGACGGCTTGTTCGCCGACCGCACCGTGATCCTAACGAGCGCGACCCTGACAGTGGGTGATTCCTTCGACGTTGCCGCCAGTGCCCTCGGTTTGCAGGGGGAGGGCGCTCCCCGCTGGACGAGCATCGACGTGGGCTCGCCCTTCGACTACCGCAAGCAGGGCATCATGTACGTTGCTGGGGACCTGAAGCCTCCGGGATTTGGCGTGCACGAGGGCCAGCTGGAGCGACTTCGCGAGCTGTGTGAAGCGTCAGAAGGTGGCGCCCTCGGCCTGTTCTCCTCGAAGCGCGCCGCCGAGCGCGCCGCCGAGTACATGCGTGAGCACAGTGACCTGAACATTCTTCTGCAGGGTGAGTCTTCGCTGAAGGCCCTCGTGGAGGAGTTTAGCGAGGACGTCGACTCGTGCCTGTTCGGCACGATGAGCCTGTGGCAAGGTGTGGATGTCCCCGGCGATTCCTGTCGCCTGGTGGTGATGGACCGCATCCCGTTCCCACGCCCGGATGACCCGATTGCGCAGGCTCGTACAGAGTCGGTGAACCGTCACCGCGGCAACGGCTTCATGGCCGTCTCGGCGCATCACGCGGCTATCCGCATGGCGCAGGGCGCGGGTCGCCTGATTCGTTCGGTAGACGACCGCGGGGTTGTGGCGGTTCTGGATTCGCGACTTGCGACGAAGCGCTACGGTGGCTACCTGATGAAGGCTATGCCGCCGATGTGGCCCACTCAGAATAAGCAGGCCGTGGTGGGGGCGCTGGCCCGCCTCTCGGAATCTATTGATAGATAGCCTCAACCCGACGTGTGCTGAGTGGGGGACTGTGCTTAGCGGATTCCCGTGTGCTGAGTGGCCGCGTCTTTCCCCACCGAGCGAGCTAAGCTAAGATCTCCATCAAGCTACGGGAAAAGCCGAAAGCCTCGGTAATCGCACGTTTGCGAGTGCCGGGGCTTTCTCTGTGCCAAGCAGGTTTATTCGTTGGCTTGGCCGTTAGGTTTTCCCGTTAGGGGATGCGGAAACGCTGAAACCTCGAAGGACGCGACCAGCACCTCGGGGTGCTGGGATCTCGGGAACTCGGGGTTGGGCGGCCGAATCCCCGTAATGCTTTTCGCGAAGAGCGGGGAATTAGAGGCTACGCAATACCGAAACAACCTTGCCCATGACGGTGGCGCGATCACCCATAATCGGCTCATAGCTTGCGTTGCGCGGCATGAGCCAGGTGTGGCCATCAACCTGGCGGAAGACCTTCACGGTGGCCTCATCATCCAGCAGAGCGGCCACGATGTCACCGTTGTCGGCGGTGTGCTGCTCGCGCACGACGACCCAGTCGCCATCGCAGATTGCGGCATCAATCATGGAATCGCCCTTGACCTTGAGCATGAAGAGCTTGCCGTTGCCAACCAGCTGGCGCGGCAGAGCGAGCACATCCTCCACGGACTGCTCGGCGGTAATAGGACCGCCTGCGGCGATGCGACCGACGAGAGGGACGGGCACAAGGTCATCCTCGCCGACCTCAAAGTTCGGAAGCTCAGGCAGGGGAGTGTGGATGCCGGCACCATTCTCATCGAGCACCTCAATGGCACGCGGGAGCTTGGGATCGCGGCGAATGTAGCCCATATTTTCGAGTCGGCCAAGCTGGTGGGTCACCGAAGAGAGAGAAGCAAGACCCACCATGTCGCCAATCTGGCGCATGGACGGCGGATAGCCCTTCTGTTCAATCTCGGTGCGGATCGCGTCAAGAATCTTCTGCTGGCGCGCGGTCAGCGCCGGGCGGGGTGCTGTTGCCATATCTCTTCCTTCGGTTTGTGTCGTCGAAGGCTACGTACCTTCGCCGGAGCACGGATGGATCGTCCACATGTTTGTTCCGCGGTGACGTATATCGCACGGTATAGGCGAGTAGGACCCCTTATCTCGTCAGGGGTAAACCAGAATCTATATCCGTCATGGGTGACGCCCCGCGATGATGGAACTCATCACGAGCGTGTGGAACATCTCTTGACACCAGTGTAGAACACTTCACCGATAAATTCAAACAAATATACTAGATTTTTTCTTCGAAACCGTAGGGATTTTTAGTATGTATCTGCTAGACTTTAGAACATGGATTCGGAATAAATGGAAAATCCGCCCGAATTTCGGGGTGATGATGGATTATTTCCAATGCAATTCGAATACCCATTCTGTTATGGGGGTGTGGGTGAAGGTGTCGAATGTTCGAGAGTATTCGAACGGAAAACCGGCCGGCCCTCTCCAGTTGAAGGAGGGTTCTGAAGATTGAGCCCGTGGAGCGACTCTTCGAACGTTCCTTCACTGGGCCCCTACAGAAAGCGAACAACCACACTCAACTCACCCGCCGAGTCTAGAGAGAGTCGGCACTGTTCACCCCCGTGGGATCGCCGCGGGAGTGAGCTTGAGAGAAAGGAACCACAATTATGACTGCAGCTTCTTTGGCTCCTCACCGTGCCTCTGCATCTGTTACCCTTCCGGAAGGTTTGGTGGTACTTCACCCCGCGCACGCACGGCAGTCCGCGCGCGCCGCTCGAGGCTCCTCCCGTCGTGCATCCGCCCCTCAGCCTTCTTCTTACCTGGTGTCCGCCCGCCGTGTCTTTCCCAGTGCAACGGATTCTCAGCCTTCAACCCCCTCCGCTCCGGCGAATGAACGCTCCGTTTCGGGGCGCCCCGCCGAGCAGGGCGTGGACATGTCTTCCCCGCTTGCGGGCCTCGTTCCTTCTGCTATTTCGGGTCTTCGTTCCCTGTCTTCTCGGCTGGAACGTTTCAATCCCCTGCACAATTTGAAGGGGCTGCCCTTGCTAACCCTGGCTGCTCTCGTGGTGCTGGGTGCCGTTACCTTCCTCGGTCCGTCCTTCGGCCCGCGTGTCGAGAACGCCGCGGCCACCCAAGCCACGGTGACCGTTAAGCACGGCGAGACACTATGGGACATCGCTCAGGCGGTGAACCCCGGCGGTGATGCCCGTGATACCGTGGTGCGTATTATGGAGTTGAACTCACTGACAAGCACTGCAGTCGATGTCGGTCAGCGCCTCGAGGTTCCCCAGCCGCGCCACTAGGCTAAGCTACCGAGGCGCATGAGAGCGCTCGGCCCGCCCGTTAGCAGATTGTGAATTAACGACAAACCGTCTACCGCACTACCCAAGGAACATGCGATGCCCATATCCTCGTCCTCTCATCCCCGTCAGGATGCTGTCTCCTCGCCGCGCCCCGTGGTCGCCGTTCTAGGGGACCCCGGAACTCACAGCGCCATGGTAAAGCTTCTTCGGGATTCGGGCGCGGAGGTCATTGTTACTGCCGAACCGTATCAGCTCCGTGAAGCCGACGGCATGGTGGTGGCTGGTCCTGCCGGATCCCTCGAGGCATACGATGAGCTAAAGGCCAAGGATGCTGAGCGTGTGATTGGGCGCCGCGTGGCCGGCGGCCGTCCCGTGCTCGCGGCCGGTGCCGCTATGAGCTGTCTTTTTGAAAGCGTCGCGGTGAACCACCCGCAGCTGGGCAGCGTGCAGGTTCAGGGCATGGGGGAGTGGCCCGGCGAGAGTGTGGAGCTGTCCACTCGGGACCTGGTTCCCGGCTCCTCCGCACTATCCCCCTCGCCCGACAGTCAGTTGCTCAAAGATCTTGAGGGCGAGGCGCGTTTCAAGTCTAAGCATGGTGTTTTTGAGTGGGTTTTTGATCAGAGCATTGACTACATCGCTCCGCCTTCGGTGAGCTGGACGGCAACCGAACCTCCCTATATTGCCGCGGTGGAGAACGGCCCGCTGACCGCTGTGCAGTTCTGCCCGGTGGTGTCCGGTGAGCTGGGTGCGGAATTTATGCGCCGCTGGGTGGAATCTCTCGCGGTGACCGGTCGGCTGTCGCTTACCCCGGATGAATCCGCTATCGGTGGGGAGGGCGCATAATGGCTCAACCTATCCTCGAACTTTTGCCGGCCGTCGATATCTCCGAGGGGTACGCGGTACGCCCGGTGGGCGGCACCCTGTCCGGGGGTGAGCGTCGCCTCGATCCGGTGGAGGCGGCGCTCACCTGGGTGGAAGCTGGCACCGACTGGATTCACTTGGTCGACCTTGACCTAGCCTTTGGGCGCGGTACTAACACCGAGGTTCTGGCGCAGGTTGTCACCGCCGTTCGTGCCTGCGCGGCCGAACGTGGCAAACCGGTGCGTGTTCAGGTGAGTGGGGGTGTTCGCGATGCCGAATCCCTGGAGCGAGCCCTGAGCCTCAATCCCGATCGCGTGAACGTGACCAGTGCGGCGCTGGCGGATTCCTCCTGGCTTGAGGGCACCCTGGCCCGCTACGCGGGTTCTGATCTTTTGGCTCTGGGGCTTGACGCCCGTTACGACCCTGAACGGGGCTGGGTGACGGTGGCCCGTGGAACCGACTGGTCGGGCCCCGGAGTTCCCGAAGCCTTGAGGTGGCTTGACTCGGTGGGCGTGTATCGTTACATCGTGACCGATGTTAGTAAAGATGGTTCCCTGGCGGGTCCCGGCGCGGAACTGCTGGATGAGGTGTTGGCCCAGACTGCCTGTCGAGTGGTGGCATCCGGTGGTGTGGCGTCGCTGGCCGATCTTGAGAAGTTGCGTGCCATGGTGCCTTCCGGCTTGGAGGGCGTGGTGTTGGGCAAGGCGCTGTATGTGGGAAACTTTAGCTTTGAGCAGGCCCTTAAGGTTGCTGGCTCCCGATAGGGTGGCTGTCTGCGCTTTCATGTCATGTATAGAAACGACGAAGCCCCGCCTCCTTCATTCGATGGAGTCGGGGCTTCGAGCTTAGTAAGCCGGATATGGCGTAGTGGACCGGGTGGTTTAGTAGACCGGGCCGGTCAGTTTCTCTCCGGGACCCATACCGGGCTCATCCGGGAAGGGGGATGCCTCGCGGAAAGCCAGCTGCAGGGTGCGCAGGCCGTCGCGCAGGGGTGCTGCGTGCTGGGAACCAATCTCGGGGGCAGCGGCGGTGACCAGGCCTGCCAGAGCGGTGATGAGCTTGCGTGCTTCGTCGAGGTCCTTGAGATCGTCGGCGTTCTCGTCGGCTGCGAGGCCGCACTTGACAGCCGCGGCGCTCATCATGTGGATGGCGGCGGAGCTGATGATTTCGATGGCGGGTACGTCTGCGATGTCGCGCAGCTGCTCGTTAACGGCCTCGACCTGCTCTTCGGTGAGTTCGGTGTGACCGTGGACGGGAGTTTCTTCTCCCGCGGTAAAGCGGAAGCTATTGTTTTCAGTGCTCATACCCCTAGAATCTCATATTTCGTTTATTTCGGTAAATGCGTTCACCCTGCGGTCTTAGGGCTCGCCATACTGCCCTATATGATGTTCCCCGATGCGGTCTCGCGTGGTGACTCGTCACGCAACGTTTATGGGGTAATACCCCTTGCGCCGTCGGGCGGTTCTGGGGTATGGTTGTAGACAGTTTGCAAGTGGAGCATGCCTCCCACCCGATTGGCCGTCGCAGGTTTCCCCTGGGATTTAAGGTGAATGGGTTCGTCCGCCGTTTTCGGCGTACGCTGGTTTGCGCCTCCGCTTGTGTAACTGCGGGGGCTTTTTTAGCGCCCGCAACGGATAGTATTCACGGGGAAACCCACAGAGCACAGGAGCTAGTCATTAGCGAACCACGCATTAACGATCGTATCCGCGTTCCCGAGGTCCGACTCGTCGGCCCCGGTGGCGAGCAGGTAGGCGTTGTCCCTCTGAAGGACGCTCTGCGCCTGGCTGAGGACGCCGAACTCGACCTGGTCGAGGTTGCCCCGAACGCGAAGCCGCCCGTGTGCAAGCTCATGGATTACGGCAAGTACAAGTACGAAGCCGCGATCAAGGCTCGTGAATCCCGCAAGAAGCAGGCAAACGCCGTTCTGAAGGAGATCCGTTTCCGCCTGAAGATTGATACCCACGACTACGAAACCAAGGTTGGACACGCTCGTCGTTTCCTCTCCGGTGGTGACAAGGTCAAGGCAATGATTCAGTTCCGCGGTCGTGAGCAGCAGCGCCCCGAGATGGGTGTGCGTCTGCTGGAGCGTCTGGCAGCTGAGCTGGCTGAGGTGAGCACCGTTGAGTCTCGCCCCCGTCAGGATGGCCGCAACATGGTGATGGTTCTGGCTCCGCTTCGCGGTAAGGCAGAGGCTCGCCGTGAGCAGGGCGCCGGCGGTCGCAAGGGTCGCGAGCGTATTGACACGACCAAGGCGAAGCCCGTTACCAACTCTCTGGCAGACGCTATGCCTGCCGAGCTGAAGGCACAGGCTTCCGCCGAGTAGGGAACCGGGTCGTCACTTTAGGATGGGCACGCGCCTCCACCGTTGGGTGGTTGAGCGGGTTCACCCGGTGCCGGTTCCGAGGCTCCTCGCAAGAGGCGCCTCACCTTTGGTCCTTGGGGCTGATACGTTCGCGTACGTAGCCCCACTAAGCTACCCCGCCGTTGTGGCGGGGGATGAATGTAAGGAGAACGGCAGCTATGCCGAAGCAGAAGACCCACTCTGGTGCTAAGAAGCGCTTCAAGCTCACCGGTAGCGGCAAGGTTAAGCGCCAGCAGGCGAACCGTCGCCACTACCTGGAGCACAAGTCCTCTCGTCTGACCCGTCGTCTGGCTTCTGACCAGATCGTTACCGGCGGCCAGGCAAAGGTTGTCAAGAAGATGCTGGGTAAGTAAGCACCGCTTACGCTCTGCACCTGGCGCACCGATAGGGGTGCGCACTGATTAAAGACTCGCTCCTGTTCAGCGTGATATGTGAGCTGTTCAGGACATAAGACGAAGGAGACACACGTGGCACGTGTGAAGCGCGCGGTTAACGCGCACAAGAAGCGCCGTACTATTCTCGACCGTGCATCCGGCTACCGCGGTCAGCGTTCTCGCCTGTACCGTAAGGCTAAGGAGCAGGTCACCCACTCGCTCGTTTACAGCTACGACCACCGTCGTAAGAAGAAGGGTGACTTCCGTCGCCTGTGGATTCAGCGTATCAACGCTGCTTCCCGCGCACAGGGCCTGACCTACAACCGCTTCATCCAGGGTCTGAAGGCTGCTGGTGTTGAGGTTGACCGCCGTATGCTGGCTGAGCTGGCCGTGAACGAGCCCGCTGCCTTCAACGCACTGGTTGAGATTGCTAAGAACAACCTGCCCGAGGACACCTCGGCTCCCAAGGCTTAATTGAGTCTAGGTTGTGTGTTCCGCTCCTCGGGAATCTAGGCCCGGGGTCGGTGCTCAAGCATCATGAGCGGCCGTCCGCACTGTTGAGTGTGGGCGGTCGCTTTTGCTGTATCTGCACCGCCCGTATCATGACGCAGGGCGGTGTTAGGCTTCTCGCATCCTTCGAGGGGTTTTTGTCCCGTGCGGGCATCTGCTGTGTCCTGCTTTACCTGTACCCTTAAGGGGTGAATTTTTTTGAACGTATTAGTACTCCCGTTGTGATGTCCAACCCGCAGGCTGACCGTGTGCGTGATATTGCGAAGCTTCGCACCCGCTCGGCCCGCACGAAGAAGGGCCAATTCCTGGTGGAGGGGCCGCAGGCTGTGCGTGAGGCTCTGAAGGCTCACCTGAAGAGCCCCGTCCTGGATGCCGTGTACGTTACGGAGGCCGCGTTCGACCGTCACGAGGATATTGCTGAGCTGCTGGAGCGGGTGTACGGCACCCCCACCCCCGAGGAGGGCCGCCGCGTTTTCATGCGAGTGGTGACCGAAGAGGTGCTGGCGGCTATGGCCGATTCGGTAAGCCCGCAGGGTATTATTGCGGTTTCCTTCATGGTGGACGCCTCCTTCTCGCTACTGTGGGGTGAGGGCGCGTTGAACCCGAAGCTGATTGCCGTGCTCTCTCGCGTTCAGGACCCCGGTAACGCGGGCACGATTCTGCGTGTTGCGGATGCTGCCGGTGCCGACCTGGTGATTACCACCAAGGGCTCGGTGGATTTGTACAACCCGAAGACGGTGCGTTCCACCGCGGGTTCGCTGTTTCATGTGCCGGTGATCCAGGGCGTGGAGCTTGAGGACTTCGCGGAGGACGTGAAGTCTCAGGGGACTGCGGTGCTGGCTGCTGACGGCTACGGTGCGGTGAACCTGCAGGAGCTGGCGGAGTACACTGCGGCTCGTCGCGCGGGTGTGGAGGCGAGCGCTCCGTCAGGCGTGAAGGGTAATTTTGATTTGTCCAAGCCGACGATGTGGCTTTTCGGGAATGAAGCGCAGGGTTTGAACGCCGAGGAGAAGGCGGCCGCTACGATGCGAGTGGCTGTGCCGGTGTACGGTTCGGCGGAGTCCTTGAATGTGGGTACCGCTGCGGCGGTCTGCCTGTACGCCTCGGCGATGGCGCAGCGCTCGACCACCCTGAGCTAATTTCCTGGGCTAATCACTTCGCGATGCGGCCCTTCGGCGAGCTGTGTTCGCCGGGGCTGTACCGGCCGAGGTTTTAGTCGTGCCCACCTCGGGCTTTTTCACAGACTTTTGAATAGCGTCGCCCCCGTTGGTTCCGTGCCTCTCGGGCTGGTGCGGCCTGCAGAAAGGTAACTATGTCTCAATCCAGTCATTCCGGTCATTCAGGAGCCGGAGCGATTATTGCCGCCCTGGGGGCGAATATCGGTATTGCCATCCTGAAGTTCTTGGCTTTTGCTCTGACCCGTTCTTCCTCGATGTTGGCCGAGGGTATCCATTCGCTGGCTGACTCTGGTAACCAGTTGCTGTTGCTGGTGGGTGGTCGCGCCTCCCGCAAGCAGGCCGATGAAGAGCATCCGTTCGGTTATGGCCGTAACCGCTACATTTATGCGTTTATTGTCTCGATTATTATTTTCTCGTTGGGCGGCTTGTTCGCCCTGTATGAGGGGTTCGAGAAGCTTCACGATCCGCACGGTATTACTGAGTGGCAGTGGGTTCCTGTAGCCGTGCTGGTGGGTTCGATTCTGCTGGAGGGTAATTCCTTCCGCGTGGCGGTCAAGGAATCCGGCGGCTTGAAGGGGCAGCAGAGCTGGTTGCGTTTCCTGCGCACCTCGAAGAACCCGGAGCTTCCGGTGCTTCTGCTTGAGGACGCGGGCGCGCTGGTTGGCCTGTTACTGGCCCTGGTTGGTGTGGGCATGACCCTACTGACCGGTAACGGTCTGTGGGATGCTTTCGGTACCCTGGCTATCGGTATTCTGCTGGTCTTCATCGCGGCGTTCCTGGCCGTGGAGATGAAGTCGCTGATTTTGGGTGAGGCTGCTTCGCCGGAGGATTTGGCGAAGATTCGTGCGGCGATTGAGGATGGCGACTCCGGTCGAATTATTCACATTAAGACCGTGCATTTGGGCCCCGAGGAGATTTTGGTGGCGGCAAAGATCCGCATCCATGATGCTGATACTGGTCGCGCGGTAGCTGATGAGATTGACGCGGCTGAGGTGCGTATTCGTGAGGCTGTTCCTGCGGCTCGCATTATCTATTTGGAGCCGGATATTTTCCGGGCTTAGTTCTAGGAGATTTTTGTTATGACCGTTGAGACGATTGTTGATGGTTTGCTGAAGATTTTCTGTGGCCTGATCATTATTTTGGTGTACCTGCGCCTGACTCACAGTTCTCAGGCGGGGCACCAGACCCCGATTGATACCATCGGCAATTTTGTTATCGGTGGTCTGCTTGGTGGCGTGCTGTATAGCACGCAGATTAGTCTGTTCTACTTCATCGTCTACCTGGTGTTTACGCTGTGCATGATTCAGCTGCTGAACGTGGCGACGACGAAGATTCGTTTTCTGCATATGGCGGTGCGTGAGCAGCGTGTGCCGGTCATTACCGACGGTGATATTGATATTAAGAGCTTCCAGCAGTCCGATGTGGTTCTTGACCCGATGCATCTGATTGCTGACCTGCGTGCGCAGGGTATTTATGACCTGGAAGAGATTGAGTTCGCTCAGATTGAGCCGAATGGTGCGCTGAGCGTGATCCGTAAGGGCGATGGTGCGCCGAACTTTGCTCTGATTGTGAAGGGCAAATTGGTCACTCGTGATATTGCGGATGCTCACAAGACCGAGGACTGGGTGCGATTGCAGTTGCGTGCGGCGAAGGTTGAACTTGAGGATGTCTTCCTGATGGAGTTCAAGAACGGTAACCGTCTGCTGATTCTGCTCAATGATGGCACTACCATTCGCCGTGAGGTCGCTGAGGCTTCGAATATGAACGATGAGCAGATGGAATGGGTAGAAGGCGTAGAAGAAGGTAATAAAGATGAGTGAAGTATCGCCCTCGTTTGAGGTTCAGGTGGTTGGTGCCGCCATTGTTGATTCTTTGGAGGCGCCGACCCGTATGCTGGTGGCTCAGCGTTCTGCCCCGCAGACTGTTGCCGGCCTGTGGGAGTTTCCGGGCGGTAAGGTTGAACCGGGGGAGAGCTGTGAGCAGGCGCTGGTGCGTGAGCTGACAGAGGAGCTGGGTGTGCAGGCGCGTCTGGGTGCTGAGGTGCCCGGTGCGTACCCGCAGGGTTGGCGCCTGAATGAGCGCCTGGCGATGCGTGTGTTCTTCGCTGAGATTCTTTCGGGTACTCCGGAGACTCTGGAGGACCACAGTGCTCTGCGGTGGATGCCGCTTCCTCCGGTGGGGGAGGGAATCCTTGAGGCTGTGGAGGCCGCTGAGATTCTGGCGCTACCGTGGATTCCTGCTGACTTTCCGATTGTGGAGGCGCTCTTGCGTCAGCTCGGTCGGCTTGGGACGGGCGAAAGCTAAGGGTGAGCGCTTCGCTGGCAGAGGCTGCTCAGGTAGTCGTCGCGGCGTCTTGGCGGAATGTAATGGCGTTCATGTGACGTAATATTTTCGTTCGAATAGTATTTTTCTCAGCTTTTTTTAAAAGTCCACGTGGGGTGGGGCTCCGATGCGGAGCCCCACCCCACGTGTATTTTTATGCGTGAAACATAACTTAAAACTAAGTCTAGCCTATCTTTATTGTCAGTTATGTATTCATTTGCTGTAAAGATATGCTGACAACTTGTATTGGTGGGAGGGCCTTGATGTGGGTGAAGGCTCGGCTGGCCTTCGAGTCGCTCAGACAGAGTGTTCAGTAGTGTCGTCAAACGCACCATTTTCCTCGTACTCTTAAGAAGTCAATTAGGATAAAAAAATATGTTGATTTGGTGATACTGACATGAATTTTTGGGGAGCCTTCCTCGGAAACTTTCTGATAGGCCTACGCGAAGGCCTTGAAGCGGCCCTGGTGGTCGGAATCCTCCTGGCCTACATCCGCAAGACAAAGCGAACCCACCTGCTCACACCCATGTGGTTAGGCGTGGCGGTCGCGGTCATCATCTCTCTCAGCTTTGGGGCGCTACTCACCTTCGGCCCCGAAACCCTCACCTTCGAGGCACAGGAAGCTATCGGCGGCTCCCTGTCCATCATCTCAGTCGGCTTCGTCACCTGGATGATTTTCTGGATGGCAGAAAACGCCCGCCTGCTCTCTGCCGAACTCAAGGAAAAACTGGACGCCGCGCAGACCAGCGCCTGGGCGGTCATCCTGCTCGCTGCTCTTTCGGTAGGCCGTGAGGGTCTCGAAACCACCCTGTTCATTTGGTCGGCCACCCGCACCGCCGGCCAGGAGGCGAACGCAACCCCCATGCTCGGCGCTCTCGTCGGTATCCTGGTTGCCATCCTCATGGCCTGGGCCATGATGCGCGGTATGATGCGCATCAACCTCTCCCGTTTCTTCACTATCACCGGTGCATTCCTGGTGATTGTGGCGGCCGGGGTGCTCTCCTACGGTATTCACGACCTGCAGGAGTCGGGCATCCTGCCTGGCCTCAATAACACCGCGTTTGAGTCCTACCACTACATCGACCCGAGCGGTTTTGTGGGTACCCTGCTCAAGGCAGTGTTCAACCTGTCCTCGACCACCACCTGGCTTGAGGCCGGTGCCTGGATCCTGTACGTGGGTATCGTGATGCCGCTGTTCATCCGTGCGCAGCGTCCGGGTCTGAAGGTTTCGGCTAAGAAGCCGGTGGCGAAGCCTGAAGCTGAAAAGACGGTAGCCTCGGGTTCTCAGAGCTAGAGCTAACCCGCTCGGATGAGCCTGCATGAGCCCGAATGGCTCACCAATCATCCCCCAGAAATATCCCCTCAAGGTGCGACAAAGAACCGTCGCCAACACATACACAATAAGGAGAAACCATGCGTAAGACTTTCGCCTCCGCAGGTGCACTGCTCTCGGTCGGTGCGCTCGCCCTGACCGGCTGCACCCCCAACAACCAGAACGTAGCGTCCTCCGCTTCGGGCGCCGCATCCTCCGATGGCACCATTAACGTCACCGCAAGCGACAACGCCTGCAAGTTGTCGGCTACCACCGTCAAGGCTGGCACCGTGACCTTCAAGGTTAAGAACGAGGGCACCAAGGTCAACGAGTTCTACGTGCTTGGCGCTGACGGCCTGCGCATCGTCTCCGAGGTGGAGAACATTGGCCCGAACCTCAGCCGCGACCTGACCGTGGAACTGCCCGAGGGTAGCTACAAAACCGCCTGCAAGCCCGGCATGGTCGGCGACGGTATCCGCGGTGACTTCACCGTGACCAAGAACGAGAAGGCTCCCTCGATTTCCGCCGACGAACAGGCCCTGCGCGACACCGCAGTTACCCAGTACACCGCCTACGTTAAGGACCAGGTCGAGGCACTGAAGACCAAGACTGAGCAGTTTGCTGAGCTATACACCGCCGGTAAGGACGACGAGGCGAAGGCCCTGTACTCCTCAGCTCGCATGCACTACGAACGCATCGAGCCCGTGGCTGAGTCCTTCGGCGATTTGGACCCGGCACTGGATGCCCGCCAGGCAGACGTTGAAGAGGGTAAGGAGTGGACCGGCTGGCACAAGATTGAGAAGGACCTGTGGCAACCGACCGCCGAAAATAACGGCGGTAAGAAGTACACCCCGCTGACCAAGGAACAGCGCGCGGAGGTCGCCAAGAAGCTGGTGGAAGACACCCAGAAGCTTTACGACGAGGTGCACTCCTCCAACTTCAAGCTTGAGGCATTCCAGATTTCTAACGGCTCGAAGGAACTGCTGGACGAGGTCTTCAACACCAAGATCAGCGGTGAGGAAGAGACCTGGTCGCACACCGACCTCTCGGATTTCCAAGGCAACATTGATGGAGCCCGCGTGGCCTACGAGGGTGTTCTGCCGATTCTGAAGCAGAAGGACCCGAAGCTGGCTCAGGACATCGAGAAGAAGTTTGAGGCCGTGCAGAAGCTGCTCGACAAGTACAAGAAGGGTGACAGCTACACTCTGTACAACGAGCTGACCAAGGACCAGGTCCGCGAGCTGTCCGACGCTGTAGAGGCTCTGTCCGAGCCGGTGTCGAAGATGACCGAGGTCGTCACCGGTTCCGCGGCGAAGTAGCACATCGTACGGTAGCGGCCCGCTAAAACGGATGCGCTACCTGTAGCCGGGTGGGGGAACATTGAGCCCCCGCCCGGCTGGGGCCTTTATGGGCTCCGTTTCTCCCATAGATTTACCGCGCTCTCACATATTCACCACAGCACAGAAGAAAGGCTTCCCATGCCTACCGACCGCAATTCCCATACCACTGAAACAACCCCGGAGGCACACCACGAGACTTCCCGCACCGCCGGTACCACCCGTCGCGGCGCGTTGGGCGTAGCACTTGCTGGCGCCGGAGCCTTGGGGGCGTTAGGCGCGCTCGCCGGATGCGCCAGCCCAGCCTCCAACAACCACAACCAGGCCGCGGCCTCGAATTCAGCCTCGGGCGCCTCGAACGACTCTCACCCCTTCTACGGTGAGCACCAGAGCGGTATCTCCACCGAGGTGCAGGACCGCATGTACTTCGTGGCGCTGAACCTGAAGACCACCGACCGTGAAGAGATTCGTTCCCTTTTCCAGGAGTGGACGAAGGCCTCCGCAAAGATGCAGGCTGGCGAGGTCGTGGGGGAGGAACGCTCCTACGAGGCACCGCCTAAGGATACGGGCGAGGCTATGGATCTCTCCGCCGCACATCTGACCATCACCTTTGGCCTGGGCCGTAGCTTCTTTGTCGACGAAAATGATAAGGACCGCTTCGGCTTCGCCAGCAAGCTACCGGAGGCGCTTGTGCGCATCCCGCATATGACCGGGGACGCGCTGGAGGCGCAGCGTAGCGACGGCGACCTGTGCATCCAGGCCTGTGCGGACGACCCGCAGGTGGCCTTCCACGCGATTCGCAACCTGATTCGCATCGCTGGTGGCCGCGCCGTGGTGGCCTGGCAGCAGCTGGGCTTCGGGCGTACCGCCTCCACGACCACCACACAGGTGACGGCGCGTAACCTCTTCGGCTTCAAGGACGGCACGAACAACTTGAAGGTTGAGGATCCGGACCTGCTGAAGAAGCACGTGTGGACCTCCTCGCAGAATTCGGCGAACAGCCCGGCGTGGATGGAGGGCGGTAGCTACCTGGCCGCGCGCCGCATTCGTATGAAGATTGAGACATGGGACCGCACCCGACTGCGTGAGCAGGAGGAGATTGTGGGCCGTACCAAGACGACCGGTGCCCCGCTCTCTGGCGGTGATGAGTTCACCAAGCTCGATTTTTCGGCGATGGGTCGCTCCGGCCCCCTGATTCCTGCGGATTCCCATGTGCGTCTGATGCATCCGGATCAGAACCAGGGTGTGCAGATTCTGCGTCGTGGCTTCAACTACACTGATGGCGCTGATGAGTTGGGACGCCTGGATGCGGGTCTGTTTTTCATCGCTTACGTGTGTGATCCGCGTACCCATTTCATTCCGATGCTGAGTAAGATGACCGCTTCAGATGCGATGAGTGAGTACCTGCGCCATACCGGTAACGCTCTTTTCGCGGTACCGCCCGGGGTGAAGGACGAGAACGACTACATCTGCTCGGGCCTTTTTAGCTAGGTCTGCTCAGCGTGGACAGGCTTGGTTTGATGCTCTGATACTGTGCGACGTGCCGACGAACCATTCGATGGGAGGTTCGCCGGCACGTCGCCATATGTGAGCTCAACACGGGTGTTTTCTTTGGAAACCTCTTACCAACCGGGTAGTATTGAGGGAGAAATCACATCCAATTTGGGAGACAATGATGACTGCTCAACCTCCGTACGACCCGAATGCGTACCGTTCCGACGCGGTACCATCGGATACCCAAGCTATCTACATTCAGGAAGGTGGCTCCAAGCCTGGTGGGATTCTGTTCCATTCGCCGACTAAGCACCCCAAGATTCTGCACCTGCAGGAGATTATGATTGTTTCCGCGCTGATTTGCTTTATTCACGGCATCATTTCCTCGTTCGCGCCGGACAATCTGTCTCCGTTGAAGGGCCTGCCGGAGTTCGGCATCGTGGGCGGCCTGGGATTGCTCATTGGCTCGGCTATCGTGTACACGTGGGTGTACGTCACGATTCAGAAGGGCAAGCGCCAGGGCCTGACCGTCGGCCTGATCTTCGCGATTCTCGGTGCTTTCGTCGCAATTCTCTCGCTGATTGGCAACGTGATTGACGCTCAGCGCTACGGTTTTGTGCCGCTGTACGCTGCATGGTTTATCGCTAACGTGCTGTGGATTCGCGCGTCCTTCGACCCCGAGGTCAGGGAAATGCTGGCTTAACCGTTGTTGCCGCGATGACCCGTTTGGTGAATATGCCGCCGCGGGATGCGCGCCTCTGTTGGCTCCACGCCTTATCAAAGCATCAGAGCGCCCGGATGGACTATCCGGGCGCTCTGATGCTTTCGCATTGTTCTCTGGTCTAAAATGGGTAGGATATGCGCCCGCAGACCCTACCGGGATGCTCCGCCTCTGACCCGCTCGGTACCCGCCGTGCCTGAGGTAGTTTGGTGAGCTCTCGCGGTTCCGCGGTGCAGCCCCATAGTGACAACCAGCCGACCGGCCTCAACGCGCCGGTGGTACGCAGAGAAGAGTGACAATGACCGATTCCGTGCAGGAACACGAGGGCCCGAAGGGTCCGGCTCAGGTCCTCGCCAACATTGCGCAGGTCCTGGAGAACAACCCCGAAAAGGGTCTGGACGCCGTTCGTGAGGCATTTGAGGCCGAGCGAGAGCGCGCCAAGCAGGAGATTCGCGAGAAGGCAAAAGACTTTGACAGCCTCAAGGAGGTGCGCCTGAGCTTCTTCGGTGAGAAGGGCATCATGAGCGTTGCCAACCGCCAGATGCGCGACCTTCAGAACCAGCACAAGGGCCCCGTGGGCAAACTGCTGGGTCAGGCCCGCGCCGCACTGACCGAGGTTATTGAGGCTCGCACCAAGGAGCTGGAGGCTGAGCGTGAGGCCCGCATCCTGGCCGAGGAGACCGTGGATATGTCAGCCGCATCCTCGCGCCGTTCCCTGGGTGGCCGCCACCCCATCGCTCTGATGCAGGAGCGCCTGACCGACATTTTCGTCGGCATGGGCTGGGAGGTTGCCGATGGCCCCGAGCTGGAGTCCGAGTGGTACAACTTTGACGCTCTGAACATTAAGCCGGACCACCCGGCTCGCGAAATGCAGGACACCTTCTACGTTGAGCCGAAGAACGCTCACCTGCTGTTGCGCACCCACACCTCCCCGGTGCAGATGCGTTCGATGCTCTCGCGCGAGTTGCCCCTGTACATCGTGTGCCCCGGCCAGGTGTACCGCACCGACGAGCTGGACGCCACCCACACTCCGGTCTTCCACCAAATTGAGGGCCTGGCCGTGGATAAGGGCCTGACCATGGCCGATTTGAAGGGCACCCTGGAGTACATGGCCCGCGCCATGTTCGGCGAAGAGGCTAAGATTCGCTTGCGCCCGAATTTCTTCCCCTTCACCGAGCCCTCCGCTGAGCTGGACCTGTGGCACCCCAACGCCAAGGGTGGCCCCCAGTGGATTGAGTGGGGTGGTTGCGGCATGGTGAACCCGAACGTGCTGCGTGCCGCCGGCATCGATCCCGAGGAGTACTCGGGATTTGCGTTCGGTATGGGTATTGAGCGTACCCTCATGTTCCGTAACAACGTCG
Organism: Rothia mucilaginosa; assembly: GCF_901875305.1. Taxonomy (GTDB): domain Bacteria; phylum Actinomycetota; class Actinomycetes; order Actinomycetales; family Micrococcaceae; genus Rothia. The sequence continues at coordinate 337,765 of NZ_CABFLY010000003.1, forward strand.
CCGACATGCACGACATGGTCGAGGGCGACATCCGTTTCTCTGAGCAGTTCGGGATGGAGATTTAAATTATGCGTATTCCCCTGTCATGGCTGCGCGAGTTCGTGCCGGTCGCCGAGGATGCTTCGGCTGAAGATTTGATGGCAACCCTGGTGAAGGTTGGTCTGGAAGAAGAAGACGTTCACCGCCCCACCGACGAGATGTCGGGCCCGATTGTGGTAGGCCAGGTTCTCTCGATGGAACCCGAAACCCACTCCAACGGCAAGACCGTGAACTGGTGCCAGGTGCGTGTGGTTCCGGAGGGCCAGGAGCAGACCCTGACCGGCAAGGGCATCGAGCCCTCCGGCGTTCAGGGCATTATCTGCGGTGCCCACAACTTCAAGCCCGGCGACAAGGTCGTCGTGACTCTGCCCGGTGCCGTGTTGCCCGGTGGTTTCGCGATTACCGCCCGCAAGACCTACGGCCACAAGTCGGCCGGCATGATTGCCTCGACCCGCGAGCTGGGTATCGGCGACGACCACGGCGGCATTCTGGTGCTCTCGACCCTGGGCCTGGACCCCGAGGTCGGCACCGATGCGATGGAACTGCTGGGCCTGTACGACCAGGCTGCCGAGGTGAACGTGACCCCGGACCGCGGTTACGCTTTCTCCCTGCGCGGTATCGCCCGCGAGTGGTCCCACGCAACCGGAACTCCCTTCGAGGACTTTGTGCTTGCCTACGGTGAGCGCGCTCCCGAGGCGAACTCCTCCGGCCACCCGGTGGCCCTGCGCGACGACGCCCCGATTCACGGTAACCCGGGTTGCGTGCGCTTCGTGATGCGCGAGGTTTCCGGCGTGAAGGCCGAGATTCCGGTTCCGACCTGGATGTCCTCGCGTCTGCGTCTGGCCGGTGTGCGTTCGCTGTCGCTACCCGTCGACATCTCCAACTACGTGATGCTGGAGACCGGTCAGCCCCTGCACTTCTACGATGCCGATAAGGTCCAGGGCGAAGTCGTGGTGCGCCGCGCGGTGGCCGGCGAGAAGCTGGTGACCCTGGACGGCGTGGAGCGTACCCTGCACCCCGAGGACATCGTGATTGCCGATGACTCGGGCGTGATCGGTCTGGCCGGTGTGATGGGCGGCGCCTCGACCGAGGTGACCGACTCGACCACCCGCATCCTGATTGAGGCTGCTCGTTTTGATGAGGTGTCGGTGGCTCGTACTGCTCGCCGCCACAAGCTGATTTCTGAGGCATCGAAGCGTTTTGAGCGTGGCGTTGATCCGCAGATTCAGGCAGCTGCCGCCCAGCGTGCCGTGGAGCTACTGGTCGAGCTGGCCGGCGCCCAGGCTGAGCCGGGCGTCACCGACGAGACCCTCGGTTATGAGCCGGTCGTCATCGAGCTGCCCGCCGAGTACACCGCCGGCCGCATCGGCGTGGACTACTCCCCGGAGCAGATTGAGTCGAGCCTGCGCGAGATTGGTTGCTCGATGGAGCGCACCGAGTCCGGTTACCTGGTGGCCGTTCCTTCCTGGCGCCCCGACCTGCGCGCTAAGGAAGACCTGACCGAGGAAATCGCCCGTATCGACGGCTACGAGAACATCCCCTCGACCCTGCCGGTGGCTCCCGCGGGCCGCGGCTACACCCCGGAGCAGGCAGGTAAGCGCCGCGCCCTGAACGCGCTGGCCGCCGCCGGTCTGACCGAGGTCTTCGCCTACCCCTTCGTCTCGGCTGAGGCGAACAACTTGTGGTCGGCTCCGTGGGTCAGCACCCCCGAGAACCCCGTAACCGAGGTGCCCTCGATTCGCCTGGAGAACCCGATTTCTTCGGCCGAGGGCTGGATGCGCCGTTCGCTGCTGCCCGGCCTGGTTGAGGTGCTCAAACGTAACCTTTCCCGCGGCTTTAAGAACCTGGCCATCTTCGAATCCGGCCACGTGTTTATCCCGGGTGAGAAGCTGGGCTCTGACTCTATTCCGCCGCTGGGTGCTCGTCCTTCGGATGAGGTTCTGGCGGACCTGAACGCCGGCATCCCGAAGCAGCCCTCGTTTATTGCCGGCCTGTTCTCCGGCGCCGAGCACGAGGTGATGCCCGGTGCGGCTCCGCGTCCTTATGACTGGCGTGATGCCCTGGATGCTGTGCGTCTGGTGGCTGATGCCGTATCTGCGCCGATTACCGTGCGTAACGGCGCGCATTCCGCGTTCCACCCGGGCCGCGTGGCTGAGGTGCTGGACGCGAACGGCGAGCGCATTGGTTTTGCCGGTGAGTTGCACCCGAAGCTGCTGCAGGAGCTGAACCTGCCGGAGCGTACCTGCGCCTTCGAGCTGGATTTCTCGGCCCTGTTTGCGCACCGCGTCGAGGTGCATCAGGCTGTTTCGGTGCTGACCTACCCGGCGGCAACCCAGGATGTGGCTCTACTGGTGGACCGCGGTGTGCCCGCTTTTGAGGTGGAGCGCGTGCTGCGCGAGGGTGCTGGTGAGTTGCTGGAGGATATCCGTGTGTTCGATGATTACCGCGGTACCGGCATTGACGAGTCGAAGAAGTCCCTGGCGTTCGCGCTGCGTTTCCGGGCACCGGATCGCACTCTGACTGCGGATGAAGCTTCCGCCGCTCGAGAGGCAGCCGTGGCGGCTGCTGTTGAGCAGCTGGGCGCTGAGGCTCGCGTCTAGTTGAGGCTGAGCGATGTTGACGGGGTGGGGGCTTCGGCTCTCACCCCGTTTGCGTGAACGCCTGCACCTGTAGTGCTGATGGCGCATCCGCCGATTTGGTATTTGAATCTGCGTGTTTGGCCTCGTCAGGTAAAGAATAAAGTGTGAGTTTGTTCTTTTATTGGTGATGCTTCGCGGTAATGGGTACCCTAGAAGGTAGACGATTTGAGGGAGAGATAATGGCTAACCGAGAGAGCTCGCATAATCGCCGTTTGCAGAATGAAGATTCTGCAACTAATCATTCCGAGGATTTCCGCTACGAGGAGTCCGATGAGTTTGATGCTGAGTACAAAGAGTATGACGACTACGAAGAGTATGACGACGATGAGGAAAACGCCTCCCTCTTTGCGATGAGCGAGGATGAGCTGGAGGAGCGTCCCGGTGTGAACTGGCTGTCGGTGCTTTCGGCTGTCGTCGCGGTGGTCCTGGCCATTATTCTGGCGGTTGTGGGTGTGCGTTCCTTCGCCTGGGTGAATACGAATGCTAACTATGCCGGTCATAGCTGGGTGATGCAGGGAACCTACCAGGATTTGACTCCCGACCTGATTACCAAGGAGAACGTTGCGCGGTACAAGGGCAATCTCCCTGCTGACGATGCGCTCAATGGCAAGATCTACGTGTCGAATCTGAAGGATAAGTACAAGGTCAATTCCAGCGCTACGGTGGAATTCCGTGGGTCGCAGACCGGTGACGTCCCGGCTGACTTCCCGCGTGAGGTGGACGGCTTGCTGGTTGAAAATAATGGCCAGCTTGAGGTTGTTTACACCGCCGAGAAGGGCACGTTGAAGCCCGTGACCGAGGGGCAGGTGACCGGTCATCGCGTGGCTGGCATTGCAAGTATTATCGGTGCGGTTCTGGTGTTGCTGGGCGGCATGGTGTTTGCCGTGTGGCTGAACCGTCGTTCCCGTAACGTGGAGTACGAGGACTTGGACGGTCTGGTGGATAACGAGGACTAACCGATTCGTCCGTTCAAATGATTTTGTGGGGGCCCGCCTCCTGCGCAGGCACGTGATGAGCGTGGCCGGTGCGGGGAGCGGGCTTTCGCTATGTTTCGGGAAGCTCCGCTCTATGCATAACTCGTGAGGTTATACGTTTGGATGCGTATTTGCGAGGCGCGATGCGGCGGCTGGGGCGTACATATTGTGAGATTACGGGGCGGATTCCCCTATAAATATGAGAATAATCCATATTTATGACGCATATTTATGTGTATATGTATTATCTTGGGTAGAGAGGACGCTACCCGTTCCGCCGACGGATGGGAAGGTCCACACTCGTGATTGGCACCGTAGGAAGAAGAGATAACATGCCTTTCCCCTCGACCAAGATCGCGCGTCAGGCCCGCATCGTTGAATTGCTGCAGACCCGACGTGTACGTTCCCAGGCTGAACTGGCGCAGTACCTGACCGACGACGGTATGAAGGTTACCCAGGCCACCCTTTCCCGTGATCTTGTTGAAATTGGGGCCGAGCGTATCCGTGATGAGGGCGCTGGCCTGATTTATGCTGTCCCGAACTATCCGGCGCGCCGTGGTGGTGGTACCGCACCGGACGCCCGCATGATTTCCCTGTTTAAGGAGCTACTGATTACCGCTGAGGGTTCGGCAAACATCACGGTGTTGCGTACTCCTCCGGGGGCGGCTCAATTCATGGCCTCCTCGATTGATCAGAGCGGCATGGACGCCGTCCTGGGTACGATTGCTGGAGACGACACCGTAATAGTGATTACCCGTGACCCCAGTGGCGGGGCTGCGCTGGCTGAAAGCTTCCTGGACTGGTCGGCAGCCCAGTAGTGTGTGAGGGGTGTGTCTTGGGCCTTCCCGATGAATGAATCGGTGGCTCCGGATGCACCCCCGTTGTGTGTCCGGCTCATGGTGAGTGCACCTGGATGCCGAGAGCCCGCATGAGGGCTTTAAACTACAGACGAAGACGATACGAACAACACCGCAGGAGAACTCAACGATGACTTCCACACTCCGTGACCCCTCGCAGGCTGGGCCTTCGGCCCGGAATAATATCGCCTCAATTCTGGTGGAGGCGACCGCGGCCTCCCCGCACAAGGCCGCGCTCGCGTTGCCTGTGGGGGGTGATGCCTCCGAGCCTTCCTCGTTGCTGAGCATCGGTTATGGCGAATTGGCCTCCGCAGCGGCCGAGGTGCAACGGTATCTGGGGGCCTTGGGTGTGGAATCTGGCGACCGGGTGGCCCTGTCTATGCCGAACGTGCCGCTGATGCCTGCCCTCTACTACGGTATTGCTGCGCGCGGGGCGATTTGTGTGCCGCTCAACCCTCTGTTGTCGGGCGCGGAGCTGGAGTATCATCTGGAAGATAGCGGCGCGAAGGTGCTCTTCGCCTTTGCGGGCACTCGTCTGGCGCAGGAGGCCGCTTCGACGGTGCCGGTGAAGAACGGTTCGGTGCGGTGTGAAATTTTTGAGCCCTCCGCATCCCCCTTGGCGCCCTTTGATGGGGTGGATGGTCCGCTGGCACCCGCCGCGGTGAAGGAGCAGGATCCTGCGGTTATCCTGTATACCTCGGGTACGACCGGCCGCCCGAAGGGAGCGACCCTCAGCCACGCGAACATCCTCTCGAACGCCCGTAGCTGTGTGGAGGTTTTTGGTTTCACCGCCGAGGACGTCATCTTTGGCGGCCTCCCTCTCTTCCACGCATTCGGCCAGACGGTATCGATGAATGCGGCTTTTGCGGCTTGCGCGACGGTGGCTTTGCTTCCGCGCTTTACGCCCGATCACGCGTTGAGCCTGGTTGAGTCAGCTGAGGTATCGGTGTTGGCGGCCGTGCCGAGTATGTATATTTCTCTTGCGGCCCTCATGGCTGAACACCCGGAGCGTTGCGCCCGCCTCCGCGGTATGGTGCGCTTCGGCATTTCGGGTGGTTCGGCTCTGCCTGCTCCGGTGCATGAGGCCTGGAAGAACCTGGCCGATTGCACCGTGTACGAGGGCTACGGCCTGAGCGAGACCTCGCCCGTGGTTTCCTTCAACCAGGCGGCCTTCGGCATGGTGCTCGGTTCGGTGGGTCGCGTCCTGCCCGGTGTGCAGGTTCAGGTGCGTGACTCCGCGGGTGTCGAGTGCCCGACGGGGGAGAGCGGCCAGCTGTGGGTGCGCGGCGAGAACGTGATGCTCGGTTACTGGAATAACCCCGAGGCAACCGCCAGCGTGTTCGACGGTGAGTGGTTTGCAACCGGTGACGTGGCTCGCCTGGATGCCGACGGCAATATCTTTATTGTGGACCGCATCAAGGACATGGTGCTACGCAACGGATACTCGGTGTACCCGCGCGAGATTGAGGATGTGCTGTACACCCACGATTCGGTGCAGTCTGTAGCGGTGCTGGGCGTGCCGGATGAGCGCGTGGGAGAGGAGATTGTGGCCGTCGTGGTGTTGCGGGCTGGAGCCGACTGGGGTGTGGTGCAGGCGGAGCTCAATGCGCTGGCCCGAAGTCGCCTTGCGGCCTACAAGTATCCGCGTCGATACGTGGCGGTGGATGCGATGCCTCTGGGACCGACCGGAAAGATTCTGAAGAGGGATTTGCGTTCGAAGCTGGCGGAGTCCTAAGAGCACAGAGCCCTAAAAGCACCGGCTCCTAAGAACCGGAGGGTCCTAAGCCCCGGTGCTTCCCGGGCCTCACAACCCCGGCCTCCTCACATGAGGAAGCGGCCGGGGCTTTGTACGTGAACCTCGCGTCAATCTCACGTCGACGCCGACTAATGCGGGTGACAGGCAGGCGTGTAGAGGAAAAAAGGGCAGGAACAGAGTAGAATTCTCTAGGCGGCCTGTGCCGCAGCAGACGATTCCGGGCCGTTCGGGCCCGACGCCACCCCACGAAAGAGAGAGCATGAGCGTTCCCGCTTCTGAGGCTACCCCCATCGAACAGCGCATCCCCGCGGCCTGTGCCACGATTCAGGATTACCCGCACGAGGGCATCCTCTTCTACGATGTGACGACTCTCTTCGCCAATCCTGAGGTGTTTAAGGCCTGCATCGATGAGCTGGCGCACCGGTTCGATGGTGAGTTTGATGTGGTTGCCGGTGTGGAGGCTCGCGGTTTTCTGCTGGCATCGGCCCTGGCTTACGCTACGGGCAAGGGCATTATGACGATTCGTAAGGCCGGCAAGTTGCCCCGCGAGACTTACCGTGAGGAGTACGCGCTCGAGTACGGTACTGCGGCTATCGAGATTCACTGTAGCGACTTTGCGCCGGGTACCCGTGTGCTAATCCTGGACGATATCCTGGCGACCGGCGGCACCTTGGAGGCGGCGGTGAAGCTCGTGGAGCGTGCCAAGCTTAAAGTGGCTGGTGTGGCGGCCCTGCTGGAGCTAGACGGCTTGGGTGGCCGCGAGGCGCTGGCCGGCTATCGTGTTGAGACTCTGAGCTTGGTTTCTGAGTAGCGGTTCTGGGCTGCGGCCTGATAGCGGATTCCGCACTACTTCTTTCTGCTGTAGAAGGCAGAGTCAAAGGTGCCCTTTCCGATGCTTTCGGGAGGGGCACCTCGTCGTCTGGCCGGCCTCTTTGAGAGCCGTCATATTTCTGGGCTCGAGAGCCCATCCTGTAGAATAGTGACCCGTATTTTTAGGTACCGGTTACGGCGCCGCACTGAGACGCACGATGTTTAAGGAGCTTGCGTGTCATCTGAATCCCAGTCCCACCGGCCCGAGGAATCCTCGATGGCTGAGCAGCTATTTGCCGAGCAGATGGCTGCTGAGCGTGAGTACGTGTCCCGCGTATACGCTCGTCTGGATGAGCTACGCGAAGAGACCGCTCAGAAGTTGGCGGATGTGCGTAAGAACCAGGCGGTGGGCGGGCACCAGAACCGTTCGGAGCGCGATTCTTTCGCGACCTATTACGAGGATCGTCTGGCTCAGCTGAACGCCGTGGATTCTCGTTTGACTTTCGGTCGCCTGGACATGGACCGTGAGGGTGCTGATGCGGTGCGCTACATCGGACGCATCGGCATTACCGACGGAAATCAGCGTCGCCTTCTCATGGACTGGCGCGCCCCCGAGGCGGGTACGTTCTACCAGGCGACTGCTTTCCAGCCGATGGGTGTGCGCCGCCGCCGCCATCTGATGCTTGAGGGCCGCATTGTCGCGAATATTGAGGACGAGGTCTTCGATGAGGCCATGCTGGAGGATTCGGAGGCCCTGCACGGTGAGGGCGCTCTGCTGGCGGCGTTGAATAAGAAGCGTACCGGCCGCATGGGCGATATCGTGGCGACCATTCAGGCCGAGCAGGATGCAATCATCCGCTCGGAGCTGCCGGGCGTGCGCGTGGTCCAGGGTGGTCCCGGTACCGGTAAGACCGCTGTGGCGCTGCATCGTGCGGCGTATCTGCTGTATACGAACCGTGAGCGCCTGTCGAAGGCTGGAGTGCTGGTGGTTGGTCCGTCGAATTCGTTCATGTGGTATATCGAGCGTGTGCTTCCGTCGCTGGGTGAGACCGGCGTGGTGATGTCTTCGTTGGCGACCCTGTACCCGGGTCTGCGCGCTGTGCCTGAGGAAGACCGTGCAGTGGCCGCTCTGAAGGGCGATTTGCGCATGGTCAAGGTTATTAAGCGTGCGGTGGCGGATCGTCAGAAGGTGCCGGCTCAGGTTCAGCGTCTGAATGTTGAGGGAACGGATGTCGAGCTGACTCCCGAGATGGTGCGTTCGGCTCGTTCTCGCGCTCGCTCGACCGGCAAGCCGCACAACGAGGCTCGCGAGACCTTCGTGAAGATTCTGTTGAAGGAGCTGACCGCTAAGCTGGATAATCAGCTGAACCGTGCGGCGGGCCGCGTGGTGGAGCGCCCGTACCTGCAGGATGATGTGCGCGCCTCCTTGGATGTGCGCCGCGCCCTGAATCTGGCGTGGATGCCGCTCTCGCCCGAGACCCTGTTGCGTTCGTTGTTCTCGAAGCCTCATTACCTGGAGTCTGCGACCCGCGAGTTGTCGAAGGCTGAGCGTGCTCTGCTGGCTCGCCCGGCGGACGCTCCCTTTACCGAGGCCGATGTCCCCCTGTTGGATGAAGCTGCTGAGCTTTTGGGTGATTTTTCGAAGGTGACCGGTGCGGCTGCGGCGGCTCGTGCTACGGCGGAGCATCGTGCGAACCTTGAGAATGCGGCGAAGGCGCTGGAGAATGTTCACCAGTCGCTGGAGGATATTGGCGCTGATGGCGTGATTACTCCTGAGCAGATTGCGATGATGAATGAGGTTCGTGGCGAGCGTATGACTGCTGCGGCTGCGGCTTCTGCTGATCGTACGTGGGCGTATGGCCATATTGTGGTGGATGAGGCGCAGGAGCTCTCACCCATGCAGTGGCGTCTGCTGATGCGTCGTTGCCCGATGAAGTCGTTTACGATTGTGGGCGATATTGCTCAGGCTTCTTCTGCTGCGGCTGCATCCTCGTGGTCGCAGGCATTGGAGCCGTTTGTGAAGGAGCGTTTCACTTTGGAAGAACTGACGATTAATTACCGTACTCCGGCTCAGATTGCTGAGGCGGCGGTGTCGGTTGCTCAGGCTGCTGGTTATGAGGTGTCTGCGCCTCGTGCTGTGCGTGAGGGCAAGTGGCCTCCGCTGATTTATGAGGTTGCCCCCGATGCCGTGGTGGAACAAACCGTGTCCGTGGTGAGCGATGAGGTTGCCCAGTCCGGCGGCGCGCTTATCGGCGTGATTTGCCCGCCGAGCCTGTACCTTGAGACGGCTCGGGCCGTGGCTCGTGCGCACGCCGATCGCACGGGTACCGCGCAGACGGCGTTGGAGAATCAGGTGCTGGTTCTGACTCCGTGGGAGGCGAAGGGTCTGGAGTTTGATGTTGTGGTGATTGTTGAGCCGCAGCAGCTGATTGATGATGCTGATGGTGCTGTGGGTGATTTGTACGTGTCGATGACTCGTCCGACTCAGCGCCTGCACATGGTGGGTTCGCGGATGCCCGCGGGCTTGTAGCCGTATCCTTGCATCCGCCGTCGGGCGTTTGTTCTGAGCGTTTGTGATGGTGCGGTGCTAGGCTTGTTACATATTTTGTTCGAGCGCCTTTGGGCGTTGTTACCTTGTGAATGGGAGAAGCATGTCTGCCGAGATCCTCAACGCGCAGCATAACGACGATACCTTCGAGAATATTTGGCAGGAGCTAAAGTGGCGCGGTCTGGTGCATGTGAGCACTGATGAGGCTGCCCTGGAGAAGGCGCTGAGTGAGGAGACCCTGACTTTCTACACGGGTTATGATCCGACCGCGGCTTCGCTGCACCTGGGCCACCTGGTGCAGCTGCTGGTGATGCGTCGTCTGCAGCTGGCGGGTCACAAGCCGCTGGGTTTGGTGGGTGGTTTCACCGGTTTGATTGGTGATCCGCGTCAGACGTCTGAGCGTGTGCTGAACTCTCCGGAGGTTGTTGCTGAGTGGGTTAAGTCTCTGCGTGCTCAGATTGAGCGTTTCCTGTCTTTCGAGGGTGAGAACGCTGCCCGCATGGTGAATAACTTGGACTGGAGCGGTCAGATGTCTGCTCTGCAGTTGCTGCGCGATGTTGGTAAGCATTTCCGCGTGGGCACCATGGTGAAGAAGGAGATTGTTGCGAAGCGCCTGAACTCTGATGAGGGCATTTCGTACACTGAGTTTTCGTACCAGATTCTGCAGGGCCTGGACTTCTTGGAGCTGAACCGTCGTTTCGGCTGCACCTTGCAGACCGGTGGTTCTGATCAGTGGGGTAACCTGACCAGCGGTACCGAGCTGATTCGTAAGGTGGAGGGTAAGAGCGTTCACGCTATTGGTACTCCGCTGATTACTAACTCTGACGGCACCAAGTTCGGTAAGAGCGAGGGTAACGCTATTTGGCTGAACCCGCAGATGTGCTCGCCGTACGCTTTCTACCAGTTCTGGCTGAACACCGCGGATGCGGATGTGGTGGATCGTCTGAAGGTGTTCACCTTCTTGACTCGTGCTGAGATTGCTGAGTTTGCCGAGAAGGTTGAGAAGGAGCCGTTTAAGCGTGAGGCTCAGAAGACTCTGGCGTACCTGGTGACTTCGCTGGTTCACGGTACTGAGGCTACTGATCAGGCTGTGGCTGCTTCGGAGGCTTTGTTTGGTAAGGGCGATTTCGCTGCGCTGGACGAGGCTACCCTGGAGTCTGTTGTGGCTGAGCTTCCTTCGGCTAAGCTGTCCGAGGATCGTCTGGACATGATTTCTGTTCTGACTGAGCTGGGCTTTGCGAAGTCTAACTCTGAGGCTCGTCGTATTCTGAAGGAGGGCGGCGCTTCGGTGAACGGTGTGAAGGTTCAGGGTGAGGACGCCACCATCTCCAAGGATGACCTGTTGCACGGTCGTTTTGCGATGGTTCGCCGCGGTAAGAAGAACCAGGGCGCTGTAGAGCTGATCTAGTACAGAGCTGATTTAGCCTTCTCGATACATATAGATGGGGAGGAGTTCTTCTCTGCTGAGTGTTCAGTACTGAGTGTTTAGTACTGAATGTTCGGCGGGGGAGTGCCCCTCCTTTTCTGTTTCCTATGTACGTTCCCTATATAGACAGAGCCCCTCCGTCAGGAGGGGCTGTTCTTGTATCATTCTGCTGCCCTCTGGCTCTGGGGTTTCTTGGTTTGTCTTTGTTGGCGAGGGCTTTGGGTGCCTTTCGGCCCAGTTTTGGGGCTCCCGAGAGGGAAATTCGCAGATTTTTGAGGTCTTTTGGAAGTTTTTTGGAGATTTTTTGGCACGCCTGAAACGTACTGACTAGGTATTTTGGTGTTTGGGTGGGTGTTT
>NZ_CABFLY010000004.1 GCF_901875305.1 Rothia mucilaginosa
TTTTGGAAGTTTTTTGGAGATTTTTTGGCACGCCTGAAACGTACTGACTAGGTATTTTGGTGTTTGGGTGGGTGTTTGGGGCTCTTTCAAGCCCTTATTTGTGTCCTACTTCACTCTTTTTCGGGTTGCATGGGTGTTTGGGGGTCTGTATAGTTTTATGAGTCGCCGCGGCGAGGAGGAAAAAACGAAGAGTTTTCTTCGGTGTTTCTCCTAGTCAGGAGCGGTTTGACTGGCTTTCAATTGTATAGTGTTTTGGTTTCTTGCTTGAAGGAATTCTTGGTCATTTTCTGGTGATGTGAAGGAGTTTAGGAAAGAAACTTTGTGGTGTGAATCACGGAAATCGGATTTGCATGGCAAACAAAACGCTGGTACAGTTGATTGGGTTGCCGCGGGAACGCGGTAATGATGATAAAGAGAATGACCGTTCAACGGTGAGACTTCTTGTACGAGTAGTTGAGGTGTTGAATCGGTGTGTTGCTTGAGAACTCAATAGTGTGCTTTGTTCAATAAAATCACCGAATGGTGATGGAAACTGAAACTAATACCAAATATTTATTTATATTTGATAATCATCAAATGGTTTCAAATTTAGTCAGCTTGAGTCGCACACCCCCGTGTGTGATTCGCTGTTTGAGATCAGGTTATCGAACTTTTCTATTTTTTCAACGGAGAGTTTGATTCTGGCTCAGGACGAACGCTGGCGGCGTGCTTAACACATGCAAGTCGAACGATGAAGCCTAGCTTGCTAGGTGGATTAGTGGCGAACGGGTGAGTAATACGTGAGTAACCTACCTTTAACTCTGGGATAAGCCTGGGAAACTGGGTCTAATACCGGATACGACCAATCTCCGCATGGGGTGTTGGTGGAAAGCGTTATGTAGTGGTTATAGATGGGCTCACGGCCTATCAGCTTGTTGGTGAGGTAATGGCTCACCAAGGCGACGACGGGTAGCCGGCCTGAGAGGGTGACCGGCCACACTGGGACTGAGACACGGCCCAGACTCCTACGGGAGGCAGCAGTGGGGAATATTGCACAATGGGCGCAAGCCTGATGCAGCGACGCCGCGTGAGGGATGACGGCCTTCGGGTTGTAAACCTCTGTTAGCAGGGAAGAAGAGAAATTGACGGTACCTGCAGAGAAAGCGCCGGCTAACTACGTGCCAGCAGCCGCGGTAATACGTAGGGCGCGAGCGTTGTCCGGAATTATTGGGCGTAAAGAGCTTGTAGGCGGTTTGTCGCGTCTGCTGTGAAAGGCCGGGGCTTAACTCCGTGTATTGCAGTGGGTACGGGCAGACTAGAGTGCAGTAGGGGAGACTGGAACTCCTGGTGTAGCGGTGGAATGCGCAGATATCAGGAAGAACACCGATGGCGAAGGCAGGTCTCTGGGCTGTAACTGACGCTGAGAAGCGAAAGCATGGGGAGCGAACAGGATTAGATACCCTGGTAGTCCATGCCGTAAACGTTGGGCACTAGGTGTGGGGGACATTCCACGTTTTCCGCGCCGTAGCTAACGCATTAAGTGCCCCGCCTGGGGAGTACGGCCGCAAGGCTAAAACTCAAAGAAATTGACGGGGGCCCGCACAAGCGGCGGAGCATGCGGATTAATTCGATGCAACGCGAAGAACCTTACCAAGGCTTGACATATACTGGACCGCATCAGAGATGGTGTTTCCCTTCGGGGCTGGTATACAGGTGGTGCATGGTTGTCGTCAGCTCGTGTCGTGAGATGTTGGGTTAAGTCCCGCAACGAGCGCAACCCTCGTTCTATGTTGCCAGCACGTTATGGTGGGGACTCATAGGAGACTGCCGGGGTCAACTCGGAGGAAGGTGGGGATGACGTCAAATCATCATGCCCCTTATGTCTTGGGCTTCACGCATGCTACAATGGCCGGTACAGAGGGTTGCGATACTGTGAGGTGGAGCTAATCCCTAAAAGCCGGTCTCAGTTCGGATTGGGGTCTGCAACTCGACCCCATGAAGTCGGAGTCGCTAGTAATCGCAGATCAGCAACGCTGCGGTGAATACGTTCCCGGGCCTTGTACACACCGCCCGTCAAGTCACGAAAGTTGGTAACACCCAAAGCCGGTGGCCTAACCTTTTGGAGGGAGCCGTCTAAGGTGGGATTGGCGATTGGGACTAAGTCGTAACAAGGTAGCCGTACCGGAAGGTGCGGCTGGATCACCTCCTTTCTAAGGAGCACATTTAGTTGGCCATGCTGTCTGCGAGTGTCGGATGGGTGGTTTTGCTCATGGGTGGAATGTTGGTTTTGGGTTGGATGAGGCGCATTGTTGGGTTTTGGGGTAACACGTGTGTGTTGTTCCTGTTTTTGCCTGGCATGGTGATGATGCAGATGTTTTTGTTTGTGTTGTTGTTGTGTTGTGGGTTGTTGTTTGAGAACTATATAGTGGACGCGAGCATCTTCTGGAATTTGCGTTGAATCAATGTTGTGTTGGTTTGATTGTTGATTTTAGATTCTTATTTTTCTTGATTGTGTGTAAGTTATTAAGGGCACACGGTGGATGCCTTGGCATTAAGAGCCGATGAAGGACGTGTGAATCTGCGATAAGCCTCGGGGAGCCGATAACTGGGCGTTGATTCGAGGATTTCCGAATGGGGAAACCTAGCTCATCTTCATGGTGAGTTACCGCCAGCTGAATGTATAGGCTGGTTGGGGGGAACGCGGGGAAGTGAAACATCTCAGTACCCGCAGGAAGAGAAAATAAAGTAATGATTCTGTGAGTAGTGGCGAGCGAAAGCGGAAGAGACTAAACCTGTGGTGTGTGATAGCGGTTAGGCGTTGCATCATGGGGGTTGTGGGAGTCACAGTGGCAGTTCTAACTGGCTGCCGGCATGATGTTCAGGATGGTAGGTGAACGACTTGGAATGGTCGGCCGTAGAGGGTGAGAGTCCCGTAATCGAAATTGTTCTGTCCGTGGTGTGGCCACCCGAGTAGCACGGGGCTCGTGGAATCTCGTGTGAATCTGCCAGGACCACCTGGTAAGTCTAAATACTTCTTAGTGACCGATAGTGAATCAGTACCGTGAGGGAATGGTGAAAAGTACCCCGGGAGGGGAGTGAAATAGTACCTGAAACCGTGTGCTTACAAGCCGTTGGAGCCTTTTGGGGTGACAGCGTGCCTTTTGAAGAATGAGCCTGCGAGTTAGTGTTATGTCGCGAGGTTAACCCGTGTGGGGTATCCGTAGCGAAAGCGAGTCTGAATAGGGCGTTTGAGTGGCATGACCTAGACCCGAAGCGGAGTGATCTATCCATGGCCAGGTTGAAGCGACGGTAAGACGTCGTGGAGGACCGAACCCACTTCAGTTGAAAATGGAGGGGATGAGCTGTGGATAGGGGTGAAAGGCCAATCAAACTCTGTGATAGCTGGTTCTCCCCGAAATGCATTTAGGTGCAGCGTTACGTGTTTCTTGCCGGAGGTAGAGCTACTGGATGGCCGATGGGCCTTCACGGGTTACTGACGTCAGCTAAACTCCGAATGCCGGTAAGTGAGAGCGTAGCAGTGAGACAGTGGGGGATAAGCTTCATTGTCGAGAGGGAAACAGCCCAGACCACCAACTAAGGCCCCTAAGCGTGTGCTAAGTGGGAAAGGATGTGGAGTTGCTTAGACAACCAGGAGGTTGGCTTAGAAGCAGCCACCCTTGAAAGAGTGCGTAACAGCTCACTGGTCAAGTGATTCTGCGCCGATAATGTAGCGGGGCTCAAGTACACCGCCGAAGTTGTGGCAATGATCTTTTTGGATTGTTGGGTAGGGGAGCGTCGTGTGGCCGTTGAAGCTGCGGTGTAAACCAGTGGTGGAGGCTATGCGAGTGAGAATGCAGGCATGAGTAGCGAAAGATGAGTGAGAAACTCATCCGCCGGATGATCAAGGGTTCCAGGGTCAAGTTAATCTGCCCTGGGTTAGTCGGGGCCTAAGGCGAGGCCGACAGGCGTAGTCGATGGATAACGGGTTGATATTCCCGTACCGGTGAAGAACCGCCCATACTGATATTGTGATGCTAACCATGCGAAGCATGATGTGCAGGCTTTTGTTTGTGTGTTGTGTGGGTTGTGGGACCCGATCTTTGGAGGTAAACGTGTTAACAGGTGTGACGCAGGAAGGTAGCCAAGCCACGCGATGGTTGTCGTGGTCTAAGCGTGTAGGGTTGTCGGTTGTTAAATGCGCCGGCTGTGTGCCTGAGACGTGATGGGACTCCGTTTTTGGGGGATTTGGTGATCCTATGCTGCCGAGAAAAGCATCGGCGTGAGGTTTTAGCCGCCCGTACCCTAAACCGACACAGGTGATCAGGTAGAGAATACTAAGGCGATCGAGAGAATCATGGTTAAGGAACTCGGCAAAATGCCCCCGTAACTTCGGGAGAAGGGGGACCTTGAGCGTGATGGGCACTTGCTGCCTGGAGCGTGTATGGGTCGCAGAGACCAGGGGGAAGCGACTGTTTATCAAAAACACAGGTCCGTGCGAAGTCGTAAGACGATGTATACGGACTGACTCCTGCCCGGTGCTGGAAGGTTAAGAGGATTGGTTAGCCTTTGTGGCGAAGCTGAGAATTTAAGCCCCAGTAAACGGCGGTGGTAACTATAACCATCCTAAGGTAGCGAAATTCCTTGTCGGGTAAGTTCCGACCTGCACGAATGGAGTAACGACTTCCCTACTGTCTCAACCATGAACTCGGCGAAATTGCAGTACGAGTAAAGATGCTCGTTTCGCGCAGCAGGACGGAAAGACCCCGTGACCTTTACTATAGTTTGGTATTGGTGTTTGGTTTGGCTTGTGTAGGATAGGTGGGAGACTGTGATGCATGGACGCTAGTTTGTGTTGAGTCGTTGTTGAAATACCACTCTGGTCAATCTGGATGTCTAACTTCGGGCCATGATCTGGTTCAGGGACAGTGCCTGATGGGTAGTTTAACTGGGGCGGTTGCCTCCTAAAGTGTAACGGAGGCGCCCAAAGGTTCCCTCAGCCTGGTTGGCAATCAGGT
Source organism: Rothia mucilaginosa (assembly GCF_901875305.1). Lineage (GTDB taxonomy): Bacteria > Actinomycetota > Actinomycetes > Actinomycetales > Micrococcaceae > Rothia. The sequence continues at coordinate 4,995 of NZ_CABFLY010000004.1, forward strand.
GTTGAGTGTAAGTGCACAAGGGAGCTTGACTGTGAGACTGGCAGGTCGAGCAGGGACGAAAGTCGGGACTAGTGATCCGGCGGTACGTTGTGGAACGGCCGTCGCTCAACGGATAAAAGGTACCTCGGGGATAACAGGCTGATCTTGCCCAAGAGTCCATATCGACGGCATGGTTTGGCACCTCGATGTCGGCTCGTCGCATCCTGGGGCTGGAGTCGGTCCCAAGGGTTGGGCTGTTCGCCCATTAAAGCGGTACGCGAGCTGGGTTCAGAACGTCGTGAGACAGTTCGGTCCCTATCCGCTGCGCGCGTTGGAAATTTGAGAAAGGCTGTCCTTAGTACGAGAGGACCGGGACGGACGAACCTCTGGTATGTCAGTTGTACCGCCAGGTGCATGGCTGATTGGCTACGTTCGGGAGGGATAACCGCTGAAAGCATCTAAGCGGGAAGCCTGTTTCGAGATGAGATTTCCTGGCACTTTTTGGTGTGTGAGGCTCCTTATAGATGATGAGGTTGATAGGCCGGGTATGGAAGCGGGGACTGAAGACTCGTGGAGTTGACTGGTACTAATAGGCTGAAGGCTTATTTTTTCGAGGAATTGTGTGTTTGCGTTCACTGTATGGTTTTTGGATAACAATCCAATAGGTAATAAAAAGAGCCCGCTTGTGCGGGCTCTTTTGCTTTAATAGCTAAAGCTAGAAAGGGGCAGACCCATGCGGGTCTGCCCCTTTCTTGTGCCCTCAGACCCTTGTCTATAATGCTTTGTCTACAAGGAAGAATGCTCCTCACAGACACACTGGGATAGAGTAGAACCATGCACTACCCCATGTTTTCCCACGCACCAGAGCCAGCCGATCAGCAACACCAACACAACGGTGAAGAACGAACGGCAGCCCTCTACGTAGAGAGCACACTGGACCCTCACGAAGCCTGGGCGGCACTGACCGAATACATTCACCTCTGGTGGCCCAGGCAGCTCCTACAGAGCGAGGAAAGCCATATCGACCTCTCCACTGAGCTACTGCTCGAAGAGACCGCAGACGGGGATATCATTCCTGTCGCACGCATTATCCAATGTGAGAACGAAGACGTCTTCACCATCGCACCCTACCCGGGTACACGCCTGGGGCGGCTCATGGGCGTAGCTGAAGAATCAGAAGAAAGCCTGAGCTTCATCCTGGATGCTCTAGCCCCGGAGACCGCAGAAGGACCGTTATCCCTGCTCGAAATCAGTAGCGGCACCTACGCGGGCCGTGAGGATGAAGAACTGGGTATCTACGCGGGACAGGAAGAAGCAGCTGTGCTACTCATGGGTGCCTACAGCCGCTTTATTGGGACTACGCTCCAGAGAGAAGAATTATAGGGGCTCACGGGTAAAAGAGGGTTCTCAACCCTGTAGAGTGGCATGTCATGAGCACACAGGAACATGACACCGTATAGCAGAAGGAGGCACGCCCCATCTGGGCACGGCTGCGTACTAAAGCTGTGGCAGAAGAGACACAACTTCAGTGCTACAGCAAGACTGATGTGCTGAAACAGAGCAATATCTGGTTCCGTAAACAGGGCGCGCCCCTCATCATTTCTGCGCGTCAACGTGCTCTCGATGCGTTCTCACGCTTCGTGCCATGGATCCTGTGGGCTGGCATCATGCATAGCTGCTATATCTTCCTGCGCGACCTTCTCCTCTTCGTAGTAGAGGATGTGAAAGGTTCCCTACCGAACTACATCAAAGCTCTCACAAGCGATAGCGCCCTCAGCAACGAAGTACTCCCAGTGCTCATACTCGGCGGGATTTTCCTCGTTATGCCGGTCATCTTCGGCATGTTCATTACTCTTGCCCACGGGCTGATGGTCCGTACCCCGCGATGGGTTCAAATCACCACGGGTATTCTTACCGTACTTTTTGCCGGAATACTCTTCACCACCGGCGTCTTCGAAGCAAGCACCCTTGACGGCCTCGACTTCGTCTACGACGGCGGCCAAGTATTCCCGCTCATCGTTATCGGAATCTACCTCGCCATCTTCCTGGGCGTAGATACCGTACTCGGCTGGTCCCTCAAGCACGCCATCCACCAGCTCGCCTCCCTGCCGCCCATGATCGCGAAAGTACTGCCCGTGCTCATGGTGTCCGTGCTCTTTATCTTCGTGAACGCAGACCTCTGGACGCTCGCCAACGGACTCAGCTTCCCGCGCACCTGGGCGGTTCTGGGACTCATAGGGCTACTCGCGGTGCTCGTGGTCGTCACGACCTCCCTAGAGTGTACAGCGCGCCTGCTGGGGTGCTCCAGAGGGGACGACATCGCAAGCTTTAGTGAGAACGACTACAAGCATGCCGTAGCCCTCGAAGGCGGAATCTGGAACACCGCCCAAGACTGGGTTGAAGAGAAGAAAATTCTTGAACACCGACCCCTCAAAATCGCACCCTGGGACAACCTCATTATCATCCCCATGATTGGGCAGATTATTCAGGCGACCCTCTTCATGCTGCTCGTCTTCGGATTCTTCATGGGGTTCGCCTCCATTGCTATCAGCGACTCCACCCTCGAATCTTGGATGGCAGTCAAACCCGAACACCTCAAAATCCTCGGCGTAGACACCAACATCAACGCCGTTGTCATCAAGGTGTCCATGATTGTAGCCGTGTTCTCTGGGCTTAGCTTTGTCGCAACCACCAGTAGTGACGAAAAGTATGCCCGAAGCTTCCTCAAGCCCATGATTGAGCGAATCAAGCACATCCTGATTATTCGCGATATCTACCTGGGCCTGCTCACCCTGCCCAAAAACGAAGTGCTCGTACCCCTCGAAGAGGAGAAAACTACCGAAAAAGAGCCTGACAAGGCATAAAGGGGCCACTTAGGGGGTATAAGCTAGTGGGTCGACAGGTTTATCGTCAGCAGGTTGAACACCAGGTACGCCATCAGAAGTGCCGTCGCCCCATCCAAAATACGCCATGCCGAAGGACGCGCAAAGAACGGACGCAACAGGCGTGAACCATAGCCCAGCATCAAAAACCAGATGAGGCTACCGCAGCAGCAGCCCAGGTAGTACCACCAACGGTCAGGATTGCCCTGGGCGTTCGCCAGCGAACCCAAAAGAATAGTCGTATCCAACCAGGCCAGCGGATTCAAATACGTTACCGCTGCCGTGGTCAGCAGAGCCGCCTTCAACGGCTGAGAATCACCCTCATCATCGACCACAATCGAATGAGGGGTAAACACTCGGCGGCCAGCCTCAAAACCAAACCACGCCAAAAACGCCGCACCAACATAGCGGAACACCTCAATAAACCACGGCGCCGCATCCAGCAGGGCGCCCAGCCCTACCACACCCAAGCCAATCATGAGAGCATCCGACAGAATACAGAAAACAAGAATTGGGGTAATATGCCGGCCCAAAATACCCTGACGCAGCACAAAAGTTCCCTGGGCGCCAATACCCGCCACCAAAGAAATCGTGGTGGTAGCACCCAAAAACAGCAAAGACAGGGAATCGGACACAGCAAAACTTTCTATGCGAATCAAAACAGGGACTGACTCACTCGTATAGCGGCAGAGGGCATCTCGCACATCCTGCACAATGCGGGGGATATAATCCTACTCACTGAAGCACGAAGTGCCAGAGGCGAGAATACCGGAAAACAAATCATAAATCTATCTAAATATTTTTACAGTACGTAAGATATTCTTATGACACGTTTCAGCACCGACCAGCTCACCACCTTCGCCTCCGTCATCGAACAGGGTACCTTTGATGCCGCGGCAGACGTCCTACGAGTGAGCCCCTCCGCCATCTCCCAGCGCATCAAAGCAATGGAGCAAATCGCCGGAAAGGTCCTGTTACGCCGAAGCAACCCAGTCACTCCCACCGATGCCGGACAGAGCGTGCTGCGCATCGCCCGACAGAGTGAATTCCTACAGCAAGAAATGGAACGCGAACTCATGGGCGCCGGTGGCTTCCAGAGCGTCGCAGTAGCCGTTAACGCCGATTCCCTAGCCACCTGGTTTCTCGATGCGGTAGGCACACTCAGTCGCGAAGACGGCATCTTCTGCGACCTGCGACGAGAAGGAGAATTCCACTCCTCCGCCATGCTTCGCTCAGGAGAAGTCATGGCAGTCATTACCTCCAAACCCGAAAAAATCCCCGGCTGCTCCGTTGAAACCCTCGGCGTGGCACGCTACTGGTGTGTCGCGACTCCCGACTTCATGCAGCGATACCTGCCTGGCTGGCCCAAGCGCGTGAGCCGCGAAGAGCTCAACCACGCCCCCGTCGTTGAATATGATCGCAAGGATTTTGTGCAGGACGTGGCGCGGGCTCTCATCGAAAACGAAGTAGGTCTAGAAGCCGAAGAGACCTTTGTACAAAGCCCCACCATCTACATTCCCTCCTCGCCGGACTACGCGCGCGCCGTCAGCGCCGGCATCGCCTGGGGACTCATCCCAGAAGCTCAATGTGCCGAAGAGCTTGCTGCGGGGCAACTCATTGAGCTTTCCAGCACTCCCGTGGAGTTCCCCCTCTACTGGCAGCGGTGGAACATTAACTCGCCCGTCATGGAGACCGTAACCCGCCGAGTCCATGAGGCAGCCCGCGGTGACCTGGTGTACTAAACGAGTCGACACTGGTCAATCTGAAATAAATGACTAACTTTATAATAAGACTCTGACAAGTATATATATCTATATCGGTATATATGGATAAGGTGATATCCTTCCTCAAGTACCCCGCGGACACGAAAAAGCGGCCGCCCCCAACGAGACGGCCGCATCCCCAAGACGCTCTAACGCCAGCGGGTCATCATCAACATACTCACCATCATGGCGCCCACACCGATACTGACGTTCCACATACCCAAATCAGGAATCGGGAACAAACCCTGCGTAATGTAGAAAATAATAATCCACAGGATGCCCAAAGCCAGCAACGAAAACATGATGACTCGGTACCACAGCGGAGTCTGCTCCTTCAGCTGCGTACCGCTCTCCATCTCATGGGCAATCTCGCGCAGACGAATCTCGCTTGCGTCCTCCACCTCAGACTTCTCGGACTTCTGAGACTTCTTCTTGGATGATGCCTTAGCTGAGTTGGACGACATACTTCCTCCGCTTATTGTTATATGGGTAACCTGAAAATATACGTTTACACCTATCTTTGCAGACTTGCGGGATGATTTCACCTCGCCCGAGCGTTAAACACAGCGTATGACGGCTGAGAAACGCTACGCCACGAACTTCAAGGAGAGAGAGCATGAGCCACGGAAAGGCACACGAGGCTACGCGCCGACCCCGCACCGTGCTGCAATGGATTATCCAGATCACCGGTGAGCTCCTCATCACTGCGGGCGTTATTCTGCTTCTCTTCGTTGCCTGGCAGCTGTGGTGGACCAACATCGACGCTGACCGCACTCAATCCCAGGCCGTCAGCACCCTCGTGCAAGAGTTCGATGCACATCCTGCCGAAGCCCCACCCAGCTGGGACCCCAATACCCCTCCTCAAGGCCTGAGCGAACCTGAACACGGTGAGGTCTTCGGAGTCGTCTACATCCCCAAATTTGGCGCGGATTATCATCGTCCCGCCACCCAGGGCACCAGCGCCGACGTGCTCGACTCCCTCGGTCTCGGACACTACGACGGGACCGCCATGCCCGGACAGATCGGCAACTTCTCCCTCGCCGGCCACCGCCAAACCCGCGGTAAAGTCCTTAACGACATCGACCTGCTCACCGAAGGCGACCACATCTACGTGCGCACTAAAGATGGCTACTACACCTACACCGTCTACAGCCACGAAATCGTGCAGCCCGACCAGGTAGAAGTCATCGAACCTGTACCCGGCCAGCCCGGCGTAGCCCCCACCGAGCGCCTCATGACCCTCACCACCTGCCACCCACGCTACGGTGATACCGAACGATACATCGTGCACGCCCGATTCGAATCGTGGCGTCCCGCCTCCGCCGGTGCTCCCGCAGAAATCGCCGCCTCTGTGGCCGGATCTTAAGGAAAGGAAAAAAACATGTACGGATGGATTTTCCGACACCTACCCGGGCCCCTGTGGCTTCGCATCATCATCGCCATCGTGCTGGTGCTCGTAGTCGTCTACCTGCTCATGGAGTACGTCTTCCCGCACTTCGCCGAGTACGGCCCCTTCAACCAGAACGTCACCATCAACCATTAGCGCTAGGACAACACCATGACCCGCATCCTTGTCATCGACAACTACGATAGCTTCGTCTTCACCCTCGTGGGATACCTGCAGCAGCTCGGCGCCGAGACCACCGTCATCCGCAACGACGAATACGACCTCAACGAAGTCATCAAGCTCGCCGAAGAACACGACGGCGTGCTCGTCTCTCCCGGCCCCGGCGCTCCCGCAGAAGCGGGCGTCATCATTGACACCATCCGCTGGGCTGCCGAAGCGAAGAAGCCTCTGCTGGGCGTCTGCCTGGGTCACCAGGCCATTGCCGAGGCCTTCGGTGGCACCGTTACTCACGCTCCCGAGCTCATGCACGGCAAGACCTCGCAGATGGTGCACGAGAACGTCTCCGTCTTCAAGGACGTCCCCTGCCCCTTTACCGCAACCCGCTACCACTCGCTCGCGGTCGTACCCGAGAGCATGCCCGACGTCCTGGAAACCACCTCCACCACCGACAACGGCATCATCATGGGTCTGCGTCACCGCGAAGCCCCCATACACGGCGTACAGTTTCACCCCGAATCGGCCCTGACTGAAGGTGGCTACCTGATGCTCGGCAACTGGCTCGAAGAAACCGGCCTGCACGGCGCCGCAGAACGCGCAAAGAGCCTCTCACCCCTCATTGCCTAACCCCCACCACCATAAAACCGACAGAGCGCCGCACATCGCCTCCTGAGAGTCCTTACCCGAGCAAGTCCATGCCCGAGCAAGGAAAACCCAGGAGGCGATTTACGTCTACGGGACAACGAAGAAATGGCGGATACAACAAAGGGGGCGGCACCCGCATCCGAAGATGCAGGTGCCGCCCCCTACGCTATCTATTAAATCTAGCGCTGGCCGGCATTACCGCCGTTAGCGTTGCCACCGTTGTTACCCTGAATGGTTCGGGTATTAACCGAAGCACTCGCAGAAGCCGTAGGCTGCTGGTTACCAGTGGTAGTGTTCTGGTTACCGGTCGAAGTAGCCGGCTGAGTAGCCTGCTGAGTGGCCTGACGCTGCTGGTTACCAGTGGTAGTGTTCTGGTTACCGGTCGAAGTAGCCGGCTGAGTAGGAGCAGTCGTCTGGGTCGGAGTAGCGGCCACACGAATCGTCACGGTGCTATTCTGCGGCACCAAGGTACCAGCCGCAGAGCTCTGCGAAAGCACAGTACCGGCGGGACGCTCGGTCGTCTGAACCGTCTCAATGTTAGTGTTCAGCAGAACATCCTGAGCGGTCAGAGCGGCAATCGCCTGATCCTTGGTCAGACCCACCAGCGAGGGGACCTTCACCTTACCCGAGGACAGAACAATGTTCACGGTGCTACCAGCCTCAACCGTCTGAGCGCCCTTGTCGTCCGTCGAACCCTTCTCAGGAGACAGCTCAACCACCATACCGGCAGGCACCGACGCGCTCTCCACGGTGGAGACACGGCCGTCCACCAGACCAAGGTCCTTCAGAGCGTTACGCACGTAAGCCTCGCTCTGACCCTGCAGGTTATCGGGCAACTTAATCTTCTCCGGACCGCTCGAAACGGTCACAGTCACAGTCGAACCCTTATTAACCTTTGAACCGACACCCGGCTCGACGCTAATCACGTTGCCCTTCTTGATGCTGTCAGAGTAAGCCGTGCGGTAGTCAAGCACGAAGCCCAGGTTACGCAGCTGATTATCGGCATCATCACGGGAAACGTTCACGACGGCCGGCACCGGCACCTGCGGAACCTCATTCAGCTTGTTCTGGTAGTACAGGACCGAACCGACGCTAAACGCCAACAGCGCGGCGATGAGAATACCCACCAGGAAGCGCGTCCATGCACGCTTACGAGGCGAACCCTCGTCATACTCGGCGTACTCCTCGTCCTCGTACGGCTCTTCCGCCTCCTCATAGTCGAAGAAGCCATTAAGGCCGCCATCCTCCACCGAAGCCTCAGTAATTGAGGTAGTGTACGGGGCGTAATCCTCGCCTAGGGATGCGGTAGTTGCCGACGGCACGAACGCAGTCGTCATAGCGGCGTCCTGAGCCACAGTCTCCTCACCGGGACGGATCACGGAGACCAGGGCCTGCTCGAACTCAGCAGCGCTCTGGTAGCGGTCATTCGGGTTCTTAGCCAGGCCCTTCAGGATGACAGCGTCCAGGCCCGCCGGAACCTCGAGCGGGGTGAACTTGCTCGGGGGCTCAGGAGTGTCGGAGAGATGCTTAGCCGCCAAATCCACATTCGACTCGGCGTCGAAGGGGGAGCGGCCGGCAATCATCTCGTAAATCACGCAGGCGGCCGAGTACAGGTCACTACGGGCGTCGACCTCCTTGCCGCTGACCTGCTCGGGGGACATGTAGCGTGCGCTACCCATCACCACGTTCGCCTTGGTCAGCGCCTCGCCGGCCTCCTCAATCGCACGAGAAATGCCAAAATCCATGACCTTAATCTGGCCCGGCTGACCCTTCGTGATATCCTCGCTGGTGCGGTCCAACACCATGATGTTTGCCGGCTTAATATCGCGGTGAATGATACCCATCGAATGGCTGTACTGGAGCGCACCCAACAGCTGCTCAGCGTAACCCAGTGCATCGCGCACCGGCAGGTGACCGCCGCGCGACAGGATAGTGCGGAGAGTGTGGCCCTCCACATACTCCATCACAATATAGGGGATGAGCGTAGGCTTACCCGCAGCCTCATCCACGCCGTAGCTCTGGGAAGGATCGAACGAACCGGTGTCATACACCGCAACAATCGCAGGATTATTCAGAGACGCGACGGCCTCCGCCTCCCGCTTAAAACGGGCACGGAAGGTCTCATCCTGGGCCTGCTCCGGACGCAGAATCTTAAGAGCCACCTTGCGGCCAAGACGGGTGTCCTCGGCAGCGTAAACGGTCGCCATCGCACCGGTACCGATTACCTCGAGTACCTTGTAACGGTTATCAACCGTGTCGGGAACCGACAGGTCCATAAGTTCTCCTGGATCAATAAGACTAAAAACTAAATCAAAACGTAGGGGCTAACGCGCCGAAGCAGAAGCCGACGCAGACGGTGCCGCGGAAGTACTAGCACTCGATCCCCTACCCGAATTGGAAGAGGCCACATACATGTCTACATTACTACCAACCGTCACCTTAGTGCCAGATGAAGGGGTAGTACGAAGCACCGTACCGGGAGCCGCAGTATCCGAATTCTCATAGTGCAGAGAGACATTCACACCAAGCGCTGCAACAGCCTTCGAAGCCTCATCCACGTTCTTACCCTCAAGGTTCGACGGGAGAGTCACCGACTTCGGACCGGTCGAGTAACGCACCGTGACGCTACTACCCTGATCCAAAGAGCCGGTCGGCGACACAGAAATCACCGTGTTCTCCGGCTGAGTAGACTCCACACCCTCCGTCTTGGGGGAAAGACCGAGGTTCTTCAGCTCATTGACCGCATCCTGCAGCTCACGACCCTCATAGTTCACCGCATTCACGGTCACCTTCTTCTTAGAAGAGTGCGGGGCCGTAGCCTCGCCCGTCTCCACCGTCGATACCTTGCCGGTGTTCGTCGGCGCTGCAGAAACCGAAGCGCTCGCCGAAGAATCTGGGGACGCGCCGCCTCCACCGTTATTGGTGAAGAACACGGTCCAAATGCCACCCAGAATTAGCAGGATTGCCAACAACATCGCAATCCACATCCACACATTCGGGCCACGCTTCGACGAAGAACGAGCCGCCGCAGCACGCTCCGCACTCGTACGCACCGTCTGCGCGCTCGTGCGAGGGATAGGCGCCGTTGTCGGCTCCGGCGAGAAACGCCCGCCCGAACCGAAACGCGGAGCAGCGGAAGCGCTAATCGGCTCAGCCGCAACATGCATAGCGTCCATAGCTACGGTCGCATCGTCGGCATTCTCCTCAGCCAAGAACTGGGCCAGGGAAGGCACAGCCTTCACCGCGGCCTTCAAATCGCGGCGGCGAATCGCATCCACCGCAGAGGCCAAAGCGGTTGCATCCTTAGGCCGCTGCGCAGGGTCCTTCGCCAGCAGACACATAATTAGCGCGCGCGCCGCGGCCGGGATGCTCTCCGGAAGCGGCGGCGGCGGATCATTCACCTGAGCCAACGCAATCGCAATCTGTGACTCACCCGTAAACGGACGACGACCCACCATGCACTCATAACCAATAATGCCCAAGGAGTACATATCCGATGACGCGGTCGCAGCCTGACCGGTAGCCTGCTCAGGAGCCAAGTACTGGGCGGTGCCCATCACCTGACCGGTCGCCGTCAACGGCACCTGATTTGCCAGACGAGCAATACCGAAATCGGTCACCTTTACGCGGTCGTCAGGAGTGATAATCAGGTTACCGGGCTTCACATCGCGGTGCACCAGGCCCTGCGAATGCGCGGCGGCCAACGCACGAGCGGTCTGCGCGATAAAGTTCAGGACACGGTCCGGCGTCAGAGTGCCTTCGCGCTCGATGATGCTCGACAAGGGGCTACCCGGCACAAGCTCCATCACCAGATAAGCGGAGTTATCCTCCTCGCCGTAGTCGAACACATTCGCCACGCCGGGGTGGTTCAGCAACGCCGTATTGCGCGCCTCCGCACGGAAACGCTCCAGAAACCCGGGGTCGCCGGTGTACTCTTCCTTCAGAATCTTGACCGCAACGATGCGACCGAGCACCTTATCGCGAGCCTTCCACACCTCACCCATACCGCCAATTGCGATACGTTCGGTCAGAGTGTAGCGCCCGCCCAGGGTAATATCAGCTGCAGGCCTCACTTGTTCAACACCGCCTCAAAAAGTTGCTTACTCGTACCGGTCGCCAATTGCGCACCGGTCGCCACATCAATATCCTCATACACCACTGCGATGGCAATCTGAGGGTCATCGGCCGGAGCGAAGCCGGTGAACCAAGAATTATTCAAACCCGCCGTGGTCTCCGCGGTACCGGTCTTACCCGCCACCTTCACACCGGAGACACCAGCATTACGTGCAATACCATTATCAACCGCATTCACCATCCACTGCTTCACCTGGTTAGCAATTTCAGGGCTAGTGGACGTACGCAGCTTCTCAGGAGAGAACTCCTGCAAAGTGCTCAGGTTGCTGGTCTTCACCGAACGAATCAGGTTCGGCTTCATCTGCACGCCGCCATTTGCAATCGCTGCAGAAGTCATCGCCACCTGCAGCGGAGTGGTCTTCACGTCGTACTGACCAATCGCCGACTGGGCCAGCTGGCTCTGCGTCAGATTCGAAGGGAACGAGGACTTCGACACGGTCAGCGGAATCTTCAAATCCTGACCGTAACCGAAGTTCTCGGCAGTCTTCGCGATGCGCTCCTGGCCCAAATCCATCGCAATCTGCGCAAACGGCGTATTACAGGACTGAGCCAAAGCCCACTCAATCGTCACCTGAGTGCGGGTCGAACACTGACCGCCCGTATAGTTCGGCAGGCTGATGTTCGTGCCCGGCAGCGGCAACTGCGCGGGGTTCGCAATGACCGAAGATGCGTTGTACTTGCCGGACTCCAGCGCCGCCACCGCATCAATAATCTTGAAGGGCGAACCCGGCGAGTACGTGTTACCCGCAATCGCTCGATTGAAGAGAGGCTGATCCTCATCAGCCGTCAGCGCCTGGTAATTCGCAATCACGGAAGAACCCGAATGAGAAGACAACAGGTTCGGATCGTAGGAAGGGGAAGAAGCCATCGCCAGAATCTCGCCGGTCTTCGGATTCAGCGCCACGACGGCACCTTTACGACCCTGCAGAGCGTTGTAGGCGATGTCCTGAAGCTTCGAGTTGATGGTCAACTCCACGCTAGCACCCTGAGCGGAAGAACCACTGAACAGCTGCGCCACACGGTCGTAGAACTGGCTATCGCTCGTGCCGGCAAGCTCCTTATCCATGGCAGCTTCCAGGCCAGTCGCACCGTAGATAGTGGAGAAGTAGCCGGTCAGAGCCGCGTACTTGAGCGGGTGGTTGTACACGCGCTGATAGTTGTACTCATCATTAGACTTCACCGAGGATGCAATCTCCGTGCCGTCCACCACGATGGAACCGCGCGCCGAACCGTAGTTATCGTACAGCGCTCGGCTATTCCACGGGTTAGCCATCAGAGTCTTCGAATCGAAGAACTGAATGTAGCTGAGGGTACCCATCAGCAGGACAAACACGCACGCGGCAGACATCCACATGCGGCGAATCGCCCTATCCATTCTTCTCACCTCCAGAATCCTTTGCCGTGATACGGGCCAGGACGCTCGTCGCGCCCTCAGGCTCGTAGCTGGTATCCATATGGTCGATACCCTGCGGTGCGTCGTAACCGGCCACCAGGTGCGGGGCGCGGGCACTATGCGAAATCGACAGCCACAGCGCCACAATAATCCAGTTGGCCACCAGCGACGAACCACCAGCCGACATGAACGGAGTCGTCAGACCCGTCAGCGGAATCAGACGGGTCACACCGCCAATTACTACGAAGAGCTGCAACACCATGACCGTGGACAGGCCCGCCGCCAGCAACTTACCGAAGCCATCGCGGGTACCCAGAGCCGCGCGGTAGCCGCGTGAAACCAACAGCATGAACATCATCAAGATGGCACCCAGACCAATCAGGCCCAGCTCCTCACCCAGCGACGAGATAATCATGTCGGAATTCGCGTAAGGAACCAGGTTCGCTCGGCCCTGACCCCAGCCGCGACCAAATAGGCCGCCGTACGCCAGACCGAACACGCCCTGCAGAATCTGACCCGAACCGCCCGGCGAAGCCTGGTAAATATTCGGGTCAAAGGCGTGAACCCACGCGTAAATGCGGGCGTGCACGTGCGAAACATAGTTGTACGCGAAGTAACCGCCCACAGCGATACCGATACCGGCCACCACCAGCCACGACAGGCGGCCCGTCGCCAGGTACAGCATCGCCATGAACAAACCGAAGAACATGATGGCTGAACCCAGATCCTTCTGGAACACCAGAACACCCAGGCTCACGAGCCAAGCCAGGAACACCGGCGCCAAATCGCGCAGTCGCGGCAGATTCACCGGACCGATGCGGCGGCCCGCCACCAGAATCAGGTCGCGGTGCGTCGCCAAGTAACCGGCAAAGAAAATCGCCAGCGTAATCTTCGCGACCTCACCGGGCTGGAAGGTACGGTTACCGATGTGAATCCAAATGCGCGCACCGTTCAACTCCATGCCCAGACCGGGAACCAGCGGCATGATGAGCAGAATCATCGACAGCACCAGAGAGGTGTACGTGACCTTGCGCAGCACACGGTGATCGCGCAACACGAACACGATGACCGCGCACAGCACCATAGACACACCGGTCCACATCAGCTGACTATCACCCACCGGAGCCGCAATCTGTGGATCCAGACGGTAAATCATCGTCAGGCCAATACCGTTCAACGCCACCACCAGCGGCAGGATGAACGGGTCAGCATAGCGGGCACGGAACTGCAGGACCAGGTGAATCAGAAGCGAACCGGCACCCAGCACGATAGTGCAGGGCAGCCACTGGCTCTTCGACGTGTCCAGGGCATGCTCCGGGTCAATCAGATACATGCTGAAAGAGCTAATGCCAACAGCCACAACCAGTAGCAACAACTCCGTGAAACGACGCGCGCGCGGCGCATCGGAATCTCGGCGGAACGATAGCTTAGCCACGGTTCTCACCGTCCTCCGGGCTCGGGGATTCGGTCGGGGTCTCACCCTGCGACTCAACAGGCTCGGGAGTGAGCGATGCGGTTGCCGTCGGGCTAGGAGTCGGCGAAGCGGAAGCGGACGCCACCTGCTCAGCCTTCATGCGGCCCTGCTCAGCCTGGGTCTTCAGACGCGACACAATCTGGTGCGCCTCATCCAGGTCCTTCGCGGTAATCGAATGACGCAACAGAGTGCGGGTATGGTCGGAGAGCTGCGAGGTCGGAATATCGGTATTCTCCACCACATGCGAGAGGCGAATCGGGCCCAGAGCCTGCGGAATACCGTTGTACACCGCCACCGTGTCGTCACTTTCACCCACATAGTAGCTATGTTCCACATAACGCAAACCAGTCCACGCCGCCAGGGTCAGCAGAGCAGCCACCAGCAGGAAGATGAAGAGACGCACCGACCAAGAACGGCGAGGGGAACGCTCAGCCGGTTCCTTCGCGATGAGCTCCTCCAGCTCAGCAGGCAGGGGAGCGTCATCCACCGTCAACGGCATGCGCTGAGCCACCGTGGCACGGTGCTCCAAAGTACGGGAAGTCACCGCCGGAATCATACCGGTCTCAGTCGCCACCGCGGCGGCACCAACCAACTGATGCGGACGTGAACCCAGTTCGCCGCGCAGAATCGCGGCATTGGTGAGAGCCGCATCCACAGCGTTGTCGTAGGTTCCAATGTGGTGGCGCACCGCATCGGAACCGCTGTGCAACAGGGTTCCAGCGAAGTCGCGGGCACGGCGAAAACGACGCACATTCTGGTCGGCAGATTCTTGCTCCAGTGCGGCGAGGGTCGCCTCCGCAGCCTCAGCAGTTGCGGCAACCTCAGGGAGCTTCTGCGTGTTCACGCTGACTTCCTGCTGCGCCTCAATCGAGTCGGGCAAAGCGGAATCCGGTAGCGCGGAGGAACCCACCGGCTCATCCACCGGCAGTTCTTCGCGGTCGATGACCTGCAGGGCCACAACGGTCACGTTATCGGGCGCGCCACGCTGCAGAGTCATGGAGATGAGCGTGTCGGCCATTTCCGCAAGGTCGTCATGCGAACGCATCACCTGCTCAATCTCGGGCACGGACACCACCGCATCCAGGCCGTCCGAGGACAGCACCCAGCGCTCGCCCACGACGGCGTCCAGGGTCTTGAGCTCCAGCTCAGGGGAAGCGTCGACATCACCGAGAACGCGCATAATCACGTTCTTATGCGGGTGATGCTCGGCCTCCTCCGGGGTAATACGGCCCTCGTTCAGCAGACGCTGCACGAAGGTGTGGTCGGTTGAAATCTGCTCAAACTTACCGTCGGCACCCGGGCGCAGGCGGTACGCACGCGAATCGCCGATATGGGCGAACTCGATGCAGTCGCCGTCAATCAGCAATGCGGTGCAGGTGGTGCCCATCCCCGCTAGCTGCGGATCGTTAGCAGCCAGCTCGTTAATAATCAGATTGGCACTCTGAATCTCATCAGCTAGGTAAACGCCGCCGGTACCATTCTCAAAGTCGGGGTGGTCCAGCGGGGTCAGGTTCAGCACCGTGGTTGCGGAGGCGACATCACCACCCACGTGACCACCCATGCCATCGGCGACAACCGCAAGGTAGCGGCCACCGTAACCGGAATCGTCATTTTTGGAGCGTTTGAGACCCGTATCGGAGCGCGCCTCAAGACGGAAAGCAATCTTCACCGGCTACCCCCTCAGCTGCATGGTGGTGCCGCCCACACGGAATTCATCACCGGGCTCAATCGGGGTAGCACGCGTCAGACGCTCACCGTTAACGTACGTGCCGTTAGTCGAATTCAAATCCTCCAGGAACCAGCGGGACCCCTGCGGGAACAAGCGGGCATGACGACCCGAAGCGTAATCATCCTGCAGAGACACCTCAATATCGTTGGCGCGACCAATCGTGATGGGGTGATTACCCAACTGCATCATGGCGCCAGCCTGTGCACCCTCGGTAATAATCAGCTGCGAGGGGCGCGAGGGCGGGGGTGTGATGTGGGTGGCCTCGGCAGAAGCCTCCACCGGCACGGCACGGTAGTTCTTACCCAGACCCAAATCGCGACGTGCTGCGGAAACCACCAGGAACACGAAGAACCAGATGAGTGCCAAGAACGCGTAGCGAAGAATAGTGACGGTTAGTTCGGACGCCATTAACGGGCACCTCCGGTAGAACTATGGAAGATGATGCGGGTATTACCCATACGAAGGAGCGAACCGTTGGTCAGCACCACAGGAGAACGAAGCGGAGCACCGTTAACCAGGGTTCCGTTCGTAGATCCCAAATCGGTGGCGATGATGGCGCCGTCATGCGCCGACAGCTTCACGTGACGACGGGAAACGCCCTTATCATCCAAGCGCAAATCAGACTCCGAACCACGACCCAACGTGAAGGGCAGACGGTTAATCGGGTACATGCGCCCGTTAATCTCCAGGAAAAGACGGGGAGCTGCCGCTGCAGGAGCAGCGGGGGACGCCGGGGCGCCGTGAGCGCCCTGCCGAGCATACCCACCCTGACCGCTATGCGGGATGCGCGAGAGACGAGAGTTCTGCGGCGCCACCGGCTGCTGCAGCTGAGCCGGCTGGACGGGCTGAGGCTGAACGGCCGGCTTCGTAATGCGCGTGGGCAACGAAGACTCCCGAGGCGGGCGCACCGGCGTATAGTTCGCGGCGCCACGCAGAGTGGGGGAGACGGGCGCATCCGGAACCGAGAACGGCTCGAAGGTGGCCACCACCTCAAATTCACCCTCGGCCAGAGAATCAAGAACGTTGAAGGTCACGCGCACCGCACCGATGAGGGTGTACCCCTGGGCGCGCGCGTGGGAGATGGCCAAATCGCACAGTTCCACGGCAAACGGGTTACCCCACTCGCGCACGCGCGGAAAATCGACCGGCGCAAAACGGAGCGTGTAAATATTCGGGGCCATGGTGCGGCCGCCGCCGTCCACGTACGATTCGTCGTCCATCATGATGCGGACGCGGTTGGCGACATCCGCCTTCTCAAAGGTGCCGAAGCCCTTAGAAAAGCCAACGGTGCGGCCGATGCCCTGTTCCAGTTTTCCCAGCTTATCGAAAAACTTCATGCCGCCTCCTTCTCAACGACCAATCCGAGTAGCGACTGCGCTCGCGGCATGCCCTCCAAAAGGCTCAGTTTAACGAGCGTGTCTGTGCGTTAGCTGTGTGTTCTGTGCGTGAACTCACCCGGTTCCATTTTAGGGGATGCACGGGTGAATCAGCCCGGAATCCCTCGTCTCATCTGGGGATTGGGCCGTTAGCGCATGAAAAAATCCCCGGTTCTCTCGAACCGGGGATCACTGGTGCGCGAGGGGGGAGTTGAACCCCCACGCCCTCACGGGCACACGGACCTGAACCGTGCGCGTCTGCCTATTCCGCCACTCGCGCAAGTGTCTTACGGCGTATTACCGCAGGCAACACATACAACTATACGGGGTGTGTGATGCACTGTCCAATCGAAACACTGTGACCTTTGTTACTATATTAGCTGGATGGTCCGCTAACGGGGTGTGAAAGACCCCATCAGCCCAAACATCACACTACTCGGCCCGCTTGGCCGCCTCCAGTTCTCGGTGTGCCGCCTCCGCACGCTCCGTACGAACCCGCAGAATCCACAATAGAGGGCCAAGATACGGCAGAAACAACACCAACAGAAGCCACTTAAGCTTCTGCACCTCAGAAAAATACGGGCTACGATGCACCGTCAACAGACCCCACAGGGCCAAACCAATACCCAGCAGGAAAACCGCGGTCACCACAACATCCACAACGGGCTTCCAGTCCATCACTTCTCCTCACAACGCCTCAAAAGTACCCCGCCTGCGCGCGGCACACCCCACCAGAATACCGGTGCACCCGACACCCACTCACCGAATCGCACCATCCCATCCCACAAGGACGGAATAAGGGCCCGCCCCCGCGCTCAACGGGGACGAGCCCTCACACAAACTCACAATCAGCGGCTCACATCCGGTGAACCACCCCAACGAGCCTAGCGGCCAGCCTTTTTAGCAGCCTTCAACTTGCGACGCTCAGCCGTCTTCGCATCATACTCAGCCCAGAACTCACGAGTCGTCACCACATCCGTGCCGTCCCACGCCGCAAGATTCTTAATCTCCGGAAGATCCGAAGCCCTGAAAATCGGCTCCAAACCAGCCTTACGCTGCGCCTCGTAATTCTTCAGCACCGCAACCACCTTCGGAGTCATTAACAGCACCGCCGTCAGGTTCACCACAACCATGCCGGCATTCAGCATATCCGCGGTCGTCCACACCAAATCCAGCGAAGAAATCGCACCGAAGAACACAAACACCAAAACCAGCACTCGGAAAATCGTCAAAATTGCCTTGTTCTCAGTCACAAAACGCATATTCGACTCGCCGTAGTAGTAGTTACCAATCACGGTCGAGAACGCAAACAAGAAAATCGCGATAGTCAGGAAGTGCACCGCCCAGTCACCGAGCTGCATAGCCAGCGCCGACTGAGTCAGCGAAGCACCATGCGACTTATCGCCATAGGTCGGGTTCGACAGCAACACAATAAACGCAGTCACCGTACACGCCATCATCGTGTCAAAATACACACCCAGAGTCTGCACATAACCCTGCTTCGCCGGGTGGGAAATCGTCGCGGTAGCACCAGCGTTCGGAGCGGTACCCATACCGGCCTCATTCGTCAGCAGACCACGCTTCATACCCCAAATCACGGCACCCATAGTACCGCCGGTCACAAACTCCTTAATACCGAACGCACCCTGGAAAATCATCAACAGCATGTTCGGAACCTCGGTAATGTTCAGTAGAACCACTAGAAGACCCAGCAACAGATACAGCACCGCCATAATCGGAACCAGCCACTCAGTCACCGAAGAAATCGCGCGAATACCACCGAAAATAATAGCCGCAGTCAGCAACACCATGATGACACCCACAACCATGCGGAAGCCCATAGAGTTCGTACCCGACACATTAATACCCAAGGAGTTCGAAGTAGCATCCACCACAGCGTTCGTCTGCACCGCCACAAACACAAACGCATAGGTAATCACAATGAACGCCACGAAGATATAACCCATCCAGCGAGCGTTCAGACCACGCTTCATGTAATACGCGGGACCACCAATATAGGAATCCTTACCGCGCTCCTTATACAGCTGACCCAGCAGAGACTCCGCAAAAGCAGAAGCCGCACCAACAGCCGCAATAACCCACATCCAGAACACAGCACCCGGGCCACCCATAGCAATAGCCAAGGCCACACCCGCAACAGTACCGGTACCCACACGAGAGGCAGCAGAGACCGTAAACGCGCGGAACGAAGAAATGCTCTTCTTACCGTCAGCCTCACGAGCCACCGGGTCACCCAGCACGCGCACCATTTCCTTGATGGAGCGCCACTGCACACCGCGGGTACGAATCGTGATGTACAGACCCGCCGCAATCAGGGCGTAGTAGAGGAAATTACTCCACATCCAGTTCTGCACAGCATCCACGAAGGAAGTTAGCTCTGCAGTCTGCGTATTAATGTCCCCGATGATATTCAGAAGAAAATCCACTCGGCACTCCAATCTAGAAAGCGTGAAAGCCCGCACGTTCACACCGAAGGGCGGGTTACGAGGGGCTTCTCTGCTGGTGATGCGGCATTAAATCCGCGATGCGGGATTCACACCCGCATGATTAGTCATCTCATTGTGGGGGTGACAGGCTTCATTCGGCAACTTAAAAGCGGGGCAGTGCTCAAAATGTAACGAATACTTAATATAGGGCCGGGTTAAACATTCACACCCCGGCGGGCCACAAAGAGGCCACACCGGGGCGGGAACGCAGTACTGCGCCCTAGCCTCGTTGGGACTTCACGAACGCCGCGGTTTCACGAACGGGAACGAAAGCACACCGCGAATCTGCGTCTGAGCTATCAGCATCACAAGACGATCCACCCCCAGGCCCAGACCACCAGTCGGGGGCATACCCGTCTCCAAGGCATACAGGAAGTCCTCATCCACCTCCATCGCCTCCGGATCACCCGCAGCAGCCTTCAGAGACTGTTCCGTCAGACGCTCACGCTGCACGAGGGCATCCGTCAGCTCCGAATAGGCACACCCCATCTCCATGCCATTAATAACCAAATCCCAGCGCTCCGCCAGACCCGGCACACTACGATGCGGAGCCGCAAGCGGGCTCGTTTCCGCCGGGAAATCCGTGTAGAACGTCGGCTCCACGGTGACAGCCTCCACCAGCTCGCCGTACAGCTCCTCAATGATGGCGCCCGGCCCCATACCCTCGTGGACGCGCACCCCGTGACGCTGCGCAAGAGCCAGAAGCTCCTCAAAATCCGTCTGCAGGTCGACGCGGCGGCCCAACGCCTCTGACAGAGCATCACACACCGAAATCACACGCCAGGGACCCGAAACATCCGTCAGCACACGCTCCGACGAAGACTTGGGGCCCAGCGGCAACTGAACCGTACCGAACGCAGCCCGCGCGGCATCCTTGATAAGCCGCTCGGTCAGCTGACGCATCTGCACGTAATCGGCATGGGGGCGGTACGCCTCCAACACCGTGAACTCCGGGTTGTGAGTTGCATCCGCACCCTCGTTGCGGAAATCCCGGCCCAGCTCGTACACCGGGCCGCTACCACCAACCACCAGACGCTTGAGATACAGCTCAGGGGCGATACGTAGCGTCAGGTCCTCGCCGTAGGCATTGATATAGGTGCGGAAGGGGCGTGCGCTCGCCCCGCCATGCACTGTGTGCAGGATGGGAGTCTCAACCTCGAGGAAGCCTTCAGTATCCAGGCGTGTGCGCAAGGCCTTGATAACCGCCGTGCGTAGGCGCAGGTTGCGCATCTGGTCAGGATTCACAATCAGGTCGGTCGAGCGTCGGCGCAGGCGGGCCTCGGGGTCGGTGAAGGAGTCGAAGGGGATGGGATGCAGGCTCTTAGCGGCCATGCGCCACCCGGAGGCGATGAGTGAGAGGGTGCCCGTGCGGCTCGTGCCGTAGGTGCCGATGACCTCGATGAGGTCACCGGTATCGAGGGCTCGGGAGGCAAGGTTCAAGAGCTTCTCGCCAACGAGCTTGCGTTCTAGGATGACCTGCAGGGTTTGACCTGCCTCGAAAAGCACGACAAAGAGAACTCCGCCATGGTCGCGTAAAGCGCGGACACGGCCTGAAACTATATATTCTTTTCCTGGAATATTTTGGTGAGAGAATATATCGAGGGCCTCAGGCACGCTGAGCACTATGGCAGAGCCACCCCAACCGCGAGTTTCAGCAACATCCTCACCCTCGATAGGATACGGATTCATGCCAGCATCGCGTAGCTCCTGCAGATGGCGCAAACGATGCTGCGTCTGCTGGCTCCGCGGCACCTGTGGATGCTCCTCAACGCGCACCTGCTGCATCTCGCGCAAAAGAACCAGCTCGCCCTCGCTCAGCGTGCGATGCTCCTCCCGCGAACGTCGAGCAGACAAGTCCGGCAGGAAGCCCTCCGCCACGCCCGCCGCAACCGCCACGTTCACCAGCGCCAGCGTCGGCTCACACGCCAAAAACCGAGGCACCCAACGCGGAGAAAACTTCAAATTGAAGCGGTACAGGCGACGCAACTGCAAGAAACGATCCAACACACCCAAAGACCGGGAAGCAAAACGATTCCACGCCGAGGCACCCACCCGGTCGGCCGCAGCAAACACCTGACCGAACATCGCGAAATTCAGGGACACCCTGCGCGCACCAAGCGAAGCGGCCTGCTCCATGAGAGAGGCCACCATAAACTCCACCACCCCGTTGGGAGCTTCGGGGGAGCGGCGCATGACATCCAAAGAGAGCCCGGTAGGACCCCAAGGCACGAAAGACAGCAGGGCAACCATACGGCCCTCACCATCGTGAGCCGACACCAGAACCGTGGACTGATCCGCCGGATCATTAACGCGGTTCAGGGCCATAGAGAAGCCGCGCTCCACACGACCGTGCCGCCACGCCTCAATATTGTGCTGAACCTGCTGCTTCTGATCCTCGTTGAGCTCCGAGTAGCGGCGAATCTGCACGCCGTACCCGCCACGACGCACGCGCTGAACGGCCTGACGCACCGCGAGCATCGAGGTGTCATTGAGAGTGAATCGGTCGGTCTCGAGCACCGCCTCCTCACCCATCTGAAACACGCTCAGCCCCGCGCGACTATAAGCACGAGCCCCAGCCTCACTGACGCTCAGAGCCGCCGGAACCCAACCGTAGCTACGGGCCTGCAGCATCCAACGTTCGATGACGTCCTGCCAAGCGCGCGGATCACCCACAGGGTCGCTGGAAGCCAGGCACACAGAACCCACCGAGCGGTAAGTGATAGCCGCCCTGCGATCGGAAGAGAAAATCACCTGCTTGTCGCGGCGAGTCGCGAAGTAGGAGAGGGAATCGTTCGTGCCGTAGTGCTGCAATAGGGCGCGAATCTGCAATTCTTTCTCGCCGTCCCATTCGTCGGGGGCGCGGTACCCGCGGGCCAACTGGTAGAGGGCCAGCACAAGGAAGAGACCATCGCCAACAGAAGCGATAAAGCCCACGACATCGGCGGACCACAAGCCCGGATGCATACGCTCGATACCCAGCCCGTGCAGTAGCAATTCCCATGCGGAGACGTGGCGCAACTCAGGCCACCAGCCCACCTGGCAGAGATACCACAGAGCGAGAGTCGTCAGTGCGATACCGCCTACCGCGGTCGCCAAAGCCCCGGCCCAGGAGAGGCGTCCCACACGCGCGGGGAACGCCGAGCGAATCGTCACAAGGAACGGGACCAGCAGGATCGCGCACAGAATCGAGAGCGTATCGATACTCGATGAGAAGAGCCGGTCCTTGGGCATGATACCGGCGGGGAAAAGGAACGTGAAAGCACCGTGCGAGGCCAGGAACGCACCGAAAATCTGGAAAGCAACGACAACGTAGAGAGCGGCACGCTTACGAGCGATAAGCCCGGAAACCACCACGATCAGGGTGATGGCGCTGGGCAGAGTGTGCGTAGACGGGATGTTGAGCAGGTCAGCTATGACCTCCCACCAGGTAAACCCGCGGCCGTGGCGTAACGGCGAGAGAATCCACGCGAACGAGGTGAGAATCGCGGCAAACGAGTACACCCCGATCACCCAGCGTGCCGAAATTTCCGCATACCGGGAAGGGGCGGCGAGCTTCTGCCTCCTGAGGCCTCCTGCGCGGTGGTGTCCGCCTCCCTCCGCTACGTATTCCGCACGTTCCGCGGGGCTGTCCGCCGTGTGGCGGTCTCTGTGGAGAGTGCGGTTTTCGGTGGTTTCGATGCGGTGAGACATGGTTATCTTCAGCTGGGAATCGGGGTGTAGTGGGTGAGTGTTTAAGCCTTCGGCTCGGTCTTCGGCTCGCGGTATGTGCCCTCGAAGACGTCGGGAATACCGTTGTCGTCGGCGTCGACGCTTTCCTTCTCGGCCAGGGCGCGGTAGTGCTTATTGCGGCGTGAGAGAATCAGGGATCCGATGATGGCTGCGAGGATGGAGCCGAAGAGAATCGCAATCTTGGCGTCTTCGGTGTGCGGGGAACCGTGCGGGAAGGACAGTTCGGCGACCAGTAGGGACACGGTGAAGCCGATACCTCCGGTGGTGGCCAGGCCGACCACATCGATCCAGGCGACGTCGGGGTCGAGGTTGGCGTTCTTGAGTCGAGTGACGAGCCAAGTGGTGCCGAAAATACCGATGGTCTTACCGAGCACGAGTGCGAGCATGATGCCCACGGCCACAGAATCGGTGAGCGCGCGGTGCAGGCCGTCGAAGCCACCAAGGTCCACGCCGGCGCTGAAGAACGCGAAGACGGGAACGCAAATGCCGGTGGAGAGGGGGCGGAAGCGGTGCTCGAGTACCTCGGCTAGGCCGTGCTCTGCGCGGGCGGCCTTGGAGCGGGCCGTCATCTTGACGGGTACGCAGAATCCCAGAATCACGCCGGAGATGGTTGCGTGAATACCGGACTCAAGGAAGAGCGCCCAGGTGATGATGCCCAGTGGTAGCAGCAGTAGCCACGCGGCCAGGGGCTTGAGGTGAAGCATAGTTTCGCCGCGGTGGGCGATGAACGTGAAGAGCGCGATGGGAATCAGCGCGATGAGCAGGTACGCGCCGTGGAAGTTGTTCGTGTAGAAGATTGCGATGATGAAGATTGCGATGAGGTCATCGACCACCGCCAGGGTCAGCAGGAAGACGCGCATCGCCGAGGGGAGGAAGGTACCAACGGCGGCGAGTACGGACACGGCGAAGGCGATGTCGGTGGCGGTGGGGATTGCCCAACCGTGCAACGCGGTGGGGCTACCGAAGTTGATGGCCGTGTAGATGATGGCGGGGGTGATGACGCCGCCGAAGGCCGCCGCGATGGGTACAATCGCGGTGGAGGGCGACTTGAGGTCGCCAATCACGAACTCCTTCTTGAGCTCCAGGCCGGTGAGGAAGAAGAAGACCACGAGCAGACCGTCTGCGGCCCATGTGCCCCCGCTCATCTGCAGGTGTTTGAACCCGGGGATGTCGGGGCCGAGCACGGTGTCACGCACTCCGAAGTAGAGGGTGGATGCGGGGGTGTTGGCTAGAACGACCGCCAGGACCGTGGCGATGAGTAGGATGATACCGCCGACGGATTCGGCGCGCAGGATGTCTGCGACGCGGCGCGAGTTGCTGTATGAGCCGCGGCTGAGGGTGTCCGGGTGTGCTGGGGTGTTGGTCATGCTCTTCTCCTCTTTCTGCCGCGGGATTCCGTGGTATCTAAGGCATTAAGTGTACCCGTGGCTGTGGTGGTATTCGAGTACCGGGGTGCTTTCTCTTAGCTCTCGGACGGTGTTGTGGTGACGCTTCGGGGTACCTATGGGTGTGGTGGGTTTCTTTCGGTGTTTCTTTAAACGTATAGCGTTCCGCCGTCTCAACCCGGTTATGGGGAGGCAGCGGAACGCTATGAGAGGTGGCGGCTTAGCTACGGGCCGTGTTGTGGAGGATTAGGCGCCTGCACCTGCGATGGCGGGTGCGCCGGACTCCTGGCCGTGGTCGTCTGCCAGCTCGCGTGCGACGTAGTTTTCGAGATCGAAGAGGTTGCCGTTTGCGCGCTTCACAACGGTCACGAGGGTTTCCATGGTGGCGACTTCCTCAACCTGTTCCTTCAGGAACCAGAGGATGAACTGCTCGCCCAGTGCGTAGTTCTCAGCGCGTGCTGCGGAGAACAGCGCCTCGATCTGGCCGGTGACGACCTTCTCCTGTGCCAGGGACATGTCGACGATCTCCTGGACGTTTTCGAAGTCGTTCTTGACAGCGGGGACGGCGGGGATTTCGACCTTGTGGCCGCGGTCCAGCTTGTACTGAACCATCATAAGGGCGTGCTCGCGCTCTTCGAGGGACTGGCGGTAGAAGAACTTGGCCAGCTGGGGCAGGTCTTCAGCGTCGAGCCAGATGGCCATGGAGAGGTACTGGTGGGATGCTGCGAACTCGTGGCCGATCTGCTCGCTCAGCAGGTCGTAGAAAGACTTGGACATTGGGTTTCTCCTTATTTGCTTGTGGGCGCCGGGTGGCGCGGTGCAATCTGCTGGCATCTATCGTATGGGATGTTTTGGTGTTGTTGCAGGCAGAATAGGCTAATCGGCGGCGGCCGTGAGGTGAACCTGATGGTGTGTCACCGCCGGCCTTAGCGGGATGCATGGTGTACCCTCAGCCGCGGTGGGGTGGGATGGTGCAGTTCCGCGGTATAGCGGGGCGTAGCCGGGTATGGGGTGGATGCATCGGGCCGCTATTTCTGGATTCATGTGGGGAAACTGAGGCCCTATCAGCGGTTTTTGCGGGGCGTTCTTAAATCTTCGATGATGAGAAAAATTTATAAAAATTACGTGGAATCTCTGTGTGGAGACCCTGCATGGAGCCCCGTAGTAGTACTGTGGGGTATTCGTTCTGGCGTATCTGAAGGGCGCGGGCTTGAACCGGGCGCACCGTTAAAGAGGTGCACGCCTCCTTCCGAGCGGCTGTTGATGTCGGGCTCGGTAGGGGCGTGCTCGTTTTGTCGTGAAGAGTGTATTTGTTCGAATGTGCTGCCGGTGGCGTTTAGCTTTCGGGGTACTCTCCACGTTTTAAGGCGTCGATGGAGATGACGTTTGAGGGGGTGTTGCCCAGGACGGCTTCGCCGATCTCTGCAAGTTGTTTGACCTGTCGGTGGGTAAGGTGGTCGAAAATCTGGCGGCGTACCTCCGCGACGTGGCCGGGGGCTACTTCCTGTACCTTCTTTTGGCCGGCCGGTAGGAGGTGGCAGATACTGACGCGGCGATCTTCCGTGCTGAGGGAGCGGCGCACGTAGCCGTCCTTTTCGAGGCGGGCCACCACGCGGGAGAGGCGTGCGGGGAGGGTATTTGTGGTGATGGCTAGCTCGGTCATGGTCAGGGAGAGATCGTCTGACTCGGAGAGCATTGCGAGCACCATGTATTCGACGAAGCTGATGCCGGCCTCGTTCTGTAGTTGGTTCTCGAGGCGGCGGGTGAGGTTGAAGATGATGGAGCTGATGAAGAGCCAGCCCTCACGTTCTTCGGCGGAGAGCCAGCGCGGAGGCTCATGGTCTGCAGTGCCGTCTGGGTGCTGCGGTGTGGTCGGTGTGGACACGGAATCGGTTCCTCTTTTATCGGGTAGGAACTCTCCGGGGGAGAGAAATGCGGTGTGGTTGGCACCCATTGTAGCGAAGTGACAACCGCTCAAGGTTGAAATTGGTACGGTCAAGTAATGCTTGACACTTTAGTGCTAATTTTTCAAAGGGTGCTACGGTTATCGATTTGCGAGCATCTAGTGCAAAAACAGTAAACTGCATAGTGACACAGGACACTTACTAAAAGATTTCCACCGCAAGTATAAACGAGAATGACTCAAAAATCATCTTCGGCTAACCCGGTGAATTCCGCGGAATATCAAGGGTTTTAGGGGTGTTGGTGAAAATTCTGGAGAGTGCAAAGAAGTTGCCCCAAGTGAAAAATAACGAAACGATAACAAATTTTTTAAAAAAATCCCGGTTTTGGGTTTGCAGACGTTATGAAACCGTGTACACTAGTTACATAACGGGGTCGAAGGAAGCCTCCGAGGCGAGACCGGAAGCTCGCTTCGATAGGTTCGACTCTCTATTTATCGGTGATTGTCGTCGGTGTACGAGCAACTCGTATTTCTACCGACGGATGTGCGGTGCGGATGCAGTTCGTGGTTGGGCTGCATTCCGTACCGTATCTTTTTAATCGTGTATCTCTATCACTCACTCAAGAGCATCCCACTGCGGATGCTCTTTTCTTTTGCCCTCTTTTCGTGCCCCAAGGCTGGTGTTGGCGGAAATTGTGGTTCCTGACGGTTCCTGATGGGGGATTTATGGTCCGGAATTTGGCCCCCGGGTGACGAGAGGATATTTCTCTCGCTCTCTCCTCCGATCTTTTCGGGAATCGAGTTATCCACAGGGGTTTTCCACAGTGTGGAGAACTTACACGCGTGTGATTCTCGCTCCTGATGTAGAAGGTTCGGCGCGCTGTAAAAACTTAGTGTGGCGGAGAGATTCTTGTAATTACAGGCTTCTATGTTCATTAAAACCGAGGGGAAATTCTTAAACCGAAAGGTTTCTCGCCTTTAAATCCGCGGATACAGATTTTCTCCACAGCTGTGGATAACCCTGTGCACTTAATCCACCGCCTCCACCCTGCAGTCCCAAAAATCGTGAAGAGGCGTCATGAGAGGTCACATACTTTGGCTGGGAGCGAGGGGCCTCGGTGCAATGTAATCCCCTGCCTATCCCCTTAAAAGAAGGTTATCCACAGAAGTTTTCCACAGTGTGGAGAACTTACATCCCTGTTATTCACAAGGATGCATACCCCGGTATTTCGCGGCAAAAGGTCGTGTTAGTACCTTTCACCACCCGCGGAGGCCAAGTTTTCCACAGTAGGGTGGAAAACCCTGCGTACAGAAATCCACAGGCGGGGGAGAGGCGTATCAGGCGACGGTACGGCAAAAAATCGTTACAAGTAAAGCAAAGGCGACGCTGGTAACCTGTTAAGTAGCCCATGAATCCTAATGAAAGGCATACACCATGGCTGAAAAGTACACCCTCCCCGAGCTCCCCTACGACTACGCGGCGCTCGAGCCCCACATCTCCGCAAAGATCATGGAGCTGCACCACGACAAGCACCACGCAGCATACGTTGCAGGCGCTAACGCAGCTCTCGAGCAGCTGGAAGAGGCGCGCGAGAACGGTGCATACGGCAACGTCTCCAAGCTCTCCAAGGACCTGGCATTCAACCTGGGTGGCCACACCAACCACTCCATCTTCTGGAACAACCTGTCCCCCGAGGGCGGCGACAAGCCGACCGGCGAGCTGGCAGCAGCAATCGACGAGTTCTTCGGTTCCTTCGATAAGTTCCGCGAGCACTTCACCAGCGTTGCACTGAGCATTCAGGGCTCCGGCTGGGCAATCCTCGCATGGGACACCGTCGGCAAGCGCCTCATCATTGAGCAGCTCTACGATCAGCAGGGCAACATCTCCGTTGCACTGATTCCCGTTCTGCAGCTGGACATGTGGGAGCACGCATTCTACCTGGACTACCAGAACGTCAAGGGCGACTACGTCAAGGCATTCTGGAACATTGTGAACTGGGCTGACGTTCAGGCTCGCTTCGAGCGCGCAGTGTCCCAGACCAAGGGCCTGGTCCTCTAATCTAGAGTTTTCGCCAGCGCGGTGACGTAGCCGCGGTGAGATTACTGAAACGGGTGCCCGGCGCCTCCTGAAGTGGAGGTGCTGGGCACCCGTTCGTTAAGCCCTGAACCACGTGGCGCGTTAGAGAACGTGAGACTCTAGATGGCTACCGTGTGGTATACCGAGCCGCGGCGTCCCGAACGCGCTTTTTGCTCTACTAAACCTCGTTGGATTAGCTTGGGCATCGCGTACCGCACCTGCCGTGCAGTCAACTGGGTGCTTTCCACAATGTCGGCGACTGTAGCTGGTCCGCGGGTCAAAGCAGCGTATACCTGGGATTCCGTGGGGGACAAATTTTCTGGTATCTCAGCATGCTGAGGAGCAGAGGATACCCCCATTGTGCTCGTAGGCTGCGTGTCATCGGCAGAGCGGTAGATGATGACACGCACCTGTATACCCTCGTCGATAATATGCGCCTTACGCAATCCAGCATCAACCAGGGCCTGTTGCGCAGCGAGGATACCGCCGCCTTCGCCCTCGATAAGTCGATGACCGTCACTGAGACGAACATTCTGGCAGATAGCATAGAGCGCCTCGTTTACAGCCGCGGGGCGATGCACGAGGCCTACCTGACTCGGCAGGATACCCCAAAAACCGCCGGGGCTGATGATTTCAATACGCCCGCGTTTGATAAAGATCTGTATAAATTTCCCTGAAGCATCTTGTTCGTAACTACGGTGGACGAGTGCGTTGGCCACAAATTCACGGAGAGCTACCAGGGGGATTTCTGGCTGATCGATGAGCCCAGCGCCATTGGGAACTGTTACGGTGCGGTTCTTAATGTTGCGCATAAGCCATGCAAGGGTATCTTCAAGCATGGCGGGAATAGGGCCTTCGCTTCGAAAACGGTCATCATTGCGGGTTGTTCCGCTTGTAGATACTATGCCAATAACGCTCGCCCCGGAATAAAACTGCTGAGGGTAGTCACCCAGAGCGCACAACCCAGCCAAGGTTAAATGATTATCTGCCGCTAGTACATTGCGTTTATACAAAATTTCTTGGTCAGAGCTTTGGTGTAAACGGGCTGAGGAGAGACGTACCTGGTGCAGGAAGCCCTGGGTGTAGGACTTGTCTAAATCATCAATGGACGTATTAGGAATGCTTTGTAGGTCATTGTGTGGTTTATGACGTTGGGCGTACATCAGACTTAGTGCGTAACTATCCATCGGATAGTCACCATCCCCAAGCCGTTGGTAGGCTATATTACCTTTGAAACAGGGGCGTTCCTGAACCGGCAACCCTGGAACAGACACAATAAGTAGCCGATGGTCATCCAGGACCATGTCACTGGTTTCTACTGCAATTTTTGGTTTGAGATTCTGTGCAGCATCAATAATTTTTGCTCGTAAGTCTTCGACGTCATAGACACCTACTGGAGCGAAATCTTGGGATTCATCCACGCCGCATATAATCGCGCCTCCGTCTGGACGATTAGCAAAGCTGCAGATAGTTTCGGCAATGGAGGAGGGGTAACCCAAGTGGGCTGACTTAACTTCCACAGTCAGGCTGTCCCTGCCTAGAAGTCGTAGCTCATTGAGCGTTTGTGTTAGTTCTTCAGGCGTGTACATGTGCATATTGTAATTCCTGGAGTGACATTTTGGATTTCAATGCGGAATATTAGTTACAAATGAGGGCGATTTTTGTGACAAAGATGTCACTATTGGCGATGATTTGTCATGTCAATAGGAGGCGGTCTGCAAAGTTGGGCGAATGTATGTTGGCTGTTGCTATGGAGGGTGCCCGGCACCTCCTGAAGTGGAGGTGCTGGGCACCCGTCTCTTTAACGGCTTAATCGGGATGCGCCCGTAGTTTTAAGCGTGCTGATGTAACAACTGGAATGTGAAACTTACAAATGTGGAGGTTTTGAGTGACAAAATGTAACTCTCCAGCGGATCTTGTCACTCAAAATGTAAAGTTCACACAGGAGTACATGCACGATTGCCACGTAACTTTGTCCTAGATAGCACTCTGGATACTTATTTCCTGTCTTAGA
This sequence comes from Rothia mucilaginosa, assembly GCF_901875305.1. GTDB lineage: Bacteria > Actinomycetota > Actinomycetes > Actinomycetales > Micrococcaceae > Rothia. The sequence continues at coordinate 35,549 of NZ_CABFLY010000004.1, forward strand.
TATACAGCGGAACCCTAGAGTGCCAGCGTGCGGTCAATGCGGATGCGGCGGCAGAAGTCCTCATCGTGGCTCACCACGATGAGCGCACCGGTATAGGCTTCGAGCGCCTGCACCAGCCAATCCACCGAGGAAATATCGAGGTTATTCGTTGGTTCATCCAGCATGAGTAGCTGTGGCACCGGATCCGCCAGAAGTACCTGCGCCACTGCTGCGCGGAACCGCTCACCACCGGAGAGCTCGCCGGTCTTGTGGTGCACGCTCTCGCGGCGGAAAAGCAGGCGCGCCAGCTGGTCGCGCAGGTGCTGTTCACTCACTCCGGGGTTCGACTGCTGCACGCACTGTAGGAGGGTGAGTTTCGGGTCCAAGCTAATGCGTTGCGGAATGTACGCCTCCTCGATGCAGTAATCCACGCGGTAGGCAGGCTGCACGGGGGAGTGGTACTCCGGGTCTTTTGCGTGGGCGATGGCTTCGAGGAGGGTGGTCTTGCCACTACCGTTCGCACCGGTGATGCGCAGGTGCTCGGGGCCGCTAAGAATCAGGTGTTCGGGGTGCTCCGCCGGGGTTCCCTGCTGGTTCTCGCTATCAACCCCGGTGGGCGAAAAATGCAGAGAATCAACCTCAGTAGGTTGCCAAACCGTAAATGTTTCACGTGAAACCTGCTGAGGGTTAGTCCCGCGAGAATCAATAGGGCGAGAGCCAACCCTGCGAAGCTCCAGCACCTTGCGCCCCGCCGGCAGTGGCCGCTGGCTGAGCTCGACGTAAATTTTCTCCTGAACGCGGACCTCATCCTGAGCGCTTTGGTATGCCTCCCGGGCTTGCTCCTGCTTGCCGATGCGCAGCCCGCGAAGCTTCGCCGCCGCCTGACGTGAGGCATCCTTTGCCAGGTCTAGAATCGTATCCGGCTGGTCGTCCTTCCACACGTGCGCCATGTTCCTCGAGATAATCTCCTGTGCCTGCACCCACTCGCGATGCGCCGAACGCACCCGGTTTTTTGCCTCGCTCACGCGACGCTGAGCCGCCTGCTGCTCGGTCTCCAGCGCCTGCCGGTACGCACTGTAATTACCCTCGAAGAGACGCAGGTGGGACACCCCTTGCCGGTCGGCGTGAAGCTCCGCAATCACGTGCATGCGCTCCAGCAGGTCGCGGTCGTGGCTAATAATGAGCGCCGGGCAGGGGAACGCCTCCAGGGTTTCGAAAAACTGAGCCTTCGCCGCAGAGTCCAGATTGTTGGTTGGTTCATCCAACAGAATGAACTCGGGATCGGAAACCATGAGCGAGGCAAGCGCGGCGATGACCGCCTCGCCGCCCGAGAAGCTGCGCATATCGCGGGCGAAGAGTGCTCGGATGGCCTCTGGACTATCGCGGTCCACTTGAGTTGCCGGGGTGAACCCGTAGGCGGCCAGGGTGGTGAGGATGCGCTCCTCAACATCCCAGTTATCTCCGATGGTCTCGTAGAGTTTGGGGGAGTACTCGCCGGATTCCACCGCCTGCAATGCCTGCAGAATCTTGGCGATTCCGCAGAGCTCGGCGAGAGTTTGGCCCCGCCCCAGCCCCAAATCCTGCGGCAGGTGCGCCATGCGCTCCGGCGCCACTACAGACCCGGAGTCCGGGGCCAATTCACCTAAAATCAACCTCATGAGGGTGGTTTTACCGCAACCGTTATCGCCAATAAGGCCGGTCAGAGGTGCCGAAAACACCGCCGACAGGTCGCTGAAGAGTGTGGGTTCGCTCGGGTGCGCATACGAAATATGGTCAAGTGTAATGTGGCGTGACATGAGCCGAATTCCTTCGAGTAGGTGCTCGGGCTCCCTCAATCGCCGGCGCAATAGCTCTGCGGAGAGTATGGGAAGAAAGTCGCCTTCAAAGGGCATGAAAAAACCCGAGCATAACGGTGGATGTACCTGTGCCCGGGTGCGTGCGCGTTGATGGAAATACGCAGAGAAATGGAAATGCGCAGGAAAATATGCCTGCGCAAATAGCTGCGTGAGCGCGCGAAAATTCTGTGGGTCCGGGCTTATGCTCGGTGGGTCATTTCTTTGATGCCTCCTAGATTCCGAAGAACACCCCGGTCACACCTTGGGTGGCTTCGGTCAAACAATGCATTCAGCTCCGCAGGCTACCTCTGCAACGAGGTGGCAGTAAAAGGGAGCTGAGGACTCCAGTGTAGGGAACGTGCGGGCGGCGGGTCAAGCATCCTCCCGCAGAACCGCTTGACAAGGGAAGATGCAATTCAAGAAGGCGCACAAAGAAGGGCGGCACCACCCGGCGCCACCCCTCTTCGAGAGTCTAAAATTTGCGCGTAAACCGCGCGTGAGCCGCGCGAAACGTTCTTACGCCTCGTGGCGCTCGCGGTACATGCCCAGCGGGCCCGCATCCGCGTACGCCTGCGCATCGTTGTAACGGTACAGGCGCGGCGGGCGGTGACGGGTGCCCTCCACACGACGGCCGGTGTCAATAATCGACTTTGACGCCGCAATCTGGCGGCGGAAGTTCGCCGGATCCAGGGTGCGGCCCAGAATCGCCTCGTACACCTCACGCAACTGTGCCAGGGTGAACTCCTCGCCCAGGAAGGAGTGCGCAATACGCGAATACTCAACCTTATTCTGCAGGCGGTAGAGCGCGTACTCAATAATTTCGTTGTGATCGAAGGCCAGCTCGGGCAACTCGTCTACCGGGAACCACTGAATGTTCTCATGCACGCGAGTGTTCGCCACCTCAGTGGCGGGAATCGATGCCCAGTACACCACAGACACCACACGCTCGTGATCGGCAGTGGGGGAAGGAACCGGGGCGCCGTTCAGACGGGCCGTGCGTGCCTCAGGGGCGCGCAGAACGTCACCAAATGCGTAGAGCTGCTCCAGGTAGCCGGGCTCCAGATTGGTGGCGCGCTTCAGGGTAAAGCCAGCCGCCTCCTCCAGGGAGAGAGTCGGCTTGAGAGGGCCACCGGGTAACGCCCACTGGCCCTTATAAGGCTCGCGGAGGCGGCGAACCAGCGGTAGCCACAGGGTCGGATGGGTCTCATTTTCCTTGGGACGCAAAGCTAGAATCACGGTTGAAACGGCGAGAGATACGGAAGAGTGGTCCACGTCGTTGTGCTCTTCAACGGCGGCTACGCCGGGAAGAGGCTGAGATGCGATGCTCATTCAGGCCTCCTGTGCGAATGGGTATCGATAGGTGTGCATACTCTACCTATTTTAAGGGGTGAGTGAAGTAAAAACGTGCCTCAGAGGCGGTGAGGGTGGAAAACGTGCACCATCTGCAGAATGTCAAGGAAAAAAGTTCAGGTGCGGCACGCGCGAAAGCGCCCCTCCGGACTGTCCATAAGAACAGTGCGGAGGGGCGCCTCAGAGTCTAACTATGCAGAGCTTAACTGTGCAGTATGAAGTACAGAGCCAGGCTTGCGGGGTCGGTATGCAGACTAGTCAATCTGCAGTTCGCCCATGGCGTCCCAGCCTTCGCCCTCAACCACGCGGGAAACAATCTTCGGGGTTGCTGACAGCAACGGACGCATATCCTTCATGGCCTGCTGGAAGTGCTCGGAGTTCACGTGCGGGCCGGCGGCATCATCGTTGAAAGCTTCGAGTAGAACGAACTCGTTCGGGTCCTCGATGCTGCGGGACCACTCGAAGAACTTGTTACCCTCCTCGGCGCGGGTAGCCTCGGTGAAGGCGCGGGTGGTCTCAATCCACTGGTCTGCGTATTCGGGCTTGACGGGGAACTTCACGGCAATAAAGATCATGGGAACTCCTTGGTTAAGGGTGGTTATGTGTCACTTCAGTTTAAACCCGCGGTGCCTGTCAGCGCCCGGGCGCTGGTTGGGCCGGCCATACGTGCGGGGGCCGTTACCCGGCGGCAACCGCGGCTTTGAGAACCTGCAGTGCGCGTTCCAGCGCCGCGCGGTCGGACGTCAGTATGTCGGCGGTCTGCGCGCTGGTGGTGGCGCCCCCAAAGGCTGCGTTGTAGTACATGCCGTCGCCCAGAAGTAGCACGGCGCGGGCGATGTGCTCGTCACCGAGCTCGGCGAGGATGAGTGAATGCCAGCCTTCCTGTACACGGGCCAGGGTGCGCTGGGCGAGCTCATTGTTATTCTGTGCCAGGCGGCTGAGGGCGATGAGGGCACGGTCGAAGGGGTTGTTACTCGGGATGGAAGAGTTGATGTAGTAGGCGCTTGCCCCTTCGGGTGCCTGTGCCATGGTGTCGAAGTCTTCTTCTGCCAGGGTGACGGTGCGTTCGGCGAGTGCCTCAAGCAGTGCCTTCTTGGAGGAGAAATGGTAGAGCAGTCCGCCCTTGGAGACCTTCGCGGCGGTGGCGACGGCGTCGAGGGTGGCGGCGCGTTCTCCGGTGTGAATCAGTAGGTTGACGTAGGTGTCGAGGATGTGCTCGCGGGAGTTGTTGGCGCGCTGTTTGCGGTGGTTGGGGGTGATCATGGGTACCAGTCTAACCGTTTGAAACTATACCGTCCAGTTGGTATAGTTAATCTTCGTTTGTGGACCCGCCCGGATATCTGAAACCTCCGGGTAAGCCTCAAAACCTCACTAAAAGAACTAGACCAAAAGATAGACCGAGCTGATGCCTCCGCGTCCACTGCATCAACCGAAACCTTATAGACGCACGAAAACAACCCATGACAGATTACAACCCGCACACCTCGGCTCTGCCCATCCATGCCCCCGACCAGAAAGCAAAGCGCTGGGCCGCCCTCGGCGTGCTCATGCTTCCGGTGCTCCTGGTTTCCATCGACAACACGGTGCTCGCCTTCGCCGTGCCCGCCATCGCTAAAGCGTTGAGCCCCTCCTCCGCGGAACAGCTGTGGATTGTTGACTCTTACCCGCTGGTGCTCTCCGCCCTGCTCGTGCCTATGGGCACTATTGGTGACCGCATCGGCCGCCGTAAGCTGTTGCTCATTGGTTCGACCGGCTTCGCGGTCATCTCCGCGCTCGCGGCGTTCGCGCCCTCCGCGCTGATGCTTGTGGTTGCCCGTGCCCTGGTCGGTATTTTCGGTGCCATGCTCATGCCGGCAACCCTGTCGATTATTCGCAACATTTTCGTGGATGCGAACGAGCGCCGAACCGCTATTGCTGTGTGGGCAGGTGGCTTCTCCGCCGGTGCGGCGCTGGGCCCGATTGTGGGTGGCTTCCTGCTGGAGCACTTCGATTGGGGTTCGGTGTTCCTGCTGGCAGTACCGATTCTGATTCCTCTGCTGATTCTTGCCCCGATTATAGTTCCCGAGTCGAAGGACCCGAACCCCAGCCCGGTGGACCCGCTGAGTATCCTGCTGATTATGGTTGGCATGACCGGCATTACCTTCGGCCTGACTCACACCTCCGAAAGCGGTTTCGACGCGGTCGCTATCGGCTCGATTCTGGTGGGCCTGATCTTTATCGCCCTGTTCGTGCTACGCCAGCTCAACCGTGAAAAGAACGATATTCAGCCCATGCTGGATGTGCGTCTCTTCCGCAACACCGTGTTCACCGGTGCGATTACCGCAAACCTCGTTTCGATGATGGTGGATGTCGGCTTCATCTACTTCGTCTCCCAGCACCTGCAGCTGGTCTCAGGCCTGGCACCCATGTACGCCGGTATCCTGATGATTCCCGGCACCATTGCGACTATCATCGCTGGCCTGGTGATTGTGCGCGTCGCGCCTCACTTCCACCCGGCGCAGATTGTGTCCTTTGGTTTGCTGCTGAATGGTGCCGCGTTTGCGGTGCTCTCTGTCCTTGGCGCGCACAGCGACGCGGTCATTATCCTGATCTTCATCGTGCTCGGTACCGGTATCGGTATTTCCCAGACCATCTCGAACGACCTGATGCTCTCTAGCGTACCGCCGCGTAAGGCGGGTGCGGCATCTGCGATTTCTGAGACCTCCTACGAGATGGGTGCGGTGCTCGGTACCGTCATCATCGGTGGTATGCTCACCGCCGTCTACCGCGCGAACGTGGTCGTACCCTCCGGTCTGGATGAGTCTCTCACCAACCACGCCCACGAAACCCTCGGCGGTGCCGTGACGGTTGCAAGCCACGTGGGCGGTGAGCAGGCAAACCAGCTGCTCTCCTCCGCGTTCGCCGCCTTCGACTCCGGCGTGGTGTCTAGCTCCGCGTTCAGCGCCGCGCTCATGGGTGTTATGGCTGTTATCAGCTACCTTATGATTCGCAAGGCACCCCGTGAGATGAAGCCCGCTGAGCACTAAACCACATATTGCACCCGTTCGTCATGGGTCCGCCGCCCGCCTCGGCCTTCTTCGGAAACCGGCGCGGGCGGCGCTGCATTACCCGGCTGTGCCACCCCAGCGTGCGGATTCCCAGACCAGGCCCAGCCGGTCACAGGTGCGGGTGGTACGGTAGAACCCAGAAGATATTGCACCCGAGGCAACGCCCGGGCCGTGCTTACACGGCACCATGAGCGACCGACCCCCGGTACACGCGTTCAATGAGAAAGGCCCGCATGGGACTCAAAGACTGGATAGCACCCTTCATCACCCTGCTAATCGGTGCCAGCACCATCTTCATCTCCTATAAAAACTACCAGGCGCAGGCGGCAGCAAAACCCTCCGAACTGGCACGACTGGAGCTGTGGAGTAAACTCCTCAACGAAGCCGGCATGGAAATCAGCACCCTGCCGCCCACCGACGAACTGACCTCCGACCAGCGCGTCGTCCTAGAGAACTACCGGGTCTTCCTCAAGCGTGCCTCCCTCGAATCGAAACTGCGTAAGGTCGGCATCGACAGCAACCGCATCTTCAGCCTGCTCATGAAGCGCGCCCACTCCTCAGTCAAACCCACCCCCATCCAGATGGGCGACTCGATTAGCTACTACCGCCTGATTCTGCGTGCCCTGCTGTACATTTGGGTACCGCTGGCCGTGGTGTTCATCGGCGTGCCCATCATCGTGGTCACCATCGCCTACCTGGTGGGTCTCTTCACAAACCACCGTGGCGAATGGACCGAGTACGCTCTCTCTCCGCTGGCCGTTGTGCTTCTCGTCCTGGGTGTGGCCGCCGTGGGCGTCCTCATCTTCCTGCAGAACCGCGTCATCTCGGCCATTATCGCGAACAACGTGTACTTCTACTTCTGGGACATTTACGGCTCCAAGAAGAACTCCCGCGACTCGGCCCACGCCTACAGCGAGCGCCTGGCGGCTAAAACCTACGCCGACCAGCTGTTCCTCGGCCAGCAGGAGTTCGCCCAGCAATTCCGCGAAAACATGTACATGGCCGGTATTCAGGAGATTGACGAGTACCCGCGCGTGCTCAGCGATAGCGTGATGCTGCCGCACAACTACCGCGTGGTCAAGACGTACGAAGAGGAGGACCGCATCGACCGCTTCGTAAACTGGGTGCGCTCCAAGATTGGCTTCGAAAAACTAAACCCCCGCGTCATCTACTCCCTGGAACGCAAAGACCAGGCACAGAAGAACCCGAACGAGCAGGTAGTGCTGGCCGGAGATGAGGCCCCGGAACGGCCCGCAAAGCGGTTCCGCCGCCGCGCCCGCAACGAGACCGAACCCGCCGAGGCGAAGGACGCTAAGACTGCGGACGTTGAGACGGTTGAGGCGCATAAGGCCGGAGGGAAGGCAGAAGGCACGCACGCCTCCGAGACAAAACCCGACGAAAAGAACGACGCGAAGCCCGAACGAGCAGAAACCGAAAAAACCGCCAAATCCACCGCCGAAAAGCCTGGTGACAACAACTCCACCACCAATAACCCCGCGGACAAAAACACCACCGCAGACAATACAGACAATCTTGACACCCCCGAACACCACTCGGCCTAAACGCCAGCGGGGAAACAAGAAAAGGGTCGCAGCTTACGGTGCACCAATGAACCGTAAGCGTACGACCCTTTTCTTTACCCTTCGAGGGCAGGCAGAATCGGAGGTACCACCCACCCAAGAAGAGCTAAATGATGCGCCCCTCCACCAGCAGTAGAGGTTGCCTTATAGAAGAACCCGCTGAACGGGTCGGCAGAGCGCCTGGTAGAGGGCGCATCACGCTATAGAATATGCCTCCCCTAAGGGGGATAATTCGCTCGTCGGGTGGAATCTACCCTCTCCCACCCGGCGAGCGAACGATGGAGATACTTCTAGCATACTGAAAATATCCCCTCCGAAATCCTTCGCTCGGTGATTCTTTACACCACGAGGAACCTCGGGTAGCGGTATATGAGCTTACCGCAGTCTATGCCGCAACCTCGGGGTTACGGGAAATAACAACCTTCACCACGTTGTGCTCAGCGGCGTGGGTGAACAGGTCGTAGGCTTCCTCGAACTGGTCGAAAGTGAAGTGGTGGGTTGCCATCGCCTTAGCGTTCAGGCGACCCGAGCGGACCATGTTCAGCAGGTTACCGACAGTGTTGCAGTTGACCAGACCCATGTTGATGCTCACGTTCGAAATCCACATGGTGTTAAGTGGTATCGACGCGAGCGATAACGTCCGTGGGCTCAAGGATGGTGGGGTTCGGGACTTCATCCCAAGCGCCCTTCTGGTCGGGGCCGTGGTACACATACGCCTTCATGATGACTCCTTCGTTGAAGCTCTAATGAGGGTACAGTGGCTGAGTAATCACCGCCTGTATCAACCTATAAGGAATATTTGATAGGTTGTACTTTCATTAAACCCGATATGTTGAATTAAGCGCTTATATTACGCGGAGTGTATCTTTTGGTTCTTTAAACATAAACGTAATTCGATTTAGGTACATAAGACCTGTAGAAAAGCACGAGGCGCACCCCCCAAAAAATGGGGGATGCGCCTCGTGCGTTTAATCAAGAAAAGTTGGGTTGAGCTGGGTTTAATTCTTCAACTGGGCACGCGCTCGCGAACGAATCGCCGTCACCGCCCACACCAACACGAAAGCCGCCACCATCGACAGCACAATCGTGCCACCGGTCGGCAGGTTAAACGCCCAGGACAGGTACAGGCCGACCACCGAACAGATACCGCCAAACACCGGCGAGAACACCATCATCGACCCCAGTCGGCGGCAGGCCAGTCGCGCAGCCGACGCCGGAATCACCAGAAGCGCCAACACCAGCACATTACCGAGCGTCTGCAAACCCAGCACCACAGAAATGGTCACCAGAACGTACAGCACAATATCCAGGGCGAGCACCGGCAGGCCCATCGCGCGAGCACTCTCACGGTCCAGGCTGACCGTCACAACCTGACGGTGGAACAGCCACAACACCAGTAGGATCACGGCACCCATAATCGCGGCATTAGTAATGTCCTCATTCGAAACACCCACAATTGAGCCGAACAAGAAATCCTGCACCGACCCCGAATAGCCAGGCGCCAAAGAAATAATCACAATACCCAACGCAAAAGATGCCGCAAAGAAAATACCAATCACGGAATCCTCACGCAGCCGCTGATTCTGACTAAAAATAGCCACCAGAATAGCCGTCACCACGCCCGCGGCCAGGCCACCCACCATCAGGTTGCCGCCCAGCACGAACGCCACCGCAAGACCCGGGAACACCGAGTGAGCCACCGCATCGCCAATGAAGACCATGCCGCGCATCAGCACATGGCAACCCACCACACCGGTAACCACCGACGCGAGCAGTACCGCCGCCAGGGCGCGCGGAAGGAACGCCAGCGACGGGTTGAACAGGTCGGCAATAAAATCGAGAGGAGTAATCAACGGGCACCCCCGGTAGAAACAGAATCAGCGTGGGCGGGGGAAGAAGCGCAGGAATCCGGCAGCTCGTGGCCGTACTCATCCAACGCACGACCGGCACAGGTGAAGCCCGTGCGGGCGTGACCCTGCGCCTCCTCAATGTCGTGACCGTGCAACCACGTATGCAGCTGCTCCAGACTAAAGGACGCTGCCGGGCCATCCAGGTGAATATTGCCGCGCACGCCGCACAGACGCGAACAGGACTCGCGCGCCGCCAGCATGTCGTGCGTGGACATCAGAATCGTGATGCCCTCGTCCGCCAACTCACGGTACAGGCGGGTCAGAGTGGTCTGAGTCGGGGCGTCCACGCCCGTGAACGGCTCGTCCAGCAACAGCAGGGAGGGGCCGGCCGCCAGCGCGCGCGCAAGTAGCACCCTCTGCCGCTGGCCACCGGAAAGCTCAGCGATGGAGGCGTCCTGCAGGTGCAGAACATCGGTGCGTTCCATCGCCGAAAAAACCTGCACCCAGTCCTTCTTCGCCGGGCGGCGGAAGAACCCAATCTCACGCACGCGGCCGGTCATCACCGTGTCCTTGACGGTCAGCGGAAAATCCCACTGGAACTGGTGCTTCTGCGGCACGTAACCGATGTGCGCACGCGCCGCGCGGGGCGATTTACCCAACACGCGAACCTGGCCGGACGCCGGGCGAATCAGACCCAAAATGGTACGCAACAGCGTGGTCTTACCGGCGCCATTAGCACCAATCAGACCCGCAAACTCGCCCCGCTCCAAGGTCAGGGACAGATCCTTGAGGATGGAACGGCGCGCGTAGCCGGCGTACAGGTTTGAAATTTCGAGGACGGGCTCAGTGCTCGCTGCCTTAGCGCCCGAGGTTACCGACGCGCTCACGAACGGTCACCGCGCACTTCATCCAGTGCCTCACGCTGCGCGGAGGAGCGGCGACGGAACGAAAGGAACGCGCCCACGGCAATCACAGCTGCCACGCCTGCGGCAATAGCACCCCAGGAAATCGTGAACTCAGCACGGAAACCGCTCTGGTCACTCGCCGCGGCGGCAGACGAAGAACCGGACGCCTGCGCGCCGGATGCCTGAGAAGTAGAAGAAGCCGAACCCGAGGATGCAGAACCCGCCGAACCGCGCGCCTGCGCCTCCATCGCGTACAGGGTATCGGCGCTCGCAGAATCACCCACCGCAAACTTCAGGTAGCGGGTATCGGAAACAGTCGAGCCGTCAGAGAGCTCGGCGCTCGCGGTGATCTTCAACAGGTACTCACCGGGGGCGGTGAACACCCAGTTCGCGTGGGTGTGAGTGTTCTTCTCAACCCACAGCTTCTGCGGCTCACTCTTGGTCGAGGACCACAGCACCTGCGGTGCCGAGAAGTTGCCGTTCTCCAGGTACAGGCTGAATGTGCCGGGGCCGCTCACCTGCTCCAGGGTCAGGTTCACGCCGCGGTTCAGTTTGGACACCAGCTGCGGATCCTGCGTGTTCCAACCGGGCCAAATCACGCCCTTAGTTTCGGTCTGCGGAATCACGTACACCTTCGAGCCGGCGGGCGCGCCCACGAAGGAGTAGCGCGGGTCGTTCGGCACCTCAAGGATCGCCTTATCGCTACCGCGGTAGATGACCTCGTCCAGGCTACGCCAGACGGGGCTCTCGCCGTGGTCGTCGTGGAGCATGAGCTCAAACTTGCCGTTGTTGAAGCGCGGGCCCATATCCACGTGGCCGGCGGAGATTTCGGTGCGGCCGGATGCGACCGGCTGCTCCGCCGACAGGGTCTGGGTGAGGGCGCGCTCGCCGCGGCTCAGGTTGCTGTCGCTCGGCTGTGCGGAGGTGCTCTCGGTGGTTGCTGGGCTGGTCTCCGCGTGGGCCACACCCAGGGGTGCGAGCATGAGGCTGGCGCCCAGAACCAGAGCGGACAGGCTACGAGAAGAGCGGGTGGTTGAGTTCATCATGAGGACTTCCTTGAATCATGACCGAAACTGTGTATGAAAGATTATCTATATACTGATATGGCTATATTAGCTTGCGAGAGGCTTAAAAAATCGGGTTAAGAGGTGCTCGCCTCCGAGCAACTAGCGCCCGAAGAATCGCCACCAGAACTAGCCCCAGAGCACAGCGCAATCGTGTGAGCATTCGCCAACATCATCTGCGCGTAGTGAGGAGCCTGCGCATCCAGGGTGTCCGAATAGAGCACCCCGGTACGCACCTGCGCCTCCCGAGCCAACTCCGTCAGAACCGGTGAACGCATCGCCGTGGACTTATCCAGGTAAATCGCCGGGACCTTCAAATCCTCGACCGTGCGACGCAGACGCTGACGCTGCTGAATACTCGGCTCGCCGCTGGCACTGGCACTCACAAAACCAGCAATGTGCAACCCGTAGGTGCTCGCCAGATAGCGGTAGCCGTCGTGCGTGGTGACCAGGTTGCGCGCCGCCTCCGGCAGGGCACCGTACACCTGACGCAACTGAGCGTCCAGGGCGTCGAGCTCCTTCATCACCTGCTCGGTGCGGGTCGCGTACTCGCTCGCACCCGCCGGGTCAGCGGAGGTGAGCGCGTCACGAATGACCTGCACGCTCGCCTTCGTGTTCGGCACCGAATGCCAAATGTGCGGGTCAATTTCGCCGTGCACGTGCTTGCCCAGAACGGCCTGGGCCAGCAGGTACACCTGGCCGCGATGCTCCGAAGCACCCGAACGCAGGAAGCGGTAGCTACCGCCGGCGGGCACCTCCTGCAGGGTGCGGGAGGGGACCGCGACCACGGTGCGGTTCAGTTCGTACTCGACGGCGCCCTGGGAGGAATCCGCGCGAAGCACGAGCCTGCCGTCACCGGTGCGTGCCGTAATATCGGCGTGACCTGCGGAAAGAACCTTGATCTCGGCGGCAGAAACGTTCTGCTCCTTCGCCAGGCGGTCCACCAACTGTTGCGGGTCACGACCAACCGCGCAGTACAGGGTGCCGCGCGAAGAACGCACCGACTCCGGGGCCTTCACCGCGGTGGCCCTCAGCTCAATGGCGTACTCGCCGGCATCACTAAACGCCCACGACAGGTGCGTATGCGCCTGCAGAGGAAGCTCCAACGAACCCATATCGCCGGTACGAATCGCGGTGTCCCCCTCACGGGTGAGGTTCACGCCGCGCGCATGCGAATCGCACAGCATCTCCACCGCGCCGAAGGTCTGCGTAATGAACGCCGCCAGCTGCGCATTCGACGAATCGGTAGAGGTGCGCGCCCGCACGCTCTGCACCTCAAAACGCATGCCGGCCTCCGAAGAATCGGCGGGGGCAGACTCGTTCTGCCCGCCCTCCTCAACGCGCAAACCCAGCCAGATGGAGTCCAGGGAGGCATCCTCCACGATGGCTTCCAGCTTGCCGCCGTACTGCTCAATCTTCTCCGCAACCGCCACGGACGCGACCCCTGCGGGCAGGTTCGCCTCAACCATTTTGCTGAGCTTACGCTGCTCCAGCAGCAGACCGTTTGTCAGGGCGCAGCGTGCGTAGGCGACATCGCGGATATCGCGCAGGCTCGGCTCGTACGAGTGCGGGTCGGCACCTGCAGGAACGAGAGAGTGCACGCTGGCGCGCTCTCCTGCAATCTGCTGCGCCAAATCCGCCAGGATCGGGGTCGTGGCGACCACGCGCATCCGGTCGGAGGGAGCATTGACGGTGCTGGCGCATCCGCTCAGCGCGAGGGCACCAGCCCCCATCCCCGCACCCACCGCGATACGGGAAGCGAGGGTGAGGGCGGTACGCCGACTATATGCTTGCGCGCGGTTGCCGGTATGCCTGCTATGCGGCGTCACCGCTGCGGCCCTTTCGGCGTGCCGAACGCAGAATCATGGCACCGAGTGCCAGCGCCAGAATAGAGGTGCTGACCATGAACGGGTCGATGACCACGCCGGTGTTTGGTAGCTTACCTGCGGCGGCTGCCTTCTGGGCGTTCGCGAGTTCCTGGCTGGTCAGGGCGCAATCCTCACCGGAGGCGGTCTTACCGACGATGCGCACCTTAGATCCGTCGGGCTTGGTGACGATGCCGGTGGCTTCGTCCACGGTGCCGTTGAGTGGGTTCTTGGCGGTGCTCTTCTCGCCGCCGTCCTGCTTGGTGCCCGCCGCACCCTGCGCGTTGTTGCTTGCCGGGGCGTTATCGGGGTTGCCGACGGTGAAGTGTAGTACCGATTCGCTGCTGACCTGCTGACCGTTCTTCAGGCGCGCAGTCCAGCCGATGGTCACGGTGTAGCGACCCTCGGCGGTGAACACCCAATTGCTGTGCTGGTGGGTGTTTGCGGGCACCTGGAAGGAGCCGCCGCTACGCGAATCGAAGACCTTCTGACCGGCGGAACCGAAGTTGCCGGAGAGGAAGGTGGATAGGGTGCCGGGGCCCTCAAAGCCGTTGAGGCTCATGGTAACGGGGCCGTCGAGCTGCTTGAGCAGTTCGGGGTCCTGGGTGCTCCAGCCGAGCCAGGGCACGCCCTGCTGCTGGGTTGCACCGATCATGTACACGGGGGTGCCCGCCGGGGCGATGTCTTCCATGCCTGCGGGCAGGTTGAGCTTCGCGGCGTCATTGAGTACGAACTCGAGGGCGCCGGGGGAGACGTGGCGGGCGGGGCTGGTGCGGTCGTCCTTCACGCTGCTGGTGAGGTTGCCGCCGTTGAGGACCGGGCCCACATCGAAGTGGCCGTGGGTGACTTCTTCACGGCCGCTGTGCTCGGCGGTGTTGACCACGGCAAGGGTGGGGATGCCAGTCGGCGCCTGGGCCGCCTGGGCGTTCTGCTTGCTGTCCTTCGCGCTCTTGGAATCTTGAGAATCTTTGGCGTCTTCAGCGGGAACCTCGGTGGCGATGCACTGCTGGTTCAGGCTGCCGGGCAGGCCGGAGGAGAGGATACCGCCGCCGCTGTTGTTGCCGGGTGCGGTGACGTTCTGGGCGTTGGAACCCTTCACGCTGGATCCCTTCACACCGTGGGAGTTGCCACCCTTGCTTTCGCCCTTGTCAGAGCCGTTATTGGTGGTGTTGTCGGCGCCGCTGATAGCGGTAACACCGGATCCACCCTGGGATGCCTGCTCACCATTCGCCGCCGCCTTCGCGCCGTTCGGGTCGGTCACCTGCGCGGCGTTCTGACCGTTCACGGATGCGTCCATGCGGCGAATACCGGTGGATGCGCTCGCCTCGGCAGAGGCGCCAGCCTCAGCACTTGCGGAAGTAGATGCGCTGGCGCTGCTGGTGGCGCTCTCGGTGGCGGTGGAGGTCGCCTCGGGGGTTTCCGCCGCTTCGCGCGTGCTCTCCTTTGCGGCGTTCTGCGCGTTCAGGAGCTTGAAGCCGTCCTCAGCGTTAGTGCCCACGGCGATGGTGTAGGTCGCTTCGGAGCTGACCGGGGTGCCGTCGGTAAGGGTTGCGGTGGCGCGGAACGTCAGCTGGTAGATGCCGGCGCGGGTGAACGCCCAACTGAGGTGCTCGTGGCCGCCCGCGGTGATGGTGTGCGGTGCGAGCTGGTCGTTAGTGCTGAAGACGCGCGGGTTGTCGCGGCCGGATTCGGTGAAGACTTCGGCGCGGCCGCCTTCGGGTACGCTGCTGCGCACGAGTTCAAGGTTGATGGTGTCGCCCTTGAGCGCGCCGGGGCGGATTCCTTCCGCGCCGAGGCCGGGGTAGAGCAGGCCGCGGGTGCGGGTGGAGGGAATGTAGAAGACGTCGGTGCCTTCGGGGGCAATGTAGTCGTAGCCTGCGGCGACGGTGGTGTGTGCGTCCTCGACGTCGGGCAGGTGGAAGACGGTGTGGGCGGGGTTGAATCGTCCCTGCTGGCCGGGGGCGGTGTCTGCGAGGGTGCCGAGGGTGAACTGGTTGCCGTCGAGGAAGGCGTTGAGCATTTCGGTGTGTACGCCCGCGATGACGTAGTCACCTTCGTAGTTGACGTAGGTGCGCGACTCGGTACCTGCCTGGGTACCGGCCTGGTTTTCCTGCGCCTGTGCGGCGGTGAAGGTGCCGACCTGGGGCAGGGCGAGGGGTGCCCCGAGTGCGAGGGTGCATCCGAGGGTGGTTGCGCTGAGTAGGCTCAGGGGTTTGGTGCGTCCTTGCATGGTGGCTCCTTGGATGACTGCTCGTTGGCTGGCGCGCCGCCCGGGTTCCCGGGGTGTGCCGGGTGGTAGGCCGGGGCTAGTCCCGGCGACCTGTTGCCGGGGTCCGGGTTTTGCCCCGTTAGTGGGCGCGTGCGTGCTGTTTCTCTTTGTGAATGTATGTGGTGTGTGTGCGGGTTTTATGCCGCGGCACACCGGTGTTTCTGAGAATCACTATACTCAGCTATTGCATAAATGACAATTATTTGCAAAAGAGCTACCCTAAGAAATAGAAGTGAGAAAGGTTATCATGAATTCCCAGAAGCAGACCCAACGACGGGTCGCCACACACACCCCCGCACTCTTCATCCCCGGCGGCAAGCCCGCCCTCCGCCGCGCCGCCGCATTCCTCTCCTCCGCAGCACTGCTCGCGCTCGCCGGCGCTGCCCCCTCCCTGCCCGCCGCCGCAGGCCCCGACGACGGAAAAATCGTCACCACCAAGGGCCACGTCGACGCCCCCAAAGCCTACTGGGACGAGCAGAACGGCACCTTCGTCCTCATGAACGAGGCGAACCCCTACAAGACCGGCGCAGACACCTACGAACTGGACAAGACCGTCAACTGGGTCGGCAAGGGCTACAGCGGCCGCGACGGCAAGTCGCAGTACACCATGACCCTGGGCGACTCGCCCTCCCTGGCGTTCCTCGGCGAACCCGGCCAGACCCTCTACATGGCACCGCACCTGACCTCCGGCAACCAGGACCCCATCTGGGCTGGCCTGGGCGCCTCCGCTAAGATCCCCACCGAACGCTTCCGTGACGGCGTGTTCGTCACCGACGTTCTCTCCGTTGAGGGCCCGGGCCGCATGGAGCTCTTCCGCTACAACCCGGACGACGCCCCCGCCGACGTGTACCGCATGCTCTCCAGTAGCTCGACCGGCTGGCACTCCTGGCTGCTCGACAAGGGCAGCCACACCCACAACACCACGACCTTCACCCGCCCCGGCCGCTACGTGGTCACCTACCGCACCGTGGCGCGCTCCACCGACGGCCGCATCATCAGCTCCAAGCCGTCGAAGCTGGTCTGGCAGGTTGGCGGCATGCAGCCCGTGCTCGGTGACGGCACCCCCACCGCCGTGCCCACCGTCGACCGCTACAATGCGGCACCCGTTGGCGACCTGGACGCCGCAAAGTACGTGCTGTCCGTGGCACCGCACCGCCTGGATGCCGACCTGGCAAAGAACAAGGACGCCGACGACAAGCTCAGCGACATCACCTTCACCGCCGCGAACAAGAACCTCAAGGGCACCCTGACCCTGTACAACAACGGCTACTTCCTGACCGATCTGCCGGTCGTGAGCGGTACCGCCACCTGGTCTGAAATGCTCGGTAGCGAGGGCTCCCAGCTGCAGGCGGTCTTCACCCCCGACACCTCCGACGCGAACAGCGCGGAGGCGTCCCGCTGGATCTCGCACAAGCTCGCCTACGAGCCCGGCAAGGCTGAGAGCGTGTACAGCGACGACGGTAACGGCTCCTGGCCCGAAGAAATCCCGGACGAAGCGAACACCGTACTCAGCACCCAGCAGTACACGCCGACCAGCATGGACTACGACGTGACCGTCACCCCGAACGGCAACGGCTTCAGCACCGTTGAGGTCCGCTTCAAGGACCCGAAGGTGCGCGGCTTCCTGCGCGGCGGCTTCTACGCCCAGGATGACCCGGTCTACCCGTACCTCGACCTGGAAGGCTCCGTTGAGGATGGCGTGGTGCGCTTTACCTTCCGTGACGAGTCGTTCTACAAGGGTACGGCTCTGCGTGTGAAGATGCTGACCCACCCGGATATGAACGCTTCCGCCTCCACCACTGAGGTTGCGGCGAACTACGAGCCGGGCACCAAGTACACCGCGCACGGTGCTTTGGCTCCCGATAGCGCACCCATTAGCGATGCGCCGAAGCCTGCTCCGGTGGACCCGTCGCCGAGCGCTGAGCCTACCGTCGCGCCTTCTGCTGAGCCGAGCAACGAGCCGAGCATTGCGCCTACGACCTCACCGAGTGAGGTTCCGAGCGTGCCTGCAGTGCCCAGCGAGCCGGCGCCCTCTAGCCCCACGCCCGCGAACCCGACCCCGAGCGCCCCTGCTCCGACTAGCCCGGCACCGTCTGCGCAGCCGTCCACCCCCGGAACCCCCGGCCACCAGTGCGTGCCCGGCAAGATTGACGGCCGCACCAAGATTTCGCACGGCCACCTGGATATCCAGGCGACCCTGAAGGACCGCCAGCTGTCCGTGGGTCTGCGTGACGACAGCGGCATCATTGACGCCGATTCGACCGTGCGCCCGCTCGATTCGGTCGTGTGGACCGTCAGCGAGAACGCCCGCCGTGTACGCACCGAACGTATGGCTGATGAGAAGCTGAACTTTATGGGCCCGGTCGGTACCGCCTTCTACGGCCTGCCGCAGACTCAGCAGAGCGGCCTGCCCTGGCCCGGCTACAACACGCAGGACATTGACTACTCGCAGCTGCGCGACCCGGTGCGCCTGCACGTGGTTCCGAAGGTCATGCCTGAGGGCGCACGCTTCGGCATGTTCACCGAGTCGCTGAACGGTGCGGATGTGCTGCTGGATTCGACGACCGGCAAGACCACGATCGACATTGATTACGCGACGCACGCGCACGCGAACTGGGTGTTCTCTGAGCCCGGCCAGTACATGTTTGACGTGCACTATTCTGCGACCCTGGCTGATGGTACTGAGGTGAACAGCCCGGTGCAGCAGCTTGCGGTTGCTGTGGGTAAGAAGGCGTCGGATGCGTGCTCGTTTGAGACTGCCGTGCCGAAGGACCCGAACGCGGCTGCGGACGACTTTAGTGGTGTGCGCCGTGTGGATTCGGCAACCCCGGGTGGTACCGCTGGTGCTAACCAGCCCGGCTCCGCGCAGTCTGGTGCCGCGCAGGCTGGTCAGTCCGGTCAGGCTGGTGCTTCCGGTGCTGCCGGTGATGTGAACGCGCAGGGTTCGGCTGACGGTTCTGCTGGCGGCGTGTACCCGGGCGGTATCTCCGGCGGTGGCACTGGTGGTGGCTCTTTGGGTCAGTCTGGTGTGTCTGCTGCGTCGGGTGGCGTGAGCTCCCAGCAGGGTGGCCTGGCGCGTACTGGTTTTGGTGCGGTGTCTGTGGCTGTGGGTGGCGCACTGGTGCTTGGTGCGGGCACTGTGATGGTGCTGCGTTCTCGCCGCCGCGCTTCTTAGCGCTCGCCGCGTGAGGATGCGCTGATAGGGTGAAGCCCCCGCGGCTGAGAGGATGACTCTCGGCTACGGGGGCTTTGTTTTTAATTTATGAGGTTGTTATTCTTTGATTTCTTCAAAGCGGGTCGTATCAAAATCCCGTTCCTTTTTAGGTGATGAATTTGCGACATGGAATAGGTATTTTTTACCAGGCTGAGCTGTTGCAACGTAGGCGGGAACCTTCCAGCCTTCTGGGGCTTCATACAATGTGAGGGTACCGCATTCTTCTGTCTCAAAAAATCCTTTTGGCCTAATATCATTCATGCCGCTTACTGTGCCGCCGCGCTCTTTCGTATATGCCTTAGTTACGGTGCAGGTAGCGGTGATACCGTCACTGTCATCACGTGAGTATTTAGGGAAAACAAAGAACATGTACCAAAGAATGATGAATGAAATAATGAGCGCTATCCTTTGGCGGCGTTTATAATTAATTTCCATTAACTGCCTCATTCCTTGATAGATTTACATATCGACGTCGGCAAGACCAGTAACCTTCTCGCGACCCCTGAAATAAAGAATGGTCATACCCCTATCGTCCAACTCATTCACCCTCGCCACATCATCCGAATTATTCATATCAGGCCAACGCTCATTCTCAATCCTGAACCGCACAATCGCCAAGATGCGATAGTTATTGTGGGTAGTCGGACCAAAGGCAGCAATCTGTTTACCGGAGCGGGTATAGAAGCCCACCATATCCTGATCTTCAACATTCAGCGTTTCGTAATACACGATGCTGTCTATCGCGTTAATAGGGTAGCGGGTCGGATTAGCTGACCAGACGCGCTGCTCAATACCTTCAGGGGAGAGCTTCACGTAAGCGACAAGAATATAGCGAGAACACAAGAAAAAGAATAACGCTAAAGCAATTCCGGCGATATTAAACCAGATACCCATATTTCCACTATGACTATTGGCCATATATATCCAAAAAATGGAATTAATGGATTAAATATACAAATCCATACCTCAAAGCGATTTACTCGCCTAATGTAAATTCCTTCTGCTTCTTTTTTCTTATCTTGGTGTCGATTAATCTCGTACCTGATAATAATGTAGGGGATAGAGGCAATGGAGAGAACTAAGATAATTCCCCAGAAAATACTAAAGATGGTATCTAGCATGCTTTACTCCGCCTCCTGAACGCTAGCGTGAGAAGAGGAATCCGCGTCTTCGTTCTCAGGAATGGTGATACCCACGGTGACGTACTTCTTCACCGACCACCCATTCATCGCCACCGATGCCGCGAAGAACAGTGCAGGCAGCAACTCCAGACGAACCAGCGAATAGCCCAAGTATCCAAGCGCAATACACCCAGCCAAACCAGCCACGCCAATACACACGGCACGCAGGGTGCGGTACCCCTCGGTTCCCTCCTCAAAGCGGGTGCCCTGCAGGTAAAAGAGGCCCTCACGCACAACACGCAGGAACCCAGGAGCCAGGAAAAGCGCAACCGCCAGAGCCGCCGGATCATAGCCTGCAGTCATGAAACTAGTCAGAGGAACCACAAGGCACAGAACCGTGAAAATAGCCGCCGACACAACACCCACACGGGCTGAGCGCTTATCCAGCTGTTCCATGCGCTGCAGGTTAGGAATATCGTCATTAGGCTCGGTCGGCTGAATGAGGAAGTAGGTAATGAATATTCCGCCAGCCATGTACCAGGAAGCGAAGTTCGTCTCAGGGGTCCATGGAGTCTGGTCCCCCTGGAGTACACCGAAAGCCGTAAGAACTGTCAGTACAATCAAGCCCACCGCGCTGATGGAGTGAACGAAGATAAAGAAGTGGTGGAAGAGGCCACCGTTTGATTCGTAGCCAATACCTCCCTTGAGTACTGTATCTATGGCTGAGAGACCGATAGTACTTGCAACGAGGAACATTGCGCCCCACGGCCAGCCCCCAAAAATGCCCGATAACAACGACACAAGAATCATGAAGCTAAAGCAGAACCATAGGAAGATTAGCCATAGGATTCTGAAGGTTTCAGAGATAGCGTTCATGCTATTTCCCCTTTCAGCTATTTGGACTCTGCCGCAGCACGGTCAAGGATGCGCTGCAGGTGCTCCGGGATCTGTCGGTACTCCCCAGCCTCGGGGGAGCCAATCTCATACTTGCGGGCGTAGCAGAGGATTTTGATAAGGGTATCCATCTGGTCATAGTCACCAAACTCTACAAAGAGTTCCAGGATGTACTCCGTAGTCAAAGGCCATACCGCCCACGGAAGATATGGTTGAGGGGCGCTCGCAGGCACGGCGACTGCCGCACACGCGAACGCCCCCACTCAGGTTACTAAACCAGACCCCGGTCTACTTGTTGTCTACGCGGTAGAGCCAGCCACCATATGAGCAGTAACGCTTACCGTCCTTCTCGGTGTAGTAGGCACCAAATTCCTTGCTCTCACACTTCTGAATCGCTTCGCGTGCCATCTGCTCACGCTCTGCACGCTTCTGAGCGCGCACATTGTTACCCAGAACGAAGGTGACCATCGCAACCGCGACCAGCACGAGCGAAATGATAGCCATGACCTTGCCCTTGCCGGTGCCGCGCTTGACCATGACCAGGGCAATAATCGCGAAAATAACGGTCGGAACTGCGGTAAATGCGCCCAGGATAATGAAGCCGGTCAGGGCGGAGATAATGCCCAAGACCAGTGCGGTTACTGCCGCCCACTTTTTCTTTTTCGGGGCTTCGACGGGTGCGCCGTGTGCGGGCTGTGCGGCGGGTGCCTGCTGGGTGAACTGCGGCTGCTGCGGTGCGGCCGGCTGCGGGGTGTTTTCAGACATGAAAGTCCTCATTTCGTATGTGGTTGGTGAATCTATCGATAGGGTGCCACCCCGAGTGGGCTGGCATTTCCTAAGGATACCGTAGCGGGAGAAATCTCTTGATGAGAGTAGATAAATGTATATGCACGCACTGTTGTGCAATGTCTACTATGAGAAATTTTTCTCACAACAGGGTGTGGAAGATGCGCTTTGCCGCGAAATAGTGTAATGTTCGGAGTGGTGCAAAGCACTAACGGTGCGTATTTGATATTCGTGTATCTAATGCACATCTTCCGGCAACTCAACGACGAAAGAGGAACTCGTGTCCGATCGCGTACTCTCATCGCAGGCAGCCAAGGATGCCATTACTGCTCTCCAGAACATCATCAATGGCGGCCTGCAGAACGAAATCAACAACCTCAACCAGCAGGGTAACCAGCTGAAGGACCCCAACAACTGGGACGGCCCCCTGGCTGAGCGTTTCCGCAATGACACCTGGCCCGGCGTAGAAAACACCCTGCGTAACCTGACTCAGGAACTGACCGACCTGCGCGAGCAGCTCAACCAGATTTCTACCGATATCTTCCAGGCAGGTGGCGGCTCCTAAGCCTTCCCTGGTAAACGCCGTTTACCGCCCCGCTCCCCGGCTACGGGGCGGTGAGCGGTAGGCGGCGTTTTCTGTTATTCGGTTATACCCACGTAGTTTTCCAGACATGGTGTACATGTCTGTCTACATCTGTTTAATCACCACACTTCCGAACCAATCACACCTGAAAGGTGGCAGAGCATGGATGCGCCCGATTCAACTAATGTGAGCACTGAAAGAGTTAAGTTTGATGATGCAACATCTGATGCTTTTGCGAATGCCTGCCGTGGCGTAGCGCAGAACATTGATAATACTCTTCCCGGCCTCAAGTCCTCTTTGACGAAGGCTCTTGAGGATTTTGAAGGTCACTACGCAGAGATTACGGCAGCCAATATTGACACTGCAGTCAGTGATGGTCGTGATATTGCGAATATTCTGCGCCAGCTGGCAACGGTGGTGGACCGCCTTAAGGAAGCTGCTCATAAGGAAAATGAGAACCGCGACCGTATGTACCACTATGAGACTGACTGGGGCGGTTTCCGTAAATGGTGGAATGAAACGTTCGGAGGTGATCCTCCGAAGGCTGAGCATTACGTACCTGACACCAATATTGATACTGCGTCGTTAGGTCATCGTGAGAGCACTGAGACTCGTTCATCGGGCATGCCTGTTTCTTCGGCGCGCCCTTCGACCGTGCGTGCTCTTTCTGGTACTTTGGCGAACCTCGGCACTAGCTTTGACGCTGAGCCCGGTAAGCTCCGTAGCCTTGCTTCTGAATTTGCGGCTAAGTGCCAGTGGGGAACTATTGATGCTGAAAATCTCATCAGCACGTTTGAAGCGTGGAATAAGTCGAACGCCAACGATAAGACTTGGCTGGGCATCGTAGCCAATACTTTTGAAAAGTACGGTAGCTCGGGCCAGATTGTTACCGTTGCTGATTCTGTTCTGGATGGCGCCATTAGTGCAGCTGGAGTTAGCACCGAGCGTCACGATTTGGAAGTTCCGACTCCGGCTATTGTGGGTAAGTCTACGACCAGCGGTTATGTGAATGACCCCGTGAACGTTGCGACCGGTAACTTCATTGAAGAAGAAACCGACATGGCGTTCTCCGGCGTGGTTTCTGCGTGCGCTGTAACTCGCATGTACAACAGTGTGGCTGTTTTCGGTCAGCACGCTGTATCTGGCGTGTTCGGTGCTGGCTGGTCCTCAAATATTGAGAGCCGTGTGCAGCTGAACGTTGAGAATGCTGTCTGGACTATGGCTGACGGTCGTGAGGTTACCTTCGACCGAATGACTCGTGAGGACGGCACCCACGGCTATGCTCGTGCCCCGCGTGAAGCATGGTGGCTTGAAGAACTGCCCCTCACCCAGCTGATGGGTGAAGAGGGCTCTATTGCTGATCCCTCCCTGCGTTATATTTTGCACGCTACGGGCTATGACGCCTCGTCCCTGCTGCGTATTTCCGACAACTCTGGTACCCAGCACATTTTTAGCCTCACCGGTGTTTACCTGGGCATGAGCGCTGGAGCAGGTACTGCTGTCGCATACCTGCGCGATGAAGAGGGTCGTGTTGGCGCTATCGTGCATCAGCGCGGTGCACGTATCGAGGTGGAGTACACCGAAGGTGGCCTCGTCGGTGCTATTCACTCTTCACGTGGTCAGTCGGTGCGTTACGAGTACGTCACTCTTGACGGTCGTACTCACCTGTGTGCGGTGCATGGCGATGCCGGTACCCGCCGTTATGAACATGACGCTACCGGTCTGATTCACCGTGTGGTAGCTAGTGCCGGCACTGTTGAGGTGACGAACTACTACGACCCGACCGGCCGCATTACCGAACAGGACACCGAATACGGTCGTCGTGTTCGCTACCGCTACCTGCCGAATGGCATTACTGACGTTTCGAACGAAGACGCCTCCTATACGAACCTGTGGATTAGTGACCAGTACGCACGCCTGACCGCCATTGTTGACGCGGAAGGCGGGCGTGCTAGCTATGCCTACGATGACTTTGGCAACCGTGTGAGCGTAGTAGACCGCGATGGTTCTCGCATTACCCGCTACAGTGATGAGCGTGGCCGTATTATTCGTGAGGTCACCGATGAGGGCGCTGAAACCCTCTTCGCCTATGACGAGCATGACCGCGTAGTCTCCGTGGCAATGAGCGCTATTGAGACGGACCCGCGCGCTCGCCGTGCCGCCCGTCTGGCTCGTCGTGCCCGCATGGAGGCTGAGGCCCAGGGTCGCACTTTTGAGGGTGTTTCGGGGCAGGACTCTGCCCAGAGCCCTGCCGTAAGCCCGATGACTACGGTGACTTACGAGTACGCGAATGATTTTGAGCGTAACCCTTCTTCTATGACCGACGGTAACGGCCATGTGACCCGTTTTGAGTGGGCTGACGGTCTGCTACAGCGTGTGGTGAGCCCTGAGGGTGTTACTGTCTCCCTTGAGTATGACGAGTTCGGTCTGCTGACCGGTATTCGTAATGCTGAGCAGCAGCTGACCCGTTGCGAGTACTCTGCTGCGGGCCACCTGGTGAAGATTGTTTCGGCCCTTGGGCTGGAGACTGAGTTCACCTATGATTCTGCCGGTCACATGGTGTGCCGTCAGGACCCGGATGGTTCCCGCTGGCGTTTTGAGTACGCTGCTGGCGGTCGCCTGGTGGCTTCGGTGGATCCTGCAGGTGCCCGTACCGAGTACGAGTACGGTCCGAGCGGTGACATTGTTGCCGTGGTCGACCCGCTGGGTCGCCGCATGGAGCGTTCCTTTGATACGAACGGCAATATTGACCGCATTACCCTGCCGGGTGGCGCGCAGTTCAACTACGCCTACGATGGTTTGATGCGCCTGGTCCGCACCATTGACCCCGCCGGTGGTGTGTGGACTCGCGAGTATGATGCCGCAAGCACCCTGACCGCGTTGATTGACCCGACCGGCGTGAGTGTACGTACTTCGGTTGATTCCTCGCGCAAGACCTTCACCACCAATGATGGTGTTGATCGCGTGCGTATCTCGTGCGACCACCTGGGCCGCCCGGTGCGTACCGAGGTTCTCCCCGAGGATTCTGGCCCGCAGGTTAGTGCAGATGCTGACGACCCGACTGTCTCCACGATGGTTTATGACGGCGCGGGTAACCCCGTGCAGGTTCTGGACGCTGAGGGCGGTCTGAGCCGTTACGAGTACAACGGCTCGAACCAGATGGTGCGTATGATTTCCCCCGCGGGTCGTGTGACCGAGTACAGCTATGATGTGTGCGGTCGACTGGCTGCAACCTATGAGGCTGCCGGTACTGCTGAGCAGTCTGTGACTCGTTACGAGTACGATGCTGATTCCCGTCTGATTCGCCAGGTGTACGGTGACGGTTCTGAGGCGCGCGTTCGCTATGACGCGTGCGGTCGTGTGCTGTCCATTACCGGTTCCGGTGTGGCTTCTCCGGTGTTCTACACCTGGGATTCTTGTGGTCGTGTGAAGAGCATCCGTGATAACAAGTGGGGTACTCGTTCGTTCACCTATGATGCTGCTTCCCAGGTGGTTGCGGTGACTAATGGTGCCGGTGGCGTGACCCATTACCGTTATGACGAGGCGGGTAACGTTACCTCTGTGATGGACCCTGCCGGTCGTATTACCAGCTACGAGTATGACCTGATGGGTAATGTTCTGGCGGTAACCAATCCGCTGGGTATGCGCACTACCTCTACCTATGATGCTGCCGGTCGTCTGCTGACCAGCACTGACGGTAATGGTGCTGTACATTCCTTCGGTTACGACCGTGACGGCGTTCCCTGTTCCCATTCGGTGAATGGCTCTCTGTTGTACCGTATGGAGCGTGATTCTGCGCGCCGTACGATGACGACTTATGATCATGCGGGCGTTGATGCGTTTGGTGCTCCCGTAGTGATCGTCGAGTCGTACGACCGCTTAGGTCGTCTAATCCGTCAGCGCCGTGAGTTTGGTGCCCAGATTCCGCAGTCTTTCCGCACTGCGTACATGGACGAGGCCGGCGGCTATGAGCTGTCCTATGCTTATGATGCTGATGGTCTGCGCACTGAGTTTGTGCACCCTCTGGGTTCGAGCGCTTATGCGTATGATGCTGCTGGTCGTATGGTCAAGCAGACTGACATCACCGCGTATCGCCTGGATGGGACCGCTGTTACCTCTGAGTCTCGTGTGGAGTCTTCTTTCGAGTACAACGCGGTAGATGCGCTGGTGCGTGCGCAGGTGTCTGATTTGGCGGGTAGCTGGGTTCGCGAGTTTGGTTACCGTGGTGCGCACATGATTTCTGTGACTGAGGGCCCTGCTGTGGCAGACTCTTCTGAGGCTCTGCGCACTGAGATTATTCGTGATGATTTGGGCCGTATTAGCGGTGTGGATTCGCCTGCTGGTCTGGTCATGTACACCTACACTGACGCGCAGATGCTCTCTTCTGCCGTACGCGGTACCGAGACTCTGCGTTGGACCTATGACGCTGCTGGTGCGCTGGTGCGTGTTGAGTACTTTGATAGCGCCCAGCCGCAGAGCGCTTGGGTGAAGGTGCTGGTCACTGATGAGGGCGCCCGCGTTCGCGCAGTATGTCTCTACGGTGTGCAGGGTGAGGCGAAGGCTGATTCCCCGTCGGCTGAGTTTGCTCCTGTTGTTGAGGACGCTCAGGCGTGGCTGGGCCAGTGCCCGGAGTCCGTGGAAGTTGAAGGCGTTACCTTGGTGCCGGTTTCGACGAGCGTGTTCTCGTATGACGGTAATGATTCGCGTCTTCTGCAGGTTTCTTCGGATGGTTCTGGCTCGTTGCTGACTTATGGTGCGGCTGGGTTCGTGAGCTCGGTGGCGTCGTGGGGTTCTGCTGAGGATTCTGCTGTGTCCTTCTCGCTGTTGTGCGCTTCTACTGATGGTCGTGTGCTTGCTGCCGGTGGTGCGCCTGTTGGTGTACCCGAGTTTGGTGTGCCCTCAACCGGTGCTGGTGTCGCTGTTGGTTCTGTGGCTGGTTTTGATGCTTCGGTGATGCACCCGCTGGTGTGGGATGAGAATTCGTTCGTTCCGCGCGTGCTGGGTGTGGGCGGCTCGTCGTTGCCTTCTGTGGGTTCGTTGGTTCCTGGTGCTGGTTCTGGTGCTGGTTTGTTGGATCCGTATGGTTGGGCGTCTTTGGGTGTTGCTGCGCCTGCTGTGCCGTCTGCTCAGGGCGCTTCTGCTACTGGTGGTGCGCCTGTGTTGCCGGATTCGCTGGTTGGTGTTTCTGCGGCTTCGGGTGTGGTGCTGGGTTCTTCTGGTTTTGAGGTGTTGGGTGCCCGTGTGGTGGATTCGCGTGTGGCTCGTTTTACTGCGCCTGATCCTTTGGCGGCTCCTGTGGGTGCCGCGTGGGGTGCTGATCGGTTCTCGTTGGTGGGTGGTAACCCGGTTTCTTTGGTGGATCCGTGGGGTTTGTCGCCGATTTCGTTTGAGGAGTATGAGGAGTATCGTCAGGAGCGCATTAAGAATAAGGGTGCGATTATGGCGGCGCGTTGGTTGCAGGTGGCTGCTGTTGCGGTCGTGGTTGCATCTGTATTTTGGGGTGGTCCTCTTATCGCTGCTATTGCTTGGGGTGCGGCTGCTGGTGCTTTGGAAGGCGCTGCTGGTGCCTTGGAGAAGACGAAGAATGGTCAGGTGGATCTCTGGAACGTGATAGGGGAAGCAGGCTGGGGCGCAGCTAAAGGCGCTGTTACGGGCGTTGTCGCGAAGGTGTTTACCCATGCTCAAGTTTTTGCCAAAATTCCGGTAAACGGTTTTACGGAGAATATGGCTTCTAAGGTGGCTTCTAAGGCTGCCTCTAAGAAGGGCTTTGATAAGCTTGTACCTTCTATTATTCAGAAGCCTGCTCAGAAGGCCGCTTCATTCATTAGTGCTCGTAGAGATTCCGTGAGTAAGATCAGTTGGAAGACTAAGGATCCTGCGCCTTGGGTGAGGATGCAGAATATATCTGGTAAGTATGCCCCGGAGATTGCGGGTGAGTCATTGTCTGCTGGCGTGGGTGCCGTGTGGGATTACACGAGGAAGGCCGAAAACTTTAACGCCGGGGAGGCTGCTAAGGTTTTTACTTGGTCATCTATTTCTGGCTTTGCTAAGAGTGGTATAACCAAGGGCGTTAAGGTTGGGTATTCTGATAAGGTTGCGTCTAAGACTAAAGATTCAATCCTTAAGACTAAGGAATCGTATCTAGATAAAATTGCGCCGGGAGAGAAAGCTCCGCTTAAGATGCGAATTCAGGAAAAATGGGATATCGCAAAGGATTTCACTCGGGGCGCAATGAAACAGACTGTAGTTAATGAGGTTACATCGCGTGGCCTGAATGCGACCTTCGGTTGGACGGAAAAGTATGTTCAACGTGATGCGTTGCAAAAGTCTGCGCGGAACCAGACGCCTGTTTCTGAGCGTCGAGCGAATTTGTTGATGGCAAAGGACTTTACGGACGCTGTTTTGGGTACTCCGAAAGATTTGTTGAAGTCGGGAGCCGGTAGTTTTAAATCTCATAAGGATGAGCTGAAGAAGTCAACCGAGGCTACGGTCGAGAATACTACTGTAGCTCCTGCTGAAACTGCTGAAGGTAAATAATTGTGCGTACTTTCCTGACTATCTTCTGGGGTGCCGTCGCTTTACCTACGACAGTTGCGACATTCTACGTCATCATCAATTACGAGGTGCAGCGATGGAAAGATAAGAAGCGGCGGCGCGAGGGTATTTATATTCGACGAGCTAATCAGGCTGAAGCTCTCTTGATGATATTTACTCCCGCCTTCCCCTGCCTTTCGTTTGTAGCCCACATATACGGTCCTGAATCATTAGATATAGCGACTGAAATAGTGATTTTATTAGTATCGGCTATGTTCATTGCCTTTTTGCGTTATGTGCATGTCGCTTATGTGAAGCTTTCTCCTGAAGGTATTGAGCAGCGTGTCTGGTCAGCTAACCCAACGGTCTACCCGATAGGTGCGATTGATAGCGTTACCTACTACAAGACGGTGGATGTTGAAGACCAGGATATGGTGGGTTTTTATACGAAGTCGGGTAAGCAGATTGCTGCTTTTGGTCCGATGACTCATAACAATTACCGGCTTTTGGCGATTGTGCGTTTTAGGATTGAGAACGAGCGTTGGCCTGATATGGATAATCCGGATGATGTGGTTCAGGTGGATTTCTTGGATTGTGCCTCGAGGACGATTCGTTATTTTGAGGATTTGGAGAAGGTCACCGGTCTTGCAGATGTCGACATGTAGCACCGCATAGAGAAAGCCCCTGGGCTGAGAGATTACCTCTCAGCCCAGAGGCTTTTTGTATACCAGGGTCAGCCATGAAACTCAGGTGGATACGGGCCCAAGCCCAGCCGCTGGTGAATGGCCGCCCAGTCTTCACCCGAGCCTCGCGCCGAGTTAACTTTCTAGCCACCTAACCCATAGACCATCAAAGTGCTCGACATTTCAACGTGTCAGAGCTTTCAAACACATAGAGTATCCTTGGGGAAGGTACGCCACCTGCCGGTGGTGCGCTTCCGGATATTCACCAACCATACGAAACGAGAACCCGCCATGCGTACTTTCCTCATTGTCTTCTGGGGTATCTTCGCTGTGTTCACAACAGTTGCGACGTTTTATGTCCTCATTAATTACGAGGTGCAGCGCTGGAAAGATAAGCAACGGCTACGTGAGGGTATCTATATTCGACGAGTTACTCGGCTCGAAGCTTTATGCCTAATATTTGTTCCCATCCCGTCCGTACTAATGGCTTTCTTTCATATTTATATTGAAGAAGAATTCGGCACAGGCAATGAAATACTCTACCTATGCTTGTCATTTGCCCTCCTTCCGCTGTTGCGGTATGTGCATGTTGCCTACGTGAAAACCTCCGCCGACGGCATCGAGCAGCGCATCTGGTTCTCCAACCCGACCCGTTACCCTTTTACCGCGATTAACCGCGTCGTGTTCTACAAGGCAGCAAAATATGAAGATGAGGACATGGTGGGGTTCTACGCCAAGTCAGGCACCCAGATTGCCCTGTTTAGCCCGTTGCCTCATAAAAATTACCGGCTTCTGGCGATTGTGCGGTTCAGGATTGAGAACGAGCGTTGGCCTGACATGGACAACCCGGATGATGTGGCTCAGGTGAACCGTTTGGATTGTGCTGGGAAGACGATGCGCTACTTTGAGAATCTGGGGAAGGTTACTGGCCTTGCCGACGTTGACATGTAGCACCGTATAGAGAAAGCCCTTGGGCTTGAGAGATTGCCTCTCAGCCCAGGGGCTTTCTGCATGCCAGCGACAGCTTATCTGAGTGCCACCGTTAGCGGGTGATAATCGCGAAGTCGCTACTGGACAGATTCGTGAAATTACCAATCTGCGCGTTCAGGCGGCACTTAGACGTCACCGACAGCGCCGTCACCACCCGCTGATCCTCAGACACCAACACATGCCCCGAACAACCATCCGAAAAACTAATCAACTGAGCATCCGGAGAAATCGCCTGAACCAGCGTCGAAAACTCACCCGTACGCGGCAAAACCATCAACGGATTCAACTCATCCGCGCCGCTCGGCCACACCGGAACCACTGTCACCGGCAAAACACTCTGATTCACCACACGAGAAGGAACCCGCAACTCAATCGACCGCAAACGCTGAATCGGGTACGCCGTCGAACGAACCTCCCTGTCAGAAATAGCCTTCGACGTCTCAGAATCAATACGGTTCACCCACTCCTCAAAAGCACGCGAATCCTTAAACTCAGCAGACACATTCGCCCGAACCTGCACCACACCATTAGCCGGGATACTCACCCCAGACAGATTCCACGAACACGGAACATCCACCGCAGTCACACTCGACTGATTCTTCGACACACCAGAAGACGCCTGACCGGCATCCCACGTCACCGAAGCACACGAACCACCCTCAACACCGGGAAGCACCTGCAAAATATCGCCCCGAAGAGCCGACTTCTGCGAAGAAAACTCAAAAGTCAGGCGGGCACTCTTATCCCGCGGGTTATACGTACCCTCAATACGGGTACCCAAACCACTCGGTAAAGATGCCGAACTACGGCTCGACGCAGACCATGACTCGGCCGTCTTAGGTGAACCCTTACCGCCGTTCAAACCCACAAAGACGAGTACACCCACAAGGATTAGAGAACCCAGGATAGCGCCCCACACCAGCGGGCGGCGCAAGGGCGAACGGGCAGGCTCCTCTTCCTCAACGACCTCATCAGGCACATATACCGGCTGCTCCACCACAAAAGGAGCGCGGATAACCGTCTCATTCTGTGCCTGACCCAGCGACGGCATGCCCGCACCATACAGCTCCGTAACATTCTGCCCAGGTACCGCAGAAACCGCAGGCTCAGCACCATGAACCACCGTAGGCGTGTACCCCACAGCACCCGAAGACACCTCAACCCACCGAGGAAGCACCGTATCAGCAGCGAAACCCTCAGCCAAAAGACGCAACTTAGCGGCAGCCTCAGCTGCACCAGGACGCTGAACCGGGTTCTCCGCCAACATCCCGTGAAGCACCTCAGCCACCTCAGCCGGAATCTGCGGCGACACCTGCACCGCACCACCACGCGCCGGAAGAGGACGCGACGCCACCAACAACTCATGAAGAGTCACCGCGCACGCATAAACATCCACCGCCGGAGTAGCCACACCATGCGCAGAACGCTCCGGAGCCATATACCCCGGAGTGCCAGAAAACGAACGAGAAGCCCCCGAACCCGCAGAGCCAGTAAAAGAAGCAATACCGAAATCAGCCACACGAACCTGCTGATCCAGAGACTCCCCCAAAACACCGCTCAGCAGAACATTCTCCGGCTTAATATCCAGATGCATCACGCCCTGACGGTGAGCAAACTCCACCGCATTCAGAACCTGCACCATCAGACTCAACGCCAAACGAACCGGCAACGGACCCTCAGAATCCAGCTTCTGACGCAACGAACCGCCATGCTGAAACTCCATCACCAGAGCCAGCACGCCACCCTCAACCACCATGTCCGTCAACGGCACAATATGAGGATGCGACAGCGCCAACAACACCGAACGCTCACGCACAAAAGACTCAAGAACCACAGGGTTCTCCGCAAGCTCCGGACGCAAAACCTTCGCCGCATACAGAGCCCACGAGCCGCTCATCGTAGCAGCCCACACCTCACCGACCGCACCAGAACCCACCCGGCGCAGCAAACGATACGAAGAGCCAAGGGGAGCGCCCGCAACCAAGCCCCCAGCAGGCTGACCAGCAGCCTGCTGGGCAGGATGAGCATCACGACGCTCCGAGCCGGAGTACTGCGGCGAACCAGCAGGTACAGTCACGGGCTAACTCCTTAACATCAACTTCACAACAAGCAGGAAGACTCCCCAGACGGGGCGACCCCTACAGCAAAATGGCCGGTAAAGTTACACGATACCTCACCACACGCCAGACAAGCCCTACAGCCCGCCACGGTGCTGAGAATCCTCAGGGCTCATCAGCTGCACTAGAACCGGCGACCCGGCAAGGAACGCATAGCCACGACCAACGCTCAGCTGAACCGGGGCACGCCTCGGAATAGAACCGAACATGTCCATATCCATATCAACATTCGGCTGAACCACGGCACCCGTACGGAACTTACGAATAGCCTTCGTCCAATGGCTATACAAAGGACGCAAATCAGTCGGCTTACCCGTAGCAATAATGTGAACGTCCGGGAAATCACCCTTCACAATCGCATCAAAAACGTTCATCGGGTCATCCACACGGTCACCGTCATCAATCAGCAACAGCACCGGGCCCGCGGCATCCTGCAAAGCCGCCTGCACCTGAGCAGAAGCATTCTTGCTCTCAAACACCCGGTCAAAAACGCCCTCCGGCGCATTCACCAGACCGGAACGCTGATCGAAGACAGCCCAAACCTCCGGAACCTCAGCGGCATCCATGCGTGCATTCTCCGCCGCGGCGGCATCACCAGACGCCAACGCCGCAGACACCGCCTGCTTCGCCGCTGCCCTCGCCCGAGAAACCAGACGAGCAAACGCAACCAGCAGAGAAGACTTACCCGAACGCGGATTACCCGCAACCATGGCGTGCTCACCCTCATACAGCTCGAAAGCACACGCCTCCAACGTAGCCTCCGCAATACCCACAGGGATACGCCACAGGCTCGGAGAAAACTCGGCAGCAGGCATGCTCTCCCACGTAACCCACGACGGCAGCTGACCAATCACATCACGCTTAGCAGGAGCCTGCGGGAAGCGCTCACGAACCATAGAGACGGCCTCCTCCACGCCAACAGCGGGAGTAGCCACCTGCATCTGACGCAGATGCTTCGGATCAACGCAACGACCGGGAATGGCGGCTGGCACATTTGTACCGCGAATACCGTACGACGAATAATCGTGAATATCGCTCAGCTGGAAGAACCACGTCTGCAACGAAGCATCAAGAATCTGCGAGGGGATATTCTTTGCGCGACTCGTCGACACCACGCAGTGAATACCAACAGCAGGGCCGTCCGCATACACGCGGTAAAAATTCGCCAACAAATCCATGCTCACAGCGTCAGAGAACTCATCACGCAGCGTCGCAAAACCATCCAAAACAATGAAAAGAGGCTTACGGCGTGACGCATCAGCACGGCGAGCATCAAGCTCCGACTTCACAAAACGCAAGAAACGGGCCTGACGCTCCCTGGCGCCCTGACCGGTACCCACAGCAGACACAACATGCGGCAGGGAGTGTAGAGCCAGCAAACCGTCAGCGCCCATATCCATCAGAACAATATCGATGTCCTCCGGCGAATAATGCTGAGCCAAACCCAGCACCACAGACTGAATCGTCGTGGTCGTACCACTACCGGCAACACCCACCAACAGCAGGTTGCTCATCTCAATATTCCAGCCCATAGGCACCTGACGCTGCAGTTCAGGCTCATCACCCAAAGTGCACATCAGAACACCGTCCCGGACACCACCCACAGTGGGAAGATCCGGATCGGGGAAGCCACGCACACCAAAATCAGCCAAATCAACATACGAACCCAACGGTTCAGGCCAGACCTTGCGAGGAGCAACCGCGCCACGAGCCGCATGAGCCGCCACAACAGCATCAATCAGCAGATCCAGGTCATTCGCATCATTCGACGACACCTTCGGACGAGCGCGCTCCGAACGAGGAATACCGATACTATCGGTCGCACGAACCTCCAGAGAAGTCACCACCTCAGTGCCACTCTGACCCGTCACCAGGGCAGTCTGCACCGGCGAAATATCATTCTGGCCCAGCTTCACATAGGCGCGACCCATCTGCGAACGCGAAATCTCCGAAGCATCCGGAACACCAATCACGTTCGAAGAATCCTCACGGCTCTGCACACGCAACGCCACACGCAAGTTCGTATTCGCCAGAATGTCATCATTCACCACACCGGCAGGACGCTGAGTCGCCAAAATCATGTGCACACCCAGGGTACGACCCACCGCACCAATACTCACCAGCGACGACAGGACATCCGGGAAGTCCTTCGCCAGCATCGCGAACTCGTCAATCACCAGCAACAGGCGAGGCATCGGCTCCGGAGGGTTTGTCGCCAAATAATCCTTAATGTTATCCACACCCTCGCCAGCGGCTGCAAACAGGCGCTGACGACGGTCCATCTCCGCCTCCAACGACTCAATAGCGCGGTGAGCCAACTGAGCATCCAAGTTGCTCAAAGTACCAATCGTATGCGGCAGACGCTCACACGTCTTAAACGCCGCACCACCCTTAAAGTCAACCAGAATGAAGTTCAAACGGCTCGGATCGTGGTGCGCAGCCAAACCCGCCACCAACGAACGCAAAAACTCACTCTTACCCGAACCAGTGGTACCACCCACCAGACCGTGAGGACCGTCCTTCACCAAATCCAGCGTGAACGCACCAGAGTCGCCTACACCAATCTCGGTGCTGAAACCATTAGCCTGCGACCAAAACGCCTCAATATCCTCAGCACTCGGAGGGGTCGGCAAACCAACCAGCTCAGGCAGCTTCACCAGCTGCGGCAAACCGCCGCCCAGAAGCAGACGCTCAGGGTCCTCATGATGCGCCAAAGTACGCGCCACATGAAGAGCATCCTCAGCGCTCACACCGGCGAGCACACCGTCAGTGACCGTGTAACGGCGGCGAGGCTCCGAATAGGTGATAGAAGCCTCCTCGCCAATCTCCACGACCGAAGTACACGACGCAGGAAGACGGTCAACAGAAGAAGCCAACACAATACCGGCAACACGGCGAGCACCCGCAGCAGCAGTCTTATTCGCCATCAGACGCACTTCATCGCCGTACGCCAGAAGGTCGCGTGCCGGCGACTCACGGCCCTCAGTGAAGGTATCCGAATCAACGACCACGCACAGGCCGCGGGTCGGAAGAGACTCAATGCCGTTGTATAGAGAGCGCAGCATCTGATCCGACTGCTCCTTACCAGAAGCAAACCAACGCATCTGCTGGTTCTGCGCCATATGCATGTGCGGAAGCCACGACGTCCACACCCAGTCCTGCGAGCGCGCCGAATCAGCACAGACCGCAATCGTCATATCCGCAGGACCCGTGTGGGTCGCCGCCTGCAGCACTAGGCTACGTGCCAGGGCAAGAGACTGCTCACGCGGACCCACAATACCGATAGCGCCGCCCTCACGCAGGTCAGCAACCAGCGGGGTATCCCACAGGGTATTGTGCTCAAGAATATGCTGAACCTCAGGCTCAGGATTGTTCGGCTTCGTCAGCTCAGGAGCCCAATGAATATGCCCAGTACCCACATGGAAAGTCAACAGGTCAGGGCTGGTGCTCCGGCGACGCCACAGCGTCATTGCAGGAAGAAGCGCCCGCAGCTGAACGGCATCCGGTGCCGGGGCAAGGTCGTGAAGACGCTCAATTTCCTCACGGTTACTCAGAGCGATACGTTCCTTGAACTTCTCCATTTCCTGCTCAAAACGCACACGCTCCTTCACCTTATCTTTAGCGTGACGACGTTTCTGCTCCACCCACATACCAATACTCAGAATGGGGCTGAGCATCGCGAAAAGGGCGTAACGAATCTCCTGCATAATGGCGACCATTGCCGCCGCCATAATAATCGGGCCCACCGCCATCGCAATATTGAACTTTGGCGGGTCAGAAACGTTCTTGCGGGTGGGCGCCTCCACTTTCTCCGGGGCGCTCAACGCACCCTGACGCGGCGGACGGTTAAACGGCGCGGTGCCCGATGCGCTCACATTCGGGGCGCTACCGGGGCGAGGTGCGGCCTTCTCCTGAGGAGCAGGCCGCAGGGTCAGAACGCAATCACCAACATGGATCGTGGTGCTCTCAGAAACAGTCAGACCCCCCTCAGGGATTTTCTGACCCTCCACAAAACTACCGTTCGTAGAACCCGGGTCAGTGATGCGCACCTTCTGAGTGTTTGTCGACTCATCATGCACCACCTGCAGGTGCAGATGCTCCCATGATGCGCTCGCTGTGGGTAGCACAATGTCGGCGTACGGGGAACGACCCGCCACCAGAGGACGCGAAGAAGGGATAGGGCGCGGTAGGGTAACCGTCGAACCGCCGCTCAAGCAGATGCTCCAGCCCTGCACCAGGGAAGGGTAGGAGAGCGGTGCCCTAGAGATGCGCATACCCTCCATCGGCTTGACCTCCGCCAGGGTAGAGGAGGCTGTCACCGGGCGGTTATCGCAGTACAGCGGCTCGTCTGCAGGCAGGGAGGAGCCACCGGTCGCCTGGACGAGATCAGCGATGGTCGTCTCAGGCTGCCAGGAGTCTAGTTCATAGCTCCCGTTATGCTCTTCAAGATCAAGGAAAAAGCGCATAAGGTGTTCTCCAAAATAGATAAATCGTGAGCCCCGCTGGTGAACGGACTAGAAGTGATACCCGAAAGCTGGGGTGTTATGGGCTGGCTCTGCACAGTAGGCTCCGTGTGGAAAGGCTAGTCGCGAGATTCTGAAGTGAACGTGCGAAGCATCCACACGGGCGGATTCACCGCATCCGTTGAGGAAGACCCGCCCTGAATCATCGAAGCTTCCGCGGTCGGGTAAAGAAGACCCACCTGCCCGCCCGCGGCGTAGGAAGACGAAAAATCCAACGGATACGCGACCGTAGAATCTTTAGCGTCCAGACGAAGGGTTTCTAGAACCCGTCGAACCGCCTCGGGAGTGTATTCACGAACATGGCTCGTGGCATACGCAAAAGCCAAGAGCGCGTTATGGGAGGGAGCATCCGCCCACGCTGCCGCTTTTGAGAACGCCTGTTCGCCTGACAAATCCTTAAGCGAAGAATCATTCTTCATACGCTCAACCGTCGACACAAATGCCGAAGAAGCACGACCGGCATCATCAGCACTCAACGCCGCCGCACGTGCCTGTACGCGCCCCACAATGCGAATATTGTCGGTCAGGGAACCGCCGTTCTCCAGAAGAAGCCGCATAAAAGGCTCTGTCAAAGCTTCCTCTCCCGCAATCACGGGAGACGTAATGCCCGCCCTCTGAAGAGAACGAAGCACCTTCGCCTGAGTCGATGCCGATCCCGTCAAAACCAGAACAGGAGAAGAGCCCGAAGACTTATCGCCCAGAAGGCGCGTTAGCTCCTTGAGAGTGTCCTTCATGCTGTCTTCATCAGCAGAAACCTGAACGCGATGCGTATAGGGAAGGTCCGGCGCAGAGCCCTCACCTGCATCCAACAGAATGGTGCGCACACCATCAAGCCGCTGCGAAGAACCCGCGCTAGATGCACCGGCAAGCGAACGAATAGCAGCCGTATAGACCTGCTTCTCCTGTTCAGGGTCCAGAGCAAAACTCCACACCCCATCGCCAGCATCTACCCGATCATACGTTTCAATCACCGCAACATTGCGTTCCTTAGCAGCAGCCGTAGCACCCCGAAGATGCTCACCCCGAGAAGCAAGCACAATACCCAGAGCACCCTCAGTAGAGAGCTTCTCTACCGCCTCACGGGCACCCTGCTCCGTTCCCTTATCGTTCGCATAAAGAACCTTTACAGAAGAATTACCCAAAGCCAGACGGTACTGTGCAACACGAGCACCCTGAGCATTCAGACGCCACGCAGACCCCTCAGCATCATCACCAAAAGTAGCAACAACACCAATAACAGGCTCACGACCAGAGGCCGGAAGAGAAATAGCCTGCTGAACCGTCACCGCAGACGCAGGGTTCGTACCCGTGCCAAGCGGCAAAGGCTGAGGGGTCACAGCGCGCACGCCATACCAGATCCCCACCACCGCAAGGCTAAACAGCACACACAGACTGACATACCACACCACGGTGCGCTGAGTGAGCCGCTTGCCCTCGCGGCGGTGAGGACCTGAATCAGAACCCAAATGAGGGGAAAACCCCACGGCTAATCACCAATCTGGAAGGTGTACACTGTCTTCACCTCTGCACTGCCGGCATTCGACAGATGGAAGGTAGGCAGAGAACGCAGACGTTGCAGCGAGGCCTTGAACTGCGCCTGACGCTTCTGCAGAGCAGCGATATCCTCGGAGCGGAGGTTCGTGTAACCCTGAGCGTTCTGCATCGCCAAAGCAAGCTGATAATCAGCCGCACCAGCCTTCGCGCTATTGCTCTTGAGTGCGCCCAAAAGGCCAGCGCCCTCAGCGTTGCTATCGCCCAAATCAAGCATGAGCTTCGACAGGTCGTTATTCAGCTGAACGGATGCACCAGCCAAATCGCGGGTAGCGTTCTCAGCGCGGGTGCTCAGAGCAACCAGAGAACGCTCAGTCACCGAATCCAGGGACTGGCGCAGACCCTCAATACGCTCATTCATATCCTTGTGCTGAACCTCGATAGAATCGCCAGCCACCTGAACCACGGTATTCGCGGTATCAGTAATACCTGCAATCGATGCGGCGAACGCCTCCTGGGCAGTCGAGGCGGCGGACGAACCGTTACTCGAAACCTTACGAATTTCCTCGTTAATCATGCCCGTTAGGGTGTCGCGAGTTTCGTTGGCAGAGTCCTTGAACGCTTCCTTAATAGCGCTGGAGAGATCTGCCTGCGTGTTCGTCATATCTTCCAGGTTTTTACCCAGAGCATTGACAGTATCCGAAGCTGAATGGATACGATCACGCAGAGAAACCTTAGCCTCCTCAGTAGGCTCTTCCTTCTTCTCCGCGTCCTGGTTCTGCGCGTTTGCGGCATCGTTCAGGGTCTTCTCAACCTCGCCCAGGGCACCATCTACCGCGTTCACAGCATCGTTAAGATTCTTGGCGTCGCGAGCCAGGCCCTCCTTGGGGTCATCCATAGAGGTTGCGGCAAGGACTTCATCCCATGCTGCTACGGCCGCGGCGATACGCTGCTCCATCGGAGTACGTGTAGCAGAGGTGTTTGGGGTGATGGTACGCCTGTTCGCGTTCTCCACCGTGATGGAACGCGTATTACCTTCAGTAGCGGTAGACTCGGCAGAAGGCGCTTCATTCTTCGACGGCTCTGCGGAAGGGGTCGTAGAAGCAGACTCAGACGGCGCAGGGCTAGGAGCCTCAGAAGACGGTGCAGCAGACGGCGAAGCCGCGCCACCACAAGAAGAAGCCGTCAGGTATCCACGCAGATGCTCCACCTGCTCAGCAGACAGAGAACCGCCGCGCTCAGTCGACAGAGCGCAAAGCTGCTCCGCCAGTTCCTTGTTCTGGGCGCTCATGGAACCAGAACCTTCCACCAAATCTGCACGAGCGGAAGCCGCACGAGAATGAACGTTCTTGATGCTCTCAATCAGACGACTCGACGTTTCCTTCAGCTGGTTCACACCCTGACGAGCCACGCTGACCTTCTCTCGCAAAGCGCGCACAGCATCAGCGTCAAGAGAGGACGGGTCCTTCTCCATCTGCTGAACAATCTCATCCATCTGACGCTTCAACGCCGAATAGTTGTTGTTCGCACCCTTCAAATACTCCGGCTGCAGGTGATCCACAATCTTCTCACCGGTAGTAACCAGTGCAATCAGAGAGCTCTGCACCGTCACCGACGCACCGAACAGGGCGCAGGTCACCGAACCGTTAGAAGAGCAAGTCTCGGCGGTCGGATGCTCCGGGCCCACAATCTCACGAATCGAAGCCGTAAGATCCTGCTGGCAGTCCGAGCTTGCCTCCGCATACGCGTTCAGGACCGCAGAGAGCTGAACCAAGTTACCGTACACGCTACGGCTACTTGCATCCTCCTCACGATGAACAACACAACGACCATCACTATGCGAAACGGACACATTGGGGCGTGCCGTCGTATCACCCAGCATGGTGTGAAGAGCCGCGACAGTACGTTCCAGCTGGGAAATCAGCTGAGAATTATTGGTACGCGAAGCCTCAGAAAGGTCCTTCTGAAGGCTCTCAATATTCGCTTGCAGACCCTGCATGGTCTTTGTCAATGATTCATTCTGAGTCTTCAGATGCTCGGCAACATCCTTACCGAAAGTTGCAGACGTATCATCCAGGTTCTGACGCACTTGAGCAACCTGTGAACTGGCGCTATTCAACGTTGAATTAACATCGTTGACGGTATCGATAGTGCGCTGCAGAAGCGCCACCTGAGACGCATCCTGAGAGGTGAAGCCATTAGTAATGATTCCCGCACCAGACAAATCGGAGGCAAAGCCAGGCTGCACCGAAATATTGAAGGTTGGTGCGCTAAAATCCTTCGCCTTAACCTTCAACACAAATGAAGAGGAACTGCCGGTCACCGGAGGCGCTGAAATAGCGCCCCACTGAACAACAGCCTTGCCTTCATCATTGGTGCTCACCACACCATTCGTCGACGAATCAGCGGCATCAGGGGTCGTAATAACCTGGGTCGGAGAGCCCGAAAGAACGGTAGAAGCAGCGATGGAGAACGGAGTACCAACCGGTGCGGGGCTAGTACGGCTGGTACCGGATGCATCATAGGTGACGTCCTGAGTCTTCACCGTCAGGTTCTCAACCGTAACCTTAATCGTGATTTCGCCACTATAACCATTCAAATCATTCAGGTTAGTGCCGCTACCGCGCTCGGTAGAATACTGCAGGCTTACACGCACGGGAAGGTCATTGACGACGTCCTTGGGCTTGAACTGAACGTTGCTCGTGGAGCTCGTGCGGTCCTTGTCATTAACGTAAATGTTGGTCGACTCAATCGAAGAGACATCGCCGTCACGGCCCATCTGAATATTCACGTTCTGCAGAACATTAGTAGCGTTCTTCACCTGGTGGGGGCTCTGGGAAGTGACAGTGCCCTTATCGGAAGGGGCGCTATTGTTGTTCGTGCCCGTGGAACAAGACGAGAAAATCAGTGCCGTAGTGACACCCAAAATCAAAGGGAATCGGAGTAGACGCTGACGCGCTGTGGTGTGGTTGGTCATGGTGATCTTTTCGTTGAGTTATATACCGTGCAGACACATAACAGCGGCAAGTCTGAAACACCACTGTAGAGTGCCCACCTGAGTGGAAAGGGTCAGGGGCAAAGCCGGAAAGAGAAAAAGCCCCGTACCACTTTATCAGTCCAATATGGGAAGGTTGATATTTTTTCCTCCTAGTTGGTGCTTCATCAGGATATTCAATTCAACCTTGAGGTGATAGTTAAAGGTATTTTTCATTTCGTTTCAGTCTAGTGCACTTACCGAACTCTATTCGACATAGAAAAACCCCACGGCTGAGGTTATTTCCCAGCCCAGGAACTTTCTCTATGCATGGGGGTTGTTGCCGTGCGGCACTACATCTTGATATCCGCTAGGCCGGTGATTTTGTTGCGCCTTCTGTATAGCTTCCTGAACAGGGGCTGCGTCCACTCGAGGTTATCCCACGTATCAACCCACGCCAGATCCTGCGGGTCCCGCATATCGGGCCAGCGGTCAAACTCGAGCCGGAACCGTACGATGGCCAGTAGCCGGTGGTTCTTGCCAACGGGGTCAAGCTTAGCGATTTCCTTACCTTTCTTGGTGTAGAAGGTGGCCTTGTCAGACCCTACCCCAGTCCATTCCAATTCTTCCTCCGCATCACCCTGGAAGTAGAAAACCTGATCGATAGCCCTAATCGGGTAGGAGGTCACGGCGGCGAACG
Source organism: Rothia mucilaginosa (assembly GCF_901875305.1). GTDB lineage: Bacteria > Actinomycetota > Actinomycetes > Actinomycetales > Micrococcaceae > Rothia. Next base: position 77,903 of record NZ_CABFLY010000004.1, read on the forward strand.
GCGAGAGCTTCTGCTCCACATCGTCTGGCGTGATTTTCGTGTACACCAGGTGAACGTGCAGAAAGTGGTAGAGAAAGACGAGTAGCAGGATGAACATCAGAAGGTTGAAGAGGATACCGAGCTCAACCTGCGTGTAGAGGTAGAGAGCGAAGAAACCTGCCGGGAATATGGGTGTGAGAAGGCCTATGAGTGCTTCACGGCGGGGCACGCGCGTAATGTAGATGCCCTCGTCGCGCAGCTTCATGTCCTGGCGCAGGTGCCTATCATGCAGAACAATGATAGTGATGGCGCCGATGATTGATGCGAGGGTGTAGGTGCCCCAGAGCAGAAGGAAAAAGGTGTGCATGATGCGTGCTCCTCTTTCGCGGTGTTGGTGGTGTTCGTGCCGGTTGTGGCTCTTTGGACGTAGGGGGTAGTCGGCGCTTATCGAGCGGGCTACATATCGACGTCGGCAAGGCCGGTAACCTTCTTCCGCTCCCTAAAATACGGAACTGTACCAGGGCCACTATCTAGAGCATCCACCCGAGCAACATCACTCGGATTATTCATATCAGGCCAGCGGTCGTTCTCAATCCTGAACCGCACAATCGCCATGAGGCGGTAATTCTTGTGAATAATCGGGCAGAAAGCGGCAATGAGTTTTCCGGATTTACTGTAGAAAGACACGAGGTCCTGGTCGTCTGTAGAGGTTGCCTCGTAGTATTCAATGCCGTCAATAGCGTTGAAGGGATAGACGGTCGTGCGTGCTGACCACATGCGCTGCTCAATACCTTCGGGGGAGATGTTCACGTAGGCAACGTGCACATACCAGGCATACATCATAAGTCCGATTGACAGAAGTAATGCAATTGATTCATAGAAGATACCCGCAGAACCCTCGTCAACAAGATGAAGGTAAAGAAAAAGGCACGGAAATCCAGGGGTAAATATTGTTAGAAGAGCCTCTGCCTGATTAACTCGTCGGATGTACGCACCTTGGCGGCGGCGCGCTCTATCCTTCCATCGCTGAATCTCGTAATTGATGATGATGTAGAGCGTCCCGGTTACCGAGATGAAGGCCATAATGCCCCATAAGATAATCAAGAAAATGCGCATGGTGGGTTCTCATTTCGTGTGGTTGGTAAATAGGAAGAGCGCGCACCCCGTCCGCGCATCCCCGGAGCCTTCAGCTTGCGAACCGGGCTACATGTCAATCTCAGCCAGACCCGAGATTTTCTTACGGAACTTGAAGTACGGAATGACTTCAGCGGGGTTATCCAACCGGTTCACCTTATCAACGTCAGCCGGAATATCCAGGTAAGGCCAACGCCCGTACTCAATCCTAAATCGAGTCATAAGCAAGAGATAGTACTCGTCATAATTCGGGTTCAACGGGTTAATACGCGCCCCCGACTTGGTGAGGAACCAGGTGCGGCTTCGGGTATCCTCATCCGTGGACTCGCTATACACGACGCTATCAATCGCGCCAATGGGGCAGATCCTCGATCCGCGAATGGGGGTGCGCTGCTCAATACCTTCAGAAGAAATCTTCAAGTACGTGGCGTTAACGCTCCACAGGTAATACAAGAGGAAAGCAGTCATGAGTATGGATGCAATGTCTATAAAAGAGTTAGTCTCGGGGCCGTTGAGCGACAAAAAATAGCGGATAATCGGGAAGCCCGGGATAAAGACAATAATGTACGCCAGCAGCGCTTGCACGCGACTAATGTAGACGCCTTCACGCTTCTTCTTCGCGTCACGGCGTCGATTAATGATGTAGGCGGCCAGGGTGAAAAGCGTGAAAATAATCGTGATGAGGGAGCATGCGCCCCAAAAGGTAATAGCAAATTCTTGAGACATCATTTAGCTATTCGCTCCTTCAGACGAGTTGGAGTCGGCGATGGTAGCGGAGTACGCTTTTCTGCTTACTTCAGCCGTGCTCATAGTGTGTACGTCCTTGTGTGGTGGTTGGTGAATCGTGCTCGCTACGGTGAGGTGGCGGGCACATCTTTAGCCTATCGCATGGTATCTGACCAGAAAGTTAACTGGGTGCAAGGCTCGGGTGAAGACTGAGCGACCATTAGCCGGAGGGTCGACTCTGCGGCGAACCGGCCCCCATCGGCGCGCAAAATTCACCCCGCAAAACGCTAGAATCCGGGCCGTATACGGCGTGTTGACAAACTAATATTTCAGCAAAAATCCCGCCGGAAAAACGCGGACCAGCCCGCATACTCTAAGCCTTAACTAGAAGGTGCACTCCGCACGCAAAAACTTTAACGTTTAACCTCTAGAATAAGAAAAGGTTCAAGGTACGGTCGCACACCGCACTTCCACCGCTCACTCTACAGAAACACCAACCTCGAAAGGTGCATCATGACCACCAAGAAGTCCGCACGGCTTACCCGCCGCGCAGCCCTGGCCGCCGCCGGTGCTGGCGCAGCAACCGCCCTCGGCGCGCTGCTCACCCCCGCGCAGGCCTACTACAACCGACCCACCGTCCGTTACCGCCCGGCCTTCCGCTACACCTACCACTACAACGCCCGCTACGGTCGTCGCAATCGCGTCATCATCGTCGATAACGGCGGTAACTAAACCAAATGCCTAACCGGGATAACCCCGCGTTCGGCAAGAAAACATATACTAGGAGGCGGTGCCACACACCTGTGGCGCCGCCTTTCGGCGTATCATGCTATACCTTCCGCACGGTACGCCCACCACCACGGATAGAGAGAACTCATGAATAAGATCAGCCCCCTCACCCGTCGCTCCGCGCTCGGCCTCATCGCGGCCGCCGGTGGCGCAACCTTCCTGGCCGCATGTGGCGCTCAGCCCCAGGCAACCAGCGGCTCTGCATCTGCATCCGGTAGCGCTTCTGCTTCCGCTTCCGCATCTAAGACCGCACGTAGCGACTACTCCGGCGTTGCAACCCTCGACGGCTACACCTCCAAGCCTTCCGACTACCAGCCTGCAACCCGCACCGAGCCGTCCAAGAACGCCCCCGTGCCGACCAAGCCCGCCGTCGCCAACGAGAACAGCGTGGAAGGCCTGTACCAGTCCATCGCATTCTTCGGCGCAGCCATGGAATACTACATGCGTACCGGTAAGACTGAGCCGCTGCGTGAATGTGCACTCGATAAGTCCGAGCTGAAGAGCATGATTGAGCCGGAAGAGGGCACCATCGGTGAAAAGTTGGTTAAGGGTGAAGCCTGGATGCACGACGCGGCTGTCACCATCACCATGCTCACCGCGCAGCCCACCCGTGAGGGCGACACCTACAACTGGGATATCCGCATGACCATGGACCCCGGCGAGTTCATTGCAAGCAAGGATCGCGTGCAGGAAGCTCCCTCTGAATCGGAGCGTAAGGATGAGGTGGAGCGCACCCTGCACGGCGTGTACGAGAACGGCGCGTGGAAGCTGACCGGTATGCGTGCTTCTTCTTCGTCCTCGTCTTCTGCTTCCTAAAAGCTTCAGCCTAGAAGCATATAGCTTCTACACCTAAAAGGTGCCCGCCCCGTGGAATAAACCACGAGGTGGGCACCTCTCTAATACGGTGAAGAATTACCCCGCTTCTACCTATGCAGAAGCAAGCTTCTCCTCAAGCTCCTTCACAATCTTCGCGTGTTCCTTCTCAGAGATAGAAACCTTGAAGAAGAAGACGAGGAACGAGCACACAATAACGGCCAGCGGCACATAGAAAGCAGCCGTGTTGAACGTCTGAATGTTCTGCGCGGTGAGGCTATTAGGATCTGCACCGTTGGTCATAGCCGCAGCAACAGCAACCGCACCCACGATGCTGTTAGAGAGAGCACCAGCAATCTTGTCGAGCATCGGGCGGACGGACAGGGTAACTGCCTCATTACGCTGACCGGTCTTCAGCTGGCCGTACTCAATGGAGTCGGTCAGCGCCAAGATAGCGGTCATCTGGATGAAGGTGTTCGGGGTGTAGAACAGCACCAGTGCCACGTAGACCAGAGCCAAGTTCTGCGGGAAAAGAATGAACAGAATGTAGGCAACAATCATCATGGCCAGGCCGCACAGGTACAGGTAGCGACGCTGGATGAAACGGTTGATGGCCGGGTACAGCGGAGCCAGCACAAGACCGGTAATGAATGCGATAAGACCAACGACCGAGTACTGTTCCTTGTCACGGATGACGAAGATGAAGTGGTACAGCAGGAAGCCGGTGGTTGCCACGTTTGCAATGGAGAAGAGCAGGTAGCTCAGCGAAATCCACAGGAGCTGATCGTTCTGGCCGATAGCCTTGAAAGCCTGCAGCGGGTTACCGCCCTCCTCAGAGTGGGTACGCAGGTTGCTGTCCTGCTCGGTGGTACCGAAAGCCACAGCCAGTGCGGTCACAATACCCAGGATGCAGATGATAGCGCCGAAGGCAGTCCAACCAGCCTGCGAGTTGGACTCTGCACCAGCCATACCGCTGAAGAAGCCCAGGATGGGGACCACGGTGGTGGTCACGCCGTTGTAGCCAATCGAACCGGTGAAGGTAGCCAGAGAGGTGAAGATACTGCGCTCACGCGAAGACGACGAAAGCGCCGGAATCATGCCCCAGTAGGAGATGTCACGCAGGGAGTAGAGAACATCCAGAAGGATGAAGACGATGATGAAGACGATGATAAACAGGGTCTTGTCGGTGTTCACCAGACCAAAGAGACCGGTGAAAATCGCAAAAAGGAGAATCGACGAAGTGACACCACCGATAACCTGCCAGGGGTGGAAACGACCCCAGCGGGTTTTCGTGTTATCAACGAGGTTACCCAACAGCGGGTCAATAAAAATCTCTGCAATACGAATAATAAAGACAAGAAACGTAATAATGCCGATCATCGCGGCCGCTTCATCTTTTTCGTAGCTTGAGAACAGGGTCTGCGCAGCGTAGTACGTCACAAAGTAAGTGCTTAGTGCATTGTAGTATGCTGCCTGGCCCAGGTTACCGAATGCGTATGAGATTCGCTGAACCATGAGGCTCTTCGGCTTGCGCTTGGGAGCAGAGTGCTCCGCAGTCGCGGGGGCTCCAGAGGTGTTCTGGCCTGCCATCGCCTTCTCCTTCGAGGTTGACATAGATGTGGAAAAGCGTGTCGTAAGCTTTGATGGATAAATGTGTTTTATACCTTATCCAAGGGCTATTGAATGCCTTAAGTATATCGATTCAAGTTATGCACTTGCAGGAATTTTGTGAATATTTCTTTAACCGTTGAACGAGGGTTGAGAAGATTTCACCATCAGATACTCAAATGAAATTTTCAGATACGGCGCATATATGCACAATTTTGTGTTGAAGGTCCTATGTCCTTGTTTTCATCATCGCCTTCCGGCATCCTTAAGTGGACCACAAACAATGATGTATACGAGAGGAAGGAAGCCATGTCTTCCACCGAACGGACGACTCCCGTAGTCTCCTCCCAGTCACCCTCCGCAGCATGGCTTGAGGACCCCACTGTGTACGCTGTCAACAGGGAAGCAGCGCACTCCGACCATCACTCCTCAAACCCCCAGCAGAGCCTCAATGGCACGTGGGCTGTCCGCACTGCATGGGCCTCAGAAATTGACCTCACCACCGCAGAATTCGCCGCCCCCGCCCTCGACGAAAGCGACTACCAGAGCATCCCCGTCCCCGCAACCCTGGAAACTGAAGGACTCTGGCGCCCCGCCTACGTCAACATCCAGATGCCCTGGGACGGTCACGAAAACCCCGAAGCTCCTCACATCCCCGAGAAGAACCACGTAGCCCTCTACCGTAAGCACTTCACCCTGGAGGGAGACCTCAAGAAGATGCTGAGCGAATCGGGCCGCGTCGCACTCGCCTTCGAAGGCTTCGCAACCGCAATTTACGTGTGGGTTGATGGCACCTTCGTCGGTTACGCAGAAGACGGTTACACCACCACCACCTTCGACATCACCGATATCGTCAGCAAGGACGCAGAAGGCAACCACACCTTGACCGTCGCATGCTACGAATACTCGAGCGCTTCATGGCTGGAAGACCAGGACTCGTGGCGTTTCCACGGCCTCTTCCGCGCCGTGAACCTGGTAGCCCGCCCCGCAGTCAGCATCGCCTCCCTCACCGTTGAAGCAGACTACGACGCACCCACCGGCGAAGCACACCTGGATGCTCTGGTCACCCTCAACGGTGAAGAAATCAAGGCGTACACCCTGCAGGCCAGCGTCCTTGACGGCACCCAGGTCATCTGGTCTGGTACCGTCGCCGCCGAAGATGCATCCGTGCGCATCTCCTCCGATGCTCTCGAGGGCATTTCCCCCTGGTCGGCTGAATCGCCCTCTCTCTACACTCTGACGGTGGACCTGCTCCACGACGGCAAGACCGTAGAATCCACCAGCCAGCGCGTCGGATTCCGTCGCTTCCGCATCGAGAACGGAATCATGACCCTCAACGGTCACCGAGTCATCTTTAAGGGTGTCAACCGCCACGAGTTCCACCCGCGTACCGGCCGCGTCCTGACCGTTGAAGACATGACTTCAGAGATTCTCTTCTGCAAGCAGCACAACATCAACGCTATCCGCACCAGCCACTACCCCAACGATTCACGCTTCTACGCCCTGGCCGACGAATACGGTATCTACCTGGTTGACGAAGCGAACCTGGAAACTCACGGCTCCTGGTGCACCCCCGGTGACATCCCCACCCCCGAGACCACGATCCCCGGCTCCCGCATGGAATGGGAAGGCGCCTGCGTTGACCGCGTAGAATCCATGATTCGCCGCGACTACAACCACCCCTCCGTAGTGATCTGGTCGCTCGGTAACGAAGCATACGGCGGCGAAGTATTCCGCTCCATGTACCGCCGAGTCCACGAACTGGACCCCAACCGCCCCGTACACTACGAAGGCATCACCTGGCACCGCGAATTTGATGACGTCACCGACATCGAATCCGGTATGTACATCCACACCGATGTCGTCGAAAAGTACCTGTCGAACGACCCCAAGAAGCCCTTCATCATGTGCGAATACATGCACGCAATGGGCAACTCGGTCGGCGCTATCGACGAATACGTCGCGCTGGAACGCTACCCCCACTACCAGGGCGGTTTCATCTGGGACATGATCGACCAGGCACTCTGGCACCCCGGTGAGAGCGAAGGCGCCCCCGAATACCTCGCCTACGGTGGCGCATTCGGCGAACGCCCCTGCGACTACGAATTCTCCGGTGACGGTATCCTCTTCGCAGACCGCAAGGTAAGCCCCAAGGCCGCTGAAGTGAAGGCAGTGTACTCCAACCTGCGCATCACCCCCGACCAGAAGGGCGTGACGGTCGTCAACGACAGCCTCTTCACCTCCACCGCAGACTACACCTTCAAGGCTAGCCTGCTGGTCAACGGCGTTCCTCAGTGGCAGGAAGACTACTTCTTCGACGTAGCCCCCGAATCCACCCACGAGCTGGCAATTCCCTGGCCCCTGGAAGAATACGCTGCCGACAACGCAGAAGTAACCCTGGACGTCAGCCTCGTGCTCACTGAAGACGCCGCATGGGCTCCTGCAGGACACGAAATTGCCTTCGGCCAGTACGTCATCCCCGCATCGCAGGCTGAAGCAAACACCACTGAAGACGCAGCAGATGCGACGGTGACCGTCGGCCGCTGGAACGTCGGTCTGCGCAACAACCAGGCTGAAGTTATTCTGTCCCGCACTCAGGGCGGCATCGTCTCCTGGGTACACAACGGCACCGAGCACGTTATTCGCCCCCCGAAGCTCACCACCTTCAGGCCCCTGACCGACAACGACCGCGGCGCCGGACACGGTTTCGAACGCGCCCAGTGGACCGTCGCAGGCCGCTACGCCCGTTGCGCAAACGTTGCTGTCGAGCAGCCCAGCGACGACAGCGTGGCAGTGACCTACACCTACGAGCTGGCAACCCCCGCTCACACCGCTGTTACGGTCCGCTACGAAGCACAGAGCACCGGCAACGTGCGAGTAACCATCGACTACCCCGGCGAGAAGGACGCACCGTCCCTGCCCGCATTCGGTCTGGAATGGGCACTGCCCGGCGAGTTCTCGCACCTGCGTTACTACGGCCTCGGCCCCGGCGACTCCTACCCCGACCGTTGCAGCGGTGTCCGCCTGGGCGTGTGGGAAAGCACCCCCGAGCAGGACTACGCACCGTACCTGGTACCTCAGGAAAGCGGCAACCACATGGGTGTCCGTTGGGCTGAAGTGACGAACGACAGCAACCACGGCTTCCGTGTCCGCCAGCTGCAGACTGCCGGTGAGGGCCTGCACGTATCGCTCCTGCCCTACTCCTCCTACCAGATTGAGGAAGCTTCCTACCAGTGGGAGCTGCCCGAAAACAACCGCACCTACCTGCGTATCCTGGCAGGTCAGCTCGGTGTTGGTGGAGATGACTCGTGGGGTTCGCCGGTACACAGCCAGTACCACATCGATGCAACCGAGCCGCTGCACATGGACATTGCGCTAGAAATTATCTAACGCAACGCTCTGCACAGTAGCAGTAGACGCCTACCTCCGTGTAGCGTCCACAGCTCTCTAGAAAAGAGGCGCCCGCCTCGTGGTTTTCAAGCCACGAGGCGGGCGCCTCACTTATATACGCAATAAAGCATATACCCTTATTGGGATGCTACCAGATGCGCACGCGCTCCTCCGGAGCCAAGTACAATGCATCGCCCTCAGAGACACCAAACGCCTCATAGAACTCATCAATATTGCGCATTACACCGTTCACGCGGAACTCATCCGGCGAATGCGGATCCACCGAAATCATCACCTCAGCATGCTGCGGGCGGGACTTCGTGCACCAGCCGCGAGCATTCGAGAAGAAGAAACGCTGAATACCGGTCATACCGTCAATCACCGGCGCATCAGCCAGCGACTCAATACCCTGCTTCTTCAGAGCCAAGCGGTACGCCTTCAACGCAATCGACATGCCGGACAGGTCACCAATGTTCTCGCCCAGAGTCAGCTCACCGTTCACGTGGAACTTCTCGTCCAGACCCACCGGAACGTACGCGTTATACTGCTCCACCAGGGCTGCGGTACGCTCCTTGAACTTCGCGTAATCCTCCTCAGTCCACCAGCTCTCCAGCTTGCCGTCGCCGTCATAGCGGGAACCCTGATCGTCAAAACCGTGACCAATCTCGTGGCCAATAATCATGCCGATATTGCCGTAGTTCGCCGCATCATCAGCATCCGGGTTGAAGTACGGCGGCTGCAGAATCGCTGCCGGGAACACAATCTCATTCGCCGGCGGCATGTAGTACGCGTTCACGGTCTGCGGAGTCATCAGCCACTCCGACTTATCCACCGGCTGACCCTTACGGGCAATCAGCCAGTCAGCGTCAAACGCACCGGTACGGCGCAGGTTCTCAAACAGGTCACCGGGCACCAGCTCCAGTGCGGAGAAGTCACGCCACTTATCGGGGTAACCGATCTTGGTGACGAACTTCGACAGCTTCTCCAGTGCCTTCTGACGGGTTGCCTCAGTCATCCAGTCCAGCGACTCAATGGACTCGCGGTACGCCTCAAGGAGGTTGCCGACCAGAACCAGCATCTTCTCCTTGTGCGAGGGCGGGAAGTGCACAGCCACGTACTCCTGGCCAATTTCCTCACCCAGAGCCTTCTCGACAGCGCCCACGCCGCGCTTCCAGCGCTCACGAATCTGCTGGGTACCGGAAAGGGTCTTGCCGTAGAAGTTAAAGCTTTCCTGAACCAGCTCGTCGTACATGAACGGCGCACGCGAACGCAGAACAGTCCACACAGCCCACAGCTTCCAGCTCATCAGCGGGATGGAAGTGAACAGCTTCGCCGCACCCTCAAAGAAGGATGGCTGACCCACAATAACCTGACCCAGGGTCTCCGGGTCAGCGCCGAGAGCCAGCAACCACTGGGAGAACGGGAAGCCGGGGAACTTCTCCTCCAGCTCGGTTGCCTGGTACGGGTTGTAGGTCGCCTCCGCGTCGCGGTTCTCCACAACGTTCCAGTGCAGGCGAGCCAGCTCAGACTCGTGAGTGAACACCAGCTGAGCCGCCTGCTCCGGAGCCAGGCCGAAGCCCTCCGCCAGGCCGGTCAGCTGGAACATACGGGCAATATGCTCAACGTACGCCGCGCATGCCTGCTCGTGCTTCTCTTCGCGGTAGTAGGATTCGTCCGGCAGGCCCAGACCCGACTGGTACAGGAAGAACGTGTAGTTCTTCGGGTCCTTCGGGTCATTGCTGGTGTACCAGGCGAACAGCTGCGGCAGGCCCGCACGAGACAGCAGCGCCAGGGTCACAGCCAGGTGGGAGGGGGATGCCGAGTTCAGAATCGGGGCGATTTCCTTCAGCAGCGGCTCCAGGCCGTCTGCCTCAATCTTCTCGACGTCCATGAAGGAGTTGTACAGCGCGCCGATACGGGATTCCGGCTGCTCCTTCGCAATCTTCTCCACCAGCTCACGCACGTGCTTCTCAGCGTTATCACGGAGGGTGTACAGGCCGCCATCCTTGGGGCGGTCCGCCGGGATTTCGTGGGTTGCCAGCCACTTACCATTGACGTGGCGGAAGAAATCGTCGCCCGGCTTGACGGTTTCATCCACCCATTCTTTAGTGATTCCAGAGTTAGTAGTCATAGTTCCATTCTATGTTCTTACGCCCGCAAGCCACAGGATGCCCGGCGCGGCACCAGATGCTGGCTCACCGGTAACAGGCCCTTCTCAGGGGCATTTTGCCGCTCCTCAGCGGGCTACGCGGGCGGCAGAGAAGGCGGTACGCCAGGATGCAGAAAACCCGCCCGCACGGTCACACAACCGTACAAGCGGGTTAACATCTACCCCCGAACTGTTGAGCAGTTCAGGAAAGAAGAAGCACTATTCGCTTAAGCCTGAGCCTTCGCCGCCAGCTTCTCTGCACGCTCAGCCATCAGACGCTTCTCAGCACCGTTGACCAGCCAGAGGAACAGAACTGCCAGACCCGAGCACACAATCATGAAGACGAACGCGGTGCTCCAGCCCCAGTGGTCAACAATAATGCCGATACCGGCAGAAGCCAGAGTTGCACCCAGCGCGTAACCGAACAGGCCAGTGAAGCCCGCAGCGGTACCCGCAACGTGCGAGGGGGACAGGTCAATAGCCTGCAGACCAATCAGCATGACCGGGCCGTAAATCAGGCCACCAATCAGAGCCAACGCAACGTAAGCAATCCACAGGGGTGCATCCGAAGAGGGCAGCCAGTACAGCAGAATCGCGCCGACGGTCGCAACCAGGAATAGGATGCCCGCGGGGGAGCGGCGACCCTTGAACATGCGGTCAGAAACGTAACCGCACAGGACGGTGCCGCCAATACCGGCAAGCTCCAGAATTGAGAAGCCCGCAATACCACCCTCAAGGGAAGCGTGGCGCACATCGTGCAGGTACTTTGGCGCCCACACCAGCACGCCGTAGCGCAGGGTGTACACGAACACGTTCGCCAGAGCCAGGTACACCATGGTCGAGTTGGTCAGCACGTGCTTACGGATGGTGGTCCAAGTGGACTCTGCACGATCCTCAGCGGTGGACTCAACCTTGTGCGGGTCGTTGCGGTACACGTCAACGGTGGGCAGACCCTCCGCCTCGGGGTTGTCACGAATCAGCAGCCATGCGACGAACGCCAGAACGAAGCTGATAACAGCCGGGAACCAGAAGGCAACTTCCCAGGTCTTGCCGAACATAGAGAAGCCCCACGCAACCAGCAGACCGGACAGCGCACCACCAACGTTGTGGGCGGTGTTCCACCAGGAAACCTTCGTGCCGCGCTCGCTGGTGGAGAACCAGTTCACGAGCACACGGCCCGAGGGCGGCCAACCCATGCCCTGGAAGACACCGTTGAGGACCATGATGGTCGCCATGATGGAGGCGATAGCGGCAGCGTAGCCCGTCGCGCCGGCACCTTCACCCATGTAGCCGGTCAGCGCCAGCAGGATGTTTGCAACACCCGAGAGCACCAGACCAATCGGCAAGAATAGACGCGCATTGGAGCGGTCAGAAATCATTGCGGTGAAGAACTTGCTGAAGCCGTAAGCCAGTAGCAGTGCGGTGGACAGTGCACCAATCGCGGCGTTGCTGAAGCCGAGTTCCTTGGTCAGAATCGGGGTGACCAGCGGGACGTTGTTACGAATCAGGTAGAAGGTCGCGTAACCGATGAAAATACCCATGAAGACCTGCAGGCGCATGCGCGGGTACTTTGCAGAAACTTCTGCCTCGTCCAGTTGAGGCTTGGGTGCCGGAATCGCGAGCCAGCGGGGTACAGAACCCTTCTTCTTCTTTGATGAAGCGGTAGTAGTCATGCTCGAATTCTAAAAACGGATTCTTATAAAAATGCTAATTTAATGGGAATGTTTTCAGTATAATGTTCACTAGGATGAACAGATATTCAGAGTGATTATTCTTTTAATACTGTTTTTGCCCCGGAATTACAGGGAAGTGCTGAATTTGTGTGATGTACATCTGTCTACTGGGCAACAGTGCTACGTATAGTGCAATGAATATAAATGCTTTCCCTGTCGAGCAAGTGCATGTTTTGGTCAGACCACACTTAAATTTAGAGTAATTTATACCCTAAGTTCAAATAAAAAACCATTTGAACACCCCGATATCAGCACACCACAAACACCCCGGCAGACACCTGCCTCACCAACAGTTAGCGCCCACATACTACACAAAAAAGTCCGCCCGCACGGTGCAGAAGAAGCCGTGCGGGCGGACCCGTTATCTATCCCCAAAAGTTCGGCGTGCAGTCGGTACGCATACCGGCGTAAAGCCGAACCGCCGCCACCTGCCGCGAATCACCGCGAGCAAACCATCATCCGGTCAACCCGCAGCAGGTAGCGGAACCTAAAGCTCTCCGGGCGGGAAACCTAGAGAGAAGCGCGAATCGCCTTGGTGGCATCCACCAGGTGACGCAGAGACTGCTTGGTCTCCTCGTAATCGCGAGTCTTCAGACCGCAGTCGGGGTTCACCCACAGGTCGGCAATAGTGCCGTAACCAATCGCAGCCTTCAGCAGGGACTCAATCTCCTCCTGCGAAGGAACACGCGGGGAGTGGATGTCCCACACGCCCGGGCCCAGACCAGAAACGAAGGTCTCCGGAATGTCAGCCAGCAGCTCCATGTGCGAGCGAGCCGCCTCAATGCTGGTCACGTCAGCGTTCAGAGCGTTAATCGAGTCGATGATCTCGTTGAACTCCGAGTAGCACAGGTGGGTGTGAATCTGGGTGGAATCCTTCACGCCGCTGGTAGCCAGGCGGAAGGAGTTCACCGACCAATCCAGGTACTGCGGCTGCTCGTCGCGGCGCAGGGGCAGCAGCTCGCGCAGAGCCGGCTCGTCCACCTGAATGATGCGGATGCCTGCCTCCTCCAGGTCGGCAATCTCGTCGGCCAGCGCCAGAGCCACCTGGTTAGCGGTCTCGCGGCGCGGCTGATCGTCACGCACGAAGGACCAGGCCAGAATCGTCACCGGGCCGGTGAGCATGCCCTTGACCGGCTTCTCGCTCAGCGACTGTGCGTGGGAGCTCCATGGAACGGTGAACGCCTCACCGCGCAGGCCCTCACCGTGACGCTTCACGTCACCGAACAGGATCGAGGGGCGGGTGCAACGCGAACCGTAGGACTGAACCCAGCCGTGGCGGGTGGTTGCGAAGCCGTCGAAGTTCTCGGCGAAGTACTGAACCATGTCGTTACGCTCAGCCTCACCGTGAACCAGCACGTCCAGGCCCAGCTCCTCCTGCAGCTTGATGACCGAGGCGATCTCGTCACGCAGGAAGCCGTTCAGCTCCTCAACGGAAATCTTGCCCGCACGAGCCTCCGCACGGCGGCGGCGAATCTCAGCGGTCTGCGGGAAGGAGCCGATGGTGGTGGTCGGCAGCTTCGGCAGGTTCAGGTCGGCCTGAGCCGCACGGCGAACATCAATGGTCGGGCGGTTGAAGTCCTCAGCGGTCACAGCTGCGGCGCGGGCACGAATCTCGTCGTTGTGCTTGCGCGGGTCAGCGGCGAAGCGAGCCAGCGCCTCATCAGCAGCCTTCAGCTCCGGCTCAACAGCGGCCTCACCCTCAGCCAGGCCACGAGCTAGCAGGGCAATCTCAGCGACCTTCTGGTCAGCGAATGCCAGGCCGTCCACTGGAACCTCGGCCGGGTCTTCCAGAGCCAGGTCGTGCGGCACGTGCTGCAGCGAGGTCGAAGAAGCCACAGACACGGCACCCTCGGATGCGCCGGGCAGCGCCTCCAGAGTCTTCAGCGCCGCGCGAACGTCGGCACGCCACACGTTGCGGCCGTTCACGATGCCTGCCACCAGGTGCACGCCGGCGGCAGAAACGGACTCCAGCTCAGCCTTCGAGTACACGCCGTGCACCAGGTCAAGGTGCAGGGCCTCAACGCCGGTACCCAGCAGAGCCGGCAGGTTCTCACGCAGGGAACCATAGGGGCTGGTCACCAGAATCTGCGGGCGCTTCTCGGCGGCAGCCAGGGTGCGGTAGGTGCGCTCGGCAAGCTTGGCAACCTTCGCGTTGTCGGCACGGTCCACGGTCAGGCCCGGCTCATCCAGCTGAACCCACTCAACGCCGCGCTCAGCCAGCTGCTCCAGCACCTGAGCGTAAGCGGCAACAAACTCATCCAAAAGGTCGATGGGTGCGAAGTCCTCGGCGGAACCCTGCTCGGCCTTAGCGCCCAGCAGCAGGGTCAGCGGGCCAACAATCTGCGGGCGAACCTTCACGCCAGCCTGCTTTGCAACCTCAAGCTGCTCGTCAATAGCCTCAAGGTTCAGCTTAATCTCGGTGGACGCACCAATCTCGGGCACCAGGTAGTGGTAGTTGGTGTCGAACCACTTGGTCATCTCCAAAGGAGGCAGGGTCTCGGTACCGCGCGCCAGTGCGAAGTAGCCGGGCAGATCCAGCAGGCCGCGTGCATCCTTAGCCTCAGCCAGACGCTCGGGAACCAGGGTGAACAGGCGAACTACATCAAGCACCTGGTCGTAGTAGGAGAAGGTTGCCGGAATCGAGTAGTTATCAGCCTTCAGACCGGCGGCGGTCACGCGCTCGAAGTAGGTGCGCTGCACGTCAGCGGCGGTGTCCTGCAGCTCCTGCAGGGTGGCCTTGCCCTTCCAGAAAGCCTCCTGAGCCTTCTTCAGCTCACGGAAGCGGCCCACGCGGGGGTAGCCAACAATAGTTGCGGCGGGGAAAGCAACGTTAGACATAGTGCATATTCCTTTACTGGGGATAGAACTGGGAGAATCAGCGGGCCCTGCCGGCCCCGTCGATGGGGCCGAGATCCGTGGGACGCTCCCGGGGTACTTTGGGGGAAACTTGGGTGGCGCATCCGCGCCGGGTGGAGCGGGTCGCGTTTAGGCGAATTCCAGCTCGCTCAGGGACTGGGAGAAACGGTTGCTGTATCGGGGCAGGTCCAGCTGGTCCAGAACGTCCAGCACCGCGGCATGCTCGTTGAAGGTGAAGAAGTGCAGGCCCGGTGCGCCCGCATCCATCACGGCGCGGCACTGGTTCAGCGCGTAGTCCACGCCGATGCGGTGCAACTCTGCGCTGCTGGTTGCCGTCTCTAGGGCGTAGGCGAGGTCCGTCGGGACTTCCATGCCCGCCATCTGGCAGAGGTTCCGCAGGCGCTTCAGCGAGGTCACCGGCATGATGCCCGGAATAATCGGAATGTCCACACCTGCCAGGCGTGCCGAATCGACCAGGGCGTTGTAGCGCTCATCCTCAAAGAACACCTGAGTGATCGCGAAGTCCGCGCCGGCACGCTGCTTGGACAGCAGAATCTCAATATCCTGCAACAGGGATGCCGACTCGGGGTGCTTCTGCGGGTACGCCGCCACACCAATCGACACCTTGCCAGCTGCCAGGTGGGCGAAATCTTCACGCTCAACGCGGCGAATGAGTTCCACCAGGTAGCGGGCGAAAGGAAGTTCAGAAACCTGACCTTCCTGAATGTCGCCGCGAAGAGCCAGGAAGCCGCGCACGCCCAGGCCCAGAATCAGGCGGACTGCACGCTCCAGCTCGTGCACCGAATGGCCAGCACAAATCAGGTGAGCTAGCGGGGTGAGGGAGGTTTCGTGTACCAGGTAGTCGAGCAGGGCGAGGGTCTTCTGGCGGCGTTTTGCGTCACCGGAGTAGGTGACCGACACGTAGTCGGGGTTAGTGCTCTCGAGTTCTGCGATGGTGCGAATCAGTGACTCGCAACTCGCGTGTGAGCGCGGAGGGAACAGCTCAAAAGAAAGAGCCGGGTGAACTGTCGTCATAACCATCCTTCGTGTTCACCCGATAGATACGCACCGGCAGGGTGCGCGAATTCTTCTGCATGATGCGCTACACCGGTTTGCTGGTGCGACTCATCAAGGGGTGCCGAAGGGTATTCTTCTCTATCGGTTCTGGCGGGAGCACCTTGTCCGTACCCTGCACCGTGACGGTGGGGGATACTGGCGAGGTTGCTGCGACGTCTACGAGCCAGATCTCTCGGTCGCTCTTGATAGATAACGCTCTCACTCTACCGGGCGTTTTGGAGGGTGCGCAAGAATTTCGGGGAATGATGGCCCAATATGTCGAGAGATGACGAGTCACCGAAATATGAACTTAATATGACTGACTATGACGAAGAGCGGCTGGGGGTGTTGCTGGTAGGGGTGTCGGCTGACCCCTGGATGCCTGGCACTATCGCAGATACGTCTGCTTAATATTCTTGGACACGCGCGAATATATGTGTTTTATCTTTCAGTGAGAGGTAGGGTAACTAATAACTAATGAGGCACGGGTAGTGTTTCAATGTCCGCTCATCGAGGAGTTTCAGGACCCAAAGATGAGTTCAATATGACTTTGTGAGCGTGGTGAGAATGAAAAATCTATTTTCCTCTATACTCTGGTCCTTCCGCCTAGCCTGGAAAACCTGTCCCGCGACCCTAGTGAGCACTGCCCTATCGCTAGCCGTCATCGCCTGCATTCCCTTGAGTCAGTCCCTGCTGATTGGTAATACAGTATCAGCCTTGAGCGGTTCAAATGGTGGCGCAGCATGGATTTATATTATTGCTCTTGCCCTTGTTGTCGGAATTAATATCATTGCTCAACGCTGGGTAAGAAGTAACATGCTTATCCTCAAATCAAAGGTGAACTATCGGGTTCACTGCATGTTAAATAACAGGTTATCTACATTTCCGTTGTCTGATATAGGTAGCACAAAATCGCAGGAAGATATACGTGCTGCTAGAGAGGCAATATCGAAACAGGAATTGCAGGTTCACACCATGTCAGTTATGACACTGGTGAGTGCCTGCGCAATGGTGTTACTTCTCTGTCTTAATATTGCGAACGTCAGCATTGTGGCAGCAATTTTTGCGGCACTGTGTTCATTGCCCCTAGCCATTGCAATGGTGATTCTCGCTAAACGCGATTACGCTATATACACCCTAATGTACGAGGATTATCGGGCAGAGAACTACTATCTAGACAATCTGATGGCTCAGAGCCGAGCCCAAGAACTTCACCTCATGAGAGCCTCCCGATTTTTCTCGCAACGCGTAGCGTCCTGGCGACGCCGGGCAGCCGGTAGGGAATTGAGCCTTGAAAGTGTTAGAGGAATCATCTCCATAGTTGCAGGGCTACTCTGCTCTGTCTTACTTTTTGCGTCCCTGTACTTCCTTGTGGATTCAGGCGCCGATATATCGTATGTGGCCGGATCGCTGATTGGAATCATTGCCTGTGTTAACGCGACCCAAGAGGTGGGATATTCATTCGGCCAGATTATTAATGGAGCATTATCTGTTCAGCAATTCCGAAGGGTATGCGACTCTGATACTTACGACCATGCTTCTGAGATAAAAACTTCTAACCCTAACCGTGAAAATATTTCAAAAATTATATGCAAAGATGTATCCGTTCAGTATGAGGGCGCGTCGTCTTTTGCGCTTAAAGATATTAATCTTGAGCTGATGAATAATCAAATGATTGCAGTAGTTGGTGCCTCGGGCGCGGGAAAAACAACGCTAATAAATGCAATTCTTGGAATTACACCAATTGCCCAGGGGAACATAACGTATAAGGGTGCTTCTTCTGAGAGTAAATACAACATGTTGGCAAATGTTGGTTTGGTGAGTCAAGACTACGGCCGTTATGAACTGACTGTGCGTGAAAATCTTCTTCTGGGTTTGCCTCAGGAGGTGGTTGAGCGTCTTGGTGATGCTGATTTGTGGTCGGCTTTGTCGGTGGCTTGTGCTGATGATTTTGTGCGTGGTCTTGAGGGTGGTTTGGATGCTCAGTTGGGTGAGTCGTTTGGTGGTGTTGGTCTTTCGGGTGGTCAGTGGCAGCGTTTGGCGTTGGCGCGTGTGGTTCTTCGGGATGCGCCGGTGTGGGTTTTGGATGAGCCGACCAGTGCTGTGGATGCTGAGACTGAGGAGGAGATTTTTGCTCGGTTGAAGGTGGCTGCTGGTGGGCGTTTGGTGGTGTTGGTGTCTCATCGTGCGTGGACGTTGCGTGGTGTTGATTCTGTGGTGGTGTTGGATGGTGGGTGTGTGGTGGAGCAAGGAACCTACCGGGAGCTAACGACCGACCCTACATCACGCTTCAGGAAGCTCTTCGCCTCCCAACTGGAAGGGGAAATAACCTCGCAACATACCCGCACAACGTAGAGTTAAAAGCATGGAACGTATTGAATCTCCCGTCTACCGTAGGCTCGGCAACTCCGGCCTCGTCGTGCCCAGCGTCGGCATCGGCTGCAACAACCTCGGCCGCCCCGGCACCCCCACCCGCACCCAAGAAGGCACCAACGAAGTCATCGCCGCCGCAGTCGACGCCGGCATCAGCTTCTTCGACATCGCCGACCTCTACGGCGCCGAGCCCGGCCTCTCAGAAACCATGTTCGGCACCGCCCTCACCCAGCTCGGCCTCGACCGCGACGAACTGACCATCGTCACCAAATTCGGTCTGCCCGTCGGCAACCTCAACGGCAACGACCGCAACGCCCGCGGATCCCGCCGCTACATCATGCGCGCCGTCGAAGGGTCTCTCCGCCGCCTCGGCACCGACTACATCGACCTGTACTTCTACCACAGCCCCGACCCCAACACCCCCATCGAAGAAACCCTCAGCGCCCTCGACCAGCTCGTACGCGACGGCAAAGTCCGCTACCTGGGCCACTCCAACTTCTCCGGCTGGCAGCTCGCCCACGCCGAACACTGCGCCCACGAACTCGGCACCGAACGGTTCATCGTCGCTGAAAACCACTACAACCTGCTCGACCGCCGCGCAGAACTCGAAATCCTGCCCGCCGCACGGCACTTCGGCATGGGTGTGCTGCCGTACTTCCCGCTCGCTAACGGCCTGCTGACCGGCAAGTACCGCCGCGACAACATTCCCGCCGGTTCGCGCCTGTCCCACTCCAAGAAGAACGTGCTCGACGCCGCCAACTGGGACCAGCTCGAAGCCTTCCACAGCTTCTGCACCGAACGCGGCATCACCGAGGTGCAGGCGGCGTTCTCCTGGCTTGCACAGCAGTCGCCGGTCACCTCCGTCATTGCCGGTGCGACCAGCGCCGAGCAGGTGCGCGCCAACGCACAGGCGGCATGCCTGCGCTTCGACGCTGAGGACCTCGCCGCCCTGGACGCCATCTTCCCGGCACCCGAGAAGATCGCACTGTTCTAAACTCCGGCTCCTTCTCAAAGGGGCACTCAGGCGGTCGCACCGGGCGGCCGTAAAATATGCTGAAAAATATGCGTGGTGAGAAATAAATATCACCCGCCGAACGTTTTCGCTAGGATTAGGTGAGGTGTGTCTAACCTGACGCACCTCACCTCATCTATGTACCCACCCCTGCCGCCTGGAGCCAACCCGGCGCAGCCACCCGCCACCGGCACATCAAAGGACACCATGAGCGCACAGAGCACCGCCTCCACCCTGCCCCCTCTGGGCACCGGGAAGCACAGCCGATACCTCGGCGTCATTGCCCTCATCGCCACCTTCGGCGGACTGCTCTTCGGCTACGACACCGGAGTGATCAACGGCGCGCTCGAACCCATGAGCCGCGAACTCGGCATGGACTCCACCGCCCAAGGCTGGGTCACCGGATCGCTCGCCTTCGCCGCCGCTATCGGCGCGCTCGGATGCGGCCGCATCTCCGATCGGTACGGCCGCCGAATCACCATCATTGGGCTCTCCACCATCTTCTTTATTGGCGCCCTGACCTGTGTCTTTGCACCCAACGTCGCCGTGCTCATCACCGGGCGCACCCTGCTCGGCCTGGCGGTCGGTGGCGCCTCCGCCGTAGTGCCTGTGTTCCTCGCAGAGCTCGCACCCTACGAAATTCGAGGCTCCCTCTCCGGCCGCAACGAGCTCATGGTCGTGGGCGGTCAGCTTGCCGCGTTCATCGTGAACGCCCTCATCGGCAACGTATGGGGCGAGCACGACGGCGTGTGGCGCTGGATGTTCGCTATCTGCACCCTGCCCGCCATCGGCCTGTTCGTCGGCATGCTGCGTGTGCCCGAGTCGCCGCGATGGCTGCTGCGCGTCGGCAAGCGTGAGCAGGCGCTTGAGGTGATGAAGCGCATCCGCTCCACCGAACGTGCCGAAGCTGAAATCGCCGACATTGAGCGCACCCTGCAGGCGGAGGCGACCACCCAGAACGATGCGGCGGGTAAGGAAAGCGTGGGCGTGCGCGGCTGGTTCGTGCGCATCCTGCTCGTCGGTATTTTGGTCGGCGCGGGCCAGCAGCTGACCGGCATCAATTCGATCATGTACTACGGCATTAAGGTGCTCAAGGAAGCCGGTTTCAGCGAATCCGCGGCGCTCATTGCGAATATTGCGCCGGGTACGATTGCGGTGCTTGGTTCCATCCTGTCGCTGCGCCTGATAGAGCGTGTGCCGCGCCGCGTCATGGTCATTACCGGCTATAGTTCAACTGCGTTTTTCCACGT
This sequence comes from Rothia mucilaginosa, assembly GCF_901875305.1. GTDB lineage: Bacteria > Actinomycetota > Actinomycetes > Actinomycetales > Micrococcaceae > Rothia. The sequence continues at coordinate 98,771 of NZ_CABFLY010000004.1, forward strand.
GCTGATTGCGGGCGCATCCATGCTGCTGCCCGCCGATAGCGCGGCGCGTCCATGGATTCTGCTGGTGCTCATCGTCTGCTTTGTGGGCGCGATGCAGACCTGCCTGAACGTGTCGACGTGGGTGATTATGAGTGAGCTGTTCCCGCTGCGTGTGCGTGCGGCGGGTATGGGTATTTCGGCGTTTAGCGGCTGGATGATGAACGGTGCGCTGTCGCTGGCGTTCCCCGTGATTCTGGGTGCGGTCGGTCTGACCGGCTCCTTCATTGGCTTTGCCGTGGTGAACGTGGTCATTGCGCTGCTGATGTCCCGCAATCTGCCGGAGACTCGCGGCGTGAGCCTGGAGCAGGTGGAGCGTGGCGTGATGGACGGTAGCATCTACCCCTTCGCACACAAGCGTTAGATTTGGCGGTTTTTAGGCAAGAATGAGGCGGGCGGCCCCTCCCCGGTGGAGGTGCCGCCCGCCTTGCAATATGCGTTGAAAGACTAGTCTGCAGGGTTCTTTTCGAGGAACTCGTTGAGGCCGATGCGGTAGCCGTCATCTTCGGCGCGTGCCTTGCGCAGAGCCTCAATGTCGAGGAGCTCTTCGTACTCTTCCAGTAGCTTCAAATCTTCGTAGGAGATGAGCGCGGCAACAGTCTTTCCGTTGCGGCTGATGAGGGGACGTTCGCCGGAGAACACGGCTTCGTTGACTTTGGTTCCGAGGTTGTCGCGGAGTTCTTTAAGAGTCGTGACATTGGAACGAGTCCGGTGAGTGGTGACAGTCATGACTGGTTCCTTTCTGGGGTTTATGCGTTAGCTCCGAGGATAGTTCCTGTGTAGGTTCCATCCAGGAGAGCTACTTACATAGTATACACAATGTAAAGTATGTAAAAAGTGTACACTTTTTCTGCTAAGGTTGAGGTTAAGATTTAAAACTCTGCCTGAAGGATGCAGATGACTGCAAACCATCTCTCAAACCCCACGTACCGGGTCGAATTGACGCGTAAAGCAGCGAAAGAACTGAAGAAAATCCAACGAGAAGACCGGGCCGTCTTCGAGAAAATTATCGCCTGCCTCCAATCCCTTGGCGATGACCCATATATGACGGGAGTCAAGAAGCTACAGGGTGAAGAAGGGTACAGGGCGCGAGTAGGAAATTATCGCATTCTGTACACCATTGATAACGGGGCAGTTATTGTTGAGGTTTTCCGAGTCGGGCATCGGCGAGAGGTTTACCGCGGCCTGTAGGGTATAGAGTTCTGAGGCTACCCCCGGCACCCGGCCGTGATGGCTACCCGGGGTGCCTCTGGGAGGCTCATCCCTCGGGCGTGTCGCAAAATTTTTTTATATTTTTTGCGAATAATCCATAAAAGCCTCCCACAAGGTCCTTTATTTATAATGCTCGGTTCAGCACGCCGTAAATGTCGTTGTGTAAACCCAAAATAAGAGACTTAATCCACATAATCCGTTCGGCGCAAGCGTAGCGACTGTTCATTGAACGAGAAGCAAGGAACCCCTACCCTGAAACCCCGCCCGCAAGGTGCTACCTTCAAGAAGGTACTATTGACTACAAAGCACCGAAATATATGCTTGGACTACGCGAGCACACACCGCGCAGCCACCGGAACGTATCGTCACCCGGTGCAATACACATGACTCTAATGGAATACAGGTGAACTATGACTGAGAACGTACACAACGATTGGGATTTGCGTAGCGAAGAGGTCCAGAAGGACCAGGTAGCAGCATACGACGCGATGCGCCGCCGCTGCCCCGTCGCCCACGACGAATTTATGGGATACTCCGTCTTCAAGAACGCCGATGTGCAGCACGTTCTCGACCACCCCGAAATCTACTCCAACGTGGTCTCCAACCGCCACATCGCCGTCCCCAACGGCATGGACGCCCCCGTGCACACCGCGTTCCGCGCAATCAACGACAAGTACTTCACCCCCGAACGCCTGGCCCCCTTCGCACCCGTCATCCGCGAGGCCGTGAAGGCCCTCATCGCAGAACTGCCCCGCGGCGAAGAGGTAGACGTCATGCAGGGCTTCGGCCAGGCCTACGCAATGCGCGTACAGAACGCCTTCATGGGCTGGCCCGCATGCCTTGAGCAGCCCCTCACCGAGTGGATCGAAAAGAACCGCGTGGCCACCCTGCGCCGTGACCGCGCAGAAATCGCTAAGGTCGCCCTCGAATTTGACGGTTACATCCGCCAGCTGCTCGATGAGCGCCGTGAGGACGCCGCAGCGGGCAACCCCAAGGATGTCACCGCCGAGCTGCTCACCGACATTGTGGACCTGCCCGGCGAAGAGCCCCGCACCATGACCGACGAAGAGATCGTCAGCCTCATCCGTAACTGGACCGTGGGCGAGCTCTCCACCGTCTCCGCAACCGTGGGCGTATTCGTGAACTTCCTGGCACGCAACCGTGCCGAGCAGGACCGTCTGCGCGCATCTCTCTCCGACGGTAACGCTATCGATGACCGTAGCGAAATCGCCCTCGCCGTTGAAGAAATCATGCGACTTGAAGACACCCTCGTCACCAACCGCCGCATCACCACCGAGGACACCGAACTTGGCGGCCGCACCCTGCCCGCCGGCTCCCGCGTGACCATCAACTGGGCAAGCGCAAACCGCGACGAGGACGCCTTCGAAGACGCCCTCACCTACAACCCACACCGCGACCAGTCCCGCAACCTCGTGTACGGTGACGGCGTCCACGTCTGCCCCGGTGCGCCCCTGGCACGCCTGGAACTGCGCATCCTGATGGAAGAGCTGCTGCGCGGCACCGAATCCATCGAGATTGCGGACGAGAGCGAGAAGCCCGCAACTGTGAACGCCGTGTACCCGGTCTCCGGCTACTCGGTCGTGCGCGCTATCTTCAACTAAAGCGTAATGAGCACCGGTAGTATTGCCCGAGCGGAATGAGCCGGATGCTGTAGCATAACGCAAGAGGCGCCGAACCCTTTGCTGGGGTTTGGCGCCTCGCGCTGTTAAGAGTGAATAGTAGGGGTAGTGGTGGCCGGTATCAGCCGCGCACTATAGATGAAACGGAATATTCCCTATCGGCTATATAGCCTAGTTGGCTATCTAGAAAGCTGAATCTAGCGGCTAGAACTCATGACTGAAGGATTCACAGAAGAACCCGCAGAGCCGCTCGCAGACGGACGAGCTGAAGCACTCGCTGAGGCCGAAGTAGAAGCCTCCGCTGTAGCCGATGCCGACTCCTCCGGAGACAGAGCCGTACCATCCGCATGAACACCAGCCATCGCCGGAGTCACACCGTTCACAAATTTCAACTTTGCCTGCTTGAACTGGTACTCGGGAGCGCAGGTCAGCTTGTACTTCGAATTCGATAGTTCACGAATCGACTTCACATAATTCTGAGTCTCCTCAAACGGAGGAACACCGCCGTACTTCTCCACAGAACCGGGGCCCGCGTTATAGCCGACGAGCACCACATCCTGCAACTGGTCCTCGGAAGAGGCGTACTTCGCCAAGCGAGTACGCAACTCAGCCAAATAACGTGCCTGCGCAGCAATCGCATCGTGCGGGTTCAACACGTTACCGCCGTTACCGAAACTGTAGTGCTCGGCGTTCCACGCCTCATCGGTAAACTGTGCAATACCCTTGGCGCCCTGATGGGACTCAACGCCCACGCGCCAGTGGCTCTCAGTCTCAATCTGCGCGGCCATGACACCCGCCCGGAAACCCGACACCTTAGCGCCCTGCTCAAAATCGCTTCGCAGGGCGGCGGGCGCGTAGGACAGCTCCGTCATGCCGCAATAATTATCGTAGGTGGCCGCCAAACCGGCGACACCTCCGCCCAGCAGAACCGCCGAAGCAATAATCTGCCAGTGCGCTAGAGCCCCGGCCAGGAATCGCAAGGGAAAAGCCCTACGCGGCCGAGGGGAAGAAATCTGTTGATCCGCCGAAACGGAAGTGTGGTTGGAGGCGCTCGTAGCGTTACGCTCGGAAGGGGCGCCCGAAGTGCTATGTGCCATCCATCCAGACTAACGTACCCGTACCGCAGATACCGACAAAATACCCCCGGATGAGGTTAAAACCATAGTCAGCGCGTAATACGAACCCCATCCCGGCCCGGCGCAAACAGTCCGGATGCCCGCCTTCGAGAAAGGAAAACCGCCCGGGAAGTGCCCCCGGGTAGCAGAAGGCCCCGCCAGGCGTATCCGAGGATGCACCCGGCGGGGCCACACGAATCCCGCTGCCGCGAGGAACTCAGCTTGCGAGGTTGCCTAGCGGTCGGTCACCACAATCTTGCCGGCGGCACCGCGCTCCATCTCCGAGAAGGAGTGGTTCACGAATGTGTACGTGCCGGACTCCAAGAACTGCATCTCCACGAAGCCGCCCTGGGCGGGTGTCAGATCCAGCGCCTGGCTGTGGCCGTCACGGCTGCCGTACGCATCCGCGCCGCGGCGCAGTAGGTAGCCGCCCTCCTTGTAGACGGTGTCGAATTGCGAACCGACCACGTGGAAGCTCGTGCCGTGGTTCGGGCCAGCCGCCATCACCCAAATACGCACGCGCTCACCCTTCTTCACCTGCAACGGCTTTGCCTTGTACTGGGTTGCGTGGCCGTTGAACATGGTCAGTGTGGGCGTGCCCGCCGCAATCAGGTCAGGCGAGTTCTCCGCCAGCTTATTGCCGTCGGAGGCGGTCTTGCCGGTATCGTGCAGGTACGCTTCACCCTGAACCATTACGTACTCGTGATCGACCGGGTCAAGGTCCGCCGGGTCAATGATGACCGCACCGTACATGCCCTGAGTCATGTGCAGGCTCAGCGGGGCGGTACTGCAGTGGTACAGCCACATGCCGGCGGCCTTCGCCTCGAAACGGTAGACGAGACGCTCACCGGGGGCGATGGTCTTCATCGTGTTATCGGGGGAGACCATGCCCGCGTGGAAGTCGAGCGAGTGGCCCATCGTGCTGTTGTTGATGAGTGTAATTTCAAAAATGTCGCCGACTTTACCGTGCAGAACCGGGGCCATGTTCTGCCCGTTGAAGGTCCACATGTGGACGGTCACGCCGGGGGCAACCTCGCGGTCGACCTCCTGCACCTGCAGGGTGACTTTGCGGACGGTCTTACCGTTCACCTGCTCGGCGGTGTTCAGCGCCGGGATGTTCGGGTCGCGGTACTGATAGCCGCTACCGGGCGCCGCAGACATGTCAATCTTGCCGTTAGCGACCGTCATAAGGGTCGGGACGTTACCCGTCGCGGCGTGGTTGTGGTTGGTGTGGTCACCGGAAGCCAGCTGCTGCGAGGATGCACCGGTCACCTTCACCTTGAGGACCATGCCCAGGGAGCGGTGGCCCGCCACGGAGCAGTACGCCTCGGTATCGGCGGTCATGACGCCGGCGTCCACGGTCTTCGTCTCGCCGGGGTTGATGGTGCCGGTGGTTGCGCCGTTATCGAAGGTCAGGTCGTGGGTCATGCCCTGATCCTCGTTGGTGACCTCGACGACCAGGCGGTTACCGGCGGGCACCTCCACCTCGGCGGGGGTGAAGCGGTAGTTGCTGGTTGCCTTCACCTTGACGGTGGTGGTCTGGCCGGTCGGCGCGACCGCCTGCGAGCCGGCGTCCAGGGTGGGCAGGGCCGAGAGGTTCAGCGCGGAGGGGTTCACGGCAAAGCCCAGCAGGAAGGCCATGGCCACGGCCAGGGCAGCCTGGAAGCTCTGCTTGGCGTGCGGGACGGGCTCGGGGGTGAGCGCCTCCGGGGTGAAGACGGGCTTCTCGCCGCGGGCGCGGGCCGCCATCATCTCCTTGCGGGCGTTTACCGAGGCCTTCACACCGCGAATCATGAGCGGAATGAACACGGCCAGGGCCAGAGCACCCACGACGGCGACGGCAATCTTAATGGACTGGCCAACCGCCGCGCCGGGCATCATGAAGACGAGCAGGGACAGGTTCACGGCGGTCACGCGGGCCGCGGCAAAACGGTTAAATTCCTTGTTGGATGCGCGCACCACCGCCGGGCCGCCGCCCATGCGTTGCGGCAACAGGTAGCTCATCGCGCCGAGCAGCACCTGAAGCAGGAAGCCAACCACGAAAATGGGGGTCACGGCGCGCATATCCAGCTGCGCGAAGGGGGTGGCCGCCACCATGACGATGGTCGCCACAACGCCCACCAGGAACCAGCAGAAGCCCATACCCACGCTCATGGGCGGGTACTCGTTCGGGCGCTTGGAGCGCAGGGTACGAACCATCACCCCGGCCACGAGTAGCAGGCCCAGCAGGTACACCACGAGGCCGGCCACGGCTAGCGGGCGCAACCCGAAGAGCGCGCCGACCAGGGTCAACGCAACGCCACCGCACATGAGGTACAGGGCGCGCACGCTGTGGGCGAGTGCCTTATCCACCATCTTGGTGCGCAACATGGTCGGCCAGAAGGTTACCAGCGTACCAACCACCGTGATGCCAACGAACCCGAGCACGTTCACGGCCTCGTGAGCGAGCAAAAACTGCGAGTGCAGGGTGCCGTTCAGGCCCGGGTAGGCCACCATTGCGCCGAGCAGGGCACCCAGGGGTAGCAACAGGGCCGCAACGATGTAGAAGCGAATCGTCGCGCCAAAGCGGGAGGGTAGGGCGCGGCGTACCTGACCCATCAGGTAGATGCCGTGCCAGGCCACCATCGCGCCGACGACGAGGGCGCCCACCACCGTGGCGGCATAGAGTCCCGGCACGCTCAGCTGGCCAACCATGCCAATCATGAGAAGTACGATCCCCGCGTTCAGCGTGAAGATGCGGCCCACCTGGACCTTGCGCTGCTCATCGGGAATCTTGATCTTCATGAGCGCTTCGGTGAAGTGCTGCGACCAAATTAGAATCGAGTTCGTAATCAGGCCTAGGGTCACCATGTGCACCATCAGCCAGCCGCTATTCGGAATGATGCGGTGCAGCAGAAGCGCACCGATGAGGGCAAACATCCAGTAAGAAACGGGCTTAGAAGCGCGACGATGCCACGTACCGCGACCGGATGCGCGGCGCGCAATCTCTTCGGTGGTGAGGGAAGCGCCGGGGATTCCAGCCGGGCGCATGCCGATGCTCAGCCCGGAGGAGCCGCCTCCGGAGACAGCCGCACCGCCTGCTGAACCGCCGGGTGCACCGATGCTCAGCCCGCCGACGCTCCGGGGATGCTGACCGTCAGGCGTGCCGCCGCCGGTCGCGCCAGGGCGCTCGCCGCCGTTTGGCTTCTCGCTTTCGGGTGGGGTGCCGAGATGTTCGCTCACACAATCACTACTTTCACTGCTGGTTGTTCACGTCGAGACGTCGATGCGTTTACGTTGGTGTGGTGACGTCGGTGTGTTCGGGGGCGCTCCGCATCCGCTAGACTCCGCGAAGGGCGCGTCGAATGCCATACAAACCCATTATATTGCCCCATTTGCACCAATTTTGAAGACAGTACGTGCGTATAAATGCGCTCTGTGGTGCGCTCCGGGAGCCTATGAATCTGCGCCCTGATGCATCGGATGCACCTTCTTCGCGTTACACTGTTATGGCTTGAAAACGCTGATGCCCCGCACTCTCACAGCGCATCCGAAACACCCTGCGCCGGGATCCGCAGCATACCCTCACAGTAAGGACACCACGTGGCCAGAACCGAATCCAAAACCCCGATGTGGGGCATTATTGCCGTCCTGGCCCTCCTGGCGGTGGGCGTCGATTTCCTGCTCCGAATCCTGAGCGACCCCGGTAGTGGCCTGGATTTCTCCATTTACCGCCTGGGCGCCATGACCATTTTCGATAATGAGGGGTTCACCCAGGACCTGTACTCCCCAACCCTGAACGATCACGGCGTGATTAAGCCGCCGTTCACGTACCCGCCGTTTGCGGCGATGCTGTTCCTGCCCTTCGCGTTCATGCCTCTGGTCGTCGGTAAGGTGCTCATGGTGCTGGGGTCCGTGGCGGTGGCTTGGTGGCTTTCGACCATCATCTATAACTACGTGAATGCACGCGGCCGCGCTCTGCCCTTGCAACGGTACTTTGGCCGCGTGGGCACTATCGCCGTGCTGACCCTTCTGGTGGTTGCGGCGGGCCCCTGGCAGCGCACCATCGATCTGATTCAGATTAACCCGTTCATTACCGCGCTGATCCTGGCCGATTTTGTGCGTCCGGCGACCCGCGTGCCGCGCGGCGTGCTCATCGGTATTGCCGGTGGCGTGAAGCTCACCCCGCTCGTCTTCGGCCTGATTCTGCTGGTGCGCCGCGATTGGAAGGGCGTCGCGACCCTGGGCGCAACCTTCTTCGGTACGATTGCGCTGGGTTTCATTCTGATGCCTAAGGAGGCGCCGGAGTTCTGGTTCTCTGCGTTGACGAATCCTTCGCGTGTGGGCGGTCTGAACTTTGTGGATAACATTTCGATTCAGGGCTGGCTGCTGCACTTCGGCCTGTCCGAAGGTGCAGCGAAGCCCGTCTACTACGCCTTGGCGCTCGTGAGCATCGTGCTCACCGCTGGCCTGCTGTACCAGTTGGAACGCCGCGGCGCCGCGCTGGCGCAGGTGGCGGTGACCGCCTCTTTGATGGTGGCGCTGTCGCCGATTAGCTGGTCGCACCACAACGTGCTGCTGCCCCTGCTGGCGGCCGTGCTGGTGCTGGAGGCGTTCCCCACCTACTTTGCCCCGCAGCCGGCCTGGTTGCGCGTGGCCGCTGCGTGCTTTGCCTGGGTTGCCGTGCTGGGCCTGTACATTTCGCCGATGCGCATCGGCTCGTGGATGCACGGTTCCATGGACGATATGGAGCACCTGGCCGCTGGCGCGCTGGCGGTGTCGGCGATTCCGGCGTTCTGCCTTTGGGTGACGACGATGCTCTGGTCGGTTGCCGCGCTGAGCGCCCCGGTGCGCGGTGCGAAGGTTGAGCCCGTGCGGTACGGTTCTGCACCCAACGACGCGCCCCTGGGCTGGTGGGGTGCCCGCGCCCTGGTTGCCGAGCGTGTCGAGTCTGTACGTGCCGCTACTTCTCGGGAGGCAACCGCGTGAGCCGCGCGAAGAACGCTGAGACGAGCGCCGGGAAGAACGCCGAAAATATCAAGAATACCGGGGCGGTAGCTCCTGTGATTCCGTGGGCTTCGGCCTCCGCAGCTACCGCGGATACCGACTCCGTCGAGCCCGCCTCGGCCGCTTCGCAAGACATGGAGCCCGCCTCAACCCGGGCCGCGAAGCCGAAGGACCGCTCCGAGCACTCCGAGGCATCCGAACGCGTTCTCAGCCTGCGCGAACGCTTCTTCCGAGGCGGCGATATTTGGGCGCACCTGGTGTTCATCCTGGTGGCCGCCTACGCCCTCAACTACGTCACGCACGCCGCGGCCGACGACATTTACGTCTACCGCCTGGGCGCGGTCTCCCTGGCCGACGGCCCCGACGGGCTGCAGCTCTATAGCTTCCGCACGCGCGGCCTGCCCTTCACCTACCCGCCGTTTGCGGCCCTGCTCTTCTACCCGCTCGCGTTCCTCACCGAGCCGCAGAGCATGATGCTGATTACCGTCATCATCGGCGTGCTCAGCTACGTGTGCGCCTACGCGCTGTACTCCTATGCGCGTAGCCGTGCCTGGCGTCTGCCCCTGCAGAAGTACTTGAGTTCTTGGGGCATGGTCTCGCTCATGGCGGCCCTCATTTGGGCTTGTGGCCCGTGGCGCCTCACCACGCACTTCGGGCAGATTAACGCGATTATCCTCGCCCTAATCCTGGCCGATTTTATGCGTCCGGCCACCCGCGTGCCGCGCGGCGTGCTGTTGGGCATTGCCGCCGGCATTAAGCTCACCCCGCTCGCCTTCGGCCTGCTACTGCTCATGCGTAGGGACTGGAAGGGGCTCATCACCACGGCCCTGAGCTTTTCAGCAACCGTGGGTATTGCGTACCTCGTTGTACCCCGAGAATCGCGAATCTATTGGTTCCAGGCGCTGCGCGACACCTCCCGCGTGGGCTGGTTCAGTTACTTTGACAACGTGTCGATCATGGGTACCCTCACCCACGCGGGCCTGCAGCATGAGCTGACAGCAACCTCCCTGTCGGTCGTACAGGTGGCCCTGACCCTGCTCATTGTCCTGGTGACAGCCGTTCTGCTGATCCCGCTGATTCGCGCTCGCGCGGTCGTGTCGCAGTTAGCGCTGACGGCCTTCATGATGCTGCAGATCTCGCCGATTAGCTGGTCGCACCACAACACCTGGTACCCGCTGATGCTGGCTGCCGTCGTCGTGGAAATCTTCCCGCTGTTTTACCGGTGGGCAAGCTCGCTCATTGCGACCCTCGGCGCTATCACGGCGACTGTGGCGCTGGCGGGCATGTACATTTCCCCGTACTGGATTGTGTTGGCCTTCGCTCCGCATTTCAGCTCGGACAACATCCTCATGGTGCCCGAAGGGTCGCTGGGTCTCATGGCGGGCACATCCCCGTACCAGTTCATGTACGTGTTCACGGTGGTGACCTTCTTCGTGTACATGGTGCACCGCCAGCGCGTTGATAGCGCCGCAGCCCGCGAAGGGGAACGCGTGACCGCCCTGGGCGCCGCATACTAGAAACCGCCGCGACCCGCGGTCGTGAAAGACCGCAGACGCAGAAGAGCCCCCGCATCCGCTCAGGGATGCGGGGGCTCAACCGTTAAGACGGACCACCACGGGTTATGGGCGGCTAATGGGTGCTGATGCTCCAGTCAGCCGAGGAGGTGCTACGCACCTGCAGGAAGTTCTTGCCGGTGCTCTTCCACTCCATGCTGCTCTTCATGTTCGCCACGCTGGTGCCGAACAGAAGGTCGCTACGGCTGGCGCTCATCAGTGCGAAGCCGCGCTTGCTGTCCAGGCCCTTCGCCTCAAACTCCATGGTGGATTCGCCACCGTCGTAGGTGTAAGCGTAGTAGTTCATGGTCGTGTGGAACTTCTCGCCCTTGGTGTAGTTCGGTGCGGAGGATTCGTCGTACACGCGAATCAGCCACTCGCCCTTACCGTTGAGCTCCAGCTTGCGGGTGGGGCTGGAGGGGTTGGTGGTGTCCAGCCATGCGGTTCCGCGGATAGGGGTGCGGTCGACGGTCATATCGATGACGCTCAGGCCGGTGGAGTTCTCACCCTTATCGGTGAGGCTGGTGATGTAGGCGCGGCTACTCATGTCGTCTGAGGGCTTGAACTCGTAGTAGACGATGCCCTTGGAGGCGTCACCCTTCACCTTCTCGATGTCGATGTTCTTCTTATCCTCGGTGACGGTCTCCTTGTACTCCTTGTATTCGCCCTCGGGCAGCTTCGCCTCGGCCGCGGTGGTCGAGGACGAGCCATCCGACGACTGGGCGCTCGCCGAGGTGGAGGTGCCTGCCGCCTGCTTCGAGTGGTCGGAGGAATCCGAACCGCCACGCGGCAGGAGCATTACGACGACCAGGATAATGACGATGAGCAGAGCCAGGGCAGCACCGATAATGCCCAGCAGCTTGCCGCCGAATGCGCCCTTCTTCTTGGGTTCGGAGTCGGCGGGCTGGGGGTTCTGCTGCTCGTGCTGAGGTGCAGAATCCATCTGGGGGACGTAGGGGTTGAACGCTGCGGCGGGCTGGGCCTGCTGACCCTGCTGGCCTGCCTGAGCAGCGGGCTGGTAGGGGTTGTAGGGCTGGCCACCATGCTGCGGGGCGAATTGCTCACCCTGGAACTGGTCGGGCTGACCGCCGAAGGAATCGGCGGCACCCTGGTGCGGGTTCTGCTGGTCGAAGGAGTCCTGGCCCGCGAAGTTCTGACCCGCGGGAGCCTGCGGAGTGAACTCCTGGCCAGCGAAAGCCTGGGGAGCCGCCACATCGGCGGGGGCCGGGGCACTTGCCTCGGGAGCCTGCGCGGGCTGCTCGGGCGAGGAGTGGAACTCAATCAGCGGGGAGCTCTCAACGGAGTGGGGTAGGGACGCCTCGGCAGGAGCCTGCTCGGCCGGAGCTACGGGGGACTCAGCCGGGGCGACGGACTCCGCGGGGGCCTCGTGGGCGGGCTCAGCGGGCACGTCTGCGGGAACGGAGGCCTCGTGGGCGGGCTCAGCGGGCACGTCTGCGGGAACGGAGGCCACGGGAATCGTCGGGGCGGCGGGAGCCACCTCAGCTACGGGGTTCAGCACCTGCTCGGGCAGAGCGGTTTCCTGAAGCGGAACCGGGGTCAGGTAGCGCATGGGCTTCGGTTCCGCCTCATGCGATTCTGCACCGGCCTGCTCGGCTACGACGGGCTCCGCGGGAACCGCCTCAACCGGGGCCGGAATCTCTGCGGAAATCTCGGCTTCGGTCACCTCAACGGTCGGCTCCGCAACGGGCTCTGCGGGTGCCTCTACGGGAACCTCCGCAACGGGCTCGGAGGCGCCCAGCGCCTCGGCGGACTCTTCCGAAATGAGCGGCTCAAGAGGAGTTTCATCGACATCGATGGGCTCAGGGTCGGGCTCTTCGACCCACAGCTGCCAGCCGTCAGGAACGGGACCCCATGCCGGATCCGGGCGCCACGTGGGGGTGGGAGTCCAACCTGCGGGAGGGGCAGGCCAATTGGGCGGTGGATTGAAGACGAGTGCCATAAGAAAGCAGCCTTTCTGGTGCTGAGAAAACACCCCGGAAGAGCGGTCATCAGCGACTATGTATATGACGTGTATTATCGCTTCAAATTATGGCACAGCTTTATGGATAAAAAGCCTTGCCTAGTCGTTTTTGGGAGGAATCACGGCATACTCTTCACTTTTGTAACATTCAGCGTTAATCCGCGGTTAAACATTGGGGTTTGAGCTTAGGTTGAGGGTTTTGCGTGCGATGCGCACTGTATCCGAAGCCTCCGCACCTGGGACGCTTCGTGCCGGTGCCCGTCCAAGCTGCCCGGCTAGGATTAAGGCATGAACACAACGCCCCCTCCCGCATTTCAGCAAGCACCGTTCGCCCCCGCTGCCTCGGGCCGATTCTCCCGCACCGATGGTCTGGCCTACCATCGCCTCTCGCATGCCGACCCGGATACCCGCTGGTTTTCACCCCTGCTGGAGGGCCTCATCGGTGGCGCAGTTTTCATTGGCCTGTCTTTGATACTGTCGTTTTTTACGGCGGCGGCCATTATGGGTTCGGGAGTTTCCTTCCATGATTTAGCTACGAACCGCGCTGTCGTTATGGAACACCCGGCGCTGTTCGCGCTGACCTTCCTCTCACTTATTGCCATCGTGCCTTCGCTCTTTTTGGCGCGCCTGGTGGTTGGTCCTAGACCCTGGGGCCTGATTCATTCGGTGACGGGCCGCCTGCGCCGTTCACTTCTGTTTCCGTACCTGGGCTTGGGCTTTGTGATTTACGGTATCTACTATGCCGTGGTGCTGGCGACGAGCGGTGCAGCCCTGCCCGATTACCGTTATTCGCAACCTTCACAGGTTGAATTTTGGGTTATTGCGGTGCTGATTCTAGTTCTGGTGCCCGTGCAGTGCTACGCGGAGGAGCTCGCCTACCGTGGCTTCATGATGCAGATGCTGGGCCGCTGGGTGCGCACTCCCTGGTTGCCGATTGTGCTACCGGCGGCGCTCTTCATGTTCTCCCACCCCTACGATGCGTGGGGCCTGGGCTTCGTGTTTGCGATGGGCGTGTACGCCGGGTTCCTGTGCTGGTACACCGGCGGCCTGGAAGCTTCCGTCAGCCTGCACGTGGCCAATAATGTGACCCTGTTGCTGCTCTCCCTCGTGGCGGGTCTGGATCCCTTCGCCTCCGAGGGCGTGACCCCCATGGATGCGTTGCAGGGCATCGCGTTGGAAGGCGTGTACGTGGTGCTCGCCTGCCTGATCTTCAATGCACGTGCTCGCCGCGGCGAGGTTTCACGTGAAACACAACCGCTCAAGGTTGATAACTAAGGGCCGCGATGGCTGGAGCCAGCGATAACTAGCGCATGCGGCGGGTAGCCCTCATCCGACTATCCCAGCTCGCTCGCCGCCGCTTCATCCGCGTTCCATCTGGACTTTTATGCCGGTTCACCCCGTCAACACCCAAGAAAAGGTAGGGTTAAACCATGACTGTTGATGCTGTAAAGAATATTGAAGACCTCGCCGCATTCGTGGCGGAGTCGCCGGTCTCTTACCTCGCCGCGCGCACGGTAGCGCGCCGCCTGCAAGCAGCGGGCTTCACCGAGCTTGTAGAGACCGAAGCATGGGACCCGCAGATCGCAACCGGCCGCCACTTCGTCGTCCGTGACGGCGCGATTATCGCCTGGGCTGGCGGTGCGAAGGCGCAGAAGGCAAGCGGCTACCGCGTGCTGGGTGCGCACACCGACTCGCCCTCCCTGAAGATCAAGCCCTCCTCCTCCATCACCACGAAGGGCTGGCACCAGATTGCCGTCGAGAACTACGGCGGCGCACTGCTGAACTCCTTCCTGGACCGCGAGCTGTGCGTGGCAGGCCGCCTCACCGTCCTTGAGGGCGGGGAGCTGAAGGACCGCCTGGTGCGTACCGGCGCGATTGCGCGCATCCCGCAGCTGGCGCCGCACCTGGACCACAAGCGCAATGAATTGGTGCTGGACAAGCAGTTCAACATGTACCCCGTGTGGGGTGTGGACCCGGCGGAGAATGATGTGCTCGGCTACATGGCGAAGCACGTGATTGACGGCGAGTCGGTCGACCCGGAAAGCATTGTGGGTTACGACCTGCTGTTCGCGGATTCGCAGCCGCCGCGCCGCTTCGGCGCGGATCAGGAGCTGTTCGCCTCGGGTCGCCTGGATAACCTGTCTTCGGTGCACGCGGGTTTGACCGCCCTGGAGCGTTACGTTGCCGATAACGCGGACGAGCACGCTACCGAGACTGTGATGCTTGCGGCGTTTGACCATGAGGAGCTCGGCTCTGAGTCGCGTAGTGGTGCGGCGGGCCCGTTCCTGGAGGATATTTTGGTGCGGCTGTCCGCTGCCCGCGGTGAGAGCACGGAGGAGTACCGCCGTTCGGTTGCGGCGTCGTTCTGCCTGTCGGCTGATGCCGGTCACCTGGTGCACCCGAATTATCAGGGTCACCACGACCCGACCGTTCAGCCGCTGCCCGGTGGTGGTCCGCTGCTGAAGATTAACGCGAACCAGCGTTATGCGACGGATTCGGTGGGTGCTGGCGTGTTTGCTGCGGCGTGTGCGAAGGCTGGTGTGCCGTATCAGGAGTTCGTGTCGAATAACAATATGCCGTGTGGCTCGACGATTGGCCCGATTACGGCTACCCGCCTGGGTATGCGCACCGTGGATGTGGGTATTGGTTTGCTGTCGATGCATTCGATGCGCGAGATGTGCCATGTGGACGATATGGCGTACATGACGCGCGCGGTGGAGGGCTTCTTCCGCCTCTAAATTGAATCCCGCTGAGGTATGAACAGCTGGGGAGTGGGCGCCGGGAACGTAAGGTTCCCGGCGCCCTTATTCTTTAAAAATTTTTCAAAATTTTTCGGGGGGGGGGGGAGGAGGTGTTTACCTCTTGAATAGGGTCTATGTGTGCTGTAAAGTAACCCACAATACGTTATGCACGTGTTGCACACTACTTATTTTTGAGAATTTTTCACCAATGATGGTGCACCATCAGCTCGTCACCGGCGTAGCGAGCGAACCCCAACATGAAAGGCGGTTCCTATGTTCTTCGATATTTCTCTGATTCCGCTGGCGGTTTTGGTCATTGTGGGTCAGCTGAAAAAAGCACCACCAAGGTTGCTAAACAACCCTAGCTATCAGAAGGAGAGGGAGCAGGTGCTAAAGCACCTGCGCATCCTGGATGTGCTCGGCGTGGGTTTTGCTCTTGCCCTGATGATTATTCAGTGGGGTAACCCCGCGTTATCGCTTGCCTTTCAGGCGTTCGTTATTTGGGTGGTTCCCCGGCAGTTGTACGAGCTCTGGCAGAAGTTCAATGTGTCGCGTGGGATGCTCTTCGCGGGCGCTATTGCGCTGATCATTATTGAGTTTGGGTTGGCGCTCCTACCCTAACCTGCACCCTATAATAGTTGTGGCGGTGACCGAACAACGGTCACCGCCACAACTATTTTTAAGATGAGACAGACTCAGATTAGACGGGGTTCGATTAGACAGGGTTGTCGGGGCTGGGCAGGGTTATCACCTCAGACCAGCGAGTATCCTTAGCGGCCGCACGGTTCGCGTCGCTCTTCTGCTTCACATCGGCTGGTGCCTGCTGCGCCCACGCCTCAAAAGCAACAATGTAGTTCTCGGGGTAGTTTGCCGCGAGCAGTTCCTGTCGGGTTGGGAAGTACTCCTTACCCTCTCGAATATCGACGTAGTTGCTTGCCTTGTAGGGGTCGGCGCTCTGGATGTCAGAGCGCGGGCCGGAGGCTACCTTTCCGCTTGCCACGTTATTGTCGTCGATAGCGCGTACCCACGCTGCGGCGTAGGCGTGATCGGCCTTGTTCTTCTCGTACAGCGCCAGGCACTCGGCTCCTGCTGATTCAGCTTCGGCGCGGGTGGGGAAGTTCGCCTGGTTGCGCACAACATGCCGCGCAGAGACGTAGGAGGGCAGTGCTGTTCCGCGGTCGGCGCTGATGGCTTCCTGCTGTTTGAGGGTTTCAGCTTTCGCGGCTTCGTCAGGTTCAAGGCAGGGGGTAGATGCCTTCTTCGCCGCGGAATAGGAGGCAGACCCGGTGGGGCTTGCTGATGATGGGGAGGAAGCTGCAGTCGTGTTCGAGGGTGCGGGAGTGTTTGATGCCGTGCTGGTGGAGCTGCCGCAGGAGGCAAGAAGCATGGGAAGAATCGCCAGCGCGGCACCGCGTCGTAGACCGCTGGAACGGAACGAAAGAAAAACAGGGGTTTGGGTCATGAGACCACCTCGCAAGAGGGATGGAACGATATATTGCGTCTAAACATACCCCAATATTTGATACATGGTCAATGGAAAATACCATCTTATTTTTAAAACCAACACTCTAGACGCAAGATGTGCAACCCAGTAGTCTTAGGGTATTGACCTGCTTAAACATGAGGTAGACGGGGTAAGAGTGCGGAGATTTTGCAGGTCACCTACTTGTCCCAGGATTGACTTTAGGGCTTAGTGGATAAGAAAAACAACATTGAGGCTATGCGTTCGGTGTTCCGCTACTAGCGTTTTATGCTACTGAAAGGAAATGGCATTATGAATTCTACTTATAAGATGTTCGCCGTAAATGAGAAAATAATTTTGTATATCTTATTTCTCATTGTATTGCAATTTTTTTATATTTTCCCAACTGCCCTGTATACAGATTTCGATAGATTTGTCTCGCCATGTTATGGGTGGCAAAGTACCTATTTCTACTTGCCCTTCTTCGTGGTGGGAGTTGTATTAGCTAGCTTGTGGCAGATTTTTAGTATATGGCTGGGTGTCAAGCTTCGCATAGGCATTTTTTGGATTGCGTCGCTATATTTAGCTTTTAAAATGTATGGGACTTATGAAATTGTAAAAAGCTATATCGTCAGTCCATGTAAAGTCCCTACAGAATATATGCATGGAATATTGTGGCCATATGATTTGCAAGTATTCATTCTCCTGGGTCCCGATATTGTCTCATGCGTTATTTTTATAGCAGTTTTTATTGCATGTTCTAAGCGTAGCTACTGGGTGCCAACCCTCGCAGCTATAGCCGCATTTGTTGCGCAGTGCGTCATCTCGCTACTGCTCTGGGAATACGTTAGGGGACTTATCTACTTCCTCCTGCAGTAGCGTTGGGCCGTTGAGGTGCAGGCTTTGACGGAGCTGGAGGTTGCACCATTGGCGCCCTGGCCATGCTCCTCCGGGTATGTTGGCTTCTGCTGATTATCGGGCAAATAACAATATCTGATGCTGGTGTTTTGGTGTCGTGTTTACCCCAAGAACCCGATGGTCTCCGTATTTGCGCAAGTCAAGGCGCTAAACAGGCTTGTTTGTCGAGTTTCTTTCGAGATGTTGGATTTTAAAAAATAAACATATTTTTCTCTTGACCATGTATCAAAACTGCCTGTATATTGAGGGGCAACTCAGTATGCTCCAGCCCACAATGAGGTGACATTATGGCCCTGAAATCCAGGACCCCCAACCCCCGCTATAACGCACTGCGATACGGTGCCGCTCTCTCAATCCTGCCCCTGCTCCTTGCCGCCTGCGGCGGTGCGAACACCGCGGCAAGCAGCACCTCCTCACCCTCAACGGCGAGCGCCTCAGCAACGGCAAGCACCACGCCGTACATCAGCTGCTCCTCATACTCCGCTGAAGATCTCGCATCAGCAGAAGCCGCCAAGCCCGTCCCGCGCACCGATGAACAGTACCCCGCGTACATCCAGTACCGGCACATCCTCGCAGACGGTGCCCACATCATTGAGCCCAGCGAAATCGACAGCAAATGCCACGCCGCACTCAAAGCAGGGCGGAGCACCCTCCCCGAATACGTTCAAAACATCGATGCGTACAACGCTCACCCCAGCGTCGGAGTCACCGACCCCTTCGCCGACAGCGAGTACCGAGACATCAAGAACCGCAACGAATTCATCCCCCACCGCGCAGACCTGGAAGAAGCCGCCTACCCCGAGATGATTATCCGTCTCTACGACAAGTGGTACGAGGCAGCCCCCGCAGACATCAAGACGCTCAGCGACGGCAACCGTGCACGATTCCTCGCCACGAGCGCCTACCAGCAGTGGAAGGCCCAGCCCCAAATCCCCAGCAGTTCCCGCGCATAAACCCACTCACGCATAAACCCGCGCAAAAACAGTTGTGGCGGTGACCGAACAACGGTCACCGCCACAACTCTTTAAACGCTCATTACCGGGCTTATTTTTTTTGGGGGGGGGAGGCTAGTTGCCCTTCACCTCGCGTGCCAGAGCCAGCAGCTCCTCATGCACCGTCGTATCGCCCGTAACCTCCGGGTGGAAAGAAATACCGATCAGGTTGCCCGAACGCACACCCACAATCTTCCCCTCATGACGAGCCGTCACCTGCACACCCTCACCAGTGCCAGTCACAATCGGCGCACGAATAAACGCCGTATCAATAACCACCTCATCACCGGCAGGAGTCAGCCACGGCAGGCGCACCTCCGCAGAATCAACCTGCGAACCAAACGCGTTACGCCCCACCGAAACATCCAAAACACCCAGCGACTGCTGACCCGGCGCCGGATCATCAATACGCTTCGACAACATAATCAGGCCAGCACACGTACCCAGAGTCGGCAGGCCCGAAGAAATCGCCTCAATCAGCGGCTCACGCACACCAAAAATACGGGTCAAACGGTCAATCGTCGACGACTCACCACCCGGCAAAACCAGCGCATCCAGACCCTCAAGCTGCTCACCGGTACGCACCCAACGCACCTGCGCGCCCAAAGACTCCAGCATCAGCGCATGCTCACACACGCCGCCCTGCAACGCCAAAACACCAACCGTCAAACCCTCACCCGGCAAAACACCGGTAGGCTGAACCTTCTCAACCATCACCGCTCCCTTCACAAAACAACAAACACAACAAACACAAGGAGGGTGGGACCCGCCTCAGCGAACCCCACCCCCTCATCAAACACTCACCCCAAATACGGGGTGCGCGCACGAATTACCAGCCGCGCTCCGCCAGGCGGTGCGGTGCCGGAATGTCAGCAACATTAATGCCGACCATAGCCTCACCCAGGCCGCGAGAAGCCTCAGCAACCTTCTCCGGGTCATTGTAGAAAGCAGTAGCCTTCACGATAGCCTTCGCGCGAGCAACCGGGTCGCCCGACTTGAAGATACCGGAGCCAACGAACACGCCGTCAGCGCCCAGCTGCATCATCATCGCAGCGTCAGCGGGGGTAGCCACGCCACCAGCGGTGAACATCACCACGGGCAGCTTGCCGGTCTTAGCGACCTCGAGCACCAGCTCGTACGGTGCAGCCAGTTCCTTAGCCTTCACGTACAGCTCATCGGGCATGGTGTTGTACAGGCCCTGCAGCTCAGCAATCTGACGCTTAATGGTGCGGATGTGCTTAGTCGCCTCAGAGACGTCACCGGTACCAGCCTCGCCCTTCGAGCGGATCATAGCGGCACCCTCGGTGATACGGCGCAGAGCCTCACCCAGGTTGGTAGCACCACACACGAAAGGAACCTTGAACTGGTGCTTATCAATGTGGTTCACGTAGTCAGCGGGGGAAAGAACCTCAGACTCGTCAATGTAGTCGACCTTCAGGGTCTCCAGAATCTGAGCCTCAACGAAGTGGCCGATGCGTGCCTTCGCCATGACCGGGATCGAAACAGCATCAATGATGCCCTCAATCATGTCCGGGTCAGACATACGAGCCACGCCGCCCTGCGCACGAATATCCGCGGGAACGCGCTCGAGAGCCATGACGGCAACAGCGCCAGCATCTTCAGCGATCTTAGCCTGTTCGGGGGTGACGACGTCCATGATGACGCCGCCCTTGAGCATGTCGGCCAGGCCGCGCTTAACAAGCGGGCTGCCGGTTACGGTGTTGTTATCAGTCATGACCTTATCTTCTCACGTTCTGAGTGTTCGCGCGCACTCACGGAGGCGGATTTTCTGTTCTCTGACACAGTACGACCCCAAGTTCACGTCAGAATGACACAAAACGTCATGAAAAGCGGTCAGAGTAGGGCGGTTCGTGGGTTGAGCAGGCCCGCCGGATGCACGGGGCCGCCTCCCATAAACTCACACCCCGAGCGGCCATACGGCAGGTTTTACTCACGGTGAGCATCTACCCACCCGCGCTGAACATCGGTAAAATATGGAAGTTACGCCCGCACTTACCCCCACGCGGAAGCCTCAACGGCGCAGGGAACGAGCAAGACATTTCGGGCACCCCGGCACCCGCACATTCGCGGACATCAGCCGTCTATCTGACGCACACAAGTGACCGGACCGCACAGACCAAGGAACCTATGACGTCCCACCAGACTGAAAACAACGCGCCCAAAAACGGTGCCTCCGAAAACACTGCACCCAAGAACACCGCACCCGCCGCAGGACACCGCCCGCACGGTCCCCACGGCCCGCACGGCGCAAGCGAAGACCCGCAGAACATCTACCTGCTCAAAGAAGCACCCATCCTCAAGGCGCTCCTCTCCCTCGGCGTGCCCATGGCGCTCGGCCTCGCCATCACCAGCATCTACAACGTGGTGAACTCCTACTTCGTCGGCCACTACGGCGGCACCGAAGACCTCGCCGCCACCAGCTACGGCGTGCCCGTCTTCGGCGTCATTATGGCCATTGCGGGCCTGTTCGGTCTGGGCTCCTCAACCCTCGCCTCCCGCAAGCTCGGTGAAGGCCAGCCCGCCCACGAAATTCACCGCGTCACCTCCTTCGCGCTGTACTCGGCGCTCGGTGCCGGTATCGTCGCGGCGGCTATCGGCTTCATCCTCGCCGACCCGATCACCAGCATCATGGGTGCATCCGGCGGCTCCTACGAACCGACCCGCATCTACGTGCACCTCCTGTTCCTCGGCGCGCCCCTCGCTATCGGCATGTTCACCCTCGAACAGCTCGTGCGCTCCGAAGGCTACGCCAAGCAGTCCATGTACGGCCTCATCGTCGGCACCGTCGTCGCCTGCATCTTCGACGTGCTGTTCATCGCCATCATGGGCATGGGCATCGCCGGTGCCGGTTGGACGATGATCCTGGCGAACGCTGCGTCCATGCTGTACTACCTGCTGTTCCTGATGCGTCAGAGCGAGAACTTCTCCGCGAACATCCGAGACTTCTCCCTCGACCCCGCCATCATCAAGCCCGTGGTCGCGGTCGGTGCCGCCGAACTCATTCAGAGCCTCAATCTGATCTTCTCCGCCCTGCTACTGAACAACCTCGCCGCCTCCTACGGTGACGACACCGTCGCGGCGTTCGGCCTGGCAATGCGCCTGAACATGGTGCCCGAAATGCTGTGTATGGGTCTGTGTATGGGCGGTATCCCGCTGTACGCCTACGCGTACGGTGCCCGCAACGGCGCCCGCGTGAAGCAGGCGCTGCGCACCGCAACCATGCTGTCCGTCATTACCTCCGTAACCATCACCATTCCGGTGCTAATTTTCCGCCGCGAACTGCTCGCCGTGGTTGGTGATGAGCGTCTGGTCTCCGCCGGTGAAGAGATTCTGGTTGCGTTGATGCTCGCCGCCGTGTTCAACGCGGTCAGCATCGTGTTCGTCTCCTGGTTCCAGGCGGCCGGTAAGGGCGGCCCGGCAATGCTGATGACCCTCGGTATTGCGCTGCTGTTCTTCCCCGCCGTGTACTTCGGCAACATGTGGTTCGGCTTTAAGGGCCTGACCTGGGCGTTCCCCTTCACCCAGGTGCTCGCCTGCGCGCTGGGCCTGGTGCTCTTCCTCGCCACGGGTGGTGCGAAGGTGCCGCCCGCTGAAGCTGAGGTTGAGACTGAAGGTTCTGAGGATTCGGACGTTCAGGCTGCCCAGGTTTCTGGCGCACAGCCCGAACAGAAGGCATAGTCCTCGGTCTGCGAAAACATAGTAAAAGCCCTGGACTCCCATATGGGAGCCCGGGGCTTTCACGTTAGTTTTTACGCCGGTTGAGGCGCTCAACCGGAAGACGCTATCCGCGCTAGTTCTTCCACCAGGAATCAAAAATCGTCACCGGAGTAGTGCGCTTATGGCGGCTACGCAGGTAAATCTGCTCCAGCTTCGCGGCCGCCGCCGCCTCGATTTCCTTACCCTCCAGGTAGTCATCAATCTGCGGGTAAGTCAGACCCAGCTCATCCTCATCAGTGCGACCGGGCACGCCGTCCAGCAGGTCAGCCGTCGGCGGCTTAGCCCACAGGCGCTCAGACGCACCCAAAACACGCAGCAGTAGCTGATTCTGGCGCTTATTCAGGCCGTACAGCGGCAGCAGGTCCGCGCCGCCGTCACCGAACTTCGTGAAGAAACCCGTAATGGACTCCGCCGCATGGTCAGTACCCACCACCAGGTAGCCGGGGCCGCCAGCAACCGCGTACTGGGCAATCATGCGGGCGCGCGCCTTCACATTACCCTTGTTGAAATCGCTCATCTGCTCGCCGGTTGCGGCAGTGTAGGCGGTGTCGAAACCGTCGACAGCCTCCGCAATGTTGAAGGTTAGGGAGCGGGTGGGCTGGATGAAACGTAGCGCCTCCTGCGCGTCCTCTTCGTCGTGCTGCACACGGTAGGGCAGGCGCACCGCCACGAACTCGGTGGTGCGGCCGCGCTCGTTGAGGCGGTCCACCGCCAGCTGGCAGAGGCGACCCGCCAGAGTGGAGTCGATGCCGCCGCTGATGCCCAGTACCAGGCCGCGGCTTCCGGTGGCTTCCAGGTAGTCGCAGATGAACTGGATGCGGCGCTCCACTTCTTCGCGTGCCTGCTCTTCGGTCATGTTGGGCTTGACGCCCATTTCACGGATGATCTGTGCCTGTAATTCACGCATGACTTAAGTGTACGCTCCACCTTATAGCCCGTGCGGTGAACTGCCGGGGGAGGCGAGGTAGTGTTCCACACGGTGCGTTCAGCGCGGCGTACGCGGCGGGTTCAGTATCGTTTCAGCCCTGAAAATACACAGCATACTCACCGGTAAAAACCCTGTGCGACAACCCGTGCGGCTGTTAGCATGAACATACGGTTCAAATACCGTTCAAAATAGCCGGTGATGAGGGAAAACACCCCTATACCCGCTACGCCACAGAACACGTCAACCAAGGACGGTGAAGACAGCACCATGGCAAAAACAAAAACTGAACTCTACGACGAGCTCGTAGACATCGAAACCAGCCTCGAAAACCACCCGCTTACCTCCGGGAAAATTGCGGAGGCGAATATCCTCATCGAGCAGATGAAGGAGCAGGGCGCCACCCAGGAAGAAATCAATGAGGCACTCATCCGGCAGGGGCTGCCTTCCCTCGTGGAGATGGGCAAGAGTGTCTTGCGGCAGTCTTTCAGCCTCTGGAAGCTGAGTCACCGCAAGTCCAAGGTGGAAGCCGCCATTGAGAAGCTCAACCTTAAAGAAGCCCGCCGCCGCTAACTAGCCCGCCTCGGGCAGGGTGAGGCAAATAAATACCCCCGGCAGATGCGTACAGCATCCACCGGGGGTATTTCTTTTTCAAAGGAATATCAGTGGCTTAGATTTTCAAAGACGCTCTCATAGCGGTCAACAAAATCAGCCGCCGCGTTCAGAAGCTCCTCTTGATCGAGGACATCCCGAGTAGCTGACAGCGTCTCATCCTCGCTATTCTGAACCTGTAATTCACGCATAACCTAAGTCTACGCCGCAGACATAACAGCCCACAGAAAAGGCCGTGCCGGGGCAGAAAACTCCACCCCGACACGGCCCTCACATCCGCATCCGACTAGCGGTTATTCAGCACGCGCACGTTATAGCGGTGCAAGAACGCCGCCATCGCGCCACGCTCAATCGGCTGAACCGGACGGAACGAACCATCAGCCCAACCCGTCGTAATACGCTGCTCAGCCAGCCACGAAATCTCACGATAGAACTGGCTACCCGCCGCCACATCAGTAAACGGCGACACCGCAGGAGCCGAATAGGCCGGCGAACCCGCAAAACGGTAGAAGAACGCCGCCATCGCGTCACGATTCACCGCATCGTTCGGGTGGAACGTACCATCCGACCAGCCGGTCGTAATGCCGCGGGCGCGCATCCACTCAATCTCCTTGTAGAACGGGTGGTCACGCGGCACATCCTTGAAACTCGGAGTGGACGGCGCAGTGAACTGCGGCGAACCCGCCATACGGTAGAAGAACGCCGCCATAGCGCCGCGCTCCACCGAACCATTCGGGCGGAATGTGCCGTCAGGGTAGCCGGTCGTAATGCGACGCTGAGCCAGCCAGTTAATGTCGTTCACGAACGGGTAATCCGCCGGAACATCCTTGAAATGCGCGCTCTCGGCGAGATCCTCAGAAGCCATCGACACACGCAAAACCTGCGCACGCTCACCCGTAGCACCGTTCACACCCGACAGGTCGCCGGTCGCATTGTGCATGTGCAGGAACAGGGCAGAGCCCTTCGCCTCACCGCTGCGGTGCGCCACCAGGTTCGTGCCCGGTGCATCCACGAACAGGTTCGGAACGTCCGCCGAATCGCCGCTAAACCACAGCGCCGGGGTGGCGTAGTTGAACGACACCGGCTCGGTCGTATCCACCACAGTTGTCGCAGAGAACGCGCTCGCCGTCGTCACCGAATACGAAATCTCGGTCGACTCAGCCTCCGGGTCCAGACCCAGAACGCTCAGCGGAACACTCATCACCAGAGTGTTCGAATCCATGATGTTCGTATCCGTATCACCCCAGGTGCCGTTCAGCGGGTACAGGGCGTTCGCGATCGCATACCACTTACCGTCCCTACCGCGCTGCGAAACCTTCACCAGCGGGTAATCCAAACCCTTCTCACGCACCGTCTGCAGACGGTAATCGGTCGTGCCGTCCTTATCAGTATCGATGAACACGTAGTAGGTGCCGCGCGGGGTCACCTCCTGCCAATTACCCCAGGTCGAAATACCGAAGGACAGCTGCGCCTGCGAGGTATCCTCACCGGCAGCCTTCAACGCCGCCACATTCGAGGTAGCACCCACATACTGCAGGTCCATGCGGGAATCCGAACCGGTACCCAGCTTCGCAATGGGGATGCGCGGGCTCGAAACGCCCAACTCAAACGCACCCAGCAGAGAGCGGTAACCGCCCTGGTTCACTGCGGTGCCCTCAACGGACAGGCGCTGTTCCAGCGCGCCCGGACCATTCGAACCGAAGTGGATATCCGCACCGGCCACACGCAGCGCACTCACCGGCTTCGGGGCCACGTGCAGGGGCATGCGCAGGGTCTTCACCGTTGCCGACGGGTCAGCATCAGTCAGGATCAGGCGGCCCGAAGCGCTCGCAATATACTGGCGGGCACCCGAAATAGTCACCGCACCGGTCGAGAAGTTCACCGAATCCTGGGTCGGATACATGGACGGATCCATAGTCTTCACCAGCTTCGACGGGTCAATACGCACCGTCACAGTGAACGACGCAGTCTGACCGGCACCCACAGACACGGACTGCGGGTAGGAGAACTCCACACCCGGAATGGTCGTGCTGCCCTCATAGTTCAGGGTGTAGGTGTGCGCCACCGAATCAGTATTCTCAACACTCACGCGGTGCTGCAGGGTCTGCACACCGGCATTCGGGGTGTACTCGAGTACGCCGAAAGTATCCGAAACCAGCTCGGGCCGTGCCGTGTTGAACAGCATCACGCGGTCAGCCACGGCCGCACGCGTGTTGATGCGGCCGGTACCCACACGGTCCACAGCGTACGGGTTACCCCAGGCGTCCTGCATGCGGTGATCCGCGGTGTTCATGATGGCGGTCTTAATCATGCGCGGACCGTACTCCGGGTGCGCCTGCATAATCAGCGCCGCCACACCGGCAACAAACGGCGTGGACATGGACGTACCGGTCTTTACGGTCGCCTCAGTACCGCCGCCAACCAGGATCGAGGAAATGTTCGTGCCCGGTGCCGCAACGTCTGGCTTCGTGATGCCGTGCGAGCCGTGCATACCGCGCGCGGTCGAGGTGTTCGCCTGATCCAGCTTGCCGTTCTGCACGCGAATCGACTCGCGCAGGTTCTCGCCCAGCTGCAGGGTCAGGTGGCCCGAATCAATCTGGGAGGAGAGGCGCTCCACTTGGCTCTTGGCCAGACGCACGCCCGGAATAGCGGAGTTACCGCCAATAGCGGTGTCACCGACCTCAGTGTTCGAGGCGACGACCACGCCGGTAGCGCCCGCCGCCTGCAGGTTATCGAAGCGCATGCGCGAACCGCAGGGGACGGTGCCGTCAGCCTCCGCCCAATCAATGAGGGCCCACTTGCCTTTCAGCGCCGCGGCCTCCTCCTCAGTGAAGGCCTTGCACGCGTAACGGTTGCGGGAGGCGGCACGCACCACGGTGCCGCGTAGCTGCTCCTCGGTGGCCTTTGCGTAGTTGAAGCTCACCGAGTAGTCGCCGTAGGTGTCGGCCTCGTTCGCGGGGGCGAGGATCTTCACGCGGTCCGCCATCTGGGTCGAACCAATCGAGTTCGCCACGGTCAGGCTGTAGGCGCTGGTGCCGGGGCCGCCCGAGTTGGAGTAGGTGTCACCCACGGCGTTGTAGTTGTTGGCGTTACCCGCTGCAACCACGGAGAGGATGCCCTCGCGGTAGAGGGAGCCGACCGCGTAGTTCACGGTCTCATCGAACACACCGAACTCGTTGCCCAGCGACAGGTTCGCGATGTCGGCGCGGTCCGAGAAGTCGCCGTCGTCGTTGGGATCGAGTACGCGGTCCAGCCCCAGGGGGACGAACGCGGTGGTGCCCTTACAACCGAAAATGCGCAGGCCAATCAGCTGAGCGTCCGGTGCGGAGCCCGGGCCGATCTTCATGTCTTTGAGCTGCTGCTCGGTGAGCTTGGAGTAGTCGCCGTGGAAGGTCGAGCCGTCCGCGTTCACGCCGTAGCCTGTCGCGGTACCGGCCACGTGGCTACCGTGGCCGCCGCAGTCTAGCGGGTTCGCGTCCGGGTGGGGAGTGGAGGTTTCCTTCTTGGCGGAGTTGTAGTCGTCACCGACCAGGTCGTAGCCGCCCAGGAACTTCTTCGGGTCGTAGGTGCCCTCGGGAATCGTGTTGGATGCCTTCGCCTTCTCGTAGGCCTCCTTAGTGCCGGGGCCGCCCAAATCGGCGTGAGTATAGTCGATGCCGGTGTCGAGCACCACAATCTTCACGCCCTTGCCGGTGTAGCCGGTGGAAGCGGTATTCTGCGCGTGCTGCTGAGCCCACACGGAGAGCGTGTCAGTATCGATGAGGGTGCCGCTGTTCTGCGGCGCCATATCCTCAATGATGCTGATGCGCTCCACATCGGAACGGTTCGCCAACGCACGAATCTGCTCGACGTTACCGTAGAGCGCCACGCCACGCATCGTGTTATGGGTGGTGTACAGGACCTGCGCGCCGGATTCCTTCGCCGCGGAAGCGCCCTGCTGCTGCACACTGGCGCGAATTGCCTGCACCTGTGCTTGCGCATTGACGGGTGCCTGCGCGCGGGAGCGGACCGCATCCGGCTGGGTCTGCGCGTACGCACCCTGACCCTTAAAACGCACGAACACGGCGCGTTCGCCGGTTGCGCCCTCCAGGCTGGGGGAGAGCACCTCGGTCGGGTTCGGTGTCTCAGCGGATGCGCTACGCGGCGCATCCACGTCACCGCCGCGCACCACGCCGGGTGCGGCGTACGCCTGGGTTCCGAAGGGTAGGGAAGTTAGCCCGAGGGTCAGGCCCAGCACTAGGGCGCCGCAGCCGCGGGCTACGCGCCGAAGTCCTCGCGGTGGCCGCGAACCCTTCGGAGCGGGGGTAGCTTCAGGGAGAATAGCCACTGAATGCTCCTCGATTCTCTTGTCATTGTGTGTTTCTAGGGGTCCTCGGCCTGTGCTTCAACGACGAGGCTCAAGCGGGCACTGAAAGAACCTTCACCATTGTCTCAAGGAGAAGGGTATTTAACCTAGTCAGACTCGTAAAACACCGCGGTGCTGAAGATAACAAAGGGGGACCGCACCGGGCAGCATTGCTGCATACGGTACGGCCCCCATCACCGTCGACCGAAATCGACTGGAGCCAGCCAGCGACTCACCGGCATCTCAGCCGGGGTGGAACCCCTGCCTACGCGGTGAGCCGGTCAGCCGAGCATCACTACTGGTCGGCGCTATACCCCAGCACACTCGTGCTGTAGCGGAATACGAACGCCGCCATAGCATCACGGTGCACCGGCTCCACCGGGCGGAACGAACCATCGGGCCAGCCGGTGGTCACGCCCTGCTCAGCCAGCCACGAGATCTCGCGGTAGAACTGCTTGTCGGTCGGAACGTCCGTGAAACGAGCCTGCGCGGGGGCGGTGTACGCGGGCGAACCAGCGTAGCGGTAGAAGAACGCGGCCATCGCATCACGGTTCACCGAAGAGTCAGGACGGAACGTACCATCCGACCAGCCGGTCGTAATGCCCTGAGCCTTCATCCACTCAATCTCCTTGTAGTAGGGGTGGTTGAGCGGAACGTCCTTGAAACTGGGCGTGCTCGGGGCGGTAAACTGCGGCGAACCACTCATACGGTAGAAGTACGCTGCCATGGTGGCGCGGTCCATGTTCTGCAGGGGACGGAACGTGCCATCCGAGTAGCCGCGGTCAATCTGGTGCGAAGCAATCCAGGTGATCTCACGGTAGAACTGGTTCTCCGGCGGAACATCGCGGAAGCGTGCCTCATGCACGGTACGCGGAACATCCACCACCTGCGCACGGTCACCAGCCGCAACACCGTTCGCAGTCTTACGGCCGCTCAGGTCACCGGTTGCGTTGTGCATGTGCAGGAACAGAGCCTGACGCTCCTTGTTGTTGTTCTTGCGGTGAACGGTCAGCTGGCCGCCGTCACGGTCCACGAACAGGCCGGGCACGCCCGACTCCTCACCGGTGAACCACAGGCCGGGGCTGAACGGAGAGAACTCGATGGAGTTCGTAACATCAACGTACGGGTTGCCGTCATTCTCCCAGGTGTCAGTCTGCACCGTGTACTTGATGGTCTGAGCCTTCTCAGCGGTCAGACCCAGGTCCTTCAGCGGTACACCCAGAATCATGGTGTTGGTGTCCATGGTGTTGGTGTCGGTGTCACCCCAGGCGCTGTTCAGCGGGTAGCGAGCCACCACGGTGGATGCTTTACCGGAGATGGACCAGACCTTCACCAGCGGGTAGTCCAGACCCTTCTCGCGGGTCACTTCCAGAACGTAATCTGCGGTGGAGTCGTTGTTCGTATCAATCTGCACCTGCACCTGACGTCCCCAGTGCATAGTGTCCCAGGTACCCCAGGTCGAAATACCGAAGAACAGAGAACCATCGTTCGGGTTCTTACCGGCAGCCTTCAAGGCGGGAGCATCCGAGGCGGCACCCACGTACTGCAGATCAACAGCCTGGTTCGACGGCAGCTTCAGCTGACCGGACGGAATACGGTCGCTGACCGCACCCAGCTCAAACGCACCCAGAAGCGAACGGTAACCACCCTGGTTCAGGGTCGTACCGCGCAGAGTCACCGTGGACTCCTTATCGGAGACGCTCTTGTAATCAATGCGGGACGCATCCACACGCATCTTCGAGACAGGCTTCGGTGCCACGTGAATCGACTGGCGGATAGCCTCGCGGCCATTCTCAGAGAAAATCAGGCGACCAGAAGCGCTCGCAATGTACTGACGCTTACCAGCAGCCAGAGTCTGACCGGTCGTCCAATCCTGAGCGACCTGATCAGCGCTCATCGCCGGATCCATAGTCTTCTCCAGCTTCGACGGGTCAATACGCACGGTCACCGTCACGTTCTTACGCTCACCAGCACCAACACTGACCTGCTGCGGGTAGGAGTACTCCACACCCGGGATAGTCGTGCTTGCTTCGTAGTTCAGAGTGTAAGTGTGAGCCTGCGAATCGGTGTTATCCAGAACAATGTCACGCTGGACCGTCTGAATACCCGAATCGGGGGTGTACTCCAGCACACCAAACGCGGTCGACACGCGCTCTGGGTTCTTTGCGTCGTAGGCCAGAACCTTCGCGTCCACGGCGGCGCGGGCATTCACCATGCCGGTACCCACACGATCCACCGCGTACTGCACGCCCTTCTCGTTCTTAATCGAGGTCGAAGCACCGTTCATCAGGGCAGCCTTAACCATCTGCGGGTTGTAATCCTGATGCGCCTGCATCACGAGAGCGGCGATACCGGTCACGTGCGGGGTGGCCATCGAGGTACCCGTGAACGAGACACCCTTCGAACCCGTACCCACTGCGGCAGACACAATCTCAGTACCCGGCGCCGCCAGGTCAGGCTTAATGAAGCCGTCAGAACCGTGCTGACCGCGGGCGCTCGAAGAATTCAAATCAAAAGCGTGCGAGTGAGGGCCACGACCCGAAGCCTTGTAGTCCGGGTTCATCTCAACGGTCACCGGGCCAGCAGCCAGGGCCTTCTCCAGGGCCTGACTCGAAGAAGCAGTCAGACGCAGACCCGGAATGGTCGTGTTACCACCAATACCGATGGTGTAACGCTCCTCATGGCCTCGCATCACAACACCCAGACCGCCAGCAGCCTGAACGTGATCGAAACGGACCTTCGAACCACACGGGAACGACAAATCGTCCTTATCCCAGTCGAAGTAAACCCACTTACCCTTCAGAGCCTTCGCCTCATCAGCGGTGAACGCCTCGCAAGCGTAACGGTTACGCTCGGGGGCGGCCACAACCTCGCCACGCAACTGATCAGCGGGCGCCTTCGAATAATCGAAGTTCACCGAATAATCACCCTGCAACCACTCCAAACCGGTCTTCGTGGTCACGCGGGCGCGGTCAATCGGCTGGGTGGAGCCGTAGGCGTTCGCCACCGACAGCGCCGATGCGGCGTTTGCGGGGCTGCCCGAATCGGAGTAGGTGTCACCCACACCGTTGTAGTTGTTGGCGTTACCGGCCGCTGCCACGGTGAACACGCCCTGGCGGGCCATCGTGTCAATCATGTACGACTCGGGGTCGTCGGCGGGGGCGAACTCGCCACCCAGCGACAGGTTCACAATGTCGGCGCGATCGGAGAAGTCGCCGTCACCGTTGGGGTCCATGACGGTGTCCAGGGCCTTCATCACAACACTCGAGTTACCGTAGCAACCGAACACGCGAATCGCCAGAATCTGAGCCTCGGGGGCGGTACCGGGGCCGATCTTCATGCCCTTGAGCTGGTCCTCCGTCAGGTTCTTGTAGTCACCACGGTAGGTCGTACCGTTCGCCGTCACACCATAACCGGCGGCAGTACCCGCCACGTGCGTGCCGTGACCGCCAGAACCGAAACCATCCGGACGGCAGTCCAGCGGGTTGTTATCCGGGTGAGGCGTGGACTTCGAATCAACGGAGGCGTTGTAATCGTCACCAACCAGGTCAATACCGCCAATGAACTTATTACGATCAATCAGACCCGAATCGGCAGTCGGAAGCTCCGTCATCGCCTTAGCCTTCAGGTACGCATCGACGGTGCCGGGGCCACCAAAATCAGCGTGAGTGTAATCCACACCCGAGTCGACAATCGCAATCTTCACGCCCTTACCGGTGTAGCCCGTATGCTCACGAGTCCACGTGGCAAGAGTCTTCGTATCAATCTCGCTACCGGAGTTCATGCGCTCCTTCGCGATAATCGGTGAGATGCGTTCCACATCGGGGCGGTTGGCGAGGGCACGAATCTGCGCAGCATCACCAGTAATCGCAGCACCACGCATCGCATTATGCGTGGTGTACATCAGCTTCGCACCCGAAGCGGCAGCCACAGACTGAGCCTGCGACTGCACCTGGGCGGCAATAGCCTGCACCTGCGCCTGACGGTTCGCCGGCGCCTCCTTATGGGCCAGAACAGCCGCGGACTGGGTCTGCTCGTACGCGCCCTTGCCCTTGAACTGCACATACACGGTGATTTGGCCTTCAGCCTTCTGCAGGCCCGGGCTGATACGCGACGCAGCGTCACCGGATGTGCTCGCCGTATTTCCTTCCACCTGCTGCGGGCTCTGTGCGTGAGCGGCAGAGAAAGTTGCGGGCGCACCGAGAGTCAGGGCAAGAGCTGCACTCAAACCGGTAGCACCAACAGCCTTCATTCTGCGGCGTGGCGCATGAGGCGTTGTCATGGAATCCTCCTTAGAATTTCTGTTTTCAATAGTGCTGTGTGGTCTGTGGTTGTGTTATCGGTGATGTGTGGAGGCGGCCCCACCGGCAGACGACGAGTGAGTACGTCCGCTGGCGAAACCGCCACCAAAACTTTGAGGGTCCGGGCTACCCCCTCCCGCCCCGTACAGAGGCGGGAGGGGACCCCGAACCGTGCTCTTGGCAACCGATTAGCGGCCGGCCTGGTTAGCGACCTTATCGGTGTAGCGGTAGATGAACGCCGCCATCGCATCGCGGGCGATGGGGGTCACCGGGCGGTAGGTGCCGTCGGGCCAACCGGTGCTGATGCCGGTCGAAGCCAGCCAGGTAATCTCGCGGTAGAACTGGCTATTGGCGGGCACGTCCTTGAACGGGCTGGTCGCGGGCAAATCAACGTGCGGCGAGCCGGCGTAGCGGTAGAAGAACGCAGCCATCGCATCGCGGTTGACCGGTGCGTTCGGGCGGTAGGTGCCGTCGGGCCAGCCGGTCGTGATGCCGCGGGCCTTCATCCACTCAATCTCCTTGTAGAAGGGGTGGGTGGTCGGCACATCCGAGAAACTGGGCGTGCTCGGGGCGGTGAACTGCGGCGAGCCGGCCATGCGGTAGAAGAACGCCGCCATTGCGCCGCGCTCCACGGATTCCAGCGGGCGGTAGGTGCCGTCCGGGTAGCCGGTGGTGATGCCGCGCTGAGCCAACCACGAAATCTCGGTGTAGAACTGGTCGCCGCTCTTCACATCGGTGAAGCGGGACGGAGTGATGTACTCGTCCTGGTGCTCCTTGACGTTGAGCACCTCGGCGCGGTCGCCGGTTGCACCGTTCACGCCCGAGAGGTCGCCGGTGCCGTTGTGCAGGTGCAGCAACAGCGCCTTGGCAGGGGTGCCGGATTCGCCGAGCGCGGGGAGGGCGTCAGAGGAGCGGTGCGCCGTCAGAGAGCTACCCGGAGCATCCGGGAAGAGGCCGGGTACGGCGGAGGAGTCGCCGCTGAACCACAGCTTGGGGCTGAAGGGGCGGTACTTGATCCAGCCGGTTTCGCTGACGTTGCCCCACTCGTACTGGGTGGTGGCGCTGACGCGGTACTGGATGTCCGGGTTGTTGGCGCGGGTCAGGCCCAGGTCCTTGAGGGGTGCGCCCATGATGAGGGTGTTGGTGTCCATCATGTTGGTGTCTACATCCCCCCAGGCGCCGTTGAGCGGGTAGTAGGCCAGCTCGACGAGGCTGCCGTTCTTGTAGCCGTAGAGGCGCACGAGCGGGTAGTCCAGGCCCTTGGCGCGGTCGGTGACCAGCTTGTAGTCGGCGCGGTTGTTGCCGTCGGTGTCGATCTCCACGGTGAAGGTGTTTTCGTAGGAGACGACGTCCCAGTTGGCCCAGGTGGAGATACCGAAGCGCAGGGTGCCGTCGTCGGCGTTACCGCCGGCGGCCTTCAGCGCGGGGGCGTCCGAGGAGGCGCCCACGTACTGCAGGTTGGCCTTGACGTTGCTGTTGACTGACAGGGAGGTGGGGGCCACCCGGTCCACGCTTGCACCGTACTCGAAGGCGCCGAGCAGGGAGCGGTAGCCGCCCTGGTTGACCTCGGTGCCCTTGAGGGTGACGGGGGTCTTCCGCCAGCTGGTGTCTGCCTTCTGAGCCTTGTTGTTAGAGGGCTTCTGGGGGAAGGTTAGGGTGCGGTCGGCGGCGTGCATGGTGCTGACGGGCTTGGGCGCCACGTGGATGGGCACGCGCAGGTTCTGGCCGTTGTCCTCGGCGAGGATGAGTCGGCCGGAGGCGCTGGCGATGTACTGACGGTACTGTGCCGGCACGGTTTCAACGCCGGTGTAGTAGTCGGTCGCGTTCTGGGTGACGTCTGCTGCAGGGTCGCGGGTCTTTTCCAGCTTGGAGGGGTCGATGCGCACGCTCAGGGTGAAGTTCTTGGTTTCACCGGGGGCCAGCGTTACGGACTCGGGGAATGAGTATTCCACTCCGGGAATATTAGTGCTGGGGGCGTAGGACAGCGCGTAAGTGTGCGCGGCGGAATCAGTGTTCTCCACCGTCACCTCGCGGGTGAGGGTCTGAACGCCTGCATCCGGGGCGTACTCGAGCACGCCGAAGCTCACCGAGGTCGTGTTCGGATTCTGGGCGTTGTAGGCCAGGGACTTCGACTGCACGGCTGCGAGGGTGTCCACGCGTCCGGCACCCACGCGGTCCACCGCGTAGACGTCACCGGATTCGGTGCGCACGTCGTGGTTTGCGGTGTTGACGAGGGCGGACTTGACCTGTGCGGGGGTGTAGGTCGGGTGGCTTTGAATGACCAGGGCCGCGGAGCCGGTCACGTAGGGTGCCGCCATGGAGGTACCGCTGAAAGTCACCGAGCCGTTACCGGTCGCTACCGCCGCGGAGGTGATGTATGAGCCGGGTGCCGCGATGTCGGGCTTGGTGTAGCCGTAGCTGCCGTGGAAGCCGCGGGCGCTCATGGGGTTCAGCTGGTCCAGCTTGCCGGTGTCTACGCGCAGGGAGGACTTCAGGTCGTTGCCGAGGCGCACGGTCAGGGGCTTACCTGCAGCTTCTGCCGCGGTGATCTGTGCACGCAGGTCTTTGGCGGCGGAGGCGGCCAGGCGGAAGCCGGGCAGGGTTTCGTTGCCGGCGATGCCCAGGGCGGGTTCTTCGTCGTGGCCTGCGAGTAGTACGCCCTTGGCGCCTGCGGCCTGCAGGTTGTCGAAGCGTACCTTGGAGCCGCAGGTGAGGTTACCGTCGGCTTCGGCCCAGTCGATGAGGGCCCACTTGCCCTTGACGGCTGCTGCTTCGGTGGCGCTCAGGGGGTTGCAGGCATAGCGGTTGCTTTCGGGGATTGCGGTGACTTCACCGGTGAATTCCTTGGTTCCGGCCTGTGCCCAGGGGTAGGAGACGCTGTAGTCGCCGCGTACCTTGCGGGTGGTGCCGGTGGCGGGGTCGGTCAGCTCTGCCGCATCGACGGCGCGGGTGGAGCCGTAGGCGTTGGCCACGGTGATTGCGCTGGCTGCGGTGGCGGGGTGACCGGAGTTGGAGTAGGTGTCGCCGCGCAGGCTGTAGTCGTTGGCGTTACCCGCGGAGATGACGGAGAGCACGCCGGCGCGGGTGAGCGCGTCAACGGCGTAGGCTTCGGGGTCGTCGAGGGGGGAGAATTCGCCGCCGAGGGACATGTTGACCACGTTTACACGGTCGGAGAAGTCGCCATCACCGTTGGGGTCGAGGGCGCGGTCAAGCGCCTCGATGACCACGTTGGTGCTGCCGCTG
Organism: Rothia mucilaginosa; assembly: GCF_901875305.1. GTDB lineage: Bacteria > Actinomycetota > Actinomycetes > Actinomycetales > Micrococcaceae > Rothia. Next base: position 134,571 of record NZ_CABFLY010000004.1, read on the forward strand.
CATCCGAAGACGCGGAAGGCGTAGATTTGGGCGTCGGGGGCGACGCCGGGGCCGATCTTCATGGTTTTGAGCTGCTCTGCGGTGAGCTTGCTGTAGTCGCCGGTGAAGGTGGTGCCGTCTGCGTTCACGCCGTAGCCTGCCGCGGTGCCTGCCACGTGGGTGCCGTGGCCGCCGGTGGTGCAGTCGAGCGGGTTGCCGTCGGGGGTTGCGGTGTTGGTGCCGTCGTAGGCGTCACCGACGAGGTCGTAGCCGCCAGCAATCTTGGCGCGGTTGATGAGCCCGGAGTCTGCGGAGGGTAGCTCGGTGAGCTTGGATGCCTTCTGGTAGTCTTCGAGTTTGCCGCTGCCGCCGAAGTCGGTGTGGGTGTAGTCGATGCCGGAGTCGATGACGGCAATCTTCACGCCTTTGCCGGTGTACCCGCCGGTACCGGCGGGGTTGGTGGTGCTGGTCCAGGTGGCGAGGGAGCCTGCGTCAATGGCGGCACCCGCGTTCTGGCGGTACTTGGGCAGGATGGGTGAGATTTTCTCTACGTCGGGGCGGTTGGCGAGTGCCTTGATGGCTTCGGCGTCACCGCGTACTGCTACGCCGCGTACTGCGTTGTGGGTGGTGTAGAGGACCTGCGCGCCGGATTGGCTGCTGACCTGCTGTGCCTGGCTCTGCACCTGGGAGGCGATGGCCTGCACCTGCGAGCTGGTGTTGACGGGTGCCTGCGTGCCGGCGCGTACGCCTGCGGGCTGGGTCTGTTCAAAGGCGCCCTTACCCTTGAATCGCACGAAGGCGGTGACGGTGCCGCTGGCGTTCTTCATGCTGTCGCTGAGTACTTGCTTGACGACGTCGGGGTCTTCGGCGGCATGGGCGGTGCCGCCGAGTGCGGCGAGGGGGCTCAGCGCCATGCTGAGGGTGAGTAGCCCGCTACCGATTCGGCGTCGATGCGACCGGCCGCGGGGGTTGGGGGAGTCGGTGGTAGTCACGGTGCTCCTTTGCTTGGCTCCCGTGGTGTTTCTGGGAGGTGTTTGTGAATATGGTGCGGGCTATCCCGCAGGTTATACCTGAGGATGAGGCCTCAGATGTGAACCACAATACACCCTTAAGGGTTTGATAAGGGGATTTCCGGTTGTTTGTGACGCAAAATTGGTCTTCATGACACATCGTGGACATTGAGAATCCTTCCAGGTCGGTGTGGGATGGTGAGAGAAGAACCGTCGGTGTCGAGGGGAGTCGGGGTCAGACCGTGGAGCCCGCCTCTGGTGTTTGCGTTCTGGATCCGATGGATCCGCGTAATATGCGCGTGCTCAAAGAGCGTTCCACCTGTGCAAATATGCGGCAGGGATATGAACTAAGTTAAGACCATTGTCGAAGGAGATAGCGATGACCAATCACGCTTCGCACCAGCCTCGAAATGAGCAGGAGTCCTACCAGCCCCTGTGGGATGACTCCCTGCCCGTTCCGAGCTACATGAACATCTCCCTGGGGAACAGCGAGGCTCCGTCAGAAGCTTCCCCGCAGCAAGTCTCGGAGGGCGCCGCGTCACCGGCCGCTAAAAGCGCGCTGGAGTGGGAGCCGGGAGTCTACTCTTACACCCCCACCCTCAAGGTGACGCCTACGCCAATCTTTGGCACGCCCGACCCCTCTCTCCAGCGGATGCACGTCCAGGATATTCCGGGGACCCGCCCCGCCCCCGAGAGTGCCATGGAGGGCCCCGGCGCCGCCACCAACCAGCGGCTACCGGAAGGAACGGTCGGCTATATTCACGAGATGGATGCGCTGTACCCCGGCGGCGCCCCCACCACCTGGAAAATAACCCGCGGTGCATGGCTCTTTTTGGCTGTTGTAGTCTTCTGCAACCCGCTGATTGACGCTTTGATTCTCTATCCCTTTGACAATCAGGTGGCCGGGTCACTCTTCTTTTTGGGGGTCATCCTGGCGCTGGGCACCTACGGTATTCTGGTGATTCTCTGGTTTGTCTTCATGATTATGGCCATCAGCAAGGTGTGCAAGAAATACTCCGAGGCGAGGGAGCAGCGCTGGAACGCCGAGGAAGCTACCGCGTTCTGGTACTACCCCGTGTACATCGGATGACCCGGGCGAACCGTAAACCCGGCAGACCGTAATTTTTATCCGACATCTCACCGAGGTTAATGCTCCATTTACTTTGCGCTGATAGGGTGGAGGCATCACGGGGGTACCGCGGGCGCTGAATGGGCACCCCGGCCCAACCGTATTTGCTCGTTGATTGAAGAAAGAACGAAGACAATGTCGCAGTATCCCGACCAGTACAACCAACCCCAGCAGCCTCCCTATGGCCAGCAGGTACCGGGTTACCAGGCTGGTTTCCAGCAGAACTATTACCCTCAGGGTTCTTACAATCTTGCCCCTTCTTCAGCGGATGATAAGAACATGGCGATTCTGGCCCACCTGGCCTCGGCCATTCTCTCGTTGCTGTCTTTCTCGACTGTGAGCGTGATTGCTCCGCTCGTGATGTGGTTTATCTACAAGGACAAGCCCGGCTATAACTTCACGAAGGAATCTGCCCGCCGCGCGTTCAACTTCAACTTTTCTCTGTGGGTCATTAGTGCCGCCTCGTGGGTAGCTATTGTGCTGACCTTCGGTATCCTCGGCATCGTTCTGTGGGTGGTGCCCCTGGTGGTGACCATCCTGATGGTCGTCTTCCATTCGCTGGCCGCCATCGCGGCCGCTCATTGCAACCTGTATGAGTACCCGATGACCTTCATCAAGGTCATCCGGTAACCTGCGGCGGGTATCACCCGACCGCACCGCTTGCACGCGGCGCCCCCGCCTCAAACACTCAGGCGGGGGCGCCGTGCTGTTTCCTGCACCGAGCCGATATTTAAGGCCTGGGCCGTGGGACTTAAAGGGAGCGGCACGGTATCATGGGAAGAGGTGTGCCTATTCACTCCACATTCACTCTACGGATGATGGGACGCCGCCGCGCCGTGAAATCCGGTGCGTCTCTTCGAAGCTTTCAAGGAGCACAAAATGTCAGCTGTCGTGATTGTGGGCGCCCAGTGGGGCGATGAGGGTAAGGGCAAGGCTACCGACCTGCTCGGCCCCCGCGTGGACTACGTGGTCAAGCCCAACGGCGGTAACAACGCCGGTCACACCGTGGTGGTGAACGGCCAGAAGTTTGAGCTGAAGCTGCTGCCCGCCGGTATTCTGAGCGATAACGCCGTTCCCGTGATCGGTAACGGCGTGGTCGTGAACCCCGAGGCACTCTTCGCAGAGATTGAAGGCCTTGAGGCTCGCGGCGCTGACACTTCCCGCCTGAAGATTTCCGCTAATGCGCACCTGGTCGCGCCCTACCACCAGACCATGGATAAGGTGACTGAGCGCTTCCTCGGCAAACGCGCTATCGGCACCACCGGCCGCGGTATCGGCCCCGCCTACATGGATAAGGTTGGCCGCCTCGGCGTGCGTGTTCAGGACATTCTGGATGAGTCGATTCTGCGCCAGAAGGTTGAGGGTGCGCTACGCCAGAAGAACCAGCTGCTGGTGAAGGTGTACAACCGCCGCCACGTTGAGGTTGAGGAAATCGTCGAGTACTTCATGTCCTACGCTGAGCGTCTGAAGCCGATGATTGTGGACACCACCCAGCTGCTGAACAAGGCACTGGATGAGGGCAAGACCCTGCTGATGGAGGGCGGCCAGGCAACCTTCCTGGATGTTGACCACGGCACCTACCCGTTTGTGACTTCCTCGAACCCGACCGCTGGCGGCGCCTGCGTGGGTTCGGGTGTGGGCCCGACCCGCATCACCCGTGTGATTGGTATTCAGAAGGCGTACACCACCCGCGTGGGTGCTGGCCCGTTCCCGACCGAGCTGTTTGATGAGATGGGCGACTACCTGCGCACCACTGGTGGCGAGTTTGGTGTGAACACCGGTCGTCCGCGTCGTTGCGGCTGGTACGATTCCGTGCTGGCACGCCAGGCTGTGCGCATTAACGGTTTCACTGACCTGTTCATCACTAAGCTGGATGTGCTGACCGGCCTGGAGAAGATTCCGGTTTGTGTGGCTTATGACGTGGATGGTGTGCGTCACGACGAGATGCCGATGACTCAGACTGAGTTCCACCACGCTAAGCCGATTTTCGAGTATTTTGACGGCTGGACTGAGAACATTTCGGATGCGAAGAGCTTGGATGAGCTGCCTGAGAATGCTCGTAAGTATGTGCTGAAGCTGGAGGAGCTTTCCGGCTGCCGTATTTCCGCGATTGGTGTGGGCCCGGACCGCGACCAGACCATCGTGGTACGTGACCTCATCAACGAAGACTAAAGGCTGATGCAAAGGACCCCTGACGAGGCTTGATTGCCTCCTCAGGGGTCCTTTTATTCCTGACGACTTGTAATATATTGTCTTATTTTGAGTGCTCTTCTGAATTAACGTCATTCTAATGTTGATATATGCTTAGGGTGATTTATAGACTTTCTTGGATCGCAGGTTAAATGATTGACAAACATAAGATTTATGTTTAAATGAATAAATTCAAAAAATCTGAATATGTAAGATATTTATTCCATGTGAGTGGTAGGGTTAAATCATCCAAGATATATACCAGATGGGTATCACGGTAATTGAATGTTCTGTGCATAGTTTTATGCACTGTATGCATTTTAATATTTTCACTCAACACGATTGGAGACAGTGATGTCTGCATTATCGCGCCGCTCAATGATTGCCGGTGCAGCTTTGTCGGTTCCGCTAGCCTCAACAATGGTATACGCCGATGCGCATGCTGATGAAGTTCAAGGTGGAATTACTCCGCAAAATCGCACGAAAAACTACATTAATCTCCTGAGCTATCCGCAGGTGAAAGCTGATGGGTCTCAAGATTGTACTCAGGCCATTAACGATGCAGTAAAGACTTTGGCTTCAGCTGGAGGTGGAGCCCTGGAAATTCCTGCTGGAAAGTATAGGGTCAGTGCCCCTTTTATTCAGCTGCTCGACCGAGTGGAAATCTTTGGGCATGGTAAGGCCACGCAGATTATTGCTCATCCTGGCGGTGGTCTAGTGCAGAAGGACGCGGATGAAGCAGAGTGCGTTGGCGTTTTCCATATTGGGTCTTACCTTGTTGCTGGACCGGAAAAACCAAAGCCAGGCGATAAGGGGGCTAATCAGTGGTTTTCTGAGGCACCTATGCGTTTTGGGGTGCGTGATTTAGTTATTCGTACGAATGCTGATAATGTTCCCCTAAATCGAGATGACCCTTATAGTCGTGCTCGGCATACCCCCGTTATGAAAGGTGTTGCGGGAGTTATTTTGCATACATACTATGCAAATAGAAACTATCGACCTGAGCCTGAAGCAGTTGCGACACTAGAGAACCTTGAAATCTGGGATGCAGATATGGGGGTTGCTATTTTGGGTCTCCATGATCGTGCTATGAAGGTCCATGACATTCGTGTGCGTATGACATGGAGGCAAGGATTCCTTGTGGGTAAACCTATTGGCCATAAGGCAATCAATGTAGAAGGTGTCGGTGCAGCTGATAATAAGTTCAGTATGTTGGATGTATCCGACGCAAATAATTGCGGCAGGAATTATGCCGGCATTGAGGTTTACGCTTCGCAGTGTAAATTTTCGCAGTCAACGAGCTGGTATAACCACCGGTATTCGTCTGGGGAATCGCTATATTGGCCGCGTGAAGATGGGAAGCCACATTATGCATATGCAGGTAAGGCTGGTGCAGGATGGTATGTTGCGGCAAGCCGTAATATGTTCATCGGATGCACTGCCCAAGAAAATGGAGGTCATGGCTGGGTAAGTGATTTTGAGCGTAATATCTTCGACAGTTGCATTGGCGAATCATCCAGCTACTTCGATACAGCGCATGGCAAAGCGCAAAATAATCAAGCAGCCAATTGGTACATTAGCAATTGGTCGCATGAATGTAAGTTCATCGCTCCACGTTCTGATAATCCGCATAAGGTAGGTGACGGCGCTATAGGAGAGGAAAGAAACGTACGCGCTGCACGGTGGGGCTTTTACTTTGAAAGTAACTGCAGAGATATTGTAGTGGTTGGTGGTGATGTCTATGACGAGCATCGTAAGAAGCATCCTGAGAATTACTCATGGAAAGTTCACTTTGGCCCGTGGCGTGCAGGATACATGGATATCACCATTAATGAATTCATCATGCGATACGGAATGCATGACATTGAAGAAGAATCCAAGAAAAACCGGAAATATTTTGATAGAAATTCTAATTACAGTCGCAGTATTTATGAATCTAATTCCGTTGAATTTTAAATAAATATTTGGGGCTCTATATCAATTCCAGTATTGATATAGAGCCCCAATATTCTAGTAAATTCCATTCAAGTCCAAATGGTATAAGGTATATAGGATACTCGAGAAAGTTACTTCATCTTCGGTGTTATAACCACAGCTCATGTCTGGTGAACCATACCAGCTACGTGCCTTGTGCATGTCGCTATTTTCTTTAACACAATGTGCGTATTCTTCAGGGATGGGGGTAAGGTTGACCGTCGGCTTACCGTGCATCCGATAAAGGAAAATGAGCGCAGTATCAGTGTAGGCGATGTCGTTGTAATGGAACTTTCCGTCTCCCCATCCGCTACTGATGCCTTCACGAGTAGCCCAGATAGCAATAGGGTAGTGCGGGTCATTGGCTGAAATATCACTGTACGGCGACGTAGCAGGAAGGTCCTTAATCACGGGCCTGCCCTTCAAATGGTACAGAAACTCAAGAAGCTGCCCACGAGTCATCGCCGGCTGGGGAGCATTCTTATTCTTCTGAAGATAAAGACGGCGACCGTGAGTAATAAGTCCGGTACATTCCGCCCAAGCAATCACCTTATCCTGATAATCACCCGGGGTATTGTACTCAGACTCATTAATGCAGGTAACTTCCAGTTCATCACCCGGAAAAGGAGAAAAAGTCTTAGGGTGCAATTGTGCCGCAGAAGCAGGCACCGCCGCAGACAACAGAAGAGAAGCAGCGGCAAAAGTACACGCCGCACCCTTCACAAACGGTTTCAACAGCATCGTTGACTCCTCAAAAGAAAATAGTGGTTGGTTCTAAGACAATCCCAGTCTTATTAACTAGAAGTTTAGTCTTTCTTGGTCCTCAAGGGAAGGTTGAAACTCTATCATCTCGCGCATCGTTCACAGAAAATCGACGACTCACGACAACACGCCCGCCCCGCCGCCCCTGAGGTGCCACCCCTTGAGCCGCCATCCCTGAGTCACCGCATGACCGGGTGAGTTGTATCCCGTATGCTGGGTAAGGGCCACAAAAGTGGTGTTAGCGCGTTCAGAGGAGGAAGACGATGTCCTATATCACCGGAGCTATCTACCCGAGCTCAGATCGCATCCAGCTGGGTGCCACCGAAGAAGAAACCCTCAACGCCTACGCCGACAAGCACACCGCGGTCGTCCTCACCTACGCCAACCCGAGCGTGCACGAACTACACGAGCTACAACACGCCTTCAACCTGCACGAACTCGCCGTGGAAGACGCCACCCGTGGCCACCAGCGCGCCAAGCTCGAACGCTACGGAGACTCCCTCTTCGCAGTCATCCGCCCCGCTGTCTACCTCGACAAAGAAGAAGAAGTGCGCCTGAGCGAGATACACCTCTTCGTAGGCCCCCGCTACATCCTCGTGCTCGTCAAAGACGCCCAGCGTAGCGACCGCAAAATCGGCGAGCAATACAACCTGCTCTTCGGCACCCCGGACGCCTCACCGGCCCGCCTGCTACACCGCATCCTCGATAACACCGTCGACGGGTACGCCCCCGTGCTCGACGGACTCGAAAACGACAACGACGAAATTGAAGACATCCTGTTCTCCACCCACGACCGCCAAGACGCCAACCCCCTGGCGCAGCGCATCTACGAGCTACTCAACCAGGTGATTGACTTTCAGCGAGCCTGTCGACCCCTCGAACCGATGATGGGTCGCATCATTGAAGGCCTACGCACCGGCGCGCTCGACCCGTCCCCCTACCCGGGCGCAAGCCAAGGCGAAGTCGAAGACGAAGTTGTGGAACTTGCCCGCCAGTTCCGTAATGTGCTCGACCACGTGGTCCACACGAAGGAACGTTTGGAGGACCTCCGCACCTCCCTCGAAAACGCCCTGCGCGTACACGACACCCTGCTCGGACAGCAACAGAACGACGACACCAAACGAATCTCCGCCTACGCGGCACTCCTCATGGTGCCCACCATCGTCGGCTCGGTGTACGGTATGAACTTTGAGGTTATGCCCGAACTCAAATGGGAATTCGGCTACCCCGCAGCCCTGCTGCTGATGCTGGTCTCCTGTCTGCTCCTCTACTGGTTCTTCAAGAAAAACAAGTGGCTCTGACTGGCCCTAAACGCTATCGGCTGGGCCTTGACGCGTATGCCGCGAAGGCGCACACACAAGCCTTACGCGGCGCGGTCGTACTGTGCGCGCATCGCGCGGCGGCAGTCGCGGCGCTCACGCTTGAACTTCTTGCACATAGCCTTCGGATCGTCAAACATGGAGAAGTTCCCCGGCTCAGCCGCCAGACCCAAAGTCGACAGCTCAACCATCGAGAGTATCGCGTAGAACGTCTCGCGGCGCAACTCAAAATTGCAGGCACCCGGAGCGGATTCCACCGCAAACACACCGCCGGTGCACTCCAGAGAACGCATGGCCCAGTGCTTAACCCACAGGTCACCATTGACCGGGCTCACGCCCATGCTGGTCAACGCCAGGCCGGTACCCTGAACGCGCTCAAAACGCAGGCACATCTCCAAATCCTTCTCCAGGGGGAACACGAACAGCAGAGCGTTCTGAGCCGCCGCCCGCAACTCACGCAGGTTCTCCTCGTAACCGGAAGCACCCCGGGTGAGGTGACGCATCACGCGGCCCATCGTGGAAGACACCGGCGCAACGCGGAAGCACGAACCCTCAGCCACTAGCTGCTCCAGAACGGTGCGGAACTCTTCCACCTCGAAGCGTTCCATACGCACCACGGTGCCGCACTGCATCAGCCAGTTGAACTCTTCATCACGACGAAGCTGCTCATCGGCAGTGCAAGAAATCTGCGCCTGTGCGTACTGGTTCTCACGAGTGGTGTTTTCCATGACCGTTCCTTCCGTAGATGCTGAATTGGCCCGTTAGCAACACCGCGGGAGGCGGCGTGCCCGGTCGGAAGGACCGTCCCTTCCAACACCTACACTCTATGGGCGACCCCTGACACGATAAGCATTCTTTGATTTACCCCCGGGTAAAACTGGGAAAATTCTGAAACCGTTCGTGAAACCCCGTCAAACCCCGTGAAACACAGAAAACCGGGTGCCCCCCCGCAGTCTCATGCCCGCGCATGAGGGTGAGGAGGCAGGGCTTTCAGCACGCTTGGCACCTGCTTTCGCACCTGCTTTGTAACCGCCGGACGCACTCGTGACCGGAATCGGTGCCCGCCCGTACTTCGGCGATGCTTAAGCAGCGCGATACTTACGGTTCTTACTACGCGGCGGAGCCGTAGGAACAATCAGCTTCGCCTCCACAAGACGGCGCAGATCATTCGTAATGGAGGTACGTGAAGCGCCCCGACCCCAATGCTCTTGGATATACGCCGTGGAGACCGCCTCGCCCTGTGTGCGCAGGCCGCGCACAATACCGGCCTGGCGTTTGCTAAGGCCGTCAAGCGACGCATCGGCGCCCGCCGGTTCGACGGTGTCCGCTGAACGTTTGCCCTCGGGATGGGTTGCTTGCTGAATCCTATCCTCAGGCGCTGTCTTCTGTTTCATAGAAGACGCACCCTGCGGAGGCTGCAACAGAGTAACCTGCACATAGAGTAGACGGTCAGCAAACTGGGGAGCGGGCAGGCCCGCATCCTTCAGCGCGCGCAGAACCGTGGGAATACCGGAAGCTCTATTCTCTGCAATCAAACGCCCCGTACCCGGGTCGGGCAGATCAGTCAGAATACTTGCCAAGTAGCTGTTACGGGTTGAAGAAACACCGGGCTGACCGAAATCTCGGATAGCTACAGCACCGTAAATACCGCCCGGGCTACGCACCACCAAGCGGTTGGTGTAGAGCTCAACCTGCACCTGCGAGCCGCGCGCACCGGGCGAGTAGTCGCGGTGCATGAGGGCGTTGACCAGAAGCTCGCGGATAGCCTCCAGCGGATACTCGTAGCGCTCAACCCGCCCGATACCGCTACTGTTGAGGCCCTCCATCGTGGACGTTTTGCGCATATTGCGAACCAAAACGCCCATAGCTTCATCCAACATGGAGGGGATAGGTCCCGTACAGCTGTGATTGTCCAGAAAACGTCGACCGTCCTCAGTGACCTCACCAAGCTCTTCACCGGGAAGAACAACAACGCTCATCATCAGCTGCGGGAAGAACGCCTGCGGGTAGGATCCCATGGCGAGAAGCGCCCCAAGAGTGGGCACTTCTCGGCCCTCAGAATCGATGCGTAGAATACGCGCCTGCAGAAGAACCTCACGGTCAGAAAGCGCCGCAAAAACACGAGGCTGCTCCTCGCGGAGGCGAGCGACATAGGCACTCACAAGGGTGGGGGAGAGGTCCTTGAAGCTTGCCTCACAGACCAGCTCCTCGTCGTAGCGGGGCTGACTGCGGTTCTCTAGGAGGCGGTCAATCTCGTACTTGGTGAGGCGAATATCGGCCTCACCGACGCGCTGGTAGGAGCTGTTATACATGCCGTGTGCTTCGATGTAGTAGGGTTTCTGCGTCGGATCGCCGGGGAGCACATCGATGCGCACGATACGGTGTTGCTCGTCTACTGCCTCAATCTGAATATCTACCGGGGGTCGAGGCGTGATCTTGGAACGGATTGCCTCAACGGATGCGTCGTGGACTGCCTGTGCGTTGAAACCTTCAACTGGCTGTAGACCTTCTGCCGGGTCGGTGAGGCCAAGAAGAATGGTGCCACCGTCGCCGTTGGCGAAGGCACTAACGGTTTCAAGAACGGACTTGGGGAACCCGCCAGCTGCAGCTTTGACTTCTACTCGCCCGTTTTCAGCCTGGCTACGGCGTAGGTTTTCGATGAGTTCAGCGGTGTTTGTTTCCATGCATGCTCCCGATGGCTACTTCTTGGTGAACGTCATAGCAACGTCATAACAGCATCATAACAATTTCTGTCATGATGTTGATATGATCCTGCGATGATGTTGCTATGATGCGGTATTTTCCTCGCGCCTTGAACCTTAAAAACCCCCGGAATTGCAGGCTAAAACCGGGTATTTCTGTCGATCTCATTGACCGCGCATCATAACAACCGTCATAACAACTTCTGTTGTGTCAGTTGTTATGACGGCTGATATGATGCCCCGTCATAATCCGCAATAAACGACACATAGGTACCCGCACTTGGTGCACTCCGCCGCCGGTGGCACAGTATAAAGTCGAGCCACTATCGACTCCCCGCCCATCCCCGGCGGGCAGATACATCAGGAGCAAACCAATGGCTGAACACACTTTCGGCTTCCGCACCCGCGCACTACACGCGGGCGGCACCCCCGACGCTGAACACGGTGCCCGCGCGGTCCCCATCTACCAGACCACCTCCTTCGTCTTCAAAGACGCTGACGACGCGGCAAACCTCTTCTCCCTGCAGAAGTACGGCAACATCTACTCGCGCCTGTCCAACCCCACCGTCGCCGCACTGGAGGAGCGAGTCGCCTCCCTTGAAGGCGGTATCGGTGCGGTAGCGACCGCCTCCGGCATGGCTGCCGAGTTCATCACCTTCGCGGCGCTCTGCCAGCAGGGTGACCACATTGTTGCCTCCTCGCAGCTGTACGGCGGCACCGTCACCCAGCTGGACGTGTCCCTGCGACGCTTCGGCATCAACACCACCTTCGTGGCCGGCACCGACCCCGCCGACTACAAGGCGGCCCTGACCGAGAACACCAAGGCAATCTACACCGAGGTTGTCGCCAACCCCTCCGGCGAGGTTGCCGACCTGGAGGGCCTGGCAGAGGTCGCCCACGAGGCCGGCATCCCGCTGGTCGTGGACGCCACCATCTCCACCCCCTACCTGATCCGCCCCCTCGAGCACGGTGCGGACATCGTTATTCACTCGGTCACCAAGTTCCTGGGCGGTCACGGCACCACCCTTGGCGGTATCGTCGTCGAGTCCGGTCGTTTCAACTGGGGTAACGGCAACTTCCCGTCCATGACCGAGCCGGTTCCCTCCTACAATGGCGTGTCCTGGTGGGGTAACTTCGGTGAGTACGGCTTCCTGACAAAGCTGCGTTCTGAGCAGCTGCGTGACTTCGGCCCGTCGCTGAGCCCGCAGGCCGCGTTCAACCTGTTGCAGGGTGTTGAGACTCTGCCGCAGCGTATGGACGCGCACCTGGCGAACGCTAAGCAGGTTGTCGCCTGGCTGGTTGAGGATCAGCGTATCGCCTACGTGAACTACGCCGGTCTGGAAGACCACCCGCACCACGAGCGCGCGAAGAAGCTACTGCCGCTGGGTGTCGGTTCCGTGTTCTCCTTCGGCGTGAAGGCGACCGAGAAGGCGTCCGGCCGACTGGTCGGTGGCGAGTTCATTGGTGCCCTGCAGCTGGCAAGCCACCTGGCTAATATTGGTGACTCTCGCACTCTTGTGCTGCACCCGGGTTCGACCACGCACCAGCAGCTGTCGCGGGAGCAGCTTGAAGCCGCCGGCGTGGGCGAGGACCTGATTCGCATTTCGGTGGGTCTGGAAGATGTGGAAGACATCATCTGGGACCTGGACCAGGCACTGACCTACGCGACCGGCCTGAACCACGCCGGTGAGCGTGTGGGTGTGTCCAGCGCAGACAAGATTGTGGAGGCTGAGGAGGCGGTTGCCGCCGCTAAGGCCGCCGAGGACGCTGCCGCCGCTGAGGCTGCTGCTGGCGCATCCTGCTCCCTGCCCGCCGCTACCGCTCAGGAGGAGAAGTAATGACCGAGAAGCGTACCTGGGTGGGTCCTTCCGCCCCTGAGCGTCTGAACATTCTGCGTAATACCCGCACGATTGCGATTGTGGGTATGAGCGATAAGATTTCGCGTGCCTCCTACTTCGTGGCGACGTACCTGCAGTCGGCTTCGCCGTACAAGCTGTACTTCGTGAACCCGATTCTGGCGGCAAAGGGCAAGCTTGTGCTGGGTCAGCCGGTGTACCCGTCGCTGCAGGACCTGCCGGAGGTTCCGGATCTGGTGGAGATTTTCCGCCGTAATGAGGACCTGCCGGGCGTGGTGCAGGAGGCTGTGGATCTGGGCGCGAAGACCGTCTGGATGCAGCTGGGCTCCTGGAGTGAGGAGGCTGCCGCAATCGGTGAGGCCGCCGGCCTGAACGTGGTGATGGATAAGTGCGTGAAGATTGAGCACGCGCGTTTCCACGGAGGCCTGCACCTGGCCGGTTTCAACACAGGCGTGATTTCTGCGAAGCGTCAGGTGCTGTCGAAGTAAGCAGCCTGTGCTGTATAAGCCGTTGCGGCTTGTAATTACAAAAAATCAGGCGCGTATTCGTCAGCGCGTAAAACGAGGGGCGTACCCGGGAACCATCCCGGGTGCGTTCCTCTTTCTGTGAGGCTAACACAGTGACATAAGTAACCAGAAGGTAGCCAGGGAAAATGCCCAGATTCCTTGAGAGCGTGTATCTCCAATGTTATTGTTGGAATAACAGTCCCCCCTCCGCCTCTGATTCAAGCGCATCTCGAGGGGGTCCTTTTGTATGTTCGGTTCTACGGCGAATCGAAGTAAGGAGAGTAGGGGTTTGCCCAAGAAATCGTGCGTATTTCTACCTTCAATAGAGGACCAGAAGGAATACCTTGTTGCTAAGAGGTATTTTCCTCAGGGAACGGCCCTGAGCGATGATGACCGAGACATGCTTGCGTGCTCTAATTTCCACTACCTTCTGGGATACTTCCGTAATTACAGCAAATACAAGAACGAGGGACTTCTACCGGGAAATCCAGACATCTCGGATGTTTTAGATATTGTGCGTATGGATGTGAAGGTCTCTTCCCTCCTGTACGGGTACATGAGGCAGAGCGAACAAGCGATTCGAGCCGCATGGGTGGATGTATTTTGCACTTACCGTAGTCCCCATGAGTATCTCAACCCGGATGCATATATCTGTATGGACCAGGACAGGCCAGTAGATGCGCTCATCAAAGATATGATGCGGCACATCCTGCGATACCGTGAACCGTATGTTCGTGAGCGTATCGAGGTTTGGTGGAAATCCTGCGCTAAAAGTTCTTCTAAAACCCCTTCCGAAAACTTGGACGACTGGGAGGACGTTGAGGAGCTTCGATTGAAGATGCAGAAAGAGCTTCCCCTGTGGTCTGTTGTCGATTCGTTTTCATTAGGGCTTCTCTCCCATGCGGTGGTCCAAAGTTATGCTTCAGGAACTATCCCCGAGTCCGGAGACGCTGAAAAGCTGCTGCTCTACAAAAAGACCGCAGAATATATGGGTGTAAACCATAAGCACTTTGAGGGCCGTCTAAAGTCTCTGACCACTCTGAGAAACCGTGTAGCTCATGGTTCTCGCCTCTGGATGATGCCGACGACTGATACCTCTGCAAAGCCCAAAATTTTTGCTAAGGACCTCCGCGAGGCGGACCCGAAGGGTATGTTGGTCAGCTTCGCTAACGTTGCTCTTTTGCAGGGAAACACCCGTCGTCAGCGGGAAGCGTGGAAAGCGATAAAAGCTCTAGTTGGGCAAGAGGAAAGCTACAGCATCGGGGTGGGATCGCGAAAGATTTTTTAGCGTGGTGACATTCCTGTAGCTGGCCTCGCGCTATGAGGCTGCCGTGCTCATAAAAATAAACGGAGGGGCGTACCCGGGGTGATTCCCGGGTGCGTCCCTCTTTTGGCGTACGGTATCGCCCCTTGTGGAGGGCCGTTCAGCTTTAAGGTAAACCTATCCTTATGTTCTGGGGTGCTGAGCCGGTATCCTAGATGGAAGCCCGGGGGCCGGTACTCAGCACACACGTGTACCGACCGCCGGGTCTTTTCACGCGCGAAATATGACGAAATATATTTCTAAAATGTCGAAATATAACGCCGTTTTTCGGTCATAAAAAGTCACTCGGTCACAGAAAAGAAAAAACTAGTCAGTACCCCAAAAGAGTCCTAAGCTAGCAATATATTTATCCCCCGCATTTTATGCCCAACCTTAGCCGAGGACAGCATGACCGGATTCACGACGAAGGCAATTCACACTACGGACCGCGACAACCCGTACGGTTCCATCCTGCCTCCGATCTACACGACCACCACCTACGCCCAGCCCTGTGACGGCACCGAAGGCCCCTACGACTACCAGCGCGGCGGCAACCCCACCCGCGCGGCCCTCGAAACCACGCTCGCAACCCTCGAAGGCGCCAAGCACGCCTTCGCCTACCCCTCCGGAATGGGCGCCACCGCTGCCGCCCTCGGCATCCTCAAAGAAGGCGAGACCCTGCTGCTGGGCATGCCCTCCTACGGCGGCACCTACCGCTTCGCGACCATCGAGCTGCCCGCCCGCGGCGTCAAGACCCGCTTCATCGGCGACTTCACGGCCCTCACCGACGAGGACTTCACCGACAACGTGACCATGGTGTTCCTGGAGAGCCCCTCCAACCCGCTACTGCGCGTGAGCGACATCGCCGCCATCGCCGAAATCGCGCACCGCAACGGCGCAATCGTGGTCGTCGACAACACCTTCATGACCCCGCTGCTGCAGAAGCCCCTCGACCTGGGCGCAGACATCAGCGTGCAGTCCGCCACCAAGTACCTGGGTGGCCACGCCGACCTACTCGGAGGCGTCGCCGCAACCAACGATGACGCGCTCGCCGAGCGCCTCTGGCACCTGCAGATGATTACCGGCGCAATGCTTTCGCCCACCGACTCCTACCGCCTGCTGCAGGAGGTCAAGACCCTCAAGCTGCGCCTGACCCAGCAGCAGAAGAACACCATCGAGGTCATCAACTACCTGGAGGCGCACCCCGCCGTGAAGCGCGTGCTCTACGCGGGTTCGCACAGCGAGTACGAGGCGCAGGTGCACGCCCGCCAAGCGAACGGCCTGGGCGCGCTCATCTCCATGGAGCTGGTGGACGGCGCAGACCTGCCCGCCTTCCTCGAAGCCCTGAAGATTTTCAGCCACGCGGTGAGCCTGGGCGGTATCGAGTCGCTGGTGGTTCGTCCCGCGCTCATGGTGCAGGCCGCCTACACTCAGGCGCACCGCGACGAATACGGCGTGAGCGACAACCTCATCCGCCTGGCCATCGGCATCGAGGAGATTGAGGACATTATCGAGGATTTGGAGCGCGGCCTGACCGCAGCCCTGGCGCATCAGGCATAGTCCCTGAACATGAGGCACCGCACGACCGTATCGCGTGATTCGAGGTGCCCCAAATACGCGGCGTAATGTCACCCATAATAATTACTCAAAATACCCGGATTAACGTATTTCTTTCAATGTAAAAGAATGTTTTTGATTCGGGTATTTTGTGCACCCTCACCGCATTTTTATATGACGTTGCGTGAACATATTAACCCCCGTGACGCGGGGTTAGAACGGCATAAAAAATGCGGGTAGGGTAAATCCCGGATACACGACGAAACACAGTAGCTACGCCCGCGTTCGGGGTAGCCCGAACGGAAGAGAACCACCATGAGCCAGCAGAACCAGCTCGAACCGACCGGTTTCACGACCCGCACCATCCACGCCGTGCACGATGCCCGCTACGATGCGTCTGTGCCGCCGGTCTACCTGGCCAGCACCTTCGGTACCGCAGGTGAGGACACCACCTACATGTACCAGCGCGGCGCGAACCCCACCCGCGATAACCTGCAGGCGACCCTCGCCGCGCTCGAGGGGGCCGAGCACGCCTACGCGTACCCCTCCGGCATGGCGGCCACTGCGGCGGCCCTAGGCGTTCTGGAGGCGGGCGACACCCTGCTGCTGGGCATGCCGACCTACGGCGGCACCTACCGCTTCGCGACCACCGAGCTGACTAAACGCGCTGTGAAGACCCGCTTCATCAGCGACTTCACGACCCTGAGCGATGAGGACTTCACCCCGGACGTGAAGGTCGTCTTCCTTGAGACCCCCACGAACCCTACCTTGCAGGTCACCGACATTGCCGCGGTTGCGGAGCTGGTGCACCGCCACGGCGCCCTGCTGATCGTGGACAATACCTTCATGACGCCCTACCTGCAGCGTCCTCTGGAACTCGGCGCTGACATCACCGTGCAATCTGCTACCAAGTTCCTGGCCGGCCACGCCGACCTGCTCGCCGGCGTCGCGGCCACGAACGACCCCGACCTGGCCATTCTGCTACACCGCGGTCAGCTCGTCAGCGGCGCGCTGCTGCCCCCGATTGACTCATACCGCCTGCTGCAGGACGTGAAGACCCTGGCCCTGCGCCTGGAGCGCCAGCAGCAGAACGCCCGCGAGCTCATCGAGTTCCTCTCTGAGCGTCCCGAGGTCGAGAAGATTTTCTACGCCGGCAACTCCTCCGAGGAACAGGCGAAGGTGCAGTCCCGCCAGGCCCGCGGCATCGGCTCCGTCTTTTCGCTGCTGCTCAAGGACGGCGGCGACGCGCAGGCCTTCGCCCGCTCCCTGCCCATCTTCGTCAACGCCGTGAGCCTGGGCGGCATCGAATCGCTCGTGAGCCTGCCCGCGCACACCACGCACGGGGCTTACGCGCAGGAGCATCGCGATGAGTTCGGCGTGGATGACCGCCTTGTGCGCCTGGCGATCGGCATTGAGGATATTCAGGACCTCATCGCGGCCCTGGAGATTGGCCTGAAGGCCGCCTTCGCCGGCTAGGTTCGTGCCGCCGGTTCATACCGCAGATTTCAACTTTCACACCACGCATCAACGTAGATTAAGGAACCAAGAATGACCGTTCTCAATACCTCCGCCGTACTGAACCGACGCTCCCTGCTACTGGGCGCGGCCCTCGCCGGAACCACCGGCCTGCTCGCCGCCTGCTCCGGCGGTAACGGCTCCAGCGCAGGCTCCGCACAGAGCTCCTCCAACCTGCTGGAGTCCATCAAGTCCGCGGGCAAAATCCGCATCGGCGTGGAGGGTACCTACCGTCCCTACACCTACCACGACGCCTCCGGTAAGCTCGCCGGCTTCGAGTACGACATCGCCGAGACCCTCGCCAAGGACCTGGGCGTGACCGCCGAGTACATCGAAACCCCCTGGGACTCGCTGATCGCCGGCGTGGACGCGGGCCGCTACGACATCGTGCTCAATAACGTGGCACCCACCGAGGAACGTAAGAAGAAGTACGATTTCTCCGTGCCCTACGCGCACTCCCGTGCCCGCGTGGGCGTGAAGAAGGACTCGAGCCTGAAGAACGCCTCCGAAATCTCCGGCCATAGCGCCGCCCAGAGCGCCACCAGCAACTACCGCAAGCTCGTGGAGGAACGCGGCGCCACCATCATCGAAGTCACCGGCTTCGACGAGGCCATCGAGCAGGTGCTCACCGGCCGCGCCGAGCTGACCGCCAACGACTCCGTGTCCTTCGCCGAGTACTTCAAGGAGCACCCGGACGCCAACCTGCGCCTGCTGGAGGGTGAGGTTGGCCCCGGCACCAACGTCGCCGTTCTGCTGCCTAAGAACCAGACCGCGCTGAAGGATGCGATTGACGCCTCCATCAAGAAGCACCTGGGCAACGGCGACTTCAAAGCAATTTTCGAGAAGCATGTGAGCGAGGACTTGAGCCCCGCCTCCTAAGCTTTCGTGAAAGGCTCGGAAGGGGCCCGGAAAGGGCTCACCCGCCAGGACTTCTGAAATTGCGTCGTGGTTGATGTCTCCGTGGCTTATCCTGCACCGATGAGAGAATATGACGGAATGTTACGTTAAATTCTCTCGGGTCTGGAATAGCTGTAGGATAGCCAGCGTTGCACCCGCAGAGAAGGGGCACACCGCATGATGCCCCAGGGTTATCGCAAGGTGACAACCCGCACCTACAAGAGCATCGACTACGACGCAAAGGAAGAACCATGTCCGCAATGATTAACCGCCGCACCGTTCTCGCAGGCACCGCCTTCACCGGCCTGGCAGCCCTGCTCGCTGCCTGCGGTTCCAACGGTGGTAGCACCGCATCCAGCGCCAACAAGCTGGAGGCCATCAAGTCCGCCGGCAAGATTCGCGTGGGTTTGGAGGGCACCTACCGTCCCTTCTCCTTCCACGAGTCCAACGGCACCCTGGTCGGCTTCGAGAAGGAAATCGCCGACCTGATCGCCAAGGACCTGGGCGTGACCGCCGAATTCGTCGAGACTCCCTGGGATTCGCTGATTGCCGGTGTGGACGCCGACCGCTACGACATCGTCATTAACAATGTCTCCGCAACCGACGAGCGCAAGCAGAAGTACGACTTCTCCGTACCCTACCTGTACTCGGAGCCGAAGGTTGCCGTGAAGAAGGACTCCTCCCTGCAGAACGTGAGCGAGATTTCCGGCCACTCCTCGGCGCAGTCTGAGACCTCGAACTTCCGCAAGATGGTGGAGGCGAAGGGCGCCTCGATCGTGGTCGTATCCGGCTTCGACGAGGCCATCGAGCAGGTCCTGTCGGGCCGCGCCGAGATGACCGCGAACGACTCCGTGTCCTTCGCCGAGTACTTCAAGGAGCACCCGGACGCCAACCTGCGCCTGCTCTCCGGTGACCTGGGCACCGGCAGCAACTCCTCCATCCTGATGGCTAAGGGGCAGGACGCCTTGCGTAACGCTATCGACGAGTCGCTGAAGAAGCACCTGGGCAACGGCGACATCAAGGCCATCTACGAAAAGTACGTGGGTGAAGACCTCTCCCCGAAGAACTAACACTCTCATAAGGAGCTGAGTTCCGCGCATGGAACGCTACCTCAACCTCTGGGCAGAATCACTGCCGCAGCTGCTGACCTCAACGGTGGCAGTGACCATTCCGCTATCGCTCATCTCCTTCGCGCTGGCGCTGCTGGTGGGCATCATCTCCGCCGGCGCGCGCACGAGCCGCTTCGCCCCGGTGAACTGGCTGGCCTGGCTGTACATTTGGGTTTTCCGCGGCACCCCGCTGCTGGTTCAGCTGTTCATCGTCTTCTACGGCCTACCGAAGGTGGGCTTAGCCCTGGACGTGTGGAGCGCCGCGATCATCACGATGAGCCTGCACACCGGCGCGTACGTGGCGGAGACCTTCCGCTCGGCCGTGGCGGCTATTCCCGGCGGCCAGTTTGAGGCGGCTGCAACCCTGAACTTCACGCGCCTGCAGACCTTGCGTTACGTCGTGATTCCGCAGGCTGTGCGCATCGCGCTGCCGAACCTGGGTAACAACTTCATTGATCTGATTAAGGGCACTTCGCTGGTGTCGGTCATCTCGATGGTTGACCTGTTCCAGACCGGTAAGCAGATTGCTTCACGCACCTTCGAGCCGCTGGCCATGTACAGTGAGGTTGCCATCGTCTACCTGGTGATTTTCACTGTGCTGACCGCCGCGCAGTCGGCCCTGGAGAAGTACAGCAACCGTTACGTAAGGAGCCGTAATGCTTAGCGTGGAATCCCTCTCGAAGAGCTTCGGTACGACGCAGGTCCTCAAGAACATTAGCCTGGACATTCCCAGCGGTGAAACCACCGTCATTCTGGGCCCCTCCGGTAGCGGCAAGTCGACCCTGTTGCGTTGCCTGAACCTGCTGGAAACCCCGCAGTCCGGCACGCTCACCATTGACGACGTGCAGGTGGACTACAGCCAGAAGCTCACCGATGCGCAGGTGCGTGACATCCGCTCCCGCTCGGCCATGGTGTTCCAGCAGTTCAACCTGTTCCCGAACTACACGGCGCTGAAGAACGTGGCGCTCGCCCCGACCCTCAACGGCACCCTGGACGCTAAGCAGGCTGAGGAGCGCGCCCGCGAGCTGCTCGCCAAGGTGGGCCTGGCCGATAAGACCGGCTCCTACCCGGAGTCGCTCTCGGGCGGCCAGCAGCAGCGCGTGGCCATTGCCCGCGCCCTGGCGCTGGAACCGGCCTACCTGCTCTTCGACGAGCCGACGAGCGCCCTGGACCCCGAACTTGAGGCCGAGGTGATTCGCGTGCTCATGCAGCTGGCGAAGGAAGGTCGCTCCCTGGTCATCGTGACGCACAATATGGCGTTCGCGAAGAAGGTTGCGGACCGTATCGTGTTCCTGGAGAACGGCACCCTGCGCTACAACGGCGAGCCGAACGGCTTCTTCGCCTCGGATGATGAGCGCATCCGCAAGTTCCTGACCGTGTACGACAGCAGCGAGTACACCATTTAGCCCTGCGGCAGTATCCATGCCTCAGCGCACGGCGGCAGAGCCCAAAACGGAAGGGTGGGCCGGTTCCTCTACGGACCGGCCCACCCTCCTACTTTTACTATTATTCGTCCTTGTGAGGCTCGGTTTGAGCTTTGGTGCGGCGGTACTCATCCAGCTGCGCGGGACTGACCACCTGCAGCTGATCGGTGAGCGGCTCACCCGGTGACCAGCCCTCGTTATGCACCGCGTTCTCGTGACGATTGAAAAAGGTCAGCAGACGCGGGCGATGCACCTGCAAACCACCCGGGGTAGTGGGCAGCTGCCAGTTCCGCGCGTGGGACAGCACACCCAGCACCAGGCACAGGAGAATGGACAGCGCCATCGCCAGGTTCGGGCGGTGGAACAGGCCCGTCACGAGAGCGGTCTCGGCGGCACCAACCAGGGCGACGGTCGCATACAGGGAGTTACCGCCAAAGATCGCGGGAATACGGTTGACCATGATGTCGCGAATCAGACCACCACCCACGGCGGTGGTAATACCCAGGGTAATGGACGGCAGCCAGTGCAGGCCCATGTTCAGGGACTTGATGGTGCCGGTCGCAGCCCAACACCCCATACCCACGAAGTCCACGACAAGCAGGGTTCGGGTCGCCCAGCGGGCGCTCAAATCAATGCTGTACGCCAGGATAGATGAGCCAATCGCGCCAATCCAGTAGCCGCCGTCGGTGAGCGCCACGGGCAGGCCCGAGTTCAGCAGCACGTCACGAATCATGCCGCCGCCCATACCGCAGGCAACGGCGAGCAGCAGGAAGCCCACAATGTCGAACCGGAAGGCACGCGCCACAGCACCGCCGAGCAGACCGTTGGCAACAACGGCGGCAATATCGACGATGCGGAATACCTGATCCGGGTCAAAGAACTCATGCATGGGCGTTCTCCTGCGTGGACGATGTGTGTCTGTGCTCAGTGCCTGCGGGCATAACGGGGCCCGCGGGGTGAGGCATGCACGGTGGGCGGTCGGGTGACGACGCTATCACCGCATCCGGCTGTGCTGACCTGCGCGCTCGGGGGCGTTGGCGTCATAGCACCGATTCATTGTAGCCCCGGGCTCGGCAACGCTCCTAGTTGAGCGCGGGTTGAACCGGGGAGCGGACCTCAACCCCGGAACCTCATGTGCTGCACCGGGCGGCTGCCTCATTTTCGTGCGGGGCTCACCCGGGCGTACACTGGTTAACCGCCCGTTCTATCCGCCCGCGGGCTTTTCTATGCCCTCTTACAGGGGAATGACCCCGCCGTGAGGGCTACGGGCGGTAACACACAGATATAACCTCATACAGTATCGCTGAGACGCGGGCCTCCTCGCGCCTCAAGAATTAAGGACATATGGCCTCATCTCTAACGAATTCTGAGACGGTTGCTGACGCATCCACCGCCTCGTCCACTTCTCACTCAACCTCTCGGGGCGTAGCAGAGCCTCACATGGTCCACCCCGATAACTACGGGGCGAAACGCACCCTTCTGCTGTACATTACGCTCAGCGCTCTCATGGCCTGCACGGCCCTCGCAACGGATATTTTCCTGCCGGGCGTTCCCGAAATCACTGCGGAACTTGGTTCCGGCGAAGAACTCATGATTACCAGCTTCCTGTTGGGTTTCGCGCTGGCTCAGCTGATTCTGGGCCCGGTGAGCGACCGCGTGGGCCGTAAGATTCCGCTGGCTGCGGGCATGATTGTATTCGCGCTGGGTTCTGCCTGGTGCGCTGTTGCTGACACCATGCCGGAACTTATCGCCACCCGCGTTCTGCAGGCCGTAGGCGCCTGCACCGGCCCGATGCTGGCCCGCGCCATTGTGCGTGACCTCTACGAGGGGACGCGTGCCGCTCAGGTGCTCTCCACGCTTATGCTGATTATGGCGCTCGCCCCGATTCTTGGCCCGCTCATGGGTGGTTTCCTGGTGGTGGCCGGTGGTTGGCGCTGGACCTTCTGGACTATTGCCGCCGTTGCGCTCATTATTTTCGGGCTGATTCTGCTCCTGCCAGAGTCCCTGCCTCCGGCGAAGCGTGATAGCGGCTCAATTTTTTCAGCGTTCGTGAACTACCCGGTGCTCTTTAAGAACGGCCCGTTCATGCGTTACGTGCTGTGCGTGTATTTCTACTACATTGCGATTTACGCCTTCGTGACGAATTCGGCCTCCTCGTATATCGCCCATTTCGGTGTGGACCCGCGCTACTACGGCGTGCTGTTTGGCCTGAATATGGTGGGTTTGATGAGCTTGACCGCTTTCAACAAGCGGTGGGTGAAGAACTACAGTCTGCGCGGTATCCTCAAGGTTGCCACCTTGGTGGCCACTGTGGCGGGTGTAGCGCTTGTTGCTACCGCTGTAACCGGTGTAGGTGGCCTGTGGGGTGTGGTGGTTACGGTGTTCTTCGTGTTCGGTATGAATGGCGTGGTGGCGGCCTGCACGAACGCGGCAGCTTTGAACTCGGTGGAGCCCGCTATCGCCGGTACGGCTGCGGCGTTGCTGGGTTCCTTCCAGTACGGTAGCGGCATCATTTCTTCGCTGCTGTTGGCGTTGAGCCCCCTGAATGTGGTGGAGTCTATGGCGATCATGATGTTTTCCGGTGCGGCGCTGTCGGCGCTCATGGTGTGGCTACCCTCCCGTAAGCGGAGCGCTCGCTAAGCTGGGTCTAGACGAATACTAGAGGCGTGTGGCCCGGACTCGGTCCGGGCCACACGTGTATGGTGCAAGAAGGAATGTAAGGTGAAAGGAGCCGCCGTGACGGTATCGCGTGACGAAGTTTTCGAAATCCTGCGGGGCGTGGTGCCCCGCCTGGAGGAGGCGCTTCCCGGCTGGTCGGTGCGCCCCAACATCACGGGTACCGGCGCGGTGGGGCTCTACCTGGACGGCCCCGCAATCTACCGGGACGGCGAACCCCTGGCCGGCGTGAACGCCGAATGTGAGCCGGTCGTTCGGCACCTGTGCGGTACGATTCAGACCGCCGACCGCGGCCTGCCGCAGGAGCTCGGGCAGGTGCGCTACCAGTACATCCTGGGCGTGAGCGTGGCGGAGCATGAGAGCGAGTATCCCGAACTGGCTGACCTGGCGAGCGTGGGGGAGCCGAGCTGGGTTCCTGCGCTGAGGGCCCTGGAGGCGCTGGTGGAGTCCGAGGGCTGCGAGATGCTGTTCGTCAGCCGCGGCGGGTACGTGCCGGGTCGCCGCGCCCTGGGTAAGCGTCGCGTGGCGCTGCGGCGCGAGTTCTTCCCCGGTAAGCCCTGGCTGGGTTTGGGCACGATTGACTGGTGTGCGGGCGTGCGCTCGACCCCGGTGTACGCCGAGGATTTGGCGGCTCTGGTGGCCGCGGCGACGCGCCTGGCGAGCGGCTGGGACGCCGCCCTGCGAGCGGACTCGTCGACCAGCTGAAACAAAAGCAGCTAAAACAAAGCGGCGCATCCGACCCGTGATGGGGTGGATGCGCCGCTTTGTTTCAAGCTCTAACGCTTACTTGAACGAGTCGAGCCGTATGAGATATTGCCTTATCGATAGCATGCAAGGGTGATGCATCCTGCTACCTCTACGGGGGCGTAACCGTAGCATTTGTAGAGCGCAACGGCGTGTTCGTTACCGATGTCGGTAGTAATAAGTCGCTGTCGAATGTCTTCTCGGTCAAAGTCCTCAATGACACGCTTTAGAAGCGCAGAACCAATGCCCTGACGCTGAGCCTGCGGATGTACTAGGAGGTCCTGAATGTAGGCGACAGATTGTCCGTCCCCGACTGCGCGTACTAGCCCGACGAGTCGCCCTGTTCCTTGCGGTATCACCTCCCGTGCGGTGTAGAGATACCGTGAACCTTCCAACATGGGGAGGAGACGTTCGGGTGTTTTGGTATATGCGCTCCAGCCTACAGCGTCGTAGAGCTCGGTAAGTTCTTCCGTGCTGGGGTAGGGGTTGCTGGAGTCTAAAATACAGTACCGCATACAGGCATTGTATAGCGCCGGGGGAGGACATATATCTGCCGCAGAGTGCGTTTATTGGTCACAACGGAGCTTGGAGTATAAACGAAGCGGCGCATCCGACCCGTGACGGGGTGGATGCGCCGCTTCTCATCTCTCCTGCATCGCTATGGATGCGTCACCAAGACGGCACGGGGGCGTCACCGAGCCCTGTGTGTGCTTTACCCAGTGCCGCGCTACCGCGTACCTCGTCTTAGTGCGCCGGGTTCGATGTACCGAATCTGGCTGCTGAGGTGGCGGGTTTTAGCCCAGTGCCTCAGCCAGCTGAATGCCCTGTGCCACGCCGCCGAGGGTTGCAGCAACGCGAATCAGGTCGTTGACCTGCTCCTTGGTTGCGCCCTCTTCGCGCAGGGTGTGCTCGTGAGCCTCAACGCAGTGGGAGCAGCCGTTGACTGCGGACACTGCCAGTGCGTACATCTCGAAGTCCAGCTTCTCAATGCCACCGTTCTTACCGATGATCTGCATACGCAGGTTTGCGCGCTGGTCATCGTATGCACCGTTCAGGAAGCCACGGGTGCGGTAGAAGATGTTGTTCATGCCCATGATGGATGCAGCGCCCAGAGCAGCCTCGTAAGCGGTGTCGCTCAGGTGCTCCTTAGCCTCTGCAGCAATCTCAACAACAACAGAGTCAACCTTGGTTGCTGCTGCGGTTGCGAGGATTGCGCCCCAAAGCTGCTGCTCGGTGAGAGAGCTAATGCGGGGCAGGGAGGACAGGTTGAGGTTCATGTCCTTCGCGTAGGAAGGCAGAGCCGAACGCAGGTTATCGATGCTCATTTATTACTTCATCTCCTTGAATGCGTCGATGGTTGCTGCACCCTTCTTCCAGTTGCATGCGCACAGCTCGTCGGACTGCAGTGCGTCCAGCTGGCGGAGCACCTCGTCGGTGTTACGGCCGACGGAGTCAGCGGTAATGGAGACCGACTGGATGGTGTTGTGGGGGTCGATGATGAAGGTTGCGCGGTCTGCAACGCCGTCCTTGTTCAGGATGCCCAGTGCGCTAACCAGCTCACGCTTGAGGTCGGATGCCATGACGATGGGCAGGTCCACGAGCTCTTCGTGGGAGCGGCGCCATGCGTAGTGGGTGTACTCGTTGTCGACGGAAACGCCGATGACCTGGCAGTCGCGTGCCTCGAACTCGTCAGCCAGCTTACCGAATGCTGCAATCTCGGTGGGGCAAACGAAGGTGAAGTCCTTCGGCCAGAAGAAGACGACGCGCCAGGTGTCCTCGTCCAGACCTTCGGAGGAGACGGTGGTGAAGTAGTCTTCGGGCTTGGTTGCTTCGATGTCAGCGAGCTTGCCGGGGACAACGCCGGTGAGCTCGTATGCGGGGAACTGGTCGCCGATGGTCAGAACTGCCATGGTGTTCTTCTTTCTCTTGTGTCGCGCGGGTGTGTGCACTGCGCGTGACGTTTTTCAGTGCGCTGCCCGGGAACCCGGGCTTATCTCTATATTATTATGAATTACTCATAATAATCAACCCTAAACATGTACCCAAAACTATGATTTAGCTCACCGGTGAAGGTGGTGTAAGGTGAAACCATGAACTTTCACCCGGCCACTCCCAGCCACACCGAACAGGACGAAAACCCTAACCAGCCCGAACTCATTACCGAACGCCTCACCCTGCGCCACCTGCGCGAGGCGGATATCCCCGACATTGTGGAATCCTGCCGCGACCCGCAAATGATTCGCTACACCCGCGTACCGCTGAACTACACGCGCGCCGACGCCGAGGACTCCCTACTTACTACTGCCCGCCAAATCGCCGCCGGGCAGATTCAGCGTTGGGCGATTGACGCCTCCGGCGTGTTCGCCGGGAGTATCGAACTGCGCCTGCCCGACGGCACCCCCGAAAGCCCCGGAACTCGCGCCAAACTGGGCTATTACACCGCCCCGCAGGCGCGCGGAAAGGGCTACATGACTGAGGCGCTACGAGCCGTCCTCGGCTACGCTTTTGACCCGCTCGGGCTGGGCCTTGAGACCGTCCGCTGGACCGCCCTGGCGGGTAACGAGGCATCCGAACGAGTGGCGGTTAAAGCGGGTTTCACCGGTATCTATGACGATATTGACCCGAGCTCCGGCCGCCCCGACGAGAACGGCCACCCGGTGCAGCACCGGGTACGCCGCGCCGATATGACCCGCACGCAATTCGCGGCGCTCTGGACGGACCCGCTGGGCTAGCTCGTGCACAGCATAGGGGCGCGTCGGGTGCCTCCTCGTAGCGAGAACAGTACCCGACGCGCCCTACACGCAGAATCGGGAGGCTACCTGATGCCGAAGCCGCGGAACGAACCGGACGGCTCCTCCCACTCCACAAGCACCTCGTCAACCCGGCCCGCGGTGTCGCCGCCGCGCAGAATATCCACCAAGCGAGCGCAGGAGGCGGCCGTCCCCTCCGCAATCACCTTCACGCGCCCGTCATCGAGGTTTTCGGCGTACCCGGTCAAACCTAGCGGCTTGGCGGTACCGGCACACCACCAGCGGAAGCCCACGCCCTGCACTTTGCCGCGCACATGGGCGACGAGGCGGATTTCGGCGGGCTCAGCCGGGGTGCGGTCGGTGAAGAAGTCAAAGAAACCCATGGGTCCTCCCGTGGTCGTCTCGTTGAGGATGTTCTGATGGGGCGCCGGTGCTAGCGCCCCGATAAGCTTCTATAGCTTCAGTCTAGTGGGTGCGGTGTGCTGCTTATTGCCGGGTTGCCGCACACGGGTGCCGGTAAGCCGCTGATGAGCGCTGATTAGGGTGGAGCAACCGGGGCCGCGCCGATAAGGGGAGTAAGATGGGGTGATATTTATCAGCGGCCACGCTGAACACGCAGACATGTACCCGCAACACTCATCCGCTGGAGGATCATTGAGTTCACGCCCTAAGAAAGCGCCTCTCGTCGGTAACCCGGCGAAGACACCCTACAAGCCCTGGCCCGCTCTCTGGTCCCTGGTCGTTGGCTTCTTCATGATCCTGGTGGATGGCAATATTGTCACCATTGCCCTGCCGCATATGCTGCAGGATCTGGATGCATCCCTGTCGGCGGGTATGTGGGTGACGAGTGCCTACCTGCTGGCGTATGCGGTGCCGCTGCTCATTACCGGCCGTATGGGTGACCGCTTCGGTCAGAAGAACCTGTACATGATTGGTATGGGCATTTTTACGTTTGCCTCCCTGTGGTGTGGTCTGTCGCCGAATGTTGAGTCGCTGATTACTGCCCGCGTGGTGCAGGGCCTGGGCGCATCGCTGATGACCCCGCAGACCATGTCTCTGATTACGCTCATGTTCCCGCCGAATGCGCGCGGTGTTGCGATGAGTATTTGGGGCGCGACTGCGGGTGTCGCCTCGCTGGTTGGCCCGATTCTGGGTGGCGTGCTGGTGGATACCCTCAGCTGGGGCTGGATTTTCTTCATCAACATTCCGGTTGGCCTGGTCGGCCTGTTCTTGGCGTGGCGTAATGTGCCGGTGTTTGAGCAGAAGAAGCACAGCTTCGACTGGTTGGGCGTGGTGCTGTCGGCGGTCGGCCTGTTCCTGCTGGTCTTCGGCATTCAGGAAGGCGCTAGCTACGACTGGGGTACCATGACCGATTCGTTCCTGGGCACCGGTGTTCCGGTGAGCGTGTGGGGCCTGATTATTGCCGGCATTCTGGTGCTGGGCCTGTTCATCGGTTGGCAGGCTATTAACCCGCGTGAGCCGCTGGTTCCGCTGAGCCTGTTCAGTGACCGTAACTTCTCCGTATCGAATGTGGCTATTTCGGCTATGGGCGTGGTCGCTATCAGTATGGCGTTCCCGCTGACCCTGTACCTGCAGCAGGTGGAGGGCCTGGACCCGACCCAGGCTGCGCTGATAACCGCCCCGATGGCGTTGTTCTCGGGCGCGTTGGCGCCGGTGGTGGGTGCGCGTCTGAACCGTAACGACCCGAAGTGGATTGCGGTAATTGGTTTTACGCTGATGGTTGTTGGTTTTGCTCTGCTGCGCCCGACGATGGTTGCGGACGGCAACCTGTGGCTGATGGTTGGCCCGATGATTATTCTGGGTGCGGCGAACTCCTGCATCTGGGGTCCGCTGTCGGTGTCGGCGACCCGTAACCTGCCGCCGCAGCGTGCCGGTGCCGGTTCGGGTGTGTACAACGAGACCCGCCAGATGGCGTCGGTGCTCGGTTCGGCTGCGATTACCACGATTATGGCGTCTGCGATTACCTCGCACCTGTCCGCGTTGGGTCCTGCAGCCGCAGCGGGCGGTGGTTCTCACGACGGCGCTGCTGGAGGCGTGCTTCCGCAGATTCTGCGCGAACCCTATGCGGCGGCAATGGCTGATTCCATGATGCTTCCCCTGGTCGCGGCCGCTGCGGGCGCGGTCGTGTGCCTGTTCTATGCCTCCAAGAAGACCTCCGAGGCGAAGGCTGCCGCACAGAACCCTGAGTCAGAGCCTGAGTCAGAAAACACTAAATAGAGGCTTATCAGAGCGCTTTTACGTTATAAACGGTGCATAACTTGAGATACGGTGCGAATGCCGGGACAAACTAGATGCACTCTGTGTATGATGAAGCGGGTCACCGTCGAACAGAAGGGAGCCACGAACGGTTCCTTTGCCTCCACCGGAGGGTTCGGCAGTGACCCGCTGTCTTTTAAATGCCGTACTCACTTGCGGTACACCGGTTACATGCTGGCGGCAGCGACACACATATGACCACTGAACCACGCGGTAGCCGCCTGATACTTCTACTCACCCTAGAACCGGACCCGTACGACCCATACCGTGCGCAACCTCAGATGATGCAACCTCCCGCGTGGTCAAGATACGAAGAGAGATTCCATGTCTTTTCTGACCTCAACACGCGTAGTGCGTACCGCGCTCGCCTCAGCGGCTCTGCTGATGCTCGGCACGGTTGCGGCACCCGCGGCTAACGCCTACAACCCCGACATTGACGGTGACGGCATCCCCAACACCTGGGAGATGAAGGGCTACGATGCCGACGGCGACGGAAAGATTGACGTCGACTTCCCCGGCATGGGCGCCAATCCGCTGAAGAAGGATATCTTCGTTGAGATGGACTACATGCCCGGCCTGCTCGCCAGCGAGGATGAGCTTGACCGCATCACCGAATCCTTCGCGCAGCTGCCCGTTCGCAACCCCAACGGCACCACCGGCATCAACATTCACCTGGACGCCGGTAGCGCCCGCAGCGCCAAGTACAATCTTGGCGGCGGTAACGAGGTGGCGCACGAACAGCTCGACAACACCATGACCAAGTGGGCTGAAATCCGCTCGAAGAACATGGACCCGAACCGTGAAAGCGTCTTCCACTACATGATCTGGGGTGACGCATACGACGACTCCGGCTCCTCCGGTCTGGGCTACGTGGGCGGCCGCGGCTTCGTCGTGACCGTGGGCCCGCGCTTCTGGGGTAAGTCGGCAACCTCCGACGTGCGCGTAGGTACCTTCATTCACGAGCTTGGCCACAACCTGGGCCTGGGCCACGGCGGTACTGATGACGTGAACGATAAGCCGAACTACCAGAGCGTCATGAACTACAGCTACCAGATTTACGGTGTGCGCCGCGCCAGCGGTGAGCTGCACTTCAGCTACTCGACCCGCGCCTACAAGACCCTGGACGAGAACAAGCTGGATGAGCGCGCCGGCTTTGGTCGTAACGCTTACGGCTGGCTGTACTTCCGCAAGCCCGCCTGGGAGGGTATCGACTTCAACGGCAACGGCAAGATTGATGACGAGCCGGTATCGGTCGACCTGAACGGTGACGGCCAGCTGACCGAGCTGACCGCCCCGAACGACCTGGCAACCCTGAAGCTGCAGGCTGAGGGCGTGGAAGCGCAGGGCGGCGTGTACCGTTCTGAGAAGCACCTGTCGGCTGCTATTGCTCAGAACAAGATGACTGCCGATTTTGCTCGTTCGCAGGGTATGGTCCCGGCTAAGGATTAGCCTGTAGCCGCTACCCGCTAAAAACCCGCTAAAACAAAGGGGGGCCCGGCATCCGTTACGGATGCCGGGCCCCTTTCTGCTTGCTGCGGCGGCCGCGTTAGCGGGTAATGGTCGCGGAGGCGCTCGCGCCCGCCAGGTCCTGGTAGGTGTACTCGCCGGTGTCGGTCAGCTGCATTGCGACGGTGCCGCTGGTGATCTGAGCGGTCGTGGTCAGAGTGTACGTTGAGGTCACCTCGGTGAAGTACACCGGAACCTGCGATGCCAGCACCTGTGCGTAGTGCACGGGGCCGTTAGCGGTTGCGGTCAGGAAGTCCGCGGTGCGGATATCCAGCACACCGGTCCAGGTGTTGCCCTCAATGACCGGCTCGTAGAACTTCGCCGTGTAGGCCACACCGTTGAAGGCGCTCACTGCCGGGTTGTTGGTCTTGGCGCCGCCCTCGCTCTTGGCCAGCTCAGCTACCTCAGTGTCGTTGTCGGGGTCCCACAGCAGCGGGGCGGTGACGTCCTCAGCAGTGGGGAAGGTGAATTCGAAGGTCACCTGCAGGTGCGCGGAGCCGTACAGCCAGGTGCTGCCCTGGAACTCGCCCTTGGAGTTGATGGGGGCAGAAATCCACAGGCCGGCACCACCGTACAGGCCCGCACCGACGCTACCGCCGGGGGTGAAAGTGCCGCCGCCGGCGCTCTGCGGGCTCGTGGAGGTTGCAGTCTTGTTAGGCACCTGCACGGTGTAGGAGTCTAGGCCGTAGCGGGTATCGAAGTTATTGGAGGGGTTGGAGTTGAAGGCCTGGGTGAAGACACCGAACTGCAGGGTCGGGGTTTCCGGTACGTCGGTGGAGGCCGCGTAGGCGGGTACGGTCGCGGCGGTAGCGACGACAGGTGCGCTCCAGAGAGCACCCTTGATGAGGGAGCGGCGGTTTACGCCACGCTTGCCGGAAGTGGGGGTGCTGTAACTGGTCGGCTGTTGAGACATGTAATCTTTCTTTCTTTCACTGGTGAATACGGTGATGCGCGTGGGGCGAATTACTGATACTGTAGTGTAATTCAGCTCATCTTCAAAATTGTCTCAACTTTAAAGCAGGTTTTCTGCAAGCTCTTGCTAAAGCTCATGAAGTGACGCGACACAGCCCAAAGGCACCCCGCCAGCCTTGCAGAACAACGCACAGCCCATCCCGGGCGTGAACACCTAAGAACACTGCCGCCCACCTCCGCGTGCCCGTCACGGGTATCGCATCCTCACACCATCACGTTAAAGGACAGATTTATGGCCTCTCTGAAGCGCGCGCGTCTCGCGTTTGCCTCCCTGGCGGTCCTCTGCCTGGGCGCGGTCGCCGCCCCGGCAGCCAACGCCTACAACCCCGACATCGACGGTGACGGCATCCCCAACACCTGGGAGATGAAGGGCTACGATGCCGACGGCGACGGCAAGATTGACGTCGACTTCCCCGCAATGGGCGCCGACCCCAACCACAAGGACATCTTCGTTGAGATGGACTACATGCCCGGCCTGCTCCCCAGCGAAGAGGAACTGGACCGCATCACTAAGATTTACGCCGACCTGCCCATGCGTAACCCCGATGGTAGCGCCGGCGTGAACATTCACCTGGACGCCGGTAGCGCCCGCAGCGCCAAGTACAACCTCGGCGGCGGTAATGAAATCAGCCACCAGGCACTCGACAGCGAATTCAAGGCACTTAACCGGATCAAGGCCTCCGAGGGCAAGTTCAACCCCGCCCGCGAAGGCACCTTCCACTACGTCATCTGGGGCGACTACTACGACAACAGCACCTCCTCCGGCATCGCTAACTTTGGAGGCCGCAACCTCATGGTCACCGTCGGCC
The DNA here is from genome assembly GCF_901875305.1 of Rothia mucilaginosa. Taxonomy (GTDB): domain Bacteria; phylum Actinomycetota; class Actinomycetes; order Actinomycetales; family Micrococcaceae; genus Rothia. The sequence goes on from NZ_CABFLY010000004.1 coordinate 167,537, forward strand.
CGCACTTCTGGGGTAAAGCAAGCAGCGACATCCGCGTGGCCGTATTCGTGCACGAGCTCGGCCACAACCTGGCGCTGAGCCACGGCGGCTGGGACGAAATCAACTACAAGCCCAACTACCTGAGCGTCATGAACTACCAGTACACCCTCACCGGCGTGCCTATGGCCGACGGTAGCCGCTACTTTGGCTACTCCACCGCCGAGTACCGCATGTTGAACGAGGCGAAGCTCTACGAGGCACGCGGCTTCGGCCCCCGTGCCGCCGGGATGCTCTATAAGGGCAAGCCCGCCGACGGCCCCATCGACTTCAATGGTAACGGCAAGATCGATACCGAGCCGGTGTCCGTGGACCTGAACGGTGACGGCATGATCTCGAACCTGGGTGCGGCAAACGACCTGAAGATGATTCGCTTCCAGGCGACCGCGCATCCGGAGCGTGAGAAGGGTCCCCAGCGTATTGAGCCGAGCGGCATTACCGCCGAGTACGCCCGCTCCCTGGGCCTGATTAACTAGGCAGCTTCCGGGGCAAAAGGCCTTATCAGTACCGTTAAACAACAAGGTGCGGATACCGAATCATCATTCGGCATCCGCACCTTTGTGATGCATAGCGACCCCTACGCCGGGGCTGCACCGGAGCGCACCAACAAGCACGCCGAGGGGTGCCCCGAGGGAGGGGAGGAGACTAAGCCGCCTCGCGCTCCTCATCCTTCTTCACGCGGCCGGTTTCCACCAGCACCTGCGCGATGTGGCCCAGCGCCTCCTCGTTCTGCAGCGAGGAAACATCACCCAGGGGGCGGCCCTGGTACAGCTCACCCAGCAGACGGCGAGTAATCTTACCCGAACGGGTCTTCGGGATATCGGCAACCGCCACAACATCCTTGGGCTTAGCAATCGGGCCGATGTGCTCACGCACGTGCGCGGTCAAGGCCGCCTTCAGCTCGTCCTCGGTCAGGGCCTTACCCTCGTCGGTGAGCGTCACGTAGGCGACCGCCTGGTGACCGGTCAGATCGTCCTCCACGGGGCAGACGCCAGCCTCCACCACGGCCGGGTGAGTCACCAGAGCCGACTCAATTTCAATCGTGGACAGGCGGTGACCCGAAATGTTAATCACGTCATCAATACGGCCGAGGATGTACACGTTACCTTCCTCGTCTTCCTTCGCACCGTCACCGGCCAGGAACCAGCCGCGCTCGCCGTAGTGGCGCCAGTAGGAGTCCAGGAATCGCTGCGGGTTCTTCCACACGGTGCGGGCCATGGAGGGGCCAATCTTATCGACCACGATGAAGCCCTGCTTACCCGGCTCCACCGGGTCGCCGTGCTCATCCACCACGCGGGTGGACACACCCGGAACGGCGCGGGTAGCGCAACCGGGCAGGGGAGTGCAGTGCGGGGTGCCCTCCGGGTAGGTGCCGGCGGGGGCGAAGGCCGGGTCGTGCGGGCGCGGGGAGCACACGGTCGAACCGGTCTCGGACTGCCACCAGGTGTCGATGAAGGATGCGGTGCCACCACCCACGTGCTCGCGCAGCCAACGCCACGCCTCCGGGTTGATGGACTCACCCACCGAACCGAGCAGGCGCACGGTCGAGAAGTCGTACTTGCCGGGCTCCGGGCCGTTCGGGAACGCACCCATGAGGGAGCGAATCAAGGTCGGCGCGGTGTAGTAGTTGGTCACGCCGTAGCGTTCGATGACCTCGAAGTGGCGACCGTAGTGCGGGGTGTTCGGGGTACCCTCGTAAATCACCTCGGACACGCCGTTGACCAGCGGACCGTAGATTTCGTAGGTGTGCGCGGTAACCCAGGCGAGGTCGGCGGTGCACCAGTGGACGGTGGATTCTACCTTCTCGGGGTCGTTGACAGCCGACAGCTCGTCGGGGCGCAACACGCCGTTCTCGTCCACGTAATCCGGCAGCAGATCGTACAGTAGCGCGTGAGTGTACGCGGTCTGCACCAGGTATCCAGCCATCGTGTGCACCAGGCCCTTGGGCTTACCGGTCGTGCCGGAGGTGTAGATAATGAACAGCGGATCCTCGGCGTCGTGCAGTTCGTAGGCGTGGGTGTCCGGCTGGTCATCCACCAGGTCGTGGTACCAGACGTCGCGGCCTTCAGTCCACGGCACAGCTGCGTGCGCTACCGGATCGGAGGCGCTGGTGCGGTCCACCACGATGACGTGCTCGATGTTGTTCTCACCGGAGCATGCCTCGTCGGCGTTGACCTTCACGGGAACGACCTTGCCGCGGCGGTTCTGACCGTCGGTGGTGACGAGTACCTTCGCGCCGGTGTCCTCAACACGGAACTTCAGCGCCTCGGCGGAGAAACCGCCAAACACGAGGGAGTGAATCGCACCAATACGCGCGCAGGCCAGAGTGAAAATAATGGTTTCGGGGATGACGGGCAGGTAGATGACCACGCGGTCACCCTTACGCACGCCCAGAGACAGCAGACCGTTCGCTGCCTTCGCAATACGACGCTGCAACTCTGCGTAGGTGATGGCCTCACGGTCGCCGGGCTCACCCTCGAAGTAGAGGGCGACCTTGTCGCCGCGGCCGGCCTCCACGTGGCGGTCCACGCAGTTGTAGGTGACGTTGAGCTTACCGCCCTCGAACCACTTAATCTCAGGAATCGTGAACTGTTCGATGCCTTCTTCGTCGAAGCCGAGGGACTTCGGCTTCTCGAAGCGGTGCGCGGTGTGCCAGGGCTCAGCCCAGGTGAGGCGCTGTGCCTGCTTCTCCCAGAACGCTACGCGCGCCTCGTCAGATTCGAGTGCGGGGTTCGGGGTGGGGTTCAGTGGGTCGGTGAATGAAAAGGGGGTGGGCAGTCCCATATCTCTCCCATCGGTTGCTGGCATTAGCACCCTTGCTCGCGCTGCCTACTTGTGTGTGCGGATGCGCGAGGGGGTTGCTGCGACGTCATGGAGCCAGGTCTCTCGGTCGCTCTGGATGGTTTGCCTTCTTAGTAAAGCGCGCCGCGGGGCCTGATGCAAAGGTTCCCGTCATAAAAGGCACACTGTGTAGCGCTTCGTAATATAACGACATATTAAGAACCCCGCCCCGCGCTCACTACTGTGGGGCGCGGGACGGGGCACATCATCATCATTCAGTAGGCGACAGGTCTCCCCGCCGACTTCTTTTTCCGGCGCGTCGCAATGACTGACGCGCGGACATCTCTCCTGAAGGCTCAGGCGCGTGCTGAGCGTTGTGTTTAGCTGTGCGCTAGTGCCGGTGGCGCTAGTTGCTGGGATACTTTGCCTTAACCCAGCGCTCAAACAGGCCGACGAGGGCGTCGGTAATCTTGCCCAGGATGGCCAGCGCCACGATGGCGAGTAGCAGGCGGTCGGTGCGGCCGTTGTTCTGCGAGTCGGTCAGCAGGTAGCCCAGGCCCATGGAAGCGCCCAGCAGCTCGGCAGCGACCAGGAACAGCCACGCCTGAGCCAGCGCCAGACGCAGACCCGAGATGACGGCCGGCAGAACCGCCGGAAGCTGAACCGTGGTGAACAGGCGCAGGCCCTTCAGGCCGAAGGCGCGAGCCATCTCCACGAGCTTCGGGTCCACGTGGGCAAGGGCGGCGGAAACCGTGGTGTACACGGGGAAGAACGCACCGATGGCCACGAGGGTCACCTTCGAGTTCTCGCCGATACCAATCCACAGCAGAAGCAACGGGACCCACGCGAGCGAGGGGACCGCGCGCAGAGCGCCGATGGTCGGGGCAACAAACACGCGCACCGGGGCCGACAAGCCAATCAGCGATCCGAGTACCAGGCCGAGTACCGCGCCGATGCCGAAGCCAATCAGCACGCGCTGGGTCGAAATCGCGATATGACGGGCCAGCTCGCCGCGTTGCGCCAGCTCAATACCGGCGCTGACCACACGGTCGGGGGAAGGCAACTGGACCTGCGTAAATACGCCGTTGGTGCTCAGAACATACCAGAGCGCAATCAGTGCGATGGGCAGAATCAGGCCCAAGTACTGCTTACCCGCGAAGGGGTTCGAGGGAAGCTTCGGCGTCGGGAGTTTAGCCGCGCTCTCCTGCGCGGAGGCAATGGTTGCGGCGCTCATTACTTATCCACCGCCTTGGCGATCTTCTCGACTGCGGCGCTGTCAGCCTTCTTTGCGAACTGATCGTCCACGATGCTGTTCAGGGCCTTGTCCACGTCGGACTGGGAGGGGACGTCGCCGGACTCGACCAGAATCGGGCCCACACCCTTGAGTACCTCAACCTGCTTAGTGCCCGGAACCGGGTTGATGTCCAGGTGGGTGCGCTCCATGACGACTTGGGCGGTCTCGTGCTTAATGCCGGACTCCTCCTCCACGATCTTCACGGCCTCTTCGGGGTTCTTCTTGGCCCAGGCACGAGCGTACTCGTACACGTTCACGATGATCTGTGCGGCGGCCGGGTTGGACTGGATGAACTTCTCGGTGGCGTTCAGGAAACCGTAGGTGTTGAAGTCCAGATTGCGGTAGAAGAGCACGTCGCCGCTCTCCACCTCGGCAGCAGCCATAATCGGGTCCAGGCCGCTCCACGCGTTGACCTGGCCGTTGTCTAGTGCGGTGCGGCCGTCGGCGTGCTGCAGGTTCTGAATGTTCACGTCGGAGGCGGAAACGCCGGCCTGCTTGAGGGCCTGCAGGAGCAGGAAGTAGGGGTCGGTGCCCTTGGTGACGGCCACGCTCTTACCCTTCAGGTCGGTGACCTTGGTGATGCCCGAGTTCTTGCGGGTGACGAGCGCCGACCACTCGGGCTGCGAGTAGAGGCTGATGACCTTGATGGGGGAACCGTTCGCACGGGCCAGTAGCGCCGCTGAGCCTGCGGTGGAGCCGACGTCGATGTTGCCGCTGCGCAGCGCCTCGTTTGCCTTGTTCGAGCCGGCCGACTTGACCCACTCCACCTTCTTGCCCTCGGTGGACAGGGCGGTTTCGAGCCAGCCCTTCTTGCGGATAATCAGCGAGAGCGGGTTGTAGGTGGCGTAGTCAATGGTCACGGTGTCCTTGCCGCCGCCGGCTGCACCGGAGGCGTTGGGGGAGCCAGAACCTTCACCGGCGCAACCGCTGAGCAGGGTTGCGAAGGCGGCGGCTGCGGCCAGGGACTTGAGGGCGGTACGACGGGACGGGGAGAAAGTCATGATGGTTCTTTTCGCTTCTGAAGATGATGATGTGATGAGATGAGGAGCGCGGCCCGCAGGGTATAGCTAATTGGCTATATACCCTAGACGGCGCTAATACCGAGAGGGCTTGGGGCGGTTTAGACCGCAATTTCCTCCACGCCGAGCTCGGCAAGCAACTCGCTGCGCAACGCGGTGATTTCTGCATCAGCGCGGTCGCGGGGGTGAGCACGGTCAACGGTCACGATGCGCTGGATAGTCGCGGGGGCCTCCGGGGTGTCCTTACCGAGCACGATGACCCGGTCGGAGAGGTAGAGCGCCTCCTCCACGTCGTGGGTGACCAGCAGAATCGTGGTCGGGTCCTGGCGGTGTACGTCCAGCAGTAGGTCCTGCATGTTGATGCGGGTCAGCGCGTCGAGAGCACCGAAGGGCTCGTCGAGCAGCAGCACGCCGGGGGTGCGGGCGAGTGCTCGAGCCAGGGAGACGCGCTGCGCCATGCCGCCCGAAATTTCCTTGGGGCGGTGATCGGCATACTCGCTCAGACCGACGAGGCTCAGCAGGCGGGTCACGGTCGCCTCGCCCTCGGCCTTCTTAGTGCCCTGCGGCAGGCCGAGCGCCACGTTGTCGGCGACGGTGCGCCAGGGGAGCAGGCGCGGTTCCTGAAAACCAATGGCCACGCGGGGGTCGAGTCCGGTCACGGCCTTCTCACCGATGCGCACGGTGCCGGCGGTGATGCGGTTCAGGCCGGCCGCGGCGCGCAGGAGGGTGGACTTGCCGCATCCCGAGGAACCAATCACCGAGATGATTTCGCCGGGTTCGGCGGTGAAGGTGACCTCGCGCAGAACTTCGTGGGTTCCGCCGGATACCGCGAAGGACTGGCCTACAGTATCGAAGATGAGGGGCACTGCGGCGCTGGATACGCCGGCAGATGTTGCACTGTTGAGTGTCATAGTCACTTCCATCGTTCCTGGCGTTAGCACCGGCGGTGGGGATGCCGCTATCGGTTGCTGCGACGTCGTGGAGCCAGGTCTCTCGGTCGCTCTGGATGGTTTGCTTTACTCACCCTATGGGCTGTGCCACGCCGCAATCAACCCTATGGCCGCGTATGAATTTCTGTGACTCTTTATGTCGCATTTGTCACGAAATATTTCGGCTCTACGTCACAAAAATATTTTTTCGTCACAAACGTGCTCTCCCTCCCGCGTGCACCGTACACTCAAACCACGAGATCATGAGTCCCGGCGCTAAGCTCTGGCTGGCTGGGCGGCAACCCTCTCCCGTAGCGGGGTGCCCCAGATGATGATCTGGCCTCAACGTTACGAGGCAAGTACGGCGCGAACGCGCCACCTGCACGAAGGCCACCACCGAACGCAGAAGGCATCAGGAGGCGGCGCGCGGGGTGCAGGGTACAAACCGGATCGTCCCCGATCATTCGCGAAAGGAAAATCGATGGCTGAGCAGAAGAAGCGCATCGTAGTTAACGCATTCGAGATGACCTGCATCGGTCACCAGAGCTTCGACCTCTGGCGTCACCCGCGCTCCCGCGCAACCGAGTACAACACCATCAAGTACTGGACTGACTTGGCTAAGACCCTTGAGCGCGGCCTGTTTGACGCCGTGTTCATCGCTGACGTGGTCGGCATCTACGACGTGTACAAGAACTCTGCCGCTCCCGCCATCGAGGGTGCCGCTCAGGTTCCCGTGAATGACCCCGCAACCCAGATTTCTGCAATGGCTGCTGTGACCGAGCACCTCGGCTTTGGTGTGACTGCTGCCGCTACTTTCGAGCAGCCCTACACCCTGGCTCGCCGCTACGCCTCCCTCGACCACCTCACTGAGGGCCGTGTCGGCTTCAACGTTGTGACTTCTTACCTGCCGTCGGCTGCTGAGAACCAGGGCCTGCCCACCCAGATCCCGCACGACGAGCGCTACGACATCGCTGACGAGTTCCTGGACGTCTGCTACAAGCTGTGGGAAGGCTCCTGGGAAGACGGCGCAGTCATCAAGGACCGCGAGCGCGGCATCTACGCTGACCCCTCGAAGGTCCACCCGATTGGCCACAAGGGCAAGTACTTCTCCGTGCCCGGCATCTCCCTGACCGAGCCGAGCCCGCAGCGCACCCCCGTGATTTTCCAGGCTGGCGCATCCAGCCGCGGCCAGAAGTTCTCCGGCAAGCACGCTGAGGCTGTGTTCATTAGCGCCCTGCGCCCGGACCTGACCCGCGTCGTGACTGACCGTATTCGTGCCTCTGCTGAGGAGCAGGGCCGTAGCCGCGACGACGTGAAGATCCTCGCAATGCTCTCGGTCATCGTGGATGAGACCGAAGAGAAGGCAAAGGCAAAGTACGAGGATTACAAGAAGTACATCAACCTCGAATCTGCACAGGCCATTATCGGCGGCTGGTCCGGTGTTGACCTGTCCCAGTTCGACGAGGACGAGGTCCTGAACTACGTGCAGACCGAGTCGATTCAGTCCTTCCTGACCCCCTTCACCCTGCAGGCGAAGGACAAGAAGTGGACCCGTAAGGCTATCGCCGAGCACACCACCATCGGTGGCATGGGCGATGTCATTGTTGGTGACCCGGTTCAGGTTGCTGACGAGCTGGAGCGTTGGATCGATGAGGGTGGCCTGGACGGCATCAACCTTGCGTACCACGTCTCCCCGGGTTCCTTCGAGGACTTCATTGAGTACGTTGTGCCCGAGCTGCAGAAGCGCGGCCGCTACCGCACCGAGTACGAGGGCAACACCCTGCGTGAGAACATCTTCGGTAAGGGTCACACCAAGGTTGCTGACTCCCACCCGGCTGCTAAGTACCGCGGCGCATACGTGGGCAAGCCTTCGGCGGCTGACACCCCGGCTCGCGCAATTGCTGAATAAGCGTTGCCGCTGAAGCGTGCCGTGTAGGTTCGCTCAAACTTAACGATTGAAAACAAGAACGCCCGTTCTGCTGGAGGATTTGTATCCCCGGCTGAGCGGGCGTTTCTCTGCGCTGTGCCTTCTTGCCGCTGTGCTTTCTTGGTGCGGCGCGTTCCCTATACTGGTTGGCATGACTGAACTGAATCATGACGACCGCTGCCCCTGCTCGAGCGGCGAGGTGTACGGCGCCTGCTGCGGCAGGTTCCTGGGCGAGTTTGCTGCCTCCGGAACGCTGACTGCTCCCGCGCCGGAGCAGCTGATGCGCTCGCGTTTTACCGCCTTTGCGATTGGCGATGCGGCGTACCTGTTGGCGAGCTGGCATCCGAGTACTCGCCCGCCCGCCTTGGAGTTGGAGGATGATATCCGCTGGTACCGCCTGGATATTCTGGGTGCTTCGGGCGGCCCGTTTGACGCCTCCGGCACGGTGGAGTTTATCGCCTACTACCGGTCGGTGCCGGACACCCCTGCGGAGGAGCGGGTGAAGGGCAGCATGCATGAGCTGTCGCGCTTTGAGAAGGTGGACGGCGCCTGGTTCTACGTGGACGGCGACGTCCGCTAAATCTCGTCACTTTCCCTGCCTCTCGTACGTGCAGAGGGCAGGCATAAAAGAAATGGCAGAATCATTCCGAAACCGGAACGATTCTGCCATTCTTTGTTTTGGTTAGCTTCTGTCTTTTAGAAGCTTTTCAAAGTCAATCTGAAATATCAGCCAGACCTAGCCATGAGGCACGCTCAGCCCCAATAGCAGGAATCAAAATAGGGGATGCGGTCATGACTAAGACGCTTTCTTGAAAACAGAATCTTGAAGAATGCGCTCTGCCTCAGCGGAGCTTCGCGGATCCCCCAAATCTAGAAGATCTACCGCCACATGCAAGGGCAGAATATGGGGCGGCTCATCGCATTCACGCAAGATAATGTTCGCCGAATCTACAGACGCCGGAAGCAGGTTGTACAGAAAAATGATGTTCTCTAAATCCTGGCTTGAAACATATGCATCAACCATTGAGCCGTACACCTGAGAAATATCGCTACTAATGCCGGTAAGCGACAATGCAGAGTCTTCCAAAATTGCAGGAATCTCAGCGGGAGGAGCCTGCAGATGATGCACTTTCAGACCGCGGCGGGCTCGGTATCGCTCAACAGACGCAGGTCCTTGCACCTGAATTGCTGAGGCGCGTTCTTTTGCCCTGCGGCGTTCCTCAGCAGATAAAACAGATGACTGGCCATCGCAGTAACGCGCCAAAGCATTGAATGCCTCGAAGGAAATAGGGCGGCCAGCATTACTGCGGTGCGCAGCGGGAAGAGCGTCGACAACCCAGCGGCTTCCCAATTTACGCCCTTGGAGCATTCCACGTTCTAGGCGGGCGCGCACGCTTCGCTCTGAAACCTGAGCTTCTTGAGCATACTCTTGAACGGACATCATGGCAGAATCATACCGGAAACGGAATGATTCTGCCATGAATTTGCGCCCGCGCCCAGTCGCGATAAGGAACCTGCACGGGCGAACCAGGTACACAAAAGGCAGGCCCTTCGGCAGCTTGAAAACTTACATTCTCAGCCGCCTCAGGAACCTGCCCTCAGCAAATATGTAGACTGTTGGACTTAGCTAGTCCAGCCGTTAATGATGCCCATACCGAAGTAGATTACGAACACCGCGGAGACCAGGTACATCAGCCAGTGAACGTCCTTACCGCGGCCCTGCACCAGGCGAATGAAAGTGTACGCCACGAAGCCGGCACCAATACCGTTCGCAATCGAGTACGACAGCGGCATGAAAATAATGGTCAGGAACGCCGGAATACCCAGACCCCAGTCAGTCCAGTCGATGTTCACGGCCTGGCGGATCATCAGGAAGCCGACCACGACCAGCGCCGGAGCAACCGCCTCGAAAGGAACGATGGTGACCAGCGGCGAAATGAAAATCGCCAGCAGGAACAGCACACCGGTCACAATGTTCGCAAAGCCGGTGCGTGCACCCGCACCAATACCGGTAGCGGACTCCACGAAGATCTGGTTCGCCGAACCGGACGCGCCACCACCAACAACGGAACCGAAAGCGTCCACGAGCAGGACCTTGTCAATGTCCTCAACCTTGCCGTCCTTCATGGTGCCGGCCTCGGCGGCAAGACCAACCGAAACGCCCATCGCGTCGAAGAACACGGACAGCAGAATGGTGAACACCAGCAGCGACGCAGCCAGCGGACCGATGTGGGAGAACGCGCCGAACAAGTCAGTGGAACCGATGAGGGAGAAGTCCGGGGTGGTGAACTTCAGGTCAGCCAGGGAGGGCACGTTCAGGGACCAGCCGGTTGCAGCCTTCTGTACAGAACCGGAGGGGACAACCGCCTCCAGAATCAGGGACAGCGCGGTGGAGGCGAGCACGCCCCACAGGATTGCGCCCTTCACGTTGCGGATAAACAGGGCGATGGTGAAGAACAGACCGAAGAGGAAGACGAGAGTGGGCCAGCCGAGCAGGTGACCACCTGCGCCGAGGCTCACCGGAACGGTGGTGCCAGCTGCGTCAGGCATGCGGCGGATAATGCCGGAGTCGACCAGACCGATAAAGGAAATGAAGAAACCGATACCCACCACGATCGCGGTCTTGAGCGACTCGGGAACCGCCTCAAACACCGCGGTACGGAAGCCGGTGAGCACCAGAACGGTCATGATCAGACCGGCAAGAACGACCAGGCCCATGATGTCTGCCCAGGTCAGGTTCGGGGTGGTGGCAATGGTGGAGGCGAGCAGCGCGTTCACGCCCAGGCCAGCCGCCATGGCGAAGGGCTGCTTGGCGATAACACCCATGAGGATGGTCATCACGCCGGCAACCAGCGCGGTCACAGCCGCGACGGGTGCGATACCGAGGGTGCGTTCGGAGGCGTCAGCACCGGTACCGATGACGAGGGGGTTCAGCACCACGATGTAGCTCATGGCGAAGAATGCGGCGAGGCCGCCGCGGAATTCTGCGGCGATGGAGGAGCCGCGTTCGGAAATCTTGAAGTAGCGGTCGAGTGCGCTGGTGGGCGCTGCCGCCTTCTGGGGTTCAGACATGTGAGGATCCGTTGATGTTGTTCGGTGTGTACTGTTGCGCCGCCGGTTTCGCGGGTGAAGCCCGCGGACTAGGCTCATAACCGGGCGCCACAATGGTTCAACCATTGTAGGCGCCGCCTCCTAGCTTGTGCCGTTGAAACGCGTTGTGTGCGACGGTTCAGTCGGTGATGTGGTGTTTCCCCGCTCCGGCAGCTAGGTCGGCAACGGGGAAGAGAATAGCTCAGGGCGGGGCGCCGACACCCGAAGGTGCCGGTACCCCGCCCTGCTGGTGCCCGCCTCCACGTGGGAGGGTGAGGCACCCGATGTATTTAGTGCATCCAGCCGGTAATCAGGCCGTTAGCGAAGAAGATGAGGAACACTGCGGAAACCACGTACATGAGCCAGTGAACTTCCTTGCCGCGACCCTGCACCAGGCGGATGAAGACGTAGGACAGGAAGCCTGCGCCGATACCGTCCGCGATGGAGTAGGACAGGGGCATGAAGATGATGGTCATGAACGCGGGGATACCCAGACCCCAGTCGTTCCAGTCGATGTTCACTGCCTGTCGGATCATCAGGAAGCCAACGAACACCATTGCGGGTGCAACAGCCTCGAAGGGGACGATGGTGACCAGCGGGGACAGGAAGATAGCGATCAGGAACAGCACACCGGTGACGATGTTTGCGAAGCCGGTGCGTGCGCCCGCGCCGATACCGGTTGCGGACTCCACGAAGATCTGGCTCGAGGAGGAGGAGGTGCCACCGCCGGCTACGGAGCCGAGGGCGTCCACGAGCAGGACCTTGTCGACGTTCTCGATCTGGCCGTCCTTGATGGTGCCTGCCTCGGTCGCAAGACCGACGGAGGTGCCCATTGCGTCGAAGAACGCGGAGATGAGGATGGTGAAGATCAGCAGAACTGCAGCCATGCCGCCGAGGGTGCCGAAGGCACCGAACAGGTCAGCGGAGCCGAACAGGGAGAAGTTGGGCAGCTTGCTGGTGTTGGAGTCCCAGACGGGGACGTTCAGAGACCAGCCGGTGGGGGACTTAACCGAGCTGCCGGAGGGCACGACCTGCTCCAGGATGATGGAGAGGGCGGTGGAGGCGAGCACGCCGTAGAGGATTGCACCCTTCACATTGCGGATGAACAGCGCAATGGTGAGGAACAGGCCGAAGAGGAAGACCAGGGTGGGCCAGCCGAGTAGGTGGCCGCTCACGCCGAAGGAGACAGGCACGGTGGTGCCGGCTGCGTCGGGCATACGGCGGATGATACCCGCGTTAACGAGGCCGATGAAGGCGATGAAGAAGCCGATACCGACGACGATTGCGACCTTGAGCGATTCGGGGACCGCGTTGAACACTGCGGTGCGGAAGCCGGTCAGCACGAGGATGGTCATCAGCACACCCGCCCAGACGACCAGACCCATGATGGCGGGCCAGGTCAGGTTGGGGGTGGAGGCGATGGTGGTTGCCAGCAGCGCGTTCACGCCGAGGCCTGCGGCCATGGCGAAGGGCTGCTTGGCGACGACGCCCATGAGGATGGTCATGACGCCTGCGACCAGTGCGGTCATTGCGGCGACCTGCGGCACGCCGAGCGTGTTGCCGGATGCGTCCTTGCCGAGGCCGATGATGAGGGGGTTCAGCACGACGATGTAGCTCATCGCGAAGAAGGTGGCGAGGCCGCCGCGGAATTCGGCGGCGATGGTGGAGCCTCGCTCAGTGATTTTGAAGTAACGGTCCAGTGCGCCCTTGGCTTCTGCCTTGGGGGTCTGGGGAGCCGCGGTGTTCTCAGAAGACATTCGTGAAAATCCGTAGATACTCGTAGTCGGGGCGTGACTCGGGGTTCCGAGCCCGCATAAGAAAAGCGTCACGTCCCGCAAAGTGGGATGTGACGCTGTTGTTACCACGATATTTTACGGTTAAAGGTATTTTCTACGCTAGTTCAGCAAACTCTCAGCTTTCGTTCAGGAAGCCTGGTAAGGCACGGTAAAAACTCTAAAATCCGCTGACTAGTAAAAAAATATATGTCATGAATCTAAATAATTCGAAAATCTATACCATTTAGGCTATGAAGGTGGTAGTCTTCTAGCACCAGGCCTGGGGCGGTGAAGTTTTATACCCGCCCGCTACAGACGGGGATTCAACGATGAAAAATGCTCTGAGAGTGTGCGCAATATTGTGCACAGTTCTGACCTTTCTGCTGGGTAGCGCCCTCATCTCTGTCCTGGAGACGCAGACTCCTCTGGGTACCAATGCGCAGGCACAGCTTTCTCTGCGTGCTTCGCAACAGTCTAAGTCTGAGCTGATTCAGAACTTTGATGCTCTGGTGGATCGCTACGCCGCCGATGGCGCCCAGCTACTCAAGGTGGTCGCCGACCCCGAAGATTTCTGGCACGGAAAATCCGTCTACGTGTTTGGGGCGAATTCACTGAGCTCTGACGGTGAAACTATCGATTGGTTCGACCCGGATAAGCACGGGAAAAAATATCCGTCACGAGCACTCGGGGATTCTTCGCTTGACGGCCAATACGCGCTAGCGGGTAGCCAAGAATTTGTGCGTGCTTTTGAAAACCTTGCCCGTGAACAAGGCATGGATGTTAAAGTTACCTCCGTTAACCCGGTGCGTGTTGTCTACGGGGCTGTTACTTCTTCGGGCTCTCTGACGAGCCTTATCTGCCTCGCTGTGCTCTTCTGTACCGCAATCATGGGGTGGTTGTCGGTCCGTTCGCGAACTCAGAATATTCTGCTTCTGAACGGATACTCCCCGCAGCGTCTGCAGCTAAGGGATGCACAAGATCTCCTGCTCCTGGCGCTACCTCCTGCAGCGGTAACAGCATTGTGCATGGGGTGTGTAGAGGGGTTCGTGTACGGCGTGGCGCATCTTCCTCAACTGATGGGGGTTACGGCACTGATCTTTGCCGTGTTTACCGTTCTCATGCTGGTTGCTCTACTGCTTATCAACCTCATGACTTGGCCGAGCATTAATGCTGTGGGACGTAGGGAACCGGCGTATCAACGTTTTACAGTTCCGAGTGCAATCGCTAAGTATGCTGTGGTGGTTTTAGTGGCGTGCACTATTCCGGGTCTGGTCTCAAGCGCTCAAGTGAGTTTGGGTAGGAGCGATTCGGCGGCTGGCTGGTCTCTTCTTTCTGACCAGTACACCTTACGTGTGAACGTGCCTGAAGCGACGATACGGGATGAACAAGCGCTCGCCTCCTACGACCAGGCCACAGTGCGTGCTTTAGGTTCTCTTGAATCACGGAACGGTGTCCTCCTGTCCTATGCGTTAGAAAACGTTAAGGGTTTGGAGGGTAGCGGATACGATGGCGCTCTTATGGTGAACCGCGCCTATGTGGACCTTCTTCAGCAGCGTCTTGGCTTGTCGTTCAAGAAGGTTGAGGATAGCAGCTTCCCTGGATCTCAGTCTTTGCGTGCAGAGTATTCTTTCCACCAGAAGGACCGCGAGGATCGCGGATTTACTCTGCTCACTGTGGAGGATAAAACCAGCTCGTCGGGGGTAACGGTGCCTGCTTTGAGCTCTCAGGATTCACGGCTCCTGAACTATAAAAAGCCTGTTCTTGTGGTAACCGAATCGGCGACTCAGAATCTACAACCTTCCTTTATTTCTGCGGCCTTGACTACCGGTAACATCATGGTCTCTCAGCCTGCGTCTGTACGGGCTGCCTACAACGCTGAGGAAATTGGGCAGACCCTACTTTCTGTGGACCGCGCGGGAGAGGAACACCTTTACATCGCGCAGCTGGAACGTAACCAGTATGTTGCGTATCTTGTGGGTCTAGCAATTCTCTGTGCGGCACTCGTTATTGGTACAGCAATTAATACGTACATTACCCTTGCGGCTCGTGCTCGTAATGATTTTGTTTTGCGCACTGCTGGTCTGCCTCTTAGAACAATTTTTAGTGGGTACCTTCTGAAGGAAGCCTGCATTGTGTGCCTTTGCTCTGCTGCTGGGTTGGTACTTCTTCTGGTGCAGGGAGCAGAGTACGCTTTTTCAGCGTTGGCGGCACCGCTGTTGTACGGCACTATTCTGGCGCTGGTGCTGAGACTGAGTTTTAACCGTATCTTCACCGCGACGGTTCACCGTCGTCACGTATAGGAGTGAATGATGAGGAATACTGTTTATCCCTCTGGCAATGTGGAACATCCTGAGGTAACTATCGCCTCCCGCGACATTGTGGTGTATGCGCAGGGGCAGCCCATTCTCCAGAGTCCTCACTTTGAGGCATATGCGGGGGAAGTAACTGGCATTGTGGGTCCGAGCGGATGCGGTAAAACGACGCTTTTGAATGTGTTGGGTCTGCTGATGCCGCCTCATGAGGGTGAGGTTGTTATTGGGGGCCGGCATATGGAACATGCTCGCGAGAAGGAGCGTCTTGCGTTCTGGGCTGATGAAGCTTCCTTCGTTTTTCAGGATTACGGAATTATTGAGGAATGGAGCGTTATCGAGAATATTCTGCTTGATCGTAGGACCTTTGGTCGTGCTCGAATTACGGATGAGAGCCGTGAGCTTCTGAGCATCATTGGTCTTGAAGGGAAGGAACGTACTTCGGCTGCCCTGCTGAGTGGTGGTGAGAAGCAGAGAGTGGGCATTGCTCGGGCAATCCACAAGGGTGTGCGCTACATTTTTGCGGATGAGCCGACGGCAAGTCTCGATGCTGAGAACCGGGCATTGGTTGTTGAGCTATTGAGCTCTGCTGCTCGGCGAGGAGCCACAGTTATCGTGGCGACTCATGATGCAGATATGATGACCGCCTGCGATAGGCTATGCCGTCTTGAAAGCCCTACCAGAATTCCCGATTCGGGATTAGTGGATGTAAACGTAAATTCTCAACGGAAGGAGAATAAATCATGACGACAAGGAGCCCTCTAGCTCGTGATGAGTATGATCGTGTACCGGAAAATTCAGGAGGCGACACCCCTCGAAAAAACGGATTGTTGCACCTGCCGCGAAAAGTGGTGGGCGTTCTAGTATCTTGCGTGGTGTTTGTTGGCGCTCTTCTGGGCCTGTACTGGGGTGGAGCTTTTGAGCCATGGCTGAATGAGTATTCGACCACTACACCAGCTTGTGCAACAGCTTCTTCACCGGAGGACGTGCAGCAAGCTCTTGCACGGACTGAAGAGCTTAATGCTATTCGTTCGGCTGCAAAGAATGTTGAATTCTCCCAGACTCTTCTGTGCGATGGGCAGAAGGCTGTTTTGACGATTACGTATACTGACCGGTCGGATTTTAAATATTTGGACGATGCGGTGACTTCGGCACATTTGGGTGCTGCTGCTGAGATTAAGCTCAAGAGGTAGGCGTGTAAAGAACGGTGGTTGTTTATCGCCCCTGCGCGAACAACGATGACATATTAGGTTAGTGAACCCTAAGTTCCTGCTATATTCGGAGTGAAATATTGTGTCGCCGGATGCCAGGTTCTGTGTGGTGAGCCTTTTTCGGCATGAACAAGAAGGAGTCCGCCGTGACTGAAACCCCGCAGGAAAACACCGCCATTCCCGCCGAAAGCTACCCCGCCGCAGAATCCCTGCCGGTACGCCAGCGCGCCATCGTAGCAACCGACCGCCCCGCACGCTACATCAAGCAGCTCGGCTCGCACATGGGCCGCAAGCTCGGCACCGCAGAACTGCCCGATGGCATCCGCCTCACCTTCAACCGCGACGGCATTTTCCGCGGCTACGGTGACCTGCGCGAAATCGACGGCGCACTCGTCATGGAGGTACGCGCCGAAAACGACGAACAGGCTGCCCGCCTGGCGGATGTGCTGGACCGTCACCTGGTCCGCTTCGGTGAGCGTGACGAACTGGCCGTAACCTTTGAGGCGGTACCCGCCGCCTAGTAACTGACCCCCTAGTCTTCGCTTCGGGTCGCATGTGAAAGCTTTATGAGCCCCCGATGCGGTGAGTTTTTCTCGCCGTGCCGGGGGCTTTCGTGTGCCCGAGCGGCTCTGAAGGGGTGCTACTGAGAAGCTTTCAAGTATTACATGAAGTGATGTGACACTTTGTGTGAATTCCGTCAGTAAAAATTTTCCGCAGATTTAGAAATGTAAACATACTGGTCAGCACGATATAAAAATAAAGGTATTTTTGGCTTTAAGTGGGTTTATGTGTGAAACCCCTGGGAATAATGTTGGGATTGCGGTAGGGTTGAGACACTAAGCACACCACTTCACACCTCAGGAGCGACATGTCTGAGAACGCAGTAACCACCACCGCCAAGAAGGCGGGGCAGAAGGTCAAGGTCACCTTCAAAACCAGCACCGACCCTGCACGCCGCCGCGTCGGCGTTGCGGTCCTCGTCGGCATTATCGCCGGTATCTTCTCGGGCATTATCAAGTTCGGTTGGGAAGTGCCCTTCCCGCCGCGCACCCCCGAGCGTAACTCCACCAACCCGCCGCAGGCGTTGCTGGAGCAGATTTTCGGCATGTCCCCGGAAACCTCCCACGCAACCTACTCCTACCTGGGAAACGACCTGCCCTACATGAGCTTTATCATCCACTTCTCCTTCGCGATTTTCTTCGCGGTCCTCTACTGCGTGGTCGCCGAGTACTGGCCCAAGATTAAGCTCTGGCAGGGTGTCGTATTTGGTATCGTCCTGGACATCCTCTTCCACGTCATCATCATGCCCGCTATGGGTATCGTGCCCGCCCCCTGGAACCAGCCCTTCGGCGAGCACTTCTCAGAATTCTTCGGCCACATCATCTGGCTCTGGTCCATCGAACTGGTCCGCCGCGATTTGCGTAACCGCATCACCGGCGAGCCGGACGCCGAGTACCCCGTCGAGGCTCGCTAGGCTTCGCCCCTAAACTCCTCGCCCGCATACGGTTGAGGTAGCAAAAATCCACGCGGATGCGTGTTCCATACACCGCCCCGCCCTCCTGCACCTCGGAGGGCGGGGCGGTTTTTTGTGCGGAGCGGATCGACCGTAGCTCGCCCCGCAGCCCTCCACTGAGGCCGTATTAGGTGATAGAAAATTATCCTATTTGCTGAGCTTGTCCCCTTTTCCCCGTATAGGGGCGCTCCTGCCCGGTAAAATAGGCACGAAGTGAACACTAAGCTCACCGCGCCTTCACGCCGTACCGGGCGTTTGCCGGTGAACTTTGAAAGGAAGATATTCGTGTCTGAAGCAGCACGCCCCCTGCGCGTCGCCGTGATTGGTGCAGGTCCCGCCGGTATTTACACCGCCGACATCCTCACCAAGTCCGAAGAAGTCCGCACCGGCGCCGTCGAGGTCGCCATCGACATCTTCGACCGCTACCCCGCCCCCTTCGGCCTGATTCGTTACGGTGTGGCACCGGACCACCCGCGCATTAAGGGCATCATCACCGCCCTGCACAAGGTCCTGGACCGCGGCGACATCCGTTTCTTCGGCAACGTCGAGTACGGTAAGGACCTAACCCTCGCCGACCTGCGCGAGCACTACGACGCCATTATCTTCGCGACCGGAGCCATTCACGACGCAGCGCTGAACATTGAGGGCATCGACCTGGACGGCTCCTACGGCGCTGCCGACTTCGTCTCCTGGTACGACGGTCACCCCGACTACCCCCGCACCTGGCCGCTGAAGGCTGAGCAGGTAGCGGTGCTCGGTAACGGCAACGTCGCCCTGGACGTCTCCCGCATCCTCTCCAAGCACGCTGACGACCTGCTCGTCACCGAAATCCCCGATAACGTCTATCAGGGCCTGAAGGCTTCCCCCGTGACCGACGTGCACGTCTTCGGTCGCCGCGGCCCCGCACAGATGAAGTTCACCCCGCTCGAGCTGCGCGAACTCGCACACTCCCGTGACGTGGACATCGTCCTATACGAAGAGGACTTCCAGTTCGACGCCGCTTCCGAGGAAGCAATGGAGAAGAACGCCCAGACCAAGGTTATGATGAAGACCCTGCGCGGCTGGCTGGAAGACCAGAAGAACAACGAGCAGACCGCATCCCGCCGCCTGCACCTGCACTTCCTGCAGTCCCCGCACGAGATCCTCGGCGAAGACGGCAAGGTCGTGGGCCTGCGCATGGAACGCAACAAGCTCGACGGCAACGGCGGCATCATCGGTACCGGCGAGTACGTGGACTACCCCGTACAGGCCGTCTACCGCGCCATCGGTTACTTCGGTTCCGAGCTGCCCGAGGTCGGCTACGACAGCAAGCGCGGCGTGGTCACCAACGTTGAGGGTCGCGTCGTGGACGAGAACGGTGAGGTCGTTCCCGGCCTGTACGCAACCGGTTGGATTAAGCGCGGCCCCGTGGGTCTGATTGGCTCCACCAAGTCCGATGCGCTCGAAACCATCACCCACCTGCTTGAGGACCACGAGAACCTCTACACTGCCCCCGAGCCGGACGCCGAGACCTTCAGCGCCTACCTGGACTCTAAGGGCATCAAGTACACCACCTGGGAAGGCTGGCACCGCCTAGACGACCACGAGAAGGCACTGGGCGCAGCATCCAAGGACGCTGCCGGTGAGCCTCGCGCCCGCGTGAAGGTTGTGGACCGCGACGAGATGATTAACATCTCCCGTGGCGAGTAATCCTGCCGCGTAGTGGGTAGAACGTAGAAATCGACCCCGTACCGTGTGCCGGTGCGGGGTCGATTTTTGTCTCTTGCGGGAAATTGGGGAGGCGAGGAGGGGGTAAAGAAAACCCACCCCGCATCATGAGGTAATGCGGGGTGGGCGGGGTAGGTGCCGAAGACACTCGAGGACATACCCTCCGGCTACCCTGGACGCGCGGCGAACCCATGCAGTGGCTCCACGTGCGGCGCGTCCTCTAACGGGGTCTAGAAAGCTAAAGAAACACCAAGATTAGCTCTCTAAACAAGCACGCGGTCCTACGGCGTGTGGACCGCGCACACTTATTCAGACCTGGGGGATGCTGCTGGTGGCGTGGCATGTTTGACGCGCTCAGCGAGCTATGGACACAGTTGGAGGATCCAGGTTGCATGCTTTCGTACGGGATGGTGCCCGTGCCTGTCACGCGGTGATTCGTGGCGGGCGTTGCTGCCGACGCTGGATCCCCCATCAGATCTCTATACGGTTTATCGGTAAATAATGTGCGGTGACTTTCGTCGTTGGGACTTTCGGAAGTGGTCCCGTGAGGTCCGGAAGCGATCTCACGTCTCCTATAGTACGGTGCTCAAAGAGGGTGCTTCAAGCAATATTGGGGGCTATTTTGAGGCGAATATTATCTCGCCTTGTCAATCGCTAGAGGTTTATCAAATCTTTATATTTGTGTGTCGTCATAAATCCCGCTTTAGGTGCATTGGCGTAAAAATATGCCTCTGACAAGCCGGTTTATTGTATTCCCTGGAGTGAATATTTGCATTATGGTGCACACTTGCGAGACGCAGGGAATACTTTTCTTCAAAAAGTGCACTTTCACATAGCGCGCTACTAAATATGCGCTTGATATGCGCATCGGATAAATGACTATTTTGCCAAATATGCACAAAGTGCATTTTAGTAAATGTCGAAAAGGGCAAAAGTACTTCCGAGGTCACTCCATAAATTTAGGCATGCACGCGGGGCGCTTGTGCGAGATGCGAGGCGACGGAGGGTGGGAGGGATGCGGATTTTTTGAGTGCGTGTGCGCCTTCATGAATTTCCGGCAGGTGCCGCTCTCGGCAGGCCTGTGGGAAAGCGCCTACTCGACTGTCAGTGCGACCGTCAGTGGCTGTATGTGGCCCAGGTTGGCTGGAGTGATTAGGTGGGTATCTCCGTGAGCATCTCTCCTGTCGGCAATTCCTTGGGGCTATATAAGGGTAGCTTGGGGGGCGTGGAGGGGGATTGAACCTCAAAAACCGCATCCAAGAGGGATTTCGAAGAAAATTTAAAAATTTTTTATTTTTCACATAATTTGTTCTGACATGTTTAAATGATGGTGTCCTGGGACATAAATACCTGCGTATCAGCCTCGGAAACCCCCAAAATCGAACAATACGATTTGCGCGCTCTTCCGAACCTAGCGTAGACTAGTGGAGGTTCGAACGACGGGATGAATAAAGAACCTGTTCGATCGACTAGGCCCCCATCGTCTAGCGGCCTAGGACGCCGCCCTTTCACGGCGGTAGCACGGGTTCAAATCCCGTTGGGGGTACTTGCAAATCATATCGGTTTGCAAAGCCAAGTTAGATGATGTAGGATTTACTCCTGTTGATTCCAACAAGGCCCCGTAGCGCAGTTGGTTAGCGCGCCGCCCTGTCACGGCGGAGGTCGCGGGTTCAAGTCCCGTCGGGGTCGCTCTGGCCGCGTAAGTTCAGATGATTACTCATCCGAAGACGCGGTCATTGCGTATCTAAAACTAAATACGCAAGGCTCTGTAGCTCAGTTGGTAGAGCGTACGACTGAAAATCGTAAGGTCACCGGATCGACGCCGGTCGGAGCCACGAAATCCGCCTCCAGGCTTCTACAGTGGGGCAGGTTTTGTTTTTTAAAACACTTGGCGGTTGCAGATACTGCAAACTGTCGAAAGGGCGGCATCTTGGGAATAAAACCCTGGGGTGCCGCCTTTTTATATACGGTCTATGTACAGAACAGGTACACCACACTCACTGTAGAAACGCCCAGCAGGAAGCTACTCGATAATTTCTGCTGAAAGAGTGCATACAACGGGTTGCAGAAAGGATTGCCGCACCCATGACTGCCCAGAATTTCAGTACACAGCCTCCGGAGAGCTCACCCCAGATTCCCTGGGCAAAAAATGCGGTTGCCGACAGCGCTCAGGCAGGCGGAATCCGCTTCGACAACATCACCAAGAGCTACCCGAGTCGAACCGGTGAACCCACCACGGTACTGCAGAACCTGAACCTGCATATTCCCGCCGGGCAGATTACCGTATTCGTCGGCCCCTCCGGCTGCGGTAAAACCACTAGTCTGCGCATGATTAACCGCATGGTGGAGCCCAATAGCGGCACCATCACCATTGACGGCGTGAACGTGCACGAGAAGAACCCCTACGAGCTGCGCCGAGGCATCGGATACGTGATGCAGAACGGTGGCCTCATGCCGCACCGCACCGTTGCTCAAAACATTGCTACCGTGCCCCGGCTTCAGGGAATGTCGCGTCGTGAAGCGCGCGCCCGTGCCGTGGAATTGCTGGAGCTGGTGGGCCTGGACGCAGGCTACGCGGACCGCTACCCGGCCCAACTTTCCGGCGGCCAGGTGCAGCGCGTCGGCGTGGCTCGTGCCCTTGCCGCCAATGCGCCCATCCTGCTCATGGACGAGCCCTTTTCGGCCGTTGACCCGATTGTGCGCACCGAGCTGCAGCGCGAACTTCTGCATCTGCAGGCGCGCCTGGGTAAGACCATCGTGTTCGTGACTCACGATATCGACGAGGCGCTCCTGCTGGGCGATCGCATCGCCGTCTTTGCCGAGGGCGGTCGCCTGGCCCAGTACGGAACTCCCGAAGAGATTCTGTACAGTCCGGCCGATGACTTCGTGCGTTCCTTCGTGAGCCGCTCTGTCGCCGGCCTGCTCGATGAGCGCACGGTGCGTCAGGCGCGTGCTCGTCGCCTCGAGGGAATGCGCCGAGAGGCTCAAGAACACGCCCCGAAAGGCATGGATAACGAATGAGCGTTCTTCAATCTATTCTGTTGAGTGCACCTCCTCTAGCGGCCGGTGACCTGCACTGGGAATGGGTCGCGGCCAATGGTCGGCGCATCCTGGAGCTCACCCTCAACCACCTCTACCAGGCAGTCGTGCCCGTCGCGGTGGGGGCGGCCCTGGCCATGCCCGTCGCCTACTATGCCAGCCGTCGCCGCGCCTCGAAAGGCGGACGTCGCCCCGGCACGCTGATCCTCCTATACCTTTCCTCATTGCTGTACACGATTCCCTCCATCGCGTTATTCGTGCTGATGCCGCTCGTCCTGGGAACCTCGATTATTTCCCCGATGAACGTGCTGGTCGCGCTGAGCGTGTACAGCTTCTCGCTCATGGTGCGTGCCGGTGTGGATGCCTTCGACTCCGTGCCAGACAGCCTCTACGAATCGGCCCGAGCCCTCGGATACACACCCGGCCAGGCACGTCGCGAACTGATGGTGCCCCTGGCGGCACCCGTGATTCTATCGGGCCTGCGCGTGGCAACCGTCTCTAATATCGCCATGGTCTCCGTCGGTGCGCTCATCGGCGTGCCCTCGCTCGGCACCCTCTTCACCGACGGCCTAGCGCGCGATATTCCCTCTGAGATTCTGGTGGGTGTCGCCCTGAGCCTGGGCATGGCCTTCGTGCTTGACGGCCTCCTCATGCTGCTGACCCGTATCCTGACCCCCTGGCGTGCCGCTGAAAGAAGGAGGTAACCACCGTGAACGTTATCGAACGCACCTTCTTCTACCTGGGGGATGCCTCCCGCTGGCAGGGGAGCGATGGTATCACTGCGCGCCTGCTGGAACACCTGGGCATCACGTTCTTCGCCGTCGCCTGCGCGGCCGCGCTGGTGGTTCCGCTCGGCCTCTGGGCGGGACACCGCAGGAGCCGCTCGCGTCGTTGGGCTGCCAACCTGCTGACGACCCTCGTCGGCGCCAGCCGAGCCCTACCCGCCCTCGGTCTGCTCACCCTCGTGGCGCTCTGGCTAGGGATTTCGATTGTCCCCTCCCTGGTCGTACTGGTCATTATCGCCGCCGCACCACTGCTTTCCGGGGTGCTGGAGGGCCTCGCCTCCGTTCCCGAAGAGCTGGTGGATGCGGCCCGCGCCCAGGGCCTGACCGAATGGCAGATTCTTACGCGCGTTGAGATTCCGCTGGGATTACAGCTGATGCTGGGCGGCCTGCGTTCCGCGCTCGTGCAGGTCATCGCGACGGCCACCATCGTCGCCTACGTGAGCGGCGGAACCCTCGGTCGCTACCTCTTTGACGGCCTGGCGGTGCGCGACTACCCGCGCATGCTGGTCGCCACCCTGCTCGTGGCGCTTCTCGCCTTCGTCGTGGATGCGCTCATGGGCCTCGTGCAGCGCTGGCTCACCCCCGCGGGGCTCGCTATTAATCGTAGGAAGGCATGAATCCGATGAATCAGAAGCCTCATATCTTCTCGCGTCGCACCGTTCTGGGCGCTGCCGGAGTGCTCGGCGTGACGGGTCTTCTCAGTGCCTGCGGGCTCAGCGGTGAGAACGTCTTCAGCGGCGATCACGAGGGAATCGTCGTCGGCTCGGCGGCCTTCGCCGAATCCCAGATTCTCGCTGAAATCTTCGCCGGGGCGCTCAAAAAGGCGGGATTTAATGCCCGCACCCAGCTGAGCATCGGCGCGCGCGAGGCCTACCTGGGGGCGCTCGCCTCCGGCGCGGTGGACGTCATTCCGGATTACTCCGGCAACCTGCTGCTCTACCTCGACCCGAAGGCCACCGCCTCGACCGCCGAGGAAATTCTGCAGGCTTTGCCCGCGGCCCTGAGTACCCTGCAGACTCGCGGCGGTGAGTTGCGCGCGCTGAAGGCCTCCGCCGCCGAGGATAAGGACAGCCTCGTCGTGACCGCGCAGACTGCCCAAAAATACGGTCTGCGAAGCCTTGAGGATCTCGCCTCCCACTGCACCGACCTCAAGCTCGGCGCGGCCCCCGAGTTCGCCGAGCGCGCCTACGGTATCCCGGGCCTGAAGGAGAAGTACGGATGCGTTCCCGCTGAGTTCGTACCCCTCTCGGATGGAGGCGGCGCGCTGACCGTCAAGGCCCTGCTGGATGATACCGTGCAGGTGGTTGATCTTTACTCGACGACCCCCGCGATTGAGCAGAATAAGCTGGTGGTATTGGAAGACCCAAAGAATATGATTTTGGCCCAGCAGGTGCTGCCCATCGTGAATACTTCGCGGGTGCCCGAGAGCGCCGTGGAGGTGCTGAACCGGGTTTCGGAGAAGCTCACCACTGCCGACCTTCGCGTTCTTAACGACCGCGTGGCTGGCACCTTGAAGCAGGAACCCGCACAGGCGGCGGCCTGGTGGCTGGGCGAGCGGGGTTTCTAGAGCACCTCCTAAAATTCCTTGACAAGTATGGATAAAATCAAACCGACCTGGGAATATTCTTGAAATAGAATATTGCCAGGTCGGTTTATAGTGCTCTTTACCCGCAAGCTAGGGGAGAGGCACAGAGCCGCTTTTAGCCTTCGACGAGCAGCGCCAGAGCCTCGTAGGGGCGCAGGATCAGCGTCACCGTTTCAGCCGAATCAGCCGCGGCGGAATCGACCGTATATTTCTTGTAATTACACACCAGCACGCGACCGGAACGGACGAACTCAGCCGGAACCTCAACCTCGGTCGGCTCACCGTAGAAGTTCGTCAGCACCAGCAGACGCTGCGCCGGGTTATCGTTTTCAGTGTCACCTTCGGCGGGTAGCTCACGCAGGTACGCAAACACCCGCTCGTGATCCAGCGCGTAGGGCGCGTACGAACCCGCAGAGATGACCGGGTACTGCTTACGCAGGGCAATCAGGTTGCGGTAGTAGGGCAGGATAACGCCGTCGCGTTCCTCGTCCTCCACCGAAATACCGGCACCGGTCGCCGCATCGCGCACCGGGGCAGGAGCCAGCCAGGGCGACTCGGAACCGAAGCCGGCGGTTGCCGGATCAGCGGTCCACTGCATCGGCACACGCGAATTATCGCGGGCCTTCGCGCGCACAATCTCCAGAGCCTGCTGCTCGCTCAGACCGCGCTCACGCAGCATCGCGTAGGCGTTGTGCGCCTCCACATCCATGTACTGCTCGATGGAGGAGTAGACCGGGTCAATCATGCCGATTTCCTCGCCCTGGTACACGTACGGGGTGCCGCGCAGCAGGTGAATCACGGTCGCCAGCATGGTCGCCGACTCGGCACGGTAACGCTCAACGTCACCAAAACGGTTCAGCGCGCGAGGCTGATCGTGGTTATTCCAGAACAGCGCGTTCCAGCCGCCGCCAGCCTGCATACCCAGTGCCCAATCGTTCAGAATCTGCTTCAACTCGGCAAAACAGAACGGCACCTTTGACCACTTCTCGCCGTTCTCGTAGTCCACTTTCAGGTGGTGGAAGCTGAACACCATGTCTAGCTCGTGGTTTACCGGGTTGGAGTAACCCAGGCAGTTCTCGATGCTGGTCGAGGACATTTCGCCCACGGTCACGGTGTCGTCGTGCTGACCGAAGGAGGCGCGGTTCAGCTGCTGAATGCGTGTGTGCACAATCGGGGTATCGGTGTATTGTGCCTTGTCCACGGTTCCTTCGGGGGCGTCGAGTAGCTCCTCACCCTTGCCGATGACGTTAATAACGTCGAAACGGAAGCCGCGCACGCCCTTGTCGTACCAGAAGTTCACGACCTTAAACAGTGCGTCGCGCACGACCGGGTTGTACCAGTTCAGATCCGCCTGGGTGCGGTCGTACAGGTGCATGTAGAACAGGGGAGTGCCGTGCTCGTCCGTGTACTCGCCGAAGTGGGACCAGCAAGGCCCGCCGAACTTCGACTCCCAGTTGGTCGGTTCGCGTAGCTGGCCGTCCTCGGTGTATTTGCCGGGGCGAATGTAGAAGTAATCCCAGTACTTGCGCTCACCGGCGAGCGCACGCTGGAACCACTCGTGCTCGGTCGAAACATGGTTGAGCACCATGTCGAACATGACGCCCACACCGTGCTCGGCGAGGGCGGCAATCATCTCTTCGACGTCTTCCATGGTGCCCAGGTCGGGGTTGATGGCGTAGTAGTCGGAGATGTCGTAGCCGTTGTCGTTCTGCGGGGAGGCGAAGAATGGGTTGAACCACACCATGTCCACGCCCAGGGAGGCGATGTAGGGCACCTTCTCGATAATGCCGCGCAGGTCGCCGTAGGCGCCACCGGCCGAGGAGTAGAAGGACTTGGGGTAGACCTGGTAGATCACCGAGGACGCGAAGTCCTTGCCGCCTGCCGGGGTGGTTGCCGGGGTGAGGGTGAGTGATGCGGTGGGTGCCTGTGTCATCGAAACCTTCTGAAACGTAAGCAGGGTTCAGTGTGTATAAATCAGTGTGTTGGATACGAACCGCGCCGGTGCTACGTATGCACAACGAGGTCTGTACGCGGCAGACACAGCAGCCCGCCGCCTCCTGGTGCGTTCGCCGACTGAATATCGCCGCCTGCAACCTGAGCTCATTCCAGATTAGGGGGCATAATGGGGTGATATCCCCCATCTACCCCAAAGGGGGCAATTCTGCCGCAGATCCGGCACAACCCCCGTGGCCTCAACTCTCCCCCCGATTGGTGGTTGCAGGCTTGTGCGCGTTTCGATGCATGGAACCAAAGTGACCCTGAGCTGAAGAGCGTTGGACGCCGCGCGTAGAATCAGTAGTTGCATCACTACGGAAGGTTTAGAAATGCCCGAACTGCGTTCACGTACTTCAACTCACGGCCGTAATATGGCCGGTGCTCGCGCCCTGTGGCGTGCCACCGGTATGGGTGACGATGATTTCGGCAAGCCCATTATTGCGATCGCTAACTCTTTCACCCAGTTTGTGCCCGGTCATGTGCACCTGAAGAACATGGGTGAACTGGTCGCCGGTGCTATCCGTGAGGCGGGTGGCGTCGCCAAGGAATTCAACACCATCGCTGTTGATGACGGTATTGCTATGGGTCACGACGGCATGCTGTACTCGTTGCCTTCGCGCGACCTGATTGCGGATTCGGTCGAGTACATGGTGAACGCGCACCGTGCCGACGCCCTGGTCTGCATCTCGAACTGCGATAAAATCACCCCCGGTATGCTTCTGGCTGCTATGCGCCTGAACATCCCCACGATTTTTGTGTCCGGTGGCCCGATGGAGTCCGGTGCCGGCATCGAGGGCATCGTGGAGCACCGCCTCGACTTGATTGACGCCATGGTGATGGCTGTTGACGACAGCGTCAGCGATGAGGAGCTGGCCCAGGTTGAGAAGAACGCCTGCCCCACCTGCGGTTCCTGCGCTGGTATGTTCACCGCAAACTCCATGAACTGCCTGAATGAGGCTATCGGCCTGGCCCTGCCCGGTAACGGCACGACTCTGGCTACCCAGGTGGCTCGTAAGGAGCTGTTCCTGGACGCTGGCCGCCGCATCGTTGAGCTGGCCAAGCGTTACTACGACCAGGACGACGAGTCGGTTCTGCCCCGCTCGATTGCTACCAAGGAGGCGTTCGAGAACGCCATGGCCCTGGATGTGGCGATGGGCGGTTCGACCAACACCGTGCTGCACACCCTGGCGATTGCTCACGAGGCGGGCGCCGACTTCACCCTGGACGACATCGACCGTATCTCGCGTCAGGTTCCCTGCCTGGCGAAGATTGCCCCGAACTCCACCAAGTACCACATTGAGCATGTGCACCGTGCCGGCGGTATCCCCGCCCTGCTGGGTGAGCTGAACCGCGCCGGCCTGCTCCACAAGAACGTTCATTCTGTTCACGCGGATTCGCTGGACGAGTGGCTGGACGAGTGGGACATCCGCGGCGGCAAGGCCAGTGAGAAGGCCAAGGACCTCTTCCTGGCAGCCCCCGGTGGCGTGCGCACCACCCGCGCGTTCTCGACCGCGAACAAGTACGAGTCCCACGAGACTGACTCCGAGAACGGTTGCATCCGTTCGGTCGAGCACGCCTACACCAAGGATGGCGGCCTGGCGGTCCTGTACGGCAACATTGCCCAGAACGGCGCGATCATTAAGTCCGCCGGCATCGATGAGGAACTGTTCCACTTCAAGGGTCGTGCCTTCGTGGTCGAGTCCCAGGATGAGGCTGTGTACGAGATTCTGTCGAAGAACGTCAAGGAGGGCGACGTCGTCGTCATCCAGTACGAGGGTCCGAAGGGTGGCCCGGGTATGCAGGAGATGCTGTACCCGACCTCCTACCTGAAGGGCCTGGGCTTGGGTAAGAAGTGCGCACTGATTACTGACGGTCGTTTCTCGGGTGGTACCTCGGGCATCTCGATTGGCCACATTTCCCCGGAGGCTGCTGCTGGTGGCGCTATCGGCCTGGTGCAGACCGGTGACGAGATTGAGATTGACGTGAACAACCGCATCCTGCGCGTGAACGTTTCGGATGAGGAGCTGGCTGCTCGCCGCGAGGCGAAGGGTGCCGCGCCGTGGCGTCCGTCGAAGCCGCGTGAGCGTCACGTGTCGAACGCGCTGAAGGTGTACGGCATGCTGGCTGCTTCGGCCGATAAGGGTGGCGTGCGTATCCTGCCTGAGGATGCTTAAGTCGCTGACTTGATGGTCGTGAGGCTGGTGCGTTGCGGCCGGTCTCTGATGTAGTGGGATGCCTCAGCGTGGCGTCTGATAAGGGTAGTGCCCTACACCACATACATGTGGTGTAGGGCACTACCCTTATCGGTAGTAGCTCTCTTTTGTGGGTTCTCGGCGAGGTGTATTGCGAGGTTCCCTGGGTTGCAGTAGGGTGTAGGAGCACCCGGTTTGTATTCACCGACTCAGCACAACCACTCAAATACATTGCACCCACCGTACCTGTGAGGATTTGGCATTCATGCTTACCCTACCTGCACGTGTGCGGCGTCCCCTGACGCGCCGCGCACTAACCGCTTTGGCCTGCATCGGCGCACTAACTTTGAGTTCGTGTGCCGCCCACGAAGAATACTCTGATTCTGCTCCGATCACCTCGGCGGCTACCCCTACGGCATCTGTTGATGCGAAGACCCTCTTCCAGACCGCTGACGGTGCGTGGAAGGCTAACACGGTTCAGATTCCCCTCGGGTTGGATGCGCCGGCCACCTTTGATGCGGTTGCAACTCCCACCGCTGAGCCGAGCACCGATGCCGAGTATGAGGCGGCCTTTGCCACCTCGAGCGCCCAGACCACCGATCCCGGATCCCGTTGCGGCGTGACGAGCCTGCTGGGGGATTCCGCCGGTATCTACGTGTATGACGGATCCGATTGTACGAAGGCTCAGGAAACGATCCGTCTTTTCAATAACCGTAAGAGCCAGAACGGCACCGCCTCGGTGGAGTGGTACCAGTGCACAACCCAGGTGCAGGGCCGCGCCTACGTGACGGCGGCCTGCTTTACCCAGAGCGGTAGTGCCGAGAAGCCTCGCCTGGCGGTTATTCCCGCTACGACCCGTATGCTGTCGGGCACGCTGACTTTCGCTGAGGCGTACGGCGGCGGCACTTTTGGTCAGGGGGAGCAGGCGAAAACCGTTGAGACTCTGCGCTTCGCCAGCGCTGACGGTAAGGTAGCTTGCGCCATCAAGCCTGGAGGTGTGGACTGTCAGGCTATGGTGCCCCTTACCTTGCCGGGGTGGGACGCCGCGACCGGTGCGCCGCAGCAGCGAGTGCACCTGAACAAGGACACCGCGGAGGCCTCTCTGGTGGGTCAGACCTCCAGCCCGGAGCCGGTAGACACCCAGAAGATTATGACCCTACCGATTGGCCAAGTGGTGACCGCCTACGGGTACACCTGCAAGTCGGTGAATACCGGTAAGGTGCACTGCGTGAGCTCCGGTCATGGTTTTACCCTTGATTCGGTGGAGGTTGGCCTGGAGCGTCACTAGCGATTGCGCTCGCTTTCGGGACTTAAAGTACACGGTGCCCGGCACCCTTCAGAGGAAGGGATGCCGGGCACCGTATGTTTAGAGGCTACTTAGCGGAAGTTGACGATACGCACGTCCAGCTCGGAGGAGAGTAGCGGCTCCCATGCGGCGACAGCCTTCTGGAAGTGCTCGGTGGCCATGTGTGTATCCAGCAGAGCCTGGGATTCCCAACGCTCGATGAAAGCAAACTCGGTTTCGGAGACAGTACCGAAGTCGTAGCTGACGTTGCCCTCGTCCTTGCGGCTGGCGGTTACGAGCGGCTCAATGGTCTTGAGGAATTCCTCGACGTGCTCGGGCTTGACGGACAGTCCTGCGTAGACACCAATCATGGTTTCTCCTTCGGTTAGGGGCGGCTGGTGCCGCATCGTTGATGACTCTTTTACGGTACACCTTTGGGGCCGTTGCGTGGTTCAGGCGCGGCGGATGTCCACCCCGGTGGAAGCGGATGGCCGCTGACCCTTCGCTGACTGGAAAAAATTCTCACAAATGTTTGCGCCTCCTCCGGCTTCGACCTATAAAAGAAAGGTAAGTCAATCCGCACGCATGAAAGGAGAAGCGGAATGGTAGTCACGGGAGGTGACCGCATTGGTATTTTCACCGGCTCATATCAAACGATGCGCCCTGACCTGGGAGGCACCCGACTATAGTGCCTCCTACCCGGCCGGGTACACCAATCAAGGGGTCGCTGTTATTGCGGTAGCTCAGGAACACCGCGAGGCGCAGGGTTTTTGCTATTCGGCGCTGTCGACGGTGGTTTTTATTTCGAAGCAGGACGGCACCCGTACCGTCATCAATGAGGAGCCCCTGCTTTTTCAGCACACTCATTCGCTCATGGAGTCTTGCGATGAGGTGCATCCCCGCCTGCTGGGCCGGGCTGTGCTGGCTGCTTGGGATTACATTCCGGAGCAGTACCGTCGCAACCTGGTGACGATTGCGGCTGACCGTAAGCATTTGAAGCACCTGTTCCGCGATTGCGACCATCTGAAGACGATTATGGAGTATCGCGCTTTCGAGAAGGTGTTGGACCCCTACGATAATCACTCTCTGGGTGAGGTGCACGTGAAGCTGGCCGGCACCCCCGCCTATGAGCGGATGCAGGCTGAGGTCACCCGTACGCGTGAGACTGTGGACGCTATGGTGCATGATGCTCTGGATCCTCGCCCGCTGGAACAGCTGGAGGATTACAGCGTCTTTACGGACTGCTCGTTTCGTTCCACGCACAACAAGAAGTATCAGCGTGGCGGTCGCATGGGCATTGCCGGTGTGAGTGAGGACGGCTTCTACTTTCATGCTCATTATGACGGTGTGAATATCATGACCGGTGAGCTTTCGGCTGTGTTGGCCGCCTACACGGTGTTCCGTAGTGGTTCGCGTCGTCTGATTATTAACACTGATTCGTTGGGTGCCATTACCTTCGTGTTGCGCCTGGCTCATAGTCGTTGGGCTTTTGAGACCTGGGCTTCGGAGGGCGTGCAGGATGAACGCGTGGTTGCGCAGATGCGTGCTTTGACCGAGGCAATTCGTGAGAAGCGTGTGCTGGTGAAGCATGTTCCGGGCCATACGGGCCACGGCCTGCAGGAGAGTAGTGACTCCGTGTCGAAAATGCATCGGCATTTTCCCGGGCAAATTGTTGATAAACGACATCAAAGCGAATTCAATCAGCGCTGCGAGTCGATTATTACCGCTTTGGCGGGGTGCGCGAAGGCGGTTCGTCTGATGGCTCCCGACTGGATGCAGATTAAACCTTCTTCAATTCACACGGGAAACCGTTTGTGGCGTTAGAATAGAATTGGGTAGAAATAAACGCGCGATGCGTCCACCGCATAGAATCTATGCATTGAGTGGAGGCCTCGCGTGTTTCTTTTTGCCCTTTTCGGCTGAAACCTGGTGGTGCGAGCCAGTAGGGTAATCCCTGTAAGCAACATCTGACAAGGGCAGATGGAGTATAGAGACCTGGCGGAGTGAGATAGCGGGGAATACCCGGTGAACCTGAGCGGTAGTTCTGCCATGGTGTATATTTTCCATGCTTTGTATATTTAGATACACCCGTGCGTTTGTGAGGATACGAAAGCTCCCCTGATCTCGGTTATTCCGAGCTTTAGGGGAGCTTTGAGGTTATTTACCGGCGTGAGTAAACATAAACTTCATAATGTCAAGAATAATAATGGCGAGGGTGAGCCATACTGCGCTTCGGACAGTACGCCAGCAGATTGGTTCACCGCGGTAGTGAGCAATGACGAAGTTGAGGCTAAAAATACGCCACACCACGGTTGCCAGACAGAGAATAATTGTGAGGTCAAAGATGATGTCATATTTGCCACCAGACGGCAGAAGCATGGCCACAATCAGCAACATGACGGGGTACACTGTGGTGCCAAGAATGGGGCTTGCGTTGCGTAGTGCATGCTTAACAAATTCACGAGGAGGGGTGCCGCCGTGTAGCACCCGGTACTCCTGCATTTCAGCAATAACGTGGGCAATATAGGTGGTTAGGCCGGTGCCCGCAATGTAGAGGATTGCGGTACCGTCAAAGATGGATTTTGCATCGTAGAGGGTCAGCAACGCCGCTAGAACCAGAAAATTACCGTAGGTATACGCGGAAATACGGTGGGCAACGTCGTGTGCGTCGAGCTCTGCGAACTTACGGCGTGCTTTACGGATGAAGAGAGGCAATCTGGGATCCTTAGGTCAGTGTGGGAACAAAAATGCGGTCCCCGAGCGCACGAAAACAATTTAGAGGAGCGACGACCAGAGCCGGCAGAGGTTCTCAATCACCTTGATGCGGCGCGGACGCTCCGCCCACTGGGTGTACAGCAGCTCGGCGCATTTGCTTTCATAATCGGCCGTGACTTCCTCCAGCATGGTGACCATGGTGCGGTCGGTGATGAAGGTGGAAACCTCCATGTTGAGTGAGAAGGAACGCGGGTCCATATTGGAGGAGCCGATGAATGCCAGGTCGTCGTCCGCGAACATGAACTTGGAATGCAGTACGGTTGGGCTGGGATACTGAAGGATGCGCACGCCGGCCTGGAGTAGCTGCTCGTAGTAGGAGCGTTGCGCCATGTTGGGTAGGAATTGATCGCCCTTTTCGCACACAATCACGGTGGTTTCGATACCGGAGTAGGCCGCGTTGGTGAGCGCCTGAAGCAGGGTTTCTTCGGGCACGAAGTACGGGGAGCAGATGGTGATGCGCCGTTCGGCGTTATAAATCATGTAGTTGATGAGGCGTAGGTTGTTTTCCGTTTCGAAACCGGGGCCGGAGGGCACAACCTGGGCGCGCATCCCGTCGCCTACGTAGGGAATGTTTGTGTTAATTTCGGCGAGCAGTAGCTGGTTTGTTTCGGAGTACCAGTCGGAGACGAAGACGGCGTTGAGTTCTTCGACGACGGGACCGGTGCAGGAGAACGTGAGGTCCTTCCACCGCAGGCCTTTCTTGATGTTTTCGGGGGTGTCGTAGGAACGGTCGATGACGTTCTGCGAGCCGGAGAAGGCGACCTGGCCGTCTACGACGAGTATCTTGCGGTGGTTGCGCAGGTCGGGGCGCTGCCATTTGAGTTTCCAGGGCTTGATGGGTAGCGTGAGCTTCCATTGCATGCCGGATTCGTTGAGCATCTTCACGAGACGCTTGTAGGAAGGGTATTTCCGTGAGCCGATGTGGTCGATGAGTACGCGCACCTGCACGCCGCGGCGGTGGGCTGCGAAGAGGGAGTCCCAGAGTACGGCGCTGGTTTCATCGTAGGCGGCGATGTAGAACTCGAAGTGCACGTATTCGGTGGCGCGGTCGACTTCTTCGGCCATGGTGACCATGGCTTGGTGGTTATCGGTGTGGAGGGTGAATTGGTTGCCGCCGACGAGGGGGAGGGAGCCGAGGGTGTAGTTGAGCTGGCTGGCTACGAGCGCCGGATCAGAGAGGTCGTCGGTGCGCGCCAGGAAGGGGGTGCCGGCGGTGGCCTCGCGAATCATGTCGTTCATGGCGTGTTGTCGAGCGCGTCGGTAGGCGGGTAGGCGTGAGGACCCGAAGACGAGGAAGACGAAGAATCCGGCGTAGGGGATGAAGAAAATAGCCATGAGCCAGCCGAGGGCGACCACGGGCTTGCGGTTGTACGGAAGCCAGAAGAGGGCAATGAGTCGAATGAGGATATCGAGAATGCCGAGGGTGATGCGGAGCCAGTCGGGCAGGAAGTCGAGGTATGCGGGGGCAAACAAATTCACCCGTCTATTATGCCGTGGTTGGTGAACTCATGCGGGGTTCGGGGTGCGCAGTCTGATGTAGGGGGCTGTGCTGTTTGGGGGAGAGTACAAAAAGGCACGGGGTAAGTCGTTGCAGGGGGTGTGGATGTCCATTTGAGCATTTTATGCAGGGATGTAATAATTGCACTCATGCAGAAAAAGGAACTGAGTCTTCGAGAACGACGACGCGAGCAGACCTGGCGCGCCATCCACGAAGCGGCTCTCAGTCGCGTCCGTGAGCACGGGATGCGCGGAACTACCGTTGAGGAGATTGCGCAGGAGGCCGGGGTTTCACCCCGCACTTTCTTCAATTACTTCCCTTCTAAAGAAGATGCCGTCCTGGGCCTGCGCGAGCCGGTTGTCAGCGAGGAGATCCTCGAAACCGATCGTCTCCACGAGGACGAAAACACGATTATTCGTGTCACCCACCTGCTGTGGCAGATTATTTTCCACAGCTTCTACTACATCAAGGTCAAGAACAACGACTTCCAGACGCACTGTCGTGAGTTCCCCGACTCAATCAAGCGCTTCAAGATGCACCATATGCGGTGTGAGCAGGTGCTCACCGAGTATCTGAATACGATTGACTGGGTTGCTTTTGATGCTGCTGGGCGTCGTGGTCCTTTCCCCCGCCGGTCCCCGTCGGACCCGCTGACTGAACATCTGCAAGAGCGTGCGCGCGCCAAGGTGCAGTTGGCCTCGGCGGTTTTGCGTCAGCTGGAGTTCGCACGTCACCTGGAGGACGAGGAAGAAATTAACCGCGGTATCCGACAGACGGTGAAGACTTACCAGTTCCTGCTTTTTGAGCAGAGCCGCCCGGCGATATAGCGCCTCCTTATCCTGCCCGTTGGGATGGGGCAGCTTCGAATTTACCGGAGGAATACTCCTGGGCGCACCTCATGGAGGCCCCGGAATCTTGTGGCGTTCGCGCCACCGCACAGCACGACAACGCATTAGTCACAGAACATAACTAGAAGAGGTCATTATGAGTTCGAAACCCGCCAGCCGTGCGGCGTCCTCTCCTGCAGGAGAAGACACAGCGCAACAGAGTACTCACACGACGGGTGCGCAGACGCTCAGCAAGAACCGTATCCGCACTATGTTTGTCGGTCTGATGATTGTGATGCTCATGTCTTCACTGAATCAGACGATTCTGGCGCCGTCGCTACCCACCATTGTGGGCGAGCTGCACGGTGTGGAGCACATGAGCTGGGTGATTACTATTTTCATCCTGCTCTCGACGATTACGATGCCGGTCTACGGCAAGCTGTCCGATCAGTTTGGACGTAAGCCCTTCCTGATTTTCGCGATTGTCGCCTTTATGGCTGGTTCTGTGGTTGGTGCGCTCGCCGATAGCATGGGTTGGTTGATTGTGGCTCGTGCTCTGCAGGGTCTGGGTGGTGGTGGCCTGATGATTCTGTCTCAGGCTGTGATTGCTGATGTGATTCCTCCCCGTGACCGTGGCCGTTATATGGGTGTTATTGGTGGCGTTTTTGCGTTCTCCTCGGTGGCTGGCCCGCTGATTGGTGGTTGGATTACTGAGGGCCCGGGTTGGCGTTGGGCGTTCTGGCTGAACTTGCCGCTGGCTATTCTGTCGATTCTTGCGGTGATTTTCCTGTTGCCGCACCGTCCGTTCCGTGACCGTGAGAGGCACAGCGTTGATTACCTGGGTTCGCTGATTCTTATGTCGGGTACGAGCGCGCTGGTGCTCGCTACGATTTGGGGCGGTAACCAGTACGAGTGGACTTCTCCTGAGATTATTGGCTTGTTGGTCTTCTCGGTGGTGGCAGCGCTGGTGTTTATCCCGGTGGAGAACCGTGCGGTTGAGCCGATTATGCCGATGTACCTGTTCAAAAACCGTAACTTTGTGCTGACCTTGGGTGCTTCGCTGGCCCTGGGTGTGGCGATGTTCGGTGCGGTGGAGTACATCCCGACCTATCTGCAGATGGCGCTGGGTGTGAGTGCTACGGCGGCCGGTCTGCTGATGATTCCCATGATGGGTGTTCTGTTGGTGGTGTCGATTATTACCGGCCGCCTGGTGTCGAAGACGGGACGGTACAAGGCGTACGTCACTGTGGGTACGGCGATTGTGGCCTTTGGTCTCTTCCTGCTCTCCCGGGTGGATTTGGAGACTCCGACCTGGCTGTTCTGCGTGTACCTGGGTGTGATGGGTGCCGGTTTGGGTATGTCTATGCAGTTCTTGACCTTGATTGTTCAGAATGCGTTCCCGGTGCGCCTGGTGGGTACTGCGACGGCGGCTAATAACTTCTTCCGTCAGGTGGGTTCGACGGTAGGTGCATCCCTGGTGGGTGGTCTATTTACCTCGCGTCTGACTTCGCTGATTTCTGAGCGTATGCCGAAGCAGGCGTTGCAGTCTTCGGGCGATCACGCGTCGTCGTCGCTTACCCCGCAGATGGTTTCTGCCCTGCCGGAGCCGGTGCACGGCATCATTGTGAATGCGTATAACGATGCGCTGATTCCGCTGTTCCTGTACCTGGTGCCGCTCTGCTTGGTGTCTACGTTGCTTCTGCTCTTCATTCGTGAGGATGCGCTCGCAACGACTCTGGAGACTGAGCCTGCTGTTGATGTTGCTCGTGCGGCGACCGGTGCTATTCCTGTGATTACTCCGGAGATGGCGGTTCAGGATGCTCAGGAGCTTGAAGAGATGCACGGCTCTGCTCGTGCTCGTATTGATGAGTCGTTGAGCTCGGAGGCTTCGGCTGAGTCGGTGGTCGGTGAGTCCGGTTCCTCGGAGTCTTCGGATGCATCTCCGGAGGCGAAGGCCTAGCTTAGCATTTTGTTGAGCTGATGCCCGGTGTCCTGCGTGGGTCGATACCTCGTGGGGCACCGGGTTTTGTCTGTCGTTGGTGCGTGGGTGTTGCCAGTTTGAGGATGGAGAGATAGTGCACTATTGAGGTGAGCCTTAGCTTCTATTTCAGCTTTATGACCTGTTGGTTTAGCCACTGAACTAGTGGGTTTACGTGGAGTTTTACCCTGATAATGCCCCTATCGAAAGTGTCATAACGTCCTTATGTCGTGGGGAATGTTTCCGAAGTAAAATTTTCGTAAAAATTATTAATTCGCCCCTTTGCCCCGGTAATTCCGGGGTATTTTTTTACACAGGGTCTTTCCAGCCTGTGTACAGGGTGTTCTAAGGGGTGAGAGCGCCCGATGTGGGTTTGGTGGAAATGTTACGGGCTATATAAGATAAAGTAACTATGCTCCTAGTGACAGTCATCACGAAACAGCGCACTGGGACAGCATGACACACATGCCTTAACACCGACATCTACACAAGGAGGGGAACCGTCCCATGTTTAGGTACATCCTCCAGCGATCGCTGACGTATCTCGTCATGGTCTTTATTACGACCACAATGGGTTACTTTGCTGCGGTTACTGCCCTGAAGCCTGCTCTGCTGGAGCAGGAAAAGGTTCCGAAGCCCAGTCCTGAGCAGGTGAACCGCAACTTCGCATCACTGGGTCTTGACCCTGAGATGAACCCCTGGGACCGCTACGTGCAGTGGCTGACCAACGTCGTGACCAAGTTCGACTGGGGTCGTAGCCCCAATGGCGCGTACATCAACCAGGAGTTTGGCCAGCGCGTGTGGGTTTCGACCCGACTGCTGTTGGTCGCAACCCTCCTGTCCATCGTGATTGGTATCGCTCTGGGTGTGTATTCGGCAGCTCGCCAGTACAAGTTCTCTGACCGTGTGATTACCGGTTACTCCTACCTGGTTTACATCATCCCCGCCCCCGTTGCATACTTCGTGGTGCAGCAGGGCGCGACCACTATCAACAACATTGCTGTTGCTAATGGTGGAGAGAAGATTTTCTACGTGACCGGTATTTCGACGCCGGGTCTAACTGGCTTCTGGGAAATCACCCTCGATATGGCGGCGCACTACATTGTGCCGACTTTCTGTATGACCATCTTCGGTTGGGCTGGCTACCAGATTGCTCAGCGTCAGTACCTGCTCGATAACGTGAACGCCGACTTTGTGCGTACCGCTCGCGCTAAGGGTCTGACCCGTAACCAGGCTATTACCCGTCACGCTCTGCGCGTGTCCTTTATTCCCGTGGCGCAGTCCATCGCTTACCAGATTCCGCTGATTTTCGCGGGTGCATTCTTCGCGGAGAGTGTGTTCGCGTGGCCCGGTATCGGTAAGTGGTCGATTGACTCCATCTCCTCGCAGGATGTGAACGCAGCGACGGTGACTCTCGCTTACGGTTCCGCCCTCTTTGCCGTTGGTGCAATCATCGCTGATATTGCGACTACCGTCGTTGACCCCCGAGTGAGGATCTCATGAGCCAGGTAACTGCAACTTCCTCCGTGCCGGTGGTACAGGAGAATGGTGACTTCAAGGTCATCAACAAGAACGTCATTATTCTGCGCCGCTTCCTGCGTAACAAGGCGGCTGTTTTCGGCCTTGCGGTCTTTATCGGTATGGGCCTGTTTGGCCTGTTTGGTAAGTACCTGACTAAGTACAAGCCGAACGACATTGACTACATGGCCCTGGGTGAAGGCCCGAGCGCC
The DNA here is from genome assembly GCF_901875305.1 of Rothia mucilaginosa. GTDB lineage: Bacteria > Actinomycetota > Actinomycetes > Actinomycetales > Micrococcaceae > Rothia. The sequence goes on from NZ_CABFLY010000004.1 coordinate 206,817, forward strand.
GACCACTGGTTTGGCACCACCATTGCTGGTAATGATGTGTTCGCCATGATGGTGGAGGCCGTGTGGACCTCCCTTGAGATTGGTGTGATTGTTGGTCTGGCAACCGTGCTGATTTCCGCAGTGTACGGCTGTGTGATGGCCTACTTCGGTGGCTGGATCGACAAGATTATGCTCTTCATCCTGGAAACCCTCATCATGGTTCCCTCCCTGCTGATTCTGGCTATCCTGATCAACGGTCAGGTTGGTAAGCAGATCCAGAAGAGCGTGCCGACCTGGATTCTGCTCGCTGCCGTGCTGATTGCCTTCGGCTGGATGGGTAGCGCCCGTGTGATTCGTGCAATGGCGCAGTCTCTCATCAGCCGCGACTTTGTGAAGGCTGCACGCTACATGGGCGTGCACCCCCTCAAGATTGTGATGCGTCACCTGGTGCCGAACATCGGCTCCCTGCTGGTTCTGAACTTCACCAGCGGCATCATGAACGCTGTGCTCTCCGAGGTTGCTTACTCCTTCATCGGCATCGGTATTAAGTACCCGAACTACTCGTTGGGTTCGCTGATTTCGGATGCTTCGCAGCAGATTAACACTCTGCCGCACATGTTCTGGTTCCCGGTTCTGTTCTTCTTCCTGCTGGTCGGCCCGCTGGCTCTCATGAACGATGGTCTGCGTGACGCCTTCGACCCGACCTCCATGTCGGTCGGTAAGATCAAGAAGTCTAAGAAGAACGAGAAGAAGGAGGCGAAGAACTAATGAGCACCTCTCCCGTTCTGAGCGTTAAGGACCTCAACGTCCGATTCAACACCGAAAACGGTGTCGTGCACGCCGTGCGCGGTGTGAACTTTGACCTGTACCCGGGTAAGACCCTGGGTATTGTGGGTGAGTCTGGTTCCGGTAAGTCGGTGGCTTCGATGGCCATCATGGGTCTGCATCCGACCACCGCGGATATCACCGGTTCGATTAAGTACAACGGCACCGAGCTGCTGGGCTTGAGCGATAAGGAAATGTGTGCCTACCGCGGCAAGCACATCTCCATGATTTTCCAGGACCCGCTGTCCTCGCTGACTCCCGTGTACACCATTGGTGACCAGATTGCCGAGGTGCTCAAGGTCCACAACAAGGGCATGAGCAAGCAGGCTATCAAGGACCGTTCGATTGAGCTGATGCGCATGGTGGGCATCCCCTCGCCGGCTGATCGTCTGCGTTCTTTCCCGCACGAGTTCTCGGGCGGTATGCGCCAGCGCATCATGATCGCTATGGCCATCGCGAACGACCCCCGTGTGCTGATTGCTGATGAGCCCACCACCGCACTGGATGTGACCATTCAGGCGCAGGTGCTGGAGGTCATGCAGAAGGCCCAGGAGGAGACCGGCGCGGCTACCATCATGATTACCCACGACCTGGGTGTTGTGGCGGGCATGGCTGACGACATTCTGGTGATGTATGCCGGTAAGCCGGTGGAGATTGCCAAGGCAGAGGACCTGTACAAGCATCCCTCCCACCCGTACACCATTGGTCTGCTGGGTGCGGTTCCGCGTGTGGACCGTTCTGAGAAGGTCTCCCTGGTTCCGATTGAGGGTACCCCTCCGAACCTGATTAAGCCCGTGACCTGCTGCTCCTTCCGCCCGCGTTGCCCCATTGCTAAGAGTGGTGGCCAGTGTTGCCAGGACTCCAACGGCGAGCCTGAGCTGCAGCTGCTGGAAGGCGTCGGCGAAGGTCACTACTCGGCCTGCACTATCTCTCAGGATTTGGTCGGTAAGACTGCTGACGAGTTGTACCCGGTTCCGGAACCCCCGGTCTCGAAGTATCACGGTATTCCGCGTGAGGAGCGCGCTCCTGTGCTGGAGGTGCGTAACGTCAAGAAGCACTTCCCGCTCATGAAGGGTGCTCTCATCAAGCGCCGCGTGGGTACCGTGAAGGCCGTCAATGGCGTAACCTTCGATATTCGCGAGGGCGAATGCTTCTCCATCGTGGGTGAGTCCGGTTGTGGTAAGACCACCACCCTGCTGGAAATCATGGAGTTCAACAAGGACACCGATGGTGAGATTCTGATTAACGGCGTCTCCACCAAGGACGGTAAGTCCGCCGGTGAGATTCTTGCACTGCGTAAGAACCAGCAGATGGTGTTCCAGGACCCGACCGGTGCCCTGGACCCGCGTTTCACCGTCTTCGAGGTTTTGGCTGAGCCCCTGGAGAACCAGGGTATGAAGAAGTCCGAAATTAAGAAGCGCGTTGTTGAGCTGATGCGCACGGTGGGCCTGCAGCCCGATCACGTGAACCGTTTCCCGAACCAGTTCTCGGGTGGTCAGCGTCAGCGTATCGGTATCGCCCGTGCCCTGGCCGTGAACCCCAAGCTGGTGGTTCTGGACGAGCCGGTGTCGGCACTGGACGTGTCGGTTCAGGCGGGCGTGATTAACCTGCTGGAGGAGTTGCGCGCCAACCTGGGCCTGAGCTACCTGATGGTGGCTCACGACCTTGCGGTGATTCGCCACGCCTCCGACCGCGTCGCGGTGATGTACCTGGGCCGCATTGTGGAAATTGGTGATGTGGACCGCGTGTTCGACAACCCGATTCACCCGTACACTCGTGCTCTGCTCTCGGCTATCCCGGTTCCCGATCCTGAGGTTGAGGCTAACCGCCACCGCATCATGCTGGAAGGTGATCTGCCCACCCCGGTGAACGCTCCGCAGGGTTGCGGCTTCTCGAGCCGTTGCCCGATTTTCAAGCTGTTGCCTGAGGATAAGAAGCAGCGTTGCCTGGAGAAGATGCCCGAGATTACTCACGTTGAGGGTGAGGATCACGGATATGCTTGCTACTACCCTGAAGCCGAAGCGGCCATGGTGTAGCTCTAGAGTCGGCTGAAAAGTCGCATGTGTGCCGAGGGGCGAATATCTAGTGGATGTTCGCCCCTCGGGTTTTTTATGCCCGATACCGGCGTGGATGCACAGCTCGGGGGCTGTCACCTGGTGAGACGCTCCGACCTTCAGAATGTGGTGCTAGGCACTGAAACAGCCCCGAAAACGGACAAAACTGCACTGACTAGGCGTAACCTTTCTCACCATTCAAGATATGAATATTTATGGGAGGGTATCTGAACGGACGGTGCGTAATAATTAACCGTAGGGGCGCGTCGCTAATGGCGCACCCGATGGAACACATTCATAGACCGGCACTAATTCATCGCTCACCGCACCTTTGGGTGGCGTATGAGCAGGGAATCCTTGATGCTTTCCTGCGGATTATTGAGGGTCATACATATAAGAGGACACTCTCATGGAGAAGAATTTCATCCTGAATCGTCGTACCGTTCTCGGTGGCGCTGCAGCGCTGGGCGCTGTGGGCGTACTGGCTGCGTGCGGTTCGTCGAAGGACTCCAAGGCATCCACCCAAGGCGCTACCGCAGGTACTGATGCTAAGGAACTCTACGATATGGCTGAGGCTGCTGTTTCGGACCTGAAGCAGGGCGGTACTCTGCGCCTGTCCGTGACTTCGCTTGGTCCTGACTTCAACCTCCTTGGCACCGGCGGTACCTCGTACACCCAGGCTGCTCTGAGCCCCGTATACTACAACGGCATCTGGCAGGCAGACCCCAAGGGTAAGCGCACCCTGGCTCCCGAGTTTGCTAAGAGCTTCAATGTGTCTCAGGAGAACGGCGTGCCCGTGGTCTCCATCGAGCTGAACCCCCAGGCTAAGTTCAACGACGGTACCCCCATCGACTACAAGGCTCTGCAGGCTACCTGGAACATCCTTAAGAGCACTGACGGCGATTACAAGATTGAGACCAGCGGTATTTACGGTAGCGTTGCCTCCGTGGAACGTGACGGCGACGACTTCAAGGTCAAGGTTACTTTCGCTGAAGCATACTACCCGGTGAACGTCCTCTTTGCTGAGATTCTGCACCCTGCTCTGCTGGATAAGGAACTCTTCAACAACGGTTTCGTGGATAACCCGCACCCCGAGTACGCTGCCGGCCCCTTCACCATTGCAGAGGGTGGCTGGAACTCCTCCGAGAAGACCCTGACCTTGACCCGCAACGAGAAGTGGTGGGGCCAGAAGCCCGTTCTGGAGCGCATCGTCTTCCGTCAGATGGATTCCGCCGCTGAGCGTGCAGCATTCAAGAACGATGAAATTGACGTTGCTCCTGCTACGGCTGCCGCAAGCTACAAGGAGCTGAAGGAAGTTTCTAACACTGAGATGCGTCGCGGTGTTCGCCTCTTCTCCGGCGGTATGATTATGAACCCCGCCCGCATGAAGGACGTTGCCCTGCGCCGTGCGGTTATGGCTGGCCTGAACCGCGAAGCTATTTCTAAGGTGCGCTTCCAGGGTCTGGATTACGAAGAGAAGCAGCCCGGCTCGATGATTCACATGCCCTTCTCTGAGTACTACCAGGACGTTTACCCGACTCCGAACAACGATGCATCTGCAGCTTCCAAGATTCTGGAAGAGGCTGGCTACACCAAGAAGGGCGACTTCTACGAGAAGGACGGCCAGCAGGCTACTTTCAAGTACTCTGTCTTTGGCGAGGACCCCACCTCTAAGGCTGTGGCTCAGACTGTTGTGCAGCAGCTGAAGGCTGCCGGTATTAACGTTGAGCTGGATGCTCGCGCTGCTAGCGAGTTCGGCAAGGCAATGCAGGCTAAGGATTATGACGCTACCGCATCGGGCTACGGTCTGACCGATCCGGATGCAACCCAGGCTACCCAGCAGTTCTATGAGCGTGAGAAGCCTGAGGATGCCGGTACCGACGAGATTGACAAGCTGGTTGAGAAGATGAAGCTCATCTCTGACGACAAGGCACGTAACCAGGCTTGCAACGAGATTGAGAAGAAGCACATGGCTGAGGTTGCTGTGCTGGTTCCGCTGTTCAACGGCCCCGAGTACAAGTTCGTGAAGAAGGGCCTGCGCAACTACGGTGTGTCCCTGTACCAGGGCACCGGCATTCCCTGGGAGAAGGTTGGTTGGGCTAAGTAAGTCCTCATTCCCTCACCCGCTAGGTGAATGACCTAGAGCTGTGAAAGTGTCCACCCGGATTATTCGGGTGGACACTTTTGTGTTTTCTGAGGCTTTACGGGTCTGTCTGTATGCCGGTGTGAGGGGAGAAGTAGGGGATGGGTGGTATAGCTATCCGCTATAAAACTGAAAAATTCGCACAAAAGCAGCGTATGCATTGTATGAATATTCAAAAAATACGATAAATATTAAGAATTTTTGTGAAAATTCCTGGTCTTTGCTCTGAACATGCGCTACAGTAGAGTCATACAAAGTTATGCAAGCTATTGCATAAATAATCAGTAACGTACGAGTTGTTAGGCTTCGGGCCTAACCAGAGCAAAAGAAAGAAGCCATCCCATGACCGCGAACACCGCATATACCGCGAGTAGCCACGAAGCGACTAAGAATAGCTTCAGCCGCCGCGCCCTGATTGGCGGTACTGCGGCTCTGGGTGCTGTGGGCCTGCTTAGCGCCTGTGGTAACGGTAGCGCTAGCGCCGAAAAGACCAAGGCTGCAGGTGCAGGGGCAAACATCAAGGACCTATACAACATCAACGCCCAGGATGTAAACAGCCTGAAGAAGGGCGGCACTCTGCGCCTCCCCTCCGGCTCCATTGGCCCGAACTTCAATGTCTACACTCAGAGTGGTAACACTGGCGATAACGTCAATGTGATGAGCACTATCGGTCAGGCTGGCATGTGGAACCTCGACTTTGACGGTACCTACAAGCTGAACACCGACTTTGCTGTCTCCTTTGAGCACAGCAAGAAGGACGACAAGATTCAGGTTGCCATCAAGCTCAACCCCAAGGCTGTCTTCAACGATGGCACCCCCATTAACTACAAGGCTCTTCAGTCCACCTGGAATATCTTCAAGAGCTTGGATAACGGGTACAACATCGTCTCCAGTGGTATTTACGAATTCGTTGAATCCGTAGAAAAGGGCGAAGACGACTATAGTGCAACCGTCACTTTCTCCAAGCCCTACTACCCGCTGCAGAGCCTCTTCTCCGAGATTCTGCACCCCGCGCTGGAAGATGTCGAGCTCTTCAATAATGGCTTCGTCGACAATCCTCACCCTGAATACTGGGCTGGACCCTTCACTCTCGCCGACAAGGGTTGGGACTCCACCGCGAAGACCTTCAGTGTTGTACCCAGTGATAAGTGGTGGGGTACTAAGCCTCTGCTTGAGAAGATTGTCTTCACTCAGATGGAGTCCAGCGCTGCACGTGCTGCTTTCAAGAATGACGAAATCGACGCCATTGGTGCTAACACTTCCGCCTCGTACACGGAGGTTAAGAGTGTTGCTGGTGCTGAACTGCGTAAGGGCACCCGTCTCTACGCCGGTGGTCTGGATATTAATCCCCGCCGTGTCAAGGATGCAGCCCTGCGTAAGGCAATCTTTGCCGGTGTGAATCGTGAGGCACTTGCCAAGATTCAGTTCCAGGGTTTGCCATATGAAGAATCGATTCCTGGCTCGATGATTCACATGCCGTTCTCGCCCTACTACCAGGACAACTACCCGACCCCGAACAATAGTGTTTCGGGGGCTCAGAAGATTCTGGAAGCCGCCGGTTACGCCAAGAAGGGCGATTACTACGAGAAGGACGGTCAGAAGGCTAGCTGTGCTGTGGTGGTCTTTGGTGACGACCCGACTACCAAGGGTAAGGCCCAGACCTTCACTCAGCAGATGAAGGATGTCGGTATTGAAATCCGCATCGACCAGCGTGCAGATAGTGAGTTTGCTAGCGTGCTGGGCAACTGGGACTACGATATTTCCTTCAGCGGCTACGGTGTCTCTACCCCGGACGCTACCGAGGCTACGAAGCAGTTCTACTACTCTGAAAATAATGATGGTAATGGTAGCAAGGAGATTGACGCTCTGATTGATGCCATGACTGTCATGGAGGATGATAAGGCTCGTAACCTCGCTTGTAACGAGATTGAGAAGAAGCACATGGCTGAGTTTGCATTCCTGGGTACCATTACGAACGGTCCGGATTTCATGATGGTCAAGAAGACCCTGGCTAACTACGGCCCGAGTCTTTACAAGTCGACCGACTGGACTGCCGTGGGTTGGATGAACTCCTAAACGGCTCTGCCCTATGAGCGGGTCGAATGTGTATGCGCACATTCGGCCCGCTTTGTTGTGTCTGCTACCTGCCTGCTTCGGGGGGGGCGTGGAGGTGGGGGAGGGGTCTGTTGGAGGCGGCAGTGTGAGCGACGCGGACCTAAAAAATTAAGAAAATATATCGTGTTGTGTACACGCGATAATGTATGTGGTGTACACTACTAAAAATATTAAATGTGGCTTAAGGCATAGATTTGAGTCACATTATTTTGCACGGCTTCACCTGCCCGTTCCATCACCGCAGATAGCAGGCGCTCCTGTAAGCGGAAACCCCGCCTCTAGAGCACGCGAGCCACCCACTCTACACTGCAAACACTGCATCAGCGCAGTCCACACCCACAAGGAGCCCACCATGAGCCCCCATCCCACCCCCTCTCCCCTCGAATTCAACCCCGTGCTGAGCCGCCGTGTGTTGCTCGGCGGTGCGGGTGCCCTCGCCGCTGCGGGCGCACTCAGCGCTTGCGGCTCCTCTTCCTCCAAGGTTGAGCACAAGGCCTCCGAGACGCCCCTGTATGAAATCAACGAGCAGGACCGCTCCAAGCTCAAGCAGGGCGGCACCCTGAACCTGAGCACCTACTCTCTTGGCCCGGACTTCAACCGCTTCTCCCAGAATGGCTCCAGCATGTCCGTCTCCGATACTATGGGCGTTATCGCCGGTGCCGGTATCTGGCGGAGCACCTACAAGGGTGAAGACGAGCTCGACCCCAACTACTGCCTCGACTTCGACGTCAAGGAAGTCGACGGCAAGATTACCGCAGAGGTCCGCCTGAACCCCAAGGCTGTCTTCAATGACGGCACCCCCATCGACATCGATGCGCTCAAAGCCACCTGGCAGATTCAGCGTGATCCCGACGGCGAATACAAGATCGGTGCAGCGGGCATCTACGAATACATCGAAAGCGTCGAAGCAATCGATGGCGATCGCTACCACGCACGCGTCGTCTTCAAGACTGCGCACAACCCCGTCAAGGGCCTGCTCTTCGGTGGTATCCTGCACCCGGCAATGCTCGACGTCACCCTCTTTAATGAGGGCTTCGTTGACAACCCCCACCCCGAGCTTGGTTGCGGCCCCTTCACCCTGGCACCTAATGGCTGGAACTCCTCCGAGAAGACCTTCACGGCTGTACCCAATAGCAAGTGGTGGGGCGACAAGCCCAAGCTGGATCGCATCATTGTGCGCGAAATGGCGGATACTGCGGCACGTGCTGCCTACAAGAACGGCGAGCTGGACGTTGTTGAGGCACGTACCCTCAGCGCCTACAACGAAATGAAGGATGCCTCCAACTCCGAAATCCGCCGCGGCCACCGCCTCTTCGCCGGCGGCATGAACCTGAACGCACAGCACATCACTGATGCTGCCGTGCGTAAGGCAATCTTCCTGGGTATCGACCGCGGTGCCCTCGCAAAGATTCGCTTCCAGGGCCTTCCCTATGAAGAACAGGTGCCCGGTTCGATGCTGTTGATGAGCTCCTCCCAGTACTACCGCGACAACTACCCGGCACGTAACCCGGAAGAAGCGCGCAAGGTCCTGGAGAAGGCAGGCTACACCAAGTCCGGCGACTACTACGCAAAGGACGGCAAGACCATCACCCTGAAGCTGACCACCTTCGGCGATGACGCAACCACCAAGGGCCAGGCACAGACCTTCATTCAGAGCATGAAGGAGGTCGGCATTAACTTTGAGCTCGATTCGCGTGCGCAGTCGGAATTCTCGAAGGTTGTTGGTAACCGTGAGTACGACGTGAGCATTTCGGGCTTCGGTGTGAGCTCCGAGCCGACCAGTGCAGCGGAGTACTTCTACCACTCTAAGAACTGGAATGGCGTCGGTACCCCGGAAATTGATGCGATGGTTGAAGAGATGGTTACCATTCTCGATGATGCCAAGCGCGCAGAGAAGTGCAACGAGATTGAGAAGAAGCACATGAGCGAGGTTTGCCTCTTCATCCCCTTCCTCAATGGTCCGAACTTCGAAGCATGCCGCCCGAAGCTGGCTAACTACGGCCCGTCCCTCTTCAGGACCATCGACTGGAGCACGGTCGGCTGGATGGAGTAGCCTCCTGTAGTACCTGCTCCCCGTTTCCACTATGTTTCGCAGTGTCGTGGTGGAGGCGGGGAGCTTTCTGTGGGTGGAGGGCGTTTTGGTTTAATTTGTGGTCTGAATCCTATCTCAAAGCGTTTGAAACTCGTCCTTTTTCTTGGCTGATGAGATGACACGCTTGTTGATGGTAGTGGTATAAAGTTTTGCTCATAAATTTTTATGCCCGTGGGCCCCGAAAAGTCAGAGGTGCGTATGGGTCATAAAGTATTTTTATGCGTTACTTGTCTTGCTCGTGCGTAAAAATATGTCTTGGACCGCGTATTTTGCGAGTATACTGTGTTTCGACCACAAAATATGTGGGGGCTCTCACATCAAAGGATGATGCGGGCGAGGCCTCGTCACCTTCGCCTGTAGAACGGCAGGGGTGTTCAAAGCCCTAATGCGCCGTTGAGGCCCCCCGGCATGAGGAGAACATCATGACTCACCTACAGATTAATCGCCGTGCCCTGCTCACTGGCACCGTTGCCCTGGGTACCGTCGGTCTGTTGGCTGCCTGCGGCGGCGGCGGTTCGGACAAGAAGATTAGCGGTAAGGCTGCTTCAAGCACCGAGGACATCGTCAAGAATCTCGAAATCAACAAGCAGGACCGCTCCGCCCTCAAGCAGGGAGGCGAGTTCCGCGGTAGCGTCTCCGCAATCGGCCCGAACTTCAACATCCTGACCCAGAGTGGCTACACCACCGAAAACCTTGCCGCATTCGGCGGTGCCTGCAACATCCCCTCCGCTATCGGCTTTACCTCCCTGAGCCCTGCTGGCGAATACAGCCTCAATGATGACTATGTCTCCGATTACAAGGCAGAGACCGTCGATGGCGTTCAGACGATTACCTATAAGCTCAACCCTAAGGCTGTCTTCAATGACGGCACCCCCGTTGATATTGAAGCAATCCGCGCCGCGTGGACCGTCTACCGCAACCCTAATGACGGCTACAACGTCACCGCCACTCCCTTCTGGCAGCAGGTGGCCTCCATCGACCCCGTGGATGGCGACAAGACCCGCGTCAAGATTGTCATGTCCAAGCCCCTGTATCCCGCTCAAACCCTCGGTCTGCTCGGTCTGCACCCCGCATTGACCGACAAGGAGCTCTTTAACAACGGCTTCGTGAACAAGCCCATGGATCAGTACTGGTCCGGCCCCTTCAAGGTGGGCGAGTGGAACTCCTCCGCCAAGACCCTCACCCTGGTCGCTAACGACAAGTGGTGGGGCGAGAAGCCCCTGCTGGACCGCATCATCTGGCGTGAAATGGGCGACGAAGCAGAGCGCGCAGCGTTCAAGAACGGCGAGCTGGACAGCATCAGCTTCGCTGGTCTGGCAACCTACAATGCCGTCAAGGATCAGCCCGGCATCCAGATTCGTACCGGCCAGAGCCTCGGCGTGATTAACCTGCAGTTCAACCCGACCCGCGTGACCGACACCGCCCTGCGTCGTGCAGTTTTCGCGGCGGTTGATCGCTCCCAGCTGGCTAAGGTCAGGTTCGGTCAGATTAACTGGAATGAGCCCCTGACTGGCTCTCTGATTGCTATGCCCTTCCAGAAGGGTTACCAGGACAACATGCCTTCCAAGCCCGGTCCTGAAGCAGCGGCAAAGATTCTGGAAGCCGCAGGCTACTCCAAGAACGGCGACTACTACGCTAAGGATGGCAAGACCGCAGGCTTCTCCATCACCTACTTCGGTTCGGATGCAACCTCCCTGGCTCAGTTCCAGAACCTCGAGCAGCAGCTCAAGGCAGCGGGTATTAAGCTCGAGCAGGACAACCAGCCGCAGTCTCAGTTCAACTCGGTGATGGGCTCTAAGCAGTACGATTGTGCCTTCTCCGGTTGGGGTGTCGGTGCTGATCCTGCTGATAGTGTTCAGTACTTCTACACCAGCGAAATCAACGAGGGTGTGGGTGATCCTGAACTGGATAAGTTCATTGCGTCTATTTACGAGAAGGAATCTCACGAGGAGCAGCTGAAGATGGCTGCTGAGGCTGAGAAGCAGCACATGGAGAAGGTTGCTATTTACCTCCCCTACGGCAATGGTCCTAGCTACGTAGCTGTGAAGGAGAAGCTGGCTAACTACGGTCCTTCCCTCTTTGCAACCAGCTACACCGACCCCAAGCGCTGGACTAATGTGGGTTGGCAGAAGTAAATCCACAGGCTATTTTTTGAGGTCTTAGCGGGTAGTTTCTGAATCATTGGATGCTCTGCTAGGGGCCTTGGATAGTATGAGTCCCGCGGTATTCCGCCCAATGGGTGGGGTATCGCGGGACTCTTTTGTGCTTAAGGGGGCGGGGCGGTTGAGGCTGAGAGGTGAAGGGTTTCTGTGAAATATTTTCCTGTAAAGGATGAGTTGGGTCATGGCGTGTGGGTTTTGTGTGTATACTAATCTCAATGCAAACGTGCGTTTCATCATAGATTCATATCACAAACGTGTGGGGTGGGTTGTGTTCCCCCACCTTCCACGCAAACGAATGGCACCACGTTTCAACACTCATCCCAGACCGGGGTCCGTACGATACCTCACGTATGTACCCCGGTCCTCAGACAAGGACAGACCATGACCACTTTCACCCTCAACCGCCGCGCCCTGCTCACCGGCACCGTCGCCCTGGGCACCGTCGGCCTGCTCGCGGCCTGCGGCAGCAAATCCTCCAAGACCGAAACCAACGCGCTCTCCGCGGGTGACGACCTCTCTAAGGCAGTCTCCTACAACGAAAAGGACCGCTCCGCCCTCAAGGACGGCGGCGAACTGCGCCTGAGCGCAGACGGCATCGGCCCCAACTTCAACATCCTCAACACCAACGGCTACACCGCCGGCAACCTGAACATTCAGGCCGCCATCAACTCCGCCTTCACCGGCGGCTTCTACGCTGACTTCCGCGGCGAGTCCCACATGAATGAAGACTACGTCACCGAGTACAAGGCTGAGACCGTCAACGGCGTGCAGACCGTGACCTTTAAGATCAACCCCAAGGCGGTCTTCAACGACGGCACCCCCATCGACGTGAACGCTGTTAAGAGTTACCAGACCATCTACCGCGGCGCCGCAGAGGGTAAGGACTACCAGATCACCCCCTCACCCATCTGGGAACAGGTTGCCAGCGTTGAGGCAGTGGACGGCGACGACCGCCACGTAAAAGTCACCATGTCTAAGCCCTGGTACCCCATTGAAGGTAGCTTCACCTCGTTCCTGCACCCGGCGTTCACCGATGTTAAGTTCTTCAACGACGGCATGAATGACAAGCCCCTCGACCAGTACTGGGCAGGACCCTTCAAGATTGGTGAGTGGAACTCCTCCTCCAAGGTCCTCACCGTCGTCCGCAACAATAAGTGGTGGGGCCAGAAGCCCACTCTCGAGCGCATCACCTGGCGCGAGATGAGCTCCCAGGCGGAGCAGGCGGCCTACAAGAACGGCGAAATCGACTACGTGGACGCCAGCACCCTCAGCTCCTACAACGAGCTCTCCGGCGCGGCAAACACCGACATTCGCAAGGGCAGCGCCCTCAGCGTGGGTAACTACGAACTCAACCCCGAAAAGGTGCCGCTGCCCATCCGCCGCGCATTCGTTGCGGCCCTCAACCGCGACCAGCTACTCAAGTTGCGCTACGAGAAGCTCGGATGGAAGGAAAACCTGCCCGGCTCCATGTGCATGCTGCCCATGCAGGAAGGCTACCAGGACAACTACCCGACCAAGCTCGGCAAGGACGTCGCCACCAAGATCCTCGAAGAGGCAGGCTACACCAAGAACGGCGACTACTACGCCAAGGATGGCACCAAGGCCTCCTACCCGGTCATCACCTTCGGTAGCGACCCGGTCGTCAGCTCTACCGCCCAGTTCCTGGTGCAGCAGATGAAGGAGGTCGGCATCGAGCTGACCATCGAGAACCACGGTGCTTCCGAAATGTCGAGCATCATCTCCTCCAAGAACTTCGCGATTAAGACCGGCGGCTACGGTATCACCACCTCCCCGGTGGATGCGGCGAACTACTTCTACATCTCCGAGACCAACAACGGTCACGGTAAGGAGCTGGACTCGCTGGCAGCCACCATGATGTCCACCGAGGACCCGAAGGAACAGCTTAAGCTCATGAACGAGCTGGAGAAGCGCCACCTGGACGAGGTCGCCATTTACGTGCCCACCCACAATGGCCCGAACTTCAAGGCGTGCCGTAAGGGCCTGGCAAACTACGGCCCGATGCTCTTCGGCCTACCCTACTACAACCCGAACGTATGGATTAATGTCGGTTGGGAAAAGTAGCGGACGGGCGCTAATAATCGCCTGAGATACCATCCGTGAGGATGCGTCAGCGGCGTGTTACAGGAGGATTAAACCTCTGTAGCACGCCGCTTTCAGCATTTTAGGTAGGGGCGGCGAGGATATACTTAAAACCAAGTGAGCGGTCTGCTCACACCCGGTCGAATGCCCTCCTCGTTGAGGCCTCATCCGGAGGAAGCCCGAGGCGCACCGTATGCGGCGAGGCCTTCCGCAACACTGCGAATATTCTAGGAGAATTCAATGACGAGCCTTTCTGTCTCCCGCCGTGCCCTCCTGACCGGCACCGTTGCCCTCGGCACCGTTGGTCTACTGGCCGCCTGCGGCGGTTCGAAGGAGAAGGTCGGTGGTACTGCCGCTAACAGTGCCGAAGACATTCTGAAGAACCTTCAGGTCAACAAGCAGGACCGTTCCTCTCTGAAGCAGGGCGGCACCCTTAACCTGGCAGCTCCTGCGCTTGGCCCGAACTTCAACCTGCAGACTCAGAGCGGTTACACCGCAAGCAACCTTGATGCACTGGCTCCGTGTAACCTTGCAGCCGTGATGGGCTTCTACACCATGAGCCCTGACGGTGAAAGTACCCTCAACAACGACTTCTGCACCGAGCACAAGACCGAAACCGTCAATGGCGTGCAGATTGCAACCTTCAAGATCAACCCGAAGGCTGTCTTCAACGACGGCACTCCCATGGACGTGAAGGCTGTGCAGGCTTGCTGGAAGGTCTACAGCGCCGCCTCCGATAACCCCTACCACATCATCGACAATGCGATGTGGCAGCAGGTTGAGAGCATTGAGGCAGTCGACGGCGACAACTACCACGTCAAGGTCACTATGAAGACCCCGTACTACCCCTCTGAGGGTCTGTGCGCCTACGCAATTCACCCCGCACTGGTGGATACCGCACTCTTCAACGACGGATTTGTTGACAAGCCCCTCGACCAGTACTGGGCAGGCCCCTTCAAGATTGGCGAGTGGAACTCTTCGCAGAAGGTCCTCACCCTGGTCAAGAACGACAAGTGGTGGGGCGAGAAGCCGTTGCTGGATCGTATCGTCTGGCGTCAGATGGACTCCGACGCAATCCGTGCAGGTTTCAAGAACGGCGAACTGGACGCCTTCAGCTTCCTAGGCGCTACCAGCTACAACGCTGTGAAGGGCCAGGCAGGAACCGAGATTCGCCAGGGCCAGAACACCAATGTCAACATTATTCAGCTGAACCCCAAGCGTATTGAGGACCTGGCTCTGCGCCGTGCAATCCTCGCAGCAGTAGACCGCGAGCAGATTGCTAAGGCCTACTTCTCGCAGCTTGGTTGGACTGAGCCGCTGCCTGGCTCCCTGCTTGCTATGCCGTTCCAGAAGGGTTACCAGAACAACTACGCAGGCGATACCGGTGCGCAGGCTGCTGCCAAGCTCCTCGAAGCAGCAGGTTACTCCAAGTCTGGTGACTACTACACCAAGAACGGCAAGACTGCTGGTTTCGCCCTGACCTCCTTCGGTTCTGAGGCAGTCTATCAGGCGGTTTACCAGATTCTGGAGCAGCAGCTGAAGTCGGCAGGTATCCGTTTGACCTCTGACAACCAGCCTCAGGCAAACTCTAACTCTGTGGTCGGCCAGAAGAGCTACGAAGCAATCTTCACCGGCTGGGGCGTCCTGCCTGACATGGCATCCAGCGCACCCTACTACTTCGACACTCAGGTGTTTGAGGTCGGTGACCCCGAGGTGGACGCACTGATCAAGAAGCTGCAGGACACCGAGAACGCAGACGAGCGCATCAAGATTGCGAACGACGCGGAGAAGCTCTACTACGAGAAGGTTGCCGTGTACCTGCCCTACGCAAACGGCCCGATGTACGTTGCTGCTAAGGCGAAGGTCGCAAACTACGGCCCGTCCCTGTTCAAGGCTAGCTACACTAGCGCTGACTACTGGGTCAACGTCGGCTGGCAGGCATAGAACAGGTAGGAGTAATACCGCCTCAGGTAATGCTCTAAGTGTCCTCTAAGACATAGAATCCCGGGTACTCTCGCGAGAGAGTGCCCGGGATTTTTCTATGCTTTGTTTCTGTGCTCATTTTCTGGGGAGTATGTAATTACAAAAACTGGGGGAGGGGAGTGCCCCTATGACCGGCTACTACCACTCGCCCAGGTACAGGGAACGCTCCTGCAGGTACCTCAATAGCTTCGGGTTCTGCCGCAGGTAGAAGATGCGGTAAATGCCGCCTCCAGCAACGATAAAAGCCAGCGGGAAACCCAAAATTACGAGCACACGGCTCATATTGGCGGACAGGTCAAAAGGATCACTGCTGGTTGCCACCAGCACAATCCACATGGAGTAGCCCGCGCAGGCGAGTAGAGTGCCCCACATGCCGCGCACCAGCCAGCTCACCAGTGTCACCGCAATCACCCACGCCAGCGCTAACGTGAACTGGTGCCGCTCCGTCTGAGCCCACGGAAGCGCCCCTACGTAAATAATTGCGGGGATGCCCAGGTACCCGGGGATATTCAGTGAGGCAAGAATGTTCACGCAAAAATAGCCCAGGAAAATAGCGCTCAACGACGATGACAGGAACAGGTGCAGGGGAATCATGCCGTCGCCGCTATAGGCTGCGGTGGGGCCCGCGTACACGGTTTCAAACATGAGGGTCAGCGGAGTCATCATGTACTCAATCCAGACGACCAGCGCAAACGCACCGAAAATACCGAGAGCCTGCATCAGGGCAATCAGCCGTGAACGGGCATCGTGAGGAATCGTGAAGCTCTGACCCTTTGCTTTGACGCGGCAGAGATGAACGACAGCCACCATTGCCGCAATGCACAGCACCCAGCGTACGAGGACGCCCGGCAGGTCAGGAAGGCCGCCATAAGCCCCCGTAGCGGGGTTCCCCCAGGCTCCAGGGAGTAAGGTAATGGGGTGGGTGCCTTCGGGGAGGCTGGTGGAGGAAGCAAGCCGGTACGGCTCGTAGATAACCCACCACAGAAGGCACGCTGGAACCAGTGCAGAAAGCTTACGCAGTAGAACCGGGAACGGCGCGGACTCGTAGATGAGTGCCTCAAGGTTGAGCTGGCGCATCAGCCGCCGAAAAGGAGAAAGAGCGCGTAGCTCTTCTTGCTGCTCTTCCCACGCCCCGGTATCCCGCACCCTTGTATCAGAAGACATCATCGTACTCGCTATCACTTGAGAACTTCCTTATTGAGCTTATTTCCACACTAGCAGAAATACCCCCCCCGGCTAGTGCATACGCCCAAGTAAACCCTGCCCAAAGAATCAGCGCACAAGGAAATAAGGGCATAAGGAAAGGGACCCCACCGTCATGGTGGGGCCCCTACAGAGCCTTAGAAAGCGGACTACTTGGTGGTCACCTTCAGGACAGTGCTCAGGTTCTGGTGAGCAACGCCCGGCAGACCCTTAACCTCAGCAAACTTGCGGGTGTTGGTCACAATCACCGGGGTGATCAGCGGGTAACCCGCCTCCTTGATAACCTCAGGATCAAACTCAATCAGAGCGTCGCCAGCAGCAACAACATCGCCCTTAGCGACCTTCACGCTGAAGCCCTTACCATCCAGGTTCACGGTATCCAAACCAACGTGAATCAGCAGCTCAACGCCGTTCTCCAGCTTCAGACCAACAGCGTGGCCCGAGGGGTAGGTCGCAGCAACCTTACCGGCTGCCGGAGCAACAACAGTAGTACCGGTCGGCTCAATCGCCACACCCTGGCCCAGCTTACCAGCAGCGAAAATCGGGTCCGGAACCTCAGACAGAGCAACAGCGGTACCCTCAATCGGGGCGTGCAGCTCAATGACCTCACCAGCGGCGGGAGCAGCAGCGGTAGCGGCAGGAGTAGCAGCCTCAGCCTTAGGAGCCTCAGCCTCCTCCACCTTCTTCTCAGCAGCCTCAACAGCGGCCTCCACAGCCTCTTCCTTCGCGCGCTGAGCGGCGTGCTTAACAGCATCAGCCTTCGACTCATAACCGAAAATCAGAACACTAGTCATCGCACCAAAGAACGCAATCGCCAGACCAATCACATACAGCTGAGAAGGCTGCATAGCCGGAATTGACAGCAACGAAGTAAACGCAAACGCGTAGGACTTAACACCCAGGAAGGAAATGGTAGCGCCACCAATAACAGCAGGAACCAGAATGCTCGGAATCACACGCTTGTAACGGAGCACAACACCGTACAGGGACGGCTCAGAAATACCACCGAGCAGACCGGACATCGACGCACCAACAGCAGTCTGACGCAACTCACGGTCACGCTTAGCCTTAATAGCCACACCGGTCACAACACCGAACACAGCGAAGTTGTACGCACCCATCGGAGACTGAATGAAGTCAGTGCCCATGGTCTGCAGGTTGTTAATCATGACAGCGTTCAGCGGCCAGTGCAGACCCAGCGGAACCATGAACAGGTACAGGCCAGCAATCAGAGCACCCACCACACCGGGAGCATGGTCGTTAATCATCTTCAGGAAGTCAGAAATCGACATAGCCACACCGATACCGATGGGGCCCACCAGGAACGCGGTCAACGGAACCAGAATCATCACCGAAATCATCGGCACGAACACCATCTGCAGCATCGCAGGAATAACCTTCTTCAAGAAGCGCTCCAACGGAGCCAACAGAGCAACAGCCAGCAGCGGCGGGAAAACCTGACCGGTGTAGCTGAACGCGTACAGCGGCAAGTCCAGACCGAAGAACGGAACATTTAGAATCTTAGTGGTCTTATCAGCCAGAGCAGTCAGATCGGTGAAGGTACCGGTCATCAGTGCAGCCGGGATAGCCGCACCAACCCACATGTTCGCGCCCAGACGCTTAGCCGCGGTAGCACCCAGCATGATAGGCATGAAGTTCAGAACAGACAGCGAAGCAGCCTTCAGGATGTACCAGAAAGCAAACTGCTGCATCCACTGGTTGTTCAGAGCGGTAGCGGCTTTATCATCAGCCAGGCGAGCACCGTTAATGATGTCGATGTTCACGGTCTGACCGGTTAAGTCAGTGTACTGGCCGAAGAAACCCAGCTGCTGCAAGAACACAATCAGGGTCAGAACCATCGAGGTACCCAGCAGAGCCCACAGCAGAGGACGGAAAGAGTCAGACAGAACGTCAAAGACGTTGTTAATCCAGTTGGTCTTCTTGCCATTAGCCTCCGCCGGAGCCTCGCTCTCAGCCTGCTTCGACATGGAGGGCAGTGCAGTAATCTCGTTGTACACAGCCTCAACGCGGTCACCCAGCACCACCTGAGTCTGACCGGACTGCTCAATCACGGTGAGCACGCCGGGCAGGGACTTAATCTTCTCGTTCTGCACTGCGTCATTAGACACAGGAGTAACACGAAGGCGGGTCGCGCAGTGCGTCATGTGCGAGACGTTCTCAGGGCCACCCAGGCCCTCAAGAATCTTCTTGCCAAGTTCGCGGTTGTTCACGATACTTCCTTAGATATACGGTCAAAGTCTATGCGCAGGATACAAACCAGACGGCCAGGCGGTCCAAGAGAAACAGCCGCGCAACACGCGGAAAAACTCCAAAAAACACAAAAGACCCGAGTACTCTCAACCGACGGTCGGGACGGACACCCCGCACGGGTACAGCGATGCAACGTGGCCACCGGCTACGCGCCGGAAGCTACATTACCGCTATGGTGTTGAGCCACTCAGGTCTTGCCTGCCAATCCAGTAACAATCCTGTCAAGAGAGGAACAGCCCTCTCTCAATAGTTCCCTGTAACTTTAAGGGTTTTCCCAGGTTTAGGGCAAGATGGACCCAGAAAACTCTCAGAAGCTGTTAAAAATTTCTACACATGGACGGAGTCCCGCCCAATAATCCCTCCCAATAAGCAGAGATACAGTACACAGAAAGGCCCCGCATCCTCAAAGCGAGGATACGGGGCCCTCTGAAAAAGTCCCAACCGGGGCTAACCCCGGCCAAAGGCAACGAACTACTTCGTGGCCTTCTTCGGAACGAAGCTCAGCGACGCCACCTCAAGATCGGGGTAGTGGCGCTTCTGCCAGCGGCGGTTGCGATGCGCATTCACCTCAATCAGAGCCGCACCCAGGACGCCAGCACCAACCGCAGTCCACAGCAGATGCGGAGCTACCTCAGTGAACTGGTGGTACTCCACCAGAACCGGTACGAACAATGCCGCGAAGAACACCGCCAACAACGCACCGAAGAGCAACACGCGGGCACGGTTCAGCGGGCGGGCCACCGCAGCTAGGTTCCACAGGCCCATCATGACCAGGGTAACGAACGAAGCCGTCTGCACCTGGCGGATATCACCGATGTGCATCCACAGCGAAGCGGCCGTCACCAGAAGTAGCATAGCCACCACAATCACCGAGTTCGGAACCGTGTAGTTCAGCACGCGGCGCAAGAAGCCCGGCACGTAACGGCGTGAGTTCGGCAACAGAGTCAGTGCGAAGGACGACGCGCCCACAATCAAGAAGTCAGCCGTCGAGTACTGACGCGGCAAGAACGGGAAGGTCAAACCGAAGAGGCTGAATAGAACACCCAGAAGAATCGCAAAACCGGTCTTCGTCAGGAACAGGTTCGCCACCATCTCAATGTTCGTAATGACCTGGCGGCCCTGCTCCAGCGCAGCAGGTAGCGAGGAGAACTTGCCATCCAACAGCACCAGGCGCGAAACCGCCTTCGTCGCCGGGGCAGCATTACCCATCGCAATACCCAAGCTGGCATGCTTGAGAGCCAACGCGTCATTAATACCGTCACCGGTCATCGCCACCACGTGACCGCGCTCCTTCAACGCAATCACCATGTTCTTCTTCTGCTCAGGCGAGACACGGCCAAAAATATTGTGGGTCGCGGCAGCCTCAGTAAGCTCCGGACCGTCCTCAGGCAGAGTAGATGCATCGACCGCACCCGCAGAAGTATCCATGCCCGCAGTCTTCGCAGCCGCAGCCACAGTGAACGGGTTATCACCCGAGAAGACCTTCAACGTCACACCCTGACGGTGGAAGTACTCCACAATCTCCGGGGCGTCCGCACGCACGTTCTCACGGAAAATCACGAACAGAACCGGGGAGACGTCCGCCGGAATCTTCTGGACGGGCTCACCCTTCTCATTACGAATCACAGCAGAAGCATGAGCCAAAACCATCGTGCGCAGACCCAAAGCCGCTAGCTCAGCGGCACGCTCGCGCTCAGCGCTACCCTTGGCGAGAAGCGCCTCCGGAGCACCCAGAAGCCACGCACCCGAATCCTTAAACTCAATTGCGCTAAAACGCAGAGCCGAAGAGAACGGAACAATACCGCTCACAGTAGCCGAAGACGCCTGCGGGAAACCACCGGTCAGCGCGGCTGCGGTCGGGTTCGCGTTCTCATCGTGACCGAACCACGACAGCGCCTCGTTCCAACCCGCCGGCAGAGAAGCACGCCAGGAAGTGTGCTCGGCAGAGTCGGCGCCGGGGCCCTCAGCCACCGCGTCCGTGGTCAGGGGGCGCACCGAATCAAAAATCACGCCACCCTCGGTCAGGGTACCGGTCTTATCGAAGCAGACCACATCAACACGAGCCAGCACCTCAACCGCAGGCTGCTCCTGCACCAGAATATTGTGCTTGCGGCCCAGAGCCACGGCCGCCGCCGCGAAGGCCAGAGTGGTCATCAGCGCCAGACCCTGCGGAATCATCGAAGCCACCGAAGAAACCACAGCAATAGAAACCTGTTCCCACAGGTGGTTCTGCTGCACGGTCTCCAAGCCACCGGCGGCGCGAATCTGACCCCACAGCACCACCGGAATAATGACCGCAAGACCAACCGTAATCCAGCGGACCACCAGGTTCAGCGCATCACGCAACTCAGACTGGATGCGCGAGAACTGGCGCGCCTCATCAGAGATCTTGCTTGCACGAGAATTAGCACCCACGTGAGAGAGCAACACGCGACCGGTACCGCCGAGCACGCTCGAAGCCGAGAGCACCATATCGCCCGGGTGCTTCGCAATCGGATCGTTCTCACCGGTCAGCAGAGATTCGTCCAACTCCAACGAATCGGAGGTAAGCACCACGGCATCAGCAGGTACCTGATCGCCGCGCTTGAGGACCACCACGTCGCCCTCCACCAACTGCTCCATAGGAACCTCAACGGTCTTGCCGTCGCGCACAGCGGTCGCGGGGGAACGGTCCAGCAGGGAGATGCGATCCAGCTCCAGCTTGGCCTTGTACTCCTGCACAAAACCAATCACGATATTGGCAATCACAGCACCCAAGAAGAGAAGATCCGCCCAACGCTGGTAGGCAATCACCACGGCACCACAGAGGCCCAGAACCAGGTTAAAGACCGTGAAAAGGTGCGCACGCATAATGCTCCACAGCGTGCGAGAAGACTTCGTGTTCTGGGTATTGACCTTACCCTCAGCTGTCAGGCGTGCAACGTCGTCACTGCTGAGGCCGTGCTGGGCGATGTCAAAGGAGCCGCTATGCGCCGCTTCGGAGTACTCGGGAACGTATCCGGCGGCAGCGCTCGCGTTTCTCCGCTCGTGAGGCTGCTGAGGGTCCATGCAGGGGTCTCTTTCTCGAATGGGTGGAATGCAGAACTGAATAGAGTTCAGCATTGCGGACACTACCTCTCAGTGTATCCGTGCAGAAGGGGATAAAGATAATCTTTGCCCCGTAATGAGCTGATAGTTACAGTCATTCCAGAACAGAGATTTAATACATGCGAATATTGGCATATTTTGAGGTGGAAAGCATAAGTGCCCCTATGCTCAACCTACCAACCCCTAAGCGCACTAAAAGGGGCAGATGCCTTCGCAAGCATCTGCCCCTCTCAAGCGATAACCGTCTTAGGTGTTAGCCCTTAGCAACCTCACCGAAGTGAGCAGCCATGGTGCCTTCGTGAGCTGCACGCAGCTCGTCCAGGTTGATGGACACCTCGTCCTGGAAGTCCAGAGCGTTCGACGCAGCATCCACCACACCGATACGGGCGAAGGGGAACTGGCGAGCGGTGCACATATCCTTGAAGCGCACCTCTTCCGAACGCGGAACCGAAACCACAACGCGGCCCAGCGACTCCGAGAACAGCAGGGTGAACAGGTCCAGACCGTCGCGCTCAGCAACCTCGCCCAGGCCAATGCGGGCACCGGTGTTGAAGCGCAAGCAAGCCTCCACCAGAGCGGCAGCCAGACCACCGGCAGACACGTCGTGAGCGGCATCAATCATGCCGTCACGAGACATGTTCACCAGCATGTCACCCAGCTGACGCTCCAGAGCCAAATCAACCTTCGGAGGCAGACCGCCCAGATGACCCTTGAAACGAGCCCACTCGGAACCATCCAGCTCATCGCGGGTGGTGCCCAGCAGGTAGATAGCCTGGCCATCATGCTCAGGAGCCCAACCCGACGGGGTGCGGCGAGTGACATCATCCATCACGCCCATCATCGCGACCACGGGAGTCGGGTTGATGGCCTTACCACCGGTCTGGTTGTACAGGGACACGTTACCGCCGGTCACCGGAACACCCAGCTCCATGCAACCATCAGCCAGGCCACGAACAGCCTCGGCGAACTGCCACATGACGTCCGGGTCCTCGGGGGAACCGAAGTTCAGGCAGTCAGACACGGCCACGGGGCGCGCACCAACGGTAGCCACGTTGCGGTATGCCTCAGCCAGGGAGGCACGTGCACCCTCGTACGGATCCAGGTAGGTGAAACGTGCGGATGCGTCGGTGGCCAGAGCAACACCGAGGTTGGTGTTCTCGTCCACACGCACCACGCCGCCGTCATCCGGCATGGACAGGGCGGTGTTGCCCTGCACGTAGCGGTCGTACTGGTTGGTAATCCAGGACTTGGAGCACATGTTCGGGGATGCCATGAAGGCCTTGATTGCCTCGCCAAGCTCCTCACCGCGCGGGCGGAAATCGTCGGCAACTGAACCGGTGAAGTGGTTAGCCTGCACGTCATCCTGCCACTCGGGACGAGCGTAGGGGCGCTCGTAGGTCGGGCCGTCGTGTGCGACGGTGCGGGGATCAACATCCACGATGACCTCGCCGTCCCATTCGATGACCAGGCGGCCGGAGTCGGTCACCTCACCGAGGAAAGAGTACTCCACGCCCCACTTGTTCATGATGGCCTCGAAGCGCTCCACGTTCTCGGGGGAGACAACCGCCATCATGCGTTCCTGAGACTCAGACATCAGAATCTCACCCGGAGTCAGGGTGGGGTCACGCAGCAGAACCTTGGTCAGGTCGACGTGCATGCCGCCCTCACCGTTAGAAGCCAGCTCGCTGGTTGCGCAGGAAATACCCGCTGCGCCCAGGTCCTGAATACCCTCAACCACGGAGCCCTTGAACAGCTCCAGGCAGCACTCAATCAGAACCTTCTCAGCGAAGGGGTCGCCCACCTGAACAGCAGGACGCTTCGAGGGCTTGGTGTCATCGAAAGACTCCGAAGCCAGCACCGACGCACCGCCGATGCCGTCGCCACCGGTGCGCGCACCGAAGAGGACAACCTTGTTGCCCACGCCCGATGCGTTTGCCAGGCGGATGTCCTCGTGACGCATGATGCCCACAGCCAGCGCGTTGACCAGCGGGTTTGCCTGGTAGCAGGAATCGAACTCGACCTCGCCACCGATGTTCGGCAGGCCCAGGGAGTTACCGTAGCCACCGATACCGGCAACCACGCCGCCAACCACGCGAGCGGTGTCGGGGTGATCAATCGCGCCGAAACGCAACGGATCCATCACCGCAATCGGGCGGGCACCCATCGAAATAATGTCACGCACAATACCGCCCACGCCGGTAGCGGCACCCTGGTAGGGCTCCACATACGAGGGGTGGTTGTGGGACTCAATCTTGAAGGTAACAGCCCAGCCGTCACCAATGTCGGTCACGCCGGCGTTCTCACCGATACCGACCATCAGGTCCTTCTTCATCTCTTCGGTGACCTTCGCACCGAACTGCTTCAGATGAACCTTAGAAGACTTGTAGGAGCAGTGCTCGGACCACATGACCGAGTACATTGCCAGCTCAGCCGCGGTGGGGCGGCGACCCAGAATCTCCTTAATCTCCTCGAACTCGTTCTCCTTTAGGCCCAGCTCGGCCCAGGGGAGTTCGGTGTCCGGGGTAGCTGCCGCATGCTCGACGGTGTCGAGGTTAAACTGCTTTTCGCTCATAACTTCTTAGAATCCTTGTCGTGCGTTAGCGGGCGTTAATCAGGTTAGAAAGAACCGAGGTGAACACGCCAATACCATCGGCGCCACCGCGCAGGGACACCGAACCGAAACCGGAGGACGAAGGACCGAAGCCCGGCTCCGTAGCGTGCTCCGGGTGCGGCATCAGGCCGACCACGTTACCGCGCTCGTTGGTGATACCGGCAATATCGTTACGGGAACCGTTCGGGTTGAACCCAACGTAGCGGAACACCACGCGGCCCTCAGCCTCCAGCGCCTCCAGGGTCTTCGCATCAGCAACGTACTGGCCGTCCTGGTTCTTCAGAGGAACAACAATCTCCTGGCCGGCAGCATAGTTGCTGGTCCAGGAGGTGGTGTTGTTCTCAATACGCAGAGTCTGGTCGCGGCAAATGAACTTGCGGTGATCGTTCTTAATCATCGAACCGGGTAGCAGGTGAGACTCAGTCAGAATCTGGAAACCATTGCAGATACCCAGCACGGGCAGAGGGGCAGAACCGGAGGTGCCCGAAGCGTTAGCGGCATCAATCACCGAATGCATTACGGGAGCCTTCGCAGCAATAGCGCCGGCACGCAGGTAGTCACCGTAGGAGAAACCGCCGGGAATCACCACGGCGTCAACGTTCTTCAGGTCGGAGTCGTCGTGCCACAGCTCGACCACGGTACCGCCAGCCAGGCGGATAGCGCGGGCGGCGTCACGGTCGTCCAGGGTGCCGGGGAAAGTCACCACGCCAACGCGTGCATCAGCGAAAGCGGGGTTCGGGGCGGAAGTGGAGAAGTCACCAACCAGGGGGACTTCAGTCGGTGCGAGAGATTCTGCCATGTGTATTAGTCCTCCAGAACCGAAACGTTCACGACGTCTTCAATCACGGGGTTGGACAGCAACTCCTCAGCAGCCTTACGAGCAGCTGCGAGGTGCTCCTCAGTAGCCTCACCCTCGACGGTCAGCTCGAAGCGCTTGCCCTGGCGGACGTCCACGAAGGAATCAACACCGATACGGGGCAGCTCGTGAGAAATAGCCTTACCCTGCGGGTCAAGAATTTCGGGCTTGAGCATAACATCAACAACAATACGGGCCATGTGTGGGCACTCCTTGGGTGCGTGGGTTCTATATGAGCCGTATCTCATCTTACCGTACTAACGACCGTAACGGGGGTATACGCCCGGTTGGTGGATACCCTAAGAGGCTCGAATCACGTCTTTTACGCCTCGAGGGGCGGAAGATAGCGTGCGCACACCTCCAGCAGACGCTCGCGCAGACCAATCGAACGCTCCGACAGCTCACGCTGAATACGCACATACTCCGCCTTGCCCTCGGCCGTCTCCACGGGAATCGGCTCGTAGCCCCACGCACGAATCTCGTAGGGGGCCGCGCGCATATCCAGCTCACGCGCTTCCCAGGCCAGATCGAAGCAATCCATGACCAGCGCAGAATCAACCAGCGGCAGCAGCTTATACGCCCACTTGTACACGTCCATGTTCGCGTGCAGGCACGCCGGCTGCTCCAGGATGCGCTGCGTCTCACGGGTCGGCTGCAGCTCATTCATCGGTGCAGCCTGCGGCATGAAGAAACGGAATGCATCAAAATGCGAGCAGCGGATGCGGTGCTCCTCCACCACGCGGTCCGTGCCCTCCGCACCCAGGCGCAACTCCAGGTAGTCGTGGCGGATGTTGTTCTCCACGGACTTGTACGCCATCGCCCACTCGTGCATGCCGAAGCAGCCGAATTGACCCTTCTTCGCGGCCGTATTGCGCAGGATCTCGTGGGTGAAGGCGAGGGCGGTTGCGCGGCGCTCCACAAAATCGGTGACGTCTACGGTGACGGCGGAGGCCGCATCCGCCTGGGCGCGCGCAACCTCGGGAGTGCAACCAGCCTCAAGGAGCTCCTGCTCGGTTGCGTGCCGGTAGAAACGCCAGGAGGTGCGCTCGGGCGCATCCAGCAGAATGACGCCGGCGCCGGGGTGCCAGCGCTTGAACTGGCCGGGCTTGAGCGTGTAGTAGGTGAAGAGGAAATCCTCCACAGGGTGCACTTCGTGGCGGGCGCGACGCTGCGCAAACGGGTCGGCGTAGCGGCCGGCACGCACCTCGTGGGCGGCCGCGGCGGCACGCCATTTATGGGCATCCATCACTCGAAGCGTCGTCTGAAGAGTAGTCATTCTTCTAGCCTAAACGATGCTGTGACAAGGTAGGGAGTGGATTCTACTCACCGGAAGATGGCGCGTAAAACTCACGTTCAAAATCGGCAAACTGTGGGCTATTGATCACTACAGTCCTAAGATAACGGGCAAATTGACCCGTTCCTGCTCGTTCAAGTGACCGCGGAATATCAATCTCCGTGAATCCCTTAGAGCGAGCATAAGATTCCTGGAAAAGGTAGACCTCCGCAAATAAGGAGGGATGAGCGTATTCGGTGAGCTGCATCAGAAAATCATCCGCGCTGAGCGTCTCATAATTTTGAATATTCTGAGCTTCTTCCGTGGAAGCATAATCGAGCAGCTTACGGTCATCAGTGACTAATGCGTGCATGCCGCCGTGTTGGGCGGCGGCATGCACGTGAAGATCGTCCGTATCGGGGAAGGAAACAGGAGCTTCAACAGGAAACCCGGAGATGCATGAGACGCAGGACCTGATGATTTGTTGCTTCCAGTTTTCAAGGACGGCGTCGCTTATTGCTGGATTGGCTCGACGAACGTGGTAGCCAAATTCATCCATAACTCCACTGGAGACGTGAGGCGTAAAGAACTTGTATTCACTCTTCACCGCCAACAATAAAATCCAATCCCGAAGAGTTTTAGACATCAGAATATTTGTATCCAGCAGAACAGAGTATTTGGACGCTACAATGCGGGCCCTCCGAGGGTGTCAGCAAGACCGTGTTCATCCTCGAGTTCCCAGAGCTTTTTGAGAGCTTGCTCCTTCTGAGCAATGGTCTTCTTGAGAAGTCCCTTACGGAAAGCATCAGCATCATCGGTACGGATACGGAAGTGGCTACCCACCTTATGCGCCGGGAGGTCACCAGAGCGAATAGCCTTCATGAGTGTCGGGCGTGAAATACCGATACGCTGCGCTGCAACCGTCGTCGTCAAATCGTGAGGGACAACCTGAACATCGATACTTTGCCCGTTAGCCAGGGCATGCAGGACGTGCTGCATGACCTGGTTGAGGGCATCGCCAAGCTGCTGGCTTTCTCGATCCGAAACGGTCACCTCAAGGGTGGTTTTTTCAGAGTTTTTGAGGATCTCCCGTGCCTCTGCGCGAGCCTGATTGAGGGTATCTTCCTTCAGAGGGCTGGTTAGGGTGGCGGTCATTATCTTCTCCTTGGTGCTGTTGCCGGCAGAGCCAACGTCCGAAGATGCCACGTCGATGGGGGTATATCATTCGGTGAGAGGCTCATTCACGGTTGATACAACCCTACCCTTATCTGAAATAACTGTAAAGTGTTTTAGTTATTTCACCTGTAAACAGAAAAGGGGAGGGGCGGCGCCGGACCAAACCAGCGCCGCCCCTTACTGAAGCGTGCAGCTCACAAACGAGCTAAACCCTAGCGGCCAGTACCACCGTAAACAGTAGCCTCACCCTCGGCATCCAGACCGAACGCAGTGTGTACCGCGCGAACAGCCTCATCCAGCTTGTTCAAATCAGTAATCACCGAAATACGAATCTCAGACGTCGAAATCATGTCAATATTCACGCCAGCGTTCGACAGGGCCTCAAAGAAAGTGAACGAAACACCCGGGTTGGTCTTCATACCCGCACCAACCAGTGAGAGCTTACCGACCGACTCGTTGTAAATAACCTCCTGGAAACCCAGCTCAGCCTTCGCATCCTGCAACGCCTTCAAAGCAGCATCGCCCTGAGCCTGGTCCAAAGTGAAGGAAATATCAGTCACGCCGGGGCGGTCAGTCGGCACATTCTGAACAATCATGTCCAGATTCACCTTCGCCTCGTTCAGCAAGCCAAATACCTTCGCTGCCGAACCGGGAACATCCGGAACACCAACAACAGTAATCTTTGCCTGGCTACGGTCATGTGCAACACCAGAAATCAAGGGCTGTTCCAAGGGAATCTCCTTCAAATGGATGGGGGTCAGTTCCGCGGAGTCCTCCGGAACCACAATAGTGCCTTCAAGGTTCGAGAAGGACGAACGCACGTGAAGCTTCAAATTAAAACGGCGAGCATACTCGACACTGCGCAGGTGCAGAATCTTCGCACCATTAGCCGCCATCTCCAGCATCTCCTCACTGGTGACAGTGTCCAGTTTATGCGCGGTCGGTACGATGCGCGGGTCGGCAGTGAACACGCCGTCCACATCCGAGTAAATCTCGCACACATCAGCGTTCAGAGCGGCAGCCAGTGCAACAGCGGTCGTATCAGAACCGCCGCGGCCCAGAGTAGTAATATCGCCGCTCTGACGGTGAACACCCTGGAAACCGGCCACAATCGCAATATTGCCAGCCTCAATCGACTCACGGATACGCTCCGGCTTGACCTCAACCAGACGTGCAGAACCGTGCACGCCATCGGTAATCATGCCAGCCTGAGAACCAGTGAAAGACTGGGCCTTAGCGCCCAGGTCGTTAATAGCCATCGACAGGATGGCAGTCGAAATGCGTTCACCGGCAGTCAGCAGCATGTCCAGCTCACGGGAAGGAGTGACATTGCTGGTGACCTCTGCGGCAAGGTCGAGCAGCTCATCGGTGGTGTCACCCATAGCGGACACCACGACGACCACATCGTTACCTGCCTTCTGAGTGTCCACGACGCGGCGGGCAACGCGCTTGACGCCCTCCGCATCCGCTACGGAGGAACCGCCGAACTTTTGGACGATCAGGCTCATAGATATCTCCAGGTCAGTTACTTTGTGTGCTACCGGCAGACGCCGGCTCCTCATTTATAGTAGACGGCGTTCAGGCCGGGCGGCTAACTTGCCAGCCGTATGTATTGACTCGTGGAATATTACCGAATGTTACGTGGGGCGCGGCGGGACCGGAAAGCTAAGTCCACGGGTTCACATAGGTCACGCCCGGCAGCGGCGGAACATCCGGCTTCGGGGTGCGCAACGGGGCGTTCTGAATCGAGCGGATGCGCTCCTCGTAGTCGGCGCTACGGAACACCTCGTGCGCCTCCTCGGACTCTTCGGGGCTCTCGGAGGCAGCGGAGCCCTCGGAAGCGGCAGAATCCCTGAGAGCTTCGGGGCTTTCGGATGTCTCAGGGGTTTCGGCCGTTTCGGCGTTCTTCGCGGTGGGTTCCTTGGCGACTGGTTCGGTCTCGGGTGCCTCAGCCTCGCCGTTTTCGGCGGCCGGGGCCTCCCCACCCTCCTGCAAGACCCGCTCGATGAGCTGCTCATCCACCGTGGCCTGCACGCCGGCGGTCGCGGGGGCCTCACCTGCGGGGGCGGCCGGGGCATCCAGGTCGTCGAACATGCTGGAGCTCCAGCGGCGGCGGCTCTGCTTCGCCTCCTCGGCGCGCACTACTGCGGCCTGCTCGCGCTCCCGCTCCTCCTCGCGGTTAGCCCGCTTAAAGTCCTCGGCGGCGGTGTGAACCGCGGCGGTGCCCTCGCTAATCACGCGGCGGCCCTCCAGTGCGCGACCCAGGGTAATTTCGTCGGCATACTCCAGGTCGCCGCCCACCGGTAGACCCGACGCCAGGCGTGACAGGCGCACACCCAGCGGCACGAGCATGCGCGAAAGGTAGGTTGCGGTCGCCTCACCCTCAAGGTTCGGGTCCATGGCCAGAATAATCTCCTGGATGCGCTCGTCGGCCAGGCGCGAGACCAGCTCGCGGATGCGCAACTGCTCCGGGCCCACGCCTGCCAGTGGGTTAATGGCCCCGCCAAGCACGTGGTAGCGGCCGGTGAAGGAACGGGTGCGTTCAATCGCCACGACGTCCTTGGACTCCTCGACCACGCACAGCACCGACGGGTCGCGGCGCTCGTCACGGCAAATCGAGCACAGCTTCGTCTCGGAGACGTTGCCGCACTCCTCGCAGAAGCTCACGCTGGTCTTCACCGTGGAAATCGCGTTGGCCAGGCGCGCCATATCGGCGGCGTCAGCGTTCAGAATGTGAAAAGCGATGCGCTGAGCCGACTTGGGGCCCACGCCGGGGAGGCGTCCGAGCTCGTCAATGAGGTTTTGTACTGCACCCTCGTACATGCTTCTCCAATCTGCCGTGGTCCGCGGTGAGTGTCCAGGATACTCCGCGTTGGGGCCGGTTCGGAACCAGCGTGGCCCAACCCCCTGATAGCTTAACGGGGATTCGGGCAGAAAAATGCCCGCCGACGCCGAAAATTCCTGTCATTCTCGGCGCCGGCGGGTACGTTGGGCGCATAGGGCGGCTCATCGGCACGGCGGGACGGAGCCACATGCCTCGAGGGATTTAACCCTGGTGGAGGGGGCGCTCGTCAATGACGGTGCCGCCGATAATCTTCTCGATGGCTCGCAGGCCGATGAAGGTGCTGTTTTCGACCTTCTCGTCGTCCTCGGAGATGTAGTCCTCATCGGATGCGGCGCGTGCCGGGCGAGCCGGTGCCGCTGGTGCGCTAGGAGTCGGCGCTGCAGTTGCGTTAGAAGCCTGCGCTGCGGGCTTTTCCTCAGCCACCGGAGCATTAGCAGCCGGAGCGGTCTGCGGTACCTCTGCCAACGGACCAGCCGGCGCGAGGGGGCCAGCAGGCTCAACCGGAGCAGCAAGCGGACCAGCCGGAGCTACAGGCTCAGCAGGCGTTGCAGGCGCAGCGGGTACCTCAACTGGTTCAGCGTAGGCAGGCTCATCCTCAAAAGGGGGCTCCTGTCCATACGGAGGTTCCTCTGCGTGAGGAGGCTCCTGCGCGAACTGGGGCTCCGGGGCATACTGGGGATCTGGGGCGCTCTCCTGCTGCGGAACCCCGCTGCCGGAGGCCGCGAAGGAATCGCGCTCGCCAAAGCCGCCCGCCGGAACCTGCGGAGCAACCGGGGGCTCAGGGGCAAGCGGACCAGCCGGTGCCTGCGGTGCAGGCTGCTGAGGTGCATCCTCGGGGGCGCTCTGCGGGATTGGGGCAACCTCCCACGCACCCAGGGGGGCATCCACGCTGGTGGACGCCGGAGCCGCGGCATCGTTCACCGGCTGACCGTGGCGACGCCACGCATCCTCACCGCCGCGGGGGCCTTCCGCCAGGGGTGCGGCGGGCTGCTGGGGAGCCGGTGCGACGGGCTGAGCCGCCTGCTGGGGTGTCGGGGCGCCCGGCTTGAGGGGCTCGCCGGGCTTGACGACCTCGGCGTGAATCGTCACGGGGCCGCGCAGGAACTCGCCTACGCGAGCGGTCAGCTCGGGGACGTAGCCCTTGACCGCGCGCAGGGTTGCAATATCGGCACGCACGTAGAGCACTGTGCCCTCCAAGCGGGCGGGGTAAACCTGCGCCAGCTGCTCCGCGGAACCTGGAACGCTCATTCGGTTAAGGATGGCACGCCAATTGCCCTGAACCGCCGCCAGCGGATCATTTGGATTAAGCTTCAAAGGGGCGGGAGGGGTCGCAGCAACCGGGGCGGATGCAGCAGGAGCCGAGGCGTTCGGTGCCGCCGCCGGGGCGGTGTCCGCCAGGGGAGCACCAGCCTGAGCAGGAGAGGCCAGGGGCGCGGGAGTCTGAGTGGCCGGAGCTTGAGATGCGGTCTCCTGAGCTACAGGTGCCTGCGCCGCCGGTGCCAGGGGCGCAGAGCTAAGCGGCGCACCAGCCAGCGGGGGCGCACCCGCGCCAGCCTGCTGGGTACCGCCCTGCTGCGAACCTGCCTGCGGGGTAGCCGCCTCCTGAACAGGCGCGCTAGAAGCAAGAACCTGGGTATTAGGTGCCTGGGTCTTAGGAGCCATGCCCGCCGCCGCCATGCCCGCCGCACGCGCAGCCGACATGCTTGCCGGGGCCTGAGAACCGACCTGCACGCTCGCCGGGGCAGAACCAGCAGCACCAGAAGCCACACGACGCTCCAACACCTGAAGGCGCGAAGCCAGCGCCGCAATCTCCGCGCCGTTCGCCGAGCCCTCAGCCGCCGGCAGAAGCAGGCGGGCGCACAACAGCTCCAGCTGAAGCTGCGGGTTCGACGCGCCCGTCATGCCGTTCAGTGCATCGTTCACGGTTCCCGCCGCCAGGGTCAGCTCGCGCTCGCTCAGCGCCTGAGCCTGAACGGCCAGGCGGTCCAGCTGATCCTGCGGAACACCCTGCAGAATCTGCGCGGCCGATTGTGGGACAGCCTTCACCACAATCAAATCGCGCAGACGCTCCAGCAGATCCTCCACAAAACGGCGAGGATCCTGACCGGTCGCCACCACGCGAGACACCGCGCCAAACAGCGTGGACGCCTCCTTGGCGCCCAGCGCCTCCACAACCTCATCCAGAAGCTGCGCATGGGTATAACCCAGCAGGGCTACCGCGAGGTTGTACTCAATGCCCTTCTCGGAGGACGCGCCAGCCATCAGCTGATCAAGAATCGAGAGCGAATCACGCACCGACCCGCCGCCGGCACGAATCACCAGCTGCAACACGCCCGGCTCCACCGCCACCTGCTCCTGATCGCACAGGCTCTGCAGGTACGGCAAAAGAACCTCCGGCGGCACCAGACGGAACGGGTAGTGGTGGGTACGCGAACGAATCGTGCCCAGCACCTTATTCGGCTCGGTCGTCGCGAAGATGAACTTCACGTGCTCCGGCGGCTCCTCCACAATCTTCAGCAGGGCGTTAAAGCCCTCGCGGGTGACCATGTGGGCCTCGTCAATAATGAAAATCTTGTAGCGGTCACGCACCGGCGCCAGGGTCGCGCGCTCGCGCAGGTCACGGGCGTGATCCACGCCGCCGTGGCTCGCCGCATCCATCTCAATCACGTCGAGGGAGCCGCCGCCGTCACGCGAAAGCTCACGGCACGAATCGCATACGCCACACGGGGTGGGGGTCGGGCCCTGCGCGCAGTTCAGGCATCGCGCCAGAATACGGGCCGAGGTGGTCTTACCGCAGCCGCGCGGTCCGGAGAAAAGGTAGGCGTGGTTGACGCGGTTCTTCTCCAGAGCCGTCATGAGGGGCACAGTAACCTGCTCCTGCCCGATGACCTCGGCGAAGGTCTCGGGACGGTAACGACGATAAAGGGCAGTGCTCACGGCAACCTCTTAAGCTCGGGGATGCGGATAGGACAATCGCTACCATTTTAGACGCTTTACCCCGCGCCCGAGCGGCCCGCCGTCACCGTTTGGCGAACCTCTCCGGAGGCGTGGGCGTAGTGTTTGCCCAGGTCCTGCTCAAGGGCGCGCGACGGTGTGCCGCGAGCATGCGCCGGTCCGCAACCCCCGCACGCTCACCCCAAGTTCCCAATGCGTCAAAAATCCGGTACACTGGTTCTTGCCTCTTACGTGGCGTTATCTTGGAAAACTCCCCCAGGACCGGAAGGTAGCAAGGGTATTCGAGCTATGACGGGTGCGTAGGAGGTCTTTTTTACCCAAAAACAGGTACCTGGGTAGCTTGCACCCGTCATGCCCGTCTCACTGTCGTTCGACGGCTTCAACCCAGGATTCCGCCTCGTTAGGGCTCGGCGGCTTCGGCGCATGATTTATTGCCTCGCGCGCTCGGAATCCTGCGCCTCAGTTCGCTCGCTCAGAATCCGGATCCTCAGCGGTTGCGTAGGAGGTTTTTCTATACCTCAAAATAGGTCTTTCTCCTGCGAGCGTGCACCCGCCAAACCCAACTATAGTGTGCTTTCTATTACTTTTTCCCCGCTAGGCTTGCGTGGCATCATCAATCTGTAGTAAAGTTTTATTCGTTACCTACGCAATGCGCAGGGAACGTAGCTGGAGGATTCGCCTAGCGGCCTATGGCGCACGCCTGGAACGCGTGTTGGGTTAACAGCCCTCGGGGGTTCAAATCCCCCATCCTCCGCCACCGATCCCCGGTCTTAGATTCTAAGGCCGGGGATTTTTTGCGCCCTTGCTACTATTTCCTCAGAATCCTAACAGGTCCGCGCCGCCGGGCGTTCACATACCTGCAGAAAGCACCACCATGATCTTCAAAAAAGTAGGCGACAGCCGCCCCTACCCCCAGCACGGCATGACCCACGCCGACTGGGGCAGTATCGCGCCGCAGCAGGTGCGCCTCGACACCCTCATCACCACTCAGAAGACCCTCAACCTTGAAACGCTCCTGGCCGAGGACTCCACCTTCTACGGTGACCTCTTCCCGCACGTGGTCAAGTGGGGCGGCGAACTCTACCTGGAGGACGGCGTGCACCGCGCGCTCCGCAACGCCCTGCACCGCCGCGCCGTCATGTACGCGCGGGTGCTCGACCTGGACTCCATCTCCCCGGCCCTGCTACCCGAGGCTCGCAACTAGGCGACACCGGGCGGCTTTCCGCGCCCAGTCCGCGCGATTGCGCACAAAATCGTAAAAATGCAGGTGCCGAGCCGCTCTTAGAACGGCTCGGCACCTGCATTTTAAAGTTTTAACGTATATCTGCCCGGCGGAGCGCCGCCGAACACGCCACCACGGTGGCAGGAAGCCTACGCGGCACCCATCCGGTCGGATTCGTTCTGTACGGGGGCCAGCTGAGGCACGAGCTCCTCAGAATCCAGACGCACCGGGTTGCCCTCGGCGTTGAAGCGGGCACCCAGGCCCATCTGAATGAAGCGAATCGTGTTAAGAATCTGGCGCTCTCGGGCCTGTTCGTCCGGTGCATCCTCGGTGCGTCCCGCGCTCGAAGACAGCGAGCCGTGCACCAGCATTGCCAGTTCGCGGATATCGTTCTGCGGAATGTACTTCTCGGCGATGGCTGCCGAAAGAATGTTTGCCAGAACCATCTGCAGCTCCTGCACGTGCTTGCCGAGCTTCGCATACGACTCGGGGGAAAGCATGGAGCGCATGGCCGGGCCCGGGGGCAGGTGGCGGCGCGCCAGGTCGTTAATCTGCAGGCGAATGTACACGGCCAGCTGGTCGATGGGGTTCTCAATACCCTCCAGGCCTTCGCGTAGCTCCTTGAGGAAGCGTTCGGTCTCGTCCAGGGCGTAGGCAACCAGCAGCTCACCCATGTCGGCGAAGTAGTTGTACACGGCGGTGCGGCCGATGCCCGCGTTCTTAGCGACGTCGGTCATGGTCAGGCCGGACAGGCCTCGGGTGTAGAGAATCTCGCCGAAAGAGTTGAGGATGGCGCGCTTGGTGTTCTCGCGCTGGGCGGCGTTGGTGGCTGCAGAAATACGTGGCATAGTGACACCTTACCGCAGAATGTCATCAAATGACGAATATGTCGAATGTGTCACCAAGAAATTTGCGTAATCCATGCGAATTTTACGCAGGGGATGCAGCAAAACCCCTCGAACAGCCCGGATACCCCGCACTACGCGGGCCAAGGGCAGGTAGAGATCTCGCTCAGAGATACCCCAAACGCTTCGCCGCGGAGAGGTCCGCGGCCACCAGCGCGGGAATAGGATAGCCCGTGTGCCCGCGCCCCGGAATGACCTGCAGAGCCGTGCGCGCGCCGAGCGCCTCATAGAAAGCGATACCCTCCTGCGCCGCAACCTGCGCGGACCAGACGGACCCGCCGCGCGGAGCCTTCCACCGGGCGAGCCTCCGCGCACGCAACCGCATGCCGGAGGGCGAACGCCCATCCCGTAGCCCCACATGCCAGCTCATCAGGAAGCCGCGATGCGAGGTGGGGTTCTCCAGGGCACGCTGCCGCACCTTGGCTGGGATGCCGTCAGCCCCGCCTCCAGCAATGAGGGACGCACCCGCACCGGTTACCTCCCCGAGTTCGCGGGTGAGCAACTCGTAGCTGAGGAACTCGGCGCCGCCGGAATAACCGGCAAACCAGACGCGGCTCATGTCCAGACCGTAGGCCAGCGAAAGCTCCTTGATGAGGGCCCGAACCGTCCGACCGTGCGAACGCGCGCGCACCCACCAATTAATGGTGAGTAAAGAAGAGAAAAGGCCGGTTCCGTCACTGAGGCTTCCGGGGGCCAGAATAGGCACGCTGAGCATATTGAAATCTTCAGCTACGCGCGCTAACTCGGCCCGCAGGGGAGAATGACGGCGGAGCAGACGGCTTCCGGCGCGTGAGATGTGGTCACCGTCGAAATAGAGGAGCAGCCCGGGGGCCCGGTCGGCGGAGGAATCGCTGAGCAGGTTGAGATTATCCACGCGGTAATAGATGGTGCGCCCGCGGTAAGAGAAAGGACGATAACCCACAACCTCCGAGGAGGCGAGTACGAGCGGCTCGAATACCGTGGCAACCGCCCGAACCAGCCGCGCCGCGCGGGGGAGCAGCGGATGCAACCGTGGAATGTGTGCGCTAAGCCGCCGCTGGTTGCGGTGAATCAACGGACGACGCAGACGGTGGCTCAGCCTCTTCATGGTTCCATTGTAGGCAGAGCCGCGGTGTCGGATGCCAGTTCTCACCGCCCGCCGAAACGCCTCGAGACAGCACGATGCCGATGCGGCCGGGCGTCCGAACTCTAGAGCTGGCGGCTCCCAACCTGCCCGCCGCACGGTATGTGGGTACTATTAGAGAGGCTTGGGTGGCAGACGAGCCCAACGAATGCGGTCCACGTGCCGCATTTGAAGTTTATGGTGGTCCGCCCACCACACAACCACCACTAGAAACACAATGCATGAGAAAGAACCTGGGGAGAGTTATGGCTAAACCCGTTAGCGAGTCGAAGGCTCAGACGAGCACCGTGAAGGTGCCGTGGGCCGGTCGTCGCGGCTATTTTGATCTGTTGTTGGCTACATCCTGCGTCATCCTGATTATTTCGAATATTGGCGCGACTAAGGGCGTGGCGTTTGGCCCGCTACCCTTCGAGCTGCCCGTCATTGGTAACACTATCGTGACTGACGGTGGTTTCTTCCTCTTCCCTCTGGCCTACGTGATTGGTGACCTGCTCTCCGAGGTGTACGGCTTTAAGCGTGCTCGCCGCGCTATCGTGGCTTCCTTTGTGGCTGCCGCCTTTGCTGCCGTGTGCTTCCTGGTCATCATGTATCTGCCGGCCGCGGAGTTCTATGAGAACCAGAAGGCATTTGAGTCTGTTCTGGGCCCTGTGTGGCAGATTTACGCCGGTTCTTTGCTTGGTTATCTGTGCGGCCAGACCCTGAACGCCTGGATTATGGTGTCCATGAAGAAGGCCACCAAAGGCCGCTTCCTGTGGCTGCGCATGATTCTTTCCACCCTGGCTGGTGAGTTGGTTGACACCGTCATCTTCTGTTCGATTGCGGCTCCGGTGCTTGGCATCGATACCATTGAGGCTTTCCTGAACTACGTGCTGGTCGGCTACGTCTACAAGTGCCTGGTTGAGGTAATCCTCATGCCTATTAGCTACCCGGTGATTGGTTGGTTTAAGCGTCACGAGCTGGAGCACGTGGCCTAGCCCAACACTGGACGCCGATGCGCGGGGCCGCTCGATTGTTTATTCGGGCGGCCTTCCCCTATTCACACTTCATTTTCAATACACAGCATTCCAAACGAAAGCGACATGTTATGTCTACACTGCGGGAGAATACCTCTGAGCAGTCGGGCGATTCTCTGAGTCGTTCCCTATCCCACGGTCAGCTGACCATGATTGCGATGGGCCTGGCGCTGGGTACGGGCCTGTTCCTGGGCTCGTCCTCGGCGATTAAGATTGCGGGCCCGGGCGCGATTATTTCCTATGCAATCGGTTCGATGATTGCGGCGATTATTGCCGCCTGCGCGGGTGAGATGTCCGTGCGTCACCCGATTCAGGGCGGTTTCGGAACGATTGCGAGCCGCTACCTGAACCCGTTTAGCGGCTACATCACCCGTTGGGCTTATTGGGCGTGCACCGTGCCTCTGGCTGGTGCCGAGCTGGTGGCCGTGGGCCATTACGTGGCGTTCTGGTTCCCGCAGGTTCCTCTGTGGGTTTCGGTGACGTTCTTCGGCGTGCTGATCCTGGTGCTGAACCTGGTGAGCGTGAAGTCCTTCGGCGCGTTGGAGTTCTTGCTCTCCTCGATTAAGGTGTCCGCGGTCATTGTGTTCATGGTGATTGGTCTGCTGCTGGTGTTTGTGGGTCTGCCGAATCACGGCGCCGCGGGCGTGCAGAACCTCGTTAGTGAGGGCGGTTTCCTGCCGAACGGCCCCATGTCGATTTGGATTTCGATGGCCGTGGTCATGTTCTCCTTCGGCGGTGTCGAGATGATTTCACTTTCCGCTGCGGAGGCGAAAGACCCCGCCCGCTCGGTGGCCTCCAGCGTGAAGGCGATGATTTGGCGTCTGTCCACCTTCTACGTGGTGTCCATGGCGATTATTCTGTGCTTGGTGCCGTGGCAGACGGCGGCGCAGAACTCTGACCTGACCGAGTCCCCTTTCGTGCTGGTCTTCTCCGAGATGGGTATTCCCTTCGCCGCCGACATCATGAACTTCGTGGTGCTGGTGGCGGCGCTTTCGGGCGCAAACGCCTCGCTGTATGCGGCAACCCGCCTGATGCACGCTCTGGGTGCCGATAAGATGGCCCCCTCGGTTGCGGCCCGCACGACCTCCCGGGGCGTGCCGATGACGGCCCTGCTGATTTCCTTCACCGGTGTTGTCGTGGCAACCGTGATGGCTGTGGCCAAGATTGGTAACATCTTTGCCCTGCTGATGGCTCTGGTGACCCTATGCATACTGATTGTGTGGATCATGATTCTGCTGACCTACCAGGCCTACAAGAAGGACCAGGGGAATGCCTCCTCCTTCACGGTGCTGGGTGGCCGCCTGACGGCGGGTTTGGCTCTGGTGGGCGTGCTGGGCACCCTGGTGGCCCTGTTCATGCTGGACGGCTCGGGTGTTCAGGAGTCCATCATGGTGGGCGTGGTCTTCTTCGTGCTGATTTCTGCCGGTTACGTGGTCGCTTCGCGTCGCCTGGGTGGATTCAAGCGTCCCGACCTGGATGCTATGCACGAGGCTGAGGAGCTGCAGGCTCGATCCGCCGAGTCTTAGCCTCAGTTTGAAGTTATAGGGTGGGGCGTCGCAGGTAAGAGCCGCGGCGCCCCGTCGCATCCGGTAGCTCCCACTTCTGCCGCAGGATGCACCAATTGGCACCCGTACAATGGAATTATTCGCGCCCGCGACCCGCGGTTTTGACCCGTGGTTTTGACCCGTGGTTTTGACCCGTGGTTTTGACTTCGCGGTTTCTGTAGCGCGAGCACACAGCACACATCACGCCTTCGGGCGTATTGAAGGAAGGCACAGCCGTGTCCCACAATGACAGCACCCGCGGCCCCGTCGCCGCGGGAACCACCGAGTCTCGAACCCTGAAGCGTTCCCTGTCCCACGGACAGATGACCATGATTGTGATGGGTTCGGCTCTCGGCACCGGCCTTTTTCTAGGGTCGGGCACCGCGATTGCCATGGCCGGCCCCGCGGTTATTCTGACCTACGCTATCGGTTCGGCGCTCGCTTCGGTGATTGGTGCGGCGACCGGTGAGATGGCGATTCGCTACCCGGTGCGCGGCGGCTTCGGCACGATTGCAACCCGTTACCTGGGGCCCTTCGCGGGATTCTTGACGCGCATCGCATACTGGACGGCGACGGTTCTGATTGCCGGTGTGGAGCTCGTGTCGGTGGCGACCTACCTGAGTTATTGGTGGCCGCAGCTGCCTCTGTGGGTGGGTATCGCGGTGTTTGGTGCGGCGCTGATTGTGCTGAACCTGACGAGCGTGAAGTCCTTCGGCATGCTGGAGTTTTTCCTCTCGTCGATTAAGGTGATTTCGATTGTGGCCTTCCTGCTGGTGGGCCTGTGCCTGATTTTCTTTGGTCTGCCCGGCCACGCCGCGGTGGGTACCGCAAACCTCTTCAATGACGGCGGTTTCATGCCAAACGGCCCGGAGTCGGTGTGGCTGTCGCTGGCCGTGGTGATGTTCTCCTTCGGCGGTATCGAGATGATTTCCATTTCGGCTGCGGAGGCGAAGGACCCCTCCCGCTCGGTGCGTTCTTCCGCGAAGGCGATGATGATCCGCCTGGCGACCTTCTACGTGCTGGCCGTGTTGATTGTGGTGGCCGTGATTCCGTGGCGTTCGGCCTCGAGCCTGGGCGATGCGGTTGAGGCCTCTCCTTTCGTGCTGGTTTTTGAGCAGCTGGGCGTGCACGGTGTGGCTCACTTCGTGAACTTTGTGGTGCTGATTGCGGCCCTGTCGAGTGCGAACGCGAACCTGTATGCCGGTGCGCGTCTGTTGCATTCCCTGGCGGTTGACGGTATGGCTCCTCGACCGCTGGCGGGGGTGAACCGTGCGGGTGTGCCTGCGCGTGCCGTGTGGCTGTCAACCAGTGGCATGGTGATTGCTATTCTGCTGGCGCTGTACAGCCCCAAGGAGGCGTTCCTCTCCATGATTTTTGTGATTATGGTGTGCGCGCTGACCGTGTGGGTTCTGATTCTTTTCGCCTACATTGTGTACAAGCGCGTTGAGCCCGCCGCGCACGGGTTCCGCCTGTGGGGTGGACGCTTCACCGCCGGCGTGGGTATCGTGTTGCTTTTCGCGGTGTGGGTGGCGCTCTTTAGGGTGCGCGGCTCCGCGATTCCCTCCGTGGTGGGCGTGGGTTACTTTGTGGTGCTGAGCGTGCTGTACTTCGCTCGTATCCGTCATAGCCACACGATTGACGATCAGACGTTTGCGGAGGCACAACGGGCGACAGAGGGCTACGATGCGGCGCAGCACGATGCCGACCACGCCCTCGAGACCGCGGCAAAGCTGGGGCGCTAACCCTTCCGTGACGCTCTTGTGGCGCGAACGTCAATAAACGAAAAATACGGAAGATTAAGGCTTCGGCCGTAATATAACCGTAAAAATAACGCAGGCCCTCGAAAGAGGTCTATGATAAGTAGCGAACCGTATGATCTTGTATGCGTTCAAATGTCTGTGTGTTGGATGAGGCCTGAAAGCATCGTAGCTTTCGGGCCTCATCATTTTAATTCGGCCCAATATTTGTGATGGGTACACTCCGGAAGAGCATAAATTTTAGTGCAAATATGTGTTTGTGTGTGAATTTTCCGGGGTATTTCTGAAAGGAGTAGAGTTAAAGTCATGCAAAGCCACGAAAACCCCCAGAAAACCACCTCCGCGACTATCGCCTCCAACACGACGACCGAGGCCGCAACCGACGAGCTGACCGTGCACGTCCCCGCCCGCTGGGGCGACATGGACGCCTACGGACACGTCAACAACGTTGCAATGCTCTCAATCATGGAGGAGGCCCGTGTGGCCCTCTTCGGCCCGCCGCCGTCTTCCGGCGAGAAGCCGACCGTGGCACCCAACCCGCCCATCCCGCTCTTCGACCTGGTGCCCGAGGGCGTTCAGGCCCTCATTGCTGAGCACGGCATCCGCTACCTCGCGCAGCTGCCTTATACCGGTGAGCCCGTGCCCGTGCGTGCGCGCGTGGAAAAGGTGAGCGCCGCGTCCGTGCGTATCGGCTATTCGATTCTCTCCCCGGTGGACAGCCGCGAGTGCGTGCGCGCCTTCACCGTGCTGGCCTTCTGGGACTCCATCGCTGGACGCCTGACTCGACTCAGCCCCGAGCAACGAGAGCTGCTAAGCTCCTTCCTGCCGAAGAAGTAAGGAACAGCCCGGCGCATTCCGACTGATGGCGGAAGAGAGGACTAGCCGTACTCACAACCGCAGGGGTTGCCTGTGGATAAGCTCAGGAGGGGCTCCTCGCGAATGGCGGGGATCCCCTCCCACCGCTCGTACATAGCTTGTTGAAGTGAGGCATAGCCCCCGCATAGGCGGCGTTTTAGAATGGTTAAGGAACCCGGAACCAAAGACGCAGAAAGGTCACCATGCAACCGGCACAGATTCTTCACCCGCACCGCCGGATGAAACGCTACACTCCCGCGGCCCTTGGCGCGACGCTGTTGCTCGCCCTCGCGGGCTGCTCCGGCGGAGGCGGAACCTCGGCCTCGCCGAGCGCCACCGCGACCCCCAGCCACAGCGCAACGAGCGCGAAGGCAACCCCCACCCCCAGCCCCACCCGCACCGTGACCGTCACGGAAGCCACCCCGACCCCCGGAACGGTGCAGGCTGCTACCGCGGAGGCAACCGTCACCCCCGGCACTATCACGACCGCAAGTGCTACGGCTACCGCGAGCGCGCAGACCGGCGGGCAGGCTCAGGCTTCGACAGCTCGGGCCTCCTCAGCTCCCTCGAGCACCGCCTCGCTTT
The DNA here is from genome assembly GCF_901875305.1 of Rothia mucilaginosa. Taxonomy (GTDB): domain Bacteria; phylum Actinomycetota; class Actinomycetes; order Actinomycetales; family Micrococcaceae; genus Rothia. Next base: position 249,551 of record NZ_CABFLY010000004.1, read on the forward strand.
CATCCTCCAATGTGAAGTCCGCGGGAGGTACCTGCGGTACCCTGGAGGCCACCGGATACCTGAAGCACGACGCCACGATTCAGGTGGCTTCGGGCGCGGTGGATTGCCTCTTCGCCAAGGAGCTAATCCGCCAGTTCGTGGTGCAGAATCCCGCCGAGGTAACCAACAAAGCCAATGGTGAGCGCGATGTCATGTCGGCGCGCTGCTACTGGAAGCCTGGCGACGGCGTGGACCGCGCGACCCCCGAGTGCGTATCTATGGATGGCGGTAGCACCGTTATCACCGCGAAGTTGGCCAATTAGCTAATCTCTCAAGGCCCCTGCGGTCCGAGAAGTAGCCCTATACCGCGAGCGCTGCGCTGACGATTCAATCGTCAGCGTAGCGCTTTGCTGTATCGATGCTGCTTCAAGAAGTCCGTGCGGTGGAGCTTAGCTCTCGCCGCGGGCGCGGGCGGCCAGTACGTCATCCAGGCGGGTGAAGGTTGAACGCCAGGTGGTGCGCACCTCCTCGTGGACCGAGGCGGGCATGGGGCCGATTTCCACGACGATACGGGTTCCGGACCCCACGCCATCGGCGGTAATCACCGTCTCGGGGAAGAAACGGTGACGCTGGTAGACCAGCACGCTGCCGGGGTTGCCCAGGTGGTCGGGCAGCTGTTCGGCGTACTCAATCTCCTTGAAGGGCTCGATGGCCAGGAAACGACTCTGCAGGATGCAAGACACGGAGGGGTCCACCTCGTTGATCATGGACAGGCGCTGCATGCCGCCCACCATGGGTTCAAGCACCACATCGGTAGGGCGGACGTGCCAGCCGGCCGGGCCGTACCAGCGGGCCAGCAGTTCGGGGTCCATGTAGGCGCCGAAGACGTCTTCGACGGGTGCGGCAATCTCGTGGTCGAAAACGAGGAGCTCCTCGTCGGGGACGTGGGTGATGCTCATGGGGTTCTCCTAATGGGGTCGTGGGCTGTGCGGTCGGCGGGTTTCGACGGGTTTAGGGTTTCTTGCCGGAGTAGTAGTTGCTGAGGAACTTGTCGCGGTACTCGAAGTAGGTGCCGTCCTTGATGGCCTCGCGGGCGTCGTCCACCATGCGCACGATGAAGCGCTCGTTGTGGATGGAGGCAAGGGTCGCCGCCAGGCGCTCGTCGGCCTTGAAGAGATGACGCAGGTAGGCGCGGGTGTAGTGGGTGCAGGTGTAGCAGTCGCAGCCCTCGTAGATGGGGGAGAAGTCCGCTTTGAAGCGCGCATTGGTGACGTTGAAACGGCCGGTGGGGGAGTAGACGGCCGCGTTGCGTGCCACGCGGGTGGGGGAGACGCAGTCGAAGGTGTCCACACCGTTTTCGATGCCGACGAAGATGTCATCGGGTTCGGAGATGCCGAGCAGGTGGCGGGGCTTGGACTCGGGCAGCTCCTCGGCGCACCAGCGCACGATGGTGCCGAGGTTTTCCTTCTCAAGCGCACCACCGATGCCGAAGCCGTCGAAGGGCATGGCGCCGAGATCCTGGCACGCCTTGCGGCGCAGGTCCTCGTACTGGGCGCCTTGAATCACGCCGAAGAGTGCCTGGTAGGGCTTACCCATACGCTCTGCGGTGAGGCGCTGGTGCTCAGCAATGCAACGCAGCGCCCACAGGCGGGTGCGTTCGAGCGCCTCCTCCTGGTAGCCGCGGGAGTTGTACAGGGTGGTCAGCTCGTCGAAGGCGAACATGACGTCGGCACCGATTTGGTGTTGCACCTGCATGGACACCTCGGGGGTGAAGCGGTGAATCGAACCGTCAATATGGGATTTGAAGTTCACACCGTCGTCGTCAATGTGGGCGAGGCGTTCCTTACCCTTCGCTACGTCGTCGTCGCCGAGGGGGCGGCCGTCGGCACCCTTAGCGTCCGCGACGGTACCCATGTCGATAACCTTCTTAAAGCCGGAACCCAGGCTCATGACCTGGAAGCCGCCGGAGTCGGTGAAGGTGGGGCCGTCCCAGTTCATGAAGGCACCCAGGCCGCCTGCTGCATCCAGGATTTCGGGGCCGGGCTGCAGGTACAGGTGGTAGGCGTTGGAGAGCAGAGCCTGAGCGCCGAGCTCCTTCATGGATTCGGGCAGGACCGCCTTGACGGTTGCCTTGGTGCCCACGGGGGTGAAGGCGGGGGTCTGAATCTGACCGTGCGGGGTGTTGATGACGCCGGTGCGTCCTCGGAACTGCCCGCCGTTGGCTTCTACACGTTCAGCGCTGGGGGAGGCGGTGTCCGCCAGGCGGCTGGTGATGGTGAAGCCGAAGTCTTCGGTGGGGAAAGAGTTATCTAGAACGCTCATTCTTCTCTCGATCTGAGTGCGCTGTCCGTCTGAGTTCATACTTAGGGTACCGGAAAACCCCGCCTCCAACGCGGGAGGCGGGGTTGCGGGGGCGTGGAGCCGGATTAGCCGGCGAAGTCGCCGAGCATATCCATGGTCGGCACGAAGAAGAGGGTGCCGGTCACCGGGGTGCTGAAGTCCAGCAGGCGGTCGTAGTTGGCGCCGTCCACTCCGGTGAACATGTTCATGAGCATCTTCTGAACGGTCGAGAAGGTGCTGGCGTAGCAGATGAAGTAGGTGCCCAGCTCGTTGTTACCCACGGTACCGAAGGGCATGTTGTCGCGAATAACCTTGAAGTCGTCACCGATATTGGCGATGGCGGAGTGTGAGTTGGCGGGCTTCTCGTCTTCGTCCATCTCGATATCGTCCTGCTTGGAGCGGCCGATGACCTTCTCCTGCTCAGAGACGGGCAGGTTATTCCACGCGGTCATGTCGTGAATGTACTTCTGCACGAACTGGTAGCTGCCGCCCTTGTACGCGGGGTCATCGTTACCGATGAGGCCGAAGTACTCGCGGGCCGCGGGGGTCTGGGGGTTCTCGGTGCCATCCACGAAGCCGATGATGGCGCGGCCATCCCAGTAGCGGAAGCCGTGCACCTCTTCGAGTACCTCGGCTACATCGCGCAGCGCCGCGGTAATAGCGGAGGCCATATCGTAGGCGACAGACGGCTGGGTCGCGCGGATATGGAAGTGCAAATCGCCGGGGGTGGAGACCGCGGTGTGCTTGGAACCCTTAATCTCCTGGAACTCTACGAGCTCCTGCGGCAGGGGCTTAGGCAGGTCCAGGGTCAGCCATGCGCTGTGGCTGATGCCCAGAACAACGTTAGCGTTCTCGGGCGAGTAACGGTTGGCGGCGGTGTGGTTGAGGTTGACGACGAGTGCGCAGACATTCTGGAAAGCCTCGACGACAGTGTCGTGGGAAGCCTCTTCCTTGAACTTCCACACCATGAAGATGGTGTTGGAGTTCGGGCTGGCGGTTACCTGTTGTGATTCTGGTGCTAACATACCCTCACCCTACAGCGTGAGGGGTGGGCCTGCAATGAACCCACCCCTAACATGCCGCCCGGCTTCTAGTAGCCGTGATGCGAGGCAATATCACGAGTGTGCGCCAGGCGTGCTGCGGCTTCAAGAATGGTCCAGGCCTGTAGCTGCGTGGAAAGCTCCACGGGTGCGCCGGGCTTGAGTGCCTCGCTCGTGGCCTGCGTGAAGCGCGGGGAGAACTGCACGAGTGCCTTACCGCGAATCTCGTTGGGGTCGATACCCAACTCGTTCATCGGCAGATTTGGGTCGAATTCGCGGCGGCCCTCCCACAGGGCGCGGGCGGTCGAGTAGATGAGGCTGGAGGCCAGGGCGCGGGCCTCGTCGCTCAGCAGGGGCGAGGAAGCCGCCATGCCCAGGTAGCGTACCAGGATGCCGGTGAAGAGGCCGCCGTCACCGTCGCCGTGTGAGATGAGGATGCGGCGGCGCGCCCCGGAGACGAATTCGACTTCCTCGGTCATGTGCTTCACGATGCCCACGATCAGGCGTTCGGCCTGCTCGATGGGATTCACCTCGCAGGGTACGCCGGATGCGGCCAGGGTCAGCAGAGCACCCAGTGCGGTGCCCTGGTTGTAGGTGTACTCGCCACGTTCGTACTCGTGCTCTTCGCCTTCCTCACCGCGAACGTTCACACCATCAATATAGAGCGAACGTTCCGCATCCCAGAGGGTTGCGTTCATCCAGTCCATGAGGGCGGCGGCGGTATGCGGGTCACCCGCACGGGCATATGCGATAGCTGCCGGTGCGGTGGCTGCAGCATTCACGAAGTCGCGCTTGGACTTGCGCCAGCTCATGCCTCCGCCGGGCGCGAAGCCCTTGGCGAGTTGCTCGAAGAGGGCAGCCCCGGCGTCCTGCGCTGCCACGTCGTTCGCGCCGGTCAGCTCAATCGAGAAGGAGTTCATGCGGCCCACCGCCAGGGTCAGCCAGGCCATGTCGTCAAAGTAGTCGTTGGCGTAGCGGCCGAGGTTGCGCACGTTGATGCCGCGCAACAGCGAGCGGGCGCGGTGTAGCTGTTCCTGAGCCTCGGTGATGCGGCCCTCGCGCAGGTGGCGCTGGCCGGCATCGATGATGCACTCGAGCAGGTGGGCCTGCCACCAGTAATGCCACGTGTTGAGGCGCTGGCTCAGCGGGCGCGGGTCGGGCACCTGAACGGATCCGATGAGTGCTCCGGGTACGCCAAGGATGCGGTGCACAAAAGTGTCGGTGACACTGGCGGCTGCGGCCTCGGCGTGGGAGGAGGTGCGTTCCGCGTACTCACTCACGGATGCCGGGGAGTGCGCGGTGTGGGAAGACGGCTGGGAATTCACGGTGCCCTCTATATGTGTGCGGTGAAGTCTTACTTTTGCATTATCGCATTTTTTGGTACCGGGTCATTTCCGGTCCCTCCGGGGGGTTCAGCTTGCCTCCCGCACCGCGTTGTTCTTGCTCTCCCATGCACTTAATGTGCGGCCGCTGTGCAGGCTGATGGGCTCACCGGTGATGGGATGTTTGAAACTCAAAGTGTGCGCTAGTAGCTGTAGCGGGTAATCGGGGCGGTCGGGTCCGTCGGGGAGTACACGTGGGTAGAGGACGTCCCCAAGAATTGGTGTGCCGAGCAGGTTCAGGTGCGCGCGCAGCTGATGGGTCTTACCGGTGTGCGGGGCAAGCTCGTAGAGGCCCCACGGGCGGCCTGGCTCGGCGCCCCAAGCTTCGGCCTCGGCTGGGCTAGGAGTGAAGGTTTCCAGGATGCGTGCGGTGGTGAGGGTATTCGGCTCCACGCCCTGTGCCGCGCACTCTGCCTCAGAAAGCTGCTGCACCTGCAGCACGTCGTGAACCTTCTGGATGTGCGAACGCACCAGCAGCCCCTCCGTGCTCAACGCCTGTTCGGCGGCGGCAGCATCGGCGGGTACCGGCGCCACAGCGCGATAGGTCTTTGAGACCTGGCGGTGCTGAAACATCATCTGGAAGGGGCGGCGTGCCTCCACAGTCTTAGCAAAAAGCAGCACCCCTGCGGTGGGCCGGTCAAGTCGGTGAATCGGAATCAGCAGCGGGTTGCCCTCGCGCACGCGTAGCTTGGTCAGTGCGGTCTGCGCGATGTACGCTCCGCGCGGGGTGGTCGGCAGAAAGTGGGGCTTGTCGATGGCCAGCACGTGCTCGTCCTCGAAGAGCACCGGCAGGTCGGAGGGTAGTTCCGGCTCATCGGCGAGTTCGCGGAAGTACCAGATGCGCTCGCCGGGTACGTAGGGGCTGGAGGCGGTCAGCACTGTGCCGCCGTCCAGGCGCACCTCACTGGTTTTGAAGCGGGCGTGAATGATTTGCGGGTCGTTTGGGTAGAAGCGCGCGATGAGGTAGTCGGCAATCGTGGCGGGGGCGCGTCCGCCGGGGGCGAGCGCCTCCGGTAGTTCTTCGGGCTGGGGGAGCACGAGCTGGATGGGGTCGATACCGTTCTTCTGCGCCAGCGGAGGGGTCAGTAGGCGGCGATGCGTGCGGCGGGCGGGCTTCGTGTGCTGTGTGGAGGTGCTCTGTGCGGAGGTGTTCCGCGCCGGGGCGTGGTGGGATTTGTGGGTGGGCATGGCTCTACTGTACCGGTTGGTGGGGTGGTGTCGGGGGGGCTCAGAGATTTATCTGACACTCATCTGCGATTGTGGGAATAAGACGGGTAAAAAACGAAATATTCACATATTTTTAAAAATATACGGTATTTAATTTAAAAAAATAAAGCTAATTTTATAAAAACAACTTAATGCGTGCGTTATTTTCGAAAAGCCTGTCAAACCATCCATAATAAATACTCCGTTTAGAGTATATAGAACATCGCGGACTAAAAGATGTAAATCATATAGAGACCTGATAGCCTGAATACTCTACGTCATAAATGCTTTAAAAATACTGAGAAGCACATTAAAGCGTTACGATTAAGACACAGGAGTTCGGAAAATCGAACGAAGGGTTCGAAATGGGACAGAAACAGCGTAAGGAAGTTGAGATTAAGGGAAGTTCCCCGGTTGTGCCGGCGCAATCTGACACTTCACGCGCGCCTCAGGGCACAGTCGCCGAGGCTAAAGTTTCTGCGCCGTCCACCGAACAGGGCGCAGAACACCGCACTACGGGTGCGTTGCGCATGGAACCGCATGAACGTGAAGAGCAGATTCTTCAGGTAGCTTCGGAACACTTCGCGCGTAAGGGCGTGCTCGGCGCATCCATGAGTGCTATCGCCCGCGATGCCGGCATCACCCGCGCGCTACTCTACCACTACTTCCCCGGTAAGGACTCGCTCGCCGCGGCGGTCACCCGCCGTGAAGCAAAGGCGGTCCTCGAGGCCCTAGGCGAGCATCAGCAAAACCCCGAAGAGGCCCTGCGCAACGCACTGCGCACGTACTTCCTCGTGGTGGCCGGAGTTCCCATCCCCGGCGGTGAGGACTTCCCGAATAATCCCACGGATTATCTCGAATGGATGCTGCAACGTACCGGCATGCCGGTCAACGACCGCACCCGAGTTATCCTGGGCGGCTGGTTGCAGCTCGTGGACTACTTTGCCCTGCACGTGGTGCAGCTCAACCCCCGCGACCAGCGCACCGTGCGCACCCGCGGGCTGGGGCTGGAAGAGGCCATCGACCTGTGCTTGGGTGCCGTCGATACACTCACCGGAGGCTACTAGCCTCACGGTCCGCAAACGTCCCTCTCCGATGTTTGGTAGCAGGATTCGATGATAATTGGGCTTCGAATCCCCGGACGGATATTCCTCCGCTTGGCCCCGGGTTCGAGCCGGTGGCCCGAGAGATCGCGCCATGGTCCACCATCTCGAAAACTCGAGAGTGTGGCGGATTCCGGGAATACCATCCGGTTATGTGAGTAGGGAACGCAGAGCGCCCCACGCCTCCCCCATGAGGAGGCGTGGGGCGCTCTGTCGTGCACGGAAGGCACCTTGCGGATGCACAGACGCTAAAGAGGCCGGCGCATCGAGAGCCCGCGCACCGTCGTATAGAACCCCTGATGCTGCAGGGCGCGACGCAGAGTCTGCACCGGATCCTCACCGTTCCGGTCGAAGGTGGGGGAGCCGTCGAGAAGCTCCACGTCGTTGACCTTCTCGATCGAGATTTTATCCATGCCGCCCGAGTCCATCATGCGCGCGATGGCCGGGGCGGCCGCCTCCAACAGAACCGGGTCGGTCGTAAAGATGAGCAGGGTTTTGGCGCCGCGCTCCAAATAGAGCACGGGTGCGCCATCCACGAGCGCCACGCAGGCACCGGCCTTGCGGGCCGGGCGGTGCCGCAGGGGCGCAGATCCCTCCGCGAGCTTCGGTAACTTGGGCCAGGCGAGTGCGGCGCCGTAGGGATTAGCCGGATCCGTGGCGGCCAGAAGCGTCACCGTGAACGTGCCGAACACCTCCTCGGTTGCGGTGCGGTGGGGCTGCTCATCGCGCGAGCCGAGGTGGTCGGCTGCCGAGCGCAGCGCATCCACCGTGGCGGGGGCCGCGAATTGTGCGGCCCCCAGGCCCTCGATGAAGTAGCCGCGGCGCACGAGCGCGCGGTCCTCGGCCTCGGAGTAGATGCGGTAGAGCTGGCTGAAGCCACCGGGGGAGCCCTCGCTCTGCAGGCAGCCGCGAGTGAGCACTCCGTAGCGGTCCAGGAGCAGATCGGCGCGTGCCAGGGCGGCCACCGTGGGGTCCAGGGGCTCGCCCAGCAGGGAGTCCACGCGAGAGAAGCGTCCGCTATCCTGCGGGGCCACCGGTAAGGGGCCACCTCCGGCATACCCGCCGCGCGGGGAACGGCCCATCGAGGCTCGCGCCGCCGCGATGCGACCGGCTCCGCGGCGGCTCACTCGCGAGAGGCGAGGGGCGGACGCGGGGGTCGGATGCGCGCTCCTGGCCCCCGCAAGCATCGCGCGGACCGGGCTGAAGGAATCGTTCGTCAGCACGCCGGCCCACACGAGGCGCCACAGGGCGCTCGAGAGCTCGGTAGTATCCGGGAAGGAGACCGTCTGACCGGGGGCCGCCGCCTCGCTGAGAATCTGGACGACCCGTTCGCGCAGGGCCGGCACGAAGAGGCCGCCGTGGGCGAGCGCCTCGTGGATTGCGTGCTCGAGGGTGCCGGGGGTCTGCATGTGCTCGAGGAGCTCGGGCTCCTCCTCCCGCAGAAAATCCGCGGGATAGCCGGGGCCCAGGGTGAGCGGCGCGCTCTCGCTCAGGTGCAGGCGAATCCAGCCGTCGGAGCGCTGGGAGGCGCCACCGAGCCGACCAGCCCCGGTGAAGAAGACGCGGCCGGTCATCATGAGCTCGTCGAGTAGGTGCGGGCGGTAGCCCTTGATGCGGGCCGGCAGGATCAGCGTTTCCAGGGCGGAGGCTGGCATGCGCACACCGGCCAGCTGGTCGATGGCGGTTAGCAGCTCCTCCTGCAGGGTGGGTTCGTCGAGGCGTTGTGCGCCGTTGGGGGCGTCGGCGTGCTCCTCCCGGACGTTCTCGGGTGCGGCAGAGGTGAGGGGCGCGGGCGCCTCGTCGATGATTCGGGCCGTGCGTTGCGGCTCGATGTACGCGCCGTAGGCGCTCGCCTCGGCCAGGGGCCGGGCCACGCGCACCGATAAAGAACGAACGTTCTGCCATGCGGGCAGGAAGAATCCGTAGGCCCGCGCGGGGACCGGCTCAATCTCCTGCCGCAGTGCTGCAAGCGAGCGGGCGCGAATCGTGCGTAGAACCTGCACATCCACCCACTCGGGGGAGCCGCCCGGACCCTCGGCCCGCTCGGAGGCGCCCCGCATCACCTCGGGCAGGAACTCGCCGGAGGTCACGCGCCGCTGGCGCTGCAGGCGCAGCAGCACGGGGAGAAGCACGCCGGTGCCCACCGGGGTCAGGCGAGAGAAGTGGGCCGCCGCCTCGTGCACGCCGAAGGGAATGTGGGTGCGGGCAAAACGGGAGACCAGGTCCTCGAGGGGTTCGGCCACCGGCTCCAGGAAGGCGAGGGGTAGCGCCGCGGCGGGCATAATGCCCAGGCCGTCGCGCAGGCGGGCCGCGTCCTCAACCGCGGCGTAGTAGAGCTGCGGGCCGCTTTCCGGGGTACCCGGCCCCTCGAAGGTGTAGGCGCGTCGCGCGTGCACGAGTTGCTCGGCCAGCTTGTGGGCGTACTCCTCGCTCACCGGGGGTTCCGCGGGGCGGTGCTCGGCGGATCGATCCGGAGTTGCCGGCTCGGGCTCGACGGACTCCGGGTGGAGTCGCTCGGCCAGCTCGCGGGCGCTCAGCGGGCCCAGCTGTCGCAGCAGGTCCGCCGCGCCCTCCACCCCGGAGGCGCGGTAGCGTTCGCCCGTGCGCTGCAGGCGGGCCAGGGTCTGCGTCAGCACCGCAGGGTCCAGCAGCTCGCGCAGCCCGGTTGTGCCCAAAAGCTCCGCGAGCATGGCCGGGTCCAGGGCCAGGGCGGCGGCGCGGCGCTCGGCGGCGGGCGCATCCGCATCGTAGAGGTGCTCGGCCACGTACTCGAAGAGCAGGGTGCGGGCGAAGGGCGAGGGAGCCTCGGTCTCCACCTCCATTAGGGCGATGCCGCGCGACTGCAGGGCGCGGTGCACCTGTAGTAGGGCCGGCAGATTGTACACGTCCTGCAGGCACTCTCGGGCGGTTTCCAGCAGGATGGGGAATTCGGGGTACTTGCGGGCCACGTCCAGAAGCTGCGCGGCGCGCTGGCGCTGCTGCCAGAGCGGCGTGCGCTTGCCCGGATTACGCCGGGGTAGCAGAAGGGCGCGGGCTGCGTTCTCGCGGAAGCGCGAGCCGAAGAGGGCCGAGTCGGCCACGCTATCGGTGACGATGCCCTCCAGCTCTTCGGGATCGAAGAGGAAGAGGTCGGCCCCTGGCGGAACGTCCTCCATCGCGGGCAGACGCAGGATGATGCCGTCGTCAGCCGCCATGACCGAGGCGTCCACGCCGTAGCGCTCGATAATGCGGGCGCGCACCGCGAGGGCCCAGGGGGCGTGCACCGAGTAGCCCAGGGGCGAGTGGAGAATCAGCCGCCAATCGCCCAGCTCGTCGCGGTGACGTTCCACGATGAGGCGCCGGTCGGAGGGAACGGCACCCGTGGATTCGCGCTGCTCGCGCAGGTAGGCCAGCAGGTTGTCCACGGCCCAGCGGTCCAGGCCGAGCTGCTCGAGCTGTCCGCGGGCGGCGGGTGCATCCGCGGCCTCCAAGCTGGAGAGGGCTCGGGTGAAGGCGCCCGTTTGCAGGCCCAGGGCGTAGGGGCGTCCTGCGCGGTCGCCGTGCCAGAAGGGCAGGCGCGCGGGTAGGCCGGGGGCGGGGGTAACGCGCACCGCGTCGTGGGTGATTTCCTCGATGCGCCAGCTGCTGGCACCGAGGGTGATAACCTCGCCGGCCCGGGATTCGTAGACCATTTCCTCGTCGAGCTCGCCGACGCGCTTGGGGCCGCGTTCCTCGTCCCCGCCAACGAGGTAGACGGGAAAGAGGCCGCGGTCGGGGATGGTTCCGCCGCTCGTGACGGCGAGGCGCTGAGCCCCGGGGCGGCCCTCGATACTGCCGGAGGGCGCCTGCTCGGTGGGGGTTCGATCCCAGAGGATGCGCGGGCGCAGCTCGGCGAACTCGTCGGAGGGGTAGCGGCCGGCGAGCATTTCGAGCGTGGCGTCGAAGAGGGCGCGGGGCAGCTCGGTGTAGGGGGCGCTGCGGCGCAGGGCCTCGTACCAGGAGTCAACGCTGATGGGCCCAAGGGCGCAGGCGGCCACGGTCTGCTGGGCGAGCACGTCCAGGGGGTTGGTGGGGATTGCGAGCGGTTCGAGGGTGCCGCTGCGCATGCCCGCGAGGGTCACGGTCGCCCCGAGGAGGTCGCCGCGGTGCTTGGGGTAGAAGACGCCGCGGGAGATATCGCCCACGCGGTGGCCGGCGCGGCCTACGCGCTGCAGGGCGGAGGCGACGGAGGGAGGCGCGGCCACCTGAATAACGAGGTCCACGTGGCCCATGTCGATGCCCAGCTCGAGGGAGCTGGTGGCCACCACGCAGCGCAGGGTTCCGCCCTTGAGCGCCTCCTCGATGAGGGTGCGCTGTTCCTTGGAGACGGAGCCGTGGTGTGCGCGGGCGAGCGGTGGTATCTCGGTGATGCCGGAAATACCTGCCGCATAGTCTTCGGGGCTGATGCCCTGCTTTGCGAGGGCGCGGCGTAGGTGAATGTCGTTGAGCGCGGCGGTGAGCTTTTCGGCGAGTCCGCGGGAGTTCACGAAGACGATTGTAGAACGGTTGTTCTCGATATGGTCGACGATGCGTTCCTGCACGCGGGGCCAGATGGAGGTCTCGGCGCGTCCCTCCGTCCCGCCTGCGGCCTCCGCGTAGGCTTCGGCGGGGTTAAGAACGGCGTTGAGTTCAAGGGAAGCCTCGGAACCGACCGAGGGTGCGGCGGGAAAGACCCCGATGGCGTCCTCAAGGGTGTAGCCGGGGGCAGAGAGGCTCTCTGCGGAAGGCTCGGTAGAAGGCGCGGCGGAGGGTGGGGTAGTGGGCGCGGCGGCGGAAAGAACCGGCTTCGAGGCGTTTCCTGTCGCCTCGCCGGGCCCGTAGAGACCCTGCCCGTACTCGTTTGCCCCACCGAGGGCTGCCATGTCGGGAACGGGAACGCTCAGGCTCAGGTCCCAGCGCTTGGGCACCGGCTTGCTGACGATGTTTACGGGTTGCACACCGCCTAGAAAACGAGCCACGGCGTCGGGATTCTCGATGGTCGCGGAGAGCCCGATGCGCTGGGCGGGTTCGGGCAGGAGTGCGTCCAGGCGTTCGAGGGAGACGGCCAGGTGTGCCCCGCGCTTGGTGGCGGCGAGGTTGTGAATCTCATCCACGATAACCGTGGTAACGCCGGCGAGGGTGTCGCGGGCGGCGCTGGTGAGCATGAGGTAGAGGGACTCGGGGGTGGTGATGAGGATGTCGGGCGGGTTGCTGATGAGCCGGCGGCGCTCGCGGGCGGGGGTGTCGCCGCTGCGCACGCCCACGGTGATGAGGGGTTCCTCCGGCACGCTTCCGGTGTCCGCGGTGCTCAGGCGCGTGATGCCGGCCAGTGGGGCCCGCAGGTTGCGTTCGACGTCGGCTCCGAGGGCCTTGAGGGGTGAGATGTAGAGAATCCGCGTGCCGCGCGGAGGCAGCGCGGTGCCGGGGACCTGCTCGCGGTGTTCGCGGTAGAGGGCGTCGATGGACCAGAGGAAGGCGGCAAGGGTTTTGCCCGAGCCGGTGGGGGCGATAATGAGGGTGTTGCGGCCTTTGCGGATGCTCTCCCATGCGCCTTCCTGTGCAGCGGTGGGTGTGCTGAAGGTGCGGCGAAACCACTCGCGGACGGGGACGGAGAAGGGGGAGAGTGCATCGGTCATGTTTCAATTATGACGCGTGTTACGGGTCACTTGATTTACGGGTGGTGCGGGGGTGATGATGGCTTGACAGGTAACATGCAGGCCCCATAATATTTTACCCGTAAAATAATTTGGGAACTCAGTAAAGGAACCAACATGACCCGCCTAAATGAAGAACAGCTCGTCGCACTCTTCCACGAGCCTCGCACCGCCTACTCCTTCACCGACGAGCCCGTCACCGACGAACAGTTGCACCGCATCCAGGAGCTCACCTTCTACGGCCCCAGCGCCTTCAACAGCCAGCCCCTACGCATCACCTGGATCAAGAGCCCCGAAGCCCGCGAGCACCTCATCTCCTACCTGGTGGACAGCAACAAGCCCAAAGCCGAATCCGCACCCATGATTGCATTGCTCTCGGCAGACCACGGTTGGGTCGAGAAGGCCGACACCTTCAACCCCCGCTCCGCGGAGTTCATTAAGGGCTACTACGCTGACGAAAACCTGGCCAAGCCCACCGCCGACCTCAATGCACACGTTCAGGCAGGCTACTTCATCACCGCGATTCGCGCCCTCGGCCTAGACGCCGGCCCCATGACCGGCGCAGACTTTGAAGGCCTGAAGAAGGAATTCCTGGCCGGTACTAACGAGCAGCCCTTCCTGGTGGTCAACATTGGCCACGGCCTCCCCGCCGGCTACGATCGCCCCGTGCGCTTTGGTCACGAGGACGTCACCCGCTCCGTCTAAAACGAGCGAAAACACAGCATAACCTTCAGTTCTAGAATAAGCTTTAGGTTGAGATATAGTTCAAGGGCGATTCCCCACAAAGATGGGAACCGCCCTTGAACTATATGTATATACGCGCAACCGGTTCTAGCCCTGAAACGCTACGTTAGCGTGCACCAAACTGGCCCACGGACAGCTGCGGAACCGAAGAGGAACAAGCCGTCGTATCAAAGGGGACCGTGACGCCGTTCCGGTCGCCAGTGAGACCCACCAGGAAGCCCTCCACCTGCCGCGCGCCACAATTATTGCCGAAACGATCCGGATTGACCGAACGCATCACCACCGTGGTGCTATCACCCGGGGCGACGGTCACACCGGCAGGGTTCATAAACTCGGAAGAGTTAGAAGCCTCGCGTCCCACCCAATTACCCGAAGAATCAGCGTAAATCACGCGCGGGTAACCGCGCAGGGAACACGGCGAATCGGTGAAGTTCTGGAAGTACAGCGTGAGAGTGCGCGCACCGGGAGAGTTATCCGTCACGGCAACCGAAACATTCAAATCGTCCATGGTGCACTGCGCGGGCCCCTCAGCATTCTTCTTGCCGGAGTTATCGGATCGGTTCGAGTCGCCGCTATTACTACCACCGTTACTGCCGCCCGAGGAATTCGAACCCGAATCTGAGGAAGAAGAACCGGAATCCGACGAAGAATCCTGATGGTTCCCGGAATCGGAACCGCTACGGTCTTCGCCGTTATTGCTCTCGCCCTTCTCCGGAGGAAAATCCTCGTGCTTTGCCTCACCTGAAGACGACGAATGCTCGTGATTCTCCGAGCTAGAGTCCTCAGAATGAGCGGAGGAAGACTCCCCATGCTCCGGGGAAGCACTGTTGACAACTGTGATGGAGCCCGGGGCCACCGAAGCGCTAGGGCTCTCGGAGGCCACACGAATCGTGCCGGGCTTCACCGATGCGGAGGCACTCGGGTGTGCCGAGGTGCCCTCTGCATCCTGACCGGCCTGGTGCGCGCCGCATCCACTGAGCGCGAGCACGCCGCAGAGGAGGGTGGTTGATGCGAGTACCTGAGCCGATTTAAACATTGTTACATCGCCGCCTGCATTTGGATTTCTGCTCCGTCCATACCGGGGGCGTACTCAACCTGGCAGCACAGGCGGGAATATTCGTTTGCGACATCATCAACCATGTCGAGCAAATCCTGCTCGGCCTCGGTGCGCTCACCGGAAGCCGGGTAGTGCTCGGGGTCAATGAAGGCATGGCAGGTTGCGCAAGATGCGTTACCGCCGCAGGTGGCGAGGACCGGCACACCGTTAGCCTGGAGGGTTTCCAGGAGGGTGTGGTGGTCTTCCCACTGAATATCGTAGTGTTCGCCTGCTTCGTCAGTGACCTTAATCGTTACGCCCATACGTTCTCCTTCTTCTGTAGTGATGCGTTTCTATTGTAGAGGTAGGGGCCGGTATTAACCCCACCGGTGTGATAACCCGAACTCTAGCGTCACGCATCCTGCGGGAACGCATATTAATTTTTATGCTGAAGAGCACGGATGGCTCGTTTCCAGTCTACCCGTTGAGCCTTTGACATGCGGGGAAAGACCCGTCATTTACTCCTGCCCCGGCGTGCAAATAAATACCGTGGAAGGCATAAAGACGCAGGGGCGGGGCATCGGGAGTACAGTCCCGAACCCCGCTCCTACGACGGACGCACAGCCTAACATGCACCGTGTACCGAACCGGGCCTACAGGCCCGATCTATACGTGTGGTCTATTCGGTCCCCGCGCTACTCTCCGATACGGAGTCCTCCGCCGGGAGCGCATCCTTTGCGGAGTTGTTGGCAGGGTTGGTGCCCTGCACAATGCCACGCACACTATCGCGCGGATCAGCGTAGCGCAGGTCAATGCCGAAAGTATTACGAATCTGGCGCGCAGAATTCAAGTGCCAACGCTGCGAGTCGGAGGGAGTCACCGACGTGACAGCCTTCTGCCCCGGAGCCAGCGCCTCGTGACGGATGTCGTAGTGCTTACCGCCCATCGTCACCGTAAATCCGTGCTCCTGTAGCAGCTGGACGAACTCGTCCACGTCATGCGGAATCTTGCGGCCGCGCTGACGCTTGCGTCCGCTCATGCGCGGCTGAGACTCAAAGGGGTTACGGTTCGCGGCGACACCGCGTGCAATGCGGATGACCTGCTGCTCGGAGTGCGAGAACTCCACCTGGTACCCGTTGAGAGAATACACGGTGCGGCTCGTACCCGGAATAGGCTGGCGGTTATCGGCCTCATCCAGGATACGTGTAATGTATTCGCTCGTCAGGCCCAGGGCCTTGAGCTGGCTCTGAGCATCGGGAGAGAGCTGGTAGCCGCCGGCTGAGGCCTTGAGCGGGCGCAGAGCCAGAACCTCCACGGTGAGGGGGTTGAGTACAACCTGGTAGCCTAAATCCTCGTGGGTGTAGAGGGTGACTTCGCGGCCGTATCGGTTTTCCTCGGCGGTCTCTTCGCGCACTACGCTTTCGGGTGATTCAATAATCTCCAGTAGCAGGGGGTAGCCGAGGTCGTGGCGCATCATGTAATCCATGACTCCGGGCAGTACCCCGTAGATGCGGCGGCTTTCCGGCACTTCGCCGTAGAACTCCTGCTCGATACGCGCGGCGATACGCTGATTCTCGAGCGGCACCTCCGTCAGCGGAATGAGCCGCTGATTGGAGGGGCGAATCTTGGCGCGTGCCGCGGCGGGCTTGGGAGTCTTGCGGTAGGCCTCCACGAGAGCCTGCTGCTGCTGCACGAATTCGTGGGCGATGAGAGGCATCAGAGTGAAGTAGAGCTCTGCGGCCTCGGGACGGATTGCGCCGTGCTCATCGAGCAGGGAGGTGCCCTCGTCATTGGTCAGGTCCCAGATGCGCTCTGCCGCTTCGCCATCCTCCGCCTCGCGGTAGCTGTAGCCGGCCAGGGAGGCCAGTTCCTGCAGGCGCACGTACACCTCGAGGGGAACGGTAATCTGCTTGGCTGACATTACTTCTCCTCCTGAGTGTTCTGGTGCTTGTACTGTTCGGACGTGGCGGCCTCGGCCTGCCGGTTAATGGCGTCGCTGAGATCCTTAATCTGCGCGCGCCGCATGACTTCGGCGTGCAGGGCCTGGAAATCGGGGGTCTTGGTCAGGGAGAGCACGGTCCGCTGATCCGGGGAGATAGTCAGCTCCAGCCCCTCCGCGGCGTAGATGCGGGTCCAGCCCTCACCCATGCGCACGCTCTCGGGGTTTTCGAGCGTGCGGACCATAAGGTCGAAGACGAACTCGGGGTTCTTTGAGAGGAAGACTCGGGCGCGCTCGCTGAAGGCCATTTCGAGGGCGCTGAGCGGGGTGTACTCACTGTGGGCCAGGGGCGCGTTGTCCCCGTCGTTGCATTCGGCTTCGTACTCGTCGACGACGGTGATTAGCTCGGCGGAGGCGGTGTTGACGTCCACGCGATAGTCGTCATACCTGAAGCGAATCGTCCAGTCGTTGACGCGTTCTGCCATACCCTCGCCCAGGATGGTACGCACGAGATCCTCGCTGAGTCCCTCGCGCTCCATACGCTGACGCAGCCCGGGACGGATGCGGTAGGTGCGCTCGCGATCCTCCGCGGTGACCTCTGCGGGGCGGGCGGGAGCCGCGGATGCGGCCACCTCAGATGTGGCCGGCGCGGTTCCGGCGGAAGGCACGGGCATCGGTGCCGGGGTATTCGGGACATCCGGAGTGATGTTTCCCGGGGTGGCTTCCTGCTCTGCTTCCTGTTCTGCGGCCTGTTGCCGGGCGCGCAGGCCCTGCAGGTACTCCTCGATCTGCGGCGGGCGGTAGGTGAGCGTGGCTTTGCGGAACATGCCGGGTGAGGGGGCCGCGGGGACAGCGGGTGCCGAGGGCTTCGGGGCGGCCGGGCGCGTTTCGGAGGGAGTCTCGAGGGGCGCGGAGGCAACCGGTGTGGGCGCGCTGGGCTTCGGCGGAGTAGGCTTGGGCGCCGTGAATTGGGCAACGGAAGGCTTGGGTGCGCTGGGTTTGGGTGCGCTGGGTTTGGGGGCCTCCGAGGGAGTGACGGTCTTCTCCTCGGGTACTTGTTCTCCGGAAGTCCCCTGCTCGGCTCCCGCGCGGGCGCGGCGAGCTATCAGCGCGGGAGAGGGGACGGGTTTAGGTTGCTCTGCGACCGGTGCGGTTGCTTCGGCCGGCGCGCTCGTCTCTTCGTCGTTGTGTACGGCGGTCTCCCCAGCTTCGGTCACGGTTTCTGCGGTGGGGGCCTCTGCGCCGGTGTCCTCAGGGCCTTCTTCGGCATGGTTTCCGCGCAGGAGGGCAGCTATGAGCTCCTGGCGCGAGGTGTACGGAATAATTTGCTCAGGTGTATCGATGTAGCGCGGGAAGTTTTCGTAAAGAATTTTTGCGGCGCTTTCGAAGAGCTTCTCAACGCCCGGCACTTCGGCGGGGGAACAGGGGCAGAGTAGCTCGTGGCGCTGATCGTTGTAGAGGGCCCAGTGGGCGCAGCGCTCGCTGGGGGCGAAGTAGTCGAGTGTTCCTAGATCTGCAATATCGATAAGCGCACCTATGAGGGATTGCGGGATGGATAACTGAGCCATGATGCTCCTTTGCATGAGGTGTATCCCCAACTTGGGCGTCGAGGGTCTTTCTTCCATCCTATGCGTTTTTTCATCGGTGTGCGCCGGAGCACGTCATATTATGCGGATGAAATGCGAATTTTTGGTGTGGATGCGGTTGGTGCGTCCGTAACCGGGGCGGAGGTAGGGCGGTTTTGTTAGGGATACAAAAAATCCCCGGTTCCGAAGAACCGGGGATCGGTGGTGCGCCCGAAGGGATTCGAACCCCCAACCTTCTGATCCGTAGTCAGATGCTCTATCCGTTGAGCTACAGGCGCATGTTCCTCGCTTCGGATTTCTTCAACCCGCCGCGGCAACAGGTAATACTATACGAGGGTTTCGAAGAGCCTGCAAGTCGAAAAACTCCAGAAGGCTCCGATTTGTGAGTGTTAAAACCTGGTTATGCCCTATTTTCCCGCGAGATTCCGGGGTTTTTGACCTGAGAAAAATTTTTTAAAATATTTTTGCGGTACCCCAAAATGGGGGAGCGTAGAACCTCGATGGCGCCCTAAACGCCTCATGCGCCCCTCTTCCCGGACCCGTAGAATTTCCGAATCAAATCCCCATGCTGTTCTCATGTAGGGGGCGGGTGCATCCCTGACCTATTCGCCCTGGTCGACGCCTCACCGAATCCCTATCCAATCGGTGTGACGGGCAGAACGTGAGAAATAACATCGTAGAAGGGTGTTTGAGTCATTAATGCGATATTCTGTAAGCATCACGAGGAAGTGGCTTCTGTCCAAGCGTGCATATCTACCGTCATTTGCACGCTTGTAGTTTTTAACTGCTTCTTCGCTACCGCAGACCTATCGCGGATCGACGTAGTATCCGCGGTATTTACCGATTGAAGGGGAAAACGTCAATGGCTGACACCTCAACTCGTACTCTCTCTGCCGAACTCGAAAAGGAGCTGCAGGGCGCACCCACTACCCACCAGGGTCTTCTGGAATGGGTTCGCGAGGTTGCCGCGCTGACGCAGCCCGACCACATCTACTGGGTGGACGGCTCCGAGGAAGAATATGATCGCCTTGCGCAGGAGCTGGTGGACGCCGGAACCTTCGTTCGTCTGAGCGATCACGAATTCCCGAATTCCTACGCTGCTTTCTCCGACCCCGACGACGTAGCACGTGTCGAGGAGCGCACCTTCATCTGCTCTGAGACCGAAGAGGGCGCTGGCCCGACCAACAATTGGCGTGACCCCGTCGAAATGAAGAAGACTCTGACCGGCCTGTTCGAGGGCTCGATGCGTGGCCGCACCATGTACGTGATTCCCTTCGTCATGGGCTCGCTGAAGGCGAAGAAGCCCAAGATTGCCGTTGAGCTGACCGACTCCGCATACGTCGTGTGCTCGATGCGCATCATGGCAACCATCGGCAAGGACGTTCTGGCTAAGCTGAACGAAACTAATGGCTTCTTCGTCAAGGCCTTGCACTCCGTTGGCGCACCCCTGGAGCCCGGTCAGAAGGACGTTTCCTGGCCCTGCAACCCCGAGAAGTACATCGTCCAGTTCCCCGAGACTCGCGAAATTTGGTCCTTCGGTTCCGGTTATGGCGGCAACGCGCTGCTGGGCAAGAAGTGCTATGCACTGCGTATTGCATCCGTCATTGGTCGCGACGAGGGCTGGATGGCAGAGCACATGCTCATCCTGAAGGTCACCAACCCCGAGGGCAAGGTCCGCTACATTTCTGCGGCGTTCCCCTCGGCTTGCGGCAAGACCAACTTCGCCATGATGGACCCGACCATTGAAGGCTGGAAGGCCGAGATGGTCGGTGACGACATCTCCTGGATTGAGTTCGATGAGAACCACCAGGCACGCGTGGTCAACCCCGAGGCCGGCCTGTTCGGCGTGGCACCGGGCACCGGTTACTCCACCAACCCGAACGCTATGAAGGCTATCGCCAAGGGCAACACTATCTTCACCAACGTTGCTCTGACCGACGACGGCTCGGTCTGGTGGGAGGGCAAGACCGACGAGGCTCCCGCACACCTGATTGACTGGACCGGTAAGGACTGGACTCCCGAGTCCGGTCGCCCGGCAGCTCACCCGAACTCCCGTTTCTGCACTCCCGCGTCCCAGGTGGATATGCTCGCTCCCGAGTACTACGATCCCGAGGGCGTGCCGCTGAGTGCCATCGTTCTGGGCGGCCGCCGCAAGACCACCGTTCCGCTGGTGTCTGAGTCCGATAGCTGGGAGCAGGGCGTGTTCCGTGCCGTCACTCTGTCGTCGGAGACCACCGCGGCTGCTAAGGGCGCTGTCGGTGTGATTCGCCGCGACCCGATGGCTATGCTGCCCTTCATCGGTTACAACGCCGGTGACTACTTCCAGCACTGGATTGACCTGGGTAAGAAGCACGGCGCAGAGAACATGCCGAAGATTTACTACGTCAACTGGTTCCGCCGTACTCCCGATGGTGGTTTCGCATGGCCCGGCTTCGGCGAGAACTCGCGTGTTGTGAAGTGGATCTTCGACCGTCTGGATGGCAAGGCCGGTGGCCAGGAGACCTTCTTGGGCACCGTTCCCACCAAGGAGGACCTGGACCTGACCGGCCTGAAGATCTCCGACGAGGAGCTGAGTGCAGCCCTGGCTGTCTCTAAGGATGAGTGGGCTGCTGAGCTTCCCGGTATTGACGAGTGGCTGGCTAAGTTCGGCGACAAGCTACCGGTTGAGGTCCGCGAGCAGCGTGATGCTCTGGCCAAGTCCTTGGAGGACTAAGCCACAGGACTGAACCGCTAACGTGTTGAGCGGCTGAAGGGGTGGAATCTCGGTTGAGGTTCCACCCCTTGCCTATATGCCGTGTGTCGGTGCGTATATTTTGAAATGTAAAGCTATACACCGCAAAAGATAATGCGAACGGGCTTAAGAAATATTTGGAGGCCTTCCGGTCGAGTGGGGGTAGGTCTCTAACTTTCGGCTCTTGGGGCACGTCGATACAATGCCTGTGTATGTTTTTAATGTGCCTCGGCCCTCCGGCGTGGTGTATATGCCGCCGGATGCCCTATGGGTTTCCTGCTGAGGACAAGTGGTGAAAGGAGTATCCATGCGTTTGACAGCTTTCTCAGATGTCTCGCTGCGCGTGTTGATGCTCCTGTCTGCTCTGGAGCCGGGACAAAAGCTTTCGACCCAGAAGATTGCGGAGGGTGTGGACACCCCCTATAACCATGTGGCGAAGGCAGTGGCTTTCTTGGTGAATCAGGGGTACCTGGACTCGACGCGCGGTCGGGCTGGGGGCGTGATGCTCTCGGAATCTGGGCGTTCGGTGACGGTTGGTACTATTCTTCGCGCTACTGAAGGCGATATCCCCATGATTGAGTGTGAGGATGAGAATGGCCACTGCCCTCTAGATAAGTTCTGCCGCTTGCGCAATGTGTTGGCGCGCGCTCGGGAAGCTTTCTATGCTGCTGTGGATTCAGTGACGATTACCGAATTGACGGCCGGTGCTAGTCCGGTGGGCCCGATTCTTCTGGAGCTTAGGATGACCCCTCCGGAGGACGCGATTCCTGCTCGTTCGTAGGTTTTTGAGGGCTCAATGGGGAGTCTTGCAGGTTGGTTGTGGGACGAATCCCCCGAGGCCGTGAACGTGCACTATTTTCGAAAATGTGCAGGTTTGAGCTCGCGATATAAAAATGTAAGTAGAGTCACTATTTTTCCATTGCGTCAATTATCTCGTGGAAATATATATTCATGACGGAATTTTTATGCATGTACTGTCGCTAGTCAATCGCAAAATTCTCATCTTTGACGCAAATATATAGTGTCTTACACAGTCGATACTTCGAGTCGTAACAAACCTTAAGTGCCTGCGGTACGGGTTGTCCCCGCTACACGGTACGCCCTGAGAAAACGTAAACAAGGGTCGAGGTGCTAGTGTGGGGGTGTTTTATAAACACTTTGTCACCAACGGAGCGACCCTCGGTACACCTCGTGGCCGTCATCAACGCCGGCTCGCGACGCTTCCGGCTCCCATGGGTGACCGTTACAGGAAGAAGGCACACACCGATGCTCTCCGAAAAGTCCCGTCCCATTATTGAGGCAACGCTGCCCATCATCGCCGAGCGCATTAACGACATCACTCCCGACTTCTACCGTCGAATGTTCGCCGCCCGTCCCGACCTGATGGACGGCATGTTCTCCCGTTCCTCCCAGCTCGAAGGCACCCAGCCCCGTGCACTGGCTGGCTCCATCGCCGTGTTCGCCTCCTACATTGTTGAGCACCCCGACTCCTACCCCGACGAGGTCCTCTCCCGCGTGGCCCACAAGCACGCCTCCCTGGGCCTGAAGGAAGAAGAGTACCCCACCGTCTACAAGTACCTCTTCGAGGCTATTGCCGCTAACCTCGGCGACCTGGCAACCCCCGAAATCGTTGACGCCTGGACCGAGGTCTACTGGCTCATGGGTAACGCCCTCATCAAGCTGGAGAAGGGCCTGTACGCTTCTCAGGCCAACGACGTAACCCGCGCACCCTTCAAGGTCGTGGACCGCAAGGAGACCGGTGAGAACGTCGTCGTGCTGACCTTCGAGCCCGCCGATGACACCCCCATGACCGAGTCCAAGGGTGGCCAGTACATCTCCATCACCGTTCCCGCACGTGACGGTCTGCGCCAGGCACGCCAGTACACCCTGCTACCCAGCAAGAAGAACCAGCGCCGCATCGGCGTGAAGCTCGACCCCAACGGCGAGATGACCTCCATCCTGCACGAGCTGAAGGTCGGTGACGTTGTTGAGCTCTCCAACCCCTACGGCGACCTGACCCTGGAGGGTTTCGGCGACCCCGAGGCACCCCTGTACCTCTTCTCCGCAGGTATCGGTACCACTCCCATGCTCAGCTTCCTCTCCGAGCTGGTTGAGAAGGGCTCGACCCGCCCCGTGACCGTGGTTCACGCTGACCGCCGTCTGGATACCTGGCCCCTGCGTGAAGAGCTCGTCGAGCTCGTCGGCAAGCTGCCGAATGCGCGCCTCATCTCCTTCATCGAGGGCGAGGGCGGCGACTACACCGGCCGCGTCGACGTCTCCAAGCTGGACGTTCCCTCCAACGCCAACGTGTACCTCTGCGGCCCGCTGCCCTTCATGCAGGGCGTGCGTTCCGCCCTGGTGGATGCGGGCGTCCCCGGTAAGAACATCAACTACGAGATCTTCGGCCCGGACCAGTGGATGCTCCACGACCAGGCACGCGAGGCGTAAAAACCCCGTAAGCCGGCTCGTCCGCTAGGTTTCTTAAACCCGGCTAAGTTCTGCTCTTAGACAGAAGAACCTAGCCGGGTTTTTAGAACCCAAAATAAAAATCCCGCCCCGCAGAAATATTCTGCGGGGCGGGATTTTTAGTAGTTAGCTGGTGCTTAGCCCTGGCGAACCAGAGCAAGAACCTCGTCGCGGACGCGCTCCATAGTCGCAACATCCGGTGCCTCAAGGTTCAGGCGCAGGAAAGGCTCGGTGTTCGACGGACGCAGGTTAACCCACCAACCCTCTTCGGTGTTGGTGAAGGTGGTGCCGTCGGAGTCCTCAATGACCACGGGAGCGTTAGCGTAGTGTGCACGCACGCGGTCCACAGCAGCAGCCTTGTCCTCAATCTCGGAGTTAATCTCGCCGGAGGCAACGTACGGGGAGTACTTCGCGCTAATCTCGGAGAGGGGCTCGTCGCCGCCACCCAGAGCTGCCAGCACGTGCATAGCGGCCAGCATACCGGTGTCAGCGTTGAAGAAGTCCTTGAAGTAGTAGTGAGCGGAGTGCTCGCCACCGAACACGCCGTTCTCCTTGGCCATAACAGCCTTAATGAAAGAGTGACCAACGCGGGTCTTCACGGCGCGGCCGCCCAGCTTCTCCACGAGCTCGGGCACAGCCTTCGAGGTAATCAGGTTGTAGATGATGACGGGCTCAGCGTTACCATCAGCCTTGGCGCGAGCAATCTCGCGCTCAGCCACCAGGGCGGTCACAGCCGAGGGGGTCACTGCGTTACCCTTCTCGTCAATCACGAAGCAACGGTCGGCGTCGCCGTCGAAGGCGAGACCGATGTCGGCGCCGTGCTTCACAACAGCCTTCTGCAGGTCGACCAGGTTGGCCGGCTCCAGCGGGTTGGCCGGGTGGTTCGGGAAGGTACCGTCCAGCTCGAAGTACAGGGGAACAATCTCCAGGGGTAGGCCCGGCAGGATGGTGTCGCCCAGAACGGCGGGGGTGGTCATACCACCCATACCGTTACCGGCATCCACCACGACCTTCAGCGGGCGGATGGAGGAGAGGTCCACGAGCTTGCGCAGGTACTCTGCGTAAGGCTTGAGGATGTCCTTCTCGGTCACGGTGCCGACCTTCTCAACCGAAGGAATCTCGCCAGCATCCAGGTACTTCTGTGCCTGGTCGCGGATATCAAACAGACCGGTTTCGGAAGACACCGGAACGGCGCCAGCCTTAGCCATCTTCATGCCGTTGTATTCGGCAGGGTTGTGGCTAGCGGTAAAGGTAACACCGGCAGCATTTTCAACACCGCACGCAAAGTAGAGAACGTCGGTAGAGATCAGACCGATCTTTTCAACGTTTGCGCCGCGAGCGGTTGCACCCTGGGCAAATGCATCCATGAATTCGGGAGAGGAGGGACGCATGTCGCCACCGACCAAGACGGTCTGGCCCTGCAGTCCCAGAACATCGACAAATGCCGCACCGGTAGCGCGAACAGTCTCTGCAGTAATGGTTTCGCCGACGATGCCACGCACGTCGTACGCCTTGAATGAGTCATGTAGATTAATAGTAGTCACGCCTTTTATTTTAGCGGTAAAGAAGTCTGTAAAGCCCCTATAATGGGCAGGTAAAACCTTATAAATTCCGCTGAATATATGGGTTTTTTATCACGTCACTTACATCAAACAGCCCCCAGCGAGAGGTATTTTTCCCCATGGGTGAGATTTTTTCCCTTAAAAACCAGATTCAGAATTATGCGTGGGGTTCACGCGAAATTCTAGGACGTATGCGTGGCGTGCCCGTACCCACCGAACAGCCCGAAGCAGAGGTGTGGGTGGGTGCGCATCCGGCCGCACCCTCGCGCGCCACGGTGGACGGCGTCGAATCCCCGCTGAACGAACTGATTGTGGAGAATCCCTCCCGATTCCTGCGCCCGGATCGAACCTCCGACTGGTTCCCCTTCCTCTTTAAAATCCTTGCGATTGACGCTCCCCTGTCCATTCAGGTGCACCCAACCCCCGAGCAGGCCATCGCTGGCTTCGAGGACGAGCAGGCGCGCGGGATCGCGATTGACGCGCCCTTCCGCAACTACAAGGACCGCTACTCCAAGCCCGAGACCGTTATCGCGCTGAGCCCGATGCGTGTGCTCACCGGTGTGCGCCCCGTCGAACAGCTCAAGACCCTCGCCGCCGCATTTGGCGCCACTTGGTTGGAGGAGCGTGCAGAGCTCAGCCCCAAGCAGCTTCTGACCGAGATTATCCGCCTGCCTCAGGAGACCGCCTCCGCCGCAGTACAGCACCTGGTTAACACCGCCCCCGGCCTGCTGGGCGCACCGAACGAAGTGGTAGCCGACGCTGCTGAGCTCGTGCGGATTGTGGACGGCAAGTACCCCGGCGACCGCGGCCTGCTCGTGGCCTTCGTCATGAACCTGGTGCACCTTGCCCCCGGTGAATCTGCCTTCACCCCCGACGGCCAGGTGCACGCCTACGTTTCGGGTACCGCCATTGAGCTGATGAACCCCTCCGATAACGTGATGCGCGCCGGCCTGACCGCCAAGCATATCGATACCGAGGAGCTCATCAAGGTGCTCGGTGAGAAGCAGGACGCTCCCGTCATCCAGCGCCCCAACCCCGAGGATGGCCCCCTGGGCACCTACGCCATGTGGGATGAGCGTATGAGCGTGACCCGTGTTCGCATTGAAGCGGGTAAGTCGCTGAACTACACCTTCCAGGGTATTAGCGCCGCCCTGAGCGTCGCGGGTCAGGTGACGATTCAGGCCAAGGACGGCAACGGTACGGACGAGTTCGTGCTAGGCGCCACCGAGTCGGTACTGCACGTGGGTGAGCCCTCCGAGGCCGTGCTAAGCGGCAGCGGCGAACTGTATATCGCCTCCTACGTTTAATGTCTAAGTCTCGCTAGAGGTTATAGACATACAAACTTATAAGAATCCGCGGTTTCCTCGATACCTGTATCTATCGGGGAAGCCGCGGATTTTTATTCTCAGGTTTTGCAGGTGTGGGTGTGGCTTCATGAAATAGCGGGCGCCCTCCTGTTATCTGTGGTTTGGGTAACCTATAATTGCTGGTATAAGTATGCATAGACATGTTCTTCTATGCATAAAACCCGGGTGAGCCCATCCGCCGCGGAAACTGAGCGCATCCGCCATCAGTATTTGCACCATCCCCAAGGAGAACACCGTGAAGATTATCATCACTGTTACAGGCATCGACCACGAGGGCATCATCGCCGCGGTCACCACCGCCCTGGCTGAGCGCAAGGTCAACGTCCTGGACGTCTCCCAGACCATCATGGGCGAATACTTCACCATGATTATGCACTGCTCCTTTAACAGGGACGAGCAGAACCTCATCGACCTGCAGGAAGCCATGGTCGGCGTCGAACACGAGCAGAGGGTGCAGATTCGTATTCAGGCCGAGTCCATCTTCAAGGCAATGCACACCCTCTAGGCGGCCATCATGATGAACAGCAATATTCTCGAAACCATCCGCATGATCGAGGAAGAAAAACTCGATATCCGCACTGTCACCATGGGCATCTCCCTGCTCGACTGCGCCGACTCCGACGGCGAAGTAGCCCGCCGCAAAATCTACGAGAAGATTACTTCCCGCGCGGCACACCTCGTGAGCGTCTGCGAAGGCATCGAAGCCGAGCTCGGTATCCCGATTGTCAACAAGCGCATCGCCGTCACCCCCATTGCACTGGTGGCCGGTGCATCCGAGGACGAGGACTACGTGGAGTTCGCTCGCACCCTCGACGCAGCGGCCAAGGCCGTGGGCGTGAACTTCGTCGGTGGCTTCAGCGCCCTCGTCGATAAGGGCATGACCCCCGCCGACGAAAAGCTGATTCGCTCCATCCCGCGAGCGCTCGCAGAGACCGACGTGGTCTGCTCCTCTGTGGACATCGGCTCCTCCCGCGCCGGCATTAACATGAGCGCCGTCAAGCTCATGGGTGAAACCATCCGCGCCACCGCCGACCTGACCGCGGAGGCGCACGGCTTCGGCTGTGCCAAGCTCGTGGTCTTCGCCAACGCCGTCAGCGACAATCCCTTCATGGCCGGCGCATTCCACGGCGTGCAGGAGGCCGATACCACCATTTCGGTGGGCGTCTCCGGCCCCGGCGTGGTGCACCGCGCCCTGCAGAAGGTGCGCGGAGCATCCTTCGACACCTGCGCAGAAGAGATTAAGAAAGCGGCCTTCAAAATTACTCGCGTGGGCCAGCTGGTCGGCACCCTCGCCGCCGAGCGCCTGGGCGTGCAGTTCAACATCATCGACCTCTCGCTGGCACCCACCGCCGAGATTGGTGACTCCGTGGCTCACATCCTCGAGGAGATGGGCCTGGAAACCGTCGGTACCCACGGCACCGTCGCGGCCCTCGCGCTGCTCAACGATGCGGTCAAGAAGGGCGGCCTCATGGCCTGCTCGAACGTCGGTGGTCTCTCCGGTTCTTTCATCCCGATCTCTGAAGACATCGGCATGATCGAATCCGCCGCCGCAGGCCAGATTACCCTGGACAAGCTCGAGGCCATGACCGCCATCTGCTCCGTCGGCCTGGACATGGTAGCTGTTCCCGGCGATACCACTGCTGCAACTCTCTCGGCCATGATTGCCGACGAGGCAGCCATCGGCGTGATGAACCACAAGACCACCGCCGTGCGCGTTATCCCGGCTGTGGGCCTGGGCATGGGCGACATGGTCGAGTTCGGCGGCCTGCTGGGCCGCGCACCGGTCATGCCCACGCACACCCCGAGTGCGGAGGCGTTTATCGCCCGCTGCGGCCGCATTCCCTCGCCGGTGCACGGCTTCCGTAACTAGGCGGGTCCAGTTCGCCCGGGCTAACACGAGCGTGCGGTACCGGGCGGAGAAATCGCTGTATAAAAGGCGGGGGCCGCTATTTAGAGAACAAACGTTCTTTGAATAGCGGTCCCCGCCTTTTTTGCGGCTCTACGCGACGAAGCGGCTCATGAGTGCCTCAAGAGCCAGGCGCGCGTTCGCATTCGTGCGCAGGCGACGCAGGGTAATCTCCACCGCCTGCACGTCCTGCAGGAGTTGCTCGGGGGAGCGGCGCTCGCACCACGCGGTCAGCGGCTCGCGCAGGTGCTCGTTAATGAGCGGCAACTGTGCCGAAAGGGAGAGCGTCAGCGCATCGCGAAGTACGGTCTGCACCTGAGCCACCGAACGCAGCAGCGTATCGGAGGCCACGCGCTTGGCCCGGCGCTTCTGCTGGTCCTCAAGCCGGCGCACCTGGGCACGCAGGGTTGGGGCCACGCGCTCGCCCTCGCGGATGCCCAGCAGAGCCATCAGCTCGGCGTACTCCCGCTCATCCTTCACGGCAGAGACCGCTTGGGCGTCCTGTTCTGCCAGGTCGGTGAGCTTTTCTGCCGCGCTAAAGGCCGAAGAAATAGAACGGACGTTCAGAATGAGGGAGGTGGTCATCTCTCGGCGAGCCATGGCCTGCTCATCGGTGGCCAGACGGTATCCCTCCTCGGCGTCGCCCAGGGCCAGGCGCGCCGCGCGGTGAGCCAGGGGGTCGGCCACACCGCGCGAGAGCAGATACCCGTGCACCTGCTCCTCCGAGGGCACCGGCAACTGCACCGGACGGCACCGCGAGCGAATCGTGACCAGCACATCCGTGGGGGAGGGGGCCGTCAGCAGCCAGATGGTGTGCGGGGGCGGCTCCTCGATGGCCTTGAGTAGCACGTTCGAGGTGCGCTCGGGCATGCGCTCGGTGTCCTCGAGCAGAATCACGCGCCAACGGCCCACTGTCGGGCGGTCCTGGGCCTTCATGACCAGCTCGCGAGCCTCCTCAATGCTGATGTTCGTGGCTTCGGTCCTAAAGTGCGTGAAGTCCGCGTGCGAACCGCTCATCACGGTCACGCAGCCCTTGCACTCACCGCATCCGCGGTTCTGAGGTTCGGGCTGTTCGCAGAGCAGAGCCGCGGCAAACACCTTGGCCGCCTCGCGATGCGGCGCACCGACCGCGCCCGTAAACAGCCAGGCGTGGGTCGGGCGAGAGGACGCGGCATCGCGGCGCAGCTGGTCGCGCTCACGCTCAGGAATCAGAAGCGAATCCCACAGACTCATGCATCCCCCTCGGCCTTCGGATCGGTCACTCGCGGCGCGGCGGAGCGGTCAAGAATACGTTGGCTCAGCAACGGCTTCACTACCTCAAGGACGCGAGCGTGCACCTCTTCAATTGTGCCTACACCGTCGACGATGCAGTGCGAACCGTTGGAATCCTCGCGGGCAATCCGCTCGAAGGCGGAGTGGATGCGCGCCTTAAATTCGGCGCCCTCGGCCTCGATGCGGTCCACAGTGCCGCGCTCGGTCATGCGTTCCTGCTCGGAGCGCAGGGGCACGCTCAGAAGCAGGGTTGCGTCCGGCACCAGGTCTGCGGTGGCCCAGCGACTCAGGTCAACAATCGTGTTCACCCCGAGGCCGCGGCCCACGCCCTGGTAGGCGGCGGAAGAGTCGATGTAGCGGTCGCAGAGCACAATCGCTCCCTCGGCGAGCGCGGGGCGAATCAGTTGGGCCGCGTGCGCGGCGCGGGAGGCCGCGAAGATGAGCGCCTCGGTGCGGTCGTCGATGGCACCCTGGCCCGCCTCGAGCACGAGGGCGCGTAGCTTCTCACCGATTTCGGTGCCGCCCGGCTCTCGGGTGGTGACGACCCGGTAGCCGCGGGCGCGGAGCGTCTCATCCAGCAGGGTGAGCTGGGTGGTTTTGCCGGCGCCGTCGCCTCCTTCGACCACGATGAAGAGCCCGCGGCGGTTGGCGGGATTCGCGGAATCGGGGGTCTCGGGAGCGGGGAGAGGCGTGTAGCTGAGAGTATCCATCACCCCTTAAGGGTACCGGGTTCATTGCTAGCCTGTGGTGCGCGTCGGTAGCCCTTCGCAATCCTTTGGAACCCTCCGCCTCAGTCCGCTGGCTTTTCGACGGCCTGCCGGCGAGACCCGTAACGGCCTTCGCATGGGGCTCGCGCGGTGCCTCTGCGTAAAAAGCGTGTTAATCCTGAGTGGAAAGTACCGGATGAGGTATGCGTTCGACGCCCCGGTGTGCCAGGCTTAAAGGCATGAGTGCAGATAACCATGACATGAACTATTCCGCTGAAACCTATGTAGTCGCCGGTGGCCGTCCCGCCCACGAGCACGATGCGCCGGTGAACCCCCCGATTGTTCTGACTTCCACCTACCGCGGCGTGGACGCCGTTGACCTTGAGCACGACCGTGTGTACGCCCGTTTCTCGAACCCGACCTGGGAGGGCATGGAAGAGGTTGTCGCTAAGCTGGAGAACGCTTCCCAGCCCGGCCTGCTGTTCCCCTCCGGCATGGCCGCCGTTTCCTCCGTGATTGACCTGGTGCCGGTGGGCGCTATCGTCCTGATTCCTAAGCACGCCTACATGGCGTCCGTGACCCTGTGCAAGGACCTGGAGCGCCGCGGTATCATCGAGCTGGTGCGCGTGGACATTGAGGACACCGCCAGCGTCATCGCCGCCATGGACGACGCCGCATCCCGTGCCGGTGTGACTCCGGAAAACGTGAACTACTCCTCCCCGAAGGTCCTGGCCTGGCTCGAGAGCCCCACCAACCCCATGCTCGAGGTGGGAGACCTCCCCGAGATTCTTGCCGCCGCCCGCCGTCTGGGCGTCGTGACCGCTGTGGACAACACTTTCGCTACCCCGATTCTGCAGCGTCCGCTCGACCTGGGCGCCGACGTTGTGGTGCACTCGGCCACGAAGTTCCTGGCTGGCCACTCGGACGTGCTGCTGGGCATGACCCTCACCTCAAACGAGGAGCTGCACAAGGCGATGTTGCACTACCGCATCACCAACGGCGCAATCCCTGGCCCCATGGAGGCGTGGCTGGGCCTGCGCGGCCTGCGCACCCTGGCGTTGCGCGTGGAGCGTGCGGTGCAGAACGCGCAGGTGCTGGCTGAGCGTCTGAGCGAGCACCCCTTCGTCGCGGAGGTGCGCTACCCGGGCCTTGAGAGCCACCGCGGCCACGAGGTGGCGAAGAAGCAGATGTCCGGCTTCGGCGCGATTCTGTGCATCACGCTGGACACCGACGCGCAAGGGGCCCGCAACGTGGTTGAGGCACTGAAGGTGTGGACCCCCGCCACTTCCCTCGGCGGCGTGGAGTCTCTCGTGGAGCGCCGCCGCCGTCACGGTAGCGAGCCGGAGTCGATTCCCGAGTCGATGTTGCGCCTGTCCGTGGGTATTGAGAACGTCGATGACCTCTACAATGATCTGGTCGAGGCCTTCAAAGCCGTTCGATAAGGCACCGTTAGCTACGGTAGTGTGCTAGGGTACTGGGTACCCGGCTACACGGCCGCTCGAGTGAAGGAATACGATGTCTCCTATTGTCCTGGTCCTCTACGCGACCTTTCTGATTAACGTGCTGCTGTCGGCCGTCGGGGCCATGATTGGCGTTCTGGCGCTGTACCGTGCGTGGACCGCGCCGGCCAACGCCTACGAGTTCGCAGGTAAGCGCCCCAAGAACACCTGGCTTGCGCTGACCGGCGTGTCCGCCGCGGTGCAGGTGCTGGGCGTCTTTTCGGCCTTCACCGGCGCGGGTAACACGATGCTGATGCTGCAGCTGATGGCCGCTGTGGTGAGCGGCGTGTTCCTGGCCGGTGTGTGGCCCGTCGTGGGTGGCCGCCGCTTCTAGGAGCCCTCTGACGAAACTCTGCACTCGCTTTTTGGCTGTTGCAAGCGCATGCGATGAGCCCCGCATACCACGCCTCGGAATGACTCCCGGGTGCGGTGTGCGGGGCTTTCTGCTGGCTGAGCGGTGCATCCGGCAAGTTTTTGGGAGAACCCGTATTTTCTGCCCTCGAAGGCATGACAAACCGGCGGGTAAATGAAAAAATAGAAGCATGACTTACAAACTAGTACTCCTGCGCCACGGCCAGTCCGAGTGGAACGAGAAGAACCTGTTCACCGGCTGGGTGGACGTCAATCTGACCGACAAGGGCCGCGCCGAGGCTAAGCGCGGCGGCGAGTTGCTGGCAGAGCGTAACATCCTCCCCGATGTTGTGCACACCTCCCTGCAGCGTCGCGCCATCAACACCGCGAACATCGCCCTGGATGCAGCGGACCGCCTGTGGATTCCCGTCAAGCGCACCTGGCGCCTGAACGAGCGTCACTACGGCGCCCTGCAGGGTAAGAACAAGTCCGAGATCCGCGAGGAATACGGCGACGAGAAGTTCATGACCTGGCGTCGTTCCTACGACGTTCCGCCGCCCCCGCTGGACGACAACGACCCCTACTCGCAGGCACACGACCCCCGTTACGCCAACGTTGAGAACGCTCCCCGCACCGAGTGCCTGAAGGACGTTCTGGGTCGCATGCTCCCCTACTGGGAGTCGGACATCAAGCCTGACCTGGCAGCTGGCAAGACCGTTCTGGTGGCAGCGCACGGTAACTCCCTGCGCTCGCTGGTGAAGCACCTCGAGGGTATCTCCGACGAGGACATTGCCGGCCTGAACATCCCGACCGGTATTCCGCTGTACTACGAGCTGGACGAGAACTTCAAGCCCGTTAAGGCTGGCGAGTACCTCGACCCCGAGGCCGCTAAGGACGCCATCGCAGCTGTGGCAAACCAGGGTAAGTAATTACCTCTCGTGAGGTTCGCTCCGCGGAGCGCCCGCGTAATCATGAGCCGCTCACCGTTTCGGTGGGCGGCTCATTGCGTGGGCCGGCCTCTCGGACAGGTGGCTGTTTAATATACTTGTGGAAGATACCCCACGCAGGAGGAAAAACGTATGGATGCCGGTCTGATCGCCTTCATTGCGGGCATGATAGGTCTGCTGGTCGGCGTCCTGAGCATGAATGCAGTGGCCCGTAGCGAGCGTGAGCGTGAGCGTAGCCTCGTGTCCGCGCCGACGCTGCGCGATGGTGCCGCTCAGGTGCTGGCGGTGATTGGCCGCGCCTACCTGGTCATCGACGAGGTGGGGGGAGTTGTGCAGGCCTCGCCGGGCGCCTACGCGATGGGTCTGGTGCGAGGGCACACGGTTACCTCGCCCGAGTTGGCTGATATGGTTCGCACGGTGCGTCACCGCGGTATTTTTGCTGAGCAAAGCTTTGAGATTGACCGCGGCGAGGGGGAGGCACTAGTCCTGGATGTTCGCGTGGCCTCCCTGGGTGACGAATACATCCTGGTGCTCGCCGACGACCGCACCGAAATTTCTCGCGTGCAGCGCATGCGTAACGACTTTGTGGCAAACGTGTCGCACGAGTTGAAGACACCTGTGGGCGCGGTGAGTCTGCTCGCGGAGGCGATTGAGCAGGCTAGCGATGACCCGGAGGCGATTGAGTACTTTGTGGGTCGTCTGCACAAGGAGACGCGTCGCCTCTCCGCGCTGGTGCGCGACATCATTGAACTCTCCCGTTTGCAGTCGACCGACGTGATTGCCCGCGGCGGCCCGGTGTCCGTACCCACCCTTGTAGCGGATGCGATGGACCGCTCCCACCTGGCCGCCGAGGAGAAGGACATCCAGGTTTCCAGCCGCATTGAGGATGCCCCCGAGGTGTACGGCGACGCTGAGCTCCTGGGCATGGCCGTGCAGAACCTGGTGGAGAACGCGATTCGCTACTCGCCCGAGCACACGAAGGTGGACATCCTGGTGCACCGTGTGGCCGATCAGCTACTCATCGAGGTGTCGGATCAGGGCGTGGGTATTCCCGAGGATGAGCAGAAGCGCATCTTCGAGCGCTTTTACCGGGTGGACCCGGCCCGTTCGCGTCAGACCGGCGGCACGGGCCTGGGGCTGAGCATCGTGAAGCACGTGATGACTCAGCACGGCGGCAGCGTGACGGTGCGTTCGATGCCACAGGAGGGTTCGACGTTTACGCTGGCCCTTCCGCTGACCGAGGCGCCGGAGGCACCGCTCGCAGTGTAGTGTTAGCGGTATAGGTTTTATGGGAATCAAGGATGAAGTATGTCGAAAATTTTGATTGTTGAGGACGAAGAGGCCCTGTCAGATCCCCTGGCCTTCCTGCTGGGGCGTGAGGGTTTTCAGACGGTCGTGGTGGATAACGGCCTGGATGCGCTGCCTACATTCGAACGCGAGGGTGCCGATTTGGTGCTGTTGGACGTGATGCTTCCCGGCATGCCAGGCACGGAGGTGTGCCGTAAGCTCCGCGAGGTGTCCTCGGTGCCGATTATCATGCTGACCGCCAAGGACTCCGAGCTGGATAAGGTGTTTGGCCTGGAGCTTGGCGCCGACGACTATGTGACGAAGCCGTACTCGGCGCGTGAGCTGATTGCACGCATCCGTGCGGTGTTGCGTCGCCGTTCCGCTGAGCCCGACACGCCGACGGATGCGGTTCTTACGGGCGGCCCCGTGCGCATGGATATTGATCGTCACGTGGTGACGGTCAACGGCGAGGAAGTACCCATGCCGCTGAAGGAATTCGAGCTGCTGGAGATTCTGCTACGCAACGTTGGTCGCGTGATGACGCGCGGCCAGCTGATTGAGCGTGTGTGGGGCGCGGACTACGTGGGTGACACGAAGACTCTGGACGTGCACATTAAGCGCTTGCGTTCCAAGATTGAGCCGGATTCCTCGGCACCGCGCTACGTGGTGACGGTTCGCGGCCTGGGCTATAAGTTCGAGAATTAGCGGCGAGCCGAGGAGAGTACGCATGAGCTTTACCGCTAATTCCGTGACCGCCGAGGCCAACGCACAGAACCGATTTGTGCAGAACCAACCCGCGCAGAACCGGCAGTGCAAGGACCCCTCTCGCGTGGCCGTCATCGTGCTGGGTGCCGGTTCGGGAACACGCCTGGGCGAGCCGATCCCGAAGGCCGCGGTTCGCGTGCAGGGCCGCACGCTACTCGACCACGCCCTGCAAGGTGCCCGCGAATCGCGGGTTGCCGAGCACGTGGTGGTGACGGTGCCCGCCGAGTGCGAGAGCCTCTGCCCTGAGCTTCTTGAGGATGCGCGCCGCGCCGAGGCAGTGGTGACGGTCGGCGGTGACACCCGCACCGCATCGGTGGTGGCGGCTCTTGACGCGCTCCGTGAGGCCGAGATTGCTGTAGATTATGTGCTGATTCACGATTGTGCCCGCTCTTTCACCCCGCCGGAGGTGTACCACCGTGTGCTGGAGGGCCTGGGCACCCGCGTCGCCGCGGGGACGGTGCGCGCGGTTATCCCGGTTTTGCCGGTGGTCGACACCATCAAGACGGTGGACGCCTCCGCTGTGGTTACGGGCACCCCGGCCCGTTCGAGCATGCGCGCCGTGCAGACCCCGCAGGGTTTTGAAGTGTCGGCGCTACTGGCGGCGCACGAGCGGAGCCGAGCTCTGCCTCCCGAGGAAGCCGAATTGCTGACCGACGATGCAATGGCGATGGAGGCGGCCGGCGAGCCGGTGCTGACGGTGGCCGGGCACGAGGATGCCTTTAAAGTGACCACCCCTATGGATCTGAAGGTGGCGCGGGCGCTCTTTGGCGGAACGCGCCCCTGAGCATCCCCTCTTCTTCTGTCTAGTATCTATCGAGCGAAGGACTCATGATGACTGTTATTCCGCGCGTTGGCACCGGCGTTGATGTTCACGCTTTTGGCCCGGAGTGCACGCCCCTGCACATTGCCGGCCTGCACTGGCCGGGGGAGCGGGGCCTGAGCGGCCACTCCGATGGCGATGTGGTGGCCCATGCCGCCGCGGATGCGCTCTTCGCCGCCTCCGGCACGGGGGACTTGGGCTCGAACTTTGGTGTGGATCGCCCGGATATGAAGGGAGCCTCGGGCGTTCGTATTCTTTCGGAGGCAGCGGCGATTGTGCGTGCGGCCGGCTTTGAGATTGGTAATGTGAGCGTTCAGCTGATTGGTAACCGCCCGAAGTTCTCGCCGCGTCGCGAGGAGGCGAACCGCGTGCTGAGCGAGGCGGCGGGGGCTCCGGTGACGGTGATTGCTACGACTACTGACGGTTTGGGTTTGACGGGCCGCGGGGAGGGCGTGGCCGCGATTGCGACGGCGCTGGTGTATGAGCGTCCTTAGAGGACTGCTCGGCCTCTGCCTGGCTTGACCCATTCCGTAACCTACCGCCCCGGTGTCTGAACCGACCCCGTAAAATGAGAGTGTGACTATGCGTTTTTATGATTCAGCTTCCGCGACTATCCGCGAGTTTGAGCCCGTCGTGCCCGGTGAGGCGCGTATCTACTATTGTGGTGCCACGGTGCAGGGTGAGCCGCACCTGGGCCATATCCGTTCTGCGCTGGTGTTTGACCAGCTGAATCGTTGGATGCGCTACCACGGCCTGAAGGTGACAACGGTCCGCAACGTCACCGATATTGACGACAAGATTTTGGCGAAGTCCTCTGATTCCATGCAG
The DNA here is from genome assembly GCF_901875305.1 of Rothia mucilaginosa. Taxonomy (GTDB): domain Bacteria; phylum Actinomycetota; class Actinomycetes; order Actinomycetales; family Micrococcaceae; genus Rothia. Next base: position 286,065 of record NZ_CABFLY010000004.1, read on the forward strand.
CCCGGTTTTGAGGGTGAGTTCCCGAATGAGCAGTGGTGGGCGCTTGCGTACCGTTTTGAGAAGGTATTTGCTCGGGCCTATGCGGCGCTGGGTATTGATCCGCCGACCTACGAGCCCCGTGCAACCGGCCATATTCCGGAGATGTTTGCCCTGATTCAGCGCCTGATTGACCGCGGCCACGCGTACCCGGCGCTGGACGATTCGGGGGACGTGTACTTTGACGTGCGTTCCTGGGAGAAGTACGGCTCGCTGACCAACCAGAGCATTGACGATATGCAGGATTCAGCGGATGCCGATCCGCGCGGTAAGCGCGACCCTCGCGATTTTGCGCTGTGGAAGGGTTATAAGGAGGGCGAGCCGCTGACCGCTTCGTGGGAGTCCCCGTGGGGCCGTGGCCGCCCGGGTTGGCACCTGGAGTGCTCGGCGATGGCTGGTAAGTACCTGGGTTCGCGTTTCGACATTCACGGTGGCGGCCTGGACCTGCGCTTCCCGCACCACGAGAATGAGCTGGCTCAGTCGACCGCGGCCGGCGATGATTTCGCGAACTTCTGGATGCACAACGGCATGGTCACCTATGAGGGTGAGAAGATGTCGAAGTCTATCGGTAATACGATTTCGCCGGCGCAGATGCTGGAAATGGCTCGTCCGCTGGTGGTTCGCTACTACCTGGGTAGCGCCCACTACCGCTCGGTGCTGGATTACCGCCCGTCCTCTCTGCAGGAGGCCGCAACGGCTATTGAGCGCGTTGAGTCGTTCCTGGCCGCAACTCAGGAGTTGCTGAAGCCCGGCCGCGAGGTTCCGGAGGCTTTCGCCGAGGCGATGGATGACGATATGAACATTCCGCGCGCCCTGGCGGTTTTGCACGAGCAGACTCGCGCGGGTAATGCGGCGCTCGCCGCCGGTGAGGATGCTTCGGAGGCGGCTAACGCCGTGATGGCTATGGCTGAGGTTCTGGGGCTGGCGCAGCTGATGAGCTTTAACGCTGAGGGCGCCTCGGATGCTGAGCACGAGGCTCTGGATTCTCTGATTCAGGCGGTTCTGACGGAGCGTGCGGATGCACGTGCCCAGAAGGATTGGGCTAAGGCCGATGCGATGCGCGACCTGCTGTTCTCTGCGGGTGTGAAGGTGCGTGACGGCGCTGAGGGTTCGAGCTGGAGCATCGCATAGTTTCCGCAGTGATGTGCCCCGCGTTCTGCGTTGGGGGCTTAGGCGTTGCGGGTCTTCTCGCGTAGACTCGTATTCATTACTTTGACGAAGGAAGAGAAGAATGGCTAAGGCAGGTTCGCGCCCGGGCGCTACCAGCAAGAAGAAGGGTGCTACTAAGGGCACCGGCGGTCACGGCCGTAAGGCCCTTGAGGGTAGGGGTCCGACTCCGAAGGCTGAGGATCGCGTTTACCACAAGGCGTATAAGATGAAGCGTGCGGCTGAGCGTCGCGCGGCGACCGGTACGAACCGTAAGTTCCAGACTCGTTTGGGCGGTAAGCGTGCCAGCGATGAGCTGGTGACTGGTCGTAATGCGGTGTTGGAGGCTTTGCGTACCGAGATTCCTTCGAAGCATCTGTACATTATGAGCCGCATTGAGGTGGATGACCGCGTCCGCGAGATCATGACGATTGCGAATAAGCGCAATATTCCGATGCTGGAGATTCCGCGTAGCGAGCTGGATCGTCTGACCGATGGTGCGGTGCATCAGGGCGTTGCGATGCAGATTCCGCCGTACAAGTACCCGGATGCTACCGATCTGGTGCTGGATACGATGGAGCGTTGGCACTCGGGTAAGCTGTCGACTCCGCCGCTGTTTGTGGCGCTGGATGGTATTACCGACCCCCGTAACCTGGGTGCGATTATTCGTAGCGTGTCGGCGTTTAGCGGTGACGGCGTGATTATTCCGGAGCGTCGTTCGGCTGCCGTGACCGCCGGTGCGTGGAAGACGAGTGCCGGTGCGGTTGCTCGTATTCCCGTTGCGATGGCTACGAACTTGACTCGTGTGATTCAGCAGGCTAAGGAGCAGGGCATTTTTGTGATTGGTCTGGATGGCGGTGGCGATATTGATCTACCGGCTCTGGAGCTTGCGAATGAGCCGCTGTGCGTGGTGGTCGGTTCTGAGGGTAAGGGCCTGTCCCGCCTGGTGACCGAGAACTGCGATCAGATTGTGTCGATTCCGATTGATTCGGCGATGGAGTCGCTGAATGCGGCGATGGCTGTGGGCATTACTCTGTACGATGTGTCCCGCCGTCGTGCGGTGGCTGCCGAGTAAGTTGTCACGATAACCGTTCCGTAGGTTTATGAACGTAGGGGGGGCGTCCTGTGAAGGGCGCCTCCCTTTTTTCTTTATGGCGGGGCTCTTTATGGCGGGTGCGCTAGGGAGCTGTGTTGAGGAACGGGAACGTTAGGATGTGGGGGAGGGGCGATAGCCCCTTCCCCATCTTTTCTTTGGTTTGGGGGTCTTTTGCGCATCCGGTGGGGGTTTCCGGAGGGATTTTGGGGGATTTTCGGGCTTTTATGGGGATTTTTAAGATTTTTTTGAAGAATTTTTGAGGCTCTTACCCCGCATTGACTAGGGGTTTTATCCTGGTCTTCAGGTCAGAATGAACTTAAAGACCCTTATTTGTGTCCTACTTCACCCTTTTTCGGGTTGCATGGGTGTTTGGGGGTCTGTATAGTTGTATGAGTCGCCGCGGCGAGGAGGAAAAAACGAAGAGTTTTCTTCGGTGTTTCTCCTAGTCAGGAGCGGTTTGACTGGCTTTCAATTGTATAGTGTTTTGGTTTCTTGCTTGAAGGAATTCTTGGTCATTTTCTGGTGATGTGAAGGAGTTTAGGAAAGAAACTTTGTGGTGTGAATCACGGAAATCGGATTTGCATGGCAAACAAAACGCTGGTACAGTTGATTGGGTTGCCGCGGGAACGCGGTAATGATGATAAAGAGAATGACCGTTCAACGGTGAGACTTCTTGTACGAGTAGTTGAGGTGTTGAATCGGTGTGTTGCTTGAGAACTCAATAGTGTGCTTTGTTCAATAAAATCACCGAATGGTGATGGAAACTGAAACTAATACCAAATATTTATTTATATTTGATAATCATCAAATGGTTTCAAATTTAGTCAGCTTGAGTCGCACACCCCCGTGTGTGATTCGCTGTTTGAGATCAGGTTATCGAACTTTTCTATTTTTTCAACGGAGAGTTTGATTCTGGCTCAGGACGAACGCTGGCGGCGTGCTTAACACATGCAAGTCGAACGATGAAGCCTAGCTTGCTAGGTGGATTAGTGGCGAACGGGTGAGTAATACGTGAGTAACCTACCTTTAACTCTGGGATAAGCCTGGGAAACTGGGTCTAATACCGGATACGACCAATCTCCGCATGGGGTGTTGGTGGAAAGCGTTATGTAGTGGTTATAGATGGGCTCACGGCCTATCAGCTTGTTGGTGAGGTAATGGCTCACCAAGGCGACGACGGGTAGCCGGCCTGAGAGGGTGACCGGCCACACTGGGACTGAGACACGGCCCAGACTCCTACGGGAGGCAGCAGTGGGGAATATTGCACAATGGGCGCAAGCCTGATGCAGCGACGCCGCGTGAGGGATGACGGCCTTCGGGTTGTAAACCTCTGTTAGCAGGGAAGAAGAGAAATTGACGGTACCTGCAGAGAAAGCGCCGGCTAACTACGTGCCAGCAGCCGCGGTAATACGTAGGGCGCGAGCGTTGTCCGGAATTATTGGGCGTAAAGAGCTTGTAGGCGGTTTGTCGCGTCTGCTGTGAAAGGCCGGGGCTTAACTCCGTGTATTGCAGTGGGTACGGGCAGACTAGAGTGCAGTAGGGGAGACTGGAACTCCTGGTGTAGCGGTGGAATGCGCAGATATCAGGAAGAACACCGATGGCGAAGGCAGGTCTCTGGGCTGTAACTGACGCTGAGAAGCGAAAGCATGGGGAGCGAACAGGATTAGATACCCTGGTAGTCCATGCCGTAAACGTTGGGCACTAGGTGTGGGGGACATTCCACGTTTTCCGCGCCGTAGCTAACGCATTAAGTGCCCCGCCTGGGGAGTACGGCCGCAAGGCTAAAACTCAAAGAAATTGACGGGGGCCCGCACAAGCGGCGGAGCATGCGGATTAATTCGATGCAACGCGAAGAACCTTACCAAGGCTTGACATATACTGGACCGCATCAGAGATGGTGTTTCCCTTCGGGGCTGGTATACAGGTGGTGCATGGTTGTCGTCAGCTCGTGTCGTGAGATGTTGGGTTAAGTCCCGCAACGAGCGCAACCCTCGTTCTATGTTGCCAGCACGTTATGGTGGGGACTCATAGGAGACTGCCGGGGTCAACTCGGAGGAAGGTGGGGATGACGTCAAATCATCATGCCCCTTATGTCTTGGGCTTCACGCATGCTACAATGGCCGGTACAGAGGGTTGCGATACTGTGAGGTGGAGCTAATCCCTAAAAGCCGGTCTCAGTTCGGATTGGGGTCTGCAACTCGACCCCATGAAGTCGGAGTCGCTAGTAATCGCAGATCAGCAACGCTGCGGTGAATACGTTCCCGGGCCTTGTACACACCGCCCGTCAAGTCACGAAAGTTGGTAACACCCAAAGCCGGTGGCCTAACCTTTTGGAGGGAGCCGTCTAAGGTGGGATTGGCGATTGGGACTAAGTCGTAACAAGGTAGCCGTACCGGAAGGTGCGGCTGGATCACCTCCTTTCTAAGGAGCACATTTAGTTGGCCATGCTGTCTGCGAGTGTCGGATGGGTGGTTTTGCTCATGGGTGGAATGTTGGTTTTGGGTTGGATGAGGCGCATTGTTGGGTTTTGGGGTAACACGTGTGTGTTGTTCCTGTTTTTGCCTGGCATGGTGATGATGCAGATGTTTTTGTTTGTGTTGTTGTTGTGTTGTGGGTTGTTGTTTGAGAACTATATAGTGGACGCGAGCATCTTCTGGAATTTGCGTTGAATCAATGTTGTGTTGGTTTGATTGTTGATTTTAGATTCTTATTTTTCTTGATTGTGTGTAAGTTATTAAGGGCACACGGTGGATGCCTTGGCATTAAGAGCCGATGAAGGACGTGTGAATCTGCGATAAGCCTCGGGGAGCCGATAACTGGGCGTTGATTCGAGGATTTCCGAATGGGGAAACCTAGCTCATCTTCATGGTGAGTTACCGCCAGCTGAATGTATAGGCTGGTTGGGGGGAACGCGGGGAAGTGAAACATCTCAGTACCCGCAGGAAGAGAAAATAAAGTAATGATTCTGTGAGTAGTGGCGAGCGAAAGCGGAAGAGACTAAACCTGTGGTGTGTGATAGCGGTTAGGCGTTGCATCATGGGGGTTGTGGGAGTCACAGTGGCAGTTCTAACTGGCTGCCGGCATGATGTTCAGGATGGTAGGTGAACGACTTGGAATGGTCGGCCGTAGAGGGTGAGAGTCCCGTAATCGAAATTGTTCTGTCCGTGGTGTGGCCACCCGAGTAGCACGGGGCTCGTGGAATCTCGTGTGAATCTGCCAGGACCACCTGGTAAGTCTAAATACTTCTTAGTGACCGATAGTGAATCAGTACCGTGAGGGAATGGTGAAAAGTACCCCGGGAGGGGAGTGAAATAGTACCTGAAACCGTGTGCTTACAAGCCGTTGGAGCCTTTTGGGGTGACAGCGTGCCTTTTGAAGAATGAGCCTGCGAGTTAGTGTTATGTCGCGAGGTTAACCCGTGTGGGGTATCCGTAGCGAAAGCGAGTCTGAATAGGGCGTTTGAGTGGCATGACCTAGACCCGAAGCGGAGTGATCTATCCATGGCCAGGTTGAAGCGACGGTAAGACGTCGTGGAGGACCGAACCCACTTCAGTTGAAAATGGAGGGGATGAGCTGTGGATAGGGGTGAAAGGCCAATCAAACTCTGTGATAGCTGGTTCTCCCCGAAATGCATTTAGGTGCAGCGTTACGTGTTTCTTGCCGGAGGTAGAGCTACTGGATGGCCGATGGGCCTTCACGGGTTACTGACGTCAGCTAAACTCCGAATGCCGGTAAGTGAGAGCGTAGCAGTGAGACAGTGGGGGATAAGCTTCATTGTCGAGAGGGAAACAGCCCAGACCACCAACTAAGGCCCCTAAGCGTGTGCTAAGTGGGAAAGGATGTGGAGTTGCTTAGACAACCAGGAGGTTGGCTTAGAAGCAGCCACCCTTGAAAGAGTGCGTAACAGCTCACTGGTCAAGTGATTCTGCGCCGATAATGTAGCGGGGCTCAAGTACACCGCCGAAGTTGTGGCAATGATCTTTTTGGATTGTTGGGTAGGGGAGCGTCGTGTGGCCGTTGAAGCTGCGGTGTAAACCAGTGGTGGAGGCTATGCGAGTGAGAATGCAGGCATGAGTAGCGAAAGATGAGTGAGAAACTCATCCGCCGGATGATCAAGGGTTCCAGGGTCAAGTTAATCTGCCCTGGGTTAGTCGGGGCCTAAGGCGAGGCCGACAGGCGTAGTCGATGGATAACGGGTTGATATTCCCGTACCGGTGAAGAACCGCCCATACTGATATTGTGATGCTAACCATGCGAAGCATGATGTGCAGGCTTTTGTTTGTGTGTTGTGTGGGTTGTGGGACCCGATCTTTGGAGGTAAACGTGTTAACAGGTGTGACGCAGGAAGGTAGCCAAGCCACGCGATGGTTGTCGTGGTCTAAGCGTGTAGGGTTGTCGGTTGTTAAATGCGCCGGCTGTGTGCCTGAGACGTGATGGGACTCCGTTTTTGGGGGATTTGGTGATCCTATGCTGCCGAGAAAAGCATCGGCGTGAGGTTTTAGCCGCCCGTACCCTAAACCGACACAGGTGATCAGGTAGAGAATACTAAGGCGATCGAGAGAATCATGGTTAAGGAACTCGGCAAAATGCCCCCGTAACTTCGGGAGAAGGGGGACCTTGAGCGTGATGGGCACTTGCTGCCTGGAGCGTGTATGGGTCGCAGAGACCAGGGGGAAGCGACTGTTTATCAAAAACACAGGTCCGTGCGAAGTCGTAAGACGATGTATACGGACTGACTCCTGCCCGGTGCTGGAAGGTTAAGAGGATTGGTTAGCCTTTGTGGCGAAGCTGAGAATTTAAGCCCCAGTAAACGGCGGTGGTAACTATAACCATCCTAAGGTAGCGAAATTCCTTGTCGGGTAAGTTCCGACCTGCACGAATGGAGTAACGACTTCCCTACTGTCTCAACCATGAACTCGGCGAAATTGCAGTACGAGTAAAGATGCTCGTTTCGCGCAGCAGGACGGAAAGACCCCGTGACCTTTACTATAGTTTGGTATTGGTGTTTGGTTTGGCTTGTGTAGGATAGGTGGGAGACTGTGATGCATGGACGCTAGTTTGTGTTGAGTCGTTGTTGAAATACCACTCTGGTCAATCTGGATGTCTAACTTCGGGCCATGATCTGGTTCAGGGACAGTGCCTGATGGGTAGTTTAACTGGGGCGGTTGCCTCCTAAAGTGTAACGGAGGCGCCCAAAGGTTCCCTCAGCCTGGTTGGCAATCAGGTGTTGAGTGTAAGTGCACAAGGGAGCTTGACTGTGAGACTGGCAGGTCGAGCAGGGACGAAAGTCGGGACTAGTGATCCGGCGGTACGTTGTGGAACGGCCGTCGCTCAACGGATAAAAGGTACCTCGGGGATAACAGGCTGATCTTGCCCAAGAGTCCATATCGACGGCATGGTTTGGCACCTCGATGTCGGCTCGTCGCATCCTGGGGCTGGAGTCGGTCCCAAGGGTTGGGCTGTTCGCCCATTAAAGCGGTACGCGAGCTGGGTTCAGAACGTCGTGAGACAGTTCGGTCCCTATCCGCTGCGCGCGTTGGAAATTTGAGAAAGGCTGTCCTTAGTACGAGAGGACCGGGACGGACGAACCTCTGGTATGTCAGTTGTACCGCCAGGTGCATGGCTGATTGGCTACGTTCGGGAGGGATAACCGCTGAAAGCATCTAAGCGGGAAGCCTGTTTCGAGATGAGATTTCCTGGCACTTTTTGGTGTGTGAGGCTCCTTATAGATGATGAGGTTGATAGGCCGGGTATGGAAGCGGGGACTGAAGACTCGTGGAGTTGACTGGTACTAATAGGCTGAAGGCTTATTTTTTCGAGGAATTGTGTGTTTGCGTTCACTGTATGGTTTTTGGATAACAATCCTGGGCTTCCTTCGGGAGGCTGAGGCTTTTTATTCGGAAGATTTTCCGTGGTTATAGCGAGAGGGAAACGCCTGGTTCCATTCCGAACCCAGTAGCTAAGACTCTTTGCGCCGATGGTACTGCACTTTTGTGGGTGTGGGAGAGTAGGTCGC
>NZ_CABFLY010000005.1 GCF_901875305.1 Rothia mucilaginosa
CCGGCGGTGGGGATTATCCGCCGTAAACCGAATACTGTTTTGTGAGACCGCCGGGGTGCTGCCGGCGGTCTTTTGCGCTCTTAGCCGAGGGCGCAATGCTTTCGGCGGGGCATTACCTCGCGCATCCCGCAAGTCCAGAGCTTAAAGACACGTTCGGATGGGCCCTTTTGGTCGGCGGCACCGGCCCGGAGCTGATAATCTATATTCTGTGTTTGGTATTAGTGGCACCGAGTTTATTATTCTGGCCATCATCACGTTTGTGGTGATTGGCCCCGAACGCATGCCCGAATACGCCCGTCAGATTCGTGAATTCGTCAAGACTGTACGCCGTATGGCCTTTGACGCTAAGGACGACTTTAAGGAAGCCCTGGGCGAGACGGGTCTGGAAGATATTAACTGGCGCCAGTACGACCCCCGCCAGTACGATCCGCGCGTGATTGTGAAGCAGGCATTCGCGGAGGATGACGCCGAGCGTGAGCGTGAGGCGAAGGCCCGCGAAGAGGCGCTGCTGAAGGAAAAGGAGAAGGCTGAGAGCCGTGCTCTTCCGCGAGGCGCATACGCCCCCTTCGACGTGGACGCCACCTAAGATTTTGAAACGAAAGAACCCCGCACCGGTGATGGCGCGGGGTTCTTTCTGTATCAGCTTTTAGAAGCTTGATCCTAGACGAAGAGCGGCAGGCTCTGCCCGGCCCTCGACTCGCCAGAATGCAGAAGCTGCGAGGCGATGGACTGGATCTCCTTAGCCGTCGCTGAGTCGGGACGACCCCACACGACGGGCATGCCCTCGTCGCCGCCGGTGCGCAGGCTCACGTCCAGGGGAACCGAGCCAAGTAGCGGGACGGGGTAGGAGAGCGCCTCGGTGAGACGGTCCGCGAGCACCTGCCCGCCTCCGGAACCGAACATGTCGAGCACGGTGCCGTCGGGCAGGGTCATGGCGGCCATGTTCTCGACCACGCCCACGACCTTCTGGCCGGTCTGCAGGCTCAGGGTTCCGGCGCGTTCGGCCACATCTACGGCGGCGTGCTGCGGGGTGGAGATGAGCACGAGCTCCGCATTGGGTAGCAGCTGCGCCATGGAGATGGCGATGTCGCCGGTGCCGGGCGGCAGATCCAGCAGCAGCACGTCCAGGGCGCCGAAGTGCACGTCCATGATGAACTGCTCCAGCGCGCGGTGCAACATGGGGCCGCGCCACGCCACCGGCTCGTTACCCTTGAGGAACATGCCGATAGAAATCACGCGAATAAAACCGCCACCGACCTGCGCATCGCCCCAGCGGCGGGCGGGGGCGGGAACATCCACGGTCGGCGGAAGAATCAGGTCATCCAGGCGCGTGGGGGCGTCAGTGATGCCGAGCAGGCCCGGAATCGAGAAGCCGTGCACGTCCGCGTCGATAATGCCCACCGAAAGCCCGCGCGAGGCGAAAGCCGCCGCGAGGTTGACCGTCATGGAGGACTTGCCCACGCCGCCCTTACCGGACACCACACCGAACACGCGGGTCAGCGAGCCGGGTGCGGTGAACGGGTTGGTGCGCTCGGGCTTGAGCATCGAACGCAGGGCAGAGCGCTGCTGCGGGTTCATCGCGCCCACCTGCAGTTGTACGCGCTCGATGCCCTCCACGGTAGTGGCGGCCTCGCGCACCTGCTGCTCGATGGTGTTCTTCAGCGGGCAACCCTCGATGGTGAGCAACACCTTCACTTCGGCCCAGTGGCGGCTGGGAATCGGCTCGCCCCGCTCATCCAGTTCGGGATGCACGAGTGCGGTTTCGACCATGCCAAGCTCCGTAATGGGGCGGCGCAGCTCGGGATCCTCCACTCGGGCAAGGGCCGCGTAGAGTGCATCCTGCAGCGGGTTATCGGCGCTCACGGGCGCCTCCCTCCGGGGTAGCGTCCGAGATCTTGGCCGGGCTTTCCGCCTTCCGTTCGCCCGAGTTCTCAGCGTGCGCGGAGTCCTCGTTCTCGGCTTCCGCGCCCTCAACGCCGTCGGAGGCATCGATATCGTCGATGGCCTCCTCCAGGTCCTCAATGTCCTCGCTGATGTCCTGCAGCTGTTCGGCGTGGCGCTCCTGCTCCTGCGCAATGTTCTGCAGTTCCTCAAGAATGTCGCGCAACTCGCTACGGACGAAGTCACGGGTCGCAACCTCACGCAGAGCAATACGTAGCGAAGCGATCTCGCGGGTCAGGTACTGGGTCTCCTCCAGGTTCTGCTGATCGCGCTTGCGGTCCTCGGAAGCCATCACACGGTCGCGGTCATCCTGACGGTTCTGCGCGAGTAGCAGCAGGGGAGCGGCGTATGAAGCCTGCAGGGACAGCATCAGGGTCAGCAGGGTGAAGTTCAGGCTACGCGGGTCGAACTGCATCTCCTCCGGCGCGAGGGAGTTCCAGGCCAGCCACACGCCACAGAAGATGGTCATCCACATCAAAAATTGCGGGGTACCCATGTAGCGTGCGAACGCCTCGGTCATGCGGCCGAAAGAGTCCGGGTTGGGGCTGGAAAATAGCCTCGGCTTGCGGGTGCCGGGGGTGCTCAGCTGGGAGTCGCTACGCTGCGGGCGGGCATCGCTGCGCTCGCGGTTGCGTTCAGCGTATTTTTTCTCCAGACGGTCTTTGAGAATGCGCGCCTTATCGATGCGGGGGTTCTCTTCGGTACGGTTTGCGTCGCGGCGGTTAGCATCACCCAAAGCGTCGTCCTACCTTTCGTACGGGAGTTCCATCATCGTTAGTTCGCCAGTCTTCGGGCAGGAGAGCATCGAGCACGTCGTCGATGGTCACTGCGCCTACTAGGCGGTGCGAATCGTTCACAATGGGAACGATGGTCAGGTCGTAGGTTGCGAGCACGCGAGCTAGCTGTTCGAGGCTGGCCTGGTCAGAGACCGGCTCGGTGTCAGTATCAAGGATGTGACCGATAGGCTCGCTCGGCGGCACACGCAACAGCTTCTGCATGTGCACCAGGCCCAGGTATTTACCCGTCGGTGTTTCCAGGGGCGGGCGGGTCACCATGACGGCAGCCGCCATCGCCGGAGGAATCTCCTCAGCGCGGATGTTAGCGAGCGCCTCGGCGACGGTCGCCTCGGGGGATAGGATAATCGGCACGGGGTTCATGAGCGAACCGGCGGTACCCTCGTCGTATTCAAGCAGTCGACGCACGTCGTCCGCCTCGTCGGGCTCCATGAGCTCCAGTAGCTTCTCACGCTGGGCGTCGTCGAGTTCGATAAGCAGGTCGGCCGCGTCGTCCGGTTCCATCTCTTCGAGCACCTGCGCTGCACGCTCGTCGTCCAGGTGTGAAAGAATCTGCACCTGGTCCTCGGCGGGCAACTCCTGCAGAACGTCTGCGAGGCGCTCGTCCTGCAACTCGGCGGCGATTTCGACCATGCGTTTATCGCTCATCTCGTGGATGGCGTCCGCAAGGTCGGCGGGCTTGGAGTTTTCGTGGTTGGCCACGAACGCGGTGGCCGCCTGCGGCTCCACGTCGGTCGAGAGCAGAGCCTCGTCCCAGTCGACGATGAGAGTTTCTTTGGACCGGCGGCGCCAGGTGCTGGAGCCGGAGTTGACGCGGGAGACAAACAGTTCAGTGACCCCCCAGTCGCCATTGCGGCGCTGTTCAATGGCGACGTCCTCAATGACGGCGTCACCGCTGCCGTCGAGCAGACGCACGCGACGGTCGAAAAGCTCACCAACGATGAGGGTCTCAGAGTTACGCTGTTCGAAGCGGCGCAAGTTCACCAGGCCGGTCGAAATAATCTGTGAAGCGTCGATACTGCGCACACGAGTCATGGGCATGAACACGCGTTTCTTGCCGAGCACCTCAACGATGATGCCGACAACAATAGGTTCGGTGCCCTTGGCGGGGCGGGCACCCGCAATGGATGCGCCCAGGCCGCGTTTGAGCACGACGACGTCGCGGAGACGGCCGAGGCGGTCACCGAAGGGGTCAAAAACATCGAGGCCCAAAAGGCGGGCAATGTAAATCTTGCTGGGGGCGCTGAACTTAGAATTGCTCACCCCTCTAGGGTACGCTCCACCGCCTGGAATCGCACTTTGAGCGTTCTCGTTCTCAACGGTGCACGCTGAGAAGCCCAGCGGCTGAGTTCTTGCAGGCCGGTACAATTAAAACCATGACTTCTCAGTTGCCGAATCTGCCCAATACCCCGCCCTCATCGTTCATGGCCTCGCGCCTGGCACAGGCTAACGGCCACCCCATGCCGAGCGGCGAGCCGGTCGCCTCCTTCGTGCGTCACGACGACGCGCTGTCCGCTTTTGACGTGCTGAGCGAGCAGCAGTTCCCGGTGACGGCGCTGTATCTGGTCAACGACGGCATCCGTCAGGTGGAGTACCCGGTGCAGACCGGCTACGGCCGCGCCCTGCTGGTATCCGCCATCCAGGGCGTCATGATCGGCCTGCTGTACTCGATGTTTGTGGCGGCCGGCGGCACGAACTTTATGACCGCGGCACTCTCAACGGTGCCGATTTCTGTGGCTATTTTTGTGCTGTGGCGCGTGTTCGACCTGCGCCGCGGCCGTGGGGTGCGCTACCCCATGCGCACCGAGGCGATTCCCTCCCGCACCGTGCTGTACGCTCTGCCGGAGTACGCTCAGGATGCGCGGCGCGTGCTGGGTGCGCACCCTCGCTTCTCGGCAGCGGTTGCGGCTGCACGTGCGGCGACAGCCCCGCAGGATTCTCAGGTGCGTGCCGCTCAGAGCACCGTCTCGATGAATGGCGCGCCGGTTCCGACCGGTGCCCCGAAGGCGCCGTCCTATCGTTCGCAGGCCGGTAGCCAACCCGCCCCGAACCAGAACCTGCCCGAGCGCGATACTACCGCGCAGAACGCGGTGGCCCAGAGCGCGGCGCAGAACATGCCGGCGCCCACCCAGCCCACGCAGACCGTTCCGACCGCCCAAATCCAATCCGCTCAGTCTGCCCAGACCCAGCCCGCCGCCCAAGAGCTGGCAAGCACCGCACAGGCAAACGCGCAGACGGATGCACAGAAGCGCCCGGCTCAGCGCTTCGGCCTGCGCGTGGACGACCCGGAGGAATACGCCAAACTGATTCAGCCCAAGCCGCAGCGTCCCACCCCGCGCCCGCAGGGCCTACATGATAAGAACCAGCCCACTCAGGACTCCGAATAACCTCAACCTGCAACACGGTAGCCGCCCCTAGCCGTGGGAAACAGGCAGAGAAGACGGCAATATAGAAGACACGCGGAAGCCCCTCACCGATTCACTCGGTGAGGGGCTTTCCTCATGCATAGACAACCGGTACTAACCGGTACATCCGGCGGGGATGGGGTTACGCCTCCTTGGAGAGCTTAGCCATCCACTCCTCAATGCCCTCGACGGTGCGGGGCAGAGCAGCGGAGAGGTTCACGTTGCCGTCCTCGGTGCAGAGCACATCGTCCTCCAGGCGGATGCCGATGCCGCGGTACTCCTCGGGAACAGACAGGTCCTCGTCCTTGAAGTACAGTGCCGGCTCAATGGTGAAGACCATGCCCGGCTCCAGCTCAGCCCACATGTACAGCTCAGCCTTAGCCTGTGCGCAGTCGTGCACGTCCAGGCCCAGGTGGTGGCTGGTGCCGTGCGGCATCCAGCGGCGGTGCTGACCGCCCTCAACGGTGAGCGAAACATCGGCGGAAACCGGCAGCAGGCCCCACTCTTCCAGGCGGTGCGCCAGAACGTTCATGGCGGCCTCGTGGATTTCGTAGAACTTGGTGCCCGGCTTAGCCTCAGCGAACGCGGCGTCAGCGGCGTCCAGCACAGCGTTGTAGACCTTCGCCTGAACCTCGGTGAACTTACCGTTCACGGGGAAGGTACGGGTCACGTCTGCGGTGTACAGGGTGTCGTCCTCAACACCTGCGTCCAGCAGCAGCAGCTTGCCGTCGTCCACGGTGCCGTTGTTACGAATCCAGTGCAGGATAGTTGCGTTGTTACCGCAAGCTGCGATGGTGTCATAGCCTAGGTCGTTACCGTCGGTACGTGCCACGGAGAAGAACGCGGTCTCAACCACGCGCTCGCCACGGTGGTGCTCCTTAGCCTTCGGCAGCTCGCGCACAACCTCCTCGAAGCCCTTGACGGTCATAGCAACCGAACGCTTCAGGTTCTCAACCTCAAGCTCGTCCTTAATCAGACGAGCCTCAGAAAGAGCCACAGCCAGCTCGGAGTCCAGCTTGTCAGCCTGCTCCAGCTCCACGCCGGTGTTGTAGCGGGATGTGTCAACGAGAGCATCAACAGCCGGGTCAACGTTGCGGACCAGGCGGATGTTTACGCCACCCAGGCCCTGGTTGCCGGCGTTCTTGGTGATGGCCACCTCAAGCTCGGACAGGTCGCGGGTGCGGATGCCGAAACGCTCCGAGAACTCCTTCAGAGTCGGGCGGGGGCCAACCCAGAACTCGCCGTAGCGTGCATCTGCGTAGAACTCGGTGGTGTCGCGGCCAGCCAGCGGGCGGAAGTACAGGGTCACCTCGTGGTTAGAACCGTTGTCGCCGGTACCCTCTTCGACGGGCTCAAAAATCAGCACGGCATCCGGCTCATGGTCGATACCCAAACCGGTCTGGTGCGCAAACGCCGAGTGCGGGCGGAAACGGTAATCGCAGTCGTTCGAACGGACCTTCAGAGGGCCTGCGGGCAGAACCAGGCGCTCGCCGGGGAATGCCTTAGAAATCTTGGCGCGGCGCTCGGCTGCGTAATCGGCTACGCGCTCGCGGGTGTAGCCACTGTCCTCGGCCTTGGCCCAGTCCTTAGCGATGAATTCAGTAAACGCAGGTGCTTTGGGGGTGCTGCGGTGATCAGTCTTCTGAGCTTCGGTGCTCTTCTTATTGTTCTCAGTCATGCCTTAATCATATCGCCTTCGCCACAGGCGGGCGTATATTCGGGTGACCTTGACTAAATAGGCGATGGGCCGCCGCTAATGTTGGTAGGGTTGAATCAGAAGAGTAGATGACATGCCTTAAACCCCGCTGAGGTGGCAACGAACTAGCAGGGGCGGGGAGGGAGAGAATTATGGCGCAGACAGAACATCGAAACAGCAAACGGCAGAGTAGCGAACAGCAGGCACCGCAGCCCGCTGAATCGGGCGCGCCTGAAAACCTGAACCCTGCTGGGCGGTATGACCTGCATATTCACTCCGCTATCTCAGACGGCACCCAAAGCCTTGAAGAGCTGGTGCCGCTCATCGCCCACACCGGGCTGGCCGGATTCGCTCTGACCGATCACGACACTGCCTCCGGATGGGAACAGGCCGCACGCCTGGCTAAGGAGCACGACCTGGACTTTCTGCCCGGCGCCGAGTTCTCCTGCCGCTACCGCTACACCGACGACGAAGGCCACTCCCGCACAAAGACGATTCACCTGCTGGCCTACGGCTTCGACCCGGTGCACTCAGAGCTTGCCCACCGTGTGGAGGAAATTCGTCTCAGCCGCGAGGGCCGCGCCCGCGCCATCCTCGAGCGTCTGGCCGCCGACTACCCACTGACCTGGGACGACGTGCTCGCCCAGGTGGGGGAGGGCAACGCTGCCGTGGGCCGCCCGCACATTGCCGATGCGCTGGTTGCCGCCGGAATCGTGCAGGACCGCACCGAAGCCTTCAACCGCTTGCTCTACACGGGCAGCCCCTACTACGTGCCCCAGCAGGCCCTGGACCCGGTGGAGGCGGTGCGCCTGGTCCGCGAGGCCGGCGGCGTGCCGGTCATCGCGCACCCCATGAGCACGATGCGCGGCCCCGCGTTGAGCTTGGAGTACCTGGGCAAGCTGGTGGATGCGGGCCTGGCCGGCGTGGAGGTGTATCACCGCGAAAACTCCGAGGAAGACCGGGCGCGCCTGCTGAAGTTTATCGAGGAGTGCCGCGCGGCGGGCACCGACCTGCTGGTGACGGGTTCGAGTGATTATCACGGCGCGGGCAAGCCGAACCTACTGGGTGAGAATACGACGGATGCGGCGACGGTGGCGCGTATCCGTGAACAAATCGCGTAGGGCACCCGACGGGCCGCACCTATTCACGCCTATTCAGCGAACGCACGAAGGGGCGGGACGGAATCTCCTGAGATTCCGTCCCGCCCCTTTTCGCATACGGGTTGCGCCTCTGGCGGCGCGGTTAAGCCGGCCCGAATTACCGGGCAGGTCGAACGAGCTAAGCCGGCCTGAAAAGTAGAACCGGACGCGCGGCTACAGGCTCTCGCGGGAGGCTCGGTGCTGCAGCACCTCCTCGGCCGTGGAGGCGGCCGCCTCCGCAGCCCGCGCTGCGCGAGCCTTCGCACGTGCCTGACGCTGACGCTGACGGCGCAGCTCGTTCCGCCCATCGATGCGCATCTTCCGATCCACCGCATCCATCGAGGCGTGACGCACGAACTCGCATGAGGCGCCCTCCACCCGGCGGGTCGTCTCAGTCAGCGTCTCCAGCACCGCCTTGAGCGCGTGGCGGCTCGCCGCCGTCAGCGCGTCGCGGCTCGTGCCGCCGCGCACACCCACCGTGCGCTTGGGTGTAAACAGCACGCTTGCCCCGCGGGGCACGCCACGGTACGCCTCGAAAGAGACCGGGTCCACGTTCAGGCGCTTCGCCATGACCTCAATCGCCGGCGGATTCTGGTCCACGCACACGAACTTGCGGCCCAGCTGAGCCGCCGCCGCGCCCGTCGACCCCGAACCCGCGAAGAAATCCAGCACCCAATCGCCCGGGCGGGAGCTTGCCGCAATCATGCGGCGCAGCAGGCCGGTGGGCTTCTGCGTGGGATAACCCGTCTTCTCCTTACCCGTCGGCGACACAATCGTATGCCACCACACGTCCGTGGGGAGCTTGCCTCGCGAGGCCTTCTCCTCGGTCACCAGGCCGGGGGCCATGTACGGTTCACGGTCCACCTCGGCGGTGTTGAAGTAGTAGCTGCGGTGGTCCTTCGCGTACACGAGGATGTTGTCGTGCTTGGTCGGCCAGCGGCGCGTGGACTTCGCGCCGTAGTCGTACGCCCAAATCAGCTCGTTAATGAAGTTCTCACGCCCAAAAATCATGTCGCACATGATTTTTACGTAGTGCACTTCGCGCCAATCCAGGTGCAGATACAGGGTGCCGTCCTGCGCGAGCAGACGGTGCGCCTGCTCAATGCGCGGGGCCAGGAACGCCCAGTAGTCCTCGAAGGAGTCATTGTAACTCGCCAGGGTCTGCAGGGTGCTGGAGTAGTTCTTGCCCTTAAACCCGGTGCGGTCGCCCTTCTCGGAGGCCTCCGAGCTCAGCGTGCGGCGCGTCTGCTTCTTGCCTGTGTTGAAGGGCGGGTCAATGTAGATGACCGTGAACGCGCCGTCAGGCAGCTCGCGCAGGTAGTGCAGGTTATCGGCCTGCACAACCAGGGACGGGCCCTGCGGGTCGAACGCGGAGGCGCCACCCGGCTCGGCGGGGGAGGGCACGGCGGGTGCCGATGATGCTGAGATACCCAACCCTAGGCCTCAGTACCGGGGCGCTCGGCACCGGAACGTTCGGAGGAACGGCGGCGGGTGCGGCGGCGCGGCTGACGCTCAGTGGACTTACCCTCCACCGGCTGACCCTCAACGCGGCGGGTACGGCGACGCTGGCGGGGCGCACGCTCGGTGCGGGGCACCTCGGACTCAGAACCCGAACGATCGGAGGAACGCTCTGCCGAACGCTCAGAGCGGCGGCGGCCCTCGGAACGGCCGCCCTTCTCGCCATCTCGGGAACGGCCACCGCGGCGGCCACCCTTCTCACCGTCGCGGGAACGGCCACCGCGTCCACGGGAATCGCGGCGGGAACCGCGACCGTCACGGCTTTCACGTTCCTCGCGGGCGTTAGCGAAGAACTCGTCGCCCATGCCCTCGGCCACGCGCTCCTCGCGGGGCAGGCGGCCCTTCGTGCCAAGCGGAATGTTCAGGTCGTAGAAGAGATGCTCAGAGGAGGAGTAGGTCTCCACGGGCTCGGGCACGCCCAGCTCGAGGGCGTCGTTAATGACCTTCCAGCGGGGCAGATCGTCCCAGTCCACCAGGGTGACCGCGGTACCTTCGTTGCCCGCGCGGCCTGTGCGGCCGGTACGGTGCAGGTAGGTCTTCTCGTCCTCGGGCACGCGGTGGTTAATCACGTGGGTCACGTCGTCGACGTCGATACCGCGGGCGGCCACGTCGGTGGCGACCAGGATGTCGACCTTGCCGGTGCGGAACGCCTTCAGCGCCTGCTCGCGGGCCACCTGGTTCAGGTCGCCGTGCAGGGGAGCGGCTGCGAAACCGCGGTTGACGAGCTCCTCGGCCACGCGGGCGGCGTCACGCTTGGTCTTTGTGAAGATGACGGTGCGACCGCGACCGGTGGCGCGCAGGATGCGGCCAATCATCTCGTCCTTGTCAAGATGGTGGGCGCGGTAGACAACCTGGCGAATCGACGCCTTGGTCTTCGAAGCGTCCTCAGGGTCGGCGGCGCTAATACGCATGGGCTTGGTCATGTACTGACGCGCCATGGCAATCACAGGGCCGGGCATGGTGGCGGAGAACAGCATGCTCTGACGCTTCTCGGGCAGGTAGCTGAGAATCTTCTCCACGGAAGGCTGGAAGCCCAAATCCAGCATCTCATCGGCCTCGTCAAGAACCACAATCTTGACCTGCTTGAGGTTCAGGAAACCCTGCTTGTGCAGGTCGATGATGCGGCCGGGGGTGCCCACAGCCACTTCCAGGCCGCGGCGCAGCAACTCGGCCTGCGGCTCAATCGGCACACCACCGTAGAGGGTAGCGACGCGGGCGTTGCGCAGTTTAGCGGCAATTGCCAGGTCGTCGCCCACCTGAATGGCGAGCTCGCGGGTGGGAACCAGAATCAGGGCCTGAGGTGCGCCAGGGTGCTCCAGGTCGGCCCAGCCCTCGTCGTCACGGCCAACCACGCGCTGGATGGTGGGCAGGCCGAAGCCGAGGGTCTTACCGGTACCGGTCTTCGCCTGGCCGATAATGTCCTGGCCGGACAGGGCCACGGGAAGGGTGAGTTCCTGAATGGGGAAGGGGGAGGTGATGCCCACCTCGGCGAGGGCATCGCTAATGTCCTGGCGCACGCCGAAGTCCGCGAAGGACTTAGGGCGCTGGGCGGTTTCCTGCGTATTCGTATCAGTCACTGGACCGTCTTTCTACCCCGCGCGCGGGGTGTGTCGTCTCCCCGAAGGGGTAGAGGCCAGTGCCAGCGGGGCTGTGCAGTGGCCGGTCGATATCGAAAGCCGGCCGCGGGAAATTCTAATGCGGGAAATTCTGCCGAGAACGCCGCGCGTGGGTCGCTCCGGCGGGTGAGCCGGTGCGGTGGTGCGTGCTCGCCGCCCGGCGTAGAAAGTGCTGGGGTTCGGGGCCGCGCTACGGCGTAATACTCGGGGTACAGGGTGGGTACGACCGGTCATTCACTTAACCCCTCAATATTAACCCGAATCGCTCCGGAACGCACCATCGAGAGGCTGTGGTGTGCGCCCCTGTCGTGGCTGTTACAGCGGGAACGCCGTGGGGGCGGGGGCATACGTGCATCGCCAAAACTGGAAGGTGAGCGAAGCATCCTCAAGACCGCTAGCGCAGGGTGGAGAGTAGGGCGGAAACCGGAACCACATGTGGCCTTCATGGATGCGCAACGCCCCGCCACTCCGCGGGAAACGCGGAGGGCGGGGCGTGCCGAATTATAGGGTTACGAAGCAGCGATTAAGCGCCGATACCGAAGCCCACGTGACGCTTAGCGTCGCTACCGAGCTCGACGTAGCTAATCTGGCCGCCGGGAATCAGGGTGGTGTTGCCCTTGTCATCCATGACTTCCAGAATCGAGCCGTTCTCGATGGCCTTGGTGACCTTCTCGGTGAGAATTTCCTGAGCTTCGCTGGTTTCGATAACGATTTCGCGGGTGTTATGGCGAACGCCAATCTTAATTTCCATGGTTCTCCTTGCGTACGTTCTCAGGGGGCTCGCCGCCAGCCAACCATGGTTAGGGGAGAGCCTCCACCTTGTTCTGTTTGCACCTCCTATTTTAGCGCTCGGGTGCCCCCGCGGTGTGGATTGTTGCGGATGTATTGCCTTAGGTTAAGAGCGCCGGGTTGAAACTAACGGCAGAAACCAGTACCCGAGCAGAAGCCAGCGGCAGAAACCGCGGGGGAGGGCGGAGAAGGACACACGGCGGATATGGAAAAAGCCCGGTTGATACAGCCTGCCTCTGTGTAGCCTGCATCGACCGGGCCCTACCAAGAGCTATAGAGCCAATCGCCTAATCGTCCTCAACCTGAATACCGTACAGAACCTCCAGGGCGTGCACATACTCATCCGTGCGGCCCTGAGCCGCCAGCATCTTCGCACGCACCGTCGGAGTGTGCAGCAGAGACTTCACCATGCGGCGCATCGCGATTTCCAGCTGCTCGGCGGCCGCACCGCACCCGAACTGGTTACGGGTCTTCTCCAGCTCAGAGTCGAGCACCGCCATCGTGTGCGAGCGCAGAGCCACAATGGCCGAGTCAATCGCGCGGGCGCGCTGGCGCGACAGGAAGGCAGCCAGCTCGGACTCCACGATGCGCAACGCGGTGGCTACGGCCTCCTCGGTCTCCTCCGGGGCTGCCAGACGCACCGACTCAAGGGTAATCAGTTCGACGTTCGGCAGGTCAGCCACCGAAGGGTCGAAATCGCGCGAGAGGGCCAAATCGAGAATCGTGTGGTGGCCGGCAGGAATCTGCTCGGGCTGAAGCGGCGCGGAACCACCCGAGCAGCCGATAATCAGGTCGGACTCAGCCATGGCTTGCGTCATGCCACCCTCAGGCACCGCAAAAACATCGCGTTTGGCGGCGAATTCGGGGGCGCGTCCGGAGCGGGAGTTCACCCAGATGTCGGTGCAGCCGCGGTCGCGCAGGGCAGCAATTGTGGCGCCCGCGTAGGCGCCGGTACCGAACACCAGGGCACGGCGGGTAGGCCAATCTTTCTCGGTCACCTCGTCGGCTAAATCCAGAGCCACGGAGACAATAGAGCGTCCCTGGGAGCCCAGGAGGGTGTGCTGGCCGACCTGACGAGCCGTGTGCGCGGCGTGCTCGAAGAGCTGAACCAGCTCGCCGGGCAGAGGACGCTCATCCTGCTGTGCCTTCTCCTGCGCGGAGGCGAGGGCACGGCGTACCTGGCCGGCAATCTCGCGCTCGCCCACGACGGCGGACTCCAGGCCGGAGGCGACCGTCAGTAGGTGGCGGACGGCGTCCTCTCCCTCGTACAGGTCGAAGCTGTCGGCAACGAGTGCGGGATCCAGTCCGGAGCGGCCGGAGATGCTGGAGGTAATCATGTCGCGGACGGTGGGCAGGTGCGCGGCAATGGGGAGCTGGACGTACATTTCGAGACGATTGCAGGTAGCCAGGACCACCGAACCGGTTACGCCCAGCTGGCGGGCGTCGTCGCTAGAGAGAACGTCAGGTATGCCAGAGGCACCGGCGCTCAGGGCAGCGACGGTGGTCAAATCTACTGTGTGGTGCGATGCCACAAATGCATAAGTACTCACTAGTGACTAATCATAACCGCCGGGGGTGACGGGCTGTAAAGCGCGCATAGCCTAAGTGGCTTCATAAAGCGTGATGGTGGTGGGGTGTGGGCGGGGAATAACGGGGAGCAAGCACTCTCTAAGGGGCTCAAAAAATAGGCATGAAAGATAAGGAAAATAAGCGTGGGTCGCTCCGGGGTGTATCGTTCGATGAATAAATAATCACTTCGGCGGGCTTCTTGATGCTTCACAGGATGCGCTATAGGCTCCCCACTAGGGGTTTTATTCTTAAAAGTGTGTGAGTACCCCCGCTGTGCCCCCGTAAAATTATGGGACAGATAAGGCGAACCTGAGCCGTAACATAGTGAAGCATGGGAGAAGCTAAGCATGACAAAGTGTCATAAAAACCCCTAACAAAACCTGTCACACTAGACACTATGAGCGAAAACCAGCAGCACACACCTTCGGCCGAAAGCTCTGCACCCTCGCAGACCCTGCCCGCGCACCCCACCGACGCACAGCGTCCCCTGCTCACCGACGAACAACTCGCGCACCTGCCCGCACAGCACCCCCTGCGCGCAGGCACCGCCGCATCCTCGCCCATGCTTCAGGCCCTCACCGGCCGTCCCTCAAGCCACCGCCCCGTCTGGTTCATGCGCCAGGCAGGACGTTCCCTGCCCGAATACCGCCGAGTGCGCGAGGGCATCCCCATGCTGGAGGCCTGCCTCACCCCCGAGCTGGCCGCGGAAATCACCGTTCAGCCCGTCCGCCGCCACAAGGTCGACGCCGGCATCTTCTTCTCCGACATCGTCATCCCCATGAAGCTCGCAGGCGTCAACGTGGACATCGTGCCCGGTAAGGGCCCGGTCCTCGACCGCCCCGTACGCACCCTCGAGGATGTGCGCGCCCTACCCGAGCTGAGCGAAAGCGCCCTGGACCCCATCCGCGAAGCCATCGCCGCAACCATCGAAATGCTCGGCGACACCCCGCTCATCGGCTTTGCCGGCGCCCCCTTCACCGTGGCCGCCTACATGGTCGAGGGCGGCCCCTCCCGCGACCACCTGCGCCCGCGCACCATGATGCACGCCGACCCCGCCGCCTGGCACGAGCTGGCCTCCTGGGCCGCCCGCACCGCCGGCCAGTTCCTGCGCGCGCAGATTGAGGCGGGCGCCTCCGCCGTGCAGCTCTTCGACTCCTGGGCAGGATCCCTCGGTGAAAGTGACTACCGCCGCTACGTGCAGCAGCACTCCGCCGAGACCCTCGAGGCGGTGCGCGAGTATGGCGTGCCGCGTATCCACTTCGGCACCGGCACCGCCGCGCTGCTGCCCGCAATGCACGAGGCCGGCGCGGACGTCATCGGCGTGGACTACCGCTTGCCGCTCTCCGCTGCAAACACCCTGCTCAACGGCGCTGTACCCCTGCAGGGCAACATTGACCCGGCCCTGCTCGCCGCGGGCCCCGAAAGCCTCTACGCACACGTGGACGACGTGCTCGCCGAAGGCTCAGCCGCCCCCTCGCACGTGGTGAACCTCGGCCACGGCGTACCCCCGACCACCGACCCGCAGGTCCTCACCGACCTGGTCCGATACATTCACGAGAAGACCACGAACTAGGGCGACGAACTCGCGGGGTCGGCGTAGAATCGGCACCGTGGGAATACCACCTCGACCACCGGCCACCAGCTGACAGACAAAGGAGAACCAACCATGGGGAATCACGATAACCAGGCGCACCGATACACCGCGCAGGGGCAGTCCTCCACCGCACGTCTGGCGGCACGAGCGGCCCACCGCGCCAACGAGAAGGCACCCACCGCCATCGTCATCGGCGGTGGCCCCTCCGGCCTGATTGCGGCCCGCCGCCTCGCCGCAGCCGGACTGCGCGTGACCCTGCTCGAGCAGCGCCCCCACCTCGGTGGTGCCGTCGGCGCACACGAGGTCGGCGGCCTGCTGCTGGACTCCGGCGCCGAATCCTTCGCGACCCGTAGCCCCATCGTGCGCGAACTCGTCGAGGAGCTCGGCCTGGGCGACCAGATTGTTACCCCGCACTCCTACGGCTCCTGGCTGTACCTGCCGCAGGGCGCCCGCCGCACCCCCAGCACCGGCATCATGGGTATTCCCGGCAACGTGAGCGATAAGTCGCTGATCCCCGTTATCGGTAAGAGCGGCCTGCGCCGCGCCCAGCTGGACCGTCTCCTGCCCGCCTCCGTGGGCGAGAAGGCGAAGACCCTGGGCGAGCTCGTGCGCCTGCGCATGGGCCAGAAGGTGCTCGACAACCTGGTCGCACCCGTGGTCTCGGGCGTGTACTCGAGCCACCCCGACAACCTGGATGTGGACGCCACCATCCCCGGCCTGCGCGCGGCCCTGCGCAAGCACGGCTCCCTCTCGGCAGCCGCGGCCGCCTTCCGCTCGGCGGCCCCCGCCGGCTCGCAGGTTGCGGGCATCGTGGGCGGCATGAACCAGCTCTCCGAGCGTCTCGTGGAGGAGCTCTACGAGGCCGGTGTGCGCATCGTGACCAACTTTGACGTCATCGCCGTGGACCGCGACGAATCCACCGGCCAGTGGTTCATCATCCAGCGCCACACCACCGACGGCGAAAACACGCCCCTCTACGCCGACTACCTGGTGCTCGCCACCGACGGCCCGACCGTGGCCCGACTCATCGGCCCGCACGTCTCCACCGCGCTGCCCGCCGTGGAACCCGGCCCCGAGGTCGCCCTCGTGACCCTCGTCGTGGATGCCCCGGCCCTCAACCAGCACCCCCGCGGCACCGGCCTGCTCGTCTCGGAACAGGCCACCGCCGTGCGTGCCAAGGCCCTGACCCACGCGACCGCCAAGTGGCAGTGGGTGGCCGACGAAGCCGGCCCCAACCGACACGTGGTGCGCCTGTCCTACGGCCGCGGCGGCGAGGATTCCTGCTTCTCCGAGGTCGCCCTGGCCGACGAGCAGCTCATCACCCTGGCACTGCGCGACGCAAGCCGCATGATGGACGTGCCGCTCACCCGCGACAACCTGGTGGATGCGGACGTCGTGCGCTGGCGCGGCGTTCTGCCCGCCTCCACGCCGGGTCACCGTAAGCGCGTGCAGGAGTTCCGCGAGCGCGCCAGTGAGCTGGGCACGCTCAGCACCGTCGGTTCCTGGGCCGCCGGCTCGGGCCTCGTGGTCACGGTACGCGACACCTACGAGCAGATGGACCGCCTCATCACCCATGCCGCCCAGAACTGGGAAGGCGTGAAGGCCCCCGAACCCATGCAGGATGTGGCGGCCGCCCCCGGCGCCAAGCCCAAGGGCGCGTAGCATCCCTTTAAAGACTTCCCACACCTGTGGGATGCCTCCTACCGCGTTCAGCGGGAAGAGCGCAGAATATTCACCAATCAACCGGTGCGCGGCTACGGAAGCCTCGCACCACGAACAGCGGGTTACCGCTGAGGAAAGGAAGAGAAGAACCATGTCGCACCCCCATGCAGCACAGGGTGGCCACGGTCACGGCGGCTACACCCACCCCGGTCAGGGTTACGGTGGCGCGCCCAAGGGCTACGCTGTTCAGCACTCCGCAGCCGACGAGAACCGTCGCGGCCGTGAAGAGGGCGAAACCCTGCACTACGCCCTGTACACCGTGTTCGCACGCTCCGGCGCACGCCCGGCAGAGGCTAACACCGACGAGGCTCGCGCCGAGTTCGAGCAGGTTGTGGAGCAGCTGGCCGCCGAGGGCGTGACTCTGCGCGGCATCTACGACGTCTCCGCGATGCGCGACAACGCCGACATCATGATTTGGACCCACGGCCAGAACCCCGAGAAGCTGCAGGCCGCCGTACGCAAGATTCGCCGCACCGCACTGTTCTCCGGCACCACCATCGTCTGGTCCACCATGGGTGTTCACCGCGAGGCCGAGTTCACCCGCAACCACGCACCCGCCTACGTACGCGGCAAGGCCCCCGAGGCGTGGGTCTGCGTGTACCCCTTCGTGCGCTCCTACGACTGGTACTACATGAACCCCGAGCGTCGCGCCGAGATGCTGAAGAACCACGGCATGAAGGCCATCGACTTCCCGCAGGTTCTGGCCAACACCGTCGCATCGTTCGGCCTGAACGACTACGAGTGGGTCCTGGCTCTCGAAGCACCTGTGCTGGTTGACCTGGTCGACCTGATGCGCCACTTCCGCAACACCGAGGCTCGCCTGCACGTTCGTGAAGACACCCCCTTCTACACCGGTCGTCGCATCGGTGCCGACGAAGTAGCCGAGGTTCTGGCGTGAGCCAACAGCCTCACGGCGCTACCCGCGGATGCGGTTGCTCCCACCCCGGTTCGTCTAGCGCGGTAGAGGCCGCCGCCGAGAACACCTCGGCAGTGTCCTCCGCCGCGTCCGTGGCCGGGGTGGCGGCGCGTCCCGCGCGTTTCGCCCCCGCACACACAAACCCCTCGGGCGAGGGTGTTCTGAACGGTTCCCTCCTGCCCGATGACGTCATCCCTAATCGCACCGACCCCGCTAACACGGCCTCCAACGGCCCGGCGCGGCTGACCGAGCAGACCCTGGGGGAGTACCGCAGCGAGCGGACCATCATCCGCGTTCGCGCCGAGGAACCCCGCCCCTACGACCTGGTGATTCTCTCCTCCTTCGGCGGCCCCGAGGGCCAGGAGGACGTCATCCCCTTCCTTCGCAACGTGACCGCCGGCCGCGGTATCCCGGATGAGCGCCTCGAAGAGGTCGCCACCCACTACCGCGCCAACGGCGGCGTCTCGCCCATTAACGGGCAGAACCGCGCCCTGCTTGCCGCCCTGCAGCAGGCGCTGGCCGAGCGCGGCCCGCACATCCCAATCACCTGGGCGAACCGCAACTGGAAGCCCTACGTGAAGGACGTGCTCGCCGAAGCCTACGAGAACGGTCACCGTAACGTGCTCGTGCTGGCCACCAGCGCCTACCCGGGCTATTCGAGCTGCCGCCAGTACCGTGAGGACTACGGCATTGCATTGCAGCATCTGGGCCTGGAGGGCTGCATGCACGTGGGCAAGATCCGCCAGTTCTTCGACGTGCCCGGCTTCGCCCGCGCCTTCGCCGACGGTCTGAAGGACGGCCTCGCCACGGTGCGCGAACAGCTTGCCGCACGCGATAGCGGTTCGCTCAACCCACGCCTGCGCATCATGTTCTGCACCCACTCGGTGCCGACCTCCGCGGCGAATGAGGCAGGCCCGCGCGGTGTGAACTACGAGGGCGGTTCCGCCTACGTGGAGAAGCACCTGCAGGTAGCCCGTGCCGTGCTTTCGCTCGTGCGTGATGAGGCTCCGCAGCTTCTGCAGAACGTCGAATGGGAGTTGGTGTACCAGTCCCGTTCCGGCCCGCCGTCCATGCCGTGGCTGGAACCGGACGTCAACGACGCCCTGGAGGCGCTACCCACCCCCGCCAACCCGGCGGAGGACGGCGAAGCCCCCGTGGAAGGCGTCGTGCTGGTGCCCCTCGGCTTCGTCTCCGACCACATGGAAGTCAAGTGGGATCTGGACACCGAGGCACTGGATACCTGCGAGCGCCTGGGCGTGGTTGCCGTGCGCACCCCCACCCCCGGCACGCATCCGGCGTACGTGGAGTCTCTGCGCCGCCTCATCGAGGAGCGCGTGGAGAACGGCGTTCCCGCCGATTTGCGCCCCGAACGTGAGAGCGTGTGCGCCCCGAGCGCAAGCGGCCAGTACGGCTGGTTCGACGAGTGCGAGCCGGGCTGCTGCAAGCCTGGCCGTGGCGCGGAGAAGCCCGTCGTCGCCGAATATTGCACCGGATGCACCAACCGGTCCGAGGAAGACTAGAGCAGGAGAGAAATGAGCCACAGCGAGTACATTCTGGGCACCCGAGGCTCCGCGCTCGCGCTCACCCAGAGTCGTCTGGCGGCCGAATCCGTCACCGAGCTCTACGCCGAGCATCAGCGTCACCTGGGCGTTGATCCCGCCGAAAACGTGAGCTTTGAGCTACGCACCGTCAAGACCGAAGGCGACGTGCTCACCGGCCCGCTGGCCACCCTGGGCGGCACCGGCGTATTTGCCGCCGCCCTGCGCCAGCGTCTGCTGGACGGTGCCGACGCCCCCGCCGAGCAGCGCGTGGACATGGCCGTTCATTCCCTGAAGGACCTGCCCTCCGCGCCCTGCCCCGGCCTGGTCGTCGCCGCAACCCTCAAGCGTGAGGACCCGCGCGATGCCCTCGTAGCCCGTGACGGCCTGACTGTCGACACCTTGCCGGAGGGCTCCCGCGTGGGCACCGGCTCGCCGCGCCGCGCCGCCCAGCTGCGCGCCCTGCGACCCGACCTTGAGATTGTGGATATCCGCGGTAACGTGGGCACCCGCATCGGCCGCGTGAAGGGCCTCGAGGAGCATTCCGGCAAGCAGGTCGTCCTCCGTCAGAACGCCGAGACCGATGAGCACGCCGACCGCGGCGTGGGCACCGAACGCCTGGGCGACTGCGACGCCGTGGTGCTGGCCGTCTCGGGCCTCAAGCGCCTGGGCAAGGAACACCTGATTACCGAGTACCTGGACCCCAGCCGCATGCTACCGGCCCCCGGCCAGGGAGCCCTGGCCCTGGAGGTGCGCGAGAGCGAGTTCGGCAACCCCGACCCCGCCGTGCTCGACGACGCCGAGCTGGCCCGGCCGACCCGTTCCCTGGGCCGCGCGCTGATTGCCTCGAACCACTACGAGACGCGCCTGGCTGTCAGCGCCGAGCGCGCCCTGCTACGCCGCCTGGAGGCCGGATGCGCCGCCCCCATCGGCGCCTTCGCCGAAATCGTTGAGGGTGACCTGGTGCTCAGTGCCGTGGTGGCCTCCCCGGACGGCACCGACCTGCTGCGTCATACCTCCGCGACCTCCGAGTTGGATGTGCCCGGCGCCGAGCGTCTGGGCGTGCGCGTGGCCGAGGACCTGTTGCAGATGGGTGCCGCCGCCCTGGCTGGCCTGGACGTCAAATAACCATGAACGAGGAGCAACGCCCCGCCGAACGGGGGGCCACGGTTATGCTGACCCGCTCGGCGGCTCAGGGCGCGGCCTTTGCGCGCGCCCTCGCTGAGGAATGTGCGCAGAACAGCGTGGGGGAGTGCCGGGTACTCTTCGCACCGCTACAGCAGGCACGCACCGTGCCCTCCACCGAGGAGTTACGCGGTATTCTCGCGCTCCTGGAGTCCGGATCTTACGCCTGGGTGAGCTTCACGAGCGCCAACACCGTGCGCGCCTGCGCCGAGCTCTGGGGCGAGGACTTCGCCCGCGCGGTTCACGCCGGGGGAGTGCGCATCGCCTGCGTGGGTGCGGCGACCGCCCGCGCCGTGTGCGCCCAGCTCGGACTGGATGCGGATTTTCAGCCGAGCGTTCAGAGCGCCGCCGGCATGCTGGCCGAGTTCGAAGGGCCTGCGGCCTGTCCCGTCTCAACCGATTCAGTCGCAACCGAACCCGCCGCCGTGCTGGTTCTGGAGGGCTCTAACGCCCGCCCGACCCTACGCGAAGGCCTCAAAAACCTGGGCTGGTCGGTGACCTCGCGTGTGCTCTACGACATGGTTCCCGCCGAGCAGGTGGAGCCCGGCGAGCTGAGCCTTGCCGCCGCCCGCGCACTCGTGCAGGGGAACGCCGTAGATGCCCCCGACCCGGAAACCCCCGCGCCGGATGTGCTGGTGGTGACCGCCCCCTCCCGCCTGCACGCCCTACTCGACGGCGCACCCGTGATAGCACCCGAAGCCGTGCCGCCGGTGGTGGCGATTGGGGCGAGTACCGCCTCCGCATGCCGCGCCCTGAACCTGCGCTACGTGCAGGCGGATTCGCCCTCCCCGCAGGATTTGGCGCGCGCCGCCGCAGTATCCCTCATCTAGGCGCCCCACAGCTAAGACCACATTTCTATCGAAGTTTTCAGGAGAGATCATGAACCTCACCCGCCGTCCCCGCCGCCTGCGCACCACCGCAGCCATGCGCTCCCTTGTCGCTGAGACCACCCTGCGCCCCTCGCAGCTGATTCAGGTGTTCTTCGTTCGCGACGGCATCACCGAGCCGCAGCCGATTCGTTCGATGCCCGGCCAGTATCAGCACACCCTGGAGAGCATCATCCCCGCCGTGCGCGAGGCCTACGAGGCGGGCATCCGCTGCATCGACCTGTTCGGTATTCCCCTCGACGAGGATAAGGACGAGATTGGTTCGACCGCCTGGGATCCGCAGGGCATTCTGAACTGCGCGATTGCCGTGTGCCGCGAGGAGTTCGGCGACGACCTGGTGGTCATGGCCGACACCTGCCTGGACGAGTTCACGAGCCACGGCCACTGCGGTGTGCTGGTCGATGACGGCCACGGCACGCTTGTGGTGGATAACGACCAGACCGTGGAGCTGTACTGCAAGATGGCGGTTTCACAGGCTCGCGCGGGTGCGCACACCGTTTCGCCCTCGGGCATGATGGACGGCCAGATTGCGGCCATGCGCGCAGCCCTGGACGAGGCCGGTTTCGAGGACGTGTCGATTATG
This sequence comes from Rothia mucilaginosa, assembly GCF_901875305.1. Taxonomy (GTDB): domain Bacteria; phylum Actinomycetota; class Actinomycetes; order Actinomycetales; family Micrococcaceae; genus Rothia. The sequence continues at coordinate 21,893 of NZ_CABFLY010000005.1, forward strand.
GCCTACTCGGCAAAGTACGCTTCGGCGTTCTTCGGCCCGTTCCGCGACGCGGTGGAGTCGACGTTCAAGGGCGACCGCAAGACCTACCAGCAGGACCCGGCCAACCGCCGCGAGTCGCTGCTGGAGGTGCGCGCTGACCTGGAGGAGGGCGCGGACATGGTCATGGTGAAGCCTGCCGGTAGCTACCTGGATATCGTGCGCGAGGTGGCGGAGTTTTCGCCGGTGCCGGTTGCGGCGTACCAGGTGTCGGGCGAGTACGCGATGATTGAGGCGGCTGCGGCGAACGGCTGGATTAACCGTAAGGCCGTGGTACTGGAGTCGCTGCGTTCGATTCACCGCGCCGGTGCGGACGTTATCCTGACCTACTACGGTACGGAGGCGGCAGGCTGGCTCCGCGAGCTGGACGCCTAACCCCTCCGCATACAAGACTATAAACTGGTTTATTGTAATTATTAAGTATTATGATTGTGGGTCTTCCTAAATATTCTAGGGAGACCCACAATCATTTATCTACATCGTAGTATGATGTATTTGAGATAATTATTTTATTGGGTAATTTATTTTTAGGTAGTTATACTTTCTACTCCTGCGGAGCCCATAAGTAGCAACCATTGAATTTGTAGGGTGATTTGAATCTCTCTGTTTCAGGGGGGTAGTTTTCGATAAAGGAATCATAAAATGTATCGTACCTAGGCCTCGAGAAGTAACTTATGTTGATATAGTATCTTCCATCTTTGAGGTTGCAATCGATATGCCCGTCTTCGACTTGAATTATTTGTTTATATCCTGTAAGTGGTATATCTTTCTTGATATTCGCAATGATTTCATCCATTAGAATCTTATTTCCTGAGATGTTTTTTGGAAATGAAAGAAACCAAAGGGCTTCGTTATGAATAAAATCCTTGTCTTCAAGAATTACTTCTTGATTTTTTTGCAGGGAATCTTCATTGCTTGCTACGACCCACTCCAGGGCGCTTCCCATAAGGAGCTTATTAATCTCTTCTGTAACGGATACCTCACCTTTACCCTTGGGGCATGAGTCGCAGTCAATGTACCGGATTGGGATATACCCCTGTCGCCCTGAAGGTGTATCTTTGTATATTGCGGTTGGGATGATTTGTCGAGGGGTCATTTTTACCGCAATGTTATTGCTTAAAGGAACTAGATATGAAGGGGGATTGATTTCGCAGCGTTTGTCATTCTTGTAGTACTCTCCATACCACTCTGTTTCTTTTTCCCAAGTGTAATCCTTGCGGAACATATCTTCGGAAGCTCTTAGATATGCCATGCCTAGGTCTGGGAGGATGAAACTGGATTTAGAAGTGTATAGAACATCGATTGAATATAGGGAGAAAACCCTTCGGCATTCAAGTCGAATTGTTGTTCTAAGCATGGCAACTAAATCTTTTGCGGATTGTTTAAAATTTCCTTCATCTTCCTGGCTTGGAGACAACAAGGCTTCAAAACGATTCTCATAGTTCTGTCTAAACCCTGGACTGCGAACCCACAAGTCTGCCACATATGGGATAAGAACTTTTTCCCATAAATTAATGGAAAGCGGTTTCTTTTGAGTGAAAATCTCCAAGAGTTTAGGTAAGCTACCTTCATACTCGTCCCACAAATCATCGACAGCGCGACCGAAGGATGAGTCATACTCTCCCTTCACATATCCAATAGTTTCTGCCCTTTGGCGGTGGGGGGAAGTCATTCCTTCTCTGCGTAGATAGTACACTTTTCTTTTTCGAGGGGAACCATCCTGGCTATCTGAGAAAGAACCAATGATAGAGGCGGGTACAGTGTGGTCTTTTAAGTTAGTATTCTTAGTCATAAATTCTCTCCTATGAGAATCATTGTAATGAGAACTTTCATCTCTTAGTCTATCACGTATACATAAAAATCTAGTCAAGGATGATGAACCAACGTGGGAATTCATATGTGATGTGCTGTATATATCCGGTTCTCTAGAGGATTCTTTGCTATTTTTTGGGTTCTTCGCTGACTGGCTTGTACCCGAGGGAGGTGCACACGATGTTGCCGTTGGTGAAGTATTCCGCGAGCTTCTCACGGTCGGCGGGGGAGCGCAGGTCCGCCCCGCGTTCCTGCTCCAGGTAGAACGCAACCTGGGAGGTTAGGCAGACGACGCGCTCATCGTGCACCGCCACAATGTGCCTGCGCAGCCACGGCATGCGCTGAGCGAGGTTCGGCGGGATTCTGGACGGCACCTTGATTTCTATCTGCCATTGCGACGGCTCGTAGAAGGTCGGCTTGATCTGTTCGGGGTTCTTCGGGAAGACGCAGAACTCCTCAATATCGGGGTATCTGTACTTCTTCGCGGGCAGGAAAAGCCGCCCAACGTAGAACGAATCGGGGTCGAACAGCAGGTACCGCCTCCTGCAGTACCACCGAGTCGCAAAGGTTATCGCGGCGACAATCCCCAACATGATGGACGCGTCGCGGCGGGACATCGGACGGACACCCAGAATGGTCCAGCCAATGAGCGCGTAGAAGAAAACGCAGAAGGCTAGGAACAGCACAAAGTGGGTTTCAAAATAGAACTGGTTTCTTTTCCAGACTCGTCTGGCTCGGGGAGGAACGTCCTCCAGCGTTGCTGAAGCGTTGAGCTTCATGAGTTGTCCTCTCTACGGGGTATCGGTGATGGTGCGTCTACGGTGCTCAGAAGCCACATGTGTTTCGAAAAGCCACGTCTTTGGTGGCTTCTCGAAACACATGTGGCTTCTCGCGGTATAGGAACGGTATAAGAACGGTAGAAGAGCAGTCCGCTTACTTGTACTGCGTCTTCTGGAAGGATGCGCGGCGCGCTGCCTCCTCCGCGTGCTTCCCGGCGGGAATGTAACCCAGGGTCGTACAAATTGCGCGGCCATCCAGGAAGTACCGGGCCAGCTTCTCGCGGTCGGCGGGGGAGTCGAGCCGAGCCCAGTCCCCCTGCTCCAACTTGAACGCGAGCTGCGCAATCAGGCAGTCAATATTCGGGTCGTTCAGCGGGAAGGTGCGCTTGCTGCCGTTGGGGAGCATCACCTCCACCTTCCACTGCGCGGGATCCTTCGTATCCGTCTTAATTGCGTCCGGGTTGTTCGGGAGCACCCGGAACGCCCTGAGCGTCGAGTACTCGCGGGTCTTCGCCGGCAACAACACGCGGCCGGTCACGAAGGAATCGGGGTTGAACAGAATATAGCTGCGCACCTGTACCCACCCGGTCAGGAGTGCGAGCACCGCACCGATTCCCAGGAGCATCGAGGCGTGGCCAACGTAGGGGAGGTCGAAATCCTCCACCTCCAGCCCCGAAAGCGAGTACAGGAAGTACAGCAGAGACAGCGCCGCCAGGATCTGCAGAACCCAGAACCCGACGCGGTCCAGGTGAACCGGGCCGATACCGGGAACCGCACCCTTCACACGGAACGGTGCACTCAGCCGACCCAGGGTCGCAGAGTAGATGCGGGGCATGCCCAGCGTGCGCTCATCGGCGCTGAAGCCGCGGGCCGTACGCCAGCTGCGGCGGCCCCAACGGGCGCCCGCATACACCATGAGGAACGGCAGGGCCAGCGCCGGTAGCAGGATACCGTCGTAGGCCATGTCCCAGTACAGCGTAAAGGTGGACACCATCACCATCCACGCCCACAGGTACATCAGCACGTGCACCCAGCCGCCCACGATGCCACTACCGGAGATGCTCTCCAGCTGCTTCTTCGCCCGCTTCGTCACCCAGCCCTTCTGGGACGAGGAGAGCGGCAAACCATTCCTGGCCATATCCTCAACGCGAATCTTCGCGCCCTCAACGGGATCTCCCTTGACCGCCACGAAAAGCTCCTGCGCCTTGGCGGCGGGAATATTCACCGGGTAGGCGATATCCACCAGCAAGCAGGCGAAGGTGTACGCCATGAAGGCAATCAGCCAGACGTCACGCACCGGCTCCAGGGGAATTCCCAGTGCAGACAAATCCATGGGTTTCTCCTCTCGCTGTTCGCCCGCGTCTAGGCGGATGCGGCCGCAGCGGCCGCGGCAGGCAGGGCCGAGATGATGCGGTCCATCGCCTCATCGTCGTGGGCGGCAGAGACGAACCAGGCCTCGAACGCGCTCGGCGGCAGGTACACGCCGGACTCCAGCATCGAGTGGAAGAACGCGGTGTAGCGGTCGGTGGCCGAAGCCTTGACGTCCGCGTAGTTGTGCACGCCCTTCTCGGAAGTGCCGAAGGCCACCGAGAAGAGGTTACCGGCGTTCTGGATGGAGTGATCCACACCCGCGGCGGTGAACGCCTCGGTCAGAGCCTGACGCAGCTGGGCGCTGCGGGCATCCAGGGTCTTGTAGACCTGCTCGTCGGCCAGGGTCAGGGTCTTGATGCCTGCGGCCACCGACAGCGGGTTACCCGAGAGGGTACCGGCCTGGTAGACCGGGCCGACCGGGGCCAGGTACTCCATGATGCGGCGCTTACCGGCCAGGGCCGCGATGGGCATGCCACCACCGATAACCTTGCCGAAGGTGAAAATATCGGGAACCCAGCCGCCGTCCTCGGGGGCAGCGTAACCCCAGTAACCGGCCGAGGAGACACGGAAACCGGTCAGCACCTCGTCAAAAATGACGAGCGCGCCGTTGGCGTGGGCAATCTCGTGCAGGCCGCGGTTGAAGCCGGGCTCGGGGGCGACCACGCCCATGTTGCAGGGGGCCGCCTCGGTAATGACGGCGGCAATCTGACCCTCGTGGGTTTCGAAGGCCTCGCGCACGGCGTCCAGGTCGTTGTAGGGCAGCACGATGGTCTCGGCGGCGGTTGCGGCAGTCACGCCAGCAGAACCGGGCAACGCCAAAGTAGCCACACCCGAACCAGCCTCGGAGAGCAGCGCATCCACGTGACCGTGGTAGCAGCCGGCAAACTTAATGATCTTGTCGCGGCCGGTCACACCGCGCGCCAGACGAATCGCAGTCATGGTCGCCTCGGTACCCGTGGACACCATGCGCACCTGCTCAATTGCGCCGGGAATCACCGCGTTAATACGGTTGACCACCAGCTCAGCCTCCGGCGCGCTCGCCGCACCGAAGGACAGGCCGCGTGCGGCGGCCTGCTGGACGGCCTCCACGACCTGCGGGTGCACGTGGCCCAGAATCGACGGGCCCCAGGAGCAGACCAGGTCAACGTACTCGTTGCCGTCCGCGTCGTATAGGTAGGGGCCCTTAGCCTTCGCGGCGAAGGCGGGGGTGCCGCCCACGGAGTTGAAGGCGCGCACCGGGGAGTTCACGCCGCCGGGAATCACCGCGCGGGAACGCTCGAATAGCTTCTCGCTGGCTTCGTGGTGTAGCGGGTGGGTGGGGGAGGGAGTCATCGTATCGGTGCCTTTCAAACGAGACGGCAAACTAAAGAATTACAGGGGACGATGCGCGATAAGGCGGCAGAGCCCGCGCGCCACTAACGTCCCGTACCCTAACCATCATAGGTGTTTCAGGTAAACCGTAGATGACAAGCATCTGAACGTACCGAAAGGTGACGACAAAACACGTCTGACGAGCGGGGCAATGGACGGGGAATGTAACGGGCCAGCGCATGGCCACACTAGCGCAGGTGCCGGTCGGTATCCAGACGGTTCAGCACCTGAGTGTCCTGATCAAACAGCCAGTTCTTATCAAAGAGCAGACGCACAAACGCCAGGCCCATACCCAACGCCATGAAAATCAGCAGGGACTGCACAAAACCGCTCGCCGCCGAATACATGTCGCCGCTAGCAAAATGCGACATCGAACGGTAGAACGGAACACCCGGGACCATCGTCACCACCGCCGGAACCGACAGAGAAATACGCGTGTACTTACGCTGGTGCAGCGGCGCCACAATCTCAGCCAAAATACCCACACCAAACACGGCAATCGTCGCCGCCATATGCGCGGGCATGCCCGCCTCCACCATATGAATACGGACGGGGTTCGCCACCGCAGCAATCACGCCACCCCACACACACGCCACCGGGGAAGCAGCAAAAAGCATCGCGAAGCCAGCCGCCGCAACACCCGAGGAAAGCACCTGCAGAACCAAATACAGGGTCGGGTCAAGGTTAAGAGGCGCAGGAGCCGTCAACGGCAGGTGGAACAGCGAACCCAAAACCCACACTGCAAACGACGCACTCAGCAACAACAAACCCACATAGGTTAGACGCGAAATACCCGCCAAAAAGTCCATGCGGGAAATATCGAGCATGCCCGTCACCATGGGGAAGCCCGGCACCAGAAACAGGATTGATGAGATAAAACCAACCATGTGGTGCGAGCTGACGAGACCAGTCGCAACCAGCAGGTGCACCAACGCAATATACAGGCCAGCCCCCAGGAAGCCGCACGCCATCCACGTTGCCAAATGGCTCACCCCGCGCTTGAGCAGGGTCGAACGCAAAAACTGGCCGGCACCGGCCGCAACGAACACGACCGAGCACTCCACCAGACCGCCACGGTTCAAAAATGCGAACCCGGCACAGGCCACAGCAGAAGCCCAGGACAGCATCCAGCGGGTGTAGAGCGGCTTAGCTGAGTCAATACGGTCCAGCTCGGCGTTCGCCTCCGCCGGGGTGATTTTTTCAGGAAGCTCAGAAATGAACTTGCCCAGCTGATCGATCTTGTGGGCGTTAATGCCCATGGTGCGCTGCTCGGCCACCTCGGTGCGGAAGTTACCGTCGGTGTACGAAGAGGTGGAAATCTCGGTGAAGGTCACCTGCGCGTGATGCTCCTTCAATCCCACAGCCTTCGCCAGGCGCGACATGGACGCCTTAATGCGGTACGCGCTCGCACCCGACTTCATCAGGATGCGGCCCAGGCGGAGCACCACCTGCGACTGCGCGACCAGGTGCTCGTGCGCGAGGCGGCTCGACCCGAGGTAGATGCTTCGGGTGTTCGTGTCGTAGTACTGTTCTGTGGAATCTGAGGGGTTGCTGGGCTGATGATCCATTAAAAACTCCGTGGCGCGCCGTCGTATGTGTAGTGGGGTTCGTGTACGTCCTTCACTAGGATAGGCGAGATACCACGGAGGTGGTAGCGGCGGGGCGCCCCTTACCGGCGGACGGGCCAGCGGCCGTCAATGACCTCGGATTCCTTGCCCGGCTGCGTGCGCAACCACGCCTGGAAGCTTGCCGCCTGCTCGGCCGCCCACTGCACCTGCTGTTCGTGCAGCTGGTGGGCGTCCACGTCGAGGACCTGCGGGAACTGTTCGGTGAGCTTGACGAGCAGGCGCTCTGCGGCCAGGGCATCATCGGCGGAGGTGTGCGCATTCTCTAGGGAGACACCGTACTCGGCGGCCAGCACCTCGAGGGTGCGCTTGCCGCGCTTGCGGGGAATTACGTGCTTGTGCAGAACGTACGGGTCAAGCACCGCGCCGGGCGGCAGCTCACCGTTTGCGATGCCGTAGCGCAGCATCTCGTGGTGGAGCACCGAGAAGTCATAGGCGGCGTTGAACGCGATGATGGGCACGCCGTCGAGGTTGAGCGCGCCGATTGCGCCGGCAAGCTCCCACACGACCTCGCGGGCGGGGCGGCCGTGCTCGCGGGCGTACTCGGTGGTGATGCCGTGCACGGCGGCGGCACCGGCGGGGATTTCAACGCCGGGGTCAGCCAGCCACTCGCCGCGGCGCACCACATTACCCTGAGGGTCCAGCAGGATCAGGGAAGCAGTCACGATGCGGGCGGTGGTGACGTCCACACCGGTGGTCTCAAGGTCAAAGGTGGCGCGCAGGCCGTTCATCCAGGTCATGCTATAAGACTAACCCAGCGGCGAAGAAGGCGCGCGCCGGTTCGTTACGCGCGCACGCGGTATAGATACGGATGCGGGAGGGAACGAACCGCCACAGGGTCCTAGACAGGGAACAGGGAGGGGCGGGGAGAGAAGAGAACACCCAAAGTCGGCCCCGAATGACGGGCGGCGGGGCGGACCCGCCGCCCACCCGATAGACTGAAGCCATGACAACTCAACTGCTCACCGGCATCCCCGGCACAGGCAAGACCCATCACCTCACCCAACGCGCCCTGCGCTACCTCACCGACGGGCTCGACCCCGCCCGCCTGCTCATCCTCGCACCCACCCGCACCGCCGCGACCCGCATGCGAGACGCCATCGCCGCCGCCAGCGACCGCAGCCTCTCCGTAGCACCCACCCGCGCCTGGGCAGCCTACGCCTTCGACCTGCTCAAACGCGCCCAAACCCGCGGGCTCCTCACCGGCGTCGAAGGCAACCTCAAACTCCTCTCCGGCCCCGAACAAGACGTCATCATCGGCGAACTACTCGCCAACCACGCCGCCGGCATCGCCCCCGGCCCCGCCTGGCCCGACACCCTCCGCGAAGCCCTACCCACCCGCGGCTTCCGCCACGAAATCCGCGACTTCTTCGACCGCATGGCAGAATACGACCTCACCGCCGAAGACGTCCAAGCCCTCGCCCGCGACTACAACCGACCCATCTGGGCCGCCCTCGCCCAACTACACACCGAATACCGCGCCGTGCGAGCCCTCCGCGCCAAAAACGCCTACGACCCGGCAGTACTCATCAACGACGCCTGCCGCCTGCTACTGCGCAACCCCGAATTCCTCGCCGAAGAACGCCGCCGCTACGACCTCATCCTCATCGACGACGTGCAGGAACTCAGCCCCTCCACCTACCGCCTGCTACGCCTCATCGCCGCCGAAGAGCCGCCCGCAGACGCCGCCGCACTGGCCGCAGAACACCCAGAGGTCTTCGCCGCCGCCCCCGAAGTCATCATGACCTACAGCGACGAAGCCGTCGTCCAAGGCTTCCGCGGCGCACGCCCCGACCTGGTGCGCACGCTACCCGAAAGCTTCCCGCACCTGGCCGAACGCACCCTAACCACCTCCTACCGTCTGCCCGCACTCATGATGCCGCTTGTGGCAGATATTCGCCGCCGCCTGCCGCGCTACAGCCGCTACGTGCCCGCCGCAGAGACGGACGGGCAGAAGACCCCCGCAACCTTCGGACGCATCAACACCACCCCCGCCGATGAAGCCCTCACTTGGGGCGCCGTGGACGAGCCGCTACTACACCTGGGCGCCGACGGCAAAATCCTCGACCCCGCGCATTACCGCACCGCACCCGCCGGCGTGTATAAGTATGCGCTCGCCAGCACTCAGGACGAGGCGAACCTGCTCGCCCAGCTGCTACTCGAAGACCGCATCTACGGCAACCGCCCCTACCGCGAGAGCGCCATCATCGTGCGCAACGGCGCGGACGTGGCGCGCATCCGCCGGGTGCTCTCGGCCAGCGGTATTCCCTCACGCACCTCCGCCGCCCTCGTGCCGGTGCGCGACGAACCCGCCGTGCGCCCCTTCCTCGACGCGCTCAGCCTGCTCGTCTACGCCCGCAAGCGCGGCGAGAAAGCCCTCAACCCCGCCGTCACCGGCGCAGGCTACGAGGCCCTGAGCCCCGACGAGGCCGAAGAAATCATGCGCAAGAGCCTCGACGACGTTATCGCCGAAGAAAACCGTTCCAACCCCCTCAACGGGGCGAACAGCGCCATCACCCTGCTCACCTCGCGGCTCGGCGGCGCATCCAGCATGGACGTGCGGCGACTCCGCCAGCAGCTACGATCCGTCGAACTGCAGACCGGCGGCCACCGCCCCAGCGACGACCTGCTCCTGGGCGCACTGCTCCACCCCGAAACCCTGCCCGCCGAGGGCGTGGGGCGCGCCGCGCACCGCATCGCCGCCGTGCTCTCCGCCGGACGTAAAGCACTCGCCCGCCCCGACTCCACCAGCACCGAAGTGCTCTGGGCACTCTGGGAAGCTAGCGGCCTCGAAAAAACCTGGGTCGCCCAGTCGCGCGGCGCGGGCCCCGAAGCCGACGCCGCCCACCGCAACCTCGACGCCATGATTGGCCTCTTTGAAGCCGCCAGCCGATTCGACGAGCAGATGCGCGGCGCCGGGGCCGAACAATTCCTCGACTTCATCGACGCGCAAGACCTACCCATGGACACCCTCGCCGCCCGCGGCGTACGCCAGGACGCGGTGGAAATCCTCACCCCCGCCCTGGCCGCAGGCCAATCCTGGCGCACCGTATATGTATGCGGCCTGCAAGAGGGCAGCTGGCCCAACACCACCGTACGCGGCTCCCTGCTGGGCACCGGCGACCTGATCGACATCTGCGACGCCAGGATGCGCCAGCCCGCCCCCGCTAACCCCGACGCACAGGCAGAAGGGCAGCAGGTGCCGCCCGCGCGCATCCGTAGCTACCCCGAGCGCGTGCGCGACACCCGCCACGACGAGCTGCGCATGTTCGCCGTTGCCGCGACCCGAGCCAGCACCCGCCTGGTGCTAACCGCCGTGCGCAACGAGGACGAAGCCCCCGGCGAGTTCTTCGACTTCGTGGTGCCCACCGACGCCGAGAACGAGTCGCCCGAGGTACCCATCACCCGCGTGCGCCGCCCCGCCACCCTGCGCTCGCTCGTGGCGGAGCTGCGCCGCACCCTCGTGGAGGATGCGCTCACCGCCATGAGCGCCGAGGACGCCGAGCTGAAGAACGCGGCCGGCTCGCCGCGACCCGAAGCCCACGCGCCCGACGCCCCCAACACCGCAGAGGATGCGCTGAACCCGGAAGCCGCCCTGAACCCCGAGGCTGCGGCCTTCCGCTTCGACGCCGCATCGCGCACCCTGGCCCGCCTGGCCCGCGTGCAGGCGCCCGGTGCATCCCCCGAGCAATGGTGGGGCCTGCTGCCGCTGTCGAGCACTGAACCGTTCTTCGCCCGCCCCGCCCACAACACGCCGGAAAACGACACCGACGGAAACGCCCCCGACGAGGGGCGACGCACCATTGCGCTCTCGCCCTCGCGCCTGGAAACCATCCACAACTCCCCGCTGGACTGGCTGGTATCCGCCGCCCGCGCCGAGGCCCAGACCGACCTGTCCCGCTCCCTCGGCACGCTCGTGCACGCCATCGCCGAGGAGTACCCGACCGGCACCCTCGAAGAGCTCCAAACCGCCCTCGACAAGCGCATTAGCTCCCTCGGCGTGCCCGCCCGAAGGGAGGACGAGAGCGAAGAAGAATACCGCGAACGCGTGCCCTGGGAAGCCTACGCCCTCTACGAGCGGGCCAAGCGCATGATTCTGCGCCTGAGCTACTACTACCGCCTGCACATGGGTGATGCCGGCTGGCAGAACCTCGGTGTTGAGGGCTCCTTCGCGGTGCGCGTGCCCGTACCCTTCGACCCGCGGGGAGAAGTTGGCGAGCTGGATGCCCTGCTCACCGGCCGCGTGGACCGCCTCGAAGGTACCGCCCCGGCCGAAGACGGCACCCACCGCTACGCCATTGTTGATCTGAAAACCGGCAAATCCAAGCCAGACGGTAAAACCATGCAAACCCACCCGCAGCTGGCCGCTTACCAAATCGCGGTGGAGGCCGGTGCGGGCGAACAACTGGAAGAGCGTTACCGTGCCGAAGCCGCCGCCCTAGAAGCAGGCGAACCGCTACCGGATGCCCGCCCGCAGGAGCTGGAGTACACCGGCTACACGGGTCGTTCCGGAGGCGCGGCGCTCGTGCAGCTGGGCGTCTCGGACGTGAACGATGACAGCAAGGCCCGCCTGCAGGTTCAGCCCGCGCTGGAGGATAACGACGAATGGGCCGTGGACCTGGTGCAACGTGCCGCCGAGCTTATCGCCGGCGCGCAGGTGCAGACCCGCCACCGCGAAGGCACCCACGGGCACGGGTGCCGTCTGCCCGAGCTCTGCCCGATATGCACCCGCGGCCGCCAGGTGACTCAGCCCTAACGCGGCGCGCACCCGACCGACCACTGACCGCGCACGCCGGTACCCCGGCACCGGTACGACACGAACCATTCACTCACCCTCAACGACGAAAGATGAGGACCCATGATCAACCCCACCACCGCCTCCGGGCAGTCGCTCACCCCCGCCCAGTGGTGCGAGCGCAACACCTGGCAATTCGCCGACGGCACGCTCCTGGCCGACCTGCCCGCAGGAGCAACCCCCGCGGGCGGCTACCGTAGCGCCCTCGACATCGCCGCGATGCTCAACGGCCCCGACGGCAAGAAGCCCACACCCGAACAGATCCGCATGATTGAGGCCGGCCCCGCCCCGACCCTCGTCATCGCCGGCGCCGGTTCGGGTAAGACCGCAACCATGGTCGACCGCGTAATCTGGCTGGTCGACAACGGCTTCGTGCGCCCCGAGGAAGTGCTCGGCGTGACCTTCACCCGCAAGGCTGCGACCGAGCTACGCAACCGCATGCGCGCCGGCCTGAACACCCTGCGCCGTAGCCGCCGCCTCGAACCGACCGAGGAGGAGCTGCGCGAGGGCATCGCGGACCCGACCGTGCTGACCTATCACTCCTACGCGAACAACCTCGTCAAGGAGTATGGCCTGCGCCTGGGCGTGGAGCAGGACGCGCAGATGCTCGGCGACGCGCAAAAATGGCAGCTGGCCGCGCAGATTGTGCAGTACTGGGAGGGTGAGCTGCCGCAGGATCAGGGCGGTGTACCCCTCTCAGCGGCCACCATGATTAACCAGCTGCTACAGCTTTCTGACGAGTGCGCCGAGCACCTGCGCGAGCCGCAGGAGGTCATCGACTTCTGCACCGAGCAGCTGGCCGCCTACGCCGCGGTGCCCGATTCTCGCCGCCCCGTCAAGAAAGAACGAGACATCCAGAAGGTTCAGCGACTCCTGCGTAACCGCCGGGTGTACGCGCAGATGGCGCAGAGCTACGCCCGCGTGAAGGCGCGCATGCAGGTGCTGGACTTCGGCGACCTCATGCGCCTGGCCGCGCGCATCGCCGAGGGCGACCCCGCGATTCGCGAGGGGGAGCGCGCCCGCTTCAAGGTGGTTCTGCTGGATGAGTTCCAGGACACCTCCCACGCGCAGATGCGCCTATTCTCCTCGATTTACGGGGCCGATGAGGCGGCCGGTATTCCCGCGCACCCCGTGATGGCGGTGGGCGACCCGAAACAGTCGATTTACGGCTTCCGCGGCGCCTCCGACGGCCAGATGTTCAGCTTCTACCGTCACTTCCCGACCCCGCACGCGCAGCCGCTCTTCCTGTCCGTGGCGTGGCGTAACGACATCTCAATTCTGAACGCTGCGAACCACGTGGCCGAAAAGCTCAAGGACGTTCCCGAGTGGGTGCGTGCGGTGCGCGGCGATATCAGTGCCGATCAGGTGCCCGACCTGCGCCCGCGTTGCGTTCTGGCCGGGGAGGAAGGCACGCCCGCCTTCGAGGAGGCCGCCTCCGGGATGACCGGTCGCGTGGAGATGACCTACTACGACTCCGATCGCGCGGAGGCCGCGGGCATCGCCGAGCGGATTGCCGGGATGCGCGCCGAGGCCGTGCGCGAGTACGAACGGGCCTATGCGGCACACCGCGGCGGCGACGGCTCGGTGCGTCCATGCCTGAAGATGCCCGAGGTCGCCGTGCTGGCCCGCTCCCACGGCCAGCTGGACACGATTCGCGAGGAGTGCGAGCGCCTGAACATTCCGGTGCAGCAGGTGGGCCTGGGCGGCCTGCTCTCTCAGCCGGAGGTCGTCGATCTGGTTTCGGCGCTGCGCGTGCTGGCTGACCCGAACCGTTCGGATGCGCTGGCCCGCCTGCTCACGGGCGCCCGCTGGCGTTTGGGCGGTGCCGACCTGCTGGCGCTGGGGGATTGGGCGCAATCGCTGGTTCGAGAGCGTGAGCGGGCCCTGCGGGAGCAGATGGCCCTGCGCCTGCTCGAGGAAGCAGAGGAAGCAGAGGACGGCGCTTCCGAGGGCATCAGCCGAGGTGCCCGCGGCCGCCTGACCGCCGAGCATCTGCGCGCCGCCCAGGAACAGCTGGACGAGGTGCTCAAGGGCGCGGTGGATGACTCCTCGGGGTACGTCTCGCTCATCGAGGCGGTCGAGAACCTGCCGCAGGACGGCCCGGACGGCGAACCCCTCTACGGCGAACACTACCGCGGCCGCCGCTTCTCCCCGACGGCCTTGGAGCGCCTGCGCGCCTTCGCCGAGCAGATGCGCGTGCTCCGCGCGGGCCTGAGCGACGACCTGGGCAACCTGCTCTATGAGATTGAACGCACGATGCTCCTGGACATCGAGCTGGCGGTCCGCCCGGGCACCGACCCGCTGGTGGCGCGCGCAAACCTGGATGCCTTCCACGAGGTGGCCGCCGCCTACGGAATGTCGGCCCCGCGCATCAACGCCATGATTTACGCGGGCACCGACGGCGTGAGCGCGGAGGAGGGGGAGCCGGGCGCTCGCCGCTTTATGCTCTCCTCGGGCGGCGTGAGCTACGTGATGGGCTTCCTCGCCTGGCTGGAACGCGCGGACGACGAGGAGAAGGGCCTGGAGCTGGGCTCCATCGACCCAGATCCGAACGCCGTTCAGCTAATGACGATGCACGCCTCCAAGGGCCTGGAATGGGACCGCGTTTTCCTGCCGGGCCTGTGCGGCACCGTTGGCGGCGCGCAGACCCCGAACCTCTGGCAGATCACGGCCAACGTGGCCCTGCCCTGGCCCCTGCGCGGCGATAGCGAGTACCTGCCCTCAATCCTGGAGCGCCTCGACGAAATCGCGGAGTTCGAGGAAGCCAAGGAGCTCGAGGAATACCTGGAGGAACACAAGGGGGACGCCGGCGAGCACGCCGGCATGGAGGACCGCCGCCTCATGTACGTGGCGATGACCCGTGCCCGCAACCTGCTGGCTGTGAGTGCCTTCCGCTGGAAGAGCACCGCGAAGACCCCGCAGCCGGTCCAGCCCTTCTGGATGGAACTGCTGTGGACCCTGGCCGAAAGCTACCAGCGGTACGCCGAGGACACGGTGGCGTTCCCCTGGACCGCCCCGCAGCTGGTCGGCATGGGCCTGGTCTTCGTCGTGTCTGACCCCTCGGATGACGGCAAGAAGAAGCCGACTGACAACGTGACCCCCTGGGTCGAATTCATCGCCGGCACGGGCTATCGCCTCAAGGAACCGGTGACCCTGGCGCAGGGCACGGTGCTGAGCCCCGAGGGCCTGCCCGACCCCGACGAGGCGGGCGAGGACACATACGCCTGGGCCCTGGCGGGGGCGATGATTCCCGCCCTGATGCGCGAGGTGCAGCTCTCGCCGTTGCCGATGCGTGTGCGCACTGTACAGGAGAATTGCGAGCGCCTGGATCTGCCTGTGCCCGAGTGGTTGGCCGAGCTGGCCGCCGAGGAGGAGGAGCGCGCCTCCCGGCCCCCTCGGCCCGGCTATTCACCCGTGATGGCCGGGGCCCTGCCCATCGAGACGGGCGGCTGCTTCAGCGCGCACACCTACGAGAGCATAAACCCGCACCTGGGTGCGGTGCTGACCGCCATGTGGCCCTTCGACCCGCTGGAACGCCCCGTGATTTGGCGCTGGCGCTCCGAGGAGGACCTGAACGAGGGCACCGAGGCGATTCTGCGCCACGGACGCCACGAGGAGCTGAACCGCGAGATTGCCATTAACTCCACGAGCCGCCGCGAGGCGGTGGAACGTGCCGCCTTGGCCGTTGAAACCGCGGTCGCCGAGCTGGAGGCGCAGCTTGCCGCCGGCGCTGATCTCGCCGCTGCAGAGCCCACCGAGGCCGTTCCCGAGGCCCTGCGCCGTCGCGCCCAGGATTGGGAGCGCGAGGCTGATTTGCTCATGCGCCTGGCCGAGCACACCGAGCCTGTGCTGGCTGAGCAACTGCCCGGCCACCTCTCGGCTTCCACGTTCATTCGCCTGAGCGAGGATCCGCAGGGCACGGTGCACGAGCTGTTGCGCCCGGTGCCGCAGCGTCCCTCGCGTGCGGCGACCATCGGCACGGAGGGGCACGCCCTCATCGAAGATTACTTCGGGGTGGTACCGAGCGCCGATCCATTGGAGGCCCCGGAGGCCGAGGATACGCTGGGCGTGTCCCTGCCCGGCGCGGTGGAGGTAGCGGGAGAAACAGCGGCGGAGGAAGCGTCGGGGGAGGAACACCCCGAGTACCTCGAATCTGCCGAGGACATTCCGCAGGATGCCCTCTTCGACGAGCTGTCCTTCGCCGAAGAGAGCGAGCAGGATTCCTCCGTACGCTCGCTCTGGGAGCGCTTCGCGGCGAGCGAGTGGGGCTCTCCCGAATGGAAGGAACGCATCTGGGCCGTGGAGTACCCGGTTGAGACCCATGTGGAGGGCGTGAGCCTGCGCGGCCGCATCGACGCCGTGTTCCGCACCGAGGACGGGGACGGCGAACGCTGGATTCTGGTGGACTGGAAGACCGGCCGCCGCCCGAAGGCCGCGGACATGCAGGCGCGCCGCTTCCAGCTGGGCCTGTACCGCATCGCGTTCTCCCGCATCATGGGGGTTGACCCGGAGCGCATTAGCACGGTGTTCGTTTACCTGGGCGGCAAGCGCGTAGAGGAAGTGTGGGACGAGCAGATTCGCGGCGGCCTGCCATCGGAGGCGCAGCTGGCCGCGGTGATTCGCAAGGCCCGCGCGGGTGAGGGTTAGGTACTCTGCCGCCACCAGCCCGGCGTAAATCTCTCCGCGTCAATAGCGCGCCGCCAATAGCCTATGCGGATGCGACAAAGCCCGAGCCGCCCCCTTCGCGGGGTTGGCTCGGGCTTGTGCTCACTCTCGGATAGCAGAAGCTGGATAGCAGAAAACGCCTCTCCGCTCTACTGCATTAGGGTGGGGAGGCGTTCTCAGCCGCTGAAGAACTATAAAGGTACCTCGTGCCCTTGCACGCTCGGCTCATCCGCAGACAACTGCCGCCGTAGCGACCTCACTCACGCTGTCTGGGGTCCGGGGGGTTCGCGTGCGTCTTTACTCTCAAACACAACCTCGAAAGTACCTCTATAGAATTCTGCCATCGGTGATTGGTTGCGCGGTGCATGAATCCGGCTCGGGGTGTGACATGACCGGTCACGGTCCCCGTCCAATCGTTCCCCCTCAATACCGCTGCCACGGTATCGGCGCTGGTCAGGACGCTTTTGGGGGCTGTGCTCATTCTCTGTGGAAGGGCACAGGAAAAGTATTCCAGGACTTGGTAAAAAAGTCTATGCGTAAATTTTTTGCGCTAAAATGCACGTTTTTGAGCATCTTTCAAGGTTAAATTGAGGCCGTGTGGTCTCGCAATCTGAGTATTTGGATTATGTGGGATTTTATGGTCAAACTCTGCATGAAGAAGTGTGTTCCGTGCATAAATCACACCTTCAACTCTCACTCTTAATTGCAGTTTTTCGTGCACATCGATGCAGAACCGGTGCTCAAAATGTGTCGGAAAATACTCTAAAAAAATGTGGCGGGAACGTCTTAAATCCTTCGGAAAAGCGCTCCATTAGTACGTTTATGGCCCCCGGGGTCTGCACGAGGCAGTCTCCCGGGGGCCATAAATCTTAAAAACTCAGGTGGTATATCGGCTCGGTGTCGCCCGCTGGTGGCTCATGCATCCGTTGCCTAATAATGGGTCGCTCAGTAACGGTCGCCCAATAACGGACCTAGCTCTCCTGGTCCTGCGGGCCGCTCATGAGCGGAGGAGTGTCCTCCTGACCGAGCAGTTCGCCCGAAGAACGCAAATCATCCTGAATGTCCAGGAGCATCGACACCGCGTGGGTTGCACCGTCCTTATCATCGGTCTCGACCGTGTGGGTGAGCCACTGGGCAATTGCGAACTCGGCATAGAAGTTCGCGCGCTGCGCCAGGTACGCGTCGGGTAGCTGCGGCATCTGCTGACGGTACACCTCCACGGCCTCGTCGGTGAAGGCGATATCTTCGCATGAGTACAGCCACGCGAAGTCCTGCGCGGGGTCGCCCACGTGCACGTCGGACCAGCCTGTCACCTCGACGATGCGCGCCTGGGAGGGGGTCACTTCCAGCACCAGGTTCTCGGCTCCCATATCGCCGTGCACCACGCGCGGGCGGAACTGCCACATGGGGCCGGGGGAGAGGACCGCCTGCCAGTGCGCGAGCAGGTCGGCGGGCACTTTGCCGGTGGCGGCGGCGCGCTCGAGCTCGGCAATTTTGCGGCGACGAATCTGCTCCGAAGAGTAAGAAGGCAGGTCGGCCTCGTAGATGATGTCCTCGGGCATCACGTGCAGGGTGGCAATATCCTTGGCGATGATTGCGGCCAGGGAGGTGCGCCCCTGCGCGACCTCGCGGCGGCTCAGCTCGGCGAGCTGGTCTACGTCGTAGACGGAGCCGGGGATGTGCGTGTACACGAACACGTTGCCGCCGGCATACGGCACGATACCGGCCACCGTGGGCACAGCGAAGGGCAGGTGGGCGCGCAGGCCGGGGCTGAAGGATTGCAGGATGAGGTGCTCGGCCTCCAGCTGCATGCTGGCATCGGGGCGGCGCGGGGCGCGCACACGCCAGCGGCGACCGGCCGAGTCGGCAATGATGGCCGAGTCGAAGTCGCCGCTATCTTCGCGGACCGCTTCGGCGCCGACGGGGTAGATTCCGGGCACTCCGGCAGAGACGATGGCTGCAAGCTGAAGGGGAGATAAAGTCACGGGTTAAGGTTACCAAACCATCATGTGCACCCCGGACCTTTCACCGTATGTTTATGCTGACTAGTGAAGAAAGTTTTGGGCGATGCGCGGGCCGCCGGCGTGCGGAACCCCCGGGGAGCGCATCACCACGCATTTGGTCGCCCGCGCGTGGTCGTCCGCGAGTAGCCGCTGCCGCGGATTCCCTGCGGGTCTCTACAGTTCCTCGCGGGCGGTGCGCCGAGGGCGGTTCCCCGCGGCGAACGGGAGCGCTTGCGGTGAACGGGCCATCGCCCGGGGCGGCCAGATACCCGGCAGGGAATACAATGGAAGACCGGGCAATAGCGGCGCCGACCTTCCCAGCCCCGCACCGTACATCCCGTACGGCCCGCCCACAGAATCAGCACGAATCCAACAGTCCGCGCCGAGCCCCGATGGAGAACGATGACCGCACTACCCCCGCAGCCGCAGCACGCACTCTCCGCTGACGACATCCTCGCGGGCCTCGACCCCGACCAGCGTGCGGTCGCCACCGAGCTCGACGGACCCATGCGCGTGCTGGCCGGCGCCGGCACCGGCAAGACCCGCGCGATCACGCACCGCATCGCCTACGGCATCGCAATCGGGCGCTACCAGGGCCCACGAGTGCTTGCCCTGACCTTCACCCTGCGCGCGGCCGAAGAGATGCGCACCCGCCTTCAGCGGCTCGGCGCGTTCGGCGTGCAAGCGCGCACCTTCCACTCGGCGGCGCTACGCCAGCTCACCTACTTCTGGCCGCAGGTCGTGGGTGGCACCTTCCCCTCCATCGTGCAGAACAAGGCGGCGCTCATCACGGAGGCCGCGAACCGTCTGCGCATCAGCACCGACCGTTCCCTGCTGCGTGATTTGGCGTCCGTCATCGAGTGGGCGAAGGTTCAGCTACTCACCCCCGACACCCTCATGCAACGCCTGAGCGAGAAGCAGCTACCCTCGGCGATTACCCCGCAGAACATGCAACGCATCTTCCAAGCCTACGAAGACCTCAAGGACGAACGTAACCTCATCGACTTCGAGGACGTGCTACTGCTGACCATCGCCATGCTCGAGGAGGACGAGAAGCTCGCCACGACCGTGCGCCAACAGTACCGGCACTTCGTGGTGGACGAGTACCAGGACGTCTCCCCGCTACAGCAGCGCCTGCTGGATGTGTGGCTTGGCGGCCGCGACGACATCTGCGTGGTGGGCGATGCCTCCCAGACGATTTATTCCTTCACCGGCGCGACCAGCCGCTACCTGCTGGAGTTCCCGCGACGCTACCGCGGGGCGCACACGGTTAAACTGACCCGCGACTACCGCTCCCACTCGCAGGTGGTGGAGCTCGCGAACCGCCTGTTGGCCGCCCGCCGCCCGCACCCCGATTCGAGCCCGCACTCCTGGGCGCCGCCGCTGGAACTGATGTCTCAGCGCGGCCCCGGCGTGGACGTGGAGTGGTTCGGCTACGCGGATGACGAGCAGGAAGCCGCCGGCATCGCCGAGGATATCCGCGACCTCATCGACAAGGAGGGGGTGGCCCCCGCCGAGATTGCGGTGCTCTTCCGCACGAACGCCCAATCGGCGGCGATTGAGTCGGCACTGTCCGCCGCCCACATCCCGTACCAGCTGCGCGGCGCGGAGCGCTTCTTCGAACGCCCCGAGGTCAAGCAGGCCATGCTCGCCCTGCGCGGCTCAGCCAAGTCCACCGACGGCACCGAGGACGTCACCCGCTACACCCGCGACGTGCTCGGCGGCCTCGGCTACAAGGAGGAGGGCCCCCTCTCGGGAGGCGCCACCCGCCAGAAGTGGGAATCCCTCGCCGCACTCGTGCACATGGTCGACATGATGGCGCAGAACCGTCAGGAGCAGCTGAAGGAGCACCGCGCCAACCCGCGCCCTGGTGTGCCCGAGCCGCTGCCGCTGACCATGCACGAGGTCGTGGCGACCCTGAACCACCGTAGCGAGTTCAACGAGGCCCCGCAGATGAACGGCGTAACCCTCGCCTCCCTGCACGCGGCCAAGGGCCTGGAGTGGGATGCCGTGTTCCTGTGCGGCCTCAACGAGGGCCTCATGCCCATTACCTTCGCGACCACCCCGGATGAGGTGGACGAGGAGCGCCGCCTGCTGTACGTGGGCATCACACGCGCCCGCAAGTACCTGTGGCTGACCTGGACCATGACCCGCACCGTGGGCGGCAGAGGTCAGCGTAAG
This sequence comes from Rothia mucilaginosa, assembly GCF_901875305.1. Taxonomy (GTDB): domain Bacteria; phylum Actinomycetota; class Actinomycetes; order Actinomycetales; family Micrococcaceae; genus Rothia. The sequence continues at coordinate 42,531 of NZ_CABFLY010000005.1, forward strand.
CGCTCGCGTTTCCTGGACGACATTGACCCGGCCAAGCGCCGCCGCCCCGCCGCAAACGGCTACTCGAGCGGCTACGGAGGAGCGGCCCGCGGCGCGCGCGGGAACCACTCGTACGGGAACCGCTCGCAGGGCCGTCACCAGAAGGGAGAGGACTATGGCTCAGCGTTTTAAACGAGAGATTCTGCCGGCCACGGCGGATCGCCCGCAGATTGAGCTGGTCCGCTCGGCCCGCCGCACCCGCACCATCAGCATGCAGCGCGACGGCGTGGACGAGCACGGCTACCCCGCGTACCGCCTGCTCATTCCCGCCGCGAGCACGAGCGAGGAGATAGACGAGCATATTGCTCGCCTGCTGCCGCGTATTCAGCGTCGCGCCGCCCGCCGTGAGCGCGCCGCGCAGCTGAATGTCACCGACGAGTACCTGCACGAGCGGGCCAGCCTGCTGGTGCACGCCTACCTGCCGGAGCTGGAGGGCACCGAACAGTTCAAACGGCTCTCGATTCGCTGGGTGAGCAACCAGCGTCAGCGCTGGGGCTCGGCGACCTACGCCACCGCGCAGATCCGCATCTCCTCGGAGCTGCAGGGCGTGCCGGAGTATGTGCTGGATTCGGTGATTCACCACGAGCTTTGCCACCTGCTACAGCCGAATCATTCGGCGGCGTTCCGTACTCTGGAGGCCCGCTACCCGCAGCTGGAGCGTGCCCGCGCCTTCCTGGACGGGTACGCGATGGGGCGCTCGCGGGCCGAAGGCTCGCGCGGCGAGCGCGGCGAAAACAGCGCCGGCTAGGGCTTTTTCCGAAAACTAATAAGCAAAAAACAAACCGGCAGAACCAGCCGGAAATACTCGAGCGGGGGTGGCTTGTGCGTTCACAAGCCACCCCCGCTCGAGGTTTCAGTATTATTTTGCCGGTCTACCGGGGTAGTCCCCGCGGTTACTTCTCTTCGGGAGCCTCGCCGAAGCCGCCGTCCAGCAGCTTCTGCAGCTCGGATTCGAAGTCCACGTCGTCCAGGCTGATTTCGTTCATGCGCGCGTCGTAGGCGGTGAAGTCTTCCAGCTCGGCGGGAGTGGGCAGAGTCTCCGGGGTGTCCCAGAGGCCGTCGCGAGCCTCGATACCGTGGGTGCTTTCGTACCAGCGCCAGAACTGCTGGGCCTCACGCACTAGGCGCGGGCGCAGCTGCAGGCCAACCAGGTTCTCGAAAACCTGCTCGCTGGGGCCACCGTCGATGCGGCGGCGGGCCATGATTTCGGTCAGCTGCGGCGCCTTGGGCAGATTGCGGGTAGCGTCTTCGGTTACGACGGACACCCATCCCTCGATGAGGGCCAGCAGACCCTCGAGGCGCTGGACGGCCAGCTCCTGGTCCTCGGTGCGCTGGGGGCTGAACATGCCGCCTTCAAAGGCTTCCTGGACGGCCTCGGGGTTGCTCATGTCCACCTGGGAGGCGGCGTCCTGCATACGGTTCATGTCTACGCGAATACCGCGGGCAAAGCGGGCCACGAGCTGAACCAGGTCTTCGCGCAGCCAGGGGTTGGCCTTGTGCAGGCGAATCAGCGCGGCCTCGCGAACGGCCAGGTAGAGCAGAACCTCCTGAGGTGGCACCTCGATGTCGTCCGCGAGCTGCTGGTAGCCGTTGGGCAGTAGTGCGGAGTGGCCGGGGGCGAGGGGGAAACCCACGTCGGTGGAGGAGTACACCTCACCGGCGAGCTTCGCGAGGGCCTGGGCCATTTGCGCGCCAAAGATCATGGAACCGATATTGTTCAGGAACCCGCTGTTGAAGATGGCGGCGATTTCTTCGGGCAGCTCATCTGTTGGGCCGGGCATGACCATGGCGTGGGTGACTTCGGCGGCGACGGGTTCGACCATTTCGCGCCAGGAGTCGAAGGACTGCTCAACCCATTCGGCCTTGGACCAGGCCTGCACGGGCAGGTTGTGGCGCTCGATGGAGGTGACCGCATCCAGCCACAGGTCGGCCAGGTTGGCGGCGTCTTCGACGGCACGCTTCAGGTTTTCGGGAACCGCCGGGTCTTCGCCCATGGAGGCGAGCATCTGGCGGGTCTGGTTCTTGACGGTGGTCCAGTTCACACCGCTGGGGCTGGACTCGTCAGAGGCGCCGGCAAACATGGCCTGCACCTGCGAAAACATGCCCTGTAGCATGGTGGGGTCAAAGCTGATACCCATATTTTTGAGGTCTTCGGGATCGATGTTAATGCCGAAGGGATTCTGCCCGCCCTCACCGAAGAGCGCGCCGAAGGGATTCTGTGCGTGAGAGGAGGTACCCTTGCCGCCCTGGTTGGTTGCCCCTGCGGCGGGGTCGAAGCCCTGCTCCTGCATCTTCTTCAGGAATTCTTCGAGGGGGTCACGCTCGTTGGAGGCATCGCCGTGGTGGTGATCAGACATCTGAAACCTTTCCTAATCCGAAGGTGGGCACAGCCGGCCCGCTCGCTGTCCAGCCTACCGATTTTTGCTGTAAATTTCCCGCGCTGGCACCTTGGATACGCCTTAATCAGCTGAGGGCTCACAAGCGAATCTTCCCTCGGTTTAACCCGGGCCGCGGGATTGACCTAGACAAGGTATGTTGATGAGGGCGTTCATCCGGTAGTCTAGAAGCTATGACTAAGCCCACTTCACAGTCCGAATCTGAGAAGTCTTCAGCGAAGGCTTCTGGCGAGTTCTCGGCCCGTCGCCGTAAGCGTGGATTGCGTAGCCACGAACGTCGCCTCACCCTGCGTTCCGTGAGTGCCGTGGCGACCTGCGCGTTGCTGGCCGGTGCGTTTGTTCTGCCCAGCTCGTATGTGAAGGAAGGGCCCGGCCCGCTTTTTGATGTGCTTGGCACCTATCAGGATCGTCCGGTGATTGAGGTGTCGGGCGCTCCCACGTATAAGACGTACGGCAAGCTCAACATGACCACGGTGTCGGTGTCGGGTGGCCCGTACACGGAGCTGTCCGGTGCGGAGGCTTTTTACGGGTGGCTGGCTTTTGACGGTAACCGTAGCCTTGTGGTGCCCACCGATGCCCTGTACCCGCACGTGAGCCATGAGACGGCCACGGCCGAGACCGGTGCGCAGATGGCCGATTCGCAGACACAGGCGAAGGTTGCGGCCATGCGGTACCTGAAGATGCAGGTGACTGAGAAGGTTCTGGTGAACACGACCGTGGAGGGTTCGCCCGCGGTGGGTGTGCTGGAGAGCGGCGACCGCCTCCTGAAGGTGGGGGATAAGCAGATTACTACTCTCAAGGACGTATCGCAGGCGGTGAACGCTTCGAATGGTTCGCCGATTCAGGTGACGGTTGAGCGTGACGGTCAGCAGCGTTCGGTGACGCTGAACCCGGTGCGTTCGGCTGAGGGTGACCGCTGGGTCGTGGGCATCAGCCTGAAGCAGAGTTATGACCTGCCGGCGCAGGTACAGTACAACCTGGACGGTGTGGGCGGCCCGAGCGCGGGCCTGATGCTGGCCCTCGGAACGCTGGATAAGCTGAGCGAGGGTAGCCTGCTGGCTGATGAGGATGCCGGCGGCGACCCGTACCGTAGCTATGTGTCGGGTACCGGCACGATTGATGCGAACGGTAAGGTGGGTGCGATTGGCGGCATTAAGTACAAGATTTTGGCAACGGGCCGCTACGGTGCGCGCTATTTCCTGGCCCCCAAGGAGAATTGCGATTCGGTCCTGAAGATGCAGGAGCAGGACCCGTCGATGCTCAACTACTATCATGCCGGTCAGGTGAGTGGCACGATGGTGGTGATTCCGGTGTCGACGCTGGATGAGGCGGTACAGGTCGTGAACGCCATTAAATCTGGTACTCCTGATGATTCACTACCGCGTTGCGGATCCTAATACTCAACCCTAACGAACGTGGGTGCTTCCTCTCGGGAGGCTTTAGGCCCCGGCTCACTTGAGTCGGGGCCTTTGATGTGCCCGGTTGCCGTCCAGCGACCGGTTGCGTGTGTGCGCATAGTGGGATAGCGGGGGGAGCGGCCTTCCCACTGACGTCATGTCAACGTTCGTTCCTCGAACCTCTGTAATACTTAACGTAAAGAACATTTTGGAATGATGAGCGAGGAATTGTGTCTGAGTCGACCGATAAGACCCCACGCCCACAGAAGAAGGATCGAGCAAAGAAGCGTCGTAGCCCTCTACTGATGACGATTGTGGTTGTTGCGGTTCTGATTGCCGCATTTGTGGGACTGTCCCAGGTGTATACGGACTGGCTGTGGTTTGATCAGCTGGGCTATAGCACCGTTTTTACCACCCAGATTCTTGTGAAGGCCGTGGTGTTTGTGGTGGCCGCCCTTGTGGTGGCTGTGCCGCTGTGGGCTTCCATGACCTACGCGGTTCGCCATGCGGATGTTCTGCCCGCCACGCGTGAGCAGAATGCGAAGGATGAGGCTGGCCCGAACCAGAGCGTACCGACGAGTGCTTCGGACGCGACCGAGCAGATGCTTCGTGATGTGCTCGGCCAGCAGCGTGCCGAGGATAGCATGCGCCGTTACCACGAGAGCGTGGATAAGGTGCGTAAGCTCCTGCTGATTGCGGTTCCGCTGCTGCTGGGGCTGTTTATTGCTTCGGCAACGATGTCGCAGTGGAGCACGGTTGCTCTTTTCTTCAACCAGCAGTCTTTCGGCAAGACCGACCCGGAGTTCGGCCTGGACTATGGCTTCTTCGTGTTTGTGCTGCCCTTCCTGCGTGTGGTGGTGTCGCTGGTGACTTCCGCTGTGGCGCTCGCCGCGGTGGCTGGCCTGTTCATGCACTATTTCTACGGCGGCATTAAGGTGCAGCCGGGTGGCGTGACTACGACTCACGCTTTCCGCCGCCATGCGGCCGTGCTTGCCGTCGTGTTTGTTTTGACTCGTGCGGTGAGTTTCTGGCTGGACCGTTACTCGTCCACCCAGCAGCAGGCCGGACGCTGGGCCGGTGCCATGTACACGGACGTGAACGCATCCATTCCCGTGAGCGCCATCTTGGCGGTTTCGGCGTTGCTGGTGTCGTTCATGTTCATTGCTGCCGCGGTGAAGAATCACTGGCGTCTGCCGCTGATTAGCACCGCAATGCTGGCGGTCGTATCGCTGGTGGCAGGTGGCCTGTACCCGTGGGTTGTGCAGCGTTTTCAGGTGGTTCCGAATGAGCAGGGTGCGCAGTCGCAGTTCATTCAGCGCAATATTGATGCGACCCGCTACGCCTATGGCCTGGACAAGATTGAGACCACCCCGTACGACGCGACCATTGATACTCGCGCCGGTGCCCTGAGCTCTTCGAGCGCAACCATCGCGAATATTCGTCTGTTGGATCCGAATGTGGTTTCCTCCGCCTTTGCGCAGATGCAGCAGTTCCGCCCATACTACCGCTTCGAGTCGCAGCTGTCGGTGGATCGCTACACCGTGGGTAACACTACGCAGGACACCGTACTGGCGGCCCGCGAGCTGAACCCCACGCAGACGAACGGTGATTCTTGGTACAACCGCCACGTGGTGTACACCCACGGCTACGGCGTGATTGCCGCGTACGGTAACCAGGTGGATTCGGCGGGTAACCCCAAGTTCTTGCAGTCCGGCATTAAGGCGACCGGTACCCTGAGTGAGGATTACGAGCCGCGTATTTACTTTGGCATGAGCTCGCCGGAGTACTCGATTGTGGGCGGTAAGGGCGATACCCTGGAGCTGGACCGTCCGCTCTCTGCTGACGAGACGAAAGCCTCCGACGCGAAGTACACTTTCGCCGGTTATGGTGGTCCTCGCGTCGATTCTCTGCTGGCCCGCCTGTCCTATGCGATTAAGTTCCAGTCTTCCGACATTCTGCTCTCGGATGCGGTGCGTGACGGTTCACAGATTCTGTACGAACGTAACCCGCTGGATCGTGTGCGTAAGGTGGCCCCGTACCTGACGGTGGATTCCAAACCGTACCCTGCGATTGTGAATAACCGCGTGCAGTGGATTGTGGACGCCTACACGACGAGCGACCAGTTCCCGTACGCGCAGGGCAGTTCGCAGGACTCTGCCACCGCGGCGGGGGCTCAGCGTTCGAAGTCGGTGAACTACATCCGCAACTCTGTGAAGGCCACCGTGGATGCCTATGACGGCTCGGTGACCCTGTACGCGTGGGATGAGGATGACCCGGTGCTCAAGGCTTGGCAGAGCGTTTTCCCGGGCACGGTGAAGAGCTACCACGAGATGAACGCTTCGCTCATGAGCCACGTGCGTTACCCGACCGATATGTTCAACATTCAGCGCAGCATGCTGAATAAGTATCACGTGACGAACGCTCACAGCTTCTACGCCGGTGATGACGTGTGGTCGATTCCGAATGACCCGACCAATGATCGGAACCAGCCGATTTCGCCGTACTACCTGTCCTTGCAGATGCCCGGGGATTCTCGCGCTCACTTCTCGTTGACGACGACGTTCATTCCGCAGCAGAGCGATTCGAACTCGCGTAACGTGATGTACGGCTTCTTGGCCGCTAACGGCGATGCCGGAACCGGTAAGGACGGCGAGCGTAGCGCCGACTACGGCAAGCTGCGTCTGCTGGAGCTACCGCGTTCCTCGGTGGTTCCCGGCCCGGGCCAGGCTCAGAACATCTTCAACTCTGATGCTGAGGTGTCGAACCAGCTGAACCTGCTGCGCCGCGGTTCGTCTGAGGTTATTAACGGCAATATGCTGACTCTGCCGGTGGGCGGCGGCATGTTGTACGTTCAGCCGGTGTATGTGCAGTCCAGCGGTGATGCGAAGTACCCGCGTCTGCAGCGTGTGCTGGTGAGCTTCGGTGATAAGGTCGGCTTCGCTCCGACCCTGGAGGAGGCCCTGAACCAGGTGTTCGGGGGTTCTTCGGGTGCTAAGCTGGACGGCTCGGCCACGGCTTCGCCGGCTCCCTCAGCGAACGCTACGCCGAGTGCTGGTTCTTCTTCGAGTTCCTCGTCGTCTTCGGGTTCGAATGATTCTGAGCTGAAGCAGGCTCTGAATGACGCTTCGAAGGCTATGAGCGATAGCGACGCCGCGATGAAGAAGGGCGACTGGGCCGCCTATGGTGAGGCCCAGAAGCGTCTGGAGGCGGCTGTGAAGAAGGCCCTGGCGGCCGAGGAAGTGCAGAGCAAGGGTTCGGCAACCCCGAACGCTTCGGCTTCTGCGGCTCCGAGTGCAACTGCTAGCGCTTCTGCGAGCGCTAAGCCCAGTGCCAGCGCTTCGGCTTCTCGTTAGGGAACCTGAGTTGGCGGGGGAGTAGCGCCTACTAGGTGTGGAGCCTACTAGGTGCTTGGGCTTGCGGGGGCTGATGTTCTCGCTCTAAGCTCCGAGCCTGCGCCCGGTGTGGTTCACGCTGGGGTTATCTCTCGCTGTTTCTTCTGGCGTGTTCTATGGGAATGGGGCGGAAGCTGTATGCTTCCGCCCCATTCTTGTGCGTTCTGCTCCCACGAATCCTATTTTGTGTGCTTGGTTACAAATCATGCTTTTGGCTTGCGTGCTCCTCTGTGGGCCGGTATAGTTGTATGAGTCGCCGCGGGGTGGAGCAGTTCGGTAGCTCGCCGGGCTCATAACCCGGAGGTCGCAGGTTCAAATCCTGTCCCCGCAACCAGAAAAACCCGGTATCTCAACGAAAAGTCGCTGAGATACCGGGTTTTGTTTTGCCCTGACGAGACCGAATCCCTATGTTATTCCCTACCTTTCAGCCAAACTCAGGCCCGTCGTCGAGGTGGGGGGAGGGGGGACTATCACCCAACATCGAGGACTATCATCCAACGCCCCTTCGGGGCGTATGACTATCTTCGCTCGTGCATGATCTCGTGGGAGGGAGGTTGCAGAGGAGGATTTTCACCGCCTAATCGGCGTTGATACCGGCTGTTTACCGCCTGAAAATGCAAAAGCGGTATAGCATTTTCCCTCGTATCTCAACCGAATCCCAACCCTTTACCGCCTTCACCGCCTAAAACCGAAAACTTTTATATATACACACGCATATGTAGGAAGATGAACACTCGCGTGTACACTTTTTAGAAATTAGGCGGTAGAGGCGGCAACACACCATGTTTTGACTGATATACCAACGTTTTCGATATACCGCTTAGCCTCAAACAGGCGGTAACTAAGCGGTGAAAGAGTAGCGTCCCGCATAGTGGTGTAACCGTGGGTGGTCGGCCCGTTTGATATGGGTGCGGTCACCGTGTGATCCTTCGAGAAAGCTCTCTACTTCTGACTCGAAACGATTTGGAGGCACAACGATGACCGCTCCTCATATTATCGACCCTGCTGGCCTGCTTGGCGAGGCGTTGTCCCAGGCATCCCCAGATTTGATGCGTTCCCTGCTCCAGCACGTGATCAACGCGTTGCTCTCAGCGGACGCTGACACCGTGTGCGGGGCCCAGTGGGGCCAACAAGACCCGCAGCGCCAGGCCCAGCGCAATGGGTATCGCCACCGGCCCTTGGACACCAGGGTCGGCACCATTGACGTGGCGATCCCCAAGCTACGCTCAGGCACCTACTTTCCAGAGTGGTTGCTTCAACGCCGCAAACGCTCCGAAAACGCCTTGATCACAGTGGTCGCTGACTGCTACCTAGCAGGAGTGTCTACACGCCGCATGGACAAGCTCGTCAAAACCCTGGGGATCACAGGACTGTCCAAGTCCCAGGTCTCACGCATGGCAGCCGACCTGGACGAGCACGTGGATCAGTTCCGCAACCGGCCCCTCCACGATGCCGGGCCTTTCACGTTCGTCGCCGCTGATGCGCTCACCATGAAAGTGCGCGAAGGAGGACGCGTCGTCTCGTGCGCGGTTCTGGTTGCCACCGGAGTCAACAATGACGGACACCGCGAAGTACTGGGGGTGCGCGTATCCACCAGCGAGACCGCTCCAGCCTGGAAGGAGTTCTTCTCTGACCTGGTCGCCCGAGGCCTGACCGGCGTGCGCCTGGTCACCAGTGACGCCCATCTGGGCCTGGTTGAAGCCATCGCCGCCAACCTGCCCGGAGCCACTTGGCAACGATGCCGCACCCACTACGCCGCTAATCTCATGTCGGTCACCCCCAAAGCACTATGGCCCGCTGTCAAAGCGATGCTGCACTCGGTGTATGACCAGCCCGACGCGGCATCGGTCAACGCTCAATACGACCGGCTCTTGGACTACGTCCACGACAAGCTCCCCGCCGTGTGTGACCACCTCGATCAAGCCAGGGCAGACGTCCTCGCGTTCGCCTCCTTCCCAACCGGGGTATGGACCCAGATCTGGTCCAACAACCCCAATGAACGCCTCAACCGCGAAATCCGCCGACGCACCGACACCGTGGGAATCTTCCCCAACCGCCACGCAATCATCCGCCTCGTCGGAGCCGTCCTAGCCGAACAAAACGACGAATGGGCCGAAGGCCGACGCTACCTCAGCCTCGACATCCTCACCAAATCACGACTCACACCACAACCCACCCAACAGGAGGACACCCCACTCCAACTCAGCGCATAACCCAACCCGAAGGACACAAAACGATTACACCACTCCACAGGACTTGACCTGAGCAAGAGCACGTTCTACAATTGACGCATAAGTTCATGGAGGTTCGCATGACCGCTTACGACCACTCGTCGGGGTACACCTACGGTACCGATGCCGTCCCCACGTCTCCGCTCACACTCGAGGATCTACGCCAGATTGAGGCCGCCGCGCACGTCCAGCCCGGTGACGCAGAGCTGCTCGCGCGAGCAGAACCCATCCTGGCGCCGCATGCCATGGAAATGGTCGACACGTGGCGCGGGATTTTGGCTCAAAAGACCTACCTGGCAGCACATTCCGCGCATCCGGATGGACAGCCGAACCCCGAGTACGCGCAGGCGTCAAAGCCCCGATTCGCCCAGTGGATCATCGACATGTGCACGCGCGAGCGGGATCAGGCGTGGTTGGACTACCAGTACCTGATCGGAGCTCGACACATGACCGCGGCGAAGAACGCGGCGGATGGGGCGGACTCGACGCCATTCGTGCCTCTGCGCTACGTGCTCGCCTTCATCGCGCCGACTGTGGAGGTCGGGCACCGTCTCCTGGCGGAGGGCTTCGAGGGCGCAGAACTGGACGCTGTCCGTGACGCGTGGACTCGCGCTGTGACTGTCGCCGTGACAGTGTGGGCGTATGCCTACCGCGATCACCCCGAGCAATTCTGATCCGGCGCTCGCCACCTACGACTCCCCCATCGGCCGCCTCACGCTTGATAGCGGTGTATTCGTCTTTCGCACTCTCTGACTGCTCTCCCTGGAAGCCTCAGTGGCTTCCAGGGAGAGCTTTCTTTCTGGGTTATAGGACACTACGTGTTGCTGGTTGGGTGACTTTTCGGCTTTCTGGTGCGGGAAAGTCACTCTTTCAGTTGGTCGTGTTTGCCTCGTTCCTGTGAATACTGCATCGTGCTCTGTGTGTGGCTGCCCCATGATCCGTCACGGTAAGAAGTCAACAGGAGGTCCTTTGAAGATCGCGGTGGTAGAAGTCCGCTCATCATCAAGGACCTCGACCTCTACCCACAACCCCCGACCAATACCTGGTCACCCACACTCAACTCGGAAGAGCCGGAAATAGCCTTCGTGATAGCGGAATAAAACGAAGGTGTGGAACTTGCAAGGACCGATCTCAAACTGGGATTCGATAGAACAGTTTAGCAAACGCTGACTTCGCTTTGCCGTCACTTGGAAACCTATCCGTTGGAAGTGCAGCTATCCTCACATACGCTTTTCCAAGTGAAGTATAGCTATGCACGTTTCACCGACGTTAGTAAAAACCCCGAACTTATCGCAGCCAACAGAAACCCGGTAGAAAATATATAGGAGCCAAAGGTGGCGCCTTTTAAAATCCAAGTCGTGGGAACGACAGCAAACAAGATCGGTGAGTTCGCAAAATCACCTGTGCTAATCGGAAGACCTGCCACCACAAAAAAGATGATAACAATCCATGAAACTAATGAAGTAGTCCAAAGCCGAAGCGCAAAACAGGCCAGAGTTAGCACAACCGAAGAGAAAACAAGTACTAAAGCAGTATGACTCGACAGTCGCTCATTAACAAGCTCGCCAATGATAGAGACATAAAGCAGACTCAAACAAAGGTTAACTACTTGTGCGAGAAGCAGCGATTTAGCAATGAACCGGAGCAGAACTTTATCGTGAATACTAAACGAGACGTACGAGGCAGGGACCTTAGCATGCGACAAAGCTAGACCTGCCGTGGCAATTGGGAGCATGATGAGTAACGCGGATTGCGCTACGGCAATGGTATTTCCATAACGGAGAAACAGCAGCGGAAGAACTAGTGCACCGAGATAAGCGATCGTGACCCAACGAATGATTGCAATTTGCTCGATAGAACACAAAGACTTCATTTTCTTACTGCTCCTTTACTTCGAAACCTAGCCACAAGAACATAGGTAATAATTAGGATTGGTACCGGGATAAGCGCAGAGAAACCGAAATTTGATTGCTCCTGGATATCTACGAACGAGATTGCGGTACCATTGAGATTCAGCCCTACGGAGTGGAGGGCGTTTGATATGTATGGGGTAGCATTGTCAGCTAGGTTACCGGGTAGCACTATCCAGAAGTACAGAAGAACACCTGAAATTACCGCGGCAGTCGGAGGTTTTGAGAGACTTTCTAATGTCGAGTAGATCAGAGCAATTAGTATACTTTGGAAGGTAAGAAAGCAAAGCAGGGTTGCTAGCCCAGAGTGCATTTTCGAACCAGACAAAACCATTGTTAGATCGAATAGCAGCACACTAAGTAGGTTTACAAGAACTATTGAAAGTGTTCGACAGATGGTGCGTAGGACGCTAGGCAACCAGGCAATGTATACCTGCTGAGGCAAACCCCCGTAGTGGACCTTGGAAACCCTAGCATCAAGTATAAAGAGTAATGCGAGGGAAATTAGTGGCTGCGTTCCAGTAAAGAAGAAGCTGTATCCCGGAGGTCGCAGGTTCAAATCCTGTCCCCGCAACGGATAACTCCCGATAGCTAAGCTATCGGGAGTTTTTTTATGCCCAGAATCGACTATGCCGCCGGTTTTGGGGCCGCCGGTTTTGGGGCCTTTGACTGGGCGGGTTACTGGCTGTACTGCTCCCTGGTTGTAGAGGCTACTGGCTGTGCCGCTTCCCGACTGTGTGGCTCCTGATGAGGTGGGGCCCCTGATGAGGCGGGGTCGAGTGAGACGACCCCTCATGGGGTGGTTCAGCAGATGACAACCCCTCGTGAGGTTGCTCCTGATTCTGTTGGGTGGGCCGGTTAGGCGGGCATGGGAGCGGGGGAGTGGAACGGGCGTGAGTAATAGCCTTACCCTTCATACTCCCCTGTTGAGCTCAGTAGGGTTGCTGAGCATCGGTCCTGCTGGTGCCCCTTCGGCTCCTTCTGCCTCTATCTTGTTCCGCAGTCCTGCAGCCGCAGATGAGCATCTTGCTGCCCTGTATCTCTGTGCTCGTTGATTGGAAGCGGCGGGCCCTAAATTTCTCTCTCTAGCCCTGCTGAGTTCGTCCTGTTGGGGGGCCGTGTATGAGGGGGGGGCGTTGGGGTCTTGGGGCAGCCCTCGGGAGGGACTGTATTGCCTCCTTGGGGCGACACCCGGAATCGCGTGCTTGGGGGCTAATTAATCCTGAGGGGTTCTCTAAAAGGATGTTTTTACCTCATACCTAAATCAGAATATGCGAGAGGTTCTCTATATTCCTTGTTGAGAAATCAGGTGATTTACCCCGGAATTTCGCGGATTTTGATGCAAAAATAGCCAAAAACCGCAAAAATTCACCTGGAAAGTGATTGTCCTCACGATAAAACTTTAAAGCCTGAAGTCAATGTTTTTGAATAGGGGTCGAAAAACCTTCAAAACCCCCGAAAAATCAAGGTAAAACCCCTCATTCAACCATTGGTTGAACCCATGTCATTTTCTACTTAAACCTTAGAAAAAGTTTAGGCTTAAGGTTAATATTTTGCGAGGGGTCAAAAATGCCCTAAAAAACCGTTAGAAAAGGCTTTTTGACCTGGTAGCTTTGAGTACATGGTCACCGCGGTCCGCCGCTCAGGTCACCGGATTGACCCCGCTCCTTTCCATCGCATGAGGACATCCCCGCCACAAGCACGGGATGGTGATGGACAAGCCAAAGCGGTACCAAAACCACAGGCCGACCGACTACAGACCATCTATCACTCAACCACTGACGGGCGTTCCCGTCCCAGAAACACCAACAACGAGGACAACACCATGGCACTTCGCCCCCGCACCGTTAAGGCAGGCTCTCTTGCGGCTATTGCCGTACCCACCGTGCTTGGTAGCACCCTGCTGTCTCCCGCATCCGCATTCGCTCCCGTCGTGCAAGACATTCCCGGCGCCGCCGCCCAGGGTTCGCTCTTTACCGCGACTGTCCAGCCTACCCTTTCGCAGGTAGCCGTGCAGGTTCGCCAGCAGGCTGAAGCTCCCGCGACCAATCAGGTCCAGCCCATTCAGCAGACCTACACCGCTCAGGCAGCTCAGGCTACCCCCGCCACCTTCCAGTCGGCACAGGCAGCACAGACCGCGCAGGCTGCTCCCGTAGTCACCGAGGCTAAGCCCTCGCTCTCGCAGGTCGCTAACGCTCAGACCGCTCAGGTGGCACAGCCCGCCGTCGCCGGTAGCACCGTTCCGGTAACCCGTAGCAACCAGACTTTCCTGTCCTACACCTCCCCGGCGGGCACCACCTCGCAGTACCACGTGTACGCGGACGGCGTGGACTTCTCCAAGCCCGTTGGCGTGGTCTTCTACTTTGACGGTGACTACTGGCGCAACGATCAGTCCAAGGTCTACGACCCCGCCGGTGAGCTGGCTCAGATGGCTGCCTCCGCCGCGGCTCAGAACATGCTGTTTGTGCCCGTCATCTCCCCGGACACCAACCGTTATGATGCTGGCGTGACCTGGTGGGAAGACATGGAGCGTAACGGCGAGTTCTTCCGTTCCTTCGCGTCTTCCTTCATCGCAGCTAACGGTGTGGACTCCTCCAACGTGTGGACTATGGGCTACTCCGGTGGTGCCGAGTTCATCACCTATGAGCTGAACACCAAGCCCCAGACCTGGCGTAACGGCGGCGGCTCCATCATGGTCGCCGGCGGTGGCCTCGATGAGGGTACCCCCTCCGCAGCGTTGAAGTCCCAGCCCATGTACTGGTACGCCAACGCGAACGACGGTGCCGGTGAGACCTACCCGCAGACCTGGAGCGCCCGCGGCGCCGTGGAGGGCGGTTACGATGCCTACCTGACTGCTGGCTACACCAATGCCTCCGCGACCGTACTCAACGGCTCGGGCCACTTCGACTACAACTTCTCCCAGATCCTGAGCGACTCTCTCGCCAAGAGCAAGAGCACCGCCGCACCCAAGGCTGAGCAGAAGACCGAACAGAAGTCTGAGCAGAAGCAGCAGAACACCCAGCGTGCCCGCACCATGCACTCGGGTACCTACCTGAGCTACACCTCCCCGGCGGGCACCACCTCGCAGTACCACGTGTACGCCAACAACCTGGACTACTCCAAGCCCGTCGGCGTGGTCTTCTACTTCGACGGTGACTACTGGCAGCGTGACGAGTCCAAGGTCTACACCCCCGACGAGGGTATGCTCGCCGCCATGGGTAAGATTGCGAACGCCCGCAACATGGTGTTCGTGCCGGTCATCTCCCCGGATACCAACGCATCCGGCGACGGCATCACCTGGTGGGAAGACATGGACACCAACGGTGAGTTCTTCCGCTCCTTCGCGAAGTCTTTCGTGAGCGAGAACAACCTGGACGCATCCCAGATGTGGACCATGGGCTACTCCGGCGGCGCCGAGTTCATCACCTACGAGCTGACCGATCACAACACCTCCTGGCGTCAGGGCGGCGGCTCTATCATGGTCGCCGGTGGTGACTCTGACGGTTCCGTGGATGCCGACGCAACCACCAAGGGTCTGCCCATGTACTGGTGGGTCGGCGCTAATGACACCTCCGGTAACACCAACCCCGTCACCTGGAGCGCACGAGGCGCCGTCGAGTCCGGTTACAACGCATACCTGAGCGCAGGCTTCTCTGACGCCCGCGTGAAGCTGATTGATGGATTCAGCCACCACGACTACGACCTGCCGCACATCCTGGCCTCCTCCCTGGATTTCGCGGGTAAGACCCCGGCGCTGGGCTACAGTGACCTGTCTGACTCGAACCCGAACTACAACGAGATTAGCTGGAACTCTGACCACCGCATCATGCTCGGCTTCGCGGACGGCACCTTCCGCCCGAACGCATCGGTCAACCGTGCGCAGCTGGCAACCTACCTGTACCGCGTGGCTGGTCGCCCCGCTGTGAACGCACCGGCTGTTTCGCCGTTCAACGATGTTCCGGTCAACCACCCCGCGTACAAGGAGATTTACTGGCTGAGCCAGCAGGGCATCACCGGTAGCGACTTCCGTCCCCTGGAAGCCGTCACCGAGTCCACCATGGCTGAGTTCATGTATCGTGCCGCCGGTTCCCCGGCACAGGATCAGGGCGGCTACGCATCGCAGGCCCTGGCCTGGACCGCCTCGAACGGTATCGGCACCGGCTCGACCTCCTCGGCAGCCATCACCCGCGACGCTATGGCAGGCTACCTGTACATCTACGCTAACTAAGGTGCAGAGCCCTAAAGCATAAAGAACCGCCCCGCTCCTGAACTTCAGGAACGGGGCGGTTACTTGTATGTGACCTACAGGGGATGCGCCTAGCGGCGCGCTACCGTATTAGAGAGCCTGGGTGGGGGTGTCGCCACCGATAGCGGGGGCCGGCTTTGCCTTCAGCGCAGCCAGACGGGCGTCCAGCTCGCTCTGGCGACCCATCTCCTCCAGGGTGTTGAACTGTGCGTCCAGCGAGGAGGAGGCCAGCTCCTGCTGACCAATAACGCGTGCCTCTTCGCGGCGAACCTTCTCTTCGAAACGGTAGATTTCGCTGGTCGGGTCCATCACGTCGAAGGCCTTCAGCGCGTCGTTGACCTGGCCCTGAGCGGCGGCGGTCTTCTGACGGGCGGTCAGCTCATCACGCTTGTACTTCAGCTCGTCGAGCTTGGTACGCATCTTGTCCAGGCCGTCCTTGAGCTGGTCCACGATCTGGGTCTGAGAAGCCAGCTGGGGCTCGAGAGCCTGGGCAGCCTTCTCTGCCTGCATCTGCTTGCCCAGAGCAACCTTAGCGAGGTTGTCGAACTTGTCAGCGTTGGCGACGTCGCCAGCGGTGCGGAGCTCATCTGCCTTGTTAGAAGCGGCCAGAGCCTTGGCGCCCCACTCCTGAGCTTCCTTGAGGTCCTCTGCGTGGTCCTTCTCCAGCAGTCGCAGGTTGCCAATAGTCTGGGCGACGGCGGCCTCTGCTTCACGGATGCTGTTGGTGTAGTCGCGAACCATCTGGTCCAGCATCTTCTGCGGGTCCTCGGCAGCGTCGAGCAGGGCGTTGATGTTTGCCTTCGCCAGCTGTGCGATTCGACCGAAGATAGTCTGCTTAGCCATGATTTCCTACTTTCTGTTCAACGGGCTGCGGGGGAGCGCTACGCTCCTCGTGAGCCGTGCCCGTACAACTTATTATGTGAGAGGTTTCTGGGCGCAGGCTGTGAAAATCATGCACGCCCGATGGCCTCAACCTGAACTTTGGGTAAATTGGGTGACCTAGAAGCTTCCGCCGTCGCCACCGCCGCTGCCCCAGTCGCCGCCTCCGCCGCTGCCCCAGTCGCCGCCTCCGCCGCTGCCCCAGTCGCCGCCTCCGCTCCAACCGCCGCTGGAGGAAGAGCCGCCGGAGCTGCTGCCCCAGCTGTGGGTTGAGCCGGAGCCCAGGGTATTCAGAATCGCACCCAGTAGCAGGCCCTTCGCGAGGTCGCTACCCCAGCTATTGCCACCGCCACCGCTGGACCGTTCGGAGAACTGGCCCATCTCGCGGGCGGCACGGTTCTGCGCATCGTTGGCCTGTTGAAGGGCAATATTTGCTTCGTTGAGGGCTTCTAACGGGTTGGAGTTACGCATCTGGTTGGCGTTCATGAGGTGACGCTCAGCTTCAGAGATCGCGGTCAGGGTCGTGGGACCCACGGCGCCGCGACGATTCTCGATGTACCCGCGGGCACCGGTGACTGCGGCGTGCGCCGAGCGGAGGGTACGGTCGAGGGTCTGGCTTGCGGCGCGAGAACGATCGCGGGTGGCGCGCATTTCTGTCATCGACTTGTCCAGTTCGCTCGAGAGCTGGCGCAGCTGATTAGCCAGTGCCAGCGGGTCGTTCGGGCGGGCGGTGGAGCTCTGCGTCACCTGTCCGAGGACCGCCTCCATACCTGCGGCCACGGCGGCCAGGTCGGAACGACCCTGAGAAGTAGCCAGGCTCTTAGCCTCGGCCACGTCACGCTGAATACTCAGCAGATCGGTGCTCAATGCCTCCTGCGCCGCGTTGAGCTCGTTGTTTCGGCTCGTCACCGCATTGGACAGCGTAAAAATCTGCGCCGATGCTTCCTCGGCAGAGCGCAGGTGGGCAACAGCCTCGGTTCGGTTGGTATCCACCAGCTGATGTGCCTTCTGAAGCTCATCGGTGCACAGGGCCAGGTTCGATTCCAGCAGGCTGGCGGTCTTCGAGATGGGCTCCAGAGCCGAGGACAGAAAGCGCTCCTTCATCTGGGCGTAGCGGGTAGAACATTCCTCTACCGTGCTACGCAGCTGCGGGAGACGCTCGTTCAGCGCTGCGATGGCCTGGGGGGCCTGCTGCTCCAGGTCGCGCATCTGGGCCAACTGGGCGTCCTGCTCCTGCGAAATGCGGGCCACGGCCTGGGAATTGTCGATAATCTCGTTCAGCCAGGCGCGCTGCTCCGCGGGGGTGTCCGGGATGGAATCGGTCAGCAACTGCTGGCGCTGGAAGGACCGGCGCATCAGCTCTTCGGCGCGAACGATTTCCTGCTCAAAGCGGGTGACCTGCTGATCGCCGTACTGGGCGCGCGCGAACTCCAGCTCCTGCTTGGCGCGGCTCATCGTAGTGTCAGCCTGTAGCAGGGCACTACCGGCTCGGGTGCGCAACTCCTCCAAGGGGATCTCCGGGACCTGCGGATGCGGAACCGGCCGGGGAGCATTATAGGCGGTCTGCCGCGGGGCGTTATTGCGGCGCCTACGGCGACGAACTGCGTACACGCCACCACCAACGGCAGCTACCGCACCCAGACCCAACACACCGGTCACCACACCCGAAGAGCTACCACCCTTCTGCGCCTCAATACCTTCGACCGCGGCCAACGCCGCACCGGAGTAATCGCTGTTCTGCAACTTGGGCTTGACGTAGTTCTGGTACACCTTCGTCTGCTGATCACTGGACAGGGTCTTGGTACTACCGGCCATGAAGTACGCCTGGCGGGTCTCAGTCGCAATCACCAGCACCACATCGGCCGAGCCCCAGTTATTCTTCGTGGCCAAGGCCTTCGTCCAGGCCTGGGAGCCCGAGGGATTCTCGAACTTATCGATGGTCACCACGTGCAGGTCCACGTTGTGCTTCTTCGAAAGAGCCGAAATCTTGGAACTCAGCGTGGAGGTATTGCCCAGCGAATTCGTGGTGTCATAGATGCGAGTACCGGTAATCTGCATGGGGTCGGCGGCCTGCGCGGTCGAGGGGCCGGCGGCGGTAAAGAACGCCGAACCAGCCGGTGCCACGACGGGGGCGAAGGACAGACCTGCGGCCAGCGCTGTGGCACCTACTACGGTGCGTAGGCGCGGGTACTGGATGCGAGAGTGACGCGCGGGGGTGTGGTCGGTCATACTATTTCCTCCGTTATCGTGACGTATTTATGTGCTCGTTCGTGCAGGTAGCGGTCATTGCGTACCCTCAACACCGGTCACACTATTAGTGTAACCGTGGCCCTGCGGCCTAGGCCCGATGATACGAAGCCTTCAGCGAATATGACCCCATTATTGTGTGGATGTTTGCCGCCCGTTTACCGGCTTCCCAGGCTTTATACAGGAAAGCCGGGGTCCAACCTCATCCCAAATCCCGACCCACCGGTTATTCAGTTAGTACCGGCGCGCAATCTCCAGATTGCTCATCAGGTGACCCACTACCTCCGCGGCATTAACATCGTGGATACTCTGTGCTATGCCGTTCACCACCTTAACCCGCGAAGACGAGGCGTACATCCAGCCCAAGAACTGCACATGATTCAGCAACCTAGAACTGCGATCTGCCTGCTTCCGTATCTGCGACCACAAAAAGGGTGTAGTCGGCACGCCACGGCCCTTATACACCTGGGAGTTAGAATGGGCGTCCAGAAGCTCAGCGAGCGCCTCAATATTTTCGGTCAGCTCCTTCAAATCCTCATCCCCGGCAGAGGGACCGACGAAATACCGTTCAACCAGGGACCAAGGCATGTAGCCGCTACAGCTGCTCACCCATACCAGCTTCAAACGCAGATTCTGCAGGCGAAGCACCTGCAGCAGAAGCCGCGAATGGGTGCGCAACACTGACAGCGGCGTGGAAGATAACTTCACCTCCTCCGAAAGCAGACCCTCGGAGAGACCCTCCCCGGAAAATGCCTTATACGGATCTGGGACGCCCACCAGAAGCACCGGCCCCTCGTAGTGAACGAACGCCAGAACCTCGGGAACGCTCGATAGGGAACGGATGCGCTCGCCAATGGTCGGCAGATCCTCCCCAACCGGGGCGTACTGTTCGCGGCTGAACATCAACGTCTGGATAGGCTGCTCGGCAAGGTCGGGCGAGTCATGAGCAAGCGCCCGCAAATCAGTCACAACCTCCGCCAGAACGCCGTCCTGCTCGACCTGTAGAAGCTCCTGGAGAAGCTCAACGACAGAGCGCGCCTGCAAGCTCAAGACCGCAGCGCAGAACTCCGCATCCTGAAGCTCAAGACGCACCTTCTCCAGGCGCTCTTCCAGCGTGGACTGCACGCCCTTGAGCTCAAACTCGCTCAGCTGCTCCGGGCGGAGCATACGGTGCGTACCATCCTCGCCGGGACGGTAGAAAAGCTCGCTAAACTCCAACGTAGACTGAATGCCCTTCAACGCCTGCTTTCGCAACTCGGGCAGAACGTCAAAGGCAACTTCCATCATCTCATTCCAGACCTTGACCTCATCGAGATTTGAATCCTTACGGACAGTCTTCTTCCAGGTCTCGGCAAGCTGCATAGCGCGGTCAAATTCGCTCAGCTCCACAAAAGCCGCCAGCTTCTGCGCACTCTCACGCAGATAACGCACCGCGTATAGGCGGACATTCAAAGAATCCGGGAGGGTATCCTCCAACAGACGCCGACGGAAGGTACGCTCAAAGCACTCTTCGGTCAGGCTAATGACGGTGGCGCTTAGGGAGAGCGCGTGGTCGCGGGCAAAAGCGAAAGAGCCCGGGGCCTCCGCCAGACGAGGCAGGGACGTATAGAACTCCAACGCCCCGCTCAGCTTCAGCCGAGACTTTCGGATGGTCTCTTCCAGATCTGCGGCAAGCACCGCGCGGTCAGCCTGGGCAGTCTCCTTGAAACTGTGCAACGGAGAAACTTGCGCACGCTCGAGCGTCTGCAGGTTCATGACCGCACGCATGAGGTAGTTCTCCAAGATCCTAACCTGCTCCCAGCGCTGACGCTGATTCAGCGGAACATGATTCTCCTGCGTACCGACCAGCAGATGCTGCGGCACACCGCTAATCGACGGCAGCGCAAAGACTTCATCCTCAGATGTACTGACAGAAAGCACCATGGGGTAGCGGCTGCGCTGCGCGTTCTCTAGAGGGGGAATGAGCTTGAAGTTGGTGCTCAAAGAGAAAGGGTCGGAAGGCGCAGGCTTGGGCTGGTCGGCCTCGTCCTTCTGCGTAGTTTCTTCCTGCTGAGGGGGAGTGGTCTCCTGCCGAACGGCGGCCTCCGACCGGGATTCTTCGCGCACGCCGGCGTCTTGAGCGTCCGCGGGGTTTTCCACCTGAAGGGGAGCGAGCGGGGAGGGCACCGCCTGCTTCGCCGCGGTGCTCTCAACACGGTTCTGCTGTGCATCGTTGGCCGGGGCGGTACCCTGCGGGGCACCCGAAGGCTGCGGATTCGGCAGGTACTGCTGCGGATAGCTGACGGCACCCCGGACGGGCTGACCCTGCCGATTCTGGGCCTGCGGAGGCTGAACATGCGGAGGGTACCCGTGCTGGGGTTGTCCCGGAGCATGGGGAGGTGCCTGCGGTGCGCTCGCCGGGTACGGGCCGTACGGAAGTGGCACCTGCTGGCTCTGCTGCGCGTCGTTTTTGCCCCGCCGTTTCTGGGCACGGAGGCTAACCAGCAGAACGACAAGGGTGATAGCGAGTACGCCCCCGAGGAGGGTGTACAGGGGTGCGGGGCCCGCCGCCGATAGCGAAGGTAGCGTGGCGAGAAGAGCGAACGCGGCGCAGGAAGTACTCATGTCATTACGATAGCCCAGCAAGCCGGGCGGTGTTGGGGCATCGGCCAGATTGCCGCATACTAAGCCTCCGTATTCGGAGCGAGAGGCGTAGGGCAGAGACGCAGAGCGAGACAACAAAAATGCGGTCCCCACCCGTATTCGGGGTGGGGACCGCATTCTCATCACTCATCACTAAACACATATGCCCCGGCTCGGCCTCACCCGAGCCAAAGGCCACCTCGGGGATACACCCCATCCGTTACGGGCCTCTCAACTCCCGTACCGGAAAACTCGTTTGACGGATAGGTTCTCGTCCGTCGTCTTGGCCAAGGTTATCTGGAGATAGCCGTGCTCTGGTGTAGCTCGTGGAGTCGTTCCTCCCGATGGCGGCGGTACACCATGCCTGAGCAGCAGGCCACTACGCCGACACCGATGCCGATTGAGCCCACTAAGATGGCGCAAAAGATCATGGTTGCAATCACTGGAGTTCCTCCTTCGTAAGTCATCTGCCCTCCACGCTACGGGCCTTCTCTGTGCCTCAGCTGTGCGTAGAGGTGAGTGCCGCTGTGTAGATTACGGTTCGTTAGACCTCCTTGTACGGGATCTTCGCATGTGGGGCAGCGAAAAATCGGTACTCAGAAAATTCCCAGGGAACTCTACGCTGAGTGACAGTGAAAAAACGCTGAGGGGCATGAACAACCCTCTACAGTAGATAGAGACAGTGCGCCCGAACGACGCACGGGTAGACTTCAAGGAGAACAACCCATGACTCAGAACACCGGATGGTCTCAGGGCGGCAACGACGGCACCTCCGATGCGACACGGCCTCTGCAGAGCGTGAACGGGCGACCTATTTACCAAAACTCGGGTTACCAGCAGGCCGGGTATCAGACCACCCAGAACGCTTACTCGCAGGCGTACCCTCAGAACGGCTATGGGTATCACACTACTGCCGCGGCTGCTTCTCGCACCCCGGAAAAGAGTAAGCGTTATGGAGGCGGGGTTATTCTCACCGCTGCCGTGCTTGCAGCTCTCGTGGGCGGTGGCGTGGGCGCCGGTGTTGGCTCCTTCACCGCCTCGGCCGGCTCTTCCTCGTCGAGCTCCTCACGCGGGTCGGTGAGCTCGAATATCAGTAATTCGTCAACTGTCACCGGTGTTGCCGAGACCGCGAAGAAGGCTCTTCCCTCAACCGTCAGCATTGTGGCTTCTAACGGGTCGACTGCTGCCGGCGGCGGTAGCGGCGTTGTTCTGGACAAGGAAGGCCACGTCCTGACGAATAACCACGTGGTGGTTTTCTCAGATAGGGAAGCTTCCGTTGTCGAGGTGCGTCTGAACGACGGTACGGTGCGCACCGCTAAGATTGTGGGGCGCGATGAAGCCTCCGACCTGGCTGTCTTGAAGATTGACCCTTCCGGGCTGAACCTGCAGCCCATCACCTGGGGAGATTCTTCGAAGCTGGTCTCGGGCGAGGTTGTGGTGGCCCTCGGCGCGCCCTATAGCCGGACCGACACGGTTACCTCCGGCGTGGTGTCGAACGCGAACCGCGTGCAGCCTGCCGATGAGAAGGGCCAGAACTACATCCCCATGGTTCAGACGGATGCCCCCATCAACCACGGTAACTCCGGTGGACCGCTCGTGAACCTCAAGGGAGAACTGGTCGGTATTAACGCGCAGGGCCAGGCAAGCCAGGACGGCGGTACCGCCGACGGTATGGCCTTCTCGATTACTTCGAACTACGCCAAGCGCATCTCTTCTGAGATTATCGCCAGTGGCAAGGCCACCCACGGTTACCTGGGCGCAAACGTTAAGAATAGCCCCGCCGACACCGGTAGCGGCTCCTCGAAGCTGATTTCCGGCGGCGTGGAGATTAGCTCCGTGACCTCCGGCAGCCCCGCAGCCAAGGCAGACTTGCGTGCCGGCGACATTGTGGTGGAGGCGGACGGACACCCCATCACGAAGAGCGACGAGCTCAATGGCACGGTGCGTGCAGCGGCGGCCGGCTCGAACATGACGCTCAAGGTCAAGCGCGGCGGGACGACCAAGGACATCACCGTGACCCTGGGTAGCGCCAACTCGTAACGCTAACCTGTAAAGCTAACCCGCCTCTTTGGTTCCGCCTCCGAGACGGGGACACGAGCCGATAGATACGGGCAGGTAGAAGAGCAAACAGAGACGAAGCTCCCGACCCTCGGTGTGAGGGTCGGGAGCTTCGTCGTACTAGTGCCACGGAAACGGCCTTGCGGGAAGGCTAGGCGTTCTTGAGAATCTCGGCCACGCGCTTCTGCAGAGCCGGGATGACCTCCTGCTCGAACCAGGGGTTCTTCGCCTGCCATCTAAAATTCAGGGGCGAGGGATGCACGAGCGGCAGGAACTTCGGAAGATAAGACTCCCAGGCGCGCACTGTCTCGGTCAGGTTACGCTCAGCCTTCGGGCCGCGCTTACCGTTCAGGTAGTACTTCTGGGAGTACGCGCCCACCAGCAGAATCAGCTGAACGTCCGGCATGAGATTCAGCAGCTGCGGATGCCACTTCGGCGCAAAATCCTTGCGCGGTGGATTATCACCGTGGGCGCCCTTACCGGGGTAGTAGAAATCCATCGGCAGCAGCGAAATCAGCTCGGGGTCGTAGAACTGCTCATCGGTGACACCCATCCACTGTCGTAGCTTCTCGCCACTGGGATCATTCCACGGAATACGGCTCTCCTGCGCAGCCCTACCGGGCGCCTGACCAATTACCACGATGCGTGCCTTGGGCGAGGCCGAATAGACCGGCTCCCAGCCCAGCTCGGTGTACTCTTTATTCTCCGGATCCTGGCGAATCTGCTCGGCCAAGGGAGGAGTAGAACTCAGAATCTGCTGAACCATCTGCTCGGACAAATCGTGGTGCGCGGTAGCCATGCTAGATGGCGCCTCCTTCAAATCCGTTCTGACGCCAGGCCTCAAACACCGCAATCGATGCAGAGTTAGCCAAGTTGAGGGAACGGCGGCCAGGCTTCATGGGAATCTTGACCCGTTCGGTAACGTGCTCATCCCGCTGTACCTCGGCGGGCAGGCCCACCGACTCGGGGCCGAACATGAGGACGTCTCCGGGACGGTACTCGATATCCGCATAGGAGGTCGAGGCCGTGGTCGTGAACGCGAAGACGCGCTCCGGCTTGAGAGCCTGCCAGGCATCCTCGAGGGTCTTGTGGACGGTCACCACGGCCAGGTCGTGGTAGTCCAGGCCTGCGCGACGCAGGTGAGCGTTATCGAAGTTGAAGCCCAGCGGCTCTACCAGATGCAATTCGGCACCGGTAATCGCGGCCAGTCGGATGGCGTTACCGGTATTACCCGGAATCTCGGGGGTATAGAAAAGAATCTTGAACACAATCCCAGTGTACCCCGCGGCCGTGCGGGGCTCGGTGGTCGCCTCCACCGCACGACGCAAGCGAACGGGGAGTGAAGCAGGGAACGGACAAAGCCAACGCACATAAGGGGACGCGCTAGAATGGCCAAGTGGGCGTGCACACCCGGCGCGTGCGGTCCCGCACCCCAGCCAATCGTGTCCCGTTGATTCGCGAGCAACCAGGAGGAACCCATGAGCACAGCATCCGAGCAGCCGGCCCGCGTCTACCTCGACCACGCCGCAACCACCGACGTGCTTCCCGCCGCCATCGATGCGATGGTCGAGCAGATGCGCGCCGGCGGCAACCCCTCCTCCCTGCACGCCCTGGGCCGCGACGCCCGCGCTACCGTCGAGTACGCCCGCGAACGCATCGCCCGCGCCATTGGCGCCGACCCCGCCGAGGTTATTTTCACCTCGGGCGGCACCGAGGCGGATAACCTCGCCGTCAAGGGCATTTACTGGAAGCGCCGCGAGGAAGACCCGCAGCGCACCCGAATTCTTGTCTCCTCCATCGAACATCACGCGGTAGAAGACACCTGCGAGTGGCTTGAAAAGGCCGAAGGCGCACACATCGAATGGATTCCCGTGGACGAACGCGGCCGCGTGAACCCGCAGACGGTCCGCGAGCTCATCGAGAAGAACCCCGATGACGTCGCGCTCGTGACCGTCATGTGGGCCAACAACGAAGTGGGCACCGTGCAGCCCATCCCCGAGATTGCCGCCATTGCTGCCGAGTACGGGATTCCCATGCACTCTGACGCCGTGCAGGCCTTTGGTGCAGTGCCGATTGACTTCCACGCTAGTGGCACAACCACCCTCGCCATTTCTGGCCATAAGATTGGCGGGCCCATGGGCATCGGCGCGCTGGTCGCCACCCGCGCCGTGCAGATGACCCCCGTCCTGCACGGAGGCGGCCAGGAACGCTCCGTGCGTTCCGGTACCATCGACGCCCCCGCCATTGCGGGCTTCGCCGAAGCCGCCGTGCACGTGGTTGAGCACCTGCCTGAGGAATCGGCCCGCATCGCCGCGCTACGCAACGAACTGGTGGCCGCCGTCAGCGCGCTCATTCCGCAGGCGCACCTGAGCGGCGAGGACCCGCTCACCGAGGAATACCCCGGCCAGAAGCGACTGCCCGGCAACGCGCACTTCACCTTCGAGAACGCAGAGGGCGACACCCTGCTCTTCCTGCTGGACATGCAGGGCATCAGCAGCTCCACCGGCTCGGCCTGCAACGCCGGGGTGACCCGCCCCTCCCACGTGCTCATCGCCATGGGCATGGATGAGGACACTGCCCGCAGCGCCCAGCGCTTCACCCTGGGGCATTCGAGCACCGGTGCGGATATTGCGCGCCTCATCGCGGCCCTGCCCACCGCCTACACCCAGGCCGCCAAGGCCGGGTTGTCGTCTCAGCTGCCGGACGCATCCCGCTGGCACTGAGTATTCTCGCTTAGAACGTCCCAGAACCATCCAAAACACCCCGCCGCCCCGGATTCCACCCTTAGACCGGAGGTTCGCTGAGGGTGCACTGCCCGGTACCGGGGCATCGCTCTGCGTACAATAGGTAGCTACAGCCCCGGGCCCGTGCTTCTGCGCGCCCGCGCATCCGAGGCAGCCGATAGAGCATCGGCGTGTAGACGACACCAACACATGACAGGCCAAACATCCCTCCGCGCACCGCGTGGAAAGATACGGCCACGGAAACGAGGAATAGCGTAGTGAAGATTCTGGCAGCTATGAGCGGCGGCGTTGACTCCGCCGTGGCCGCGGCCCGCGCCGTCGATGCGGGTCACGAGGTCGTGGGTGTGCACCTGGCCCTCTCGCGCATGCCCGGAACCCTGCGCACCGGCTCCCGCGGATGTTGCACCCTCGAAGACTCCATGGATGCACGCCGCGTCTGTTCCCAGCTGGGTATTCCCTTCTTCGTGTGGGACTTCTCGGAACGCTTCAAGGAAGACGTCGTGGACGACTTCATCGCCGAATATGAGGCCGGGCGAACCCCCAACCCCTGCATGCGTTGCAACGAAAAGATCAAGTTCGCGGCCCTGCTCGAGCGCGCCGTCGCCCTCGGCTTCGACGCCGTGGTGACCGGCCACTACGCCCGCGTCATCACGAACGAGGACGGTAACCGCGAACTGCATCGCGCCGCCGACTGGGCCAAGGACCAGTCCTATGTGCTCGGCGTGCTCACCCACGAGCAGCTCAAGCACGCTTGGTTCCCCCTGGCCGACACACCCTCGAAGGCGCAAGTACGCGCGGAGGCCGCCGAGCGCGGCTTCTCCGTGGCGAAGAAGCCGGACTCTTACGACATCTGCTTTATTCCCGAGGGCGACACCCGCGCGTGGCTCGGCGAGCACATCCAGATGCGTCCGGGCCTCATCAAGGACACGAGCGGTCAGGTACTCGGCGAGCACCCCGGCGCCCAGGCCTACACGGTCGGCCAGCGCAAGGGCCTGGCCCTGGGTCGCCCCGCCCCCGACGGCAAGCCTCGTTTCGTGCTGGAGGTGCGACCCCAGGAGAACGAGGTGATCGTCGGCTCCCGCGAGCTTCTGGCCGTGGACGAGATTCGCGGCATCCGCGCCACCTGGGCGGGAGTCCCGGTGGATCAGGCAGCCCGCTTCCTGCAGGAACCGGAGCAGCCAGGCGCTCGCAGCGAAGAGTTTGAGGTGACCGCGCAGGTGCGTGCACACGCCGACCCGGTGCGCGCCAAGGCGTACCTGACCTGGGCCCCCGACCCCGAATCTGAAGAAGAAGGCGCGCTGCGCCTGGAAACAGTAGTGCGCCTGCTGGACCCGCTCTCGGGCGTCGCCCCCGGCCAGACCATGGTGCTCTACCAGGGCACCCGTGTGCTGGGACAGTCCACGATTGCCCGCGCATACTCCCTGAACCGCGAGGATATTCAGGAAGCCCTCAACGCCCAATCCGCGTAATACTTCATCAGCACCGATAACCTACCCGAGGAGATCCTCATGACCGAACCCACCCCCGAGCAGAGCCAACCCGTCCCGTTTGACCCTTATGCCACCTCCATGGGTGATGAGGTTGCGCCCGAGGTCTACGAGGAGCTCTTCGCGATGCGCCGCTCCATCGACAATTTCGATGCGGCCCTCGTGCATATTCTGGCGGAGCGCTTTCAGGCCACGAAGCGTGTGGGCCTGCTCAAGGCTAAGCACAATCTGCCGGCGGGCGACCCCGGCCGTGAGGAAGCTCAAATTGCTCGTCTGCGCGCCATGGCGAAGGAGTCCAGCCTGGACCCTGAGTTTGCTGAGAAGTTCCTGAACTTCATTATTTCTGAGGTGATTCGTCACCACATGCGTATCGCAGCTGAGCAGCAGGATGACGAGCAGGGCGAGAACCCTATCTCGGCTGATCATGCCGACTAACCCTCGCCGGGGTGTGCGAGGCCCTGCGCTGGAACCGACGCCTCAGCGCCTGCTGATGCCTGGCGAGTACCGTGCCCCCGAGGGCGACGAGCTGGACGAGCGGGAGCTCGCGGCTCTCGCCACTGAACGCCCCCTGGTGCGCGCCAGCGGCACCGGACCTTTTCCCGGAACCTCCCTGGCGGAGGCGATGGCCCGCATCGAGGGGGAGCTGGGGGCGCCGCATCTGCTGTACCTGCCGCAGCTACCGGCGGCCGGCTGGAAGGGCACCGTGACCGCTCGCACCCTGGCAATCTGCGAGGGAATCGCCTTTGACGGTGCGTCCTTCGGCTGGCGTATGGTGCACAGTACCGGCCGCGGAGCACGCGAGTCGGCCCTGGCAGAGGACCGGCTTCTTTCCACCATTAACCTGCTGGCCGACCGAGTGGGTTCGCGGGCTTCGGGCCGTCGTACCTTTGAACAGGCCGGGGGAGAGGCCCCTACCCGTCCCGTATACAAGGTTCAGCTCACCGGCCCGCTGAGCCTGGCCGCGCAGGTGTACCTGCCCGGCGGCGAACGCGCGATGAGCGATGCTGGCGCGAGCCGCGATTTGCTGGATTCTTTCCTCGAGGGGATGGAACGCTGGTTCATTCTTCTGCGGGAGGCCCTGCAATCCCCGAACGCGCCGCTGGCTGTGCAATTTGACGAGCCTGAATTTCAGCGCCTGCTGGAGGGGTCTATCCCCACTGTGAGCGGCTTCCGCACCCTGCCGGCGCTCGAACCTCACGTCTATCGCGAGGTGTACCGGCGCCTGGTGGAGCGGTGCACCGACCTGAACCTGCAGGTCATCCTGAGTATTGACGGTACCGGGGTGAAGCCGTTGCGCGCGCCGAAGGTGAGCGTCAAGCCCGCCCCGAGCCTGGACGCGCTCGAGCTGCTCAAAACTATGCAGACCGTCGCCAAGCCCGACCTGTCCTGCGCCCTGATGTTGCATCCTGACCGTTCCCGTCCGCGTGGGGCTGGAATGCTGCATGTGCCTCCTCTGAGCGACCCGCGTTCTTGGGAACCTGTCGCTCAGCTAGTGGATGCGGGCGCTCGCGTCTGGCTGCCGGTCGTCACCGAGGAAATGGTGCCTCACCAGGCACGACGCCTTTTTAGCCTGTGGCGCGAGGTGGGGCTAGAGGTCCGTCAGTTAAGTTCCGTGGGCCTCATGCCCGATGACGCCCGCCTGCCCGCTGGAGGCTACGCCTCGTTGAGCCTTACGGAAGCAACGGCTTCTCTGACGCGAGTGACAGAGTGTGCCAGGGCTCTGGGCGAGTGCGGGGTATGATTAGAGGAATGACATTTTGGTGTAAGTAATTCCGACAATTCTTTTAGGGAGGTACTGTGAGCGTAGGCGACGCGCACACCATTCTGGTGGTTGATGATGATGATGCCCTGGCGGAGATGATCGGTCTTGTGCTCGCGCAGGAAGGGTTTAACGCCGTTTTTTGCGAGAACGGTGCACGCGCCTTTGAAACCTTTATGCGCTCCACTCCCGACTTGGTTCTTCTGGACCTGATGCTTCCCGGAATGAACGGTATTGAGGTGTGCCAGCAGATTCGCCGTTCTTCGAACGTGCCGATTATCATGCTGACCGCTAAGAGCGATACTGAGGATGTGGTGAAGGGCCTGGAGGCTGGCGCAGATGACTACATCGCCAAGCCGTTTAAGCATGCTGAACTGTTGGCCCGCATCCGTACTCGCTTGCGTCCGCGTGAGAGCCGTCAGTTGGTTGTCTCGATTGGCGATATTGTCATGGATATGGATGGCCGCACGGTCAAATATCACGACACTGAGGTTCCGATGACTCCGCTGGAGTTCGATCTTTTGGCTGCTCTGGTGCGCCACCCGGGCCAGGCTTTGAGTCGTCAGGAGCTGTTGGACATGGTCTGGGGTTACACCGATGTGAGCGATTCTTTGGTGAACGTGCACGTCCAGCGCTTGCGTGCGAAGTTTGACGAACTGGGCGCGGATCGCTTTATCCAGACGGTGCGTGGCGTTGGATACAAGATTCCGTCTGAACTGGTTGGTTCCTCCGCGAACTAAGCAGTAACACACGATGACTCTCACCACAGCGGCGAAGGGATAATCTGATTGTCTGTTGCGAAGTTGCGCCGTAAGCACGGCGCTTTGGCGGCGGAGGCGGTTGCCTCCGCCTCTTCGCGTACCCGAACCCCTCGGTCGCGGGAGGACCACCAGCCGCGTCGAAGCCTGCCGCATCGGATGCGCAGGCTCTGGCGTGAGTCCCTTCAGTTCCGTGCGTTGGCAACTGCTGGTGTGCTGATGTTCTTGAGCTTCTTGGCGGTGGGTTGGTCCCTGTCGAGTCAGATTGCGACGAGTCTGTTTGAGAACCAGAAGTCGCAGGCGCTACAGGAGTCGATGAGTGGTTTCCGTAACGTGCAGAGCGTGTTGGATTCTTCCGAGATGCGAAGCGACAGCGAGATTCGCCGTAACGTGAGCCGCACGCTGACGGTGTTGGATGCGGGCGCGTCGGGTAAGCGTAGCTGGATTCTGGTGCCGTTGGAGGGGCAGGGTAAGCAGGGTTTTATTCCTGAGCAGAGTAGCGATAAGTTCCTTAACTCTTCGAGTATTCCCACGGATTTTAAGAACACTGTTCGCGATAAGAACGGTGTGTATTGGCAGACTTCTACGGTGACGACGGTTGAGAATAATCGTGAGCGCACCTACCCCGTGCTCATCGTGGGTACGCATATTTCTATCGCACAGAACCCTAATTACGGTCTGTTCACTGTGTATGACATGACCGATTCTTCTGCAACGATTGCGCACATTAACTTTGTGCTTTTCGGTGGTTTCTGTGCCCTGCTGACTGTGGTGCTGTCTGTAGTGTGGTTTGTGACCCGATTTGTGGTGCGCCCGATTACGCAGACCGCTATCACGGCGGAACGTTTGGCTGCCGGCGATTTGGATCAGCGTGTGTCGGTTAAGGGTGAGCACCAGGCGGCGCGTCTGGGTATTTCCTTTAACCGCATGGCTGATTCCTTGCAGGAGAAGATTGTTCAGTTGGAGCGTCTGTCGACTTTGCAGCAGCGTTTCGTGTCGGATGTGTCGCATGAGTTGCGCACCCCGCTGTCTACGGTGCGTCTGGGTACTGAGTTGCTGTATGATTCGCGTGAGAATATGACTCCGATGCAGGTGCGAAGCGTGGAGCTTTTGCACGGTCAGGTGGATCGTTTCCAGTCGATGCTGGCCGACCTGCTTGAGATTTCGCGTTTCGACGCTGGTAGTGCAATGCTGACGATTGACACTGAGGACTTTATCCAGGTGCTGTCGAATATTCTGCAGGAGGCTCTGCCTCACTTGGAGCGTACGAATACGAAGCTGAATGTGCACACTAATCACGAGAGCATCATGGTCGATATGGACCGTGTGCGTATTGAGCGTGTGTTGCGCAATCTGCTGTATAACGCAATTGAGCATGGTGAATCCCGGCCGATTGACGTGTATGTTGACGCGAATGCGACGAACTTGGGTATCGCTGTGCGCGACCATGGTATCGGTTTGTCTGAGGATGAAGCTGTTCAGGTCTTCAACCGTTTCTGGCGTGCTGATACTTCGCGTAAGCGCACTTTGGGTGGTACCGGTCTGGGTCTGTCGATTGCGGCTGAGGACGTACGCCTGCACGGGGGCACGCTTGAGGCGTGGGGTGAGAAGGGCCGCGGCGCCTGCTTTACGATGAACCTTCCGCTGGTTCATGGTGCCCCGCTCGGGGAGTCCCCGGTTCTGGCGACGGGTGAGCCGGAGGCGTCAACCAGTCGCCCTGCGATTGCGAAGGATACCTTGCCTTCGATTGATCCGCGTCAGAAGAAGGACGCTGCGGAGGGTAAGGAAGGGTAGCTTCGCCCTGACTTACTGTGCTCGGGATGTCAGGGGACCGGTTTTCTCAGGTGCTCGTTCCTTCCCTGACGAAGCGCGGTGTGGCTACCGGTGTGTTGTTGCACTCGATGATGATTCACACCCGCGCTGTGCCTCGTCACATTGCGCGCACTAGGTACCTAACCAGTACAATCGAGGAACGTATATTTTCACTCCGTTGTTACTTCTGTGGGAACGACGGCCATAACGTCATTGTTTTAGAGGAAGGTCTGACCCCTATGCCCCAGGGCGCTGTTTTCTCTCGGCGTATTGCGCTCTCTGCGGGTGTCGCCTCGTTGGCGGCTCTCTTCAGCTCTTGCGCGGGTCTTCCTTCGAACGACCGCGTGACGCAGCACAGTAGTACCCTGGGGGCGAAGGATTCGAAGACTTCCCCGGCACGCGCATCTGGCCCGCTGACCGGTGCCACCCCTGAGGCTATTATTGAGGGTTTTATTCGTGCGGGGGTTGACAGTATTGAGAACTATGCGGTGGCCCGGCAGTATCTCAGCACCTCGTATAGCCAGCGGTGGAACCCTATTGGTACGACCCGCGTGTACCGCAATACGGTTCAAGCTCGGGTTGATGAGGGGGGTTCTTCGTCCGAGCCGGCAGAGAGCACTTACCACGTGCGTTTCCAGCAGACTGCTACGGTGAACAGTCAGGGTCTGACGAGTACTTTCCCTGAGGCGCAGACTGAGACTCAGGATTTCAAGCTGGTGAAGGAAGACGGTCAGTGGCGTATTAGTTCGTGTCCTGACGGATTGTGGCTTGACGGCAGTGAATTTGAGCGGGTTTTTAGCCCTTATCGCCTGTACTTTTATGATCGGTCCTTCCGGTATGCGGTGCCTGATATCCGATGGTTCCCGCATATTGAGAACTACTTTGATCTTTTGGTGCGTACGCTGATGTCCGGACCGGCGTCCTATTTGAAGGGTGTCGCTTTTTCTGCTCTGACAGATTCTATGACCTTGGATGAGGCGCGCCTGGTGAACAACCAGGACGCTACGGTGCGTCTGACGGGTGAGCGTTTGGATGATTCTCGTTTGGCGCGTATTCGCGAGCAGATTGTTCACGGACTCAGCAACTTCTCTGGTTTGGAGAAGACCGAGGTGTACTATAACGGCGCTCTCATTCCCGAGCAGGCCCCGAACGGGTATACGCCTGTGTCGTTGACGCTTTCTGTTCCTGACCGTACCGTGGCTATTACTGCGAACGGGCAGATGGTAGCTCGTGACAACTACATGAGTTCTTCGGGCGAGCAGATGCTTCTGCGCGGCGTTAGCCAGCTGAGTGCTCCTGCGATGAGCTATTCGGGTGATATGTTCGCTTGTCTGGCGAATGATGCAGGTAGCCTGTACACGGTGTATCAAGGGACTGCCCGCCGTGTGTGGCAGGGCTCGAACCTGACTGCTCCGACCTTTGACGCGTATGGTTGGGTGTGGGTTGCTGATGCTGAGGGCACGGTGCGTGCTTTCAAGCCAAACTCCGAGGATGCTCAGGAGCGTGAACGCGGGGTCGATATTGGTATGTCCTGGCCGCGCAATTTGAGCTTCACCAGCATTAATGTGTCGCACGATAGCGCGCGCATCGCGGTTGTTGCCTCGACGGAGGGTGCATCGGCTGTGATTATTTCGGGTGTGGTGCGTGACGATGCTGGTAAGCCGCTCAACCTGACCGAGATGGTTCGTCTTAGCTCCTCTGTGGTGCCTCGCAATGCGCGTTGGGCCGGTGACCAGAGCGTTGTGGTGGTCAACGTGAAGAATGGCGAGTCCGAGGTGATTTCGCTGAGTGGTGAAGAGACGAAGCTGGATCGCTTGGATGGTGTGATGAGCGTGTCGACGGCCGATAACACGTCTAACATTATTGCTCACCGTTCCGATGGTTCTTGCTATGTGCTGGAGGAACGTGGCTGGACTCGTCTGGATACTCTCCTGCACGAGATTAGCTACGCCGGCTAGGGAACGCGCATGAATGTACAACAGCGTGGTGTGAGTTTTGGGCGAGTCTCGGGCCGGAAGCTGGGGCGCTCCGCGGACTGGGCGGCTCGTGCGTGGGGCTCTTTGGGCGAATTGCTACTGCCGCGGTCGTGTTCCTGCTGTTCTGTGGCTCTGCCGTATGGTTCGGGGCCCGCGCTCTGTGACGAGTGTTTGATGCGCTGGAAGCGAGCCTGCGCTAAGACTGAGCGGGTTGACCCGATGCAGGATGTTCCGGAAACCGTGGTGGCTTCGCGCTATGACGGGATTGTGCCCCGGGTTGTTCTGGGAATGAAGAACGCGGGACGAACCGATCTTGTGCCGTTGATGGGGGATGCCCTGGCCCGGTGTGTGTTCAAGCTGCTGCGGGCACATCGAGAGGATTTTGGGAGGAGTTCTGTACTCGGTGCCACTGAGCGTGAGGTTCTTCTGATTCCGGCTCCTTCATCGTCCTCGAGTGTGAGTCGTCGAGGCTATGCCCCGGCTACGCTCCTGGCCCGTGAGGCGGCCCGTCGGTTGAAGGGGCGCCTTCCCGCCAGCTTGCGGGTGATGCCCCTGGACATCGTGGGGTACGCATCTGCCTCATCCCGGAATGATGGGGGAAGTATTGGAGATGTTGCGGGTACCCTGGCTGGGCTCCTGGGTGGCGCCTCCGGCGGAGGGGAGCAGAAGACCCTATCTGCGGTAGCCCGTTCCGAGCGGATGCACGGGGCCCTGCGCGTGCTGGAGCCAGCCCTGGTTGCGGGGCGGCTGTGCATTATTTGTGATGATGTGGTAACGACAGGCGCAACGGCTGCCGAGATGGTTCGTGTTCTGCATGAGGCTGGTTCCGTGGTGCTGGGTGTGTGCGCGGTGGCCTCTGTTCCGAAAAAGGCATCGCCCTAGAACTTGATGTGTGAGATGTGTCTTTCCTGCGAATGGGTCTGCTGATTGTTCTGACTATTGATCAATAGAGAGTAACGTAGACGAATATTTGTCACATATAGTGATGTACGGCATCCGTTCGTATTAGAATATAGGCAAGGGACGGCATCGTCGTCGGCCCCCGTACCGGGTCCAGCCGGACGCGGTATAAACCCCCGAACTGGAGGGAATGATCGTGGAAGTCAACATCTACGGCCGCAATATCAAGGTCACCGAACGCCTGGAAGAGTATGTGAACGAGAAGGTTCAGAAGTTTGCTCAGCTCGGTGATAACGTGAAGGATATCGACGTCAAGTTCAGCAAGGAAGGCAACCTTGGCGGTGAGTCTATCCGCGTTGAGATTACCGTGGTCGGTACCGGCCCGGTCCTTCGCTCTGAGGCCCAGGGTAATGATAAGTTTGCGGTCTTTGATGAGACCTACGGTAAGCTCCTGGAGCGTCTGCGCCGTGCACGCGACCGCCGTAAGCTGGCAAAGCGCGGTGGCAAGCACCCGGTGTCTGTAGCTGACGCTACCGGCTCGATTCCTGTTGTGGGTGAGGCGATTACCGAGATTCTGTTGCCGGATGTTCCGGTGGAGGAAGCCGCCTTTGATAACAGCGAGGTTACTCTGGCTGATGAAGCGGCGTCTCCTATCGAGATTCGTCACAAGAGCTTCAAGGGTGAGCGCCTGACTGCTGCGGAAGCTGTTGATCGTATGGAGCTGGTGGGCCACGACTTCTACCTGTACATTGACAGCGAAACCGGCGCCCCGGCTGCGGCATACCGCCGTAAGGGTTGGAGCTACGGCATCATCACTCTGACCGAGGACTAACCGGCCAGAGGTTTTGACGGCTCATACCGTTGAGAAATCTTCTGTGAGGCGTTGGTAACGGGTTCTAACCCCTCACTCTGAAAAGCCCGGGCCCTGACGGACGCATGGCACTACGTATTATTGCCGGTTGGTCCGCTACGGGGCCCGGGCTCTTGTCTGCCCCGCGCAGGGTGCCGCCGGGCTCTTGGCTCACGGCCCGAGCGTAGAGCGTAAAAAAGAGCTCGGACGGGCGAATTAGGCGGCTCTGCCATACAATATGTAGGAAGGCCTCACCGCGCGCATTCTTGCGTGCCCTTGGTGAGGGTACCGAGACAATCAAGGAGTAGAAGCTCAGTGGCATCTTTCTTGGAGAAAATCCTCCGAACCGGCGATAAGAGGGTTCTGCGACAGCTCGAGGCGTACACGAAGGCGGTGAACTCGCTCGAGGATAGCTTCGCATCCATGACTGATGAGGAGCTACGAGCAGAAACCGATAAGTTCCGTGAGCGTGTCAAGGACGGCGAGTCCCTCGATATTCTGCTGCCGGAGGCCTTCGCGGTGGTTCGTGAAGCGTCCAAGCGTACCCTGGGCAAGCGTCACTACGATGTGCAGGTGATGGGCGGTGCCGCACTGCACCTGGGCAATATTGCTGAAATGAAGACCGGT
Organism: Rothia mucilaginosa; assembly: GCF_901875305.1. GTDB lineage: Bacteria > Actinomycetota > Actinomycetes > Actinomycetales > Micrococcaceae > Rothia. The sequence goes on from NZ_CABFLY010000005.1 coordinate 78,861, forward strand.
GAGGGTAAGACCCTCGTTGCGACCCTGCCCGCATACCTGAACGCGCTGAGCGGCAAGGGTGTGCACATCGTGACCGTGAATGACTATCTGGCTGAGTATCAGGCGAACCTCATGGGCCGCGTGTTCCGCTTCCTAGGCATGGAGTGCGGTGTGATTCTCTCTTCGATGGAGCCTGATGAGCGTCGCAAGCAGTACGCCGCAGACATCACCTACGGTACGAACAACGAGTTCGGCTTCGACTACCTGCGTGACAACATGGCTTGGACCGTGGAGGAGCAGGTTCAGCGCGGCCACAACTTCGCCATTATCGATGAGGTCGACTCCATCCTGATTGATGAGGCGCGTACCCCTCTGATTATTTCCGGTCCCGCCGCGGGCGAGGCAAACCGCTGGTACGCAGAGTTTGCGCGTATCGCCGCAACGATGCTCAAGCGCGATGAGGACTATGAGGTAGACGAGAAGAAGCGCACCGTCGGTATTCTTGAGTCCGGTATCGACAAGGTGGAAGACCACTTGGGCGTGAAGAACCTCTACGAGTCGAAGAACACCCCGCTTATTGGCTTCCTGAACAACGCCATTAAGGCGAAGGAGCTGTTCACCAACAACAAGGACTACGTGGTCATCGACGGCGAGGTTCTGATCGTGGACGAGCACACCGGCCGTATTCTGCCGGGCCGCCGCTACAACGACGGCATCCACCAGGCGATTGAGGCGAAGGAAGGCGTCGAAATCAAGCCTGAGAACCAGACCATGGCGACCGTGACCCTGCAGAACTACTTCCGCATGTACGACAAGCTCTCGGGCATGACGGGTACCGCAGAGACCGAGGCAGCCGAGTTCATGAACACCTACAAGCTGGGCGTCGTGCCGATTCCCACCAACAAGGGTGTGCAGCGCATCGATAACCCCGATAAGGTGTACCGCGACGAAATCGCCAAGTTCAAAGCGGTCGTGAAGGACATTAAGGAGCGCCACGAGAAGGGCCAGCCGATTCTGGTCGGTACCGCCAGCGTGGAGAATTCCGAGTACCTCTCGCGCCAGCTGGCGAAGGCCGGTGTGCGCCACGAGGTGCTGAACGCGAAGAACAACGAACGTGAGGCCGCGATTGTGGCTCAGGCGGGTCGTAAGGGCGCCGTCACCGTGGCGACCAACATGGCCGGCCGCGGTACCGACATTATGCTCGGCGGTAACCCTGAGTTTGAGGCCGTCGAGAAGATGCGTGAGCTGGGTCTTGATCCCAACACCAACTCTGAAGCGTACGAGGCCCGCTGGCCCGAGATTCTGAAGGTATGCGAAGAAGTCGCTGCTGAAGAGCATGAGGAAGTCACCAAGCTTGGTGGTCTGTACGTGCTCGGTACCGAGCGCCACGAGTCTCGCCGTATCGACAACCAGTTGCGCGGTCGTTCCGGCCGTCAGGGCGACCCTGGCGAGTCTCGATTCTACCTGTCGCTGACCGATGAGCTCATGCGCCTGTTCAACACCGGCATGGCAACCCGCCTCATGGCTGCTGCCCCCGAGGACTCGGCCCTGGATTCCAAGATTGTCAGCCGCGCTATTGCTACCGCGCAGGCCAACGTTGAGGGCCGTAATGCTGAGCAGCGTAAGAACGTGCTCAAGTATGACGATGTGCTCAACCGCCAGCGTGAGGCCATCTACAAGGACCGTGGCCGTATTCTTCACGGTGATGACCTGAAGGAACAGATTTCCGGTTTCGTGGATGAGGTTCTGACCTCCATTATTGACGCGCGTGTCTCTGAAGGCCACGCTGAAGACTGGGACTTCGAGGACCTCTGGAGCGCCCTCAAGCAGGTGTACCCCATCTCCATTACCGCGGATGACCTGGCAGAGGACGCCGGCGACCGCACCAAGATTACCCGCGATCAGATTGTGAAGGAAGTCCTGGCGGACGCCCACGTCGTGTATGACGAGCGTGAGGAGAGCGTCGGCGAAGAGAGCATGCGAGAGATTGAACGCCGCGTGATGCTCTCGGTCATCGGTCAGCGTTGGCCCGAGCATCTGTACGAGATGGAATACCTCAAGGAGGGTATCGGTCTGCGTGCGATGGCTCAGCGTGACCCGCTGGTCGAATATCAGCGCGAGGGCTACGACATGTACCAGTCAATGCTCGACGCTGTTCGCGAAGAGACCGTGACCTACCTGTACAACCTGGACCTGTCTAAGCAGCGTACTCAGGCTTCTGCCGTGCGCCTGGCTGAGCCGTCGCGCCCGAAGTTCCTGCAGTACTCGGCCCCTGATGAGGACGGCCACACTCAGGTGCATGTGGCGCGTTCTCAGAAGAAGTAGCCTCGGCGTAAACCCAGAAATATACGGAGAGGGTGCGAATCCACCATTGGATTCGCACCCTCTCCGTATACCCGCTAGTTTACGTCTGTCTGACTCTGCAGTTGTTCGATGGAGGTAACGAACCAGGCTCCGTGAAGTTCCCGGACCTGCAGGGCAATTACTTTGATGCTCTGGCCACATCGGAATAGAGCAACCGCCTCGTAGAGCTTAGGATTGACCCGCTGAGCGCGAACCCGCAGTAGCATCGGAGGCTTTGAGAGCGTTTGTTCTGCGGGGACCTGACGAGGGTTCTTGGGAAAGCGCGGCAGCAAGCGGTGGAAGCAATCAGCCGAAACCCACTGGGCGAGCTGCTGGCGCGAGCGTCGTGCAGCCATGATTTCAAGGTATGCGATGGCTACGCCTACGCAACGTCCCTCAATTTGGCGGGAGATAGCGTCTGCAGGACGCAGAGGGCGGCCAGTTCGAGGGCGAGGTGCCCGGCCTGAGGTGGTCTGCTCGTAACGCGGGAGAGGAACAATCGATACGGGGGAGGTAAAGCCTCGGGCCTGTACAAGGGCCAGGGTGCCTGGCGCCTGTGGGAGCTTTTGCGAAGGGCCCGGGACAGGGCTGGCCGTTGGGGAGTCAGCGTTCGGGGGAGGAAACGTGCGGAGTGCTGAGGTGCGGCGGGGGAGCGGGGGTAGAAGATGTGTGAAGCCCATGACGGGTTCCTTTCTGAAAATAGTGTGGAGAAAAAGTCTGGTTAGCGGTGGGACGTCTGAAGCGGCTGCTCGGGAATCTGGAGTACTTGTCCCTCGTACAGCACATCGGCGTTCCGCCCCAGCGCCTCGCGGTTGGCGCTGTAGATGTCGAGGGTGTAATCGTAAATAACGGAGGCCTCGGTGCCTTCGCCCAGCTGTTCGGCGGCGATGGACCATAAAGTATCTCCGGCACGTACCGTGTAGGTATAGATGCCCTGGGCGTTGTGCGAGGGAGTGAAGAACGGGCTACGATCCTGGGGCGATCCTGCGGATTGGGTGTGGCTCGGGGCTAGGGGAATCTCACCGAGGGCGATGATTTGCGCATCGTCCGATTCAGCGCGGTATGCGACCGATAGGCTGTCGGTGTGATGTCCGCTTGGGTGCGCATCCGAGGTTATCGACGAGGCGGTCTGGGTGGTTGAGCCGGGGGAGTGAGGAGCCTCTGTAGCGTGGGCCGGTGCTAAGACCGCACCAAGCCCAATGGCCGTGCCGCCTAGCGTCAGAACGATGCGGCGCATAAAGAGCGGGCGGAAAATGCGCGGTGTTCTCGGCGTACGAGGCTCCAACGGGTGGATGTCTTGACGAGCGGTTCGAGCTTCATAGAGGGTGCAGACGAAACTGACAATCCACCAGCAGGTGATGAGGATTGCCGAGGCTCCCGTGCAGAGGAGCACCGCGTCGGTGAGCGGGTGAGCAGAGGGAAGGCTCGGCAGGTAGGCGCAGAGGGCAGCTAGCACAATCGCTGAGAGCACCGGTGGAGCAATGAAGAGAACGATGTCTTGACGACTGGCCTGTGGCTCAGAATGGAACACTTCGGGGCAGGACACTACGCCGCTTACACCGTGTGTATGTTTTATTGTTTGGTCCACGATGACCTCCAATGAGTGTGTTTGGTAACTGTATTTGTACTCTAGTTATACCCTATATATCCATCTTTGGACAACAAAACACATCAAAATGCATGAAAATTCTAATTTTTTCCTCGAACGCAAGGCATGAGGAGCGATTCTTTGCCATATTGGGACCTGAGGGCCTGTCGCGTCTCAAGATTCCTAAGTATCCGGTAGGGTCGAACTATGAGTATGGAAAAGTTCCTTCGGGATATAGAAGCTCGGCTGGCCTCCGAACGGGCCTGGGAGCTCGAACAAGATACCCGCCAGATTGCACGCGTGCAATACTCCACCATCGCTCTTGATGATCGTCTCCTAGCTCAAAAGGGTGGACCCATTCGGGTCTGCGCGACAGATATGCAGGTCTACGAGGGGACTCTCGACACCGTGGGAGAGGAATGGATTAGTATTGAATCCCGCGGTGAGAGCATCCTTGTCCCTCTGCGGGGTATGCTCTGGTGGGAAGGGGGCCGTGCGCCCGGTCGCGCAGAAGTCCACCCTGGGCGATACCGCATGAAGATGCAACTTGCCCTGCGAGCGCTGGCAGTAGCGCGCGAACCAGTCCGCCTCTCTCTTGAAGGCGGAGCTGTCAGCTACGACGGGGTCATCGAGCGCGTGGGAGCTGATTTTTTGGAGCTGCGCCTCCTCAATGGGGGACAGTATCCTCGCATCTACGAACGAGGATCTTATGCGCACGAATCTCGGGATGCGAGGGCTCCCGGTGTGGGGGTTCGAATCATTCCGTTGGCGCGCCTAAGTGCCGTCATTGCGCGTATCTCTCGTTAGCTCCGCGCTCACTCCGCACCGGATAGTAGCACCGGATAAAAATAATCGTTCAGAAATGGAGTAAGGGCCCACCCCCTCACCAGAGGGGACGGGCCCTTACAGACACCAGGCAGAGCGCCTTCGGTAAAACCAGTAATGCTGTATTACTCAGCCTTCGCCTTAGCAGTTAGCTTACCGGAAGCAATGGCTTCCAGAGTCTGCTCGTGACGCTCGGTAATGTACTCCTCGAAACGCGAACGTTCGATACGCCACTGATTACGGCCGCCAATCTGGATTGCAGGCAATTCACCGCTACGCACCAAAGCACGCACCTGCGAAAGCGAAACCTGCAGTTCTTCAGCGACATCGCTCAGGGTAAGGAAGCGAGGTGCAGTCATGAATCTATCCTTTCCATATGTGGAATCTTGGGCCCCGGTGTCACGATATCGCGGCACTACATATAGAGTTCTCATCGAACATCTATAGAGTATCTTCAGTATATGACACTGGGGTAAAAATTGCTTGCAAAAGCCTTATACTGCCTGAAATATTATCGAATCGTGTCCGAAAATAAGGGTATGTGCGTGAATATTTCATAAGCGAAAGTATTGTTGAGTGAATACACTAAATGAAATATCCTGTTAGGGTTAGACTCCTAGAAGTCTCATAGAGATGTCTAACACTCCACTCGCTCATCGGTTAGTTGAATATGACGACTCGGCGACCCGCCGAACTTCCATACCGAAAGGCCACAACCCACATGCGTACACGACAGAACGCGACGACGCGTTCTACCCTCACCGAACCGCACGCTAAGCGCCTCAAGAGGCCTACCATCAAAGACTGGAGATTCATTCTGGGGATTCTCCTGGTCCTCGTCTCCATGACAGGTGTTCAGCTCTACGTGCAGGCGAACAACCACAAAATTGAGTACTACACTGCCAAAACAGAAATCCGCATGGGAGAGAAAATTACCGACGATAAGCTCGCCCGCGTGGAAGCCAATATCGACGCTGCCCAAGATAAGTACTTCACTCGAGCCGACACCAGTCTGACCCAGGGGAAAATTGCAACGCAACGCATCCCCGCCGGAAACCTCATTAGCAAGGACGCAGTCGGTGCCGAAACCCCCTCCGGCCGTCGCCTCGCAACCATCACCATTGACCGTACCGCCGCCTCCACACTGAAGACGGGGGAACGCGTAGATGTATGGACCTCAGGGCCCCGTAACCAGGACTCCAAACGCCAGGAAGCAGCCGAGAATAGCTCCTCGAGCGCCCACGCTATCGTGACCAACGCTGAGATTGCCTCAATCGCTGTGGACGAAGGAGTACTCGGTGCCAATGGCAAAGCCACCGTGCAACTGTGGGTGAAGGAAGAAGCCGTCGCCGCTATCGTGCAGGAAAGCAACAGCGACTCGAAGCTCAGCCTCATTCCCGGCACTTACGGGGAGGGCGAATGAACATCCCGATTATTCTCTACGGCGACGACGGTACACTCCTGAAAAGTATTGAGACCCAACACGGGCGCATTACGGTCGCCCGCACCGTACAAGATTTCAGTGAAGCACTCGGCATGGCCCATACCGGTATCGCCAGGGTACTGCTCTGCGTCCGCGTTCCTTCTGAGGTGAGCGCATCGATAGTTGACTCTCTCGCTCAATCCGAGGTTCTACTCGCTGTCATCGCGCCCGAAAACCTGCCGCTACCCACTGAGGTTCACCGCATCCGCACCGATGCCGCATTGGAAGAGATTCTGGGCTCCATCGAACGAGCTGTCGACGCGGCCCTAGGGCGGCCTCGTAGCATGTACGGTGTGCATCAAACGACGCTCAGCGCAATGCCCGGAAATGCCCTAACTGCGGATCCTTCCGGCTACGGCTACGATGCGGCGGGTCAGAACGCGGTAGGCTACGGCTACGATCTTGGATATGGGCAGGCAGATCGCTCCTTACCTGATTCGTCGGGTGGAGCATACGGCTACGATTTGGACAGCAGCGCTTTGAACGCCGAAGCCAACACTGCTCCATACGGGTATGGAGTTTCTGCAGGGAATGAAAACAGTTCTTTAGCGTCCAACCCTGTAGATCAGAACCCCGAGGCGCCGGTGTCTCCAAGTGATGAAGAATCCGTGCTGGCCCGCGCAGCCGCCATCGTGGATGCAATCGCTCCCGGCAACGAATACACCCGCCGCTTCGAAGAGGAGATTGAGGACAGCCTGCCCCAGCATCCTGATATCACTCAGGATCCCGCAGCCCCGGTCCGCTACCAATCCGGGCATCGCCTCGGCAAGATTCTGACCGTTTGGGGAACCCACGGCGCACCCGGCCGAAGCACCATCGCGTTCAACCTCGCGGCTTTGGCCGCCCAGAAAGGGCAGAGCGTGTGCCTGATTGATGCGGATACCTACGCCCCCAGCCTTGACGCACTCATGGCCCTAGAAGACGCAGGATCGGGTCTGTCCATCATCTGCTCGGACGCTGACCGCGCGCAGCTCGATGAGAAGAAAGCCGGAGCAATCATGGAACGGGTCCCGCTCAAGCAGGGATTCTTCGACTTTCTGAGTGGAATTACCTCAGCCTCTCGCTGGCCTGAGGTGCGTGCTCGTGCCTTTAGCGAGGTGCTGGGGTGGCTCAAGCCCCGCTACGACATCATCATCTGCGATGTGGCCGCACCCATCGAGATGGATGAGGAGCTCACCTTTGATGGCCCTGCACCCCGCCGCAATGCCGCAACCCTCACCGCCCTGGCGGAGTCTGACCGTGTGATTGTCGTGGGAGAAGCCGACGTGGTGGGTCTGCCTCGTCTCATTAACCTGGCCCGTGAGGTTCAGGAGAGGCCGGATCTCATGGCGCCCGGTGCGAGCGTGCAGTACTGGCTCAACCGTTCCCGGCGTGAAGCAGCGGGCTTCAACCCCGAGGCAAGAATGCGCGATAACTGGTCCCGCTACCTCTCCGTTCCCCTGAATGGAGTGATTCCTTACGAACGGAAGATAATGGATCGCCTACGCCGTAACGGGGAAGCCCTCCTGGAGGTAGCGCCTCGACACGCCCTGGTGCAGGCTTTCGATGCGATGCTGGAGGGAATGTACGCGGTACAGCCTGTGACCTGACCTCCTTTCTCGCACGACTCAGTCACTTCTGCCCTTCGTATATCTCAGTCCCCATAGATATACCCGGCGTCTCGCGCCCGGTAGCCCCTCGCGGGTACACCGGATGTGATGCGTCGGGTATATTTTTCGAAGGGCTATATAGCGTAAGAACGATTTGCTCTGGGCAACTTGCTCTGGGCAACGGATTGTTTAGGGAAATCGTAGGTCATGAGATTGCCTCGTATCGTTGCTTTTTCTAGCCGTCCCTGTGACGGTGGAAGGCCGCCACGGCGCTTTCAAGCGAGCTCTCAGACATGCACGTTACACTGGCCGAAATATTACCGCCTGAAATGGGACTCGGGCGGGCAACCGCATAAAATGGTTGAAGATACCTGAACTTACGGGAAGCACACAAACATGTCTTTTGCAGAAGGAACTCTGAGCGCCTGCGACTTTGGCCCCGGCGATATCGAACGCGTTCACCTCATCATGGGAGAATGGCAGATTATCTCTGACATTGCCCAGAGCGACCTTGTCCTCTGGTTCCCCACTGACTACGTCGTTGCCGATGGCACCTCCCCGGACGCCGTTTCCGGTCCCCGCGAAACCAGTACCTTCGCCGCCCTCGCCCATGTGCGTCCCTCCAACGTCCGCACTCTCTTCCACCACGACATCATCAACCACACTATGGAAGACGGTATTCGTGACGAAGCCTATCGTGCGTGGACGACTCAGAATATCAGTACCTATACAGACCCGAGTAGGGGAGAAGGCGTGGGTTATCGCCCGGAGGTGAATGTCACCTTCGTGCCGATTGTGCGTAATAACCGCACTATCGCGCTACTCACTAGCCATCGTGTTGCCGCTCCTCATACCTATCCCACTCTGAGTGAAGAAGTCTACGAGTTTGTCACTGACACGCTACTGACCATGTTGCACACCGGTCTGTGGCCCGACCCTCTGGCTCAGGGTAGCCGCACTCAGGGTAATCCCCGCGCGATTGATGGCATTATCGTGCTCGACCCGACCGGCCGCGTGGTTGTCGCATCGCCCAACGCCAATTCGATGTACGCCCGTATGGGTATGACCGGTTACCTTGAGAAGCGTAACTTGGCCGACGTAACCCGTGCGATGCTCTCTCCCGGCGAGGAGGCGGACGAGACCCTACAGCTGGTTCTGGCCGGTCGTAGCGACCTGCGGACGGAGCTCACCATCGCCCGAGCACGCGTGACCATGCGTGCTATCCCTCTGCTCAAGCAGAGAGGGGCACACCTTGAGCGTCTTGGAGCTCTGATTCTCTGCCGCGACGTCACTGAGTTGCGCCGTCGCGAGATGGAGCTCATGACCAAGGACGCAACCATTCGCGAGATTCACCACCGTGTGAAGAATAACCTGCAGACGGTGTCTGCTCTGCTGCGCCTGCAGTCGCGCCGCATGACCACCGACGAGGCGCGCCAGGGTTTGGAACAGGCAATGCGTCGCGTGGCCACGATTGCTACCGTGCACGAGGCACTCTCGCAGGGCCTGACTCAGAACGTCGACTTTGATGAGCTCATTGAGCGTCAATTCCACTTGGCAGCCGAGCTGGCCTCTCCCGGTCAGCATGTGACGACTAAACTGCTGGGATCCTTTGGGGCCCTGCCGAGTCAGTTCGCAACTCCTCTGGCACTAGTCATTAATGAGATTGTTGCCAATGCCGTGGAGCATGGACTTGATGGCGAAACTGGAACGGTGACGCTCGAGGGTATTCGCGGTACCAACGGTGAGGGGGAAGACACCCTGACCGTCGTTATTGCCGATGACGGCAAGGGTATGGGTGATAAGAAAATTGAAGAATCCGGCCCGAGCGCGTACCGACCGGTCAGCGGCAAAGAGGGGCTGGGTATGCAGATTGTGCGCACTCTGGTGGCGAGCGAACTCAACGGTTCAATTCGTTGGGAAGCCAACGAACCGACCGGTACGCGCGTGATTATTAAGGCTCTCCTCCTGTAGGGTGAACAGTGGACCGGGGCGTGGAATCTTGATTTTAGGGCTCCGCGGCCGGGTTTCTTACGACTCCGGGTATAGCAAAAGCGTGGTGCGGTGACCGATAAGTCACTGCACCACGCTTTTAATGCCCTATTGAATACTCCGGAAGTTAGGATGCACGGCGGGCGCGAGCTGCGCGACGCTTCATGGCGCGACGCTCATCTTCACTGGTGCCACCCCATACGCCGGAGTCCTGGCCGGTCTCGATGGCCCACTTCAGGCAGACGTCAATAACTTCGCAAGAGCGGCAGACAGTCTTAGCCTCTTCAATCTGCAACAGGGCAGGTCCGGTGTTTCCAACGGGGAAGAACAGCTCCGGATCCTTGTCCAAACAAGCTGCACGACTACGCCAATCCACGGCGGACCTCCTTCTCTATATGCAGTCCCGCCGAGGCGAGATGCTGTTTATTATTCCTGTGCGCGTATCAAATAGACCCACTGTTGGGGCATGCGCTCCAAGTTAGGGTGAAATTTGACTTATCAACTTTCGCACGTCGGGGCTGAAGTGACAAGTGCTTTAAGCTAAAAATTTCAGTATTACACTGAGGCATCTATCACTAAGGTAAACCTTTGTCTAATAAGGGTTCCGAAGGGTCGCATTGTGAACACTGATCAATTCGGCGGGAGAATTGATGACGTTTTCACCGGCTTCGGCGCCGCATTATACTCCGGATAGAATGGAACGGAGAGCTCTTCCTGGAGCGGTACATTTTAGGTATCTGTCTCCGTCGGGGGAGAAGCATCTGTGTAAGAACAATACCCAAGGCCCCTGTGCGGCATGATGTGCAAGCGGCCCAGAAATCACCGACCGCGCGCCCCGCAGAGGAGAGCACGCCCGCCTCCGAGGAGACCCCATGACGCCACGCCCGTTCAGTGTCCTGTACGCCTTCATCCTGACCGAAATCTTTGCGGCCTACCTTCTGATTCGAGGCGTCCTGTACCCCATCCTCCTTTCTCATGGTGAGCCTGCCCAGGGCATAGTCGGTGGCGTACTTCAAATACTCATCGCCGCGGGTATGACCTTCTACGCCCTGCGGTTCTACCGTGGACGTTACGGCTCACGTCTGCCCATGATCCTGATGACCCTCTGCGCCCTGTGGGTCACCGCCAGCACGCTGGTTCAGAGCGTGAGTACCTACGGTGTGAGTATTGAGGGTTTCAACCCTCTGATCGTGGCGGGCGTCATTGGTGCAGCGATGGCCTTTATCTTTGTGCTGCTACCTAGTAGCCGCCGCTATATTGAGGCCGTCACCGAGGAACGCGGCGAAGAAGCCAACCGCCTTGGCCGTCGCCGTTAGGCTATTGCCTGGTTATCGCTGCCATAGGGCGAGTATCGAGGGCCTTCGGTAACGGAACCTGTACCGCTTCAACCGCGCTACCGTCCACCGCTACCATACGTCCGGCTGGCTGCCCACCCCGTGTAAAACGATCTGCGGGAAGCGCCGTCACCGTACAGATATCAGCCTCCGCCAGGGACGCGGGCGCGAGCAGAAGCGCACGTGAGCACCCCATAAGCGCCGAAAGTAGCGGGGAAGAGGCCCTCCTCGGCCAGGGCGTGTAGGCCACGAAGACCGCGCGAAAGGCTCCGCGGCGCTCCAGCAGAACGTTCTGCACCCCGGCCGAAAGGTACTGCAAATCATCGACGAGTATCAGAGTCTGAGCGGGATAATCCACCCCAGCCAACAGTGAGCGTACCGTTTCCTCCGTGAGTGGTGCGGAGCCGTCACCGCCCTTGATGCAGAGCACCTTCAGATGCGGGTTGAGCTGACGGATACTCTCGAGTACCGTGCTCTTACCCGTCGACCGGGCGCCCGGGACGGGAATAATAGTTCCACGCCCGGCGCCCAGCCATACGGGCAGATGACGGCGGTTAAACCCCACAAGAAGTCGTTCATCTTGAGGATTGCAGGTCTTGTGCGCCACATGAAGATACTCCTCCGAGGGCATACGGAAATATTCCGGGAACTGGCGTAACAAAGTACTTTTCTGGGCGGAAGCACTCGCAGTCGGCTGCGCATACGCCCCAAAGTCTCGGAGAGACGACGTGCAGGGAGCTAACACGGAGGCAGTAAGCGGCTGGTCCCCGATGAACTCATCGTTGATGCTCCCCTCAACACAGTAGTGGCCCTGGGCCGGGACGGGGTAGTCGCGGCTGGCCGAACGCATCAGATCTGTATCGAGGAAGCGGCGGCTCAACAGTGTGGAATGCGCGACCGTGCCGAAGCGTCCTCTCGGGCTCAGCGCAGAGGTGAACAGCACCGAGTAGCCGCGCCGGTAGCCTTGCGAGAGCACATCGTAGAGCAGGTTCTCTGTATCGGGATGGCGGATGAGCGCATCCAGCCATCCGTCCAGACCGTCCACGATGATGAGCGGACGGTGCCCTTCACGTTCGGCGAGTAGGTGCTGTTCTCGCGGCTCCTCAAGGCAGAAACGCAGATGCTGGAGCTCTTGCGGCCCCACAAGCACCTCAAGGAACGGAGAATAAGGTTCCATATCCCGCTGGAAGGAACCGTCGGAGGTGAGCAGAACCACCGGGGTGTTGGCTGATAGCGCCTGAGCAATCAGACTCAGAAGGAAGGGGATACGTTCCGCGCTCTGAGCCAGAATCCCCAGGGTTTGCTTGCCGCTCCACTGGTAATAGCTGCGAACACCGTAACGAGCGATCTCCAATTCTCCCAGCAGATACCCGTTCCCTCGCTCTGTCCCTTCGGGCAGAAGCGGCAGGGGCAGAGAATCGGGTAGCTCCTCGGGGATGGGGCAGTATCCTTCGTTCTCTTTCTCGCTGGGTCCATCGACCGTACCCGAAATGCCGTGCCGCCCAGAGGCACCGCAGGGCTCTGTTGCTGCGCTGAAGGTTTCTCTGATTGAGCGGGTGAGGCGCTCGTCTTCCCCGTAGTGTTCCCGAGGTGATTCCTCCATGACGTTGATGCACCTCCACCCCTCAGGCTCGAGTGAGAAGACCTTCGGGGGAACCGTCCGCACCTCGGAGGGCACACCATCCGTGAGGGGCGCGCGGAACGCAAGGGAGCGCCCATCTGGCAGGCGAACGTACCCGGCTCCAGGCTGAGCGGCCGAGATATAGGCGGCTGCTTCGTGTTCCAGCAGGTTGTAGGAATCTTGCGCACTGGCCACACGTAGACAGATACTCGTGGCGATATTAGCGCGGATATCCTGCGAAATCGTGCCCTGGGGGCGTTGCGTAGCAAGAACGAGGTGCAGACCCAGAGAGCGACCAATCGTTGCGATGCGCATAAGTTCTGTCATCGCATCGGGCATGGAATCAATCAGCATGCGGAACTCATCTACGACGATGAGTAGCTCGGGGTATCGGGGGAGTACACCTCGAGCCCGGCAATCGGCGAGGTAGTCGCGGTAGGAATTGACCCCGGCCGCCTGCAAATCTGTTTCCCTCCGATGGACGTCTGCCCGCAAGAATTCTAGGGCGCGTTCAACAGCGGAAACATCGAAATTGCTCAAGATGCTCAGCGTATGGGGTAGCTCGGCGAGAGGGCCTAGGCCTGCGGAACCCTTAAAATCCACCAGAATCAGCCCGAGACGCTCGGGCGGGTAGGCCAAGGCAGTACTCAGCACCAGAGAACGTAGCAGCTGGGATTTACCGGCACCCGTGGTGCCGCCCAGCAACCAGTGGGGCCCGTGCTCCGAAAGGCCGAGCGAAAGCGAGCCCGCCTGCGAAACCCCCAGATAACAGCGGACGTCTTCAGCATAAAGCCCCCTCGACCACCGTTCCCTAAGCCCTTCAGCAGATAGGTTAATCCCCTCTTCACACCTTTCGTTTTTCTTTGCCCGCAGGGAGGAGAACCGATGCCCGGATTGATGCACCTGAACGTCGCTAATTTTGCCTGCTTGCGGTCCTTCTGCGCTCCGATAGAGATAGCCAAGAGCCGGGACAAACGCCTCGACACTCAACCCATCGGCATACAGGCACAGACCATTGAGGAGAAGAGGATGCACCTGTAGGACCCCCTCGCTGGGTTGCTCCGGAGGCTTCGAGTAATGCCGGGCTACATAACGAATGGACTGACGGTGGCTCCCCTCGCTGGTGCACTGGAGCCACCCTGCTGTGAAGAGAGACTCGCAGTCGGTACGAGCAGATGCCACGTGCGAAGCTTCTTCGGGGGCGGCAATGATACATAGAGCCGCCGATGTACCCTTGGGCTCTTTGGAAGCCCGCGCGCCGTTCCGTGCTGTAGCTTCGACGGATTTGGCCTCAGCCTGGAGCGCGTGCACGAGCGGAGCATAAATATTGCATGCATCCTCCGGCACAATCAGCAGGGGAGGGGTCTGTGCAGAAAGCTCGCCGCGCAGGGTATCGTGAAGAGCCTGCCGTTCCTCAGCGCTTGTCCCGAGATGCTGAGAATACACGCTGACGCGGGGTGCTACGGCGAGGGTTTGCAAGAGCATGTTGATTTGCTTCTGTCCCGCGCTCGCAGGACAGCCGAGCAGGATTGCGATATTTCCTGGATAACCGGCAACTAGCTGAACAAGATAAGCACGCAGGTGTCCCTCATCGAGCGAAAGGCGGTGCCCAAGCGCCGCGGTGGGCAAAGGGATGTAGTGGGGCGCCCTCGGGAGCTGGGGGAGTGAGGCGAGCGTTAGGTTACGCCCGCGTAGGTAGGGTAGCCGAGGGCCGCATCCGAGCACGATGCAAGGCTGAGCGGGGAGCACGGCAGGGGCTGGGGGAGTTTCTGCGAACGCCAGATTTGCAGCGGTGGGGAGATTCAATGCTCGTTGCTCCTCTTGTTCGGCCGCCGTGCGGGTCATAGCGCGGCCCGCACGGTTTTCGGCTCTGCTCCCAAAGAAGTGTAGGAGCATGAGCAGGGAGGAAGCTGCTGACATAAGTAGCAGAAACCATAGGCCGGTCAGCAGGGCAATGGCTAGGCCCACAAGGATGGGCAGGCAGATGCTGAGTAGAATCTGCTTGAGTTTGCGGGGTTGGGCAGGGTTGACCGTGACGGGCTCAAAGGGATTGTTGTTGAAAGAGATAGCTGAGGAATCCTGAGACCTGTCAGTGTTGTCTCTGGGAGTGGAATGTGCTGCGCGCCCGGAAGGACTCGGACCTGAAACGTTGGGGGCTCGAAGAACGCAGAGAGATGACCCTAATAGGAATGGCTCGTTCCAAACAATGGGTTGTGATTGATTGTTCTGGACTCTTCTAGATTTGCGTGCGGGAGCATTTGCTGGGCGCCACAGCACTCCCGAGCTGTCGGCGTGGAAGGCTCCGTGCACTCCGCGTAGGAAGGGGTCTCGCAAATACACGTGTCTGGTTTTTCCCCGCCGCCCGCGTGGGGACCTGCCCAGCGTGGTGTCTCCTCGAGGAATTGGGTAGGATTTACCTGCGTCGGGGCCGCGTAGAACGTAGAGGGTGCTGATGGCATGTTCGCTGCTGTCTGTGCCGGTGGCATGTTCTTCTCCGGTGGGATGGCCGCCTCGTGCGGGAAAGCTCAAAAGCTTCCCGCCACCGGCGGCTTGTTCTCGTAGAGCGGCGCTTAGATTGTGCTCCAGGTGCTTTTCTTCCTGGGGCAGTGTGATGTTTTCGATCGTACTTGGTTCGCCTTCGACCCGTACGACGCGGGGGTAGGGGTGTTCTGTGGAGGTCTTAGTGTGGTCAAGAAAATAGAGAGTCATGCCTATAGATAAACTTGTAGTGAATCAAAATTCAACATTTTCTATCAATGATGACTTAAATATTCGATTATTGCGTTTTTGCCACCAAGATACCTTGGAATCTGTGGATAACTGCATATTCGTATATAAGTCTCCTGGGGACGATTCTTGAGTTATCTATGGTGTGGTATGCATGTGCGTACTGTTGGTGAGCATATGCACTGTTTCTTGAAGGGTCTAGCTGAACCTATCGGCCGAGCCGCTTCCTTTAGTGAATATTTACGCGTAAATAATTTCTTGTTCTGTTGCATGGGGTCGTGGAGTCTCTTCTTCCGCAACGCACCTAAAAATCTCCGGGGGCGCGCTAATCCCGTCCTTACTCATCCGGAACTCATCGGGGGATGGCGCAAGAACTCATTCTCAAAAGTACTGAAAGTCATGTCATAAGTATGCGGACCAGTTGATAAGCGGGTATCTTAGAGTATGACTATATCCATCGTGGGAGGGGCGACGTATGCCTGCCCGCGCGGATCGTGCCCTCCCCGAATCAGCGGGGAATTGCCCGGTCTGGAAGGCGGAAACCATCCCCGATAGGGGCAGGAACGCCGTGATAATACAGGAGAAAACATTGACTGCTGACCTCGTAGTTGTCGGATCGGGCCTCTTCGGCCTGACCATCGCAGAACAGGCCGCCACCGAGCTGGGCCTGAAAGTCGCTCTGCTGGACCGTCGCTCCCACATTGGCGGTAACGCATACAGCGAGAAGGAAAAGCAGACCGGCATCGAGGTGCACCGCTACGGCGCCCACCTGTTCCACACCTCCAACGAGCGCGTGTGGGAGTACGTGAACCGCTTTACCGACTTCACGAACTACGTGCACCGTGTGTACACCCACCACAATGGCATCGTGTACCCCATGCCGATTAACCTCGGTACCATCAACCAGTTCTTCAACGCCGCTTACTCTCCTGCAGAGGCAAAGGCGCTGATTGCTGAGCAGGCTGGCGAACTGGCTGGTACCGACCCGCAGAACCTCAACGACAAGGGCATCTCTCTGATTGGTCGCCCCCTGTATGAGGCCTTCATTAAGCACTACACCGCAAAGCAGTGGCAGACCCCGCCGGAGGAGCTGCCCGCGTCCATCATTTCCCGCCTGCCGGTGCGTTACACCTACGACAACCGCTACTTCAACGACAAGTACGAGGGTCTGCCGGTCGACGGCTACGCCGCTTGGCTGGAGCGCATGGCCGCACACCCGAACATTGAAGTTCACCTGAACACCGATTTCTTTGAGTCCGGCCATGAGTACTCTCGTGAGAACGTGCTTGGCCAGATTCCCGTGGTGTACACCGGCCCGGTAGACCGTTACTTCGACTACGCTGAGGGCGACCTGTCCTGGCGCACCATCGACCTGGAAGAAGAAGTTCTGCCGATTGAAGACTTCCAGGGCTGCTCGGTGATGAACTACCCGGATGCAGACGTCCCCTTCACTCGTATCCACGAGTTCCGTCACTTCCACCCGGAGCGTGACTACACCAAGGATGCAACCGTTATTATGCGTGAGTTCTCCCGCTTCGCGAACAAGGGCGACGAGCCCTACTACCCGGTGAACACCGCCGTGGACCGCGAGAAGCTACTGGCTTACCGCGACCTGGCCAAGGGCGAGGATAACGTGCTGTTCGGCGGCCGCCTGGGTACCTACAAGTACCTGGACATGCACATGGCTATTGCCTCGGCGCTGTCGATGTTCGACAACAAGATTCGTCCGCACTTCACCGACGGTGCCAAGATTGAATCCGGTGGTGTGGACGCATAGTTATGGCTACTCAGATTTTGAAGACCCTGCAGCGGGTTATCTTCCCCAGCGCGGTTGAGACCGACGTCGTGCCCCTCTATGTGGATGCGGGCGTCGCAACCGGCGTTCAGCTGCCGACTCGTATCGATGGTGACGCCTCAACTTCCATCGCGGAAGCGATGAACACCTCCGGTCAGTCCCTAACAAGTGCGAGCGCAAACCGTGACGCCGCAAACGGCCTGAACAGCCGCCGCTCCATCACTGTGAGCGCGGGCCAGAGCTTGTCGTTCGGTACGTACTTCAATGCGTTCCCCGCTTCGTACTGGCGCCGCTGGACTGACCTGCAGAAGGTTACCCTGAGCGTTCAGACCCGCGGTGAGGGCATGGTCATTGTGTATAAGTCCAATGGCCGCGGCGTGATTCAGCGTGTGGATGCCAAGTTGCTCTCCGGTGAGGAAGCCAATACTTTCACCTTGCCGCTGGCACCTTTCGGTGATGGTGGCTGGTACTGGTTCGATTTGTCTGGCACCACCGACCTTGAGTTGGTTGAGGCAAACTGGCTGGGCGACATCGAGCCCCGCGCGGATGTGAAGGCTGGCCAGGCAACCGTGCAGATTACCACCATGAACAAGGTGGAGTACTGCATCAACAACATTCGTGCGTTGGGTGAAAGCCCCGAGATTTTTGATGCCGTGCACGAGTTCCTGATCGTGGATCAGGGCACCCAGAAGGTTCAGGACCACGAGGACTTCGAAGAGGTTGTCAAGCCCCTGTCCGGTAAGTTCCGCATCATTAACCAGGGCAACCTGGGCGGTTCGGGTGGTTTCTCGCGCGGTATGTTCGAGGCCGTGAATAATGGCTCCGACTACGTGCTGCTACTGGATGATGACGTCATCGTTGAGCCCGAGTCGATTCTGCGTATGGTGACCTTCGCGAATTACTGCAAGGAGCCCACCATCGTGGGTGCGCACATGTTCGACATGTTTGACCGCTCGGTTCTGCACGCCTTTGGCGAGGTCGTGGACCCGTGGCGTAACTTCTACGCTAAGCCGCATGAAGACATGGCGATGGGTCACAATTTGGGTACCCACAACCTGCGCAACACCCCGTGGCTGCACCGCCGCGTGGACGTGGACTACAACGGTTGGTGGATGTGCCTCATCCCGACCGCGGTTATCAAGGAAATCGGTCTGTCGTTGCCGCTGTTCCTAAAGTGGGACGATGCCGAGTACGGCCTGCGAGCCAAGGCCGCGGGCTTCGCGACCGTGTCCTTCCCCGGTGCGGGTGTGTGGCACGTGTCCTGGACCGATAAGGATGACTCCGTCGGCTGGCAGGCTTACTACCACGAGCGTAACCGCCTCATCACGGCTCTGCTGCACTCTCCCTTCGACAAGGGTGGCCGCGTGCTGCTGGATTCACTCTTCCTCGACGTCAAGCACACCCTGTCGATGCAGTACTACACCGAGGCCGGCCGTCTGTTGGCTCTCGAAGACCTGCTGTCGGGTCCCGAGCACCTGCACCCTTCGCTCTCGAAGCGTCTGCCGGTGATTCGTGCTATGGCCAAGGAGTACCCGGAGTCCCAGGTGAAGCCGAACGTGGATGACTTCCCGGCTATCCAGTCGAAGAAGCCTCCGTTCCGCGGCCGTCGTGCTTTCGCGTCCCCCGGCTACAAGAAGCTTGTTTCGTGGACCGCGAAGACCGTGGGTCGCCAGCTCTTCAAGCCCGTGAGCGAAGAGGCTAAGGCTCACCCGCAGATTCAGCTGAACTACGGTGAAACCAACTGGTGGACCCTATCCAAGTTCGACTCGGCTCTGGCTACGAACGCTGAGGGTACCGGTCTCTTCTGGTACCGCCGCGACCCCGAGCAGCTGAAGTCGAAGCTGATTCACGCCGCGAAGCTACATGCTCAGCTGGTGACTGGCTGGGAGAAGCTGCGCGACCTATACCGTTCGAAGGCCGCAGAAGTGGCTTCTTATGATGCCTGGGCTAAGACCTTCGCTGAGCATACGGATTCTGAGCTGACCCGATGAGCGATTTGAGTTCTCTGCCTCTGAAAGCACCCGGCCGCGGACGCGGCATCCTGGATGCGGTGAAGAACCGCTACCTGCTTCGGCTGCTGGTCGATAAGGAAATCCAGGTGCGTTACCGCGGCTCGGTGCTGGGTATTCTGTGGTCGTACATCAAGCCGGGCGTGCAGTTCCTGGTGTTCTATATTGCCATGGGTATGTTCCTGGGCTTGGAACGCGGTATGCACAACTATGCGGTGTACCTGTTCTCGGGCATGATTGCCATCAACTTCTTCTCGGAGGGGTTCGGCAACGGTGCCCGCGCCATGGTGGTCAATAGCGCGCTGATTCGCAAGATTTACCTGCCGCGTGAGCTGTTTTCACTGTCAACGGTGTTTGTGGCTCTGGTGCATTTTGTGCCCCAGATTGCGGTGATGCTGTTGGCCTGCATCCTGGTGGGGTGGTCCCCGAGCTTCCTGGCGTTGGGGTCTATCCTGGCGGGTATGGTGATTGTGATGCTGCTGTCCTATGGCTTGGGCCTGATTTTTGGTGTGGCGAACGTATTTTTCCGTGACTCGGAGAATATTGTAGATATGCTGCTGATGGTCGCCACATGGTTCTCGCCGGTGCTGTATTCCTGGGCTATGGTGCGTGACACCCTGTACCCCTGGGTGTTCAACGTGTTCATGCTTAACCCGTTGACGGTTGCTGTGGAGCTGTTCCACTACGGTTTCTGGCGTCCGACGTT
The DNA here is from genome assembly GCF_901875305.1 of Rothia mucilaginosa. GTDB lineage: Bacteria > Actinomycetota > Actinomycetes > Actinomycetales > Micrococcaceae > Rothia. Next base: position 98,849 of record NZ_CABFLY010000005.1, read on the forward strand.
GCGCATGGAGGAGTTGGCTCTGCCGTCTTCTCAGGTGGTTCCGCATCTCTTCACTTTCTGGACTCCGATTGCTATCGGTATTTCCCTGCTGACCGTTCTGATTGGCGATTTGCTCTTCCGTAAGTTTGAGGGCAACTTCGCTCAGGAGCTCTGATCTTGTGGATATTAAGAAGTTGGAGTTCCCACCGGTGAGCCCGGATGCCCCCGTGGTGATTCGGGTGGATAACCTGGTTAAGCGTTTCGTGTTGCGCCACACACGTTCGATGAAGGAGGCCTTTGTCTGGCTCATTAAGGGCCGTAAGGGTGACCTTTCGGAGAAGTTCAATGCGCTCAACGGCGTGAGCCTGGATATTCGTCAGGGTGAGCGTGTGGCTCTTCTGGGTTTGAACGGCTCGGGTAAGTCTACGTTGCTGAAGATGATTTCAGGTGTGATGCGTGCTGACGGCGGCGAGGTTTTGACGCGCGGCAATATCGCGGGCTTGATTGAGGTGGGCGCTGGTTTCCACCCGGATCTGACCGGCCGCGATAACGTGTACCTGAATGGCGCGATTTTGGGTATGTCTAAGGAGGAGATTGAGGCTTCCTTCGATTCAATTGTGGATTTTGCTGAGATTCACGAGTTCATCGATACCGAGGTGAAGTTCTACTCTTCCGGTATGTACCTGCGCTTGGCTTTCTCGGTTGCTGTGCACACGAGTCCGGATATCTTCCTGGTGGATGAGATTCTTGCGGTGGGTGATGAGCCTTTCCAGAAGAAGTGCATCGCGAAGATTCAGGAGCTATGCTCTGTCGGTAAGACTCTGGTTGTGGTGAGCCACGATTTGGACTTGGTGTCGAAGATTTGTGATCGCGGCGTGGTGCTGGAGCACGGTAACCTTCGATTCGATGGTCCGATTAATGATGCTGTGAAGGTGATTCGCGGCGGCGACTAAACGTTAGGCATCATGGTAAAGGGGGCGTGCATTCCCGTGAGGGGAGTGTACGCCCCCTTTCTGTGTCCTTGTACTGTACTTTTTAGGCTGCGTTTCAGCTCGTTAGGGGAGACATGGAGGGCTCCGGATGATTCCGCAGGTTGGATAAACTGTCAAATATTACATACGTATTTGGATAGAAAGATGCGTTTAATGAGCGGTGCTAATGCCTGCATATTGCCTGTCTTTTGGGGTACCGCGGAATGGATGTGACGATTGACTAGGGGATTTATATCGTTCGGTACGTTCTCTGCATAAAAATGTTGTGCATCGCAGTGAAAAATAGCAAGAAACTATACCCGTAAATATTAAGTAGCGAAATATATAGTTTTGGTAAATTTAATGCCTTGTGGTTAGGATGATGGACGTAATAAGTTACAATCGCAAAGTTACACGTAGCACCACCACACACCGCAGCATCGGATCATTTCAATGGAGAATACCGTTCTGAATACCAAAGCAGAGCATCTGGCTTTATTCGAAGAGAACATTCGTGAGGCCATGCGTAGCCGCAATCTGGACCCTCGAGGGGACAGGGAAGCTGTGCGCGCACTCATCGGCGAGTGCTTGGATGAGTACGAGCAGCAGCGCACCCGTATTTCCCTGCCTGACCTGGGGGAGCGGAGCGTCGTCATTCAGCGGCTCCACGATGAAATCTGCGGCTTCGGCGTTCTCCAGCCGTTCCTTGACGATGAGAGCGTTGAGGAAATCTGGATTAATTCGCCCGACGAAATCTTCATTGCCCGCAACGGCGAGAGTGAACTCACCGGCCTGCACCTGAGCCCCCAAGCCATTAGCAGTCTGCTGGAACGCATGCTCAAGCCATCGGGCCGCCGCCTCGACCTTTCCTCTCCTTTCGTGGATGCCTCCCTTCCGGACGGTTCCCGTCTGCACGCGGTAATCCCGGATATTACGCGCCAGCACACGAGCATCAATATTCGCAAGTTTGTGGTGCGTGCGCGCCGTCTACCTGATTTGGTTCGCATGAATTCCCTGAGTGCCGGAGCGGCCTCGCTGTTGCACGCTGCGGTGGAGAGCGGCATGAATATTCTCGTCTCGGGTGCAACCCAGGCGGGTAAAACCACGATGCTCAATTGCCTCTCCGCTTCGATTCCGCCGAGGGAGCGCGTGGTCACCTGTGAAGAGATTTTTGAGCTGTCTGTGCCGCTGCGAGATGTAGTGGGTATGCAGTGCCGCCAACCAAACCTTGAGGGTACCGGCGCTATTGAGCTACGCCGCCTGGTTAAGGAGGCTTTGCGTATGCGCCCGGACCGCATCCTCATTGGTGAGGTACGTGAGGCGGAGTCTCTGGACATGCTGATTGCGCTCAACGCTGGACTGCCCGGCATGTGCACGATTCACGCGAACTCGGCACGTGATGCCGTGACGAAGATTTGTACTCTGCCGCTGCTGGCGGGCGAGAATATCTCTTCCTCATTTGTGGTGCCTACTGTGGCTTCGTGCTTTGACATTGTGGTGCATTGTGGTCGTGATTCACGAGGTCAGCGCCAGGTCGAAGAGATTAGTATGCTTGGTGGCCGCGTTGAGGACGGCGTGATTGAGATGTCTCCGCTGTTTGTGCGTCGTGACGGTCGGATGGTTTGTGTGGCCCTGGAACTGCCGAATGCCGAACGTTGGGTGCGGGCGGGGCATCGTCCCGAACAGGTGTTGGCCGCCGCGAAAGCGGGGCAGTGATGTCGCTTTTCCTTAGCTTGATTCTGGGTATCGGCGTATGTTTGGTGTACCTTTCCTGTTTTCCGGAGGGGCAGAAACCTGTCCGTAGCACTGCCGACTCTGCATTGGTTGTGGCGTTGCGTAAGGCTGGGATGCACACGCTGACCCCTCGAACTTTCACCTGGGTGAGTGTTGCAAGCGCCGTTGTCCTGTCCCTGTTGCTCTTGATGATGAGCCAGTTGGTGGCCTTGGGTGTGCTCGGGTTTATTGCTGGCTTTGTGGCTCCTCGCGTGGTGGTGAATCATCGTGCCCGCGCTGCGGATGCGCGCATCTGGCAGCTGTGGCCGGATGCTGTCGACCACCTGCGTTCGGCGATTCGTGCTGGCCTTTCCCTGCCGGAGGCGCTGATTCAGCTTTCCTACCGCGGTCCGGAGGAGCTTCGTGGAGCCTTCGCCCATTTTTCGCGTGATTATCGCGCTTCGGGTGAGTTTGTGCCTTCGCTGAATCGGCTTAAGGAGTACCTCTCGGATCCTGTGGCGGACACCATTATTGAGGCCCTCAAGATTGCCCGCGAAGTGGGTGGTTCGGACCTGGGTAAGCTTCTGGGGGCGCTTAGCGATTTTCTGCGAGATAATGCGCGCACTCGTTCGGAGCTTCTGGCTCGCCAATCCTGGACTGTGAACGCGGCCCGGCTCTCGTGCGTGGCTCCTTGGTTTGTTCTCTGTCTGATGGCCACGCAGCCAGCGGCGCGCATGGTGTATAACTCCTTTGCCGGGGCTGTGCTCATGATGGCCGGGGCGGCGATTTCGCTGGTCGCCTACCGCCTGATGCTCCGCATCGGTGAGCTTCCGCGTGAACGGAGGGTTTTTGGATGAACATTCCCGTTGTGTTTGCCTTGTTGCTGGCGGTCGGTCTGGGGCTGATTCTCTCATCGCTTTTGAATACTCGAAGCGTTTCCTTCGCGGATCGCGTGGCCTCGCAGCTTCGCGGTGAGACTTTGCGTGAGTCGCTGCTGAGGGAGCAGGAGCGTCGAGAGCCGAGCCTGATGGAAGCTCTCTCGGGTTTCTGCGGGCCGTTGCTACGTTCGCTTTCTGCGACCTTGAACGGCTCATCATTGAGCGATGGTTCGGTGCAAGATCGCCTGCGCCGGGCAGGGTCTTCTCAGAGTCTGAGTGCTTTCCGAGCTGAACAATTGCTTTGGAGCCTGGCTGGTGTTACGGCGATGAGTGCGCTGACGGTGGTTGGCGTGTTGCAGGAGCGTTTCTCTCTCCCCGTGGCGGTTGCACTAGTGCTGGTGAGCGGCCTGAGTGGATTTCTAGCCCGTGATTGGTGGCTGGGAGAGGCTGTGAAGAAGCGAGAGAAGCAGCTGGTTGCCGAATTTCCTGCCTTGGCGGAGATGATGGCGCTATCGGTGACTGCCGGCGAATCAGCGTTGGCGGCTTTGGAACGTATTTGCTTAACCTCCCAGGGCGAGCTAGCTCGTGAGTTTTCCGAAATTCTGGCACAGACCCGAACAGGCGTGTCCTTACTCAGCGCTCTGCAGGACTTTGCGGAGCGTACTCGCGTCCCGGCGCTGAGCCGCTTCGTTGAGGGTATTGCTGTGGCGATTGAGCGCGGTACGCCTCTGGCGGAGGTGTTGAGGGCTCAAGCCCAAGACGTACGCGATAACGCAAAGCGAGACCTGATGGAGGTTGCGGGTAAGAAAGAAATTGCGATGCTCGCCCCGGTGGTGTTTTTCATCCTGCCGCTGACGGTTATTTTTGCGGTGTTCCCGGGCCTGTCGCTCATGCGTTTGAACTTTTAGATTTTGCGGCGGGTACACACCGTACCGGCTGCACCGCGGTGGGCTGGGCTGATTGCCCGGTGCGCCGCACCAACCACACACTACACCCTTTGATGAAGGAGAAAATTATGTTCCGTCGTTTCCGCACCACCCTCACTGTGCTGATTGCCCTGGCTGTTGCATCCGTGCTGGCTCTGCGCCTGAAGAACAAGCAGGATGACCCCGAGCGCGGCGACGTGCCCGGCTGGGTCATGATTACCATGATGAGCGCTGTGCTGGTTGCCGCTATCTTGGCGATTGCTCAGCCTGCTCTGACCAAGATGTTCAACGATGCGATTGCTCTGGTTCACCAGTAATGCGTAAGCCCCGCATCGCTTCTGAGCTGACTGCCGCTGAGCTATCCTCCGCGGAACTTTCTGTGGAGGATAGCGAGCGCGGTGATGCCAGCACGGAATTCGTCATGGTCGGTGCGCTGTTGGTGTTGCTGACCATGGCGATTCTGCAGGTTTCTTTTGCCCTGTATGCACGAACCATGTTGGTGGATGCTGCGGCGGCTGGGGCACGTTACGGTACGATGCGTGACCGCACCCCGCAGGAGGGCATGGAGCGTACCCGTCAGCTGATTGAGGGGGTTCTTCCGTCCTCGTACGCTGAGAATATTTCGTACCGTCAGAGTAGTGATTCTACGGGTGTGCGCACCTTGGAGGTGACGGTGAAGTCGCCGTTGCCGGTGCTGGGTCCGTGGGGTTTTCCGGATTCTATTGAGGTGAAAGGGCATGCGATTTATGCGGAGCATCATTCCGGTGATTAGTGGCTTTTCGCTTCGACAGCGTGTGAAGGAATGCCTGAAGAGCCGCTCTGGTTGGTCTCTTTCTAACCAACACAGCCCTGAAGAGGGTAGCGCCATTGTGGAGTTTTTGGGTTTGGGTATTACTCTGCTCATCCCGGTGCTTTACGGTATTCTGACGATTTTTAGTCTGCAGTCTTCGGTGATGGCGGCTCATGCGGCGAGCGCCCAGGTGGTGCTGTATGTGCAGGAGCAGCCGCAGGATTCGTCGGTGGGTCCTGATTTGGCGAAGCGTCTAGCGGCGCACGCCGCCGCGGATTACGGGGTTGAGCCCTCCGACGTGAGCGTGTCGTTGAGCTGTTCGTCGGGGGAGTGCGTCTCGGGTACGAAGGCGTACGCCACGGTGACGGTTCAGGCGCGACTGCCGCTACTACCTTCGTTTATGGGTGGTGGCGTGATTCCAGTGAGTTCTCATGCGACGAGTTGGGGGTCTGGTCATGCTGATTCCTAATGGTTCGCCGGCTCACCTGTTCGCGGCTGTACGGGAACGGTATGCCTGCGCTCGTGCCCGTGCGCAGAGCCGGGCGCTCGCTTCTAACCCGGAGGAGGGTAGCATTGCCCCGCTGATTGTGGGCATGCTGGCGTTGCTGCTGCTCATTGGTTCGGTGACGGTGGCGATTACGGGTGCGTATTTGCAGACTCAGCATCTGCAGGATATGGCGGATGCTCAGGCGAACTCGATTACCCGCACGATCCGCACCCCTGAGGAAGCAAGTGGTTCGGCGGCGTGGGAGTATGCGAACGCGTACCTGGCTGAGGTTCAGCCCGGGCAGGATTTTCAGGCACTACGTCTGGAGAACGTGTCTGTGGATTCTGACCAGAGTGTGCATGTGTACTTGTCGGCTCGTATTCGTCCGCCGCTGCTGTCGATTCTGGTGCCTGATGGTATTGAAGTGACCGCTCATGGCTCGTCGCGTTTGAAGATGAGTCAGGGACCGACCACCGATTAGAGACGTTTGAGCCCATAGACTGCGAGGGTGCATCTGCAAGGTAGTGTAACGGCTAGCGGATGCACCCTCGTTTTTATCCCGTTTACCTTCTACTTGCTGTATTCTTCTGCGCTGTGGGCTGTTGCGGGCTGTAACGGCGGGACTTTCTGGCCGTTTCACGATAGTGTTAAAAGCTATGGCATCCTTCGATTTTTCTGCTGAGATTAAAGAGCTTCGCGCTATCTTCGCCTCGATTGCCGCTGTGAGCGACATTGAGGGGATTGAGCGCGCCATTGAGGACCTGTCTGCGCAGGCTGCCGCACCCGATTTGTGGGATGACGTGGAGAATGCGCAGAAGGTGACCAGTGCCCTGTCCTATAAGCAGGCGGAGTTGAACCGCTTGCGTTCGCTATCCTCTCGTATCGATGATGTTGAGGTGATGGTGGAGCTTGCAGAGGCTGAGGATGCCGAAACCGCCGCCGAACTACTGACCGATGCCCAGGAGGAGTGCGGCCAGATTCGCGCCAAGTTGGAGGATTTGGAAGTTCTGGTCCTCCTTTCCGGTGAGTACGATCAGCGTGAGGCTGTGGTGACCATCCGTGCGGGTGCCGGTGGTGTGGATGCCGCCGACTTTGCGGAGATGCTGCTACGCATGTACCTGCGCTGGGCGGAGAAGAACGGCTACCCGACGAAGGTGTTGGACACCTCCTACGCTGAGGAAGCGGGCCTGAAGTCGGTGACCTTTGAGGTGAACGCGCCGTATGCTTTTGGCCGCCTGTCGGTGGAGGCGGGTACTCACCGCCTGGTGCGTATTTCGCCGTTTGATAATCAGGGCCGCCGCCAGACGTCGTTCGCGGCGGTTGAGGTGATTCCTCTGATTGAGCAGACGGACGCTATTGAGATTCCCGAGTCTGAGATTAAGGTGGATGTGTTCCGCTCGTCGGGCCCGGGTGGTCAGTCGGTGAATACGACGGACTCGGCGGTGCGCCTGACTCACCTGCCGACCGGCATTGTGGTCTCGATGCAGAATGAGAAGTCGCAGCTGCAGAACCGTGCGGCGGCCCTGCGCGTGTTGCAGTCTCGCCTGTTGCTGTTGCGTAAGGAGCAGGAGGACGCGAAGAAGAAGGAGCTTGCCGGCGATATTAAGGCGAGCTGGGGTGATCAGATGCGTTCTTACGTGCTGCATCCGTACCAGATGGTGAAGGATTTGCGCACCGGCTATGAGGAGGGTAATACCTCTAATGTTTTGGATGGCGGTTTGAACGCCTTTATTGATGCTGGTATTCGCTGGCGTGCTTCGGGGCGCGCGGCTGAAGACAGCTAAGACGTGAAGGATTGAGTGATGGCTCAGAAAAAGAAGAAGGACGCGAATAACGCGATTATTGCCCAGAATAAGAAGGCTCGCCACAACTACAACATTGTGGACACCTATGAGGCGGGCATTGTTCTGTTGGGTACCGAGGTGAAGTCTCTGCGTGATGGCGGCGCGTCCATTGTGGATGGCTTCTGCCAGGTGACCGACCATGAGATGTGGCTTGAGGGTATTCATATTGCGGAGTACGGCTACGGTACGTGGACGAACCATGCGGCTCGTCGCCGCCGTAAGTTGCTTCTGCATCGTTCGGAGATTAATAAGCTGGCGCAGAAGCTGAAGGAGACCGGTTATACGGTGGTTCCGTTGAAGCTGTACTTCTCGAATGGCCGTGCGAAGGTTGAGATTGCTTTGGCGACCGGTAAGCGTGAGTACGATAAGCGTCAGGCTCTGCGCGAGCGCCAGGATGATTTGGAAGCGCGCCGCGCGATGCGTTACCGCAACCTCGGCTAGGGAATAGTGCACCGCCTTCTCCCGCAGGGATGGCGGATACCTCCCCTACCTATAATGGTAGGTGGACGGTGCGCCAGCCGGATGCTATCTGCGATTCCACGCTCCGCCGCGCGCTGACACAAACTGTATTGATGTAAGGAGACCGATATGTTTGAGTCCTCGAACGTTCCGCCGTTGCCCGGCGGTTCCACTTCCCCCGTTTCGCAGGATAGGGCGGAGCGTAGCTCGCAGCCTGGTGTGGGGCCGAAGCCGGGTTCGGGGCTGGCTATCGCCTCTTTGGTCTGCGGTATTTTGGGTACTCTGACCGGTATTTTTATCTATAGTGGAGTTTCTCTTGGCCTGGCGGGTATCGTGTTGGGTATTGTTGCGCTGGTGAAGGTGAAGAACGGTACCGCTTCCGGCAAGGGCCTGGCGATTGGTGGTATTGTGACCGGTGTCCTGAGCTTCGTGGTGGCCGCGGTGACCATCTCGGTTCTCGTACTGAACGCCATGATGGGCCAGGAATGCATCAACAACGGTCACGAGACCGCTGATGGCGGTTACGTGTGCACTCTGGGTGGGCATGAGCAGACTTTGAGCCCTTCGGAGTATAAGAACCTGAGCCGTTTCTAATGCGAACGAGGCTGCTTTCTAGTGTGGGCGGCGTGCGCGCCAGCTCTGGAGCATATTCGTGGGTGGGAGGCGTAGCGGCTTTCCTTGGCGAAAAGATGACGTGGTGTATGGCTAAAGAGCGGCTTATTTATATAATAATTGGGTAAGGCTTGGCGTTACGTGGCGCTTTGAGCGAGATGAAACTGTTCACTGCAACTGTGAAAGAAAGAATGACGGATGTCTGAGAATAACTACGGAAACCCCCAAGGGAACGGGCAGAACCCCTATGCTGCTCAGCAGCCTGCTTCTTCCCAGCAGAATGATGCGTACGGTCAGGGCTCGTACGGCCAGTCCTCCTACGGCCAGGATTCAGCCGCTCAGTCCTCCTACGGGCAGAACTCGTATGGTCAGTCCTCCTATGGTCAGGGTTCCTACGGCCAGGAGGGTCAGAACCAGTTCGGTCAGGATTCCTCGGCTCAGCAGCCTTCTCAGTATGGCCAGGGATACCCCCAGCAGGGCCAGCCGGGTGAGTTTGATAACTACCAGTACCAGCAGAACTCCTACCAGCAGCCCGGCCAGGATCTCTACAACTACGGCCAGCAGGGTAATTACCCTTACCAGGCCTCGAAGAAGACCCCGGCGTTGGCTATCACCTCGATGATTCTCGGTATTGTTGGTATTCTGACCGGTTTCTTCGCCATCGGTCTGCTCCTGGGCATTGTTGCCGTTGTTCTGGGTATCATTTCGCTGAAGCAGACTAAGGCTGCCGGTGCGGGTCAGGGCTTTGCAATTACCGGTATCATTACCGGTGCTTTGGCCTTTATCTTCGGCCTTATCATGGTGTTTGTTTATATCTTTGCCTTCCAAACCGTGCAGAAATGTGCCGAGGTTGGTACCAACGACGGCCACGGTCACGCAGTCTGCCAGGTTGGTGACGATCCGGACGACCTCATGACTGTCCCGGCACGTTAATAAACTTTATTGCGCTACTTGAGGAGCGTGTAAGGGGAGGGGCGGAGCGCTCAGAGTTTCTGAGGCTCCGCCCCCCCTCGTATGTGGGGAGTTTGTATTGGTGGGAGGGGAGAGATACTCGGCGCATGCATGTTGGGGGGGGGCGAGAGACTTGCGCTCGCTCGGGCGCCTCCGATATACTGAATCTCTACCGTGTTTGAATGGCACCATGGCGTCTAGGTACGTTGAGGAAAACTTTCAGAAGACGGTGGGCTTTTTGATAAAAGCATAGGGGGATGATCGGTTTCGACGATGTGAGTTGAGATGGGTGAAGCGTGCCGAGGATGCAGGGTTATCTCGTTAACGCCCTCTGCAAAAAATTAAGTGCAGAATCTAAGCGCACTGACTTCGCACTCGCTGCCTAAGCGCGAGTTGCCGTCTGTCGGCCTGAGCATGCCTTTGGCTCAGTTACCGGCATCGACTTAAAAGGCCACTGCTGCTAGCCCTTGTTGCGGGGGTTAGCGGGACTTTTACGTGACTAGGTTCGTCGGTATATGTGTTTATGCAAGTACCGGAGCCGAAAAGTAGCGTTCGCATAAACTGCGCACGGAGAAGCCCCGTTGACGCCACATCGGACCGGGGTTCGATTCCCCGCATCTCCACGATCTCCCAACCGCCCGCTCACCTTCACCGGTGTGCGGCGGTGATTATCGGTTCCAATCCAGAGGAAGAACCGCGGTAGGTTTCTACCACCCGGCAGGACGCCTCACGGCGTCACCTGCCGGGTATTTTTATGCCCAATTGCCGGTCTGTTCTGGGGTGTACCGGCGTGCTCGTGGGTTGGGCGTCAAAAGGTTTGGGCTAACGTCAAAAAGTATGGGCTGGCGTCGAAAGGTTTAGACGGACAACATCTTCATCCACACCGACTCTGCCGGGGCCATCAAACCCGACAAAGAAAAATCCACCGAGAAGATCGACGGCGTGGTGGCCACCATCATGGGCCTCGAACGCGCGATTAGATGCGGCAGTGGACTCGCTACTGAGAGCGTGTATGACAGAAGAGGCATATTTTTCATGTAATGCCAATTTACGTGTTGTATCTGACGAGACTCTCTGATAGATTGCTGACACAACCGCAATTTCTGCTTGGAATTGGGGGTTAGCTGCTTCCACGATTGCAAGAGCTTTAGGGCCAGCATTCGTTGGTGGTTTTGGAAAAGCCCTTGGAGGTCCGGCACTAATTGCCGCTGCGCTAGCTGTTGTAGCAGTGTCCTGCGCTCTTTAATCTGGGAGAGGTCAAATGCGTGCGAAGAATATATTTACACTAGGATTTCTTCTCACTATTGTTCCGATGTTCTGGGTGGTTATCTCAATTGCCAGAGATTGGGAGTTCTTCGATCCAGTATCAATTCTAGGTGCAATTTTAGGAGGTCTTTGTGCCACTTTTGTAGCCAGAAGGATGCTTGAGAGTGATTCAAAGTTCCCTAAGGGACCTCCTAAGGGACCTAGCGTGTAAAACATTGCATAGAAGTTTCTAAGAGAAAGAACCGCGGTAGGTTTCTACCACCCGGCAGGACGCCCCACTGTGTCACCTGCCGGGTATTTTTATGCCCAATTGCCGGTCTGTTCTGGGGTGTGTCGGCGTGCCCGAGGGTGCTCAGGTGACCGTATCGTAACGAGAACGTCACGTAAGAAGACGTAGAGAGAGATCATGACGTAGTATCAAAGAGTAGATATCATTCTGACGACGCGACGCTTGAGCCTTCGCGGCCGTATGATGAACGATAGAGAGCCAATGGATACCCACGTTGCCGGGTGTTCTGGGGGCGTACCGTCACCCACCGGAACTCGGCGACACCCGATCAAGGACACACCATGGATAACCAGAACCCCACTTCCGCTTCCGGTGGTGCCCACGGCGGATTCGCCCCGGCATCAAACACTAGCGCTCCCTACGGCGCTTCACAGGCTCAGCCCGGGGAGCCCGGCACCGTTGCCGCTCCTTCTTTTCAGCCCGCCTACGGCGCTCCGAGCGGTCAGCCTGGCGCACCTGCGGGAGTAGCTGTCGCGCCTGCTGCCTACCCCGATCGCGACGATACCTACCGCCGTATTCCGGCTGAATACACCGTTCCAGAAGAACACCGCCGACCTTACGGCGATGCCACCGGCGACTTCCGTGGCCCCGGCTACTTCTACTCCGTCGGCGCCTTCTGCTCCGGCCTAGGGGCCCTGGTGCTTGCCATCTACGCCTGGATGGTTGTGGGTCTACGTTCCCTCGAGATGAGCGAGACCAGTAGCCGTAGCTACCGTTCCAGCTCGTTGGCCTACGATTCGACTTCGGTTGTCGGTCTTTTCCTGACGGGCCTAATTCCCGCCGGTATCGCTATCTGGCTGGCCATCTACTCCGCGCAGGTCAATAGCGGCCACGCCACGAAGTACACCTCGAAGATGAACACGTTCAACATCTTCGCCTACATCCTTGCTGGCCTGAGCATTCTGGCCATGCTCGGCGTTCTGTTTGCTGCTCTCTAAAGACACGGCGTAATACAGGAAGGCGGCGGCACCCCGGTATTGGGGTGCCGCCGCCTTCGTTGTACGCGCTGTTCTGGCGGAGAAAAAGCTCTAACCCTCTGTACTGAGAATTTGGAGGACCAGCTCCTGCACCGCGGCGGTATTACTGGCCACCAGCGACACCGCTTCAGACGCACCGGCATGCTCGGGTAGGTTGCCCTCGAGGGTGGAAGCAACGCCACCAGCCTCACGGATGATGGGCAGGAGAGCCGCCACCTCGAAGAAGGACAGGGACGAATCAACTGCGGTATCCACAGCTCCTTCAGCGAGCAGGCACGCCGACCAGAAGGAGCCGTAGGCGCGGGAACGGTTCGCAGAGCGTAGGAGATGCAACAGGCGCGGGGTAAGGTCCTGGACTGAGGGACCGGCCCCCTCCCACGAGGTGACATCCGTGTACGCCACGGAGAGAAGGTTGAGCGGCGTCACCTCAGAAACCTGGAGGCGGGTTGCCTGCGCGAGCGACTTGCCCGTGTACGCACCCGAACCGCGGGCCGCCCACCAGCGGCGGCCCAACGCCGGGGCGGAGACCACGCCCACCACCGGCTCACCTTGGTCCAGCAGGGCGATGAGCGTCGCCCACACGGGAACACCACGACGGAAGTTATCCAGCTCGGCGAGAGGTGCGATAACCCACTGACGTGCCGCCTGGCCGTTGTGACCAGCATGTTCGCCGGCGATGCCGTCTCGGGTGCGGACCCTCGACAGCTGAGCCCGCAATAGTTCCTCAACCTCCAGAGCAACCTCCAGCGCATAATCGGCGGGTGCCTCCGGAACGACTGGCTCGGGTTCGGCTTTCTGCTGCGCGGCACGCTGCCAGGGTGCCAGGGGAACGGGTTCAGCTGGCTTCTGCTCCTTATCACCGATGGCGGTACCGCCATCGGTGGGGGAGTACGCGGGGCGGTCACGGAAACGGGAGGAGCTGACCCGGTCCACGCTATCGGCCAGAATATGCGCGAGACGCAGGTCGTCGGTGTACAGCGGGGTACGGCTCATGGTTGGCTCTTCTCACGGTAGTAATCGGTGATGAGGTGTGTGGTTAGGCGAGGGCGCCCAGCTCCTTCTCAGAGTCCCCCTCCTCGGGGGTCAGCAACAGAAGCTTGCGTAGCGATTCTAGACGCTCGGGACCACTGGGGCCTGCCTTCCCCGCGGCCACGTAGGCTTCGATACCGCAATCGGGGGCCTGCACCGCGTGGGTGCAACCCTTCGGGCAGTCGGCGGCGCCGGGGGCCAACTCGACGAAAGCATCGACCACGGTCTCACGCGGTACATGCGCCAGGCCGAAGGAACGAATGCCCGGGGTATCGATAATCCAGGTACCCGCAGGAACTGGGCGACCATCGTGCTCCACGGGGCGTAGAGCCAGGGCTGAAGAGGAGGTGTGTCGGCCTCGACCGGTCACCGCGTTCACGTGACCGGTTGCGCGGTCCGAACCGGTCAGCGCATTCACTAGCGTGGACTTACCCACACCCGAGTGTCCCAGTAGGACCGATACCTCACCCAGCAGCTCCTGCAGCAGCTCCTGCACGGGAGCCGACTCGAGACCCCGGGCGCCATCCTGGCTGGGCGCCAGACCGTCCGAGGAGGCCGAGAGAACAATCTTGAGGCCGCTGGCGGCGTAGTAGTCCAGCAGATGCTGGGGGTAACGCACATCGGTCTTCGTGATGCACAGAATCGGTTCGATTCCGGCGTCAACCGCCGCCACCACGGCGCGGTCAATGAAACCGGTACGCGGTTCGGGGTTGGCCGCAGCGACCACAATGACAAGCTGCTGGGCGTTGGCCACGACCACGCGTTCCGAAGGGTCGGTATCGTCGGCGCTTCGGCGTAGCACGGAGGTGCGTTCCCCCAGACGCACGATGCGCGCCAAGGTATCTTTCGCGCCGGAGGTATCTCCGACCACGTCCACGAAGTCGCCGGTCACGATCGGGGTGCGGCGCAGTTCCTTGGCACGGGCGGCAATCAGGGTGCGCTCGTTCTCGGTGCCTTCGTCCACGACCACGGACCAGCGGCCCCGATCCACGGTAATCACGCGGCCGCGAATGGCTTCCTCGAAGGTGGGGCGGTCCTTCGTGCGGGGTCGAGAACCCTTTTTGTTGGGGCGAACGTGCACATCCGACTCATCCCACTCGGAGAAGTCACGAACATTTATGCGGGAGGAACCCATTAGCGCACCTCCTCGGTGTTCTGCGCATTCCGCGGGGTTTCGGGGGCCTCACCGGCCCACTGCGCGAGCATCCCCTCCCACATGGAGGTGAACTCGGGCATCGTCTTTGCGACGGTTCCCACGTTCTGCACGACGGTGTTTCCGCGGCAAAGGCCGATAATGGCCGCGAAGGTAGCCACCCGGTGGTCGTCGTAGGTGCGGGCCACCACGGTCTCGGCGTGGGCATCCGCGGGAATGGGAGCCTCAATTACGAGGCCGTCCTCAGTATCGTGGGCACAGCCGCCCAGACGGTTGATCTCGGCGGCTAGGGCAGCCAGACGGTCCGTCTCGTGGCCGCGCAGATGCGCAATGCCGTGCAGTTTGACGGGGCCGTGCGCCAGCGCGCACAGGGCCGCCATGGTCGGGGCGAGCTCGCCTCCAGCTGACAGGTCGTAGCTGAGCGGCCTCTCCGGCAGAGAATGCGGACCGGTCACGGTCAGAGCACCGTCGTGATACTCGACGCGCGCACCCAGAGTCGGCAGAAGCTCACGCCACATATCGCCCACTTGCGTGGTGCCAGCCGAAGAATCAGCCGCGGGGGCGGGCCAGTGGGGAACACTCACCGAAGCACCTGTGGCTACGGCAGCCGCAAGGAAGGGGCCGGCATTCGACAAATCGGGTTCCACGGTGACCTCAAAACCGGGGAAAGAACCTGGGGAAACAACCCAGCGATACTCGCCGCCCTCGGCGGGATAGTGCTCCTGCACCTGCACACCACGTTCACGGAGCGCCTCGACCGTCATCTGAATGTGCGGAATTGAGGGAACCGAGGAGCCCTCATGCACGAGCACGAGCCCCTTCGGCAGGCGCGGAGCCATAAGCAGAAGCGCAGAGACGAACTGCGAAGACGAAGAGGCATCAATCCGAACGACGGGGGCCTCATCCACCGGCGAGGAAGCTAGGCCCGCGGTGTGCAGAATGAAAGGTAGCGCATCGGGAGCCTCAACACAGTCCACGTGCACACCCAGCTGCCGCAGGCCCTCCAGCACGGGGCCCATAGGACGCTGGCGTGCGTGCGGGTCGCCGTCAAAGGCGAACTCACCGGGTAACAGGGCTGCCAGGGCGGGTACGAAACGCATCACGGTGCCGGCCAGACCGCACTCGATGCTGACGTGGCGAGCCTCGCGAACCCCAGAAGGCTCGCCTGGCTCCGAGAAATCCAACGGGGTAACCTGCAGGTCGGGGCCGAAGGGTGAATCGGTGGGAACGAGCTCAACCCCGGCACCCAGGCGGCGCAGCGCCTCAATCATGAGGGCAGAATCGCGGGAGTGCAGGGGCGCACGCAGGTACGAGGGAGAATCGGCCAGGGCAGCCAGAAGCAAGTACCGGTTCGTGAGCGACTTCGAACCAGGGATATGCACCGTCGCGTGACGGCCGGCGGCCGAAGCAGGGGCTGGGGGAGCGGGCCAATCACCCGCGGACAGCTGCACTGAAGCGTCGCTCATAAATCCTCTTCCAAATCGGCACGCTACGGATATAGCTCACGCACACGGCGGAACCCGTAGCCGGTCTAGGTCTATTCTACCGGGTGAAGATTGGCCCCACCTCGCCGGAACCCCCAGATGAGACAGGCCCGCCCGGCACTCGCGAGGCCCGGCACTCGAAGGGAACGCCGAGTAGGCCCTGGAAGAAAACCGAAAGACGCGGCGCCTAGCTACGCACTTGATTGCAGAAGTCCCGCACATCCTGTAGCAGACGGTTCTTAAGCTCTGCCGGAGCTTTCTGCGCGCAAGATGAACGCATCTTTTCGCGGAGCGCCAGCTCGAAATCCTTCACATCAGCGCATTCGGGGCAAGCGGTGAGGTGACGCTGAATCGTGCGCACCTGTTCGCTACTCAACTCGCCATCCAGGAACTCGTAGAGCTTCTTAAGAGTCGTGGAGCAAGGCTCACCGCCACAGTCCTCAGAAAGGGCAGCGGAGGTATTCGGGGTGTCAGACATCAGAGGTTCCTTTCGCACGAAAGATGCCGGGAATAGCAGTAGGTAAACGCTCGAGGGGCTACACCGATTTAGAGGAGGTTTTCGCCCTGGCTTTGCTTGTTGCGGAGGCGGCCTTCGCCTCAACCTTGGCAACGGTGGAGGGACGCAGACCGTTCTCCCTCGCATAGTCGAGCAACTTCTCACGCAGGATGCGTCGTCCTCGGTGCAGACGCGACATCACCGTGCCCATCGGAATATCCATAATCTCGGCGATGTCCTTGTAAGCGAAGCCCTCAACATCGGAGTAGTAAACCACCATGCGGAAATCCTCCGGCAGAGAGCTCAGCGCCTCACGCACCTCGGTACCCGGCAGGGCGCTGAGCGCCTCCGCCTCCGCTGAACGCAAGCCCACCGCGTCATGCTCACCGGCGGCGGCCAGCTGCCAATCCTCGACGGTTTCGCCCTGACTCTGCTGCGGTTCGCGCTGACGCTTGCGGTACAGGTTGATATACGTATTCGTGAGGATGCGGTACAGCCACGCCTTCAGGTTCGTGCCCTCGGTGAACTGGTGGTAGGACGCGAAGGCCTTCATGTAGGTCTCCTGCACCAGGTCCTCAGCGTCGGCGGGGTTGCGGCTCATGCGCAGGGCCGCGCCGTAGAGCTGGTCCACGTACTGCATGGCCTGTGCGGTAAAGCGTTCGCGTAGCTCGCGGGTGTCCTCGGCACTGACGTCCTGCGTGTCTGCGGTCTCGGCCATGATTCCTCCTCTCTACGGGAACGCTTTGCATGGTCACCGTAGAACATAACGTCGGGTTAGGGGGCTTTATTCCCTGCACCCAGATGATGAGGGGTAAAGCAAAACCCCGGGCTCGAATAGAAGATTCGAAACGCCGGGGTTTTAAAGTGTATGCAAGATACCTTATGCGTTGGGGCGCTTACCGTGGTTTGCGCCGCCCTTACGACGGTCCTTGCGCTTACGACCGCGCTTGCTCATGAGAGCCTCCTTATAGTGTCCATGGAAACACGCCCCACCTTCGCGGTGCGCGTTCCTCGTTAACTGCCCTGTGAGAGGCGGTCACCGAAAATCGGTGGTCCACGCTATAGGGGCAACGCCGTCTATTTTTTCATAGAAACGGTCTGATTGCATCTTGGAACCGAGATATGAGCGAAAAAACACGAAGTTTCTTCACCCACTACTTCCAAAGGATTAGCCGTGCTCCGGGATGTTCAGCCAGTTGTACCAGCCGCGGTGCAGCACGAGCCAAGCCATGAGGCCGTAACCGGACTGGCCGGGGCGACCATCGTTTGCAGCCAGGTCGTTACGCCACTGTTCGTGGTGCAGTAGCGGGTTGAAAGTGTCCACGTACACGTGGTTGCGGCGGGTCACGACGTCAGCGTATGCGGCCGACAGGTCGGCGATGCGGCGGTTACGCTCGGCATCTAGAGTCGGCGGGGGACCGACAACCAGAACCTTGATGTTGTTCTGCGAAGCCATGTCCACAATGTTGGCCAGGTTCAAACGGGAGCGTGCGCTGGTCAGACCCAAATCGATATCAAAGGTCGACGGAGCGATGACAAGGCGGTTGTCGGCGCCCGGAACAAAGCGGCGGCGGGCCTCCTCAAACCAGCGAGCGTTGAGCTGTTCGCTGCCTTCATTGGGTGCGGCCAGGTTGTACGCCGCGATGGATGCGGTGGTCTGCGGGGTGCGCGCCATGACCCGGCCGAACCAGCCAAGGGTACGGGGATCGCCAACACCGGCGAGCAGGTCATCGCCGACTGCCACAATTCGAATATTGCGTTGCTCCACGGAATTCTTTCTTCTGCAGGATGGGCCCGCCGTGAGAGGCGGCAGGGCACGTGAGTAATAGTCTTCATATCTAGGATAAGCGCTTACGGGCCGGTTTTCGAACTTAACCCCTCTCCACAAGCATCCGAGACCAAAACCCGTCGCCCCGCTAGGCGTACCTGACGGGGCGACGGGTGATGAACGGTTAGAGCTTCAACCGGTTAGCCTTCGAAGACCTGCTTGAGCAGAGCCTCGTTCTCAGCAGCGTGCAGCTTGCCGGTACCGGCAGCCGGGGAAGCAGCGGCCGGGCGGGAAGCCAGACGCACGCGGCGGTCGAGCAGCGGCAACAGGTTGACCGCCATGAACGGCCACTGACCCTGGTTAGCCGGCTCGTCCTGAGCCCACACAACGTCGGTAGCGTTGGAGTACAGGGCAAGCTGGCCCTTGATCTCCTTCTCAGGCAGCGGGTACAGCTGCTCCACCGAGACAATCGCGGTCTTGGTGTCGCCGCGGCGCTCGCGCTCAGCCTCGAGATCGTAGTAGAGGCGGCCGGACACGAAGACCAGACGCTCTACCTGAGCCGGGTTAATACCCGAGCGGTCGCCAATCACCGGCTGGAACGAGCCTTCGGTGAAGTCCTCAATCGAGGAGGCGGCAGCCTTCAGACGCAGCAGCTGCTTGGGGCTAATCACCACCAGCGGCTTGTACGGGCGGTGCTGAGCGTGGCGGCGCAGCAGATGGAAGTGTGAAGCCGGGGTCGAGGGGACCGCAACGGTCATGTTGTTCTCAGCGCACAGCTGCAGGTAACGCTCGATGCGTGCCGAAGAGTGGTCAGGACCCTGACCCTCGTAGCCGTGAGGCAGCAGCATGACCAGCGAGGAGCGCTGGCCCCACTTCTGCTCGGAAGAAGACACGAACTCGTCGATGATGGTCTGGGCGCCGTTGGCGAAGTCACCGAACTGAGCCTCCCACACGACCAGCGAGTCGGGGCGCTCCACCGAGTAACCGTACTCAAAGCCGAGCACACCGTACTCCGAGAGGAAAGAATTGTAGATACGGAACTTACCCTGATCCTCGGAAAGGTGCTGCAACGGCGACCACTCTTCGTCAGTCAGGTGGTCGTGCAGGACCGCGTGACGCTGAACGAAGGTACCGCGCTGAACATCCTGACCGCTCATACGAACGTCGGTGCCCTCCAGCAGCAGCGAACCGAAGGCGAGCAACTCACCCATGCCCCAGTTCACATGACCGCTACGGCCCATCTCAACACGCTGATCCATGAGCTTCTTCAGCTTCTTATGGATGGTGAAGCCCTCGGGAGCCTGACCGAAAGCGTCAGCAATACGCTGGAAAGTCTCCAAGGAGATTGCAGTCTTACCTGCGTGAACCACCTCGGTGTTCTGCTGAGCAGCCGGCAGCTCCAGGCCCGAAACGTGAGGAGCGGACGGAGCCGGTGCCGAGGACTGAGTCTCGACGAAGATAGCGTCCAGCTTCGAGTGGTAGGAATCCAGAACCTCGTCTGCCTCCTCCTGGGAGACATCGCCACGGCCCACCAAATCCTGTGCGTACAGGGTGCGGGTCGAGGGCAGTGCGTCGATGTCCTGGTACATCTTCGGCTGGGTCATCGACGGGTCATCGGCCTCGTTGTGACCGCGGCGGCGGTAGCAAATCAGGTCGATAACCACATCGCGGCCGAAGCGCTCGCGGTACTCGAAGGCCAGGCGTGCGGCGCGGACCACAGCATCCGGGTCATCAGCGTTGACGTGGAAGACCGGGGCCTTAGTCATACGCGCGATATCGGAGGGGTGGGTTGCGGTGCGGCCATCGTTGGGCAGGGTGGTGAAGCCAATCTGGTTGTTCACCACGATGTGCAAGGTACCGCCGGTGGTGTACGCCTTCAAGCCTGCCATCTGCAGGGTCTCCATAACGATGCCCTGGCCAGCGAACGCGGCGTCACCGTGAATCAGGATCGGCAGAACCGGGTAGCCCTCAACGCCCTGCTCGCGGTAGACGTCCTGCTTAGCGCGGACGATACCCTCGAGCACGGTGTTAGCGGCTTCGAGGTGCGAGGGGTTTGCGGCCACGTACACCTGGGTCTGCTTGCCGGAGTCGGAGGTGAAGACACCTTCGGTGCCGAGGTGGTACTTCACGTCACCGGAGCCACCCTCATAGGGTGCTGCGGTGCCGGAGAACTCACGGAAAATCTGAGCGTAGGACTTGCCCGCAATGTTGGTCAGAACATTCAAACGACCACGGTGTGCCATACCGATGGCAACACCCTTCAGGTCCTTGTTAGCTGCCTTGTCCAGAACAGCGTCCAGCAGCGGAATCAGGGACTCGCCACCCTCCAGGGAGAAGCGCTTCTGACCTAGGTACTTGGTCTGCAGGAAGTTCTCGAACGCCTCAGCCTCAACCAGCTTGGAGAGAACACGCAACTGCTCCTCACGGGTGGGCTTAGCGGCACCGCGCTCCATGCGCTCTTGGAACCATGCGCGAACCTCGGGGTCCTCGGAGTACATGTACTCGACCGAGAGGGAACCCGAGTATGCCTCGTGCAGACGCTCCAGGATGGTGCGTAGCGGCAGACGCTCGGCACCGCCGAAACCGCCGGTCGGGTAGACGCGGTCCAAATCCCACAGAGTCAGACCGTAGCGCTCTAGCTTCAGGTCCGGATGCGAACGCATCTCATACCCGACGGGGTTGGTGGCCGCGGTCAGGTGGCCGTGCACGCGGTACGCGTGAATCAGCTGCTGAATACGGGCGACCTTCGAAATCTCGTGCTCGTCATCGATGTGGTTGTCACGGGCCCAACGCACCGGCTCGAACGGGATGCGCAGGTCGCGGAAGATAGCGTCGTAGAAGTCATCGCCGCCGAGCAGGTAGTGCTCGACCAGCTTCAGGAACTCGCCAGAACCGGCGCCCTGAATCACACGGTGATCGTAGGTGCTGGTCAGGGTGATAATCTTCGACAGGCCCTGCTGAGTAATGAGCTTCTCGGACAGACCACGGAACTCAGCCGGGTATTCAAGAGCACCCACACCAATAATGGCGGCCTGACCCTTCGACAGACGGGGCACCGAGTGAACGGTACCGATACCGCCGGGGTTGGTCAGCGACACAGTAGTGCCGCGGAAGTCCTCAATGGTCAGTGCACCGTTACGGCCACGCTTGACGATGTCGTTGTAAGCGTCCCAGAACTCGCGGAAGCTCAGCTGCTCAGCACCCTTAATGTTCGGAACCACCAGGTTACGCGAACCATCAGGGCGGGGAATATCAATTGCCAGGCCGAAGTTCACGTGAGCATTGTGAACAGCAACGGGCTTACCCTTTTCGTCCACGTTGTAGGTCACGTTCATGGAGGGCATAGCCGCAACGGCGCGGATGACCGCGTAACCAATGATGTGGGTGAAGGAAACCTTACCGCCGCGGGTGCTGGCCAGGTACTTGTTGATGGCGCTACGGTTCTCAATCAGGAGCTTAGCGGGGACCGCACGAACAGTCGTAGCGGTGGGGACGGTCAGCGACTCTTCCATGGTCGTGACGACCGCCTTGGCGGGGCCACGCAGGGGGACAATCTTGTCTTCAGCAGGTTCCACGGTATTAGCTTTCGGAGTAGCAGGTGCGGGGGAGGGGGCAGCAGGCGCTTTCGTAGGCTTCGATGCCACGGGAGCGGTGGGGGCTGCGGGAGCCGCAGGAGCGGCGGTGGGAGTTGCGGGAGCCACGGGAGCAGCCGGTGCGGCTACGGCGGGGCTCGGAGCACTCGCGGTACCGGCGCCTCCCAGCGCCTTGTCGATGGTCTCAAAAATGGGCCACCATGAAGGGTCCACGAGGTTCTTGTCCTTTTGGTAACGCTCGTACTGTTCTTCAACGAACCATTCGTTACCGGCAAATTCCTCAGGCACCAGATGTTCTGGCAGATTTGGCACGTTAAACGCCTCTTCCAATTAGTGTGAATTTATCCGTCGCGTCCGGGACTCACCCCGGCATAGACGACCCGCGTCTTCGAGGGGCGAATCATCACGCTGAGCATGCGCGCATCGCCTGCAGTAGAGGCCGTATGTGCGGGGTTCGCACCGTACAAACCTGCCTAGCGTGCCGTGAACGTCGGAGATCATCCGCTACCTGGCGGCACACTCATGCTCCTATGTATAAGTGTAGAGAGAATCACCGTGAAGTTTCCAGCTGAGAACAGCATGTAGACAATGCAATTTTTCACTCAACACGGTTCAAATAAGGTAAGGGTTGTCATAAAGCCCCTCACGAGGCCTTCCGCCTAGAACAGAACCGACAATGAGCCACGAAGCGGTACAGAACCTTCGCTAGAATATGGGGTATGGATGACCCTTCGAGTACGAACGTACACACAGACCAACGCGGAGTATCCGCACTATTCCGCAGCCCGACCGCTACTCTCCCCAAACTTGGCCCCTCGCCCCAACATGAGGCGGTGACCGAGTGGATCTGATTCTACTGCTGATTGGGTTGCTACTCATTCTGGGAACCGGATTCTTCGTGGCCGTCGAATTCTCTCTCGTGGCCCTCGAAGCCGCCACCGTGCAACAGGCCAAAGACTCCGGCGACAAGGCCGCAGATGCCGTCCTGCACTGCCTTAAGACCCTGTCTACGCAGCTCTCCAGTTGCCAGATCGGTATCACCATCACCACCCTGCTCACCGGTTACACCCTGGATGCCGCCATCAAGGCACTCACGACGGGCGCCATCGGCAGTCTGGGCTTACCGAGCGGGATAACCGACGTCCTGACCCTCATCCTCGCGATGCTCATCGCGACCCTGCTATCCATGGTGATGGGCGAACTGTTGCCCAAGGGACTCGCTATCGCGGACCCCTACACCATGGCCCGCCGTCTTGCCCCCTTCCAGCTGAACTTTACGCGCATTATTTCGCCGCTCGTACGCATTATGAACGGTTCCGCAAACTGGATTCTGGGCCGATTCGGCATGGAAGCCAAGGAAGAACTCTCCGCCGCCCGCACCCCCGACGAGCTCTCCTCGATGGTGCGCCGATCCGCCAAGGAAGGCACCCTCGACTCCGCTGTAGCCCGCTTCCTGGACCGTACCCTGCGCTTCTCCGAGCTGACCGCCTCCGAGGTCATGACCCCGCGAGGCCAGGTCTCCATGCTCGAAGACACCGCACCCGTCAGCGATATCATCGAGCTGGCACGCTCCACCGGACACTCCCGATTCCCACTCTACAAGGGCGACCACGACAACATCGTGGGCGTTGTACACGTCAAGAAGGCCGTGGGCGTTCCCCCCGAAGTGCGCGGCACCCTCGAAGCCGGCACACTCGCCGAAGATGTCTTGCAGGTCCCCGAAACCCTGCACCTGGACGCCCTGCTCACCCAGCTGCGCCAGGGAGCCCTACAGCTCGCCGTGGTCCTCGACGAATACGGCGGAACCGCGGGCATCGCAACGCTAGAAGATCTCGTAGAAGAAATCGTCGGCGAAGTCTCCGACGAACACGACCGCGGACGCACCGAGCGTCCCCTGCGCTACGGCAACGGCGACTGGGTCTTCTCTGGCCTGCGCCGCCCCGACGAAATCAACGCCCTCATCCCCGGACTCGAGGTTGAGGAAAGCTCCGAGTATGAAACAGTTGGCGGCTTCATGATGGATCGGCTCGGCCGCATCCCCGAAATCGGCGACACCGTCCCGGTCACCGGGGGCACCTTGCGCGTCGACGCCCTCGAAGGCCGGCGCGTGGACCGCATCCGATTCACCCCCGCCCCCGAAGAAAACTCGGTTCACGAGGACACCGCACCGAAGAAGGGAGTACGCGCATGAACGACTGGGTAGCCATCGCACTGCTGGTCCTGCTGCTCGCCGGAAACGCCTTCTTCGTCTCCGGTGAGTTCTCCATCATGTCCACTCGACGAGCACAGGTCGAACCTCTGGCGGAGGACGGCAACAAACGGGCGCAGACCGTCATCTACGCTCTCGAACACGTCTCGCTCATGCTCGCCACCTGCCAGCTGGGCATCACCATCTGCTCACTGCTCATCCTGAACGTCTCAGAGCCTGCACTGCACCACCTGCTGGAGACGCCCATGCACCTGGTCGGTCTACCCACCATGGTTGTCGATGTGCTGGCCTTCGGCATCACCCTCATCCTGGTCACCTACCTGCACGTCATCTTTGGTGAAATGGTGCCCAAGAACGCGACCGTCACCCTCGCCGCTCGAGGCCTGGCCCTCTGGGTCGTACCGCCGCTGGTACGGGTCTCCAAGGTCTTCGCACCCATCGTTGCCCTGCTCAACAACCTCTCCAACGGCCTGCTGCACCTCATGAAGGTCGAAGCTAAAGACGAGGTCGCCTCGACCTTCACCCTGGGCGAGCTGCAGACCATCGTGGCCACCTCAACCGCCGAAGGCACCGTGGAGGACGACGCCGGCGTGATTGAAGGCGCCCTCGAGTTCACCGAGAAGGAAATCTCCGACATCATGGTGACCGGTGACAAGCTCATCACCCTGCCTTTCGGCAGCACCCCCGCCGAGCTGGAACACGCCGTAGCCCGCAGCGGCTACTCACGATTCGTCATCACCGACAGCGACGGAACCTACATGGGATACCTGCACGTGAAGGATGCGCTCGCTATCTCCCCGGAGCGGTTCAACGAGCCCTTCCCCTGGTATAAGCTGCGCTCGCTGGACACGCTCTCGCCGACCACGGATATCGACGACGCTCTGACCTCGATGCAACGCACCCGAACCCACATCGCGCAGGTTATGGACAGTCACGGCCGCACCCTGGGCGTGGTCTTCCTGGAGGACGTACTCGAGGAACTTGTCGGCGAAATCAACGACACCACGCAGGACGAGGTGCGCGAACGTATTCGCCGTCAGCGAGCCCGAGCTACGGGTCGGGACGCCGACTAAAGAGATGCTCGCGCCCTGGTTCGGCTCCTCGATGCTCTTGCCGTCTGAGAGCCGCCCGCGGCAGAAACGATGCCCCGTGCTTCAGTGCCCACAGCTCTGAAGTACGGGGCATTCGTTTACCTGAACCATCGATAAGGTATGTCTCCAATGGGTACCGAACGCAGGTATTCACCGGGCCTGGGCAATGAATAAAGAGTTGTTTATACGGGTATGCGCATGGTGTAGTTAAGAGCGGAAGAAACGCATCAGCAGAGAAAACGAGCAGAAAGAGAACGATATGTCGCATCGCCCCATCACCCGCAAGCACTTCCTCACCGCGCTGGGGTCCCTCGCGGCGACCTCCCTCTTTCTAACCGGTTGCGCCACCGAGAACAGCCCTTCCGGTTCGAACTCCTCCGGCAAATCGAATGGCAAGGTTAAGGTACTCGCCTCTACCGACGTGTACGCCGACATCGTGAAGCAGGTCGGTGGCGATAACGTTGAGGTTAGCGCGCTGATTTCCTCCACCGGTACCGATCCCCACTCTTACGAAGCCACCAGCTCCGACCGTCTCAAGGCTAAGGACGCATCCCTGATTGTTATCAATGGCGCGGGCTACGACCTGTTCCTCGAAGACCTGGCCGGTAAGGATAACGCCTCCCAGAAGGTCGTGAACGCGGTCAAGGTCAGCGGTAAACTCACCGACGCAGAGTACGACCACTTGGTGAATGACCACCGCGGCGGCGAACACCATGAGGACGGTGGCGATCACGCCCACGCTCACGAGTTCAACGAGCACCTCTGGTACGACTTCGAGACCGTCAAGAAGGTTGCCCAGCAGATTGCCGAGGACCTCGCCACCCTGGACTCCGCGCACGCTGAGGCCTACCGCTCGAACGTAGCTAACTTCGTCAAGGAGTTGGACGGCCTCGAAGCCTCTGCAAAGGCCATCTCTGGTGCGGGCAAGAAGTACCTCTATACCGAGCCCGTACCCGACTACCTGATTTCCTCTACTGGCGCCGAGAACGCAACCCCCAGTGAGTTTGCTGAGGCCGTCGAGGCGGGTAACGACGTTCCCGCCCTCGTGCTGAAGGAAACCAAGGACCTCATCAGCGAGAAGAAGGTGCAGCTACTGGCCTATAACGAGCAGACCGCTACCTCCCAGACCAACGAGGTCCTGCAGGCTGCGAAGGACGCCTCCGTGAACTACGTATCCTTCACCGAAACCCTGCCCGAGAACACCGGCTACCTGGCATGGATGAAGACCAACGTCAGCAACCTCGAAAAGGCGCTCTCCTAAGTGACTGATAACAATAACGGTGCCGCCCCCGCGATTTCGATTCGCGGGGGTAGCCTCGCTTTCGGGGCCCGCACCCTCTGGAAAAATCTCACCCTTGATATCGGAGCCGGGGAGTACTTCGCGGTGCTCGGCCCGAACGGCTCCGGCAAATCAACCTTCCTCAAGGTCATCCTCGGTCTGACAGGTCTTAACTCCGGCGAAATTTCGGTGCTCGGCAAGCCTGCACGCCTGGGCAATCCCGGCGTCGGGTACGTGCCCCAGCAGAAGGCAATTGACCCCTCCACCCCGATGCGCGCCCGCGACCTCGTGGGCCTGGGCGTGGACGGACACCGCTGGGGCATCCGCCTGCACGGCCGTAAATACCGTGCCAAGGTCGGCGAACTCCTCGAAGCCGTCGGTGCGACCGAATACGCGAACGTTCCGGTGGGTCTGCTCTCCGGCGGTGAGCAGCAGCGCCTACGTATTGCTCAGGCCCTCGCGAACGACCCGAAGATTCTGCTAGCTGATGAGGCGCTCCTCTCCCTAGATCTGAACCACCAGTACGCCGTGGCGGAGCTGATTCACCGGTTCAACCGCGAGCGCGGGGTCTCGGTGATTTTCGTGACGCACGAAATCAACCCGATTATTGAGCACGTGGATCGTGTGCTCTACCTGGCCAACGGCCGCTTTACGGTCGGCTCGGTCGAGGAGGTTATGACGAGTGAGACCCTCACCTCTCTGTACGGAACTCCGGTGAGTGTGCTCAAATCCAATGGCCGCTACGTGGTGGTGGGGGAGACTCACGCCAGCGATCACTGCCATGTTGAAGGTGGCGACCAGAACATTCACGGCGCCCACCTGCGAGCCGAGGTACAGCCCGGCGATGCATCTGGCACTTTGCACCTTCCGGGAGGAACCACACGATGACCATACTCTCTTCCTTCCCCGTGTTGGCCGCTGCATCCACCACGCAGGGTGATTTGCTCTCGCGCATCTTCGTGTTTGACCGTTACGGCGAGTTGTTGCACATGCTGCAGAACTCGATTCTGGCCGGCGCAATTTTGGGCCTCATCGGCGGCTTCGTCGGCATTTTCGTGATGATGCGTGATCATGCCTTCGCGGTGCACGGCGTTTCGGAGATGTCCTTCGCGGGTGCAGCCCTGGCTCTGCTTCTGGGCTATGACGTGGTGACCGGATCTATGATTGGCTCAATTGCTTCGGCCTTGCTGATTGCGATGATTGGCTCCAAGGCGAGCGAATCGAACTCGGTGATTGGTGCACTCATGCCCTTTGGCCTGGGCCTGGGTATTCTGTTCCTGTCGCTGTATCAGGGCCGTAGCGCGAATAAGTTTGGCCTGCTGACCGGCCAGATTGTGTCTGTGGATGCCGACCAGCTGAACACCATGATTATTGGTGCGGTGGTCATTATTGCCCTGCTGGTTATTGTGTGGCGGCCCCTGAGCTTCGCTTCCCTTGACCCGGATGTGGCTCGGGCGAAGGGTGTACCGATGCGCTTCCTTTCGTTGGTGTTCATGGTTGTGCTCGGTATTGCGGTGGCGCTGTCGGTGCAGGTGGTTGGCTCGTTGCTGGTGCTGGCTTTGCTGATTACTCCGGCGGCGGCAGCGATGCAGGTGACGGCTTCCCCGCTGCGGACGCTGCTGCTTTCGGTGCTTTTCGCCGAGGCTTCTATTGTGGGCGGCATTATGCTGGCGTTGGCTGGCTCCCTGCCTATTAGCCCGTACGTGACGAGTATTTCCTTCCTGATTTACCTGGTGTGCCGTGTGGTGGGGGCCGTGAAGCGCCGCTATAGCGCGTCGGGTCGTCACCTGGTGGCAAAGAACTAGCTTCCGTCCGCAGACGTGAAAGAGCCCCCGCTCGGGTTAAGCGGGGGCTCTTTCACGTCGTGCTATAGGGTTGGGGTCTCAACGCCCTGTGTGTTGTCGTGCTATTGGTGGGGTTCGTCGGTATTTGATCAGAATCCCAACCGTCTCTGGGACGGCGTATCGATCCTAGCGGGCCGATTCGTTCTGCGTTTCTTCTTCTCGCAGGGCCAGGGTGCAATCAGGGCAGTAGCCGGTCACTTCAACCACGTGCTCGAGCTCCGAGAAGCCGTACTTCTTGCCCATGCTCAGCGCCCAATCCTCGAACTCGGGGGCTTCCAGCTCGATGGCGGTGCCGCATCGGCGGCAGAGCAGGTGGTGGTGGTGTTCCTTGGCCCGGCAGTGGCGGTACAGGGTTTCGCCCTCTACGCCCTTCACCGAGTCCAGTTCGCCGGTGTTAGCTAGAGACTGTAGCACGCGGTAGGTGGTTGCGAGGGAGACCTGTTCCTTGCGGTTTGCGAGGGTGAGGTGCAGATCCTGTGCCGAAATAAAATCGCCGAGCTCCTCCATCGTGGCCTTGATGATACGGCGTTGACGTGTGTTGCGGGCTTCGGCGGGCTTTGTAATTCTCCGAACAGGAATATGAGTGTCCATTGATGAACCTTTCGGGGCGGAGGACCGCCCCAATAGTCACGGTTAATCTTGTGTATAGAACTGTACACTAAAGCCACATAGAAAGCTCTTGATTTGCAGTTTATCTCAAAAAGTGAAGTTTTCGCAGGAATAGGGGGCGTATAAGAGTAGACTAAAACACATGAAGCTAACAAAGTACACCCACTCCAGCATCCGTATCGAAAACGACGGACACATCCTGGTGATTGACCCCGGTAATTTTGCCCCCGAAGGCGAGCATGCCGAGGCCCTGCAGGGTGCGGAGTACCTTTTCATTACCCACGCCCACCCCGACCACTTTGACGCCCCCTCGGTACTGCCGATTATTGCCCAGCGCATCGCAGAGGGTAACCCCCTGAAAATCTGGGCCGTTCCCGAGGTTGCCCAGGTCATTCTGGAAGCCTCACCCGAGGCTGAGGTGACCGTCGTGGAGGCAGACACCGAGTTTGCTATCCATGGCTTTGACGTGAAGACTTTTGGTGGCCAGCACGCCCTGATTCACCCGCTGATTCCCGTAATCCGCAATGTCGGCTACCTGTTCAACAACAGCGTGTATCACCCGGGCGACTCCCTCGTGGTGCCCCACCGTGTGAAGGCTCAGACCGTTCTGGTTCCGATTCACGCACCCTGGTCAAAGGTTCAGGAGGTCATTGATTTTGTGATTGCTACCGGCGCTCAGCGTGTGGTTCCGATTCACAACGGTATGATCAACCAGAATGGTACCGGTATTATTGAGGGCTTGGTGACGAACTTCGGCGGCAAGTACGGTACCGAGCTGAAGCACCTGAACCCCGGTGAGAGCATCGAGATTGAAGACTAACCCTCATTCCCGTACTACCCGTTCTACTGCCCACGCGTTAATTGCGTGAGCGGTGGGGCATTATCAAAGGAGATACCATGAGCACGATTTTTACCAAGATTATTGACGGCGAGATTCCCGGCCGCTTCGTCTGGAAGGACGACCAGTGCGTGGCCTTTATGGACATCATGCCCGCCTCTGAAGGCCACCTGCTGGTTGTTCCCCGTGCGGAGATTGACCGCTGGCCCGACCTGCCCGAAGACTTGGCTGCCCACCTGTTCTCTGTGGCACACAAGATTTCTGGTGCTTTGGACGAAGCCTTCGATAAGGACCGTGTGGCACTCATGATTGCCGGTTTCGATGTGCCGCACACCCACATCCACCTGTTCCCGGCTGACAGCATGGCTGAGTACGACCCCGCCAACGCCAAGAAGGACGCCACCGCCGAAGAGCTGGACGCGGCCGCCGAGAAGGTGCGTGCCGCCCTGCGCAAGCGCGGTCACGGCGAGTTCGTGCCGGAGGCATAAACACACCTCTTACAGTGTCGATACAGATGAAGGAGCCGCCTTCTACGGGACAGTAGAGGGCGGCTCCTTCATATCGCGTGTTGCTTGCAGAGAGGACCCTTAGTGCTTCTCAGCCTTGGAAATCTGATCGGCCAGGTCCTCGGGGGAGAGGTTAGCGGAGGAGAACTCGGGGGTCAGCGGCAGGTGCAACTGCAGGCCGGTACCGGGGCAAATCTCAACGCTTGCCGAACGCAGCTTGAAGTCGACCACGTGGCCGCCCTGAACGTGATCGTCGTCGATAAAGTGGGCGTGGCAACCGGGCACGGAAATACCCTGCTCGTAGATGGGGGTGCGGAAGCCAACAATCGTACCGGTCACGTTGTCGAACTGGACAATGTCCTCATTCTCGGTGGCCGCAACCATCTTCGGGTAGGGCTTCTCCTGCTTGATGACGGTGCGGGTGCGGACCCACTCGAACTCGCCGTAAATCTTGATGGCGTACATGTAGTTCTTGGAGACGGTGAAGTCATCCAGAATCTGCGAGGCAGACTTACGCAGCAGGTTCTGCGGTAGTTCGCGCTTAATCATGGGCACGAAGTTGGTAACGACAGCGTAGGGGGTCTGCTGGCGCAAATCGGGCAGGGAGACGGAACCGTCGTGACGTACCTGGTAGCAGACGCCGTCGAGGACGACCATCTCGCCGTCGAGGCCGTTGAAGGTACCCACGCCAAAGTTACCGTGGCTCAGGAGCTCACCGATAGTCATTTCACCATCGTAGATACCGTCCAGTAGCTGGGACATGAGACCGGTCTGGAAAACTTCATTACGAAAAACGGTTTCACCGTTTAGGATAGTCGGCTGGTATGCCATAGTATTTCTCCTGGTTGACAGTTGATACGCGGCGTCAGACGAATCGGTCGGTCATCGGCGATGCTCGCCCCGGGAGGCGTTAGGGCACTCAGGTGGGCGGCACTGAGAACACGGCGTGTGATGTCGTTTCTCGAGGAATTCGTAGGTGACGCAGGCCGGGCGCTCGCATTTCCATTGTACGCCCGTCCGTGAAAATCCTGGGACCTGTACTGGGACCTGTAAAGATGGTATCTTATGGTATGCTCCCATGCTCTTTGCGCCCGCTATGAGATTTTAGAGCTTCAAAATCATCTCCACATGCTCGATACCGACCTCAAGGTACGGCTCACCCACCTGCACGAACCCCGCTGCACCGTAGTAGCTATCTTTGAGATATGACTGGGCGCTAATCACCAGCTGACGGGCATCCGTATTCTCCTTGACCCATTCAATCGCTTCACTCAGCAGAGCACGCCCCAGGCCGGTGCCGCGTGCTTCCTCACGTACCGCTACCCGTCCAAGAGTCCAAGCGCCCTCGATAGGGCGATGATAGCCATCATCAACCGTCATAAGGTCGAAGAGACGTAGATATGCCAGGATTCGCCCAGACTCATCTGCATGGAAGAAATGAACAGACTCGAAATCTGCTTCGTCTGGCTCCTGAGCTAGAATCTGCTGACCCACAGTAAAAACTAGGGAACGGGTGATCTGAATCTGCTGAAGCTCACGGAGGGTCAGCTTGTCAAAACGTTTAGCCTGAAAACGAGGGGGAGTGCAAGGCTGGGAAAGCAAAAGGGGCTCGTCCTTTCGTCGTAGTTAGGCAATGAGCGTACCTCATTAAGAGAAGCGGCGTGCAGGAGCAGAACGAATAAGCCGCTCTATGAAATTGTGTGGGGAGGGGGCGATAGCAGCGGCGGATAAACCTGTCGTATCAATGTATTCAACGTTTGCGCCGGGCCCTCCAACAGATAACCGTTGGGAGGGCACATAAAATAATAAAGCTCTATACTGATGAAGCTATTGTCACTCAACGATTCGGAGACACTCCTATGTCTATCGCAGCTATCATGACCTGGACCCTTCAATCAGAAATTCCTGTACCGCCGGATGCCCAAGCTCTTTTAACGCCTGGCGAAAGTGCTGTCGCGGCCTTCGCTACTTTTCGTGATTCCGCGATTTTTACCACTCACCGACTCATCATCCGCGATGCTCAAGGTCTAACAGGTAAAAAGGTAGAAATGTACTCGCTGCCCTACTCTTCGATTCATATGTGGTCTTCAGAGAACGCCGGAAACTTGTTCGATGTAAACAGTGAAATTGCTCTGTGGACAAAGGTGGGATACATCAAAATCAAGCTGGGGCGAAAGGTAGATGTCCGCAAGCTTGACTGGATTATTGCCCAGCAGGTTCTAAAGTCTCAGCAGCACTAAGGCATAAAGATGCTGGCGCCCCTCCCGGTTGCACGACGTAAGTAGGAGGAACGCCAGCATCTTTAGGTTAATCCTTAGAGTTACTCTAAGTGCAAATTCGAGGCATAAGCCTAAACCAACAGCCACAACTCAGAACATGCAATACGGGGCGTGCCACCCTGAATCCTCAGCCCCACGCCCTGAGCGGACCACCGCCTCCGGAATAGGTACCTGAATCACCACTGCGGTAGAAGAAGAAACCCAATAAACGACTGTTCCCCGCACACCTCATAGGTATGCGGGGAACAATCACAGGCTAGCTACTGAATGAAGCAAGCTCTTAGACGCCGTAGTACAGCTGGTACTCAAGCGGGTGCGGAACCAGCGAAAGGGGCTCCAGCTCGTTCTTACGCTTGTAATCAATCCAGGCCTGAATCAGGTCCTCGGTGAACACGCCGCCCTCGAGCAGGAAGTCGTGGTCAGCCTCGAGAGCCTCCAGAGCAGCCTCCAGGTTAGCAGGAGCCTTCTTGATGTCCTTAGCTTCCTCAGCGGGCAGCTCGTACAGGTCCTTGTCAACCGGGGCGGGCGGCTCGATACGGTTGCGGATACCGTCCAGACCAGCCATCAGCTGAGCAGCAAATGCGAAGTAGGGGTTAGCCGAGGGGTCCGGAGCACGGAACTCAAGGCGCTTAGCCTTGGGGTTGGTGCCGGTAATCGGAATACGGATACCAGCCGAACGGTTACCCTGCGAGTACACCATGTTCACGGGAGCCTCGTAGCCGGGAACCAGACGCTTGTAAGAGTTCACGGTCGGGTTGGTGAAGGCCAGAACAGAGGAAGAGTGCTCAATCAGACCGCCGATGTACCAGCGAGCGATGTCGGAGAGGTTAGCGTAACCGCGCTCGTCGTAGAACAGCGGCTCACCGTTCTGCCACAGCGACTGGTGGCAGTGCATACCGGAACCGTTGTCGCCGAATACGGGCTTCGGCATGAAGGTTACGGACTTACCCCAGGCATCCGCGGTGCCCTTGATAACGTACTTGAACTTCAGCAGGTCGTCAGCAGCCTTGGTCAGAGTGTCGAACTTGTAGTTAATCTCTGCCTGGCCGGCTGCGCCCACCTCGTGGTGGCTACGCTCAACCTCGAGGCCAACCTCATCCAGAGCAACGCTCATAGCGTCACGCAGGTCACCCTGCTTGTCGATGGGGGAGACAGGGAAGTAACCGCCCTTAATGGGGGTCTTGTTACCCAGGTTGCCGCCCTCTTCCTTGCGACCGCTGTTCCAAGGAGCCTCGTCAGAGTCAATCTTGTAGAACACGGAGTTCGGCTCGACCTGGTAGCGCACATCCTCGAAGACGAAGAACTCAGCCTCGGCAGCGAAGAACGCGGTGTCTGCAATGCCGGTGGACTGCAGGTATGCCTCGGCACGCTCAGCAACGCCACGGGGGTCACGGTGGTAGGGCTCACCGGTACGGGGGTTCACGATGGAGCAGATGATGACCAGGGTCTTCTCGAGACGGAAGGGGTCAACGTATGCGGACTGAACATCGGGGATCAGCTGCATATCGGACTCAGCGATGCCCTGGAAGCCGCGGATGGAAGAACCGTCAAAAAGCTGACCGTTGACGAAGAAATTGTCATCGATAGCCTTAGCCGGAAGGTTGAAGTGCTGCTGCACACCGGGCAGGTCAGTGAATCGGATGTCAACGAAGACAATGTCTTCGTTCTTAATGAAATCGAGGACTTCCTGAGGGCTGGTAAACATGAGGACTGCTCCTTGTTTGATTGAGTGCGGAGGGAGAATCGTAACCCGCCGCGACAGCTCAACCTGTTTGTCTAGTGTCGGTTTCGGGCGAATCACGAATCACCCGGACATATCCAGCATAGTGGGTATTTTTTTCGGGTGCATGACTAACGTGTTTCGTCAATGTTACAAATTTGGGAAACAGGTAACATCTCTGCCGCTGTACTCCCCTAACCCCTCATCATTCACGACTGACAGCGGGACACTACTCACAATACCGGCCTTAGACACAATGAGGGCCCCGACCCCTCCACAGGGGAGAAGTCGGGGCCCTCAGAAGCGTTACCTAACGGCCGCGCATCGCACGGCGATCGGGGCGTGCACGCATCGGGTCAATACCCTTGGGAAGGCCGTTCATCGGGTTGCGCATGTGGTTCAGGGTCTTCAAACGACCGCCCACCGCCTGCACCTCCTGCTGGGTCAGAGCCTTGGGCAGCTTGTTCATAGTCTTCACGACGTCCTTGAGCTCCACCTGGCCCTCATCATGACCGGTCTCAATCACGTGCACAGGCACGCCGGGAGCCACACGATTCAAATGCTTCTTCTCGGTGCTCACCAGAGCATTCACGCGGCTGTGGGGACCCTCAGTCACCAGCACGATACCGGGACGACCCAGTGCACGGAACACCATATCCTGGTTGCGGTTAGCGGCCACCGGCTGCTCCTCAACCTGCCAGCCTCGACGCACCGAGTTCATGGCTGCACCGCTTCGGCCAGGCTGGCCCTCAATCTGCGAGAAAGCAGCGGCCTCCGCACGACGGCTCAGAATCAGCATTGCCACGACAGCAGCAGCGCCCAGACCCAGAATCAGGAAGGTAATCCAGTTACCCAGAGCAACGCCAATGAGGATAAAGACCAGGAGGGTGCCCAGGGCGGCCAGGCTCAGAATCCAACCAATCTTCGGGTCGGACTTCTTGGTCATCTGGTAGACCTGCTTCATCTGGGCGAAAGTGCCCGGAGTGCGTTCCTTCTTCTTCTTTTTCTTCTCTTCGCGCTTATCTGCCACGATGTCTTCCTCGGTGGTTCTTCCGCGGCCCCGAAGCGCCTCAAACGCTCACGGAACCATAGTGACGTAACGATGCAGTGTGCCTGCAATTTATCTAGTTTACCCTACCCGCACAAAGACCGGGGTATAAAATGGAGGCTCCCCGAACACCAGCTGAACACCGGGTTTGGGGAGCCTCCACACTCTCAGACAGAATCTGAAACGGCTTAGTAGCCCGCAGCCACCAGAGAAGAGGCTTCCTGCAGGGCAGCACCCTCACTCTCAATGTGGGAGAGATTCTCAGGGATGGGGTAGCCGTTCTTACGCATCGCACGAGCCCACAGACGACCCGCACGGTAGGAAGAACGAACCATCGGGCCTGCCATAACCCCGGCAAAGCCAATCTCCTCCGCCATGTTTGCGAAGTCCACGAACTGCTGCGGCTTCACCCAACGCTCGATGGGGTGGAAGAGCGGGCCGGGGCGCAGGTACTGGGTGAGGGTAATGATGTCGCAACCAGCATCGTGCAGGTCGCATAGAGCCTCGTAAATCTCGTCGTCGGTCTCACCCATACCCAGAATCAGGTTGGACTTGGTGACCATGCCACCTTCCTTCGCCTG
The DNA here is from genome assembly GCF_901875305.1 of Rothia mucilaginosa. GTDB lineage: Bacteria > Actinomycetota > Actinomycetes > Actinomycetales > Micrococcaceae > Rothia. The sequence goes on from NZ_CABFLY010000005.1 coordinate 134,518, forward strand.
GGTAATGACGTCCAGAGAACGCTCGTAACGGAACGCGGGACGAATCTGACGGAAGATGCGGGGGACGGTCTCCAGGTTGTGCGCGAACACCTCGGGCTTAGCGTCAATCACCTTCTGGACGTGCTCGGGAACACCCTTGAAGTCGGGAACGAGCATCTCAACACCGGTGTTCGGGCACATCTTGTGAATCTGGCGGGTGGTCTCTGCATACAGCCACGCACCGCCGTCCTCCAGATCATCACGGGCCACGCCGGTCACGGTAGCGTAGCGCAGACCCATGACCTTCACATTCTTTGCCACCTTGAAGGGTTCTGCGTAGTCCACTGCGACGGGCTTACCGGTCGCAATATTGCAGAAGTCGCAACGACGGGTGCACTCGGAGCCACCAATCAAATAGGTAGCCTCGCGGTCTTCCCAGCACTCGTAAATATTGGGGCAACCAGCCTCTTCACACACGGTGTGCAGGCCCTGACCACGAGCCAGCTCACGCATCTCGTTGTACTCAGGGCCGACAATGGCCTTGGTCTTAATCCAGTGAGGCTTCTTCTCGATGGGGGTCTCGGCATTGCGAGCCTCCACACGCAACAGCTTGCGTCCGTCAGGCTTGGTGCTCAAAAGTCTTCTCCTTGGGTTCGACGTGCCCTCTGCTCATTCGGGCCACGTCCTATTCTACGCCCGGTACGGCGTAAGTGTAAGTGAGTTTAATATATGACGTGCAGGTGACGGGCCAGTTACTTAGGCGCTAATAGGCTCGAAAGATTCAGCCAAACGGTCCTGGTACTTTACCAGTTCTGCCTCAAGCGGCTCCAAAATATCTGCAGGAGTGACGGTGCGACCGAGCTGCTCCGAAATTGAGGTGACGCCCGCATCGCTAATGCCACAGGGGATGAACTGAGCAAAGGGCTCAAGGTCGTTGCAGCAGTTGATGGCGAAGCCGTGCATCGTGGTGTTACGCGAAACGCGCATACCCAGAGCGGCAATCTTCTTATCCTGAGTCTTGCCATCACCCAGAATCCACACGCCGCTACGACCCTCGACGCGCTCACCCTTAATACCCAAGCCCGCCAAGACATTGATAATAATTTCCTCGACGATGCGCACGTAGGCTACCACGTCAATGGGCTCGGGTAGGCGAAGGATAGGGTAGGCGGTCAGCTGACCCGGGCCGTGCCACGTGAGCTTGCCACCGCGGTCAATCTTGACGACCGGGGTGGATTTATCTGCGGGATACTCGTGGTCTTCGGTGCGCTTACCGGCCGTGATGACGGGCTCATGCTCCAGCAGAAGAATGGTGTTCTGGCGGGTGCGGTTGGCCACCTCATCATGGATGCGGTACTGGTTCTCGAGGCACTCGACATAGTTCACATAGTTCGGGGCGAAGCCCACTCGTTCAATAGTCACAGACATACTTCTACATTAGACCTGTGGATGAGCTGATAAAAATTAGGGAGCCCTGAATCATATGGTGAGCGAACACGAGGCATCGCAACGCTTTGCGTGAGGGTGAGCGAAAAGTGCCAGAAGATGGTGCATAGGCGCTGAAATTTAACCTTTGCGTGTCTAATAAAGTTATTTAATATAATTTGATACTCTTATATTATGAATAGCGATGAAGTATTCCCGCTCGAAACCATCGGAAACACATCCCTGGGTACCCTGCACATTGTTGATTGCCCCTTTGGAATGCGTACCGGAGAACCGGTTCTGCGCCCGGGACGCTACACCCTGCGCATCCTCAACAACCCGGGAAAACCGATGGCCACGATGCCCCCAAACGGCCCGGGGCTTGCACGAATCTACGGGAAAGTTAGCCCCTCAGACGAAAACAACGCAGTAAGCCTCTACTACGAACCGTTTGATGCAGGAACACTGGACCGATTGCTGGCCATGCGCTCGCTAGAAATCGAAGAGCTTCTAACCCTGGCTTGCGCCCTGCAAGAATCCATCGAGACCCTACGTGAAGCGGGTGAACGCCACGCCATAATCTCCGCCGAGTATGTGGGGCTCACAGCCAGCGGCAAACCCCGGCTACTACTCCCCGAGAGCTCCTACCTTGGCCCGGAGCACGACCTCCAAAAGAACACGGAACTCACACGCTACGTCTGGGTGGGAGAGTACGTACGCTCCGCTGCCGCCCTGCTCTGGTATGCCGCTTGCGGGTACAACCCCGAGCCAACCGCCGCCCGCGTACCCCTTAGCCTGCGTCTTAGCCCCAGAACAAAAACCGAAACCAATCAAGCCCGAAGCCTCGGCCGCGCCCTCGAGTACCTACTGGATGCTCCCGCCGCCCAACTGGCTCGCATCGGTTTAAGACCTGTGCTTAATCTCGACTGCAACTTCAGACCCATTAACGTGTACCTCAGCTGCTCCGAACGTGCCCGGATGCTGATACCCACCGCCCCGCAGCAAGAGGGCAACATGAGAAACACCCCGCTCGAGAAAACCCAAGAGAAGATCCGCAAAACCTTGGAATCCCTCGGGATTATCAAACAACGCGGAAGGTCGATAAGGCGTGCCTCCGGGAGATTACTTCCCCTCACTCCCATCCGGTGGCTCGTAAGCCTCGTTGCGGGTGATAACAGAAGCTCCACGAAAAGCCCGCGCTTTAGCACCTCGACGCGGATAGGTGTTACTGCATTGACCCTGGCTGTGCTCGCGGCCTCTGCAAGCACGCTGGTGCTTAACGGGGGAGCGGGGGAAGCCTCGGCCCGGGTACATGCTGTCTCCACCGAATCACCCGTAGCCCGTGATACTCCCGACGTATCAGAGACGGGGGATAGGACACACGAAAATCCAGAGGCGGTGCTGAGAGCCCTCCTCGACCAGCGTAACCGCGAACGCCGCGCCCGAGGCGGAGCCGAACTCACCCTCGAACGCATCGAAGATTCCGCCGGAGACGGAGCGGACCTGCGCGTCGTCGCGGTGATTTCAGCATCCGGCTACCGGCCCAGTGCGGAAGAAAAACAGGCCCGCAAGCTCAGCGAAGAAAACGGTGTCACTCGCCAAAAAGTTATCTTTGAGCTACACCGCGGAGAGCAAGGCTGGGAAATCATCCGCGCCGAACCCGTGTAACCCTGTAACCCCTGCATTATAGAGATACAAAAAGCGGCGGCCCCACCCACCGAAGTGGATGGGGCCGCCGCTTTTACGTGCCATCGGAAAAACCGGGGAGCTACGCTCGGTTACCCGTCAGGGTACCGCCGCAAGGAAACTTCCTTGAATCTACGCAGGTCTTAGAGGCCCAGCTCAGACTCGAAGTTTGCCTCCTCCAGGCGGGTCTTGACGGTGTGCAGGAAGCGACCTGCGTCTGCACCGTCGACCACGCGGTGGTCGTAGGTGAGGGACAGGTAGCACATGGAGCGGATAGCGATAACGTCGTTACCGTCAACATCCTTAACAACCATGGGGCGCTTCACGATAGAACCGGTACCCAGAATTGCAACGTTCGGCTGGTTGATGATCGGGGTGTCGAACAGTGCACCGAAGGAACCAATGTTGGTGATGGTGAAGGTCGAACCCGACAGCTCCTCGGGGGAGATGTCGCCGGTACGTGCGCGGCCACCCAGGTCGCCAATAGCCTTTGCCAGGCCAGCAATGCCCAGGTCGGAAGCGTTCTTGATGACGGGAACCAGCAGACCCTTGGGGGTGTCCACAGCAATAGCGATGTTCTCGGAGCCGTGGTAAGTAATCTGCTTGTAGTCCTCGGTCATGGAAGCGTTCAGAGCGGGGTGCTGCTGCAGAGCCTCAGCGGTTGCCTGGACGAAGAAGGGCAGGAAGGTCAGCTTTGCGCCCTCGCGAGCAACGAAGCCGTCCTTAGCCTTTGCACGCAGCTGAACAACACGGGTCACGTCAACCTCGGTGACCTGGGTCAGCTGGGTGGAGATGTCCAGGGACTCGCGCATACGCTTTGCAATGACCTGGCGGATGCGTGCGGTCTTCTCGACGGTGCCACGCTTGGGGGAAACTTCGAAGGTGTGTGCAGCCTTTGCGGAGCCTGCTGCCGGAGCAGCAGCTGCGGCGGGAGCAGCTGCGGGAGCTGCGGAACCCTTGGCAGCGATAGCAGCCTGAACATCCTGCTTGCGGATGCGGCCACCAACACCGGTACCCTTCACGGTGGACAGGTCGATGCCGTTGTCCTTAGCGAGCTTACGGACCAGCGGGGTCACGTATGCTTCACCCTCAGCAGCTGCCGGAGCGGCAGGTGCAGCGGGAGCTGCGGCCGGAGCCGGAGCAGCAGGAGCAGCGGCCGGTGCAGCTGCGGGAGCCGGAGCGGCCGGAGCTGCAGCAGCGGAAGCGTCACCGATGATAGCCAGAACCTGGCCAACAGCGGCGTCCTCATCCTCGGGGATGCGGATCTCGAGCAGGGTACCTGCAACGGGGGAGGGAACCTCGGTGTCAACCTTGTCGGTGGAAACCTCAACCAGGGGCTCGTCAACCTCAACCTGCTCGCCAACTTCCTTCAGCCAGCGGGTCACGGTGCCCTCGGTCACGGACTCGCCCAGAGCGGGCAGCAGAACCTCGGTACCGGAAGCGGAGCCAGCAGCCGGAGCAGCAGCGGGAGCAGCGGCAGGCTCAGCGGGAGCGGCCGGAGCAGCAGCAGCGGCGGGAGCGGCCGGAGCTGCAGCGCCGGAACCGTCGCCAATGATAGCCAGAGCAGCGCCAACCTCGACGTCCTCGTCCTCAGGAACGAGAATCTGCTCGACAACGCCTGCTACGGGGGAGGGAACCTCGGTGTCAACCTTGTCGGTGGAAACCTCAACCAGGGGGGCGTCAACCTCAATGGTGTCGCCGACCTCTACGAGCCAGCGGGTGACGGTACCTTCGGTCACGGACTCGCCCAGTGCGGGCAGTACTACGGTGTGGGACATAATCTTTCCCGTTCTCCTTGGTGAATGCTTGAACTAGAAAAATGTGGGCGGCAACCCGGATGCGCACCCCGGCTCAAAACCGGAGGATGCGCATCCGGGTGCAGGGCGTAGTTCAGCGGATACGCCCGTTACCGCCTATGACCTAAAAGGTCGTAACTAAGCCGATGCAAAAGCACCAGCCAGTAAAAATAGGGGCGCCTGGATTATGCGCTGTGCAACGGGGTGCCGTTCAGGAGCATAGCTGCCTCACCCAGAGACTCGTTCTGAGTCGGGTGTGCGTGGATGAACTTGGCAACATCCTCGGGGAATGCTTCCCAAGCAACCCACATCTGAGCCTCACCAATCTGCTCACCCATGCGCTTACCGATGGCGTGAACACCAACGATGGGGCCGTCCTTCTGGCGAACAACCTTGACGATACCGGTGGCGCCCAGGATAGCGGACTTACCGTTACCAGCCAGGTTGTACTCGGCGGTCTCAACGTTGTCAGCACCGAACTTCTCCTTAGCCTTAGGCTCGGAGTAGCCGACAGATGCAATCTCGGGATCGCAGAAGGTGACCTTGGGGATGTTGATGTCTTCAACAACGGTGGGGTTCAGGCCAGCGATTTCCTCAGCAACGAAGATACCCTGCTGGTAACCGCGGTGAGCCAGCTGAACGCCGGGGACGATGTCGCCCACAGCGTAGATGTTGCCCACGCCGGTGTGCAGACGCTCGTTAGCCAGGACGAAGCCGCGGTCCATGGGGATGCCCTGCTCCTCGTAGCCCATGTTTGCAGTGTTCGGGCCACGACCAACAGCAACCAGAACGATGTCAGCCTCGAAGACCTTACCGTCTGCCAGGGTGACCTTAGCGCCGTTAGCGTTCTGCTCGACCTTCTCGAAGAAGGTACCGGTGTTGAACTTGATGCCGCGCTTCTTGAAGGCACGCTCCAGAACCTTGATGATGGCCGGATCCTCGTTCGGAACCAGGTGGGGCAGACCCTCAATGATGGTGACGTCAACGCCCATAGCGTTCCACATGGATGCAAACTCGCAACCAATCACACCGCCGCCGAGCACGATAGCGCTCTTGGGCAGGTAGTCCATCTCCAGAGCCTCGGTGGAGGTCAGGACGCGGCCCTCAATGGGCAGACCGAAAGTCTTGGAGACCGAACCGGAAGCCAGGATGATGTTCTTACCCTTGTACTCCACACCGTTAACGGTGATGGTGTCCTGAGCGGTGAGCTTGCCCTCGCCGGCAATGATCTCGATGCCCTTCATCTTCAGCAGGCCAGCAAGACCCTTGAACTTACCGGAGACGATGCCGTCCTTGTAGTCGCGCACCTTGCCCATCTCGATGGACTGCAGAACAGCGTTAACACCGACCTTGGATGCCTCGCGGGCATCCTCAGCCAGCTCAGCGGCGTGCAGGTAGGCCTTGGTGGGGATGCAGCCGGTGTGCAGGCAGGTGCCGCCGACCTTTTCCTTCTCAACCAGACCGACGGTGAAGCCCAGCTGGCGTGCGCGAATAGCTGCAGAGTAGCCAGCGGAACCGCCGCCGAGGATGAGGATATCGAATTCTTGAGCCACGATATTGCTCCCTTGCATAGTTGGTGGGGTACGACCCCGTGCAATGAGTTCTTACCTATTGGTAGGTTCCCCGGCACACACAGCAGACCCGTATCAAAAGACGCGCGCCCATCCGCGTACGCAGAAAAACACTTAATACAACAATACCCCCGATACCGCTGCTTTAAGTTCACTCAGGGTAGTTTTTAGCTAAATAATCCCGTAAAGCGGCCAAAAATTCGAGGTGTATAGCATGCTGGACACTCCACCCGGGTCGTTCTAGCATGAAGGCGCAGAGAACGTAAAGAGAAGGAAAAGAAACTCCCGCCATCGAGACCCCGGAAAAGGCGGAAATGACCTCAACATGGCGCGAGAGGCGCCCCAGCCGGGTTGGCTGGGGCGCCTCTCGCGCATCCCACTATCAAAGATTTGGTGATCAACAGGGACTCCGCAGATAAGGAAGCTTACGAAAGAGTCCCCGCGCCGCCAGATCTTCTACTTGGCGTAGGACTGGATGAAGTTCACCAGGGTAGCGGTACCGAAGCCGGTGCCCTCCTTCGGGGTGTAACCGTAGGGGGCTTCCTCATTGAACGCAGGACCCGCAATATCCAAGTGCGCCCACGGAATACCCTCGCCCACGAACTCCTTCAGGAACAGGCCAGCAGTCAGAGCACCACCGTAACGTGAACCGATGTTCTTAATATCGGCGACCTGAGAGTTCAGGTTCTTGCGCAGGTGCGATTCCAAGGGCATAGGCCAGTAAGACTCGCCAGCGGATGCACCGGCAACCTGCACACGCTCACGAATCTGCTCATCACCCAGCAAAGCGGCGGTCCGCAGGCCCAGAGCGGCCATAGCGGCACCAGTCAGGGTAGCAATATCCAAGATGACGTCCGGCTTAGTCTCCGAAGCCAGCGCGATACCGTCCGCCATCACCAGACGACCCTCGGCATCGGTGTTCAGCACCTCGACGGTGCGGCCGTCGCGCATGGTGATGACGTCCTCGGGGCGCAGGGCGTGGCCGCCGGGCATGTTCTCGGCCAGGCACAGGTAACCGGTCACGGCCACCGGAACCTCCAGCTCAGCGGAGGCCACCACGGCGTTCAGCACGGCTGCGGCACCGGCCATATCGCACTTCATGGTCATCATCGAAGCAGCGGGCTTCAGCGAGTTACCACCGGAATCAAAGGTGATGCCCTTACCCACCAGCGCCACGTGAGCCTGCGGGTTCTCAGGAACGTACTTCACCACAGCCAGAACAGGCTTGCGAGGCGAACCCTGACCAACGCCAGCGATGCCGCCAAAGCCCTCCTCAACCAGACGGTCGTAGTGGAAGAGCTCAACCTCAACATTTGCGTAATCCTCGGCCAGCTCAGCCGCAAACTCACCGAAAGTCTCGGGGTACAGGTGCGACGGGGGCAGGTTCACCAGGCGGCGTGCATCCTTCGTGGTCTCACCCAGAACCAGGGCCTGCACCAGAGCGGGCTCTGCCTCCTCCGGATCAATCGAAGAGATAATCAGGACGGACTCAATCTCTTCCTTAATCGAATCCTTGGTCTTACCACGCAGACCCTCCTCGATGAAATTACCCAGCACGGCACCGTGCGCAACGGCCTCAATCTCATCCGCAGCGGACAAGCCGAAATCGAAGGCAATCTCTTCGGCAGAACCAGCCAACTGACGGCTTGCCGAACCCGCGGCGTAGCGCAGAGCATCCAGACGCTCCTGACCACTAGCCTGGTCAGAACCCAAGCCAGCCAAGGCCACAACACCGGCACCCGAATCCTCAAGCCCCGGCAGACGCAACAGCTGATCAGGATCACCCGAAGCGCCCAGCGCCTCCAACAGCTCGTTGATACCCTCAACGGAATCCTCAGACAGCGAGTTTGGAGCCAGGTACGGGCCCTCGGAGCCCTTCAAAACACCCAGGACCAGAACGTCAGCCTCCAGCGCCTCAAGATTGGTGCTGTGAATCGACAGGGACAGAGACATCGTTACTCCTTTGCGTATGTCTTCTTGAAACCATCCCACCTGAGGCTGGCGAACCGCTCAACACGATGCGCGCGTAGAGGTGGAATGCGCCGCGTCAAAGTACGCGGACTACTCGTTTCTACTCTACCGGATAGGGCAGAGGAGCGATGAGCAAGCCCGCGAGCAGCCAGCGAGGTTCCACTACCCTTTGACTCATTCGGGGTAAACCGTTCACCCGTCGCGAGAAAACACCGAGAGAGAAGCCGACGCAACCTTCTTAGCATTAGAATGAAAGACTACGGAAAGCGTCTGTTGACAGAAAGACGCGTCGGCCAGCCCCGCGAAGAAACACCGCAAGGCAAACCGAACAGATTCATAGTGAGGAGGCTGCCATGCTCAATCCCGAAGACCTCTACTTAGCTAACACCAAAATCCTTGACGATCCGCGGATGCACGGGCTGACCCTCGTCATTGCCCTCTCCAGCCCGCAGGATGCGGGGTCCACCGCCGGCCAGCTCGGACAGGTGCTCCTCAGCGAGCTGAAAAACATTGAAATCGTCGAGTTCGACAGCGACCAGTTGCACAACTACCGCGCCCGCCGCCCCTTCGTGCACTACGAGAAGGATCACTTCGAGAAGCCGCAGTACCCGCAGCTCAAGCTCTACGCCGTCGAAGACAGCCTCGACCAGCCCTTCCTGTTGCTCACCGGCGCCGAACCGGACCTGCAGTGGCAACGTTTTCAGAAGGCCCTGCTCGGCATCGTGCGACGCCTGCAGCCTTCGCTGATCGTACTGGTTTCGGCCTATCCCATGCCCGTGCCGCATACCCGACCCTTCCCCGTCACCGCGCACGGCTCCCGCAAGGATCTGATTCGCGGCATTTCGCCGTGGAAGCCCACCGCGGACCTGCACGCAACCGTCACCAACCTGCTCGAAGTGCTCTTCACCGACGACGGCTTCGATACCGTGGGATTCGGCGTGAACATTCCGCAGTACATCTCCGAGGCCGACCTGCCGCAGGGCACCCTCACCGCCCTCGAGCATGTGGGCATGGCCGCGCATCTCTCGCTACCCACCGATGATTTGCGCGAGGCCGCTCGTCACGTGCACGGGCAGATTAACGACCAGGTCAAGCAGAACCCCGAAATCGGGCGCATGATTACGACCATGGAAGAGAACTACGACGAGAACTACCGCACCTCGGATATCGCCATTCCGCTGTCGCGACGGGACGCCAACAATATTCCGAGCCGCGACGAGATCGGTGCTCTCTTCGAACGTTTCCTGGACGAACACTAGGCGAGCGCTAGACGAACGCTAGGCGATTCGTCGAAGTGCGCGTCGGGCGACGGGGAGACATGCCTTCAGCCTATGACCCTCCAGCCGGCCATACAGTGGGGCGTTCATGACCGAATGTGACGGAACTGCCGCGGTGCAATGCCCAAAAAACCGAACAAAACGAACAAATCTGTGGATTTTCTGCCCCTCGATGGAGGAGATATCCACAGATTTTTTCTTTAACAGCTACCAAAGCGGCGCACCTGACATCGTGGAACCATGAATAACCACCACGAAACTCAGAACCCTGACACCCGAAATAGCCTCCCGAACGGTACCCCGAGCCCCGCACCTCCCACGATTTCCAACGAGTATGACATCCTCAGCCACGCCCTCCACCACAACGGATACTGGCCCGAACGCTCCCTCATCATCCTTACCGCCCACGACTCCGTTCTCGGCCCCAGCCTGCGCGTCAACCTGCCCGAAGAACCACTGCCGGACAGCCACCGCGCCGTGTACCTCACCGGCCTCTTCACCATGATCCCCACCGAATACGACGGGGCACCCCTCAACCGCTTCTACGCCATCATCGTCGATGGGGATAACGCAGTGCGCCAACGCCAGCTCGACCCCGCCACCCGAAGCGCCGCAAACCTGCACGAAGTCGGCGCCGACATCACCACGCAAAGTCGCATCAGCTCCTGGGCACACATGCTCTTCGACCCGCGCATCGTCGGCGAACGACGCTGCGAAGACATCATCTACGCCGGCGCCGCCACCGTGTGGGCCCTCAACGACCGCATGGAAGCGCTCACCCTCCTCGGACCCATCGAAGACCTCCACACCAGCTGCTACCAGGCATGGCGAACCAGCCTCGGTGACAGCATCGCACCCGACGCAACCGGCAACTTCGCCCGGAGCCCCTGGGACACCGACACAACCAACAGTCCCGATACACGCGAGGACTGGGAATCCGCCACCGAACTCTGGAGCGCAACCCGCACCCAACGCGTCCCGATCACCACCACCGACCGCGCCTACCGCCAGACCCAGCTCGACCTCTGCTACTGGGAAACCGCCATCAGCGCCGTCGAGCCCTACCTCAACACCCCGCCCGAACTCAATGAACACACCATCGGCGACACCCTCCGCGAGCTCATCCCCGCCGAGGTTGCGGGGCACCTACGCGCATCCCTACAGCCCAGTACCCTCACCAACGCCTTTGAAGCGCACAGCACCCTCGAAATCCTCAACTCAGAAACCCTAGCCTACCTTGCCGGATACGGCCTCGACCGGACCCAACAGGTACTCACCCTCCAGCGGTATACCACCGATTACATTTACTACGCCCTCGGCGGCACCGCACCCATCAGCGAGCCCCACGAAGAGCCCATCGAACCGCCCCACTACGGCACACGCCTCACCCGAAAAGCCCGCATGCCGCGCAGCTTCACCGCGGCCCTAGCCGGTGAGGGGCCCGCCGTGCGTACCGTCCCCGCCAAATGCAACCAATGGCAAGACTGGATTCGCCGAACCCACCGCACCATCCAAACCGCCAACCTCGAACGCTGGACCTTCACCGAGCTCGATGGAATCGACCTCGCCGAAAGCTCCCTACTGCACGAAGAAACCCTTCGCGAATACAACGACGGCATGCTTCCTCCCTACATCGCCGAAACACGCGGGGAAGCGCCGACCGCAGAGGAAGAAAACCGCGACCAGCACATCATCCAACAGCTCAACAACAGCACCTACATGAGCGACCCCCAGCGCCTCGCGGCCCTCAACCACTACCGTGCAGCGCTCGCCGGATCAGTCGCCGCCGAAGCACCCGACCACCACCGTCTCAACGCCCTCGAGCTTCTCACCAGCCTCCTCATCCCGAGCTCCAACACCGCAGAGTACAGCGCCCTACGCACCCTACAAGCCTGGATTAACTGGCTCAAGGGGCACAGCACCTACGCCAACCTGCTGCGCCACGAGGCGCAGCTCCACGACCCTCACCTCAGCCCCAACATCATCGATGCGCGACTCGCCACCGGAACCTGCCCCGCCTGGCTCACCGCTCGGCGTGCCAATACCGACGCGCTCACCGAAGGGACCACCATCAGCACCCTCAAGCCCCGCAAAAACACCCCGACCTACGGCCAGTCAAGTTGAAAGCACCCAAAAATCTGCAATACTTATATATTGACCCCGTACAGTCGATGCGCTATAGCGCGCCCTCAAACAGCTCACCACAATGAGCCGCGGCACTACACCAACAACCAACGCAAGCGGAAAACCCGCCCCGTAGCGTTGAACGGTTCCAGAGTCGCAAACACACCGAAGAGGACGCCAGCATAGACTTGACAGGGTCTTAGGTGTTTTGCAGACAAAGCACCCCAACACAAGCCAGAAAGGGTACTAGTGGCACCTGCACCCAGCAAGAAGACTGCAACCGGCGACGCAACCGAAGAAACCGCCGCCAAGACCACCCGCGCCACCAAGGCAACCAAGACTACCACCGCAGAAGACACTGCAACCGCTGACAAGCCCAAGCGCACCCGCAAAACCACCGCTAAAGCAACCACCAAGCGCAAGACCGGCGGACGACGCAAGAAGACCGAAGACGAATTCGACCTCGAACTCGACGACGTTCTCGAAACCCCCGACGCAGACGAAGAACCCGAAGAAGACGAAGCCACCGTCGCCAAGAAGGAAGAAAAGAAAGCTGCCGAGGCTGTAGCAGCCAAGGGCTCCGGCTTCGTCCTCACCGCCAGCGACGACGACGACGCACCCGCACAGCGCGTCGTCACCCCCGGCGCAACCGCCGACCCCGTCAAGGACTACCTCAAGCAGATCGGTAAGGTCTCTCTGCTCAACGCGCAGCAGGAAGTTGACCTCGCCATGCGCATCGAGGCTGGCCTCTACGCAGAACACAAGCTTGCCGAAAACCCCGACATGGACAAAGACCTCAAGAAGGCCATGCGCTGGGTCATCCACGACGGCAAGCGAGCTAAGAACCACCTGCTCGAAGCCAACCTGCGCCTCGTCGTCTCCCTTGCCAAGCGCTACACCGGCCGCGGCATGCTCTTCCTCGACCTCATCCAGGAAGGTAACCTCGGCCTCATCCGCGCCGTTGAAAAGTTCGACTACTCCAAGGGCTTCAAGTTCTCCACCTACGCCACCTGGTGGATCCGCCAGGCCATCACCCGCGCCATGGCAGACCAGGCCCGCACCATCCGCATCCCCGTGCACATGGTCGAGGTCATCAACAAGCTCGCCCGCGTGCAGCGCCAGATGCTCCAGGACCTCGGGCGCGAACCCACCCCCGAGGAGCTCGGCAAGGAACTCGACATGACCCCTGAAAAGGTCATCGAAGTCCAGAAATACGGCCGCGAACCCATCTCCCTGCACACCCCCCTCGGTGAAGACGGCGACTCTGAGTTCGGCGACCTCATTGAGGACTCCGAGGCAGTCGTCCCCGCAGACGCGGTGTCCTTCACCCTTCTGCAGGAACAGCTCCACTCCGTGCTCGACACCCTCTCCGAGCGTGAAGCGGGCGTGGTCGCAATGCGCTTCGGCATGACCGACGGCCAGCCCAAGACCCTCGACGAGATTGGTAAGGTCTACGGTGTGACCCGCGAACGAATCCGCCAGATCGAGTCGAAGACCATGTCTAAGCTCCGCCACCCGTCGCGTTCGCAGGTACTGCGCGACTACCTGGACTAAAAGTTCCTGACTAGTGGTTCTAATATACGGGCGGATGCTCGTGTAGCTTGGCTCGCGGCACCGTTCTGCACGACCGGCACGCGGACGATGCTCGCGGGGGAGTGCCCCCTCTTCAGCGCCTGGGGGCGCTTCGAGGACGGAGCCCCCGCTCCGCGTGACCGGCTACGCCGTAAGGTTTAGTTGCACATACAGAGAAGGCTCTCCGAGATACCGGAGAGCCTTTTCTGTGTTTATGGGCTGTTTATTGCGACGGCATGCAGACTATGCTCTGCGCAGCCGGCTTGCGGACAATGCTCGCGGGGGAGCGCCCCCTCTGCGGCGCTGAGCGCCTTGAGGACGGAGCCCCCGCTACGCATGTCCGCTACGCCGTCAACGTTCGGTTACTTTGCGGCTACGTAGAGATAGTTACGCATGCAGTCCTGCGAAGATATACCTCGCCCGCTACGCATGTCCGCTAAGCCGTTAAGGTTGCGCCGTTGAGGTTCAGCACTGCTACAGGCCCAGCTGGCGCAGGTAGCGGCCCGCCACGGCCTCAACCTGGTCCAAGCCGCGGACACGACCCAGCGCCTCCGACCAAGCATCACCCGCAGGCTCCTGCCCCACCGGCAGACCGGCCGCCGCCCACAACGCCGCCGTCATCGCACCCACCGAATCCGAATCAGAATCCACCGACACCGCACGGCACAGCCCCTCAAACAGGGCGTCACGCACCGTCGCATCGGCGGCATCGGCCGGCAGAATCCTCAGAGCATCCGCCGCACACCAGACCGCCGTACCCAGCAACTCCGGGGCAGTCCAGCCCGTACCAAAATGTTCAGCCGCAGCCTGCGGCACCGGCTTAACGCCGAGCTCAAGCAGGTCGAGGGCACGATTCAGCGACTCCACGGTACGGGAACCGTCACCCGGAATTGCATCATCCCCGGCAACCGAACCGCACCACGACACCACACGACGCGCAGAGTCCAGCAACGCGCCAAACGAATCGGAGGGAGCAGCCAACAAATCGCGGATGAGCAGCGCGTATGCCGCCGCTGACACTAAAGCCTCCGGGTGGCCGTGCGTCAACGCCGCACCACGCACCGCCAACATGACCACCGTGCGCTCCTGAGCCACCGGCAACAGCCCCAAAGCCGCCGAACGCACCAGCGCGCCGCTACCCAGAGCATCAGGGTTCACCGACTTCGACACCAGCTGCATCTCACCGGTACCCAACGCCCGCAACGTCGCAGCACCCGGACCGCGACGAGCCGTCAACTCGTTCGACCCGTCAATTTCACGATCCAAAGAAAGCGGAGCAGCCTCCGGCAGAGCCTCGCCAATACCGCGGAACCACCGCAAATACGCCAACCACAGGCAGGCCAGCTCATCCGCCGCCGCACCCTCGTTATTCCACTCCAGAACCTCGGTCAGGCCATCTAGGGTGTAGCAGGTCAACTGGGTATCATCGCTGATCAGCAGCTCACCGTACGCCGCCTCCCAGGGCTTCGGATTACATTCCGCAATCTGCTCCGCCGACAACAGCTCAATGGGATAGCCCAGCGCGTCACCCAGCGCGGACGCGCACAGCAGGCCGCGCACCCGGCCCGCAAACTCAGCCGAAACCTCAGGTGCACGCGTGAACTCAGAAAAACTCATAGGGCGATTATCCCACGGGCGCATTAGGAAGCGGATGCCACAGCGGATACGCGGCTTCGTGCTCATGCTCGCGGGGGAGTGCCCCCTCTTCAGCGCCTGGGGGCGCTTCGGGGACGGAGCCCCCGCTCCGCATGAGCACCTACGCCACGATGGGGTCCGAACCGTGAATGACGAACCCCGGGGCGCACTTTTTCCAACGGTGCCATACTGAAACCATGAAAATTCTGCACACTTCCGACTGGCACCTCGGCCGCACCTTTCACCGCAGCCCCCTCACCGACAAGCACCGACAGTTCATCGACGAACTGCTCGACTACGTGCGTGCCGAAGGTATCGGCACCCTCCTCATCAGCGGGGACGTCTACGACAGTAGCATCCCCACCGCCGAAAGCACCGCCCTGCTCGACCGGGCTCTCACCCGCCTCGTTCAGGCAGATGTGCAGGTTATCCTCAGCTCCGGCAACCACGATTCCTTCCGCCGCCTCAGCTACGGATCGGCCCTCTTCGAGGCCTCTGGCGTGCACATCCGAACCACCCTCGAAGACGCCACCCGCCCCGTCGAACTCGTCGAGGGTACCCAGCGCATACACGTCTACGCCATCCCCTACCTCGCGCCGCGCCTACACGCCGCCGCGCTTGGGGTTGAGCCCACGCACCGCGCCGTCCTCGGCGCCGTCACCGACGCGATTCGCGCGGACATCGCCGACCGTCGGGCCCGCGGCGAAGGCGCTGACCGCGTCATCGTCATGAGCCACGCCACCGTCAGCGACACCGCCGGTAACGCCGACACCACGCCCCGTAGCGACTCCGAACGCGACATCAGCGTCGGCGGCATCGACTGGGTTCCCGCCTCCCTCTTCGAAGGCTTCGATTACGTTGCCCTCGGACACATCCATAAGCGGTACCCCGTCACCCCCACCATTCGCTACAGCGGGTCTCCCCTCGGCTTCTCATTCAGCGAAGAAACCAACCGCAACGGGGCTTACCTACTTGAGCTCACCCCCGGCGAAGAGCCCATCATCACCGGGCACGAATGGGCCACCCGCGTTCCCATGAAAACCCTCCGCGGCACCATGGACGACCTGCTCAACAACCCCGAATACGCCCTCTACGAGCGCGGTTACTACTGCCGCATCGAGCTCACCGACGAAACCCTGCCGGTCGGCGCGGTCGACACGCTCCGCAAGCGTTACGAAACCATCTCGCACTTCAGCTACCGCAGCACCCGCGAGGCCGTCGAAAAACCCGCCGCCCCGCCGCTCAGCCAGAAGCTCAACCCCGTGGACATCTTCGACCAGTTCCACCGTTACGTTCGCGAGCGCCCCCTCACCGACCCCGAACGCGCCGCCATCGCCGATATCGCCGACCGAGTCACCACTCAGAAAGACCACGCATGATCCTGCACCGCCTCGAATTTGAAGCCTTCATGGCATACCCCGACCGGCAAACCATTGACTTCAGTGATCTGAATGCCGCCGGCGTCTTCCTGCTCAACGGCCCTACCGGCGCCGGTAAAACCACCATCCTGGACGCTATCTGCTACGCCCTCTACGGCGGCACCACCGGCGACCGTGACCCCGCGCAGCTCTATTCCACTTACGTGGCGCGCGCCAATACCCCGCCTCGCGTCTTCCTCGATCTCACCCTGCAGGGCCGCCGACTGCGCATCAACCGCACCCCCGTGTACAGCCACCCCATCACCCGCGGCAAGCGCGCCGGCCAGATGACCGTCAAGGCCGCCACCGCCACCGTGGAGGAGCTACTTCCCGGAGGCAACCCGGAGGATGAGCAGGCATGGAAGCCCATCGCCTCCCAGGTCAAGGAGGTCAACGCCGTCATCGCGGAACGTATTCACCTCAACCGCGAACAATTCCTTAAGGTCGTGCTTCTGGCGCAGGGCCAGTTCGCGCAATTCCTCAAGTCCAAGCCGGTTGAGCGTAAAGAACTGCTCAAGAAGATGTTCCCCGTAGAGCACATCGAGGCCATGTACGCCGAGCTTCTCGAGGAGGCAAAGCAGGCCCGGCAGGACGTGGCCAACGATGAGCAGGCCCTCGAAGGCTACCTCGAGCGTGCCCGGAGCGGCATGGGGGCTCTTCATGAAAGCCTTGCCCCGCTCACGCCCGAGGCGGGTGAAGAATCCTCCGCCGACGGCGCGTCAGAGACCGCAGCGACCGCAGAAGCCGCGGAGACCATCACCGCCGAAACCGTCGCCGCCGAAACCCTTGACGCGTGGCTCGCCGCCGGTATCGAGGAGGCGCGCACCGCCTCCGCACGGGATGCCCTGGAACAGTCCCGCCTCGCCGGCGAAGCCGATCGTCACGACCAGACTCTCAACGAGCGTCTCCAACTTCGTAAGGATTGGAGCGAATACGAGCAGCTCATTGTGCGCCGTGAACGCCTTGCCGAGGAGCGGGAACCGCACGAAGCACGCGTGAAGGAACTCGCGGATGCCCGCGCCGCCGCCCCGCTCGTTGCGCACTACACTCAGATGCGCGGTGAGGAAGAGGATATCGAAGAGCGGCGTGCCCAGCAGGCCGAGTATGCTGGCGCACTGAAGACCGCCAGGGAGGACCTGCTCCGTGCCCTGCGCGCGGGGGAGGAGCCCGCAGAAGATGCCGTTCCCTACCCCGAGGAGGAGCTCTTCGCGAAGCTTGATGCCGAAGACTTTGCGGAGGCTCGGGGCCGGCAGCTTGATGCCACCCTCACCTCCCTGCGCGCCTTGCACAAGCGCGATGACCTGCTGGCTCAGGAGGAGCGCACGGTTCGGCAGACCCGTGCCCGGAGTGAGCAGCTGGTGCAGAAGGCCGAAAGCGCCGCCCAGAACCTCGATGCCTTGGGCGCCCGGGTGCGGGACATTCGGGAGAACCTGACTGCTTACGAGAAGGCTGAGGAAGAGCACGCTCTTGCCCTCCTCGGGGCTGAGGATGCCGAGAAGGTGCATCGAGAAGCCCAGCAGGCCCAGCAGAATATTGATGCCGCGCAGCGGGCCGTCGCCGAGGCCGAGAAGGAAGCGGAACGAACCCTCAAAACCCAGCAGAAGGCTCAGGAACGCTGGGAGGAAGCCGCCCGAGCCGCTATTGAGGCGACCGACGCCTTCAGGAGCCTGCAGGCGCAGCGACTGGTCCAGGCGTCCTCCCTGCTCGCCCGCGAGCTGACCGAGGGGGAACCCTGCCCGGTGTGCGGTTCCGCGGAGCATCCCAACCCCGCCCGTGCCCGCGAGGGCGAGAGCCTCGTCGAGCAGACCGATCTGGACGCAGCCAAGACCCGTGAAGACCGCGCCCACGAGGCCTCCCGCGCTCGCGAGGAGGAGAAGGAAAAGGCCACCCTCGCGTATCACCGGGCTTCTGAGGCACTGGCCCGCGCCCGTAGTCAGAGCGAAACCCTCGCGGCCCAGGAGCGTATGGATCCTGAGCAGAGCGCCCGGCAGCTCACCCAGGCCCGCGAACGGGTTCAGCAGACGACGGCTCGGCTCGCTGAGCGTGATGCTCTGCGCAAGCGCCAGGCCCAAGCAGAGGTTGAGCAGAAGACCGCCGAAGAGACCCGGAGCACCCTGCACGATGCCCTCACAGAGGCCCAGGCCCTCTACCGCAAAAGCCTCGAACGCCGTGACGCTCTGGCCCGGGAGCTGGAGCCTGCCCAGGCTCGCATCCCGTTTGCCCAGCGTATTGAGGCTCTCGAGAGCTACCGCGCCCTCGCCCAGCGTGAGGAGCAGGGCTCGCTACTGCTGAACCGTGCGGTGGAGGAGCACTCTAAGCACCTCGTCGAGGTTCAGGTTCTGCTGCGTGAATCGCCTTTCGCTGATTCTGCCGGGGTTGTGGCGGCCGAGCGAGCCAAGGCGCAGATTCTTGCCCTTGAGGAGGCTACGAACGCCTACGAGCTGGAGTCTGCCCGCGTGGGTGAAAGCTTGGGACGCGAAGCCCTGGTTGAGGTTGCGGCTCGTGTGGCCGCTGGCGAACAGGCTCCGGATGACCAGCAGGAGCTCAAGGGCCGCATTGAGGAATTGCGTCAGCAGGTGCGGCATCTCATTCGTCGAGAGGGCGAGCGGGAAGGCATCGTGCGTTCCCTGCGGGCTCTGCGCAGCGAGTTCGTTGCGTTCCGTGAACGGACGGCTGAACGCTATGATCGGGCTGAGATGCTGAGTGCCCTCGCCGCCGCGGCTAGGGGCGATACCCTC
This sequence comes from Rothia mucilaginosa, assembly GCF_901875305.1. Lineage (GTDB taxonomy): Bacteria > Actinomycetota > Actinomycetes > Actinomycetales > Micrococcaceae > Rothia. Next base: position 153,710 of record NZ_CABFLY010000005.1, read on the forward strand.
GGTGGGTACACGCATCAGGTGGATTTGGTGAGCTATGTGCTCGGCGGTGAATTCGAGCGGATTCTAGACGTTGCGGATAAGCATCTGCAGCGCATGAGTGACGGTCGCTACGGCATGAAGCTCAGCGATCACCGCGCTAAGGGAAGCCGTAGCGGCGGTGGCCTGAACCTGAACATCACCGACACCTGGACGGGAGAGCCGCGTGACGCCGCGTCCCTGTCCGGCGGTGAGTCCTTCCTGGCTTCCCTGGCTTTGGCTTTGGGCCTGGCTGAGGTGGTGCAGTCGAACAATGGCGGCATCGAGCTGGACACTCTCTTCATTGATGAGGGATTCGGAACGCTTGACTCCGAAACCCTGGACACGGTGATGAACACCATCGAGTCTCTGCGTGAGAACGGTCGCACTATCGGCCTTATTTCGCATGTGGAGGAGATGAAGAACCGTATTCCGACCCAGATCGTGGTGGAAAAGGGACCGCGTGGCTCTTCGGTGAGGGTAAACTCCTATTAGACATACCCCCGCCCTCGAACGTTGACACGTCGAGAACTGGCGGATCTATCACGAGAGAGACCATGACCTCAACACCTCAGCGTAGGACTCAGGACCCTACGCACCCGGCGGCTCACCCCGCGGATGCGTCACCCGCCCCCGGTGCTCACGTACCGGGGGTTCCTCCGCGCACCGTGAAGGTGGCTCCTCCTCCCGCGTTGCATGCGCAGCCTTCTCCTGGCACGGGGGTTCCTACCGTTCCGGGCGGTCCCCTTGCCGATGTGGTGCGTAATAACGACCATGTGTTGCAGGAGGTGAGGCCCCTCCCTCTGCCCTCGGATGGCGAGGTTAATAAGGACGATTCGGCGTCGAATATTGTGCGTCAGCACTGGGCGCTGTTTTTGCGAAATGGGCGTGAGCAGCGCAAATATCTGCGTGATATTTTGCGTGATGAAGGATTTGCACGTAGCTTCCTGACCGTTCTGTTCCACGTCCCCGTGTCATCGTCGGCGTTTGCTCTATATATTCTGTTGGCGAGCCACCTGGGTAGTGTGCATGATGCCGGTTATGCGGTGGCGGCTTTTGCCGGTGCGTATGCGGTGCAGGTGATGATGGGGCCTATGCTGGTGCGTGCCTTGGGGTTGCGGGCTCTGCTGGGTGTCACGTCGTTGTTGAATATCGCCGCGACAGCGAACATGCTGGTTATCGGTTGGCGTTTGACGGTGGACCCGAACAATGTGAGTACCTTGTACCACGCGCTTTCCTGCGTGGCGATGGGCTTTACGACCCCGCCGTGGACTCCGTTCGCTCTGGAGTCGTTGTATCGACGGAATTACCCGCATTGTGATGAGCGGTTGGCGACGGCTGTCTCGTGGGGTACCACGGCGAACCTGCTGATGCATCCGCTGGCTGCCCTGATGATTTGGGCTGGTGACGCCTATATTGCGCCTAATCATGAGTATTCGGGCTTCTGGATTACTATCGGTTTGGATGCGCTCCTTTTCTTGGTGGTTCTCGTGGCCCCGAAGCTCCTACCGGATGTGTCTCGCTTGAAGACAGCGACCAAGAAGGTGCGCATGGTTCGTCCCAACCTGCAGACAGTGGTTTTGGTGATTGGCCTGGTGCTGCTGGGCGGATGCGTGGGCTCTGTGGGCTCGGGCTTGCTGGGCTTCGCGCTGATGCAGGGGTCGATGAACATGTTCATGGCGATGGTGGCTGTCGGAACGGGTTCGATGGTTCTGGTAGCTTTCCCCGTGATTTTGGGCGGGCAGTCCATTAACCCGTGGCATGGTTGGCTTTTGAGCGGAATTTTGCTGGTTCTGGGCGCCTTGTACCTGCCGACGAGCGTGGATACGTCAACGATTTTCTATGCGTTGGTTCTGTGTGGTGCGACGCTGGGTGTGGCTTTTGCTGGGCATGAGCTGTCGCTGAGCCGCTCACTGAAGTATGTTCCTGACGCGCAGGCTAGTTTCTTCACTCGTGCGCTGCTGGGTATCGGCATGGCGATGGGGTGTATGTGGGGCGGCTACATGGGTGACGCTCCGTACTACCGCAACGCGTTTATGGTGCCGGTGATTGTGGCGACGATGTACTTTGCATTGGGGCACCTGTACGGTTACCTGTGGCGTGAGGAGCATGAGGAGAAGCTGGCTCCTCTGGAAGCGTAGTTTTGACGCTTTTCTGATATGGCGGAAGGCCCTGCCACCCTGAGTGGGTGGCGGGGCCTTCCGCTTTTTAGCGCCGTGTTGCGTATTACCGCGCTGGATGGGTAGCCGTGTGGGCAAACGGACCTTAGTGCCCGCGCTTAATCCATGCGGGCAGTTCGGGCGCCTCCAGGCCGATGCCGGTGCTGTCACCGTGGCCGGTAAGGACCGCCGTGGACTCGGGCAGAGTCAGCAGGCGGGTTGAGATTGACTCGATGATGGTGTCGAAGTCGCTGTAGGAGCGTCCGGTTGCGCCGGGGCCTCCGTTGAAGAGGGTGTCGCCGGAGAAGACGACGCCTTCGCTGTTCTCCCAGCTGAGGGTGGGCGCGTAGAAGCACACGGAGCCGGGGGAGTGGCCGGGGGTTGCCAGCACGGTCAGCTCGGTGTCGCCGATGCGTAGCACGTCGCCGTCAGCCAGCTCGTGGTCAAAGTCCCAGGAGGGGTACACCATTTCCCAGAGCACACGGTCCGCGGGGTTCAGGTAGACGGGCGCGCCGAAACGTTCTGCCGCCTCCTTGGCGCTGCGGATGTGGTCGTCGTGGGCGTGGGTCAGCAGGATCTTCTCCACGGTGCGGCCCGCGACGGTGCGCGAAATCTTGTCCACGTCGTGGGCGGGGTCAATGATAATGACCGAGGAGTCGTTGCCGACGATCCACACGTTGTTGTCGACGTCCCAGCAGCCGCCGTCCAGCGAGAAGGTGCCGGAGGTGACGACTCGTTCAATGCGTTCGCTCACGCTACGCTCCTAGAGTTCCACGACCGAGCGCAGCACGCGGCCGGTCTTCATGGTTTCGAAGGCCTCGTTGACGTCCTCGAGACTGATGCGCTCGGAGACGAAGCTGTCCAGGTCGAGGCGGCCGAGCAGGTACTGGTCCACGAACTCGGGGAAATCGCGGGAGGGCAGGGTGTCACCGTACCAGGCGCTCTTGATGGAGCCGCCGCGGCCGAAGACCTGATCCAGCGGGATGTTCCAGGTGGTGCCGGGTGCGGGCACACCCACGAGCACGACGCGGCCGGCCAGGTCGCGTGCTTCGAAAGCCTGCTTGAAGGTGGGGGCGATGCCGACGGCATCGATGACGAGGTCGGCACCGAAACCGCCGGTGAGCTCCTTGATGGCCTCGACGGGGTCAACCTTGGAGGAGTTCACGGTGTGGGTTGCGCCGTGCTCGCGGGCACGAGCCAGCTTCTCTTCGTCAATGTCGACGGCGATGATGGTGGTAGCGCCACCGAGCTGTGCGCCTGCAATTGCTGCGGTGCCGACGCCGCCGCAACCGATAACGGCCACGGACTCGCCACGCTTGAGCTCACCGGTGTTCAGCACAGCGCCCAGGCCCGCGGTGATACCGCAGCCGAGCAGACCGATAGCTGCGTACTGTTCGGGGGTGATGTCAGCGGTAATCTTGGTGCACTGACCTGCAGCGACGAGAGTCTTCTCAGCGAAGGAGCCGATACCCAGCGCGGGGGTGAGTTCGGTGCCGTCCTCAAGAGTCATCTTCTGGGTGGCGTTGTGGGTTGCGAAGCAGTACTGCGGCTGGCCCTTGCGGCATGCACGGCACTCACCGCACACGGCACGCCAGTTGAGGATGACCAGGTCGCCGGGGGCGATGTCGGTGACGTCCTCGCCGACGGCCTCGACGATACCCGCGGACTCGTGGCCGAGCAGGTAGGGGAAGTCCTGGCCGACGCCGCCGGTGACGTAGTGGTGGTCGGTCTGGCAGACGCCGCAGGTGAGGACCTTGACGAGGGCCTCGCCCTTGCCGGGGTCGGGTACGTTGATGGTGGTGACGGTGACGGGGGCGTCCTGGGCGAGAGCTACGACGGCCTTGACCTTGTGCATGCTGTTCCTTTGTTTGGGGAAGCGCGGTTGAGGCTCAACCGCTAGATAAAGGTTTTTTGATATCTTCCCATTCTAAGAGCTAAGGCATACCTGACGCACCCCGGGTCTGAGCGTGAAGCCCTCGGGGGAATATGACGTTTTATGAAGGATCCGTCGCGTCCCCAGCACCTTCTGCCGCCTCGGTAGCATCCACTTCTGCCGCGAAGGCGAGCGCACCGCGTCGGAACACTCCGGAGGTCAGTGCGTTCACGTGATCGCGGCCGGGCAGGGAGATAAAACGGTTGAGCGGGTTGTCGTCGCGCACCATGTCGTAGAGTTCGGTACCGTCGGCGGCGATGGTGTCCGCGTCGCCGAGCACGACCGCAATGGGCGCGTGCGGATGCGCACCCGGGTGACCTGCCGGCAGGTTCGGGGAGCCGGCGCGTAGGGCGGGCACGTCGAAGAACGGGCCGAAGGGAATCCGCACGAATTTCAGCAGCGCGTCGGGCTGAATGGGGGAACTATCAATAATCGAGGTGAAGGAGGCAACCGCCTCGTCGGTGGAGTCTGCCGCGGGGGTTTCTGCGCTCGCGGAGGCGCTGGTACCTTCGTATGCTTCGAGCATGGCGCGCAGGGTGATGAGATGGTCGTGTAGAGGCAAGCCGCCCAAGGTGAGGGATACGACCGCCTCGGGGTGGGTGAGCGCAAGCTCCCAGCCGATGCGCGCGCCGAATGAGAAGCCGATAACGTGCGCGCGCGGCTGCAATTCAACGCCGAGGTTGTTCTCGGTGGCGACGGTGCGTAGCAGCTGGGCGAGTGCGCTGGTGAGCTGGTGCATGGGGGAGAGGCGCTCACCCTCCGCATTCGTGGAGGGCATGGAGCTGAACGGGATTTCACCGCTCATGACCTGCGTGTGAGTAGGGAGTTTGCAATCAACCGTGAACTGTAGGTCCTTGAGGTATTCGCCTGTGTGGTAGGGCAGGTTGACAACTAGTACAGGGTATCCGGCGCGCAGGTATTGGCGGATCCAGCCGGTACCGCCGTAGAGCTGATCGCCGCGGGTGGCGAAGCCGTGAATCATGAGGGCCGGGAAGCGGCTCTTCAACTGATTCGGCTGGTAGAGGGTGTACTCGAGGCCGGGCAGGCTGACGCTAGGCACGGCGTCATTGGGGGCAGCGGTGGGTACGGCAAAGGGCGCGGGAGAGAGTTCTGCACTGGTCATAGTTCTATCTTAGTGACCAGCGCTGGGTTTCTATCCCGCGCCCTTAACACGTCGAGGCGATATACGCTCAGGTGAGCTGTTGTTTAGTTTTTCTTCGTGTCAGTACCCGAGCCGAAGAGAGCCTCTTGGCTCGGATTGGTGGAAGATGTCGCCTCGGCGGAGGAGCCGGGCTTGGCGGTTGTGTTTGCATCCGTTTTCGCCTGCTGCTTCTTGCCGTTATCGAGGCGCTCCTTACCGTCGGCAACAATGGTGCGAATCATAGCGGTGTTGGTGTCCACCGCCTTCTGCACGCGAGCTACGACGGAGGGCCCTTTCAGCTTGGGGAGCATGCCCTGGCCGGCGGCCTGCTGCTGCAACTCACGCCCGGCAGACATGAGCCGTTCCTGGCGGGCTTTCAACGCACGAGAGGCGGAGGTGCTGCGCGGCTGCACCTTTAGGTGGCCGTGGTCGTCCTCGCCCGCAATGATCTGGCGCATGAGCATGATTTCTGCGTCGAGGTGCGCGCCGAAGAGCAACATGTTGTTCATAATCCAGATGAACAGCAGCATCACGATCACACCACCGATCAGGCCGTAGGTGGCGTTGTACTTGCTGACGTTGTTGGCGTAGAGGGTGAAGCCGAACGCGCCCAGGCCCATGCCGGCCAGCGCGAGCGCGGCGCCGTGGGAGAGCTTCCAGGGTTTGTAGCGGCGCACGTTCGGGGTGGCCGCGTACAGCAGCGTGATGAGGCCGATGGCCATGAGCAGAATCAGGATCCAACGGCCGTTGAGCCAGATGAGCTTGATGAGCTCCATGTCGATGCTTGCGGGCACATACTGGCCGACCATGTCCAGGACGGTGACGCCCAGCAGCATCATCAGAATCATGAGAACCACCAGGATGATGAGCACGGCGGTGACGAACACGTTAATGGGTTTGAGCAGCCAACCGGGTCGACCTTCACGCACACCGTAAACGCGGTTGAGAGCTCGACCGAAGGACCCGGTGTACCCGGAGGCAGACCACAGCGCACTCAGAATACCGGTCAGCAGGACCAGACCCGCACCCTGACCGCTCGTGAGCTGCTTGATGGGGTCTTCCAGAATGCCGTACATCTGAGTGGGGGCGTTGTCCTTCAGGAAAGCGAGAATCGCGGTGGCGCTGTCTTCGCCCTGGCCAAAAATACCGAGCAAGGAGACGACGGCGAGTAGTGCCGGGAAAACCGACAGCACGGTGAAGTAGGTCAGCGCCGCAGCCATGTCGGTGCCGCCGGTGGCGGTGAACCTGTAGAGGGTTCGACGCAGAATGTAGAGGAAGCTACCTCTGGGGAAGTCGCGTAGCTTAACGCTGACGTACTTGGGGTCCGCGGGCTTCGGTTTGCGTGTGAAGAGTCCGCGTCGAGCTCTGGCGGATACGTCGGGATGGGAGGTATCCGTGGGAGAGCTGGTGTGTGCAGCCAAATGGGGCTCCTTGAATGAAGGGGTGAGGTGTACACATGGTTCAGCGATGCGCTGGCACCCCGCACGGTGTAGGTTGAGGCCGCGCCGGGCGCGCGGAAGGGGCGGGAGGAACGAAGAGCCGTCCTTCCCGCCCCTGCGGTGCCATTATAGGGTTTCTGTCGCCTCCCACAATTTACTGGAGATGCAAATATTGGGTGTGCTTGCCCTCCTGACATTACGTTCTGACACGCATGAGGCCCCTCCACGCGGGGTGGAAGGGCCTCATGAATTATGTGCCGAACACTCGACGGGTTACGTGTGACTAGTTGTGGATGCCCAGAACCTTAGCGGTGTGGCCCATCAGCTCGTCAGCCAGCTGCGGGTTATCGTTGAGCTTTACACCGTAACCGGGCACGAGCTCCTTGATGCGCGACTCCCAGCCAGCAATCTTGGAGGGGAAGCACTTGGCCAGCAGGTTCAGCATAATCGGAGCTGCGGTGGAAGCACCCGGGGATGCACCCAGCAGCGCGGCAATCGAACCGTCAGCGGAGGAGACGACCTCGGTACCGAACTGCAGGATACCGCCCTTCTTCGCGTCCTTCTTCATAATCTGGACGCGCTGGCCGGCCTCGATGAGCTCCCACTCGCCGCCGTCAGCCTCGGGGTAGTACTGGTACAGCGACTCGAGGCGGGCTTCCTTGTTCTTGAGCAGTTCGGAGACGAGGTACTTGACCAAATCTAGGTTATCCAGGCCTGCGCGGCTCATCGGGTAGATGTTGTTCAGGCGCAGGGACAGGGGCAAATCCAGCAACGAACCCTGCTTGAGGAAGTTCGTCTTGAAACCCGCGTAGGGGCCGAACATGAGGGCACGCTTGCCGTCAACGTAGCGGGTGTCCAGGTGGGGCACGGACATCGGGGGAGCACCCACGGATGCCTGACCGTAGACCTTTGCGTTGTGCTGGTTTGCGGTGGCCTCGTGGGTGTTGCGCAGGAACAGGCCCGAGACGGGGAAGCCGCCGTAGCCCTTACCCTCCTTGATGCCGGACTTCTGTAGCAGGTGCAGGGCGCCACCGCCAGCGCCGAGGAACACGAACTTCGCATTGATGGTCAGCGGCTCTTCCTTGTTGATGCGGTTAATCGCGTCAACGGTCCAGGAGCCGTTGGATTCACGGTTCAGGTTGGTGACCTGGTAGCCGTAGCGGACCTCGACACCCTTGGACTGCAGGTAATCAATCATGTGCTGGGTGAGCGCACCGAAGTCGACGTCGGTACCCTCGGGAGCCCAGGTGGCGGCGATGGGCTCGTTGCCCTTGCGGCCGTTCACGGTCAGGGGTGCCCATTCGGCGATCTTCTCGCGCTCGGTGGAGAACTCCATGCGCTCGAAGAGCTTCTCCTTGCGGAAAGCGTCGAAACGGGCGGCCAGGTACTTGGAGTGGTCCTCGCCGAAGACCAGGGACATGTGCGGCACCGGGTTGATGAACTCGGTGTTCGGCAGAATCTTTTCTTCAACCAGGGAAGCCCAGAACTGGCGGGACACCTGGAACTGCTCGTTAATGTTCAGGGCCTTGACGGTGGATACGGTGCCGTCAGGACCGGCGGGTGCATAGTTGAGCTCGCACAGTGCCGAGTGGCCGGTACCGGCGTTGTTCCAGGGGTTGGTGGACTCCTGGGCGGCCTTGTCGAGGCGCTCCAGCAGGATGATGTTCCAGGTCGGCTCGAGTTCCTTGAGGAATACGCCGAGGGTGGCGCTCATGATACCGCCGCCCACAAGGACGACGTCGGTTCGTTCAGTATGTGCTACCACTGAATTCTCCCTAGTGTGTGGGTGCCCGGCCTCGGGCACGACAAATAATTGTGGGGTACATCATCTAGCCTACTATCTTTTAGGCGGTGAACTGTAGCTAAAATCCACAAAATATTGGAGAGTGGTGCACCTCATAAACACCGTCTTCTTAGGGTAGAAAAAACCTTAGCTACCGCGGTTTGGCGGGCCACCCCGTGCGGAGGAGCAACCCACCGCGCGCATCGAAAATTATGCCCCGTCGGTATCACCGGCCGCGCAGAGAACCTCCGCTACGACAGACGCAACTTACTGAAGAACTCGATGGCGTTTTGCTCCGTCTGGTAGCCCTGCACGCTGCGGCTCACCGCAACCTTCGAGGTCGCATTCAGCAGAGGAACTGCCGGCATGAACTGGCTGAGTTGAGAAATCACCTTCGCGTACAGCTCACGCTGCGCATCCACCGACTCAGCCGAGTCTGCGGTGCGGATACTTTCCATAATCTGCAGGAAGCTCGGGGAAGCATCCACCGGAACAGGCGTTGCCGAAGGTGAAGGCGTAGGGGTGGGGGAAGGCGAAGCGGAGGCGGACTCCTCCGGGTTTGCTGGGCTGGGTGAGAAGCTCGGTTGCGGGCTCGGGGTTGCCTGAATCCGAATATTTGAATCCGCACCCTCCGAGGATGGCAACTCAGCGGCCTTTACCTTCACCCCGGTCGTCATGCTCTCAGGCGCCTCGGTGACGAGTGAGCGCACCTGCTGCTCGGCAATCATCGGCGCTAGCACCGGACCAAAGAACGCATACGGGTCGCGGTACATGCCGTAAAAGCCCGCCAACGCAATGCCTCGTGTTGAGGACGGCTCATTAACCTTCGCATGGTACTGCTCCCATGCGAGCGGCACAGGCACAATGTTGAGGCCTACTTCGATGAGGGAGGCCACCATCTCGGAGTACACCTTCTGCGGGGTGTCTACCCACGGCAGGGAGACATCGGCGGGATAGTAACACTCAATGACCTGGTTGCTGTACCCGGCCGTGGCCAGTAGCGAACGTGAAAGGTCCTGGTTGCGGTCGGTGTGGTCCTTCGGACGATCGGTCTGAATACGGAACGAGGGGGAGACAAGTGTCTGCGCGTCCGAGGTGCCCTGCGGGTAGTACTGGTGGAGTGCCCCGCGGTCAACAGCGTGAGCAATGGCGCGGCGCACCGAAATGTTCTTGAGTACGGGATGCGCCGTGTTCAGATTCAGGTACACGAGCGAGAACGGGTCGCGGCCCGGGGTCTGATAACCGTCGCGAGCCAGCTGACCCAGGTCAGAGGAATTCACCTGATCGCATGCGTCGATTATTCCCTCGACCAGCGCGAAGTAGCGCTTGTCAGAGGATGTGAGGGTCGAAATCTGAATTTCGTCAATTTGCGGGCGGGCGCCGTCAAAGTGCTCATTCGGGAGCAGTCGCACGGCGCCTTTCTCGGAGGACTCGATTCGGAACGCACCGGTGCCCACCGGAATACCGGTGAGCTTCTGATCGCCGCCAAAGAGTGCGGGGTCGATAATGCCGAAGGCCTGCTGCGTCAGGATACGGCCGAAAGACAGTGAGGGGCGCGAGAGGGTCACGACGACCGCGCCATCCTGCTCCTTGACGGAGGTTACCAGCGGAATGAAGGGGACGGGCTTAGGCTCGGGTTTGGTCGTCTCTGCCTTTGCGTTGGCGTCCTTTTGGGCACCGTGTGACATAGGATCGGTTGACGGAGATGCGGTGCTCTGAGCATCTGCGGTTGCGGAGGCGCTCGCCCCCGCGGTCGGGGAGGCCGTCTCGGATGGGGCGGCGGAGGCGTCTGCCGAGGCTTTCTGCTGCGCGGGCTGCTCCGGCACGCCGAAGCCCCACGCATACAGAGGTTGCGCGGGAACCGCCAGCGCGGCGGTCGCCTCGCCTGTCGCCAGGGCCTGCCAACGCTGGAAATTCTGCACCACAGCTGCGGCTGTCAGTGCTGTGCCGTTGCTGAAATGCACGTTGTCACGCAGAACGAACGTGTGGGTTAGGCGGTCATCTGAAATCTTCCATTCGCGGCAGAGCGAATCAGTTGTCTCGGGAGAACCCGTGTAATGGTCGGCCACGAGCAGGGTCTGCAGAACCTGCGCCGTCACCTGATAGGTGCTCGCGACCGGGGAGAGCGCGGGGTCCAGCTGAACGGGTGCAGCCCCCTGCGCGAAACGAAAAATGCGGCTTGTTGAAACGGCTGAGGAACCCGAATTAGGGTTTGAGGAACCGTTCGATGCGCATGCGGTCAGGGCCGTTCCCGCGCTCAACAGGGCACCAAAACGCAGAATATCGCGGCGGCTCAGACCGCGCGAACCGGCGGTTGCCCGGAGCAACTCGGCGTTTTTGCGGGCCGAAGAGGCACGATGGTTATTCAGCACGGGAGGTCCTCTTTTCCGTAGCGGATGCTTGTATTCAGAATACCGGGTTGAGCCGCGCTCGGGCACTCGCTCGGCTGCAATCTGCGAGAGTAGGGCCACAGGTAGGTGCGGATAGAGACGCGAATAGAACAAACCCGCCGCCACGGTAGTCGTGGCGGCGGGTTCAATGTGAATGTGTGTGCGCGAGGGGGGACTTGAACCCCCACGCCGTAAGGCACAGGAACCTAAATCCTGCGTGTCTGCCAATTTCACCACTCGCGCATGCGGACCTCACCCCGAAGGGATGCGTCAGAGGTCCAAGACTCAAGTCTACACTAGAGACTCCATCTGATGCGAAACGAGTAGCGTGCTGTTCTGATTGTTGCTCCCGGCGTTGTCCGTGGTATGCCGTGCCGAGTGGCAACTCGGCTTTACTTCGGGTCGATGCCCAGGTCACGGCGCAGCTTTGCTACGTGGCCGGTTGCGCGCACATTGTACTGGGCCACAGAGATGACGCCCTGTTTGTCAATCACGAAGGTCGAACGAATCAGGCCTTCGTATACGCGGCCGTAGTTTTTCTTCTCGCCCCATGCGCCGTAGGCCTCGGCTACTGCGTGGTTGGTATCGGAGAGCAACGGGAACGGTAGGGACTCCTTCTCTGAAAAACGGGCAATTGCTGACTGCGAGTCGGGGGAGACGCCCAGCACCACGTAGCCCAGGGACTTCAGCGAGGCCAGGTTGTCTCGAAAGTCGCAGGCTTCTTTTGTGCATCCGGGGGTTGAAGCCTTCGGGTAGAAGTACAGGATAACCTTGTGGCCCGCGTAATTGCTCAGGCTGTGCTCCGTGCCCGATGCGTCGGGGAGGGTAAAAGCGGGGGCTGGGGTGCCCGGCTCAAGACGGATGCTCATGGTGCTCCTCAAAGTGTATGATGTGCGGCGGGAGTACCCGCCCTGATGCTCTACCTCAGTTTAAGGTGTCCCGGTCTCGGGGTGCACCCTGCTTGGGAAAATGATTTGAGGGATGCGCTTACCCCCCTCCCCCCACATGTAATGTGTCGAGAGTCACTAAATATTGAGTTGTGTAAAGCCGCAGAAGCGCGTATAGTATTTTCTTGTTGCAGGGAACGCCGCGAGGCAGACCTGATAATTGAATAAGCGCCTCTAGCTCAATTGGCAGAGCAATTGACTCTTAATCAATGGGTTCTGGGTTCGAGTCCCAGGGGGCGCACATCAAGAAAGATCCCGCTGATTCTTCGGAATCGGCGGGATTTTTGCGTTCCCTGAATTTTATAGATTTTGGCTTGAGGAGTCTAGGGTCGGCTTTGTTTCTGATGGTGCGCGCCGCATGTTTCCTCCGCGCCTACGCAGGGGCACCCGTCACCCGGACGCTCCGCTCTTTCCTCGCTTCGCTGCGGAGAGCGTCCGGGCTGACACCCTGAGGGCGCTTCCGGAAAACGCGGCGCGCTACCGATGCGCCGCCCCGCTCCTCTCCGTGTTCTGTGGTTCAGGGGTTCGCGAAATCCCGCCGGGGTTGCGGTAGATTCGCGGTGGTTTAGTGCGTGCGCCCCGTGCCTAGCGAACTGGGGTGGGGTGGGCTGTCGCGTTTTAGCGTATTGCGTGGTGGCTGAGTGTTTTGCGGGTGGGGAGGGCTGTCGCGGTTTAGTGTGTTGCTTGGTGGTTGGGTGTTTTGCGTGCAGGCACACGAAAGCCCGCCGCAGCTCACAGAACCGCAGCGGGCAAACGCTAAAACTTGTTTACAGGACAGGCCAAATCTGCGTCACAAACTCGCGGAAGTCCTTTACATCCTTACCCTGTTCCAGCAGGCCCGTGCCGTAGCGGGTTGCCACCTCGGCATTGTCTGCAAAGGACAGCGCAAACGCGCTACCGTTTACCGACTCAATCACCACGGAATCCTCGCCTACCGAATAGGCGTGCAGGGCGTTTGTGTTGTCAATTGTGGTGGCCGTGCCTGCTGGGGTTAGCGCAGGCATGTTGATTGGTGCAATCACTACCTCGTCGGGAGAGTCCTGGTAACCAATGATGAAGTGCGTCTGGTCCGGTGACTGGTGCACTGCCAAATCGGGGTTGCGGTATACGGCGTGGCCTGTTGCGTACACCAGGTTGTAGGCACCGTAGTTGATGATTTGCTCGTCAAAGACGGGGTGCATGACGCGTACGAGCTCCTCTGCGGTCAGGAACTCGGGATTCTCGAGAGAGTTGAGGGGGTCGACAACCTCTGCGTACTTACTTGCTTCGGTCAGCTCGTCGGCGACCGGGATATTGGATTCGGTCATAGCTTCAGTCTACCGGGGTAGGGTGGACAGGTCACGGGTTTACGGCGATATTACGCATCATTAATCGGGTGATACGCACCTTTTGTGGATAGTGGAGTGAGATTCATGCAGAATAATACATCTGTGTATCGAGTGTCCACATCATGAAAGATAGGGACTGATATGGGTTGACGTGCAAGCAATCTAGCCTTTACGCCTCTGGAGACTTGACTCACCTCATCTAGAAGAGCACCATAGAAGAGTGAAGAACAGCAATGTTCCAGCGAATTCTACGCCTTGTCGACGTCGCCTAGGGCGCGTGGCAGGGTATATTCACTGCGACTGAGCGCCCCTACCGCTACCACCAACAGCGAGGGGCATTTTTTATAGCTCGGTACCACCGGGCATAGGATGCGTGAGGACCACACAAATCCCACGCAGAACATTGAATATAACGAAGAACCAAAAGACACGAGGCATTTCCATGACCATGGGATTTTCCACTTCTGATGACGCGGCAAACGCTCCTGCAGAACGCATGACCGGTTCTCAGGCAATCGTCCGCACCCTCGAAGATTTGGGTGTGACTGACGTTTTCGGCCTGCCTGGCGGAGCTATCCTGCCGACCTATGATCCCCTGTACGATTCCAAGAAGGTCCGTCACATTCTGGTCCGCCATGAGCAGGCTGCTGGCCACGCAGCTCAGGGTTACGCTGTTTCTAGTGGCAAGACCGGCGTGTGCATCGCAACCTCTGGTCCTGGCGCCACCAACCTGCTGACCGCAATTGCTGACGCAAATATGGACTCCATCCCGCTGGTCGCTATCACCGGTCAGGTACCCACCAGGTTGCTGGGTAGCGACGCATTCCAGGAAGCTGACATTGTCGGTATGGCAATGCCTATTTCTAAGCATTCCTTCATGATTACTGACGCACAGGACATTCCCCGTGCGCTTGCTGCCGCTTTCCACATTGCTTCTACCGGTCGCCCCGGTCCTGTGCTCGTGGACGTCACTAAGGATGCACAGGTTGGCATGATGGAATACCGCGGCATCCCCGAGGACCTTGAACTGCGCGGTTACACTCCCGCAACCCGCGGCCACTCCAAGCAGATTCGCGAAGCCGCTAAGTTCATTACCGAGTCTAAGCGTCCCGTCTTCTACGTTGGCGGTGGCGTGGTGCGCGCAGGCGCATCCGAGGAGCTGTACAAGCTTGCTAAGCTCATTGGCGCTCCCGTTGTTACCACCCTGAACGCTATTGGTGCGTTCCCCGAGTCTGATCCTCAGAACCTCGGTATGCCCGGTATGCACGGTACCGTCCCCGCTGTGGCAGCTATGCAGAAGTCTGACCTGCTGATTACCCTGGGCGCTCGTTTTGACGACCGTGTAACCGGCCAGGTTGACACCTTCGCTCCCGAGGCCAAGGTCATTCACATTGACGTTGACCCCGCCGAGATTTCTAAGATTCGCTTCGCTGACGTTCCGATTGTTGGCGACCTGAAGTACGTACTGCCCGAACTGACTGAGTTGCTCTCCACCGAGTTCGCTCAGGAGCTGCCTAAGCTGGGTGAGTGGTGGAACGAACTGAACGAGATTCGCAAGGATTACCCGCTCGGCTACGAGAAGCCCTCTGATGGCCTGGGCTCGCCCGAGTACGTCCTGGAGCGTATTAGCGCTCTGACCGGTCCCGATGCATACTACGTCACCGGCGTTGGTCAGCACCAGATGTGGGGTGCGCACTACATTCAGCAGGAGAACCCCCGTCACTTCATCAGCTCTGCTGGTCTTGGCACCATGGGTTACGGCGTTCCCGCCGGTATGGGTACCCAGGTGGCACACCCCGACTCCACCGTGTGGATTATCGACGGTGACGGTTGCTTCCAGATGACCAACCAGGAGCTGGCAACCTGCGCCCAGAACGGCATTCCTGTCAAGGTTGCCGTCATCAACAACTCCTCCCTCGGTATGGTGCGCCAGTGGCAGACTCTCTTCTACGATGAGCGCTACTCGAACACCGATCTGAAGGACGGCTACGGCACCGCACGCATCCCCGACTTCGTGAAGCTCGGTGAGGCCTACGGTTGCGCCACCTTCCGTTGCGAGCGTGACGAAGATGTGGACGCCACCATTAAGGCTGCTCTGGAGATTAATGACCGCCCCGTGGTTATTGACTTCACCGTGAGCCCGCACGCACTGGTCTGGCCCATGGTTCCGGCCGGCGTGTCGAACGACAAGATTTGGATTGCGAAGAACACTTCGCCCGACTTTGACCGCGAGGGAGAGAACAAGTAATGTCTCAGCACACCATGTCCGTTCTGGTAGAGGATAAGCCCGGCGTTCTGACCCGCGTCTCCGGCCTCTTCTCCCGTCGACTGTTCAACATCCTCTCGCTGGCTGTCGGTCCGACCGAGAACCCCGGTGTCTCCCGCATCACCGTCGTGACTGAGGGTGACGCTCACACTATCGAGCAGATTACCAAGCAGCTAAACAAGCTGGTGCACGTGCTGAAGGTTGTCGAGTTGCCCGCCGACTCCTCGACTCAGCGTGGTCACATCCTCATTAAGGTGAAGGCTGATGCTGCTGCACGTCTGCAGATTGTTCAGGCTGCTGACCTGTTCCGTGCTTCCGTCATCGACGTCTCTCCCGAGTCTGTGGTCATTGAGGCTACCGGTTCGGCTGAGAAGATTCACGCTCTGCTGGATGTTCTGGAGCCCTATGGTATTCGCGAGATTGTTCGCGCTGGTACCATCGCCCTCTCCCGTGGCCCTCGCGCCATGAGTGAGCGCATCTAACACTCGCACCGCGAGTGTAAAACATTCCCGCATTGGCGGGGAATACATCGGGTATCGCATCGCTTTGACCGGGGAACTGGCGGCGATGCGGTACCCGGCTCTATAGGGTTCGCGAACCTTCCGGATGCTTCAGATGCTGAGAAGTACTCTCGGGAACCCGAAACTAAACAGCTTTCAAGTAAAATAGTGAGTGTTGAGCCCAGCCTGGGCCGCATATCATAAAGTACTTAGGAGAAGAAAAATGGCAGCAACCATTTTCTACAACGACGACGCAGACCTCTCTGTGATTCAGGGCCGCACCGTAGCGGTTATCGGTTACGGCTCCCAGGGCCACGCACACGCACTGAACCTGCGTGATTCCGGCGTGAAGGTCATTGTTGGCCTGCCCGAGGGCTCCAAGTCCCGCGCCAAGGCTGAGGCTGAGGGCCTCCGCGTTGTAACCGTCGCAGAGGCAGCAGCAGAAGCTGATGTCATCATGATTCTGACCCCGGACCAGGTCCAGGCAAAGGTCTACGCAGAGAGCATCGAGCCGAACCTGAAGCCCGGTGACGCACTGTTCTTCGCACACGGCTTCAACATCCGCTTCGGCTACATCACCGCACCTGAGGGTGTTGACGTGGCTATGGTTGCTCCCAAGGGCCCCGGTCACATTGTGCGCCGCGAGTTCGAGGCTGGCCGTGGTGTTCCCGCCCTGGTTGCAGTCGAGAAGGACGCATCCGGCCAGGCACTCGCACTGGCACTGTCCTACGCTAAGGCACTGGGTGCAACCCGTGCAGGCGTTATCAAGACCACCTTCACCGAAGAGACCGAGTCCGACCTGTTCGGTGAGCAGGCAGTTCTCTGCGGCTCCACCTCTCAGCTGGTTCAGTACGGCTTCGAGGTTCTGACTGAGGCTGGCTACCAGCCCGAGATTGCTTACTTCGAGGTTCTGCACGAGATGAAGCTCATCGTCGACCTGATGATTGAGGGCGGCATCGCTAAGCAGCGCTGGTCTATCTCTGACACCGCAGAGTACGGCGACTACGTCTCCGGCCCCCGCGTGATCTCCCCCCAGGTCAAGGAGAACATGAAGGCTGTCCTGGCAGACATCCAGAACGGCAGCTTCGCAAAGCGCTTCATGGACGACCAGGCAGCTGGCGCACCCGAGTTCAAGGAACTGCGCGCCAAGGGTGAGGCACACCCCATTGAGGCTACCGGCCGCAAGCTGCGTAAGCTCTTCGCTTGGAACTCCGTTGACGACGACTACACCGAGGGTTCGGTCGCTCGCTAAGCGGTAGCCCAGCTATAGCTTTCTGATAATCCGGCGTCGCGCCTCTCTTCCTGTGTGGGGGAGGGGTGGGGCGCCGGATTTCTGTCTAACGAGAGTCTGGGAAATCTTCAAACGGCAGATGGGACGCATGTGTGATGCAGTTCATGCTTTCTTGAGTTGCGGATGGGATGGAAAGCGCGTATAGTATTTTCTTGTTGCAGGGAACGCCGCGAGGCGGACCTGATAATTGAATAGGCGCCTCTAGCTCAATTGGCAGAGCAATTGACTCTTAATCAATGGGTTCTGGGTTCGAGTCCCAGGGGGCGCACTTAACAGAAAATCCCGCTGATTCTTTGGAATCGGCGGGATCTTTGCGTTCCCCGAATAAATACAGTTTTTGAGACTTGAGGTGCATATTATCCTCTTTGTTTCGGGTTTCGATGCTTGGAAGACGGTATTCGCCCTTGTTCCTACAGGGGACCCGTCCTCGCTTCGCTTCGGACACCCTGATGTCACTACGGGCGATACCGTCTTTCTCGCTCGGTTACCTGGTGCTGCGGCAGGGGATATATGCACCTCTGCGTGTATCAGTATTCGGGGTGCGCTGCGGTCCTGCCGGGGTTGCGGTAGATTCGCGATGGTTTTGTGTGCGCCCCGTGCCTAGCGAACTGGGGTGGGGGAGGGCTGTCGCGGTTTAGCCTGTTGCCTGGTGGCTGGATGTTTGGGCTGGTGCGCCGTGTTTTCCGGAAGCGCCCTCAGGGTGTCACACGGACGCTCTCCGCAGCGAAGCAAGGAGGGGCGGAGCGTCCGGGTGACGGGTGCCCCTGCGTAGGCGCGGAGGAAACATGCGGCGTGGCAGCCTCCACCCACAAGCAATGAGCCAC
This sequence comes from Rothia mucilaginosa, assembly GCF_901875305.1. Taxonomy (GTDB): domain Bacteria; phylum Actinomycetota; class Actinomycetes; order Actinomycetales; family Micrococcaceae; genus Rothia. The sequence continues at coordinate 171,726 of NZ_CABFLY010000005.1, forward strand.
CGCGTATCAGAGTGTAACCCCGGTGAGAGCCTAGCCTAAGACTGCGGTAAACTGAAAGTTATGACTGCAACTCCGTTCTACATCACCACCGCCATCTCCTACCCCAATGGCAACCCGCACATCGGCCACGCCTACGAAACCATCGCCGCCGACGTGCTGGCCCGCTTCAAGCGCCTCGACGGCTTCGACGTACGCTTCATGACCGGCACCGACGAGCACGGCCAGAAGATGCAGACCACCGCAGAGAAGCTCGGCAAAACCGCCAAGGAACTCGCCGACGAGAACTCCGCACGCTTCAAGGCCATGAACGACGCGCTGAACATCAGCTACGACCGCTTCATCCGCACCACCGACCCCGACCACTACGTCGCATCCCAGGCCATCTGGAAGCGTATGGAAGAGAACGGTGACATCTACCTCGGTAAGTACGCCGGCTGGTACTCCGTCCGCGACGAGGCCTACTACGCAGAAGACGAAACCGAGGTCCGCGACGGCCAGCGTTACGCCATTGCCACCGGCACCGAGGTCGAGTGGACCGAGGAAGAGTCCTACTTCTTCCGCCTCTCCAAGTACGGCGACAAGCTCCTGGAGCTCTACGCCAACGAAGGCTACGTCTACCCCGAATCGCGCCGTAACGAACTCATCTCCTTCGTCAAGGGCGGCCTCAACGACCTGTCCATCTCGCGCACCACCTTCGACTGGGGCGTACCCGTGCCCGGCAACGACAAGCACGTCATGTACGTGTGGGTGGATGCGCTGACCAATTACCTCACCGGCCTCGGCTACCCCGACACCGAGAACGAGCTGTTCACCAAGTACTGGCCCGCCGACCTGCACCTCATCGGCAAGGACATTACCCGATTCCACTCCATCTACTGGCCCGCATTCCTGTGGTCCGCAGGCCTGGAGCTGCCCAAGCGTGTCTTCGGCCACGGCTTCCTGCTCGTCAACGGCGAGAAGATGTCCAAGTCCGTCGGTAACGTCGTCGACCCCGCAAACCTCGTCGACGCCTTCGGCCTGGACGCTGTGCGCTTCTTCCTCATGCGTGAAGTGTCCTTCGGTCAGGACGGTTCCTACTCCGAAGAGTCCATCATTAACCGCATCAACTCCGACCTGGCAAACAACCTCGGCAACCTCGCCCAGCGTTCGCTGTCCATGGTCGCAAAGAACTGCGGCGGTGCAGTGCCCGAGCACGGCGAATTCACCGAGGCAGACCGCAAGATTCTCGACGAGGCGGCTGCCCTCTACGAGCCGGTCCGTGCAGACTTTGACGAGCAGGCATTCCATCGTGCACTCGAGCGCATCTGGACCGTCCTTGCAGACACCAACGCCTACTTCGCAGAGCAGGAGCCCTGGACCCTGCGTAAGAACGGCGAGCTTGAGCGCATGAACACCGTGCTGTACGTGACCCTCGAGGTCGTGCGCCAGGTCGCCCTGCTGTTGCAGCCCGTCATGCCCGACTCGACCGCCAAGCTGTTGACCCTGCTCGGCGTACCGGAAGGCGACGCACGCCAGTTCGCCGCTCTCGGCACCGCGCTCGTGCCCGGCACTGAACTGCCCGCACCCGCACCGGTGTTCCCCCGCTATGAGGCACCCAAGGCGTAACCGTCCGGTTGCCAGACCAACAGCGGCTGGCGCGTGAGATAGCGCCGTAACGGATAGCGTGAGAAAGCCCCCGGCATCCTTACCCCAGATGGGGGAGGAGCCGGGGGCTTTCTGCCTGTAGGTAGGGGGTGGTTTGCGCGCGGGGTAGTAGCCTTGGTTGGGCTACAACTCATCCTTAAGGATGAGGTCCGCGCCCCGCTCAGCCCACCTCATGCTCATTTCAGCCCGAGGAATTAGTGGGGGACTCTGCATCCGTAGATCAAGGCCCGGGGAACACCCACCAAAATCAACCCGGAGGATGAGAAAAACCCTGTAGTCAGCACCATGCTGCGTGAAATAATTGAACCATGACTACGACAACTCCTCACGCACAGACGGCACAGGTTGCCGTCTCCGCACGAAACCTTTCCAAAACCTACGGCATGGGTGAAGCCACCGTCCACGCCCTCAACAACGTCTCCGTTGACTTTGAGCAGGGCAAGTTCACCGCCATTATGGGCCCGTCCGGCTCCGGCAAGTCCACGCTGATGCAGACCATCGCAACACTGGACACCCCCGACCCGAACCCGGCAACCTCCATCCGTATTGGCGGTACCGAGCTCTTCGGCCTGAAGGACAACGCCCTCACTGAATTCCGCCGCGAACACATCGGCTTCATCTTCCAAGCGTTCAACCTGGTGCCCACCCTCACCGCGGGCCAGAACATTGACCTGCCCCTGGGCCTGGCCGGTAAGAAGCCCGACCCGCAGTGGCGCGACTACCTGGTCAAGACCCTCGGGTTGGAAACCCGCCTCGACCACCGCCCCGAACAGCTCTCCGGCGGTCAGCAGCAGCGCGTCGCCATCGTGCGCGCCTTGCTTGCACGCCCCGAGGTGGTCTTCGCCGACGAACCGACCGGTAACCTCGACTCCAACTCCGGCGCCGAGGTGCTGCGCCTGCTGCGTGCCGCCGCAACCGACCACGCACAGACCATCCTCATGGTCACCCACGACGCAAACGCCGCCTCCTACGCAGACCGCGTGGTCTTCATCAAGGACGGCATGGTCGCCGGCGAAATGATCGAACCCACCTACGACGCCGTCCTCGGCGCAATGGCACAGCTGGAAGGTCGATAAGCCGTGGCAACCACACTGAACACGGTGGCGCGATCCAATCTGCGCGCCTCCAAAGGAAAATACATCCTCACGGGTATAGGCATCGCGATCTCATCCTTCTTCATCGCCGCCATTATGATGCTCACCAACTCGCTGCAGGCGACCGTCAACTCCTCCGTTGGTGACGTGCTCTCCCGCACCGAGGCGGTCGTCGTCTCCGCCGCCACAACCAGCGACGGTCAAGACAGCACCTCTATCTACCTGACTCGTGACCAGATTCAGAAGGTAGAAAAGAGCGACCTGCTCTCCGGCTACTGGGTGCAGTACGCCGTTGCCGGTACTCTCGGCACCGGCGATCAGAAAACCCAGGTGCAGTACGACCAGCTGCCCGCCGACTCGAGCCTCTTCCCGTACAAGGTGCAGGGCAAAATCCCCAGTAGCGACCACGAAATCATGGTCTCCACCTACTTCGCGAAGGAGCACAACCTTTCGCTGAACGGCAAGGTCACCAGCACCGACGTTGTGGAATCTGTCAGTGCCCCCGGTACCGACAAGACCGCCGAATATACCGTCGTCGGTCTGTTCGACCCCGGTTTTGAAGGCTCCACCACCAACCGGGCTGTCTTCATTGGTGGCACCAGCCTCGGCGAAGCCGCCCTGAAAGCAGCCGAGACAGAAAACAAGAGTTCCGTGGCAGGCCACCGAAGCATGGCTGGCGCGAACCTCATCTACCTCAAGTTCAAGGATGGCGTAACCGACGCCAAGCTTAAGAGCCTGCAGGATACCCTCAGCAGCGGCGACACCAAGAACGACCCGCGCGTGATGACCGGTCAGAAGCTGCTGGAGGACTACCAGAAGACCATCTCCACGGTCTTCACCTCCATTAGCGTGATCCTGGGCGCCTTCGCAGCGCTGGCTCTGCTGGTCTCCTCGTTCGTCATCTCCAACACTTTCGCGGTGCTGGTCGGCCAGCGCATCCGTGAACTGGCTCTGCTGCGCACCCTCGGTGCCCGCGGCGGCTCCCTCGTACGGATGCTACTCGTTGAATCCATTACCGTGGGTGTGGTGTTCTCCCTCATCGGTGCGTTGCTGACCTTCCCGGTCGGCATGCTGGTGGGAAGCATGGTTTCGACCATCATGATTTCCTACTCAGTCACCCCGGTGATTATCAGTACCCTGATCTGCACCATCGTGACGGTGCTCGCGTCGCTCTCCCCGGCACGAAGCGCCCTGCGCATCTCGCCCATTAGCGCGATGAGCGAGCACACCAACCTTGAGGTGCGCAAGCCCGGCAAGGTCGGCCCGATCCTGGGTCTGGTCTTCGGTGCCGCAGGTATCGGCCTGGCTATGCTGGCTCAGAACCAGGGTTCCGGTGAGGGTGCCGGCAATAAGGCCATTGCCTTCATGATGGGGGCCGCACTGCTGCTCGGTATTGCGGTCTTCCTCCTCACCCCGCTGGTACTGCCCCCGCTGGTACGTGCCCTCGGCACGGTCACCCGCACCCAGACCGGCAAGCTCGCGCTCGCCAACGCGCTGCGTTCGCCCAAGCGCACCGTCTCCACCGGCCGCGCTGTGCTGGTGGGTACCCTGGTCGTGTCGACTGTGCTGACCGGTTACTCGGTGCTGAGCGCCTCGCTGACCAAGGCTCTGGATCAGCAGTACCCGATTTCTGCGCAGGCGAAGTACAGCTCGTACGACCAGTCTGAGGCTGCCTCCACCGTGACCAAGGCGGAGGGAATCGCCTCCAAGGTCAAGGGTATTAAGAACGTTCAGGCATCCGCCGTCGGTTACGCAGCCGGTGTGGTTGACTACACCGTCGAATACGAGGGGCAGAGCGCCAACCAGAATTCCGACCTGGTGGCGCTGAGCTCCTCCGATTTGAAGGCAATCTTGCCGGGTGAAAACTCGAACCTTGCGGATGACACCGTGCTCGTGCCGCAGGGCCTCTGGAAGTCCGCTGGATTGAATGAGTCCAGCCGTCTGAAGGCACACGGCCCGCTCGGCGAAGTGGAACTCAAGCCCGTCAAGTCCGAAACCAAGCAGAACCTGCTGATTGTCAACCCTGCCACGGCCGCCAAGTTGCAGGACGCCAAGAACCCGCAGAAGGTTGCCAACCCTGCCGCTGAGGAAGCTCAGAAGCGCATGGAAGAAGCAATCGCCAGCGGTGACAAGGAGGCTCAGACGAAGGCAGCTCATCTGACCGTCACCAGCCAGGCAACCGGTAACGACACCGTTGTTCTGGTGCGCGCCGCCTCCCCGCTGACCAGTAGCGAGAACGCGACCCTGCAGGCTGACCTGAACCGAGCCAGCCCGGACAGCTCCTTCACCGGTGGCTTGCAGGAACGTCAGACCTACGACCAGATACTGACCGTTATGCTGACCTTCACCCTGGTGATGCTCATGCTCGCAGTGGTCATCTCCATCATTGGTGTGGCGAATACGATGACCCTGTCGGTCAACGAACGCCGCCGCGAGAACGCGATGCTCCGCTCGCTGGGTCTGTCCCGCAAGCAGCTGCGCCGCATGATTTCCATTGAGGCGATTCTGATTACGCTCGCCGCAGTGGTGCTCGGTATGGTTTCCGGTGCGGTGATTGGTAGCCTCTCTGCGCAGATTATTATGTCTTCCATGAGTGCTTCCGCCCCGCTCGTGCTTGACCTGCCGTACGTCTGGTACGTGGTCATCCTCGTTGTGGGTGTGCTCGCCGCGATGCTCGCTTCGGCTCTGCCGGCGGCTCGTTCGGCTCGCATGTCCCCGGTTGAGGGTATGCGCGGCTAACAACCAAATATAGGATGTGAGAAAGTGAAGCCCCGGAGGGTGCCCCCGATAAGGGGATGCGCCCGCCGGGGCTTCACTGTGTCCTCTAGTCTGCCGTGCTCTCTATTCTGCTGTGTCCTTATATAAGGGAGCGCTAGTGGGCGATACCCGCCTCATACGCCATAATGACCGCCTGCACACGATCACGCGCACCCAACTTCGCCAACACATGCGACACATGCGTCTTCACCGTCGCCTCCGAAAGCACCAACTCCCGCGTAATCTCCGCATTCGACAAGCCGCGCGCAATCAAACCCAGCACCTCAAACTCACGCGGCGACAACTGCTCAATCAACTCACGATGCGGATAATCCTGCACAGGCTCAAAGCTTGCATGCTCAGCCGGAATAAACGTCGCCTTAGGAAGCTCAGAACCAGCAGTCGGGGGAGTAGCCTGCACAGACTTGGTGGTAGATACAGACTCGGCAACAGGAGCAGACGGGGCGGCAGGAGCGGGGGAGTCCAACACCGGAATCATATGCTCCAGCAGGCGGCGAGTCGCCGACGGCGCAATCACCGCATCGCCGCGGTGCACTGTACGAATCGCCTCCAGCAGCTGCTCCGGCGGAGTGTCCTTCAACAAGAAACCGCTCGCACCCGCACGCACCGCCGAATACACGTACTCATCAATATCGAAAGTCGTGAGCATAATAATGCGCACCCGCTCATCCTCGGAAACTTCACGCTCGCCGTCACGCTCCAGGATGCGGCGCGCCGCCTCCAGGCCGTCGCAGTGCGGCATGCGCACATCCATGAGGATGACCTGCGGCGCCTGCCCTTCAGAGACCATGCGGTCAAAAACGTCAATAGCCGCCAGTCCGTCGTCAGCTTCCATGACGACCTGCAGGTCCGGCTGGGAGTTGACGAGCATGCTCAAGCCGCCGCGTACTAGGCGCTGGTCGTCAACGAGCATCACGCGGATCGGCTGGGTGGTCTGTGGTGCGGAAGAGTACATAGTTTCAATCCTAGATCACGAGGTGGTAGAGGGCACGGGTATTAGAGGTCGCGGTAGGGTAGCGCCGCCTCAACGAGCCAGCCGCCGTCGGGCTGCAGACCGTAGGTGAGGGTGCCGTGGTAGAGGGCGATGCGCTCGCTCATGCCGCGCAGACCGTTGCCGCTACCGGGTACCGGGCGGGCAATGTGCTGAGCCGCGGCAGAGGAAACCGGGTCGTTATGTACCCGCAAGTGCAGACCGTCCTCACTCCAGTGAATGGTGACGGTGGTTGCCGCGCCGGAGGAGTGCTTGAGCGCGTTGGTGAGCGCCTCCTGCACGGTGCGGTAGGCCGCAAGTTCTGCACCCTGCGGTAGGGTGCGCGTCATCGTGCCGGTGATTCCGGTGAAGGTGACGGGTAGTCCGGCGCGGCGGCTCTGCTCCACGAGGGCGGGCACATCGTTGAGGGTGGGCACTGGCGCGTAGGCGGTTGCCTCGTCCGTGCGGAGTAGCCCGAGTAGGGAACGCATCTGCGTGAGCGAGTCGCGTGCCGTGTCTGCGATGAGTTCGAGGGTCTGCTCCGCAATATCCGGTTCGCTCTGCTGCTGAGCCTGACCCGGCTGCTCTGCCTGCTGGGCGCGTGCGGTGCGGGCGCTCGCGGCGGCGTAGCGTGCTCCGTCCGCCTGGGAAATAATGCTGGAGAGCGAGTGCGCCACGATATCGTGCATTTCACGGGCGATGCGGGTGCGTTCATCCTGCGCGGCGAGGCGGCGTTCCTGTTCCTGCTCGTATTCGAGACGGCGGGCGCGTTCTTTGAATTCTTCGCTGCGTAGTTCACGCATGCGGCGGGAGTCGCCGAGGAACCAGAAGACGGTGAAGATGGATCCGCAGAGCACACCGAGCATCAGGGAGATGAAGATGCGGGCGGGTATGTCGTCCCAGTGGTAGAGGAGTGAGAGTGATGCCTGCACGGTGACGGCGAGTGCGCCGACCCAGCCGAGAATGAGGGCGCGGAAGCGGGCGCGGCGGGTCCAGTGCCTGCCGGTGTGGTAGGCGGCGAGGCTGACCGGCGGGTAGCAGGTGATGACGAGTGAATCGGGGAAGGGGACCACGAGAGTGAGACAGAGCGCCGCGATGACCACGTAGATGCTGCCGTAGGGGAAGCGGTAGCGGAAGTAGAGCGCGGTGGTGCTGCAGAGCGCGGAGATGAGCGGGATCCAGCCGTAGCCGTTGATGAAGGCAACGGAGAGCACGCAGCAGAAGAACTGCATGTGCGCGACGACGATGAAGTTCATCCAGCCGCGTTTGTCTCTGAGGTAGCTTTGTACGCGGCTGGAGGCGGTGATGGCGTCGGCGGGCAGGTTGTTGCTTTCTGAGCTGCCGCGGGTATGCGTTACGGCGTGGCCTGATTCGGCTGTCTCTGTGCTGTGCTGTGGGTTCTTCGGGGGTTGGGGGTGCTTGAGGGGCATGGTTCTAGTGTATCGGGGGTGTTTGTGAGGGATTGGGATCTTCTTTTTTGCTCTCACGTGCAGGAACATTCTGTGGGTTTGTGTGTGGGGGTGTGTGCTTGCGTGTGTGCGACACGCCAATATACGGGATTATTTATGAGGTTCGCCACAATAAATCGGATTTTTCTCTCAATCACCGCTTGAGAGTTTGGGGTTATATGGGGTTTGAATTTAGATGCCTACCTTTGAAAACTTTCTTAAGTAACCTATTTGGGTTGAAAAACCTTCAAGCTTAACGGAGGGTTTTGATTAAAGCCCCTCATCGGGGGTCTATTGAAGGCCATTGCGGGGGTTGGATTTGGTGAGTATAGTTTTACCTGTATCGTCACCCGGCGTGTAGAGGATTGAGCCTAGTGGGCATACCAAGCCTCCTGTAGGGCGCTCCCACGCGGAACGGTGCAACATTATGTCGTTATCACCATGGGTTTGGCTTAAGCTGACTCGCTCACTCGACTTGTCTCAAGTGATGTTTTTCGCCGCGCACTACACGGCGGGTGATAACTCTTATTCCTCAAATGACATCACTCTCGAAGGACATATATGTCTACTAATATTTCTCGCCGCAAGGTTGTTGCTGGAGCAGCGTGGGCTGCTCCTGTTGTTGCAGCATCTGCTGCGGTTCCCGCATTTGCTTCCTCCACCGTGTGTGAGTGGGAGTCCAGTGCTGCATACTCCGTTGCAGGCACTTCTGCAGGCGCTAAGGATACTACCTCTTTCGTTGTTCCCGCACTGGTCGACAAGATTAAGTTCGAGGTCGTCGGTGGTGCTGGTGGTACTAACTATGACGATATGGCAGCAGGTTCCGGTGCTAAGGTTACCGGTGAAATTTCCGTGAGGGCTGGCCAGACTGTTCAGCTTATCGGCGCAGCCGGTGGTATCGGTAACGGCCCCCTGACCGCAGCTGAGGGTGGTGAGGGCTACGGTAACGGTGGTTCCTCCAACCTGCCTACCCCGATTCCCAGCAGCGTCATGCAGCAGGTCAACACTATTTGGCCCGCTAACTCCCCGCTGAAGCGTGTTACCTACTCCGCTTCCGGTGGTGGCTCCTCCGCTCTGGTCATCGACGGCACCCCCGTTGCTGTTGCAGGTGGCGGTGGCGGCGCTGGCTTCATCAACAACGGTGGCGCTAACAACAACCCCAAGTACATGGAACCTGGCGCAGTGACCGCTTCCTGGCAGTGGCCCCAAGGTGCAAAGCGCAACGGCAACATCATCTTCGGTTCCACCGGTGGTTCCGCTGATGGTGCATCGGGTTCGGCAGGTCTTGAAGGCTTCGGTATCTACGATGCTGACAGCTCCATCAGGGAAACCGTTGAGGCCGGTGAAGGTGGCGCAAACGGTATCGGTGGTAACGGCGGCGCCAAGACCGCTCTGCACACCGGCAAGTCCCCGAACGGCGTTCTGGGCTTCTCCTCCGCTAACAACCAGGAGATTTACCAGTCCTCCAAGTCCGGTAACAACGGTGGCTCCGGCTTCGCCGGTAACGGTGGCGACGGTGTGGCATCCTACTCCTACCTGATCGACAACAACGATCGCACCAAGAAGGAAGTTGGTACTCACAACGGTTCTACCTACGCCCTTGAGTACTCCTCCATCGGTTTCAACTTCAACGGCTACGAGTCGGTTATCTCCGCAGGTGGTGGCGCAGGCTACGGTGGCGGTGGCTCCGGTGCTTCCAGCTCCTCCTCCGCTATCGTTGTAACCCAGAAGTGGAACAACAACCCCACCGGTCTTCGCCAGAACGTCTCCTTCGGCCAGCTCGGTGGCGGCGGTGGCGCAGGTGGCTCCTACGTTGCTCCCGGTGTGTCCGGCGGTAACATTACCTCCGCAGGTAACGCTCCGACCGCTCGTAGCACCCGTGGTAACGGCTACGTCAAGGTCACCCTCTGCAAGCGCACCGCGTAATTGCATAGACCTTTAGAGCTCTCACTCTGAGTGAGAACTCATAATGATATTCCTCGGCTGATGATTCAGCCGGGGAATATTGTTTTAACCAGCAGCGGCTGGGCACCCCAGATTTCAGGCCCCAGAAGCCAGGGAACGCAGGGTCAAGCCAGAAGGGTAGGGGAGTAGCAGGGCAGGAGCAGCAGCTACTCAGGTACCGCCTAACCCCGAGCATGTCTAGCCCAGAGTCTGAGAACCCTCCCGCGCACCCTACCGCCTGCCCGGCTGCGCGTACTACGGTAGAGGCATGACTGAAGCACGTAGCATCGACCTCGCCGTCATCCCCGGCGACGGCATCGGCCCCGAAATCATTACCGAAGCCCAGCGCATCCTCACCCGCGCCTGCGAGCTCGAAAACATCACCGTCAACCCCACCCACTACAAGCTCGGCGCCGAGCACTGGCTGGAAACCGGTGAAACCCTGCCCGACTCCACCATGGATGCCCTCAAGCAGCACGACGCCATCCTCTTCGGCGCTATCGGTGCAGACCCTCGCAGCGGCAAGATTCCGTCCGGCCTCATCGAACGCGAAATGCTCCTGAAGTTGCGCTTCGCCTTTGACCACTACATTAACCTGCGCCCCTCCCGCCTGTACCCCGGCGCAGTGTCCCCGCTCGCCAACCCCGGCAACATCGACTTCGTCGTCGTGCGTGAGGGCACCGAAGGCCCCTACATCGGCAACGGCGGAGTGATTCGCCAGGGCACCCCGCACGAAATCGCCACCGAAGTCTCCCTCAACACCGCACACGGAGTGGAGCGCCTGGTCCGCTACGCCTTCGAGCTGGCATCCACCCGCCGCAAGAAGGTCACCCTCGTGCACAAGACCAACGTGCTCACCCACGCCGGCCGCCTCTACAACCGTTACTTCACCGAAATCGCGGCTGAATTCCCCGAGGTCGAAACCGACTACCTGCACATTGACGCGACCACCATCTTCATGGTCACCGATCCCGCCCGCTTCGACGTGATCGTGACCGATAACCTCTTCGGCGACATCATCACTGACCTGGCCGGCGCGGTTACCGGCGGTATTGGCTACGCGGCCAGCGGCAACATTAACGCCGTCGGCGAGTTCCCCTCCATGTTCGAGCCCGTACATGGCTCCGCACCGGACATCGCCCGCCAGAACAAGGCCAACCCTACCGCCGCAATCCTCGCCGGCGCAATGCTGCTGCGTCACCTCGGCCACGATGCCGCCGCAGCCCGCATTGAAGACGCTGTCGAGGCAGATATGCGCGAAAATGGCGCGACCGTGCGTGGAACCGACCAGGTCGGTGCGGACGTGCTCGCACGCCTCGGCTAAAATTACTCGGCTAAAACATACTTGGCTAAAAGCACCCGTAGCGTGCGTGCTGAGTGAGCTATGCTAGCGACATGCGCTCACGAGGCACAAAACCTCAGAAGCCCGGAAGGAACGCTCCTTCCGGGCTTCACTCGTACCTTGGGACTACCCTGGGTACCCTGTCCGGTATGGGAGAGGGACCAAGCGCTTGCGGTATCACACCTGCCCAAACCTGTAGACCGAAACTGCCCGCCGAATCTGGCCCACCGAAACCCACCTGTTCACATCCTGAATGAGATAAAAGGTGCACATGCGGCAAAAGCATCTTTCCGGTACTCTAAAACAGTCGAGCACACCCGCCCGACCTCCTCGGCGGTGGACACCATCCACCACTCCCTTTGATGCATCCACGCTACTCGACAGCACGAACCGTCCCCACGGATGCACCACCTGCCTCGGCACCGCGCCCACCGCACACACCCCGGCGCACCAGCATCCGCAGGCAGCCCCGGCCGCTCCCACCGTGCGAGAGTGACCGAACTCGAGAACGCAGAACGATGCATTAGACGAAGAGGAACGCAGAACGATGGCCATCGAATTCAGCCACGAAGCAAACCAGTCACCCGCCTCCGCCGAACGCCGCGAAGAAATCCTCAAGAACCCCGGCTTCGGCGACTACTTCACCGACCACATGGTCACCATCGACTGGGAAGGCGACTACAAGACCGGCGGTACTTGGTACGACGCCCGAGTCCACCCCTACGGCCCGCTCGTTCTTGACCCCGCAGCATCCGTCTTCCACTACGGCCAGGAAATCTTCGAGGGTATTAAGGGCTACCGTCACGCCGACGGCTCCGTGTGGACTTTCCGCCCCGAGAAGAACGCCGCCCGTTTTGCGAACTCCGCACATCGTCTCTCCCTGCCGCAGCTGCCCGCCGAGACCTTCATTGAGTCCCTGCGCCAGCTGATTAAGGCGGACGAATCGTGGGTTCCCACCGGTGACGGTGAGGCCTTCTACTTCCGCCCCTTCATGATTGCTACCGAGGCGTTCCTGGGTGTTCGCCCGGCCCGCCACGTGCAGTACCACGTGATTGGCTCGCCCGCCGGTAACTACTTCGGCACTCCCGAGCCCGTGGACATTTGGCTCTCCACCACCTACGCCCGTGCAGGCGAGGGCGGTACCGGTGCCGCCAAGTGCGGCGGTAACTACGCAGCCTCCATGATTGCCCAGATTGAGGGTGAGAAGCACGGTTGCAAGCAGGTGATCTTCAAGGACCCGCACCGTGGCGACGCCATCGAAGAGCTCGGCGGCATGAACGTGTTCTTTGTCTTCGGCAAGGAAAACAAGATTGTCACCCCCGAGCTGACCGGCACCATCCTGGAGGGTGTGACCCGCTCCTCGCTGATTCAGCTGGCTAAGGACCGCGGCATGACCGTGGAGGAGCGCGCCATCACCCTCAACGAGTGGCGCGAGGGCGTGGCTAACGGTGACATTACCGAGGTTTTTGCCTGCGGTACCGCCGCTGTGGTTGCCCCCATCGGCAAGCTCAAGGCTGAGGACTTCGAGATTCCGGCACCCACCGAGCACTTCGGTGAGATTTCTAAGAGCCTGCGTGAGGAGCTCGTCGGTATTCAGGTGGGTACCGTTGAGGACCGCCACGGCTGGCTGACCCGCCTCATCTAATCTTTCACGTGAAATCCCCGCAGGATGCGCACCCACCCGGAACGCGCACCCGCGGGGATTCGCTGTGCCCGGTACGCGGCCGCACGGCAACTATCTGCCCGGGGCATATGCAGGGGATATGCAGGGGAGGAGAGCGCTAGGGGAGAGACAAGCCACAGGAGAGACGCCGAATCCGGCGTGCCGAATCCCACCCGCTCAAACCCTCCTCGTTCATTTCGCGCCGCCGAACCCAACTCGTGAAGGCTGGTAATCTAGAAGGTATGCGTATTGCACGATTTACCGTAAATAATGAGCTCCACTTCGGGCTGGTCGAAGGCGAAGCGGGCGAAGAGACCCTGCGCGTCATCGCCGGCGACCCCTTCTACTCGGGCGTCGAACCGACCGGCACGACCTACCCCATCGATCAGGTGCGTCTGCTCGCCCCGATCATTCCCCGCTCCAAGGTGATTGGAGCGATCGCAAACTGGGCAGGAACCGAGGCACCCGCCTCCCCGCAGTTCTTCCTTAAGCCGAATACCACCGTGATCGGCCCCGGTGACCCCGTGACTCTACCCGACTATTCCGAGGCTGTCAGCCCCGAGGGTGAGCTCGCCGTCATCATCGGCCGTATCGCCAAGTCCGTGCCGCTCGAGCGCGTACACGAGGTCATCTTCGGCTACACCGTAGCCAACGACCTCACCGCCCGCGACCTGCTCGAGGACCGCCAATGGACCCGCGCTAAGGGCTTCGACGGCGCCACCCCGCTCGGCCCCTGGATCGAAACCGACCTGGACACCGATTCGCTGAACATCACCACCTGGGTCGACGGCGACGTCGTGCAGGAGGGCAACACCTCCGAGATGCACTACTCCGTGGCTGAGCAGGTGGCCGCAGCCTCCGAAATCTTCACCCTGCTGCCTGGCGACGTCCTCCTGACCGGCACCCCCGCCGGCGTCAGCGTGCTACGCGACGGCAACGAGGTCGAGATTGAGGTCGAAGGCATCGGTTCCCTTGTCACCCGCGTACGCGACTAAACCGTCCGCGCCCCACACCATCTACCGTCCATCCTGAACACACCGTCAAGGAGACATCATGACCGAATACCACGGTCCCGTACTCAACACCCCCGCAGACACCCGTGTGCGTTTCTGCCCCTCGCCCACCGGCACCCCGCACGTGGGCATGGTGCGCACCGCCCTCTTCAATTGGGCCTACGCACGCCACACCGGCGGCAAGCTCGTCTTTCGCATCGAAGACACCGACGCCGCCCGCGACTCCGAAGAATCGTTCAACCAGGTGCTCGAATCCCTGCACTGGCTCGGCATCAACTGGGACGAAGGCGTGGGTGTTGGCGGCCCGCACGAGCCCTACCGCCAGTCCGAGCGTAAGACCGCCGGTATCTACAACGAGATTTTCCAGAAGCTCGTTGAGGGCGGCTACGTGTACGAAGACTTCTCCACCCCCGACGAGGTGAAGGAACGCCGCAAGGCCGCCGGTCAGGACCCGCAGCTCGGCTACGACAACTACGACCGCAACCTCACCGAGGAGCAGAAGGAAGCCTACCGCGCTGAGGGCCGTAAGCCCGTGTGGCGTCTGCGCATGCCCGACGAGGACATCACCTTCAACGACCTGGTTCGCGGCGAAATCACCTTCAAGGCCGGTACCGTACCCGACTACGTGGTGGTCCGCTCCAACGGCGACCCGCTGTACCCCTTCGTGAACCCCGTTGACGACGCGCTCATGGGCGTCACCCACGTGCTACGCGGTGAGGATCTGCTCTCCTCCACCCCGCGCCAGATTGCGCTCTACCGCGCGCTCATCGACACCGGCGTGACCACCTTCATCCCCGAGTTCGGCCACCTGCCCTATGTCATGGGCCAGGGCAACAAGAAGCTCTCCAAGCGCGACCCCGAGTCGAACCTCTTCCTGCTGCGCGACGCCGGCTTCATCAAGGAAGGTCTGCTGAACTACCTGTCCCTGCTGGGCTGGTCCCTGTCCGCAAACCAGGATGTCTTCAGCATCGACGAGCTCGTTGAGCACTTCGACGTGCACGACGTTGTTGCCAACCCCGCACGCTTCGACGTGAAGAAGGCAGAGTCCATCAACGGCGACCACATCCGTGCCCTCGCCCCCGAGGACTTCCGCAACCGCCTGGTGCCCTACCTGCAGGCCGCCGGCGTGCTCGGTGAAACCCTCACCGAGCGTGAAGAGCAGGTCCTCACCGAAGCTGCCCCCCTCGTTCAGGAGCGTATGCAGCTGCTCGGCGAAGCACCCGGCCTGCTCGCGTTCCTCTTCAAGGCTGACGAAGAAATCAGCACCGCAGACGACGCCCGCAAGCAGCTCAAGGAATCCGCACCGCAGGTGCTGGCCGCTGCCATCGAGGCCCTCGAGCCTATCGAGGACTTCACCGCAACCAACATCGAGGCTGCACTGCGTTCGGCCATCGTCGACGGCCTGGAAATCAAGCCGCGCTTGGCCTTCGGCCCCGTGCGTACTGCCGTGTCCGGCGAGCGTATCTCCCCGCCGCTGTTCGAGTCCATGGAGATCTTGGGCAAGGACTCCTCCCTCGCACGCCTGCGCAAGCTGGCCGCTGAACTGGGCTAACCATGAGTCGGTCGAACAACCGCTCTATCGTCGGTCAGGCACTGCGCAAGGGTACTGTCATGGCCTTCGCCAACGCCTGCATTATCTGGCTGTTCGCGTACATCGCCGGTGTGGATCATTCCGTGTGGATGGTCGTCATCATTCTTGCCGGCGCGGTGCTCGCGTACGTGACCGCCTTCCTGGAAGCGCGAGCCATGCAGAACGCGGCGCGCTCGCACGGCGGTGATGGCGACAGCTCGTCTGACGGCGTGGATTCCGCGGACTTTTCGGACTCCACCGACTCCTCGGACGACGGCGACGACTTCGTCGACCCGGGCCCCGACCCCTACGCCGGCGACTTTGACTCTGGCTCAAGTAGTTCCGACTACAGCAGCTCGGACTACAGTAGCTCGGACTCGGGCGGAGGCGACTCCGGTGGTGGTGACTCTGGTGGAGGCGACTAGCGCCTCCTGACGCTTGCATGAGCGGTGGGTACCTGGTGCCTCCGCGCTCGCGAGGCTATGCATTCCCCCTCCCAGCGGTGGGTTTTCTGGAAGAGATTCCGGAAAACCCGCCGTCGGGAGGGGAAATTTTTTATTGCCTAAAGAAAAATTTTTTGTGATGGATAATTCATGTATATTTACTTGTTGAGACGTTTTTGTGGGTGAATTTTAGGGATTTGAACGCATGATTGGGGGAATTTTGGGTTGCATGCCCCGCCTGGTGTCCGTATAGTTATATCCGTTGCCGCGACAAACAAGGTTTGAAGCGGAAATATGCGGTTGTAGCTCAGTTGGTAGAGCACCACCTTGCCAAGGTGGATGTCGCGAGTTCAAGTCTCGTCAACCGCTCCACTGAAAGCCCCGAGGTTCGCCTCGGGGCTTTTGCGTTGCCTGCAGAAGTTGCACGCCTTTTTGGAATGGTGGCAGGCCTGCGGAAACGAAATCTGCGGATGTGAAACCTCTGGAGGCTGACGAGATACGGGAGTGGGGGAGTGGGGTGCTGCAATTCTGGGCTGGCCAATCCTGCGTCGGTCATCCCTGTAACGGCCCGCTAGCCCATCTCGGGGTGCCTATCTAGATTGGGGGTCTTGACTCGACCCCAGGCGGCGGCAAGGAGTCAAAAAATTTTGATGGGCAAATCGCGCAGGGGAGGGTTGAAAACGGCATTCCGACCCTTCTTGGGGATGCCGGGAGGGGCAGAAATTGGCCCGTAGACCCTTTTTTGAGGAATTTTAAAAAACTTTTCAGCCCCTAAAACCCCGGAATTCCGCGGAAGTAGCGGGTGCTGAGGTGGCAGTGTGAGGTAGGTAACCGTATTTTGGCTTGCGCGCCTCCCGAAAGCCCCGTATAGTTATTACTCGTTCCGGTGATGAGTCGAAAGGCGAAAACCGAACGGTAACTCAATAGAGTAATGGGATATGGTGTAATTGGCAACACGAAGGTTTCTGGTTCCTTTGTTCTAGGTTCGAGTCCTGGTATCCCAGCTAACCTCCACATGGAGGTTGCGGCCCCATCGTATAGCGGCCTAGTACTCCGCCCTCTCACGGCGGCAACACCGGTTCAAATCCGGTTGGGGTCACTACTAGGAAAGAAGCTCTCCAGTTGAAAGGCTGGGGAGCTTCTTTGTTTATCTGAGAAAAATGGTTTGAGATTCTATGGTGCCGCCATGAGCCTCTCACGGCGCCGCTCCTGACGTCGCGGCACTCTAGGGCATGATGAAATCCCTCGCGCGCTCGGCATCATGCCCCTCCGTCACCTGTTCACATCCGGTTGGGGTCACTACTAGGAAAGAAGCTCTCCAGTTGAAAGGCTGGGGAGCTTCTTTGTTTATCTGAGAAAAATGGTTTGAGATTCTATGGTGCCGCCATGAGCCTCTCACGGCGCCGCTCC
>NZ_CABFLY010000006.1 GCF_901875305.1 Rothia mucilaginosa
GGGAGCTTCTTTGTTTATCTGAGAAAAATGGTTTGAGATTCTATGGTGCCGCCATGAGCCTCTCACGGCGCCGCTCCCGGGGGAACAAAGTTTTTCAAAAAAGTTAACCCCTCAATTTGACCTCCCCTCAAACCGCCGGTATAGTCTTATCCGTAAGCGTGATTGGCGCAGTGGTAGCGCGCTTCGTTCACACCGAAGAGGTCACTGGTTCGAACCCAGTATCACGCACCAAAGAACCCCCGTTTCAAGGAACGGGGGTTTTATTGTGTCCACCCCGGCGCACCCTCCACAAAGGCTCCGAAAACCCGCCGACCCGCCCTGGGACGCACCAACCGGCCAGCCGAGAGAACGCCAAACCCCGACACGGCCCCACCACGAACGAGGTACCCCGTGACATCACCCGAACTCGCAACCTCCACCGACTACGGACGAATGTACTCCCGCAAGCGCGGGGGAGAACTGCTCGTGCCCTCCATTACCACCGTCATCGGGCAACACGCCACCGACCTGAGCGGCTGGCACGGATACATGGCCGCCAAAGCCGCACTCGAAGACCAGCGCGCCTACCGTGCCTCCGGATCGCACGGCCTCAAGTTCGCCATTATCCGCGACGCGGCTAGCGCCTCCGAACGATACCGCGACGCCGCAGCCGCACGAGGCGACCGCGTGCACAACTACGCCGAAAACATCGCCCTGCGCGCCATGGGTCGCGACCACGACGTCGCCGGATGCCGCGAACTGCTCATCGCCAACGGCGAGCAAGCCTACGCCGACCGCTTCGACGAATGGTGGGAAGCCTTCAACCCCCGCCCCCTCGCCGCCGAAATTACCATCTGGAACGACACCGTCGGCTACGCGGGCACCCTCGACCTCGTCGCGGAAATCGCGGGCCGCACCTGCATCATCGACTATAAAACCAAAGGCACCGACAAGCGCGGCCGCGTCAAGGCGCTCGACGAGAAGGTCATCATGCAGCTTGTCGCCGGCCTCAAAGCCGAAGAATCCCTCGTCGACCCCGACGCCGGCACCTGGGAACCCTGGAAATACGGTGACGCGCCCGTGCTCATGGGCGTGGCCCTCGGCGAGACGCAGGTGCTGCCGCAGCAGGCGAATCCCGCCATCCTCGAACGCAACTGGTACAAGTTCTGCGCCCTGCGCCGCGTCTGGGAATTCGACCGCCAGCTGCAGGAATTTGAGGACCCCGCGCTCATGCCTGTTGTTCCGCCGCCCACCGAGCGACGCTCCGCCGCATAGCATTGCGAGGGGCCGGACAGAATGAGCCCCCGCCTCGCTCAGCTCCCGTGGCGACGACCGGCCCGGAGACTCAGCCTAGAACGCGGCCCAGAGACACCTGCCGAAGACCCCTCTAGATTTACCCGCCCCGATTCGGGGACAATGGGGGAGAGCCACACCCCGCGGCACCCCACCGAATATCCGTTAGCACATTAGACCGGCCCGGCGCCGGCAGAGGAGAACTATGACCATCCTGAGCATCCGCACCGTAGGCGACCCGGTGCTACGTAGCATCTGCGAACCCATCACCGTCTTCGACGACGACCTGGCACGACTCATCGACGACATGCTAGAAACCATGTACGACGTGGGTGGCGTGGGATTGGCCGGCCCGCAGATCGGCATCTCCAAGCAGATCTTCACCTTCGGCGGCATCGACGACCGCGAAGGCTATATCATCAACCCCGTGCTCGAAGTCGGCGAAGAAGACCAGGAAGGCGGCGAAGGTTGCCTGTCCGTGCCCGGTCAGAAGTCCGCGACCCCGCGCAAGAACTGGGCGCGCGTGACCGGCGTGGACCGCCACGGCGAACCCCTCGTACTGGAAGGTGAGGGACTATTCGCGCGCATGCTGCAGCACGAAACGGATCACCTGCACGGCAAGCTCTTCATCGACCGCCTCGTCGGTGAAGACCGTCGACGCGTGATGCGTGCCCTGCGTGCCGCCGACTACAACACTGTCGCCGCAAAGACCGTGACCGAACGTGCAACCCGCGTGGGCGGTGCCTTCGGGGCCGGTGGCGCATTCGGTGCCGGTTCGGCAGGTTCCTCCTTCGGCAGCTTCGGAAAGTAGGCTCACATGCTCAACATCATTTACGCAGGCACCCCCGACGTGGCCGTGCCCCCGCTCGACTACCTCGCAAGCTCCGATAAGGTGCGCGTGGTGGGCGTGCTCACCCGCGAGGACGCTCCCGTGGGCCGCAAGCGCGTGCTCACCCCCTCCCCGGTCGCCCAGCGCGCCGAGGAGCTCGGCCTGCCCATCGTGAAGGCAAACCGCTGGAACGACGAAGCCGCCGCGGCCCTCTCAGAGCTGAACGCCGACGCGGCAGCCGTGGTCGCCTACGGTGCCCTGCTACCGCTGCCCGCGCTCGAATCCCTGCGCTACGGCTGGGTCAACCTGCACTTCTCCAAGCTGCCCGCATGGCGTGGCGCCGCCCCCGTACAGCGCGCCCTCATCGCCGGTGAGCAGGAAATTTTCTCCACCACCTTCCTGCTCGAAGAAGGCCTGGACACCGGCCCCACCTTCGAACAAGAATCCACCCCCGTGGCCGCCGACGACACCGCAGGCTCCGTGCTCATGCGCCTGGCCACCAGCGGCGGCGCGCTGCTCGAGCGCACCTTTGAACGCCTCGAGGCCGGCGAGCACGGTACCGTGCAGGTCGAGGACGAGTCGGTCAGCTACGCCTCCAAGATGAGCATTACCGACGGCCGCCTCACCTGGACCGAGCCCGCCGAACAGATCCTGGCACGCTACCGCGGCGTGACCCCCGAACCCGGCGCATGGTGCGAACTGGGCGAAAACCGCTTCAAGATCGGCGGCCTGGCGGTTGCCGACGAGCGCCTGGTGGCCTCCCTGACCGAGACGAACGGCGGCACCCTGGCACCCGGCGCGGTGCGCCTGCACGCGAAGAAGGTGCTGGTCGGCACCGGTACCGAACCCCTGATGCTACTGCAGGTTCAGCCCGCCGGTAAGAAAATGATGGATGCATCCGCGTGGGCTCGCGGCGCTGGCAAGGACATGGTGGAAGGCCTGGTGGTACTCGCATGAGCAACGAAAAGCGCCCCCACAAGGGTGGACACGGCAAGCCCGGTCACTCCGGTAAGCCCGGCAACGGCAAGTTCAACCAGGGCAGTGGCCAGGGCGAAGGCGGTACGAAGCGTAAGCGTCGCCGCCGCTCCGGCGCTGGCAACGGCTCTGGCTCTGGCGTGAGCGAGCAGAACCGCCAGCAGTCCCAGAATTCCCAGCGCGCTCAGAACCAGCAATCCCATGGCCGCCCGCAGAAATGGGATGACAACTCCCGCAGTGAATCGCGCACCGGCCGCCGCTTTGACGGCCTGACCAGCGTCGAACGCGCCGAACGCCGCGCCAAGACCGCGCACGAGGACACCAAACGCGGTGGCGGCGGCACCTCCCAGCGCAATAAGAGCGGCCACGAACGCAACCGCCGCTCCATGTCCGCCCGCGAATTCTCGGCGGCGGCGCCCTCCGCACGCTCGCGTACCGCAGACACCGCCCGCGCAACCGTCTTCGACGTACTGCGCTCCGTGGCAGAATCTGACGCCTACGCGAACCTGGTGCTGCCCAAGGCGATTCGTAGCCACCACCTCGACCACCGCGACGCGGGCTTCGCCACCGAGCTGACCTACGGCACGCTGCGCCACCAGGGCACCTACGACGCAATCCTGCGCCACTGCGTGGACCGTCCCCTCGAGAAGGTCGGTGTGACCACCCTGATTGTGCTGCGCATGGGCGTGCACCAGCTGCTGAACATGCGCGTTCCCGCCCACGCGGCGCTGAACCAGAGCGTGTCCCTGGCACGCGAAAAGATCGGTGCGGGCCCGGCAAGCTTCATCAACGCGGTGCTCCGCCGCGTTTCCGAGCGCACCCCCGAAGAGTGGTACGAACTCATCATCGAGGACGCGAAGGACGACACCGAACGCATGGCCCTGCTCGCCTCGCACCCGGCCTGGATTGTGCGTTCCATGCGCCAGGCGCTGGTCGCGCACGGCCGCCCCGCCTCCGAAATCGAGCAACTGCTCGAGGCCGACAACCTCGCCCCCGTGGTGAACCTGGTGGCGCTACCCGGCCTGGGCAGCCTCGAGGAGGCGCGCGAACAGGGCGCCGTGGATGGCGAGCTGGTTGAGGGCTCGGCACTGTACGCATCCGGCGACTTGGCCCGCCTCGAATCAGTGCGTGAGGGCACCGTCCGTGCGCAGGACGCCGGCTCCCAGCTGGTGGCACGCGCACTCGCCGCCGCACCCCTGGACGGCACCGACACCGCCTGGCTTGACCTGTGCGCGGGCCCCGGCGGTAAGGCGGCGTTGCTTGGCGCTATCGGTGTTCAGCGTGGCGCATCCCTGGTTGCCAATGAGGCGGCACCGCACCGCGCCCAGCTCGTGGAATCCTCCATGCGCCCCCTGCCCGAGGACAGCTACACGGTACTCACCGGCGACGGCCGCCAGATCCGCGAGACCCTGCGCAAGAACGCCTCCGCACTGCCCGGCTCCGTTGAGCCCGGTCAGCTTTTCGACCGCGTCATGGTGGATGTGCCCTGCTCGGGTCTGGGTGCCCTGCGCCGCCGCCCCGAGGCACGTTGGCGCAAGTCCCTGCGCGACATCGCCGAGCTACTGCCCCTGCAGCGTCAGCTCCTGGACGCAGCCATTGAGGCGACCCGCCCCGGCGGCGTGATCGCCTACGTGACCTGCTCCCCGCACGCGGCAGAAACCCAGAACATTGTGGCCGAGGTGCTCGAAAGCGGTGCGGTCAGCCTGCTCGACTCCGCCGCCGCACTGCGTGAAATTGCTCTGCACATCGAAGGCGCGAACGGCGAGTCCGTGAGCGTGCTGGCGGGGGAGAAGGACCCCGGTCACACCCCCGAAATCAAGGTGAAGAAGGGTGCGCCGGTCGTGAAGGCTTCGGAGAACCCGACCACCGCACAGCTGTGGCCGCACGTGCATGGAACCGACGCAATGTTCCTCGCCCTGCTGCGTAAGAACTAAACCTTTATTCGCCCATCACCCGCCATACGGCACGGATTTGAAAGGACCCCTATGGGTATTGCCATTAACCCCTCCATCCTCTCGGCGGATTTCGCGAATCTGCAGCGTGAGCTGGAGCGCATCGCGACCGCAGATGCCGCGCATATTGACGTGATGGACAACCACTTCGTCCCCAACCTCACCTGGGGCCCGCCCGTGGTCAAGCGTCTGCGTGAAATCTCGCCGGTGCCGTTCGACGTGCACCTGATGATTGAGGACGCCGACCGTTGGGCACCCGAATACGCCAGCATGGGCTGCGAGTCGGTGACCTTCCACGCGGAGGCGGCTATCGCCCCCATCAAGCTGGCGCGCACCCTGCGTGCCGAGGGCGCGAAGGCAGGCATGGCGCTGCGCCCCGCGACCGCCGTGGAACCCTACCTGGACATGCTCAGTGAGCTGGACATGCTGCTGATTATGACCGTGGAGCCCGGCTTCGGCGGCCAGGCGTTCCTGGACGTGACCCTGCCGAAGATTGCCCGCGCCGCCAAGGCGATTGAGGGCGCGAACCTGCCGGTGATTTTGCAGGTGGACGGCGGCATCACCGAGGAGACCATTCTGCGTGCGGCCGAGGCGGGCGCAACCTGCTTCGTGGCCGGCAGTTCGGTCTACGGTGTGGACGAGGCGCTCGGCGGCCCGGAGGCGGCCATCGCCTCCCTGCGCGCCGCGGCGGCTTCGGTGCAGCGTTCCAATGCCGGTTGCGGTTGCGGCCACTAGTGGCGCCCCGCACTCAATAAAGCCTCAAGCGCCCCGTTGTGAAGATTGCGCCCCGTCGTTGTTCTTCACGGCGGGGCGTTTGTGCGTCGCGAGAGGGTTGTGAGAGGGGTTAGGGGGAGCGCGGCATTCCGGGGGTGAGGACGTTCATTCGCTTCGTTAGACACCCTGTCAGCAAAATTGTGACAAATTACGAAGAGTCAAAAACCCTGAAAATCCGCGGTAGAACGGGTCATCGCCTCGGGAACGTATGCGAGGCTCTGAATATCTTGATGTAACACTCAGATATCTGTAAGGTTAGGTATAGTTTAGTGATATCTAGGGAGAACTATGTCTTTCAACCTTTCCGAGCTAACCGACGCCGAAAACCAGGGTGCATCGGGCGTTAACCGCCGCGCCTTCTTCGGTCTGGCCCTCGCCTCCTCAGTTGCCCTCGCCCTCGCGGCCTGCAGTAGCGAGACCACTACGACCACCACCTCCGGCGGCTCCGCATCGGGCGGTTCGAACTCCGGCGGCACCCGCACCATCAAGGACATCGACCAGGAGAACGTAGAAGTTCCCGCCAACCCGAAGAAGGTCATCGTGCTCTCCGAGCCGACCCTCGACGGCCTGCTCGCCCTCGGCGTGACCCCCGCCGGTTCCGTTTCGGGCCGCGGCCAGTCCGGCGTTCCGAACTATTTGGCCGACCGAGCCAAGGACGTCAAGATTATCGGCACCGTTGCCCAGGTGAACTACGAACAGATCGGTAACCTCGACCCCGACCTGATTCTGGTCGACTCCACCGGCGTGGACAAGCGCTCCGAGGCCTTCGAAACCCTCAAGAAGATTGCCCCCGTGGTCTACTGCGGCTACGCTGGCGGTGACTGGCGCATCAATTTCCGCAACGTGGCGAAGGCGATGAACATGGTCGACAAGGGCGAAGAGGTCATCAAGGCGTACGAGGCAAGCGCCGCAACGCTGAAGGATCAGCTCGCCCCCAAGTACGGCGATAAGACCTTCTCCGTCGTGCGCTGGGCAGGCAACGGCCCCGCCCTGATTCTCAAGGAACTGCCCGCCGGTCAGGTACTCAACGACCTGGGCCTCAAGCGCCCCTCCTCGCAGGACCGCAACGGCCAGGGCCACTCCGAGCCCGTCTCCCTGGAGAACCTGGCAACCATCGACGCGGACTACATGTTCCTCGGCACCCTCGGCGGCGCAAGCCAGAAGAACCCGAACGCACAGGGTACCGCAGGTCTGCAGGGCGCCGAAGAAGCACTGAATAAGGCAAAGGAAACCTCCGGATTCACCAACCTGAAGGCAGTCAAGGACGACCACGTGATTCTCGTGGACGGCTCCAAGTGGACCTCCACCGGCGGCCCGCTGCTGCTCGAGGGCATTATCGAAGACGTCAAGAAGGCGCTTCCGCTCTAAAGCGCCCTCACCCTTGTGTGAAGCCATCACCTGATAAAGCTTCCAGGCCCCTTCCCGCCGCGACCTAGACCCGCGGCGGGAAGGGGATGCACGACCCACCACACCATCCTCAAGGACCACAATGACCGAAACTCGACCTGTGCGCACCGCAGCCCGCTACGGTGCCGTCGTGGCTCTCGCCGGCGCGCTCATCACTCCCGGAGCAGCGCTGACCGGCACCACTCTTGCATTCGCGGATTCCAACCTGCCGATTGGTATCGCCTCGGACCCGGCGGCGACCCCGTCAGCCTCGGCTACCCCTAATGCTGCTCCCTCTGATGAGCCGAGCAAGACCGCTGAGCCTACTCCGTCCGCGTCGTCGAGTATTGAGCCGACTAAGTCTGCCAGCTCCAAGCCCGCGAACCCCGTGAAGGCGAATGTCACCATCTCCACCGAAAAGTGGCGCGAAGGCAAGATTGTGGTGCGCGGTGAAGGCTTCGTGAGTAACGCCCCCGGTCGCGGCGCCGTATTTGCGGTCAAGTTCCTGGATGCCCGCCCCGATAAGAATCACCAGGCCATTAACCCCCTGACCAAGAAGGGCGGCAACTCGCCCGCGAACTTCATGGCAATCGCCAATGAAGACGGCACCTTTGAGGTTGAGGTTCCCCTGCCGACCCCCGAAAACACCGGTCTGAGTGCTGAAGATTTGGCGAAGGCAGGCTGGGCTACCGAAAATTCCGAGCACAACGTGCAGGTCCTCTCTGGTTCCCTGGGCGGAGAAGACGAGCAGGGTAATAACTACGACCGCGGTGTGTCTATTCGACAGCTGATTAAGCTCAGCGACAAGGCTCCGGAGTACGCCCCCGTTGACGCCCCCCAGCCGGTCAACGCCTCCGAACTGACCGACGGCCATGGCGTGCAGGTGATCCGTGACGGTTCTACCGTGACCGTGACCGTGCCGAACGCTGAACCGGGCACCTGGGTGTACGCCGCAACCTACCTCGGCAACTCCCCGCAGACCCTCTACGGCTCCGGCTGGAAGCGTCTAGATAACAACCGCAGCTTCAGCTACGAAACCCGTGTAAGCATGCCCGCCGCCACCTACCGCGTGGTCGTGCACAACGGCAACCAAGGCGCGCAGAACGCTGTCCTTGGTTTTGCTGACATAACCGTGGAGCGTGCTGTTACCCCTCGTCAGGAAGTTTCCCGTGATGAGCAGGACGCCACCGACCAGCTGGTTGAAGAGCTGAACGAAAACCCCGCAACCGCAACCACCACCGCACCGGTGCCCATGCGTAACGCGGGCGGCCGCATCAGCACCCGCGCCACCGACGTGGACGCATCCCTCGCCGCCCTGTCGCAGAGCACCTCCCCAATCGTGAACCGTGTGCAGGCTAAGGCGAAGGTTCAGGATGCGCAGAAGGCCCTGGCATCTAACCTGCAGAAGACTGAAGGTGCCGCGAAAAAGGCTGTGAAGGCCGCAGCCGGTTCTGAGAACTCGCAGAACACGCAGGGCTCCCAGAACTCCGCCGCAGGCACGAAGGCACAAGGTCCTGTCATTGAAGGCACTGAGCTGACCGGCCTGACCAAGTGGCTGGTCAACAACGCCAATAACCTGCTGCTTTCGGTATCTGGCCTGGTGGTTTTGGCCGCGGCTCTGCTGTTGCGCACCTCCAAGAAGTAAGCTTTCTGACCACATATTCACACGGCACCGGTTCCCTCCCCAGGACAAGGGAGGGGGCCGGTGCCCCTCCAACCACTCGGGTCACGACCCGCTGAACAGCACCCACACGAACCGCGTAGCGTTCAGCTTCGACCCCGGTAATTTTGAAAGGACCACCATGCGTGCACCTTTTTCGGGAGCCCCGAAGGCGTCCCTGACTGCTAAGGCACTGACCGCCTGCGCCGCCGCCACCCTTGCGCTCGGCCTGGGCGTTGGCACCGCATCCGCTCTGCCTCCGGGCGGTGCAAAGGCATCGACCCCCGGCACCTCTTCGACCGTTTCCTCATCGGTGAGTGAGCACGGCGTGATTTCCTTTAGCGTGAGCGGTTTCCCCGCGAATACTGTGGTGTCTGTGAAGGTTGATGACGGTAGCCTCTGCCCCTCCGATGCGGCACAGGGCGCTTGCGTAGTGCACCAGCAGATGACCGATGGCAACGGCAACGTCTCCGGTTCCTTCATTCTGCCGGATGTGGGCGCTGGTACTCACACCCTGCGTTTCCTTGCAACTGGTGAGAAGCATGACAAGGACGGCAAGTACCTGGGCACCGAGGCGTACAGCAACCGTAGCCCCGAGTTCACCGTGGTGGGTGAGGGCGGTTCGGATAACTCGTCCTCGAACTCTTCGGGTTCTTCCTCGAACCGTGGCTCTTCCAGCTCGAAGAGCAACGGTGGTTCCTCGAATGGCGGCTCGAACTCTAACAGCTCCGACTCTGCAGACGATGCCCAGGGCTCTAACGATTCCAACGAATCCTCCGCCAATGGCAGCTCGAATGGTTCGGCAGGCGGTGCGGCTGATACTGAGACCGTGTACACCGACGCTGACGGCAACACCATTACCAAGGAAGAGTACGACCGCTTGAATGCGGAAGCTGCCTCCGGTACCTCCGGTTCTTCCGCTGCGCCTGCTGCTTCGGCTTCTGCAGGTGCTCAGAAGAAGGCGAGCGCTTCGGCGAGTGCATCCTCTTCGGCTGTTGCGCGTGGTACTGCATCGAGCCCGAGCGCTTCGGCATCGAACTCCGCTAACACCGCATCCACCGTGCAGACCGTGACTTACGGTGCTGCATTTCCGTGGGTTGGCGTGGTGGTTCTAGGCGTGAGCCTGGTAGCCGCCGCTGTACTGCTGGTAGCCCGTAAGCGCTAAAACTTAACGTCGGATGCGGGTGGGGGAGCACCCTGCCCGCTCCGGCGTTTCTCTCGTTATCTACCGGTGTGCCGGGTACCCCTCGCATGGCGTGGGTGTGCCGGGTGCGCCTCCTTAGTTTTCTTGTATCGAGCATAAGGAGCATAGTGGCCCGCACGAGCTCATTGTCCCGAGGTGTTCAGCAGGAGAGTACGTCCCGTCAGAGGTCTGTGATTCAGGGGCAGAAGTTGGGCAAGCGCCTGGCTTTTCTGTTCTTGTTTGCGGTGCTTTTGGTGGGGGCTGTGGCTGCTTCTTTGCTGTTTGGGTCGAATAATCTTCCGCCGGATCAGGTTCTGGCTGTTTTCAATGGCACTGCTTCTGAGCAGGCTCAGACGATTGTGATGGAGCAGCGTATTCCGCGTACCCTGGTGGGTCTTGCGGCGGGTGCGGCGTTGGCGGTTGCCGGTTCGTTGATGCAGTCGTTGACTCGTAACCCGCTGGCTGAGCCCGGCCTGATGGGTGTGAACGCTGGCGCCTCGGTGGCTGTGATCGCTTCCGTGGTGGCGTTCGGCGTGATGGGTATTTGGCAGTATATGATCGCTGCGACGATTGGTGGCGCGCTGGCCGCGGTGCTGGTGTATACGCTGGGTCGTGGCCGTGACGGGTCGATTGTGAAGCTGGCGTTGGCGGGTGTGGCGATTTCTGCCGCGCTGTCGGCGCTTGCGCAGGGCTTGTTGCTGGCTAATCAGGATGCGTATAACGAGTTCCGTCTGTGGGTTTCCGGTTCTCTGGAGGGCCGCGGTATGGGTATCGTTTCGACTGTTGGTCCCGTGATTGTGGTGGGCGTGCTGATTGCTTTTGTGGTGGCCCCAGCTATTAACGCCCTGGGCATGGGCGAGGAGGCGGCCACGAGCCTGGGCGTGAGCGTACGTACTACGCAGAATCTGACCTTGCTGTCGGTGACGGTGCTGGCGGGTGCGGCGACGGCGGCGGTGGGTCCGATTGGTTTTGTGGGTTTGGCGGTGCCGTTTGTGGTGCGTGCTCTGCTTGGTAATGATGTGCGCTGGGTGAACTATGGTTCGGCTCTGCTGGGGCCGGTGTGGCTGCTGGGCGCGGATATTCTGGCGCGCGTGCTGGTGGCTCCGCAGGAGACGCAGGCGGGTATCGTGGCGACTCTGGCGGGTGCTCCGGTCTTCCTGTTCTTGATGACCCGTCGCAAGGTGGAGGCGCTCTGATGTCGAATAGTTCTGTTTCGGCGCGTTCTGCGTCGACTGTTTCCTCGGCTGCCGTTTCCACGGCTACAGAGGCGGGGTATCCCCGCCGCGGTCGTGACCTGGGTGGTCGTCCCGTTCTGACGGTGCGCGGGCCGCTCAGTGCGCAGGTTCCGTGGCGCGTGGTCATTCTGAATGTGATTTTGGTAGCGGTTATTATTTCGCTGGCTTTCTGGGGCATGCTACAGGGTGACTACAAGCTCGCCCCTGAGAAGGTTATTCCGGCGCTTTTGGGTGAGGGTAAGCCGATTGCGGTGACTTTTGCTCAGCAGCGTGCGGCGCGCATCGTGGCGGCTCTTCTGGTGGGCGCCGCGTTGGGCCTGTCGGGTTCTATTTTCCAGGTCATTTCGGGTAATGCCCTGGGCTCGCCGGATATTATCGGTTTCACGAACGGCGCGGCCACCGGTGCTCTGCTACAGATTATTGTGTTCAATTCCGGGCCTGTGGAGGTTGCGCTGGGCGCGGTGATTGGCGGCCTGGCGACTTCGATTCTTGTGTGGTTGATGACGCGCAATACGGGTCTGTACGGTTTCCGCCTGGTGCTGGTGGGTATCGGTGTGGGTTCGACCCTGGCGGCCTTCAATGCGCTGCTGGTTGTGCGAGCCTCGCTGACGCAGGCGCAGACGGCGGCTTCGTGGCTGGCCGGCTCGCTGAATGACATGACTTGGGAGCGCACGTACTCGTTGTTGGGCCTGTTGCTGGTCGTGACTCCGCTGTTGCTGATGCTGGTTCGTCCGCTGGGCGCCATTCGTTTTGGTGATCAGGTGGCTTCCGGTTTGGGCGTGAGTGTGGACTCTTATCGTGTTGCAGCCCTCTTTATTGGTGTGCTTTTGGTCTCATTGGCGACCGCGACGACCGGCCCTATTGCCTTCGTGGCTTTGGCCGCGCCGCATATTGCGAAGAGCCTGGGGCGCATCGGCGGGGTGGGTTTTACCTCCTCGGCATTGATGGGTGCGCTCATGGTGCTCGGGTCTGATCTCATAGGCCGATTCGCCATTTCGGGACGCATCATTCAGGTGGGTGTGGTGACCGGCGCGATTGGTGGTCTCTACCTGATTTATCTGATTTATCGTGAAAGGACGAGGAGCTAGTGAGCACGAAGACTAGCGTGACCAGCCGCCTTGAGGGTGAGCAGATGGTGGTGGCCTATGGCGAACACACGGTGCTCAACGGGGTGGATTTTCAGGTTCCGGAGGGTGAACTGACCGTTATTTTGGGTCCGAATGCCTGCGGTAAATCGACGACTTTGAAGGCTCTGGCCCGCGTGAATCCGCTGAAAGAAGGCGAAGTTCGCCTGGATGGCACGCCGTTGCCGCAGATGAAGTCTCGGGCTATCGCTAAGATCCTGGCGATGCTCCCGCAGACTCCGGAAGCGCCCAGTGGCGTGACCGTGGCTGACGTCGTGGCGCGCGGACGCTACCCGCATCAGTCGCTGTTGCGGTCCTGGTCTGAGGAGGACGAACGGGCCTGTGTGGAGGCGATGAAGGCGGCGAATGTTCTGGAACTTGCGGAGCGTCCGATTGAGGCACTTTCGGGCGGTCAGCGTCAGCGTGTGTGGATTGCTATGACTCTCGCGCAGCAGACCCCGCTGATTCTGCTCGATGAGCCGACGACCTATCTGGACATCACCCATCAGATTGAAGTGCTGAACCTGACGAAAAAATTGCATGCTGAGGGTCGAACTGTTGCCGTGGTGTTGCATGACCTGAACCTCGCTTTCAGGTATGCTACTCATGTTGTGTTAATGAAGCAGGGACGGATTATCGCTCAAGGTGATCCTCGTGCAATAATTACACCAGAGCTAATTCAGGAAGTTTTTGATCTTCAGTCGATCATTATTCCTGATCCATGCACTGGAACTCCTTTGGTGATTCCGAAGGAGCACCAGGATATCCATATTGCCGCTGATGGTATTTCGGCGGCCCGCGAAAGCAAATAGTTTTCGCCCCTAAGCCGCGTGGGAGTTGGCACCAGCCGTATCTATACGGAGGGAAACGCCGGGCAATGCGCTCTGCAGCTAGCGAGAGGATCTGAGGGACCCAGGATCCCCTGCGCGTAGGGCGCCTACCCAGCGCTCGCCCGTCTTTGACGCATGAACGGATCCGAGCACTGGGTAGGTTCCATTTCTTATGGGAATCCCGCACGTAAGGCACCGGGACTGCCGCATGAGACGTACGTTGTTACGTTTGATGCATGGTCTCGGTGCCTTACGTGTTTCTGTGCCTTGGGTGATTGCTGGGGCGGCTTTTTCGGGGGATGTTTTTCTTCTCTCGTATGACGTCATATTTTTGTTCGCTATTTCGTTCAGGTTTGGGTTAGGGATACCATAGAGTGAGGTAGGGGAGGCTAACTAATACTGACGTTCCTCCTCACCGTTGAAGGAGTACTACATCACGCTACGTTGCTCACGCGCAATATCACCGATGAGGAGGCATGGACAGGGCCTGCACGACCCCGAATCCGAAAGCACCATGGATAGCGCAAACACCACGCAGACTGACCCCACGCGGGCAGGCATGACGTTGACCGCCGCCCCGCAGGTCGCAGAGAAGACCCCCGCACAGCAGGTTCGCCCGACCCCGCCGAAGACCCCGCGTCCCGAGCCAGCACCGCGTGTGGACAGCCCCCTCATCACCGGTCTGATTGCCGAGGCTGTGAGCCCCGAAGAGCTGAACGCCCGCATCGTCGAGGTTGTTTCTGAAGGTACCCCCATCATTGAGCCGGTGGTGCGCCCCGACGGCACCGTGGATGAGTCCGAGCGCATCGCGACCTTCCTGTACCGCAACGAGCAGGCCGAACAGGTGCTCATGTTCATCAACCGCCTCACCGATGAGAAGAACCTTGACCGTTCCCTCATGACCCGCATCGAGGGCACTGGCTGGTGGCAGCTGAGCATGCAGATGGAAACCACCTGGCGTGCCTCCTACAACTTCTTGCCGGCGCTGCCTGGCGAGCGCCCCGTCTGGCTGGGTGACGACGACCAGGTGCGCCTGCGCGCCGCCTTGGACTCCGGTGAGGGCGACCCGCTGAACCCCGAGACTGTGTGCAACCGCATCGGCCGATGCATGGGCGTGGTGCAGCTGGAGGACGCCCCCGTTCAGGAGTTCCTGCTGACCCAGGCAGAGATTGACGAGCTGCCCGAACCCGAATGGATGCACACCCCCGACGGTCACCGCTACGTTCTGGGCCGCGTGGGTGAGCCCGGCCCCGATTCCCCGCTCTTCGTACAATTCGACGGCGAGATGTGGTTCAGCCAGGGCATGGAGCAGACTCTCAACCGTGCCTACGAGGCGGGCCGTATTCCTTCGATGCACGTGTTCTTCCTGCACTCGGGCGGCCGTGAGAACCGCTGGAAGGAACTCAACGGCGACAACCCGATTGGCGACTACCTGGCCGATGTGGCCTTCCCGCACCTGCGCAAGGTGCACGGCATTCAGACCGACCCCGGCAACATTATCGTGAACGGCCAGTCTCTGGGTGGCCTGTCCTCGCTGCTGGCGGTGTTTACCCGCCCCGAGGCCTTCGGCGGCGCAATCGCCCAGTCCTCCTCGCTGTGGCAGCCGCAGGTCATGGATTGTCTGAAGGAGCTGGAAGCCGCCGGTGAGTTGGACCGTCTGAGCCACCTGAAGGTTGAGATTGAGGTGGGTGAGCAGGAGTGGATTCTGGTGCCTCCGCATCGCGAGTTGCGCAAGTATGCTGAGGAACACCACCTCGATAACCTTCGCTTCAACACCTTCAACGGCGGTCATGACTACGCCTGCTGGCGTGGCGCTATCGTGCCGAGCCTGGAGTGCCTCATGTCTTCGTGCGCCGCGGACCATCCCGAGTGCGTATCGTACTGCCTGCGTCGCGAAATATCCCGCCGGGTCGCATAACCCTGAACTGTACCGGGGCGGGACCCCGCTCGCTCGTGTACGTTGCGAGTGAGGGCCCGCCCTCGCGCTATGCTCATCGTAGAGACCACAACACAGAAAACGAGAGAAATGACTGTAGTAGAACGCAGCCCGCTTGCCGAGACTCCTCTCATCCCCGAGTCTTTTGCCGCGAAGTACCGCGAGGCTGGCTACTGGATTGACCAGACCATCCCCGAGTTCCTGCTGGACGCCTGCCGCGCAAAGCCGCACTTCCCGGCGCTGGTCGCGCTTTCGCACGCGCAGCTTACTGAGGACGGCAAGCCCCAGCAGATTCGCCTCTCCTACGGTGAGCTGGAGGCGGCCGGCCGCGCCGCTGCGGCGCGCCTCGTGAAGGCTGGCGTGCAGCCCGGCGACCGCGTGCTGTTGCAGCTGGGTAACACCGCCGAGTACCTGGTGTACCTGCTGGGTATCTTCTGGGCGGCGGCGTTGCCAGTTTTCTGCCTGCCGCAGCACCGCACCACCGAGCTCGTGCACTTTGCGACCCGCACCGATGCGGCGGCGCATGTGTTCTCCTCGTTGACCCCCGGCGCCGATTTCACCGCCCTGCATGAGGACGTTGCCGCCGAGTTGCTCAAGAACTCCCTGGAGCCGCCGGTCGCCATTGACGTTGCGGAGCCGCTAACCCCGCTGACCGAAGAAGAGCTCGCTGAAGAGTTCGTGCCCGGCGTCATCCAGAACACCGAGAAGACCCTCGCGAGCGAGCAGGTGGCGTTCCTGCAGCTCTCCGGCGGTACGACCGGCATCTCGAAGCTGATTCCTCGTACCCACGCCGCCTACCTGTACTCAGTGCGCGGCTCGGTGGACATCTGCAAGCTGAACAACAACACGACCATGCTCGTGGTGCTGCCCGCCGCCCACAACTTCACGATGAGCTCGCCTGGCATCCTGGGCGTCATGTGCGCCTCCGGCAAGCTTGTGTTCGCGGCCGACCCGTCTCCGCAGACCGCGTTCCACCTTATCGAGATGGAGGGTGTGACCACCTCCGCGCTGGTGCCGCCGCTGGCTCAGGCGTGGGTTGCCTCCGCGGAGAAGCGCGGCGTGTCCCTGCCCTCCTTGCAGACCCTGCAGGTGGGCGGCTCGAAGCTGGCACCAGCGGTTGCGGGCAAGATCGAGTCCGTGCTCGGTTGCACGGTTCAGCAGGTGTTCGGCATGGCAGAGGGCCTGGTGAACTACACCCGTTCGAACGACCCGATTGAGATGCGTCTGAACACGCAGGGCTACCCGATTAGCCCCGACGACGAGATTTTGATTGTTGACGATCAGGACCAGCCGGTTAAGCGCGGTGAGAGCGGTCACCTGCTCACCCGCGGCCCGTACACGATTCGCGGCTACTACCTGGAGGAGAACGCGAACCGCTACAGCTTCACCGAGGACGGCTACTACCGCACCGGCGACATTGTGCGCCTGGTGGCCGGCAAGTACATCGAGGTCACCGGCCGCGCGAAGGACCAGATTAACCGTAACGGCGAGAAGATTGCCGTGGACGAAATCGAAGAGCTGGCGCTGACCCACCCCGACGTTTTTGACGCCGTGGCGCTGGGCATTCCGGATGAGACCGTGGGCGAGCGTGTGGGCCTGGTTATTGTGCCGCAGGAAGGCGCCGACCTGGGTGAGAACCCGCGCCGCACGATGCACGAGTTCTTCACCTCGAAGAAGCTCGCCGAGTTCAAGATCCCGGAGCGCGTGCAGGTTCTGCAGGAGCTGCCCACCACGAACGTGGGTAAGATTTCTCGCCGCGAGCTACGTGCCAAGCTGTCCGAGATTTTCGGTTAAGCACTTTTTGGTTATGCCGGCTACGCCCCGTTTCTTTGAGGGATTTTGAGCGATCCCGACCGACCCTGAAGAGGAGAAAAATGTCCGCAATCGAGACCCTGCGCCCCATCCTGGCGAAGTACATTGTCGAGCCCGATTCCCTGCAGGCCGCCTTCGATGACCCGACCACCGAGCTGTTCTCGCTGGGCCTGGATTCGATGGGCTCCTTCGCTCTGCTCGACGACCTGGCCGCCGAGGGCGCCGTCATCGAGTTCACTGAGCTGGTGGAGAACCCGACCGTGGAGTTCATCGCCTCCCGCCTGGGCTAAGCGTTACCGCACCCCGAGTGCCTGCCTGCCGGTCTTGCAGACGGGTGCCCGGGGTGTTCTGCTTTCGCTGTTTTACTTTCCGCTGTTCCGGCTGATTTCAGCTGAGAATGGCGGGGGAGTAGTAGCCCCCCACACACATCATTCCTAATCCAGACCTTGAATCAGACCTGAGAGGCCACCATGGGCGTAGCTGATACTACCGCTTCCACCTCGCACACCGCGCAGGCCGCACCGAACGGGCAGACCAAAGACCCCTGGCTGCCGCTGACCACCAACGCGCGCGGTATCTATTTTGCCGCGGCGATTGACCCGGAAAACCCCTGCTACAACACCGCGGAGGTTCTGCAATGCCCCGCGGACACCGACGTGACGTTGCTACGCGAGGCACTGGTGCAGCTCTACCGCGAGAACGAGGGCTTCCGCGTGCGCACCCGCATTGCCGATGGGGCCGCCTCCCAGCAGATTCTGCCGCTTGAGGCATTCCTTTCGGGCATCGACCTGCTCGTGGACGGGGGCGAACTGGAGGAGGGCGAGCTGAACGGCTCCGTGGAGGCGGGGGAGGAGAGCGCCTCTGACCTGCCCGAATCAGCCCTGTCTGACTCTGTTCTTCCCGCGCCGGTGCGTGCCTGGGCACAGCGCCTGCTCGCCCAGCCCCTTACCACCGATGCGGGCGTGACCGTGCGTAGCGCCCTGGCGCGTTACGGCGGGTTCCTCTGGGTGTACCATTCCTTCTCCCACGTGGTCGCCGACGGCTTCGCGGCGTTCAACGGTCTCTCCCGCGTTGCCGCTATTTACCGCGCCCTGTCCGCCGGTCAGCCGGTTCCGCCCACCCGCCGCATGAGCCTGCAGCAACTGCTCGACGCCGACGAGGCCGCCTCTGCCACCCGCGACGAAGACCTCGCCTTCTGGCAGGCGAGCGGCGCCCTGGAACAGGAAGACACCTCCCTTGCGGGTCGTACCGCCTCACCGTCGGCGCGTGCGGTGCGCCGTAGTTTTTCCATCGACCCGCAGGCTCAGCAGGCTCTACTGGATGCGGCAAAGCATCACGGGGTGTCCTGGCCCGTGCTGGCGACCGCCGCCGTGGGCTCGTACCTGGCGCGTGTGGGCGGCTACCCGCAGGCTTCGTTCGGTGTGCCGCAGATGAACCGCATGTTCGCCCGCACCCTGCCGGAGGCGACCCGCGCCCTGGGTGCGGCAAGCGCGCAGACCGGCTGTACCGCGGTGAACGTTCTGCCGGTGCAGGTTGCGGCGACCGGTCCCATCGCGGAGTCCCTGTACTCGGTGAAGGAACAGTACGCCCGCAACGCCGAGCACCCGCTGGCACGCCAGGAAGACCTCGAGCGCATCGCACGTCATGCCCAGTCCAGGCTCTTTGGCGCGCAGATTAACGTGGTACCCTTCGACGCGGTGCTGCCGCTGGCGGCCCCCTCCAGAGGCGAGTCCGGAGCCGCGGTACCGACCGCGCGCATCCACAATATTTCGGCAGGCCCCGTCGCAGATGCAACCTTCACCCTGCGCGGCATGCCCGGCCGCGGCAACAGCATCTCCTGTGAGATTGACATGAACCCGGCGCTCTACACCGCCGAGGAGCTGGAGCACCACGCCGCCCGCCTGAGCGAGTGGCTACCCGCCTATGCCGCCCAGGCGCAGCGCGAGGGCGCCTCCCTGAACAACCTGGGCCTGGCGACCGAGGCTGAACTGGCAACCTTGCGCGAGCTGACCGCCCCGGCGCGCACCGAGCATCCGCTGGAGTACAAGACCCTGCTGGATCGTTTCCGTGACGCGGTGGCGGCGCATCCGCAGGCGCTCGCCGTGCTGGATTCTGCCCCCGCGCCCGGTGAGGTGCTCACCCCCGAGTCGGAGCGCGCCTACGCTTTTGACCGCGCCCTCACCTACGCCGAGCTGGACGAGCGCGCCCGTGCGCTTGCCGCGCAGCTGCTGGACTGGGGCGTTCGCCCTTCCGATGCGGTGGGCCTGCGTGTGCACCGCGGCGTGGAGCAGTACGTGGCGCTGTACGCCCTGCTGTACGCGGGCGCCACCTACGTGCCGGTGCTTCCTGATCTGCCCGCCGAGCGTGTGGGCGTGATGATGGAGGACGCCGAATGCTCCCTGCTTCTGCACGGCCCCGGTCTGCAGCCGCTGAGCGCGGAGGAACTGAACCCGCAGGACCCTGCGCGTCACGCGAACCTGCCCCAGCATACCCTGCCGCTGCTGAGCACTGACGAGCCCAGCAAGGCACCCGCCGCAGAGGAGCTTCCGGGCGTAAAAACCGGCCTGGACGAGGACGCTTACGTGCTCTTCACCTCCGGCTCCACGGGCCGCCCGAAGGGCGTTGCCATCAGCCACCGCTCGATTGATAACCGCCTGCGCTGGCAGCAGCACCAGATTCCGGTGGGGGAGGGCGACCGCGTTCTGCACAAGACCCCCATTTCCTTCGACGTGCACGTGTGGGAGCTGTACTGGCCGCTCGCAGAGGGTGCTGCCGTGGTCATTGCCGCCCCGGAGGGGCACCGCGACCCCGCCTACCTGGCGCGCGTGATTGCCGAGCAGTCCGTCACGGCGGTGCACTTTGTGCCGACCATGCTTTCGGCGCTGACCTCTTCGCCGGCGGCGCGCCGCATCCTGACGGAGGCCGGCTTCGGGCATGACCGGGAACAGCCTCTACGCTACGTGGTCTGCTCGGGCGAGGCACTGCAGAAGGACCAGGTGCAGGCTGCGGGCGAGGTTCTGGGCGTGTACCCGCTGAACCTCTACGGCCCGACTGAGGCGGCGGTGGACGTCACCTTCTGGGAGACCTCCTCCGACCCGCAGCGCGAGAGCGTGCCCATTGGCGAGCCGGTCTGGAACACCGGCACTCTGATTCTTGACCCGACCGGTCACCCCGTGCCGGTGGGTGTGACGGGTGAGCTGCACCTGTCGGGTGTGCAGCTGGCGCGCGGTTACAAGAACAACCCACAGGCGACCGCGGCGGCTTTTGCGGAGCAGGCTCCCGCCGGTGCGCTCGCGCTACTGAACGGTGAGAGTCAGCGCCTGTATCGTACGGGTGATTTGGCGTGCTGGGAGATTCTTTCCGATGGCCGCGCCGTCATTGGTTACCGCGGCCGCACGGATTATCAGATTAAGG
The DNA here is from genome assembly GCF_901875305.1 of Rothia mucilaginosa. Classification (GTDB taxonomy): domain Bacteria; phylum Actinomycetota; class Actinomycetes; order Actinomycetales; family Micrococcaceae; genus Rothia. The sequence continues at coordinate 20,383 of NZ_CABFLY010000006.1, forward strand.
TGCGCGGTCAGCGCCTGGAACTGGGCGATATTGAGATGGCTCTTGCCGCGGTTGAGGGTGTGAGCGCTTCGGTGGCTCTGCTGTACCGCGGTCTGCGTGAGCCCGCTCTGGCGGCGGTGCTGGAGGTGGGCGACGTGCCCGCTGAGCGTGCCGAGCAGCTGGTGGAGGCGGCGCGTGAGCATTGTGCGCAGGTTCTGCCGGACTACATGGTTCCTACCCTGTGGCACACTCTGCCTGCGTTGCCGGTGAGTCCCTCCGGTAAAGCGGATCGTAAGCTACTGGCGTCCCTCGACCTGACCCCCGAGGCTTCCGACGCTGAGGGCCCGCACGGTCTGCTGGAGCAGCAGCTGTGCTCAATTATTGCGGGTGTGCTGGGTCGTGAGCGTTTCGGCGTGGACGAGGATTTCTTTGCCTCGGGCGGCCATTCGTTGGCGGCTCTAGAGGTGATTGCCGCGGTTGAGGAGCAACTGGGCCTGAGCGTGAGCATCGGTGCGCTTTTTGCGCATCCGACCGTGCAGGCGTTGGCGGCGTCCATTGCGGGGGAGCGCGGCGAGGGCGCGGAGTTCGCGCCGGTTCTGCCGCTACGAGAACAACCTACCGCGCATGACGCTACCGATGCCCCCGCGCCGCTGTTTATTCTGCCGCCCGCGGGTGGTTTGGGCTGGTGCTATGCGGGGTACCTCTCGCATCTTCCGGCTCAACAGGGCGTGTATGCTGTGCAGGCTGAGGCGTTCTCTGACCCGCAGACTGGCTTTGCGTCGAGCCTGCAGGAGTTGGCTGAGGGCTACCTGAAGCTGATTGAAAAGACTCTGGTGGAGCGTTCGTTGCCGCGTCGTTTTGCGTTGATGGGCTGGTCTGTGGGCGGTACTGCCGCGGTGCAGGTGGCGGCTTTGGCGCAGGCTGCGGGTGCGCAGGTTGAGCGCGTCATCCTGCTGGATGCGTATCCTTCGGAGCAGTGGCAGGGCGTGCCTGCGCCGGATGAGCAGGAGAGCTTCCGTGCGTTGCTGCGCATGGGCGGTTTGCCGGAGCCTGCCGTCGACGAGCAGCTTGATTTGCCGGGTACGTTGGAGCGTCTGCAGAGGGCGGGTTCAGCGATGGGTTACCTACCGGAGGAGAAGCTGGGCGTGTGCCTGGGTAGTATGCGTGCTTCGGCGGCGCTCATGCGTGGTGCTGAGCAGGCGTTCTTCGGCGGTGACGTGTTGCTGGTGGGTGTACCGCACGAGGATCAGCCGTATCTGGATGCGGCGGGTTGGGCGGCGCATGCGTCGTCGTTCCGTTCGGTGCTACTGGAGGGTACGCATCCTGACCTGGTGAATCCGGCGCGTTTGGCGGAGGTGACCGGCCACTTCGCCGGCTAGCCCAGCCTAACGCCCACGAGTGACTGAACTGGCCCGAGGGTAGCAGCTGTTACCTCCGGGCCAGTAGTTTATGCACAAGCAACACCGTTTGTTTCAACCCTGGCTGTACAAAATATAGCTGTACACAGCGTTGTGTGTTTAGACCGCTGCTGTCTGTGCAAACTGTCTGCCCCAAACTACGGGCTTGCTCGCAGAACAAAGTTAAAACACGAAGGCCCCCGGTTGATGAATCATCAACCGAGGGCCTTCGTTGAGCGTCCAGCTCAGAACCGATGTTCTACAGCTAAATACTTAGTGCTGTGCCAGCTCGGAGTTAGCGTTCACGTTCAGCAGGTCGTACTTAGCGAATGCCTTTGCGGGAACGTCCGCTGCAACCTCGCCGCGCTTTGCCAGCATCTGCAGGGTGCGGACAACGACCGACTCTGCATCGATGTGGAAGAAGCGACGTGCGCCCGGGCGGGTGTCTGCGAAGCCGAAGCCGTCGGCACCCAGGGTTGCGAAGTCGTTCGGAACGAACTGGCGAATCTGGTCGGGAACAGCCGAGGTGTAGTCGGTGGTCGCGATGATCGGGCCAGCGGCACCTGCCAGCTTCTGGGTCACGTAAGGAACGCGAGCGGGCTGGTTCGGGTTCAGCAGAGCCTCTTCCTCAGCAGCAACGCCGTCGCGGCGCAGTTCGGTCCACGAGGTGACAGACCAGACGTCTGCGGAGACGCCCCAGTCTTCAGCCAGCAGCTTCTGAGCCTTCTCAATCCACGGAACAGCGATACCCGAAGCGAGCAGCTGTGCCTTGGGGCCGGAGGTCAGCGGGGAGTCGCTGATCTTGTGGATACCCTTGACGATGCCCTCAACGTCAACGTTTGCCGGCTCAGCAGGCTGGTGAATCGGCTCGTTGTACACGGTCAGGTAGTACATGACGTTGTGATCTTCGTCCTTGGTGCCGTACATCTGCTCGATACCGCGCTCCACGATGTGGGCAATCTCGTAGGAGTAGGCCGGGTCGTAGATCTTGAACGCCGGGTTGGTGGAGGCCAGAATCGGGGAGTGGCCGTCGTTGTGCTGCAGGCCCTCACCGGACAGGGTGGTACGACCGGCGGTTGCACCGATGACGAAGCCGCGGCACATCTGGTCGGCAGCAGCCCAGAAGCCGTCGCCGGTGCGCTGGAAACCGAACATCGAGTAGAAGATGTAAATCGGGATCATCGGCTCGCCGTGGGTGTCGTAGGAGGAACCCAGAGCGATGAATGCAGCGGTTGCGCCTGCCTCGTTAATACCAACGTGAACAATCTGGCCCTCGGGGGACTCGGTGTAGGAGAGCATGAGCTCGTGGTCAACGGGCACGTAGTTCTGGCCGTTGGGGTTGTACAGCTTAGCGGAGGGGAAGAATGCTTCCATACCGAAGGTACGTGCCTCATCGGGGGTGATGGGAGCGATACGGTGACCGAAGCCCTTCACACGCATGAGGTCCTTCATCAGGCGGACGAAGGCCATGGTGCTTGCGGCGGTCTGCTTGCCGGAACCCTTCTTAGCTGCGGCGTATGCCTTAGCGTCGGGCAGGGTAATCTCGGGCTGGACGTTCGGACGACCGGGGACGTAGCCGCCGAGTTCCTTACGGCGTGCCTGCATGTACTGCAGTGCCGGGTGGTTTGCCTCGGGCAGGTAGTACGGCGGGTTGTACAGATCCTTCTCCAGCTCCTCGTCGGAGATGGGGATGTTCAGGTGGTCACGGAAGCCCTTCAGTGCTTCCATGGTGAACTTCTTGATCTGGTGGGTGGAGTTACGTGCCTCGAAGTAGGGGCCGAGCTCCGCGCCCTTAATGGACTGTGCCAGGATGACGGTGGGCTGACCCTTGGTCTCCATAGCCTCCTTGAAGGCTGCGTAGATCTTCTTGTCGTCGTGGCCACCCAGACGCAGGTTGAAGATCTGCTCGTCGGTCAGGTCTGCAACCAGTTCCTTGGTCTCGGGGTACTTGCCGAAGAAGTGCTCGCGGATGTAGCCACCGTTTTCGCCACGGAAGGTCTGGTAGTCACCGTCGAGAGTCTCGTTCATCAGCTGGATGAGCTTGCCGCTCTTGTCCTTCTTGAGCAGCTCGTCGTAGTCGGAGCCCCACAGGACCTTGATGACGTGCCAGCCTGCGCCGCGGAAGAATGCCTCGAGTTCCTGAACGATCTTGCCGTTACCGCGAACGGGGCCGTCCAGACGCTGCAGGTTGCAGTTGATGACGAAGGTCAGGTTGTCCAGGTGCTCGTTAGCAGCCAGCTGCAGTGCACCACGCGACTCGGGCTCGTCCATCTCGCCATCGCCCAGGAATGCCCAGACGTGCTGCTCGGAGGTGTCCTTGATCTTGTGGTTGTGCAGGTACTTGTTGAAGGATGCCTGGTGGATTGCGTTCAGAGGGCCCAGACCCATGGACACGGTCGGGAACTGCCAGAACGTAGGCATGCAACGGGGGTGCGGGTACGAAGGAATACCGTTTGCGCCCTTGGTCTTCTCCTGACGGAAGCCGTCCATCTGCTCTTCGGTCAGGACGCCCTCAACGAAGCCGCGAGCGTAAACGCCGGGGGAGGAGTGACCCTGGAAGAACACCTGGTCGCCGCCACCGGGGTGGTTACGGCCGCGGAAGAAGTGGTTCTGGCCCATTTCGTAGAGGTCAGCGATACCTGCGAAGGTGGAGATGTGACCGCCCACGCCGATGCCCTTCTTCTGGGCACGCTGCACCATAATTGCAGCGTTCCAACGAATCCATGCGCGGTACTGGCGCTCGAGTTCCTCATCGCCGGGGTACTCGGGCTGCTGATCAACGGGAATGGTGTTGATGTAGTCAGTCTTGGTCAGAGTCGGAACCTCGACACCCTTCTCGCCAGCTTCCTTAATCAGCGCGCGAAGGATGTACTCAGCACGCTCGGTGCCGTGGGTCTTAATCAGGTCTTCGAGGGATTCAGCCCACTCCTGGGTCTCTTCGACGTCGATGTCCTTCAGGCCATCGAGAAGGGTGCTCAGGGAGTGCTCGTTCGGTACGTTAGCCAAACTAATCCAACCTCTCTTCTGTGCGGTTGTATAGATCGTTCATGAAGCGATTCTGCATCATTTGAACCATCTCTATGTTTAAACGCGGCAGATCGTTAGACCCGCTACGCTTCTTTCTCTACTATCTTAGACCTAAAAATGGCCTTCGTGGCATCAAAATGATGTTTTTGCGGTGTTGGTTTCGCACTCTGGGCATCATTGCGGAAAACGAGGCGCAAAAGAGGGGTGATAAGGTCTAAGTGAACCTATATATCAAGGGGGAACCGGGGGAATGGAAATACCGCGAAGTGCCGCCTTTTATTGGGATATTGGGTGGATTGAGGGAGTTGTGTTTTGTGGGGTTGTATGGGGTGCTGATTGCTGAATCCGCAGCCTGCTCCAAGATTGTGAGATGTAGAACACGTATAGATGATTTGCGCGCCCATAAGTCGGTCTGTATAGTATTACCTTGTGTTCAGCTGGTAGAGAGTCAGCAAGAATTACGGGTCTTTAGCTCAGCTGGTAGAGCGCCACGTTTACACCGTGGATGTCATCGGTTCGATCCCGGTAGGACCCACCGCTAACCCCGGTACCATACGGTACCGGGGTTTTGTTATACCATCTTCTCCGCGCTGGTAGGCTCCTCCAATTTAGGTCGACTCGTTCCCGAAATCCCTTGATTGGCGCGGCTAAATGTATTAAATGGTCCGCATCACGGGTATGCCCCGCCCTGAGCGCGTATCCTTATATACATGACTGAAAACAAGAAGGCACAGATTGGTGTAACCGGCCTTGCTGTCATGGGTGCAAACCTCGCCCGCAACCTGGCACGCAACGGCTACACCGTAGCACTGCACAACCGTTCCGCTGAGAAGACCGACGCCCTGCTCGCCGAGCACGGTGCAGAGGGTGACTTCATTCGTACCGAGTCCCTGCAGGAACTCGTCGACTCCCTCGAATCTCCCCGCCGCATCCTGATCATGGTGAAGGCGGGCGGCCCCGTCGACTCCGTGATTGAGCAGCTCACCCCCCTGCTGGACGAGGGCGACATCATCATCGACGGCGGTAACTCCCACTTCCCTGACACCATCCGCCGCGAGCGCGCACTGGCAGAGAAGGGCCTGCACTTCGTGGGCGTCGGTGTCTCCGGCGGCGAGGAAGGCGCCCTCTGGGGCCCCTCCATGATGCCCGGCGGCTCCGCCGAGTCCTACAAGCACGTCGGTCCCATGCTCGAGAAGATCGCCGCTAAGGCACCCCAGGACGGCGCACCCTGCTGCGCATGGATCTCCACCGACGGTGCGGGCCACTTCGTGAAGATGGTCCACAATGGCATTGAGTACGCCGACATGCAGGTGATTGGTGAGGCCTACGACCTGTTGCGCTCCGTGGCTGGCCTCGAGCCCGCTGAGCAGGCAGAGATTTTCAAGGCCTGGAACAAGACCGAGCTGAGCTCCTACCTGATTGAAATCACCTCCGAGGTGCTCGCACAGGTGGACGCCAAGACCGGCAAGCCGCTGGTCGACGTAATTGTTGACGCCGCGGGTCAGAAGGGTACCGGCCTGTGGACCGCTAAGGCCGGCCTGGACCTCGGTTCCCCCGTCTCCGCCATCGCAGAGTCTGTGTTCGCTCGCGCCCTGTCCTCCGTCGAGCGTGAGCAGCGCGAGCAGGCTCAGCGCGAGCTACCCGCCGGCCTGATTGCCACCACCGGTGTGGGCGCCGGCGACCCCGAGTTCGTCGAGGATGTGCGCCGCGCGCTCTTCGCATCCAAGCTCGTTGCATACGCACAGGGCATGGACCTGCTGACCCGCGCCGGCAAGGAGTACGGTTGGGACCTGAAGCTGGACACCATCGCATCGCTGTGGCGCGCCGGCTGCATCATCCGCGCCGAGTTGCTGGGCGACATCATGGCCGCCTACGCTGATCAGGCTCCCGCGAACATGTTGCTCGCCCCCGCCTTCAAGAACCTCATGGACGAGCTCGTTCCCTCCTGGCGCCGCGTTGTGGCCAAGGCTACCGCACTGGGCATCCCTGTGCCAGTGTTCGCATCCGCACTGTCGTACTACGACGGCCTGCGCCGCGACCGCCTGCCCGCAGCCCTGATTCAGGGCCAGCGCGACTTCTTCGGTGCGCACACCTACGGCCGTATCGACGAAGAGGGCGCCTTCCACACCATGTGGAGCGGTGACCGTTCTGAGGCGAACGCAGCGGATATCCACGTTCACTAAACTTTTATAGCTGAACGTAGAAGGCCCGCCCGGCTGGATTTCACATCCAACCGGGCGGGCCTTCGTTATGTTTTTGATATGTCGTTGTGCGGGGTGATAAAGAAATATACCGTGGGCGTGGGGGAGAGGGGCCACAGATGTTGGCTAGGAGCCTTCTAAGGCTCCTCTAAGGGTCTAAAAAGCTAGGAAGCGCTAAATCCACATGGCAGGGTCAATGTACTCCACAGCGTCCACCAGAGGCTTCTTCTTCTCCGGGGTACGCGGGCGGTGCTTCGCAGGAATGCCGGTAATAATCGAATCAGCCGGGTGATCGTTGACCACCACAGCATTCGCGCCGATGGCGCTATCGGCACCAATCTCTACCGGACCCAACACCTTCGCGCCGGCACCAATCGTGACCCGATCGCCGATGGTCGGATGACGCTTCACCTTTTCAAGGGAACGACCGCCCAGCGTCACACCGTGGTAAAGCATTACGTCGTCGCCAATCTCAGCGGTCTCACCAATCACGATGCCCATGCCGTGATCGATGAAGAAGCGGCGGCCAATCGTGGCGCCCGGGTGAATCTCTACGCCGGTCAGAAAACGGGCGACCTGAGAGAGAGTACGCGCCAGCGACTTCGTCTCTTCCTTCTGCCAGAGCTTATGGGTGAGACGGTGCGCCCAGATGGCGTGCATACCCGAATAGTTCAGAGCAATCTCGACAGCGCCGCGGGCAGCGGGGTCATGCTGGCGGACGTTCTCAATATCTTCACGCAGACGCGCAATAAAACTCATGGGGTTCCCTTTCCCTCAATGGTCATGCTCTGAGTGTGCGACCTTTCCAAAGGTACCAACAACGGTGCTCATTCACCTATTCCCGCACCCGGTCGTCGTCATAGTGAACGCTCTCTTTAACATCGCGGTCACAATTGTGCACGGAACGTAATATTTGAGGCTCCAACGGGCCCAGGAGCGGCAGGGACGCAAACGCTCCGCCCCAGTGTGCAACGGTATGTACACCGGGGCGGAGCGTCGAACACTGCGTCCTGTTCTAGATGGTGGCCTCTACCTAGAGAGCCGCCTAAAATTGGGGCCTATTAGCCGCGGATGTCCTCGTAGAGAGCGGTGGAGATGTAACGCTCGCCGAAGTCGGGAACGACAGCCACAATCAGCTTGTCCTTGTTCTCGGACTTCTTAGCCTCTTCCAGAGCTGCCCAGACGGCCGCACCGGAAGAAATACCGCCCAGGATACCTTCCTGAGTAGCCAGCTGGCGGGAGGTGCGCATTGCGTCATCGCCGCTGACGGCGGTCACGGAGTCGTAGATACCGCGGTCAAGGGTCTCGGGAATGAAGTTAGCGCCCAGACCCTGAATCTTGTGGGGACCAACGCGACCCTCGGAGAGCAACGGCGAGTCCTTGGGCTCCACAGCGACAACCTTAATGTTGGGGTTCTGCTCCTTCAGATACTTACCCGAACCGGAGATGGTGCCGCCGGTACCGATACCTGCCACGAAGATGTCGACCTTGCCGTCGGTAGCTTCCCAAATCTCGGGGCCGGTGGTCTTGTAGTGGATGGCGGGGTTAGCCTCGTTGGAGAACTGAGAAGCCAAGATAGCGTTCTCGGTGTTGGCAACGATTTCCTGAGCCTTCTCCACGGCGCCGCGCATACCCTCGGTACCGGGGGTCAGCACAATCTGCGCACCGTATGCGCGCAGTAGAACGCGACGCTCAGCGGACATGGTCTCGGGCATGGTCAGGATGACGTGGTAGCCGCGAGCCGCACCGACCATGGCCAGGGCGATACCGGTGTTACCAGAGGTACCCTCAACGATGGTGCCGCCGGGCTTCAGCGCGCCGGACTCCTCAGCGGCGTCAATGATGGCGCGGCCGATACGGTCCTTGACGGAGCCTGCAGGGTTGTAAAACTCGAGCTTGACGGCAACGTTACCGGGCAGGCCCTCGTCCAGACGGTTCAGGCGGACCAGGGGAGTCTCGCCGATAGCCTCGACGATGCTGTTGACAATCTTTGCCATGGAGGTGCTCCTTCTGAGCATGGGGGAGGGGACTACCGGAATAGGCCATCTCCCCAGTGAATAATTTGGGTACGTGGACACTCTACTACTCGGCGGCGGCAGGTTTAAACCTGCGGTCACAGTTCGTAACATGACTTTTCATGACTGAGGACGCTAGCAGGGGTGCGCCCCAACGGGACGTTCCAGTGCTACTTCAGCCGGGCCGGATTGCTCCCCTCAACCCGTGCCGTGACCGGGCCATCGGTGAGTACCCCAAATGGCATAAAGAAAAGCACCGCGCAAAACCTTCGTCCTAAAGGCTCTCCCTCACGGAGAGTGCGCGGTGCTTTCTTGAAACATTATGTAGCCCAAAAAGACAACCTCTGTATATAAGAGTAGTGGTGAACCCCGTTCACCGCAAGTCCAGAACGGCTATTTTATTGCTACAGAATGAAAAAATATCTGCGGCCCGCATAACAGAAGGCTCAAGCCCCCAAAATACGCCCCGCGGACAACCCCAAAAGCGCATCCACAGAACGAAAAATCCTCAAAACAAACACCCGGGCCACAGGCGAGAGGCAAACGGACTAGTTGATGTCCATATGCAAATCCCACTTATTGTTCAGGTAACGACCAACAGCCTCACCGAACATCTTCACGTGACGCTTATCAGCCGCCACGGTCTGCTCCTTGCCGTCCTTAAACAGCTTCTCACCCAAATCAACATTCAGGGTCACAGTCCAGTTGTACGCACCCTGAGCAAGAACCGGCTGCTTCGTCTCAATGGTCAACGTAGCGGTCGGATTCACATACCAGGTCTTCTTCTCATCAATACCAGACTTAGTGGAATCCGCGTACTTCTTCATCACCGCAAGAGTGCTCTGATCAGTACTGACCTCGTTCATATAGTGCATATCACCGGTGCGCAACAGATACTCAAACGCTGCACCAAAATAAGCTAGAGCCGAAGCAAAACCAGCCACTGAATTCTGATGCATGCTCTCCGGAACAATCGGGGACGGCGCATTCTGCGGCGGATGCTCAGCGTTACCCGGCTGGTACTCGCCGTGCTCCTCCAGCTTCTCCAACTTTGCTACACCACGGTAATCCTTATCATCATTGGGTAGCGGCGAGTTCGTGGCGGTCGCCGTGGCACTTGCCGAAGGCGAAGCGGAAGCGCTCGGAGACACCGTCTCAGAGGCGCTAGCCGAGGCCGTCGTCGCCTCAGGAGTTGCGGAGGAAGAGGACGCAGAAGCCTCAGACGAAGCCTTCGAACCGCAGGCTGCCAGTAGAGCCACGGAGCTGACGCCCAGCACGCCCAACGCCGCGCGGCGGGTCAGAATCTCAGACATAGTGATACCTTTCAGACATTCGGTGATTGCAACCAGTTTAACCGCAAACGCGCCTCAATACAGAGTCCAGACCGGCCCGGAGACGGGGCCGCGTGAGAAGCATCTCGTTCGGCAAGCCAGGAATAGAAAACCAGCTGGAGGAACCAACAAGCAGGAACAGGCCGCAATCCGGGCCTTCGAATTGAGTACAGACTAGGAAGCAGATGGGGAACCCGCCGCAGAACTCACCACGGCAGAAGCGGCAGAAGCACCTGCTGAAGCCGATGCGGAAGCCGACCCGCCCCGCAACGTAGCACCGTACACCACGCTCAGCTCCCACACCTTCGAATCAGAGTGGTAGCGTCCACGGAAATCACACTCCTGGACCGTCACCTGAGAAGCCAGACCCGCAGCAGAAGGAGAAGCCGAGGCGCTAGTAGCCTGCCCGGAAACCAGCGCATCCTCGGAAGGCTCGGTGGCCTCAGCCGACGCCGAAGCGGAGGGGCTCGCGGAGTTCACCACCGGCTGCACCTTGCCTTCAGCAACCGCCTCCGCGCCAAAATCAAGAGTGTACTGACCCTTGAAAAGCAGGTTGCCGTCGCTCATAATGGATGGCTGCGCACTCGAAAGAGCGTAAGAAGCCGCGGGGTTCACATACCATGAGCCCTTCTTAACACCCGCCAGGATTGACTCTGAGAGAGCGTCCACCTCGGAACGGGTCTTCGACGCCAGCGTAGTACCCGTCGAGAACGCCTCAGCGCTACCGGTCTTCACCAGGTAATCCATAGCCGCCGCAAAGTACGCAATCGCCTCGTGAAAACCCGTCACCGTATTCGCAGAAAGCGCATCGGTCACCTGTGGCTTAGGCGCATTACGCGGCGGATGATCAACAGTACCCGGCTCATAGTTCATAGCGCCCTCAAAATGGGTGTACTCCACAGTCCCGGAGTAGTTCTTACCGTCGTCAGTGTAGCCATTCGGGTTAGCACTCGACTTCGAACCCGAGAGGCTACCACCCTGGTTACCACCCTGCTTCTGCGACCCCGAATTCGAGGAACCACAAGCGCTCAGCAACGCCGCGGCCACGGCCGAGCCCGACAGGCCCAGTCCCGCATGGATAAGAGAACGGCGGGAAACACCGCGCGAAATCCGAACGGACGCGGGAGAAACGGAGGAAGCAGAAAAATCGGAAGAACCGGAAGAGAAAATCATCGGAAATACACCTCACATAGATGGGGCATGGGGGCACGATACACGACGGAACCATCCGCAGATCACAGGCCCGTCTAGAAGTCATGCCCTAACCCGACGGGCAGGTTAGGGCATGGGCGCCATTCGGCAAAGATTTAGAGATTATCGTTGGGGCCGCTCCCACCGGAGCTACCGTTACCAGGATTGCCGTTACCGGAACCGCCATTACCGTCGGTCTGCGAGCCCGCACCACCGTTAGCCGCACCACCGTTAGCCGGAGCCGAAGCCGAAGCCTGAACCTCATACTCATCCTGAATGGTCAAAGCCCAGTCACTCTCCATGCGCACACCCGTGACCACCAGACCGCGCTCAATGCGGCGCTCCTTCTCAGGAATCGACACCGGAGCACCATCCAAAACCATGGTCGGACCCAAATCAATCGCCAGGTCAAAGGTCCACTGAACGCTCTTCTTCACGAGAGTCGGAAGCGCCGTGTACGCCTTCAACGTCACCTTCGGCGATACATACCAGTCACGCGCCTGGGAGCTTACGTTACCCTCATCCATAAACATCGAAAGGGAAGAAATAAACTTCTCATCGGCCTTCGACTCACGCAAGGGAGCAGGGTCACCGGTCAGCACCAGGTAGTTAATCGCCGCGTAGACAAAAGCAATCGAATCATACAGGCCCTGCACCGAGTTCTGCGCCGCACTCTCAGGACGCTTAGGCACCGGCACATTCTGCGCCGGAGCGGACTCCGTGGCCGCCACGAACTCACCCTTGGAATCGAAATGATCAAAAGTAACCTCACCGCTAAAATCGGTGCGCGCCGACGCAGAGGGAGTCACCACCGGCTCATCAGGGTCAGCCGAAGCAGAGGGGGCAGAACTGCCACCGCAGGCCGCCAGCAGAGCACTCAGCGACACGCCCGCAACACCGACTCCTGCATACCGCAGAGCGGAACGTCGGCTCAGACCGGACGCGGAACGGGGGGACTGCCCGGAAGCATGAGGGAAAAGTGCCACGGAGTGCCTTTCGCGTGTAACTCTCATACGAGAGGAATGAAGGAGTGAGAGGGACGCCCGGAGGACGGCACACGATACCGGGCAACCGGTACCGAATCACCGTCGAACGAGACAGTCCTAAGTATAACGCGCACCCGCACCCGCGGCCGGGTACATTACCGCCGCACAGGGGGTGATGTACCGCCCACCGCCCGCCGTAACATCCGCGAGATGGGTGGGACTGGGTCTGTGAGCTGGGTCTGTGAAGGCGGCACCTCCCCAACCGTTTGCCTTCTGAAGGGGCTATCGAGCCGCCGGAGCCTCGGCCGTAGCGGGGTTTACTGCAGGAGTATCACCCGCGGGACGATCCGCTGCACCACCGGCAGTGGGAGCCGCAGGATTTTGCTGCACCGGATTCTGCTGGGCCGGAGCCTCAGCACTCTGCTGACCGGCCGGAGCCGCGGGAGTTGCGCCATTCTGCGCGGGGACATTCTGAGCGCCACCATTCTGAGTCCCACCGTTCTGGGCACCGGTATTGGTCGCGCCGTTCTGAGCGGCTCCACCCTGACCGGCAGGGGCCTGAGCCGGTGCGTTCTGCGCACCGCCGTTCTGAACCGTTCCGCTCTGCGCTCCACCGTTGGCGCCGGTTCGTGCGGAACCACCCGTATTAGCATGAGAACCCGAACCGGTAGCGGCACCCGAACCAGTGTGCGCGGCCGCGGTGCTGTCGTCTGTTACTGTCGGCGTGTAGGTCGAGGAGGGCTGCGGGCGCGAGGTATGCGTCGGCTTCGGCGTCATCGACGGATCGTACTGCTGCGCCGAAATCACCGTCCAACGCTTCGCCTCTTCGTCATACTCAGCGTAGAGGGCCGTAATATCCTGCGCTTCGGTGTTCTCCAGAGGCTTGGTCGTGTTGGTGGCCTTTTCCACCACCAGTCCGTGCGCCTGCGTCACCGAGCAGGCCCACGAATACTTCGTGCCGCGCGTAACCGGCTGCTTCTCAGTCAGACGGTAGGTCCAGCCACCATCCACAATCCAGTTCGTGCCGGGTGCATAGAAGACGCGCAGCTTCTCCAGCGAGGCGCGCTGCGGAGTGTTATCGGGATGCACAACCTGCAGGGCCGGGCCCGTGTCACCCGTGGCGCGCGCATAGTCCACGGCCGCCGCAAAGTACGCAAAGGTCGCACGCAAGCCGCGGGCATTCTTGTCGTACATGGTGTCATCCTCAACGGGAATCGGCACGGAGCTCGCCTTAGCATCCACCGAGGCAGGGCCCGCGGTCGGCTCAATCGTGTACACCTCGCCGGTCGTCGGGTCGGTGCTACTGATAGCGGACGCACCATGGCCCGGAATGAACTTAGTCCACTTCAACTCGCCGGAAAGATTGTCGTACGCACCGGCAATCGTAGCGGAAGCAGTGGCGGAGGCGGTGGCCGTCGAAGCGCTCTTCGACCCGCAAGCGGCAAGCATCGCACCCAGCGCTGCGGTGCCCGTGACGGCAAAGAAACGGCGGCGGCTGTGAATCATAGTGATCCCCTCGAACATGATGTGAAACGGAAGTATCGGTGGTGTGTTAGAAGCTTGCACGCGATGCCCCATCAGTGCTGAAGGAAACATAGGCGTGAAGCCCGTATAGCCCTAAGCCTATAGAGTTCACGCCCGGCGCACAAATAAACCCCCACGTCCGTGCCCTATGTCACCTATGGTGGGAGGGTTTATGCGGATCCCTGAAGATACCGGGTGGCCTTTGCTGAGGGGGTCGCATTGGGGGTTGGCTGCGCACTCGAATCCGCCGAGGGGGTGGCGGTCGCGCTGGGAGAAGCCTGCGGGTCCTCCAGCATCTGCCAGCCTTCCTCACCAAAGTACACGTAAACATCAGCCTGCGACTTATGGCCGTACACCTTGGTGAGGAGCTCACGCTGAAGCGTCTCGTGATTGAAGAGGAACGCCGCCTCATCCACCTTGAGCGTGGCCTTCCAACAGTACACATCTGCCGTCGAGACAGGAACCGGCTGAGCACTGTCCAGGTGAATGCACATGGGCACGCTATTCTTCGACACAAGCCAACCGATGTTGTAGCGGTAAATATCGCGGTACATGTTGGTCATATGGTTGAAACGCTCCTGACCGGGCAGATCCATAAATGGCTCAGTGTCACCGGTGAGGAACATATAGTTCTGCGAGGCACTCCAATACTGCAGGAACGTGTGCAGACCCTCAACGCTACGCTCACCTATCTCCTCGGGCTTGCGAGGGCGGGGGACGTTGAGGGCGCGATGACTGAGCGTTCCGGCGGAGAAAACCCCGTCACGCTCGAAGTACCGGTCGGGAAGAATCACGGGGCCGCGGCCATCCAGAGCTGACGCCGGCAACGGCTCAGTACGACGGACACCACGAGAGACAACGACTGAGGCAGGACGAGGGGAAGCAACGGGCTCGGGGGCTGAACCAACCGAGGCCGTACCGTTAGGCGTCGTGACGTGAGAAGAAGAAGCGCCGCAGGCAGTTGCGAGCACGCTAAACGCCGCCCCAGATGAGAACGCCAGAAGGTGGCGGCGAGAGAGCGAATCGGGCATGCAGACCTTTCGCGGTGAGAGTGTACGGGCAGAATAAGTCCCCACGGCTCGGCGGGCAGGTGAAAACCTCGCGGCGAACCGTACGGGGAATTCGGGCGTGCACCGGGTGGTCATCAACTGGCGCGCACCGTATACACGGGACAGGAAGCGCGGGAGTGAACCGCGCCCCAACCCGAAAGTTATACGTCGTGTCACACGATTTTAGGGACTTTTCGAGGATCATCACGCGGGTATATGCCTCTGAGCGTAAAAAGTTATCAAATCTTTATTTTTCTCTGTCATATGGGGTGGGAGTAAACGAACCAATGTGTTAGAAATAACCCCCTACGACAGCCTTCACTCACCCCCTCAACGGTGTGATGATGCGGGCTGTGGGACAATAACGCTGTGACTACCACCGATTATGCGCAGCTTCAGGCAGTGCGCGAACTCCTCACTCGAATCCCCTTCTCACTGGATGTCGACCCCGAAGAAATCGGCCTTCACCAGGACGGGCACGGCAGCGCTCGCGAAGCCACATCCGCAGCGATAGAAACCGCCTCCGCCCGGGCCTTTATCGCCTCTATGGCCCGGCAGCTTGACGACTACATCCTGCCCCGCAGCGCCAGCATGGACAGCCCGCTCACCATCGTGGTCGGCGGATCCACCGGCGCCGGCAAGTCCACCCTGGTCAACACACTGCTGGGTGAACCCCTCACCCAATCCGGCGCAATTCGACCCACCACCCGCCACCCCGTGCTGCTCTACCGCGCCGAAGACGAAGCCGCCCTAGCTCCCGACCGTTTTCTACCGACCCTGCCCCGCACCCGCGTGCAGAAGGGGGAGGGTCTACCCGGTGCCGACCCGCTAGTCCCGCAGGCCCTCGTCCCCGTGCCCACGGCGGCCCTGCCGCGCGGTATCGCGCTCATCGACGCACCCGATATCGACTCGGTCTCCAAAGAAAACCGCACCCTCGCCAAGGAACTGCTCTCCGCAGCCGATCTGTGGCTCTTTGTCACCACCGCCAACCGCTACGCCGACGCCGTGCCCTGGGAACTGCTCCACGCGGCGGCCGCGCGCTCCATCACAATCGCCGTGGTGCTCAACCGCGTTCCCGAAGGGGACGAAGAAGCCATCGAGACCGACCTGCGCCGCATGCTCCGCGAGGCCGGAATCGAGGCCGTACTGATTCACACCGTGACCGAACAGCCACGCGACGAGCGGGGGCTCATCAACCCCATCAGCCTGGCGCCGCTTACCCTGTGGATTCGCGAGCTCGGAGCTGACGCACCCGCCCGCGCCGCCATCGCCCGCACGACGCTTGCCGGAACCGTCGAGACTCTCGCCCGAAACCTGCGCACCCTCGCCCTCGAGCAGGAGCGGCAGCAGGCCTCCCACCACGCCCTGACCCTGGTTGCCGCCGAAGAGTACGAAAAGGCTCTGACAAGCATTGATGCGGCGCTTTCGGATGGCTCACTGCTACGCGGCGAGGTGCTCTCACGCTGGCACGACTTCGTAGGCACCGGCGACTTCTTCCGCTCCCTCGACAACACCATCGGCCGCCTACGCGACCGCGTAGGATCAGCGTTGCGAGGCCAGCCCGCCGCCGCACAAAAGGTCGAGGACGCCCTCGAAACCGGCATCTACGCCGTGGCCATGGACGCCGCCGCCCGCGCCTCCGAAGGCACCCGCGCTCGCTGGCGTGCAACCCGCGCCGGCCGCTCC
Organism: Rothia mucilaginosa; assembly: GCF_901875305.1. Taxonomy (GTDB): domain Bacteria; phylum Actinomycetota; class Actinomycetes; order Actinomycetales; family Micrococcaceae; genus Rothia. The sequence goes on from NZ_CABFLY010000006.1 coordinate 36,769, forward strand.
CTGCTACAGCGTCTGGACGCGGCCCCTACCCCGACCGGTAGCGCCTCGCCCGCCGGTACCTCACCCGAGGAGGAGTTCTCGGCTGCCGTGGCCGCGGAAATCCGCCTCTGGCAGGCCTCAGTACTCGACATGATTCGCGAGGAAGGCGCCGGCAAGCGCCAGCGCGCCCGATTCCTCTCGCTGAGCGTCAACGCCGTGGCCGTGCTCATGATGGTCGCCGCGTTCAGCCTCACGGGAGGCCTCACCGGCGTGGAGGTCGGCATCGCCGGCGGTAGCGGCGTGGTCGGCGCCAAGCTCCTCGAATCCATCTTTGGCGAGGACGCCGTGCGCCGCATGGCCACCCGGGCCCGTACCGACCTGCTCGAACGCATGGGCTCCCTGCTCCGCGAACACGGGCGACCCTGCACCGAGGTGCTGGCAGAAACCGAACCCGAGGTACCCGCCGAAACGGTGTGGGATGCGGCCCGTAGCGTGCACTCGCTCGCCGAGGCTATGACCACCGAGAGTGCCTAACCGCGGTAACCTCTTTCCGGTACCGGCACTATCGCCACCACCCCAGCACCCACCAGACCTTCCAGAAAGCCCACCCATGACCACCCACAATCCCCGAGGCGACCGCCCGAACCCGCCGGCGGAACCCCAGGATCCCCGGACTCCCCAGGCTCCCCGGGCTGTCTCAACCTTCGCACGGGCCGTCGCGAGCCTCAACGACGCGCTGGACTACGGCCGCGACCGCCTCCCCGAACCCGTGGTGCTCGAAGCCTCCGAGGCCCTCGAACGCCTGAGCCGCCGCCGCGAGCTCTCCACCGAGCACACCATCATCGGCTTCTTCGGTGCGACCGGCAGCGGCAAATCCACGCTCTTCAACGCCGTGGCTGGGTACCCCATCGCCCGCTCTGCGCCCACACGTCCCACGACCTCCGCGGTGCAGGCCGCAGTCTGGGGTGCCGAGGACAGCGACGAACTACTGGACTGGCTGGGCATCGAAAACCGCGTGTACCCCCAGAGCACGGAATTTATCCGGGACGTCGAGAGGCAGACGCCGAACGCTGCGAGCGCACAGTCCGCCCCCAACGCGGTGACCGAACCGGTCCCGGGCCTCTTTAACCGCATCCGACGCATGGTGGGCCGCGGCGAAACCCGCACCCGCACCGGCGGCCTGATTCTGCTGGATATGCCGGACTTCGACTCCGTCACCACCGCCAACCGCGAACTCGCCGCCCGCATGATGCGCTACGTGGACGTGCTCGTGTGGGTCGTAGACCCCCAAAAATACGCTGATGCGGTGATTCACAGCGAGTTCATGGTGCCGCTGGCCGCCTCCGGCGCGCAGACCCTCTGTGTGCTCAACCAGGCCGATAAGCTTGCGCCCTCCGAGGTGCCCGCCGTGCTGGCCTCCCTGACGCACCTGATGCAGGCCGAAGGCACCGACCGTCACCTGCTGGCTCCGCCCCTGGCCCTCTCGGCTCGAACCGGTGAGGGAATGGATGCGCTCCGCGACCTGCTGGCCCAGGTGGCCGCCGCGAAGAGCGCCTCGCTGCAGAGCACGGACGCCCAACTGTACGCCATCGCCAGCGAATTGCGCGCCTATGCCGGGGGAGAGGGAACGACCCTGACCGGAGCTGACGCGCTGACCGCCGAGCGGGAGCTGACGCAGGCCTGCTACGACGCAAGCCCCGCCACCCAGGTTTTGGAGGCGGCAACCGAGTCGTACCGCCGCGCGGCCCGCACCCGCACCGGCTGGATTGCTACGCGCTGGATGGGACGCCTGAAGGCTGACCCGCTACGCCGCCTTCACCTTGGGACCGGTTCCGCGGGAAAGAACGACACAAAGAGCGAGGCGAAGAACGGGCGTAAGAAGGGGGCCGAGGCCTCGAACCCCGGGATGCTGGGCGAACCTGCCCAGGAATCCGCTCCCGAGCTCGTGGCCCCCTCACTGCCTCCGCTGAGCGCCGCGCAGAAGGCAAACATGGCTAACGCGGTGCGCCGCTACGGCTCACGCATGGGGCAGAACGTGGGCGAGCCCTGGAAGCGTTCCCTCAGTGAGGCGGCCCTCTCGCGGGAGTCCGAGCTGCCGACCCTGATTGAACGCGACATTGCGCGCATCGACTACACGCGCGGCCGCCAGCGTGCCCCGTGGACGGTCTTCAATGTGTTGCAGTGGCTGGCCCTGCTCAGTGCCCTGGCGGGCGTGGCCTGGCTGACCCTCATTGCGGGGCTGGGGTACCTGCAGATTCAGTTGCCGCCGCCTCCTGCTCCTGAGGGGTTCCCGGTGCCACTGCCGACCCTGCTCGTTATCTTGGGCGTGCTGTTGGGTATTGCCGCCGCCGGGCTGGGACGACTGCTGACGGCCTGGGGTGCCCGGCGCTACGCCCGCCGACTGCGTGTGCGCCTGAACGCGGGGGTTGAGGGGGCGGTCCGCTCCTGCGTTATCGAACCGGTGCAGGCGGAGGCTCAGCGACTGCAGGCCTACCGTTCAGCGCTTCAGATTCGGCCCTAACGGAATCTTCGGGCGCGGATAGCTTGGCCCGGCGCACACCTGCCCGGACGCAAATAGTCCCTCCCCACCGAAATGGTGGGGAGGGACTATTAGTTAGTCTGCGTGGTGCTGTTTGAGGCGCCGCTAAAACTAGCCGATCTCGGGGGTCTCTGCGTGGTTTTCCGCCTCGATATCAACGTGTTCGTGCGAGGCCGAAAGCTCGCGCAGGCCCTCGGTGATGGCGTGCGCGGCCTTGAAGACCAGCTCGGGGTAATTGCGGTTGGTCTGACGGGTCATGCGGTCAATCGGGCCCGAAATGGAGACGGCCGCAATCACCTTGCCGCCGGGCGCGCGCACGGGGGCCGAAACCGAGGCGGTGCCGCGTTCGCGCTCGCCCACGGACTGTGCCCAGCCGATGCGGCGAACGGCCGCGAGCATGGCGGCGCTGAAGTGGGCGTCGCGCAGGCCCTCAACGATGCGGTTCTGGTCCTCCCACGCCAGCAGCACCTGCGCGGCGGAGCCGGCCTGCATGGACAGCTGGGTGCCCAGGGGGATGGATTCGTGCATGCCGGAGGGGCGGGGGGAGGTCGCGACGCATACGCGCCAGTCGCCCTGGCGGCGGTACAGCTGGGTGGATTCGTCGGCGTCGAGGCTGAGCTGTTGCAGAATCGGGTTGGCCACGGTGGTGAGCTCGTCAGAGATCGTGGCGGAGGCCAGCTCGGTCAGGCGCGGGCCGAGCATGAAGCGGCCCTGCACGTCGCGTGCCACAAGGCGGTGGTGAGCCAAAGCTACGGCGAGGCGGTGTGCGGTGGGGCGGGCCAGGCCGGTGGCCTTGACGAGGTCGCCCAGGGAGACGGGGCCGGCCTCGAGGCAGTCGAGGATGAGCGTGGCCTTGTCGAGTACACCCACGCCGGAGGAACCGTGGGAGTGTACCTCTACCACTTGCTCATCGGCGTTCATGTGCTCGGGGGGCTTGACGGGGTCGATGATCGGTGCGTTGTGTTGTGTGGATGCGTTGACGTGACGCATTCCGTGTGCGCTGAAACGTGATGCGGAAGGAGTCATTCCTTTATTCTATCTCAGAATATGAAAGATAACCCGGACTTTGTGGACTCATAGGTGTGCAGAGTCGAAGATTGAAGGACCGCCTTCGGTGTAAATTATGAGTGTTTCACAATAAGTGTTTATGTGGGTTTCTTGTCGATAATATGCGAAAATCCCCGCTCGTTACCGGGAAAACCGTGAATTTTTGAGAGATTCACGAGTGAAACCCACACAAAAATACGGGGTACTCAGGGTGAGCTTCAGTCCGTCTCACGGGCTAAGAACTCATGAAAATTTATGCGACACGCCGCAGGAAAATACTGGATTGACGGTAGTTGCGGGTACATAATCCGCTCCCTACCTTCCGTTTCAAGAATCCGAAACCACCCCGCGACCATCGCGCCCCACACCGTAGCAACGCATCACAGCAGGAGAAACTATGACTAGCGAACAGAACGCACACCCCGCGGACGCTCGTCCGCGCACCCTCGCCGAAAAGGTCTGGGACGCCCACGTCGTCGTCCCCGGCGAAAACGGCAAGCCCGACCTGCTCTACATTGACCTGCAGCTTCTGCACGAGGTGACCTCACCCCAGGCCTTCGAGGGCCTGCGCATCGAGCACCGACCTCTGCGCCGCCTCGACCTGACCATCGCCACCGAGGACCACAACACCCCCACCGACAACATCTTCGGCACCATCGCCGACCTGACCAGCCGCACCCAGATTGAGACCCTGCGCCGCAACGCCAAAGAATTTGGCGTGCGCATCCACTCTCTGGGCGATAAGGAACAGGGTATTGTGCACGTGGTCGGCCCGCAGCTCGGCCTGACCATGCCCGGCATGACCATCGTCTGCGGTGACTCCCACACCTCCACCCACGGCGCGTTCGGCGCGCTGGCCTTCGGCATCGGCACCTCCGAGGTGGAGCACGTCATGGCCACCCAGACCCTGCCCCTGGCACGCTTCAAGACCATGGCCATCAACGTTGAGGGCACCCTCAAGCCCGGCGTGACCGCTAAGGACATCATCCTCGCCGTCATCGCGCAGATTGGCACCGGCGGCGGCCAGGGCTACGTGCTCGAGTACCGCGGTTCCGCAATCCGCGCCCTCTCCATGGAGGGCCGCATGACCATGTGCAACATGTCCATTGAGGCGGGTGCGCGCGCCGGCATGGTCGCCCCCGACGAGACCACCTTCGAGTACATCAAGGGCCGCCCGCACGCCCCCAAGGGTGAAGAGTGGGACAAGGCCGTGGAGTACTGGAAGACCCTGCCCACCGACGAAGGTGCCGTCTTCGACAAGGAAATCTTCATCAATGCCGACGAGCTCGAGCCCTTCGTCACCTGGGGTACCAACCCCGGCCAGGGCGTGCCGCTGAGCCAGTCTGTGCCGTTCCCCGACGACTTCGAGGACGAGAACGACAAGGTCGCTGCAACCCGCGCCCTCGAGTACATGGGCCTGGAGGCGGGTACCCCCATGAAGGAAATCCCCGTGGACGTCGTCTTCCTGGGTTCCTGCACCAACTCCCGCATCGAGGACCTGCGTGCCGCCGCCGATATCGTGCGCGGCCGCACCATCGCTGAGAACGTGCGCATGATGGTCGTGCCCGGCTCCCAGAAGGTGCGCGCACAAGCTGAAGAAGAGGGTCTGGACAAAATCTTCAAGGACTTCGGTGCCGATTGGCGATTTGCCGGATGCTCCATGTGCCTGGGTATGAACCCCGATCAGCTGGCACCGGGGGAGCGTTGCGCCTCCACCTCGAACCGTAACTTTGAGGGCCGCCAGGGTAAGGGCGGCCGCACCCACCTGGTCTCCCCGGTGGTCGCCGCCGCAACCGCCGTGCGCGGTACCCTGTCCGCACCGTCCGACGTTCTGGCGTAATACGCCACCGACGCTATAAAGGAGAGCCATTATGGAACCCATTATTAAGCACACCGGTATCGGCGTACCGCTGCGTTCTTCGAATGTTGATACTGACCAGATTATCCCCGCGGTCTACCTCAAGCGAGTGACCAAGACCGGCTTCGACGACGCGCTCTTCGCCAACTGGCGTAAGGACCCCGAGTTCATTCTGAATCAGGAGCCCTATAAGCACGGTAGCGTTCTGGTGGCCGGCCCGGACTTTGGTACCGGTTCCTCGCGTGAGCACGCCGTGTGGGCGTTGCGCGACTACGGCTTCAAGGTCGTTATCTCGGCCCGTTTTGCGGATATTTTCCGTGGCAACTCGGGTAAGCAGGGCCTGGTGACCGCGCAGGTCGCCCAGGACGACATCGAGCTGATCTGGAAGGCTCTGGAGCACGAGCCCGGCACCGAAATCACGGTTGACCTGGAGTCGAAGACCGTGACCGTGGGCGCGCTGGTCGTTCCCTTCGAGATTGACGACTACGTGCGCTGGCGCCTCATGGAGGGCCTGGACGACATCGGCCTGACCCTGCAGAACCTCGACGCCATTGAGGCGTACGAGGCGAAGCGCCCCTCCTGGATGCCGCGCACCCAGGAGCTCTAAACGCCACTACTTCGCTACCGCGAGAGCGTCGGTAGCTCAAAGCTCGGGGCGGTCACCGTCATGGTGACCGCCCCGAGCTTTTGTGATGTGTGTGGAATACCGCTGAATAACGCTAGGCGGCCTCTCCCGTGATGGGGGAGGCGAGGGATGCGTTCTCCGAGCAGGTGTACAGCTGCACCGAGCCGGGGGAGCGCACGCCTACCTGCGAGTTGGCGTTCTTCGCGGTGGACAGGCTGAAGTCGCTCACCAGCTCGTGGTTGATGTAGCTGCCGCCAGCGCCGCCTCCGCCGCTTATTGCGGTGATGGAGGTGATGTTCTCTCCCTCGCTGAATTGCACCTGACGGCCGAAGATGTCTTCAAAGTAGCTGGCGGTCGTCCAGAGGTTCAGGGCTGCGCCGCCTCCGCCGTATCCGGCGCCACCACCTGAGGCGATGCTGGTTAGGGTGTACTTGTCCTGTTCGTGGGTGATGAGGGCGCCCGAACCGCCTCGTCCCTTGTAGCCGGAGGTTGCGTCGGAGCCTCCGGTGCCTTTGAGGCCGGTGATGATGGAGTCGCCATCGTAGCTGTAGTAGGGCGGGAACTCAATGTTCTCGAACCACGGGGTCGTCATGTCCTTGAAGGTGAGCTGTCGGTCGGCACCGAGTACACCGAGGAGGGCTTCTCCGGTCGTGCCGGGTACGCCCGCGCGGCCCTGGGTGCCTCCGGTGACGCTGATGCGCAGGTCTATGTCTTGATCCCCGATGGTGATGGGGTGGATGGCCTGGTAGGGGCGCGCCATGAGCATGCCGCCCTGGCCGTCGTTGTCTTGACTTGCGTCGGCCCCGGCGTTGCCGCCGCCAATGGCAGTGCCGGCGCCGTCTGCGGCGATACGCATGGCCGGGTTGAGCTGATCGTTGGGGGCTTTCTCAAAAACCGTGGTGTAGCTTGCGAGGGTTGCGAACTGTGCGCCTCCTCCGCCGGCGCCGGCTACGGCTACTACGGTGACGGTGCCGTTGTGGACCAATTCGATGGCGGAGGAGCCGCCGCCGGAGGCGCCGTAGACGATGCCGGAGGTGCTTTTGGGGGTCTGGGCTTCGCCGACCTGTGTGCTGGAGCCGGTGGAGTCGCCGCCCGCCGCGTAGCCGCCGCCTCCGAGTGCCGGGTGGGTTCCGGAGGGGGCACCGACGCCGCCGTTGCCGGCCCAGACGCGCAGAATATCGCCCTCCGAGACCTTCAGGATGCCGCTGAGCTGGGCGCCCGCGCCGCCGCCGATGAGGTAGGAGTCTGTCTCCCGGGCGAGGTATGCGGGGGTGAAGGAGGAGGTGGCTCCGCCAGCGCCGCCGGTCAGGTCGAAACGTACGCGGCCGGTGCCCTGCGGAACGATCCATTCGCTGTAGGCGCCCTTGGCGTCGTCGTAGCCGGTGGCTACGGGTTTGAGGGAGAATGCGGGGGAGCAGTGGGGCTCGGGGCTGGCTGCCCATGCCGGAACGGTGGAGCTGGCGAGGATGGCCGGGGTGCTCCAGGCGGCTCCTCGGACGAGGTTGCGGCGCGACATCTTCGGCGATGCGGCGGGTCGAGTTCCGGTGGTTCGGGAATCGGTGTGATGTGCGGTGTTTTGTGATGTGTGATTGTATTTCATGGGGTTCTTTCGGTGTGGAACACGCTGGTGCGGTTGCGCACGTTATTGTAGGGCTTAAATGTGCGTGAGGTTCAAGTTCTGGGTGATACTTAGGGTTTTCGACGATATATTTAGCTCAAATCCCCTGTGTATTTGCAGTGCAGTGAATTTTTGGGTATGTTAATTTATTTTTTCCTGTGTTTTTCGCGGGCGTTTTTGAGTAAGGTGCCGCCACTTCGGATATTCGCTATGCGTCGAGCACCCTACCATCTGCTCTGGCGTCTCTGCTCTGACACTCGCGTGATAGGCCATTTTGGGCATCCTAGTGGGCGGGGGACGAAGCAGACGTAGCCGCCGTATCTTCGTGATGTCTGCGCCGCATGGTGAGTAGTATGCTACGGCTGAACGCCCTTCCCTTGTTTTGAGCACCTTTACCCGGGGGCTTAGAATAATGATGAATATATGCGCCCGTTTTGACTTCGTTTTTGAAGGCACGGCACGTACATAACGACGGCGCAGTTACACATGGTTTTCCGGTTCGGGTCGCACCGACCGACGCTCCAAAGGATTTTTAATGACTGAGAACATCAGCAAGCTTCGCATCGAAGGTGGTACTCCGCTCGTCGGTGAGGTCCATGTACGCGGCGCCAAGAACCTGGTGCCCAAGGCGATGGTCGCAGCGCTGCACGGTTCGACGCCCTCGACCCTGCGCAACGTCCCCGACCTGAGCGACGTGGAGATTGTGACCACCCTGGTCGAGCTACACGGCGCCAAGGTTGACTATGACCCCGAGTCTGGTGTTCTCACCCTCAACCCCGCGCAGGACGCCTTCACCGCGGCCAAGAACGCGGAGGAGATTCAGCTTTTCGGCGGTAACTCGCGCATCCCGATTCTGATGGTGGGCCCGCTGCTGCATACTCTCGGTACCGCACGTATTCCTAACCTGGGTGGTTGCAAGATTGGTGACCGCCCCATTGACTACCACATGGCTGCTCTGCGTAAGTTCGGCGCCGTCGTCGAGAAGGACGACGAGACCGGCACCACTCTGATTGTGCCTAAGGATGGTTTGAAGGGCGCTGAGATTGTGCTGAACTACCCCTCCGTGGGCGCTACCGAGCAGGTTCTGCTCACCGGTGTGCGCGCTAAGGGTAAGACCGTTCTGCGCAATGCCGCGATTGAGCCCGAGATTATTGACCTCATCGCTGTGCTGCAGAAGATGGGCGCTATTATCTTCATCAACGAGGACCGCACCATCGTGATCGAGGGTGTGGACGAGCTGACCGGCTACGATCACACCTCCCTGCCCGATCGCAATGAGTCCGCTTCCTGGGCCTCCGCGGCTCTGGCCACCGGCGGCGATATTTTCGTGCGCGGTGCCGCTCAGAAGGATATGACCGCGTTCCTGAACCAGTTCCGTAAGATGGGTGGCCTGTACGAGGTGACCGACGAGGGTATCCGCTTCACCCACCCCGCACGCCGCACCCCCGGCGCGGAGCTTAAGCCTATCGTCTTCGAAACCAACGTACACCCCGGCTTCATGACCGACTGGCAGCAGCCGCTCGTTGTGGCCTTGACCCAGGCAAAGGGTGCTTCCATCGTGCACGAGACCGTGTACGAGGAACGCTTCGGCTTCACCAACGCCCTCAAGCAGATGGGTGCGGATATTGTGGTGATGCGCGATTGCGTGGGTGGCGCACCCTGCCGCTTTGAGGGTAAGGGCTACGGCCACTCCGCCATCATTTCCGGCCCCACCCCGCTGACCGGCGCCGATATTGAGGTCCCCGACCTGCGCGGCGGCTTCTCCCACATCATTGCGGCGCTAACCGCTAAGGGTACTTCCCACGTGAGCGGTGTTGAGCTGATCGCCCGCGGCTACGAGAACTTTGAGCAGAAGCTCAAGAACCTGGGCGCTAACTTCGAGGTGCTTGAGCGCAAAACCACTAAGGCCCCCAAGCCGGACGCCGCCATTGTCGTGGTGGAACCCGAGGAAGTTGAGGTTCAGGGCTAATGAGCGGTCAGCAGGGAAAGAAGGCACTGCCGGAGATTGAACCCACCGCCTACGGTGATGCGCTCTACAAGGTGCTCGGTAACGCCGCACGCGGAGTGTACAAGCTCATTGCCCACATCGAAATTACCGGCCGCGAAAACCTGCCGAGGAACGGTGGGTACATCATCGTTGCCAACCACACGACCGAGCTCGACCCGGTCACCGTGGCTTTCCCCGCGTTCGTCAATGGCGCCCTGCCGCGCTTCTTGGCGAAGGACTCGCTCTTCCGCGCCCCCGTGCTCGGCTACATCATGCGCAAACTTGCGCACATTCCCGTGGTTCGTGGCTCGGTGGACGCCCGCAAGTCGTTGATTACCGCGCGCAAGGTCGTGGAGGCTGGCGGTGCCGTCGTGATTTTCCCCGAGGGCACCACCACCCACGACCCGCAGCTGTGGCCCATGCAGGCGCGTACCGGCGCGGCTCGCCTGGCCCTGTCCACCGGTGCGCCCGTCTACCCGGTGGCGCACTGGGGTGACGAGCAGATCCTCGGCTACGTGGACGAGCCCGGTGAAGACGGCCGCGTGAAGGAGAAGCGCAAGATTTCGCTTTTCCCCCGTAAGACCGTGCGCGTGAAGGTAGGCCCGGCTCTCGATATTGCCTCCCTCGTGGCTGACCCCAGCCCCGAGGCGAAGCACACCCGCACCGAGCTTGGCGTAGTGACCGACGCGATGCTGGACGCCATCACCGCCGAGCTCGAGGAGATTCGCGGTGAGAAGGCCCCCGAGGGTCGCTGGAACCCGCGCGCCAAGCGCCGTGAAGCCCCCGGAACCCCTTCGGGCCCGGTCGGCGGTGCACTCGGCGAACCGGACGCAAAGTAAACCTTCGATCCGGCCGCTCACGTAACTCTGGCTTGCCGCCACCCCCTACCAGCCACACCAACGCCCGCGCCCCGCATCCGCAAGGGAGTGCGAGAGAGACAGGTTCCCATGAGTTTCTTTGGACGAACCCCGGCACCGAGCTCCGAGTTCGCCCCTTCACCTACCGTGGAATCCATTGCGATTCTTGGTGCGGGTAGCTGGGGTACAGCCTTCGCCAAAATCGCGGCGGATGCTGCTCACGAGCGCGGTGATGATACTCGCGTGACTCTTATTGGTCGCGACGAGCAGGCCATGGCCGAGTGTGAACGCACCCGCGAGAACTCTCGCTACTTCCCGGGTATTAAGCTTCCCGATAACCTGCACTTCACCGCGGACGCGGCGTCGGCCCTGAGCGGTGCAGACCTGGTAGTCCTGGCTCTGCCGGCGCAGGTACTGCGCTCGCAGTTGCAGAACTACGCCCGCTTCATTAAGCCGGAGGCGCTGCTGGTCTCTCTGGCTAAGGGCCTGGAGACCGGCACGGGTTTGCGCATGTCGCAGGTCATTACCGAGGAGCTGGAGGAAGCCCTGGCGATGCGCGGCGCGAATGTGCGGGCGATTGGGCACATCCCGCATCGCGTGTGCGTGCTGTCGGGTCCGAACCTGGCCACCGAGATTATGGGGGAGGAGCCGACTGCTTCGGTAGTGGCGGCCCGCACCATGCCGGTAGCTGAGGCGGTGGCTCGCGTCGTCGCCTGCGGCTATTTCCGCCCGTACACCAATACTGACGTAGTTGGCACCGAAATCGGTGGTCTGGTGAAGAACGTGATTGCTCTCTGCGTGGGTATCTGCGAGGGGCGCAACTACGGCGATAATTCAAAGGCCTCCATCATGACGCGTGGCCTGGCGGAAATCACCCGCCTGGCGGTGGTGCTGGGTGGTGAGGCTGCGACGATGAGCGGCCTGGCCGGTATGGGCGATTTGATTGCTACCTGCTCCTCGCCGCTGTCTCGTAACCACACGGCCGGCCGTCTGCTGGCCGAGGGTATTGCGCCTTCCCGCCTGCACGAGCATATGAGCCAGACGGCTGAGTCGATTAAGTCGGCTCCTGTGGTGGCTGAGTTGGCTCGCCGTCACGGTGTAGAGATGCCCATCGTGGAGGCGGTGGTGGCGGTGCTTTCGGGCCGCATCAGTATTGAGAATCTCGCCCCGTTGCTGCTGGGCCGCCGCCTCAAGCACGAGGGGCATTAGGGGGCCGGGCCGGCGGGCCGGGCCGTTCGACCCCTTGCTCGACCCCTTGCGCGCGGGCCCTCCGCGCGGACATACTAGAAAAAAAGATTTGCATCCAACGACGGATACCGTTGCGACCTTCGGGCATACAATGGCCGGGGAGTCGCGGCGGTATTTGCACGTTTGACGTTCACCCCGTAACGTCTCAACCGACGCTTCACCGTTCCGTCCTTCCGCCCGCGATAAGGTTCGCCCGCGGTAAGAGGAACACTGACTAGGAGAAACACATGACCGAGAAGAAGACCGTCGCCCTGCTGTGCGGTGGCCGCTCCTCTGAGCACCCCATTTCGCTCATTACCGCCGCTGGCGTGCTGGGCGCTATTGACCGCACCGCCTACGACGTCATCACTATCGGTATTACCCGTGACGGCCGCTGGTACCTGACTGATGAGCAGCAGCTCGCCGAGCTGACCGCCGGCACTCGCGGTACCGCGGAGTTCCCTGCGGGCACCCAGCAGGTGTTCCTGCCTTTGGGTGCTGGCGATTCCCGCCTGACCCTGGTGGATGCTGAGGGTAACGTTACCCGCACCGCGCCGGTGGATGTTGTTTTCCCGCTGCTACACGGCCCCTTTGGTGAGGATGGTACTGTACAGGGTCTGCTGGAGATGGCTGACCTGCACTATGTGGGTTGCGGTGTGACCGCCTCGGCCATGGGTATGGATAAGCACTTCATGAAGGTTGCGTTCGAATCCGCTGGCCTGGAGGTCGGCCCCTATGAGGTCGTCACCAACCGCCAGTGGGAGCACGAGGACCGTGAGCAGATTCTGGAGCGCGTGCTGAAGTTGGGCTTCCCCCTGTTCGTCAAGCCGACCCGCGCCGGTTCTTCTTTCGGTATTACCAAGGTGGATTCGGTGGAGGAGCTCGTGCCCGCCATTGAGGAGGCTCGCCGCCACGACCCGAAGATTATCGTTGAGGCCGGTATTGTGGGCCGCGAGATTGAGTGCGCCGTGCTGGACGGCCACCACGGCGAGATGCCGCGCGCATCGTACCCCGGCGAGATTGAGGTCGTGGATCAGGATCACGGTTTCTACGATTTTGAGGCGAAGTACGTTTCTGAGTCTTCCGCTGTGACCGTGTGCCCGGCAAACCTGCCGCAGGATGTGCAGGAGCGCCTGCGCGAACTGGCGGTCAAGGCGTTCCTGGCGCTGGACGGTGAGGGTCTGTCGCGTGCGGACTTCTTCTACACTGAGGATGGCCGCCTGGTCATCAACGAGGTGAACACCATGCCCGGCTTTACCCCAATTTCGATGTATAAGACCATGTGGGAGAACACCGGTATTTCCTACACCGACCTGATTAGCGAGCTGTTGACCCTGGCGATGGAACGTCCTCTGGGTCTGCGCTAGATTTGCGTTCGCTGTGGGGGGGGTGCGCCGTATGGTGTCTTCTGCTGTACGGTGCGCCTCCGCTTGCATATGCCCTCTGTTTTGCCGTGTTTTACTGGCTGGGAAGGCCGGGGAGACTCTCGGGAATGCGCGAGAGATATTCTAATTTCTCTGGTGTGAAAAATCACTGAGGGTTTATACTGTGAGAGTGTCTTTGTGAATTGCCACAATGAGGATGTATACCGATTAGGGGTAACGCAAAGTTTCTCACCAGTGAACGCAATGCTTGTAATAGATAATAAGTCCGTATGAGCGGGTATAAAAATCTATAACATGCCTCGAAGACATGCCTAAAAGCGGTAAGATGAACGTGAAAGTCTCCGCCAATTCGGTAGAATAACTGATGGTATTCCGTCGCTAGCTGATGGGATACCTATTCACTCACGATATATCAGAAAGTCAAGGACAACCTTTGGGAAAACGAAACCGTAAGGTGGTCTCTGCGAGTCTGGCGACAGCACTGGTTGCTTCCGGAAGCCCCTTTGTAGCCTCGTTTGCGCAGGATATACAGGACGCTGCCCGGGTACCGGTGCACCCCGAAAACGCCGCAGATCAAACCTTAAATCCCGCCGTTGACGAACATTCGCAGGCGGCAGTTCCTACCCTAGCTACGGTGAGTGCGTGGCCTACCACCAACGCTACTTCTTCCGCGACGGCCGATGCTGAGGCATCTCCTCGCGCTACTTCTGATGCCCAGCCAAAGACTGAGTTGTCTGAGAGTGCTGAACCGACTAAGGAGGCTACTCCGGAACCTTCGAAGACCGCCGAGCCGACTCCGGAGCCTTCCAAGACGGCAGACCCTACTCCCGAGCCTTCAAAGAGTGCCGAGCCCACGCCCGAGCCCTCCAAGACCGCCGAGCCCACGCCCGAGCCTTCAAAGAGCGCTGAGCCGACCCCGGAACCGACTCAGGATCCGACCCCTGAGCCGACTCCGGAACCTTCCAAGAGCACGGACCCTACTCCGGAACCGACCCAGGACCCCACCCCGGAACCTACCCAGGATCCGACCCCTGAGCCTACTCCGGAACCCTCCAAGAGCGCGGACCCCACTCCGGAACCGACCCAGGACCCCACCCCTGAGCCTACTCAGGACCCCACCCCTGAGCCGACTCAAGATCCGACCCCCGAGCCTACTCAGGACCCCACACCGGAGCCCGCCCCCGAGCCTTCCAAGGAGCCCACGCAACAGCCGGTTGTTCCCGCGCCCACTCAGGAACCCACGAAGGGCACTTCTCAGGATCCGATGGTTCCCGTCATACCCGTGATTTCTGATGATCCCAAAGACAACACCAGCCAGCCTGTAGCCCCTCCGGAGACGGACCCCGTAGCGCCGGCACCTTCGGTGGGTCGTGAGATTATCGCACCGACCAGGCGTCAAGAGGATACCGTTATCTCCATCGAGGTAGCGCGCCCGATCACCCCGCCGACCTCCGCATCGAAGGGGGCCGCAAAGCCTGATCCGAGTGGCGATACCGACGAAGATCCTCTGCCCGCCGGCTCTACGACACTGGGACGCATCGCCGCGAACAATGGTTCGCAGGATTCGATTCCCGGTGCGGCCGATTGGGTGGCCGGTTACCTCTCACGCAATAAATCTGAGGACGACCGAACCACAGAGGCCAGCCCCTCGAAATCGCCCAGCTCGGCAGCGGCTTCGAAGTCGCCCAGCTCCTCCGCGTCTGCTACCGCCAGCCGCTCCGCCAAGAGCGTGACCAAGGCTGACGGTGCGAACGCCTCGCAGGAACAGGCCGTGAAGAACGCCGACGCAGACGATTCGGGTCTGTCCGGCATTGCACCGCTGATTCTCTTCTCGCTCATCGGCATTGTGCTGATTGCCTTGGCAATCCGCTACTTCAGCCAGGGAAGCTAAGCCTCCCGAACAGGCCATCGTTCTCCCTTGTGAGAAAAGTGGCCGCGAGCTAACGCGTAGCGCAGAATACGCGATAATTAAGGGTGTGAATCCTCAAACATCTCATGAAACGCGGGACCATCCCACACGCGAGACACCTCTCGCGCAGCTGGGAGAGTCCCGCGTTCTGCGCGCCTTCATGCCCATCATCGAGGCCCATAACGAACGAGTGGCCAATGCACTCCGTGCATCGGGGCGCACCGAAGCGCTCGAAGTAGGGCCCGGAGACGACTGCGCCGTACTGGCCCCCTCGACTGAGCGGACCGTGGTCACCACCGATACTCTCGTGCAAGACCAAGACTTCATGGACCCCTGGCCCGGAGGTTTCGATGGAACCCGCAGTAGCGGGTACGAGGTCGGTCGCAAGTCGGCCACACAAAACCTAGCCGACGTCGCCGCCATGGGTGCGCGGCCAGTGAGTCTCTTCGTCTCCCTGAGCCTGCCGGGTGAGACCCCCTACGGCTGGGTTGAAGACTTCGCCCGAGGGCTCGTGGACGGTGTGCACGCCTGCGGGGCCGAAGACTGCGCAATTGCCGGAGGAGACATGGGTGCCTCCTCCGAGATTTCGGTAACCGTCACCGCCCTGGGGCGCACTGATCGGCCCGTGCTACGCTCCGGCGCGCAGGCTGGTGACACACTCGCGCTGGCTGGGCGTACCGGCTGGGCCGACGCCGGGGTGCGCCTGCTCCTCAACCCGCTGTCCCGCCCCGCCCTGGTGCTCCTAAAGGGCATTGCGAATGGCGGGCTATCCCACGACCCACTGCCTGAAATCCCCCTATCCGAGGGGCTATTAGACCTCGTGGGAACCTTGAATAGCGCCGAAGCTACCGAAATGCTCGAGGCCTGCGAACGCGCGATCGACGCCCAGATGCGCCCCGTCAGCCCGGTACCTTTCGGTGAGGTGGCGCGCGATGCAGGAGCAAACGCCATGCTGGACGTCTCTGACGGACTCGTTAAGGACGCGGGGCGAATTGCCCGCGCATCCAACGTGCAGATTCACCTGGATGAGGCCGCCGTGGACGCGCTCGCCGCACCCCTGCTACCCGTGGCTCGCTTGCTGCTGACCATCGTCGAACGCAATGAGGGAGCCGAGAGCCCCGCCTCCCTAGCAAGGGCTTTCGTACTCGGCGGGGGAGAGGATCACGGCCTGCTGGCGGCCTTTCCCGCTGAGGTGCCCGAGGGCTTTACGATTCTGGGATCGTGCCGCGTGGATCGCGCGGGCCGAGCCCACAGCGCGGACCCTCTGGCTGGCGGGCACTACGGTGCGGGGCATCGTGGGACGCTTGCGGCCGGTTCCGTGCTCATGGACGGCGCGCCCCTGAGTGAGTTGGGCTGGGAGCACTACGGAGCCTAGCGCAATCTACGGAGCCTGGCCCGATCCGGGCCCTGCGGGTTCTCGGATTCCGCAGCAAATACCGTACATTTAATCGAAAATTCTATTAGAATAGAAATACGAAGCAGGAGGTGGGGTTCGGGCACAAAGACTGCGCCCACCCGCCGACCTGGGGGTTACCGTAATGAGCCGTGGCGCGGACTAGCCCTGGCTGGCCCTGGTGCACGCAGGCGCATGGGCCCACAGAAACGGCAGAAACCGGAAAAGCAGGAGGGGAGCATGAGGACAGAACGTGAAGACTCGCGGGGCGCTCAGCCCGTCGGGACCGGTCCCAGCGGCGCCGCCTGCTCCAAGGGATTGAACAAGGGATTGAAGACCGCCGCTCAGCGTGCTTCTGCGCCGAGCAATCCCGAACGCAACGACTCACTGCGCGAGGCCCGCGAGGTGTACCGCCGTGCCTGCATGCGAGCCTACCGGTTCGGTATCGCCTGGTCCGCGAGCGCCCGCGCCGTGGTGGATCACTATCGTGAGCCCCTCAACGAGCTTAACGGCTTTCCCGTGCCCGACCACGATACCGGGTCGAACCTGGCCCACACCCTGCGCACGCTCACCGAGGAATTCGACCGGGGCATGGAGGAGCTCCTCTTCGAGGACCCCGCGGACCGCGAAGACGGTACCGTGCCCGGGCTGGCCCACCTGTGGGTGCGCCTGGGCGGAATCTACGAGCGCGCCATCGTGAGCGCCTCGCGGATGGCCCGCGGTAACTCCGGAACGTTACTCTGTGCCTGGGGACTGGAAGCCGTGCGCAGCTACTGGGATCTGCCTGGCAACCTTACCCAGGAGCTGGGGCCGGAGGCCGAGAAGCTACCGCTGCTGAGCGCCCTCGCTCGGGATGAGGAGCGGGTGCGCGCGGCTCACGCGGCCGCCTCGGGAGGTGAGGGCTCCGAGGGGCTCCGCGGTTTTGACTACGCGGTGGCCGAGGCCCGCGCCATGGCCTGCGCCGCCGAGCGTGTGCGCGCGAGCGTGGGGGAGCAGATGGTGCCCTCCACGATGCTGTCCGTCATGATGGAGCTGGCCAGCCTGGACCTGTACTACCGTGTGCCCGAGAGGGAGAACGCCCCCGACGAGCCGGCGCACGGTACAGGCGAACCCGGCGTTGATGAGCCCGAAGCCGGCAATCCCGGAGCGAACGGGGCGGATGGCTCCGAGGGGGAGGACGTCGACGGGGTGGATGTCGAGGGCGCGGAAGCTCCTCTGAACCGTGCCCGCCGCGCCGCCATGCTGAGGGCCCTGGAACGCACCGCCGAGTACCCGCCCGCACCGCACCTGGCCGGAAGCGTGGACGCCGGCGCCCTCGGCTTCTACCTGGCTGTCGTGCACGCCAACCCGCGTTGGGAGGGCGCAACCCTGAATGAAGAAGAGGTCCGGGGTATGCTGACCCCCGCCTCCGCGGCACCCGCGCCGAACACCACCGAAACGGGCACGGGGACTCCCGCCGAGGAAAGGGAAAGCGGCTGGGAGCTCATGGGCACCCTGCGCTGTGAACCCCTCGGGATGGCGCAGCTACGCCTAGAACTGGAGGGCATAGGCGATAGCCTGCTCATCACGCCTCTGGACATGGCCGCCGGCCTCTGGGCTGTGCACGTGCACGTGCCCGAGGTGGAGCCGGCCCGCCAACTCGTGACCTCCTACGGGGAGTGGTCGGACGAGCGCATCTCCTCGCTCGCAGACGGGCACCACGCGGAGGCCTGCGGATGAGCCCGCGCCGTACCCCGAAGCACAGCCCCGAACAGGAGGCCCTGGACCTGGGCCTTTTCGGGGCTGAACCCGCAACGCCCGCAGAATCCGCCGGGACTGTTGTGCCCGCCGAAACGGCTGAATCCGCTAAACCCGCCGCGCCCGCCAAACCTACCGAGCCTCAAAAGAAGGAGCACCGGGCTGCCCTTCTCAGCGATGAGCAGCTGCGCACCACAGCCGAACTGACCGTGCGCGACCTTGCCGCTTTCGCCCGCGGCGAGGTGAGCCGCGAGGAGCTGAGCGAGCGGGCCGCGCGCCGAACCAGCGCGCCCTACCGAAAGGCGCTCAAGGCGCTCAAACATTCGCTGGGGCCCGCCGCGCACACCATGACCGACGACGCTCTCTACGAGCTGGTCGACATTGCGTTGGCGGCGCGGCAGGCTACTCAGCCGGAATCACATCTGCCGGGGGAACCTGTCCGGAAAGCACCCGCTCGGAAGAAAACAGCTCAGAAGGAACCTGCTCAGAAGGAACCAAGCCCGCAGGAGAGCGAAACTACTACGCGGGATATTTCGGCGCGCCCGCAAAAGGTAGCGAAGGCGAGCGAAGGGGGCGAGCAGAAGCCTGCGCCGAAGAAGAGCGCGCCCGAGGCGGAAGCTGAAAAGCTTGCACTCAAAAAGACTGCACCTAAAAAGGTCGTAGCGAAGAAGACTGCTCCCGCAAAGAAAGCGCCCGCCCAGAAAGCTTCCGCAAAGAAGGCAACCGCTGAGAAGGTTGCGGCTGAGAAACCGACCGTCGCATCAATTGCTGCGGAGGCCAAAAGTCGCGCCCTGGCGCGCTACGCGGCCGAAGACAGCCTCGAGAACGCGCCGCTCAAAAAGTACCTGCCCGCACCCAGTGCCAAGGCCATCGCCACGCACCTGGGCCTGGAAACCGTCGGGGAAATGCTCGAATACTTCCCGCGCAAGTACCTGCCGCGCGGTGAGCTCAGCTCCTTCGCCGAACTCGTTGAGGGCCAGGACGTCACCATCATCGCCCGCGTGGTGCACGTGAGTACTCGAACCATGGCGGCGCGCCGCGGCAAAATCACGGAAGTGACCATCACCGACCGGCTCGCAGACGCCACCGGGCAGGATGCACCCGCAGGTTTTGGGGCTGCCGGTTTTGGTGCCGCTGGTCCTGTATCCGTGGTGCCCGGGCGCGCTAACCGCCCCGGTTCCTCTGCAACACCCGCACAGAATTGGCAGGCAACCGGGATACACAACCCGCGCATTAACGCGCTCGCTCATGCCACGCGGAACCCCGGTGCGCAGAACCCTGCGCAGGGCAGGGGAGCGCAGCCCGCCTCCTATAGCGGCTACGCAGACAGTTACGGCCAGGATGGTTTTGCACAGGATGGCTTCGCGCAGGGAGGACTCTTTGGTGTGCCCGCGCCCAGCCCAAGCATGAACCCAGGCACGGGGGCTCTTATTGGCTCGCAGATGAAGCTCTCCTTCTTCAACGCCTGGACCGCCGCCCGCGAAATCCATGAGGGTGAAACCATGATGTTCTCCGGGAAAGTCGGCATCTACCGCGGCGAGTACACGCTCACCAACCCGCACTACGCCCTGCTCTCGAAGGACGCCTCCGGCGCGGATGTCACCGACGCCGCCACCGCCCCCGTGCCCGTCTACCGCGCCCCCGTGAAGCTGCCCACCGACCGCATCAGCGGCTACATGGCGCAGCTGCTCGAAAAGGTTCCGCTCAAAGAGCTTGAAGACCCGGTGCCCTACACGATTCGTCGCGCCCGCAAGGTGCCGTCCCTGGAGTGGACGTACCGCGCCCTGCACACCCCCGACACCGAGGACACCTGGCGCGCCGCGCAGGCTCAGATGCGCTACCGTGAAGCCTTCGTGTTGCAGAGCGCCCTGGCGCGCCTGCATTCGGTGCGTGCCGCGCACCTGACCCAGCCTCGCCCCGCTGTGGAGGGTGGCCTGGCCGATCGGCTGCTTCAGGTTCTGCCCTACGAGCTGACCGAGGGGCAACAGAAAGTGGGGGCTGAGATTGCCGCCGACCTTGCGAGCGAATCGCCCATGAACCGCCTGCTGCAAGGTGATGTGGGTTCCGGTAAGACCGTGGTGGCCCTGCGCGCCATGCTGCAGGTGGCCGATGCGGGCGGCCAGTCCGCGATGCTCGCCCCGACCGAGGTGCTCGCCGAGCAGCACCTGCGTTCGGTGCTGGACATTCTGGGGGATATGGCGGCACCCGAAGGCTCTGATGTTGCCGAATCTGCCGACGGTTACGCCGAGGGAAGCCCAGCGGGGAGCGGAGAGGAACCCGGCCGCGTGCGTGTGCGCCTACTGACTGCCTCCATGGGCACCCGTGCCAAGCGGCAGGTGCTGAAGGAGCTTGCCGACGGCACCGCGCAAATCGTGATTGGCACCCACGCCCTGCTCTCCAACGACGTGCGTTTCAATGACCTGGGCCTGGTCGTCGTGGACGAGCAGCACCGCTTCGGCGTGGAACAGCGCGACGGCCTGCGCGGCACCGACGGCGCCCTGCCGCACCGCCTGGTCATGACCGCAACACCCATTCCGCGCACCGTCGCCATGACCGTATTTGGCGACCTGGACGTGTCCGTGCTCGACACCCTGCCCGCCGGCCGCCAGAAGATTTCAACCCACGTGGTGCCCCTGGCCGAAAAGCCCGCTTGGGCGTCCCGGCTGTGGAGGCGCGCCCGCGAAGAAATCGATGCGGGCCACCAGGTGTATGTTGTCGTGCCCAAAATTGGGGAGGAGGGCGACAGCCTGGAGGAGGGCGCCGCGTTCTTTGGCGCATCCAGCCTCAACGGTGCAGGAACCGGTGTGGGCAACTCTGCCCAGGGCTATTTCGGTCAGGGCGGTAGCGCCAGCAGTGACGGCAAGGTTCAGCTGACCTCCGTGGCCTCCATGCACGCCTATCTGAGCGCGGAGGACGCCCTTGTCGGGGTGCGCATCGGAACCCTGCACGGCCGCATGGATCCGGCGGAGAAGACCGCCGTCATGACCGCTTTCGAGCGCGGTGAAATTGACCTGCTCATCAGCACCACCGTCATCGAGGTGGGCGTGAATGTCCCGAACGCCACGCTCATGATCATCATGGACGCGGACCGTTTCGGTATCTCGGGCTTGCACCAGCTGCGCGGTCGTGTGGGTCGTGGCGGCTACGCGGGCACCTGCCTGCTGGTGACCCGCCAGGAGGAAGGTGGCGTGTCCCGCGAGCGTCTGGATGCGGTCGCTTCCACCACGGACGGCTTTGAGCTTTCCCGCATCGACCTGGCCCAGCGCCGTGAGGGTGATATTCTGGGTGCTGCACAATCGGGCTCGAAGAGCACCCTGCGGTTCTTGCGGGCGCTCGCCGATGCCGACATTATTGAGCGTGCCCGTGAGGATGCCCGCTCGGTGGTGGAGAAAGACCCGACGCTGGCTAAGCATCCGTCTTTGGCACGTACGATTGACCGTGCCCTGGATGCTGACCGTGAGGCGTTCCTCGGCAGGGGATAAGCGCCCAACGGGGGAGAACTCCCTGCCCGCCCAAACCGTAACTGCACTACACCGCCGCTACGCTAGTTAACTACTTTTAGAGGAGAGACCCTATGAGCCGCATTATTGCCGGTGCCGCCGGAGGCGTGCGCCTGGCCTCGGTGCCGGGGGATAATACTCGCCCCACCACCGACCGGGTGAAGGAATCCCTCTTCTCCAAGCTGGAGAGCTACGACATTATTCGTGGCGCCCGCGTGCTGGACGCTTTCGGTGGTTCGGGTGCGCTGGGGTGCGAGGCGCTTTCTCGCGGTGCCGCCTCGGTGACTCTGCTGGATACGTACCCGAAGGCGGTTGCGGTGATTCGTCGCAACGTCGAGGCGGTGCAGAAGGCAATGGGCCGTAACGCTACCGGTTCTGCGGCGCGCGTGCAGCAGTCTCAGGCGCTGACCTACGTGCAGTCCGCTTCCGGTCCGTGGGATCTGGTGTTTATTGACCCGCCCTACGCCGTGCCGAACGAGCAGGTGTGCGAGCTCATGCGGGCGCTGACCCCCAAGCTTGCACCGGGCGCCGTGGTCGTGGTGGAACGTTCTTCGCGCGACCCCGAGCCGGTGTGGGGCGAGGGCCTGTACTGTTTTTCGACCCGTCAGCACGGCGAGACGGTGCTCTACTACGTGGAGCCTGACGAGGTGGAGGAACAGACGGGCGACGAGTCCGGTGAAGGCACTGAAGAGCGCGCTGCTTAAGATTGCCGCCTAATCTCACACCAAATCTCGCCGCCCTAAGCCTGCGCTCGCGCATCCCCCGCGCGCTCGACTGCCTCTAACCTCCTAGCCGCATCTAGTCATTCCAACCTCTGATATTTATTCGTGAAGGGACCGCCATGATTGCCCTCTGCCCCGGATCTTTTGACCCCGTGCACTACGGCCATTTGGAAATTATTGCCCGCGCCGCTCAGCTCTTTGACGAGGTGATTGTGGGCGTGGCGCACAATAGCTCCAAGAAGTACCGTTTCTCCCTGGAGGAGCGCGTGGAGCTGGTGCGTGAGTCCCTGCAGGAGCTCGGCGTTGAGGGTGTGGGTGTGGAGCCGATTCCGCCGGGCGTGCTGCTTGCCGAGTACGCGGAGGAGCGTGGCGCGAAGGTGCTGGTGAAGGGTCTGCGTTCGGCGACGGACTATAGTTATGAGGCTCCGATGGCGAGTATGAACCGCCACCTGGCGCAGGTTGAGACGGTGTTCTTAGCGGGTGAGGACCGCTACGGTGCGGTGTCGTCCACGATTATTCGTGAGGTGGCGTCGCTGGGTGGTGACGTGACTCCCTTCGTGCCGGAGGCGGTCGCCCGCGCATTGAAAAACGCCTAGAAAACGCCTCATCAACCCGGGCGCACACCTGGGGTGCACTCACCCGACGCGCCCGACGCGCCCGACATACCCACCGACAAGGCAAACTACCGTTAACCAGGCAACCCGCACCGCCGACCGGGCGCTTAACTATCTCTGGGGTGGCCCCGACCGGCCGATTCAATGCCGCGCGGCGCCTCCTTAAGGGGATATTTAAGAGGTGAGCGCCACTTAACAAGATTTAAAGGGTGCATAATCTTGATTAACGGCGCGAATGACCCCTAAAATGGGACTTTGGTTTATATATTTCGTAAGGAGAAACGCCATTTCACGTGCAGACGCATCGCCGCTGGTGGTATCGGTTACTAACCTGATTCACCGCCCCGGCACCATGGAAACCCACACCGAGGTCGTGCCTGCACCGGCCGATCTGGGCAACGCGCTCATCGGCGTGGAAGAGGGTTCGGATATTGACCTCGATATTCGTATGGAGTCTGTTGTTGATGGTATCCTAGTTACCGGTTCCGTTGTCGTGGATGTACACGGCGAGTGTAGCCTCTGCTTGGATCCGATTGATTACGAGATGTCGGCCAATATTCAAGAGCTTTTCGTCTTTGAGAAGGCCCCGGCTGGCGGCCCCGAAGATGAAGTAGATGAGCAGTACGCCGTTGAGGATGATTCGATCGACCTTGAACCGGCTCTGCGGGACGCAGTAATCCTTCAACTGCCGTTCCAGCCTGTTTGTAGGGACACCTGCCAGGGTCTGTGCGCCGATTGCGGTGCGCGCCTGGAGGATGACCCCGGGCATCATCACGAGGTGTTGGATCCGCGCTGGTCGGCCCTGCAGGGCCTGCTTGGCGCAGATACCGAAAACTAAATTGTTGTTACTAGAGATTGTGAGATAGCTGTGGCTGTTCCCAAGCGCAAGATGTCCCGCGCTAACACCCGCGCACGCCGTTCCCAGTGGAAGGCATCCGTGCCCCAGCTGGTTAAGACCGTCGAGAACGGTCGCGTGACCTACAGCCTGCCCCACCAGGCAAAGGTTGTAACCGACGCTGCAGGCAACGCCCTGTTCCTGGAGTACAAGGGCCGTAAGGTTGCAGACGCCTAAGAGCGGTGAATCCTTATGACTGAATTTCCTAGTGTTGATACTAGGGAGTTGCGTAAACGTCTCGGGGTCGATATCGACGCCGAGACGTTTTTGCTATCCCTAACCCACCGCTCCTACGCCTTCGAGAACCCCGGAGTGGAGCATAACGAGCGCCTGGAGTTCCTGGGCGACTCCGTGCTCTCCCTGGCCATCGCCGAGGAGGTGTACCGCCGCTACCCCGAGCTGCCCGAGGGTGAGCTCGTGAAGCTGCACCACGTGGTGGTATCCACCGTGGCGCTGGCGAAGGTGGCTCGTGACCTGGACCTGGGCCGTCACATCCGGCTTGGTAAGGGTGAGCTGCACACCGGTGGCGCGGATAAGGATTCGATCCTGGCGGACACGATGGAGGCAATCTTCGGCCTGACCTACCTGCAATGCGGTCGTGAGGCGGCTCGCGAGCTGGTTCTGCGCCTGATTGCTCCGCTGCTCGATGATGAGAAGGTGCTGAACTCTGGGCGCGATTGGAAGACCGACCTGCTGAACCTCGCCACCGCCCGCGGCTGGGGAGAGGTCAGCTATGAGGTCACCGGTGAAGGCCCCGACCACGCGCGCGTGTACACCGCGGTCGCAATCGTGGCGAACCAGAAGACGGGCACCGGGGTGGGCCCTAGCAAGAAGGAAGCGGAGCGCCTGGCCGCGGAGCAGGCCTACCGCGTGCTGGTCTAGGCCCGTATCCTCATCCGCGGACTGTTGAAGGGAGAGAGTCGTGCCCGAACTGCCCGAGGTAGAAACCGTTCGCGAAGGCATTGCCGAACACTCTGTGGGCCGCCCCGTGCGGGCGGTGCGCGTGGTCGATGCCCGTTCGCTGCGCAGGCACCTGCCAGGTCCCGCCCACTTCGAGGCGGCGCTCACCGGCAGGGCGCTGCGCGGTGCCTACCGGCGCGGCAAGTACCTGTGGCTGACCCTGAGCGAGCCGGACGGCACGCTTGCTGAGGAGGCGCTCGTGGTGCACCTGGGCATGAGCGGTCAGCTGCTCGTGCGCGACGAGCCGAGTGAAGATTCTGGCAACGATTCGGAGGCTCGCGCGGCATTTGAGGTGGAGCCGCGACACCTGCGCGTGGCGCTAGAACTGGGACCGGTGGGAGCTACCTGTAGCGCGTCGGGCGCTGGGCAGCGGCTACTCTTCGTGGACCAGCGTATCTTTGGCGGCATGTTCCTCAGCTCGCTCGTGCCGGACGTCCCCGCGGCGGCGGGTGAAGTAGCCTCTGATGGAAGTGCCGTACCTGAGCGTTTCCTCGTGCCGCAGGCGGTCAAGCACATCGCCCGCGACCCGCTGGATGAGTTCTTCGACCCCGCGGCGGTGCGCCGCAAGTTCCTGCGCACCTCCAGCGGTATTAAGAAGGTACTGCTGGATCAGTCGGTCATTTCGGGCGTGGGCAATATCTACGCCGACGAGGCGCTGTGGCGTGCGCGGTTGCACTACGCGAAGCCGGCACGCACCCTGAGCGTCGCGCAGACCCGCGACCTGCTGGAGGCGGTCACGCAGGTGTTGCGCGAGTCCCTGGCGGCTGGCGGTACAAGCTTCGACGCCCTGTACGTGAATGTGCTGGGCGAGTCCGGCTACTTTGAGCGCTCGCTAAACGCCTACGGGCGTGCCGGGGAGCCCTGCCACCGTTGCGCGGAGGCGGGCCGCACCTCCCTCATCGTGCGAGAGCCGTTCCAGAACCGTTCGTCCTATCGTTGCCCGCACTGCCAGCGGGCGCCGCGCTCTCGATAGGCATAGGCGCGGGCTAGGTAAAAGCGCGGGCTAGATAAAGGCTCCGTAAAGCATCACGCCAGATACACAAATGACGGCGTAGCTACGTTCCTCCCACACGGGGGATGTAGCTACGCCGTCATTCGTTTAAACCTTGGGTTAGGAAAAGGGCGGGGAGCCAACCCGAAAAGAAGCAGCTTAGCGGCTGTACCTGTCCCCGTAGAACAAGCCCAGGCGCTCGTAGCCCTCCTCAATCGACACGGAAGGCTCCCACTGCAGCAGCTCACGGGTGCGGCGCTGATCGAACCAGTGCGCGGTCGAGAGCTGTTCGGCCAGGAACTCCGTCATAGGCGGCTCATCGCCGGCGGTCACGTTCTTCGGCAGGCGCTCCCACACGCGCTCAATCACGCGACCGGCCAGGGCCGCAACCTTCGCCGGAACCGAGAAACGCGGGGCCGGAACGCCCACCGCCTCACAGAAACCACCCAGCAACTCGGCGATAGTGCGCGGCTGGCCGTTCGTCACCACCAGTGCCTTGCCCGCAAAAGCGTCGAGGCGCTGATAACCGCGCACCAGCGCATCCGCGGCGTTATCAATGTAGAGCGTGTCAATCAGGCCCGTACCGCCCGAAAGCAACGGCAAGCGACCCGCAGCGGAACGCTCCAGGATGCGCTCCACCAGCTGCGTATCGCCTGGGCCCCACATTAGGTGCGGGCGCAACGCGCCGGTGTGCATAACCCCGCCGTCGGGCAGGAGCGTGCCGTTCGCCTCCAGGACCAGCAGCTCGGCGGCAGCCTTTGAACGCGCATAGTTACCGCGCGCGTGCTCCGGGGAAGCTTCGCCGGCACCGTCACCCACAATCGCCGCACCGGCATGAGCCACCGAGGGCGAAGAAATGTACAGGAAGGTACGCACCGAATGGTTCACCGCGGCCTGCAGCATGACGCGGGTTCCGCCAATATTGATGCGCTCGTAATCGGCCCACTCGCCGCTGACCGAAACCTTCGCGGCGGCGTGCACCACGCCGTCCACGCCGGTCATGGCTTCGTCGACGACCTTTTCGTGCCTGATGTCGCCGCGTACCTGCTCAAAACGGGGGCGAATCGAATCGGGCAGCAGAGCCGCGATGCCCGAGTCGCCGCGCTGAAAAACGCGCACATCATAACCGGCACGCAACAACGCCAGCACACTCTCACGACCCAGCAGGCCCGAGGCACCCGTGAAGAGGATTCGTTCGCCAATGCGCGGCGCGAAGTCCGACTCCTCGACGGCGCGCAGGGAGCGCGGGGCAGGGTCGCTGTAGCGTGCCGTCAGCGGCTGCGCAGGCTTGCGGAACCGAGCCGTCGGGGAAGTCACCGCATGCGCAGTCGATAGGCGGGGCGCAGACAGGTTGGATGCAGGCTCGTGGGAAGAGGACTCACGCGAAGAATGAGGGGACATCATACTCCTTAGACTTAGGGATCCGGCAGGCGCTTACG
The DNA here is from genome assembly GCF_901875305.1 of Rothia mucilaginosa. GTDB lineage: Bacteria > Actinomycetota > Actinomycetes > Actinomycetales > Micrococcaceae > Rothia. Next base: position 64,051 of record NZ_CABFLY010000006.1, read on the forward strand.
CCCCCGCGAGGACCTTAGCCGCCCACTCACCCAGGGCGGGGCGGTCAATCTTCGAATTATGGCGAATATCGGTCGGATGCTCGTGCACCACCAGCACCGCGGCAAGCTCCACGCCGGTATCCTCGGCAACCTTCTGACGCACCAGCTGCGACAGCTCGAAGGGCGCCACACCTTCTGCAACGGGGAAGCGGTGAGCGCCGGGCACGCGATTGAGCAGAGCACGCTTGAACGCGGATGCCGACTGGCGCGCCTCCAACGCGGCAGTATTTGCGGAAGCCTCAATGACCAGCACCGGGGCGGCAGTACCGGCGGGACCCACCGCAACCAGGGCAGCGCGGCGCACCTCGGGCAGCGACTCGGCGGACTGCTCAGCCGCAACCGGGGTCAACACGCCCTGCGAAGTCAGCAGCACGTGGGCGAGACGACCCTCAACCCACAAGCGACCCGAAGCATCCAGGTGTCCGACGTCACCGGTATGATGCCAACCCGGAGTACTAATAGACTGCTCCTCAGTCACCCATAGGGTGTCGTAGCGGTCCTTCACATGCGGCGCCGACACCAGAATCTCACCGGTCACACCCGGCTCATGGGTCAGCTCAACCGCCACCGAACCATCCTGCAGCAGCGGGGCAATAGCCACCGCCGCGCCGTACACCGCAAAACCAACGCACACGCCGTCACGGGCGAACGGGTCAAGTACCTCACCGGCCGCATTCGGGGTGCCCTCAGCAATCGCCTGGCGAATCATCTCGAAGGACACATCGGTCACCGGCAGACCCTCGGTCATGCCGTACGGGGTGTGCAGGGAGGCGTTCGGCACCAGGGCGGAGAGCGCCTCCAGTAGGGGCACGGGAATCGGCGCACCAGCGCTCAGAACCGTCTGAACCTTAGCCAACGCCGCACGTTGCTCAGCGTTCAGCTCGTCGGCGGTCGCCACCACATTCACCAGAGCGGCGGGGGAAGCGAACACGACCGACGCATCAATAGCCGCCGCGGCGGAGGCCAGGGCGGAGGCCGTCAGGGTCTTCGGACGGGTCACATCCATCGTCGGGGTCACGCTGGTAGCACCCAGCGCCGGGCCCAACAGCGCAAACGGCGCGAAGCCAGCCACCAGACCGCTACCGGGCGCAAAACCGTACGTGTTCGCAATGGCATCGCGCATACCCGCCAGCTGACGCTGCGTGTACACCACGCCCTTCGCCGGGCCGGTCGAACCGGAGGTGTACAGCACCGCCGCATCAGCATCCGGCACGGGGGAGGGGAACTCCACCACGGTCGGAGTGGGCACCGGCGCACCCGGAGTATCATCGGCGGCGGGCGCGGTAAACACCGAACCGGCAACGCCCAATAGCTTCTCCTGCACCGAACCCAACGGCTCCACAGAGATACGCTTGCCCGGCCACAGCAGGGTGCGGGCGGCGGTCAGCGCGGCGGGAATACCGATGAGGAAGCTCGGGTTAGCGCCCTTCAACGCGCGAGTCAGGCCCGGCAGACCCAGGCCGGTATCAGCCACCACAATGACCGCGCCCAGCTTCATACAGGCGTAAATCAGGGTGGTCAGGCGGGCACCCGGAGGCACCATCAGGTTCACACGGTCGCCCGGGCGCACACCCAGGGCGTGCAGGCGGGTCGCGGTGGCGTTGACCTGCTGGTTCAGCTCGGCCCAGGTCAGGGTCACGGACACGGAGGTTCCGTCACCCTTGGGGTCCATGTCCACCACGGCGGTGGAGGCGTCATGGGCGCGTTCGGTGAGGGCCGCAAGCATGGGGCGGAACGTTTCACTACCCTGCATCAGCCCGTGGCGGTGTGCACGGGCGGCACGATGTTCCGCCTCAGTGTTGCGCGCCGGAACCAGGGAACCGTCCTCGCCGCGGGTTCCGAAGGTCTGTGCGAGCCAGGACATAATCGGCGCGGCGATATCGTAATCCTCGGCCACCAGGTGCGAGGCCTTCTCGTAGCGGTGCACCTTCGCCTGCGGCATGCGCTCCATCAAATCGAAAAGGTAGCGGCGCTGGAACACCGGGTCCTTCGTGCCCCACTGGAAGAACGCGGGCACATCCAGGTTGCGAATCTGCTCGGCGATGCGCTGCATGGGCGCGTAAGAGGGCACGTCGGTGCCGGTCGGAATGTCGCCCACAAAGTTGCGCACGCCCTCGCGCCAGGCCGGGTGGGCGTAGGGGGCGCGGTAGGTGCGGTAAATCGCCTCGTTCAGCGGGCTCGGGTACAGGCGCTTAGGCTGCTTGCCCACCGGCTGCGGCAGGGCGCCATCAATCGCCCCGGCACCGGCAGAACCCGGCGCGGGCAGGCGGCCCTCATTCTGAGCCAGACCCAGGGTCACATCAATAAACGCGGTCGAATCGTGGGTACCCCACTGATGCACACCCAACGCCAGGCGCAGGGCGGCCGGGATATTCTCAATGCCGTCATGATAGACCGCAGTGTTCGTCAGCATCACGCCTGAAAGGATCTCACGATGCTCCAGCGCCCAACCAAAGGACACCAAGCCACCCCAGTCATGGGCGAGAGTCACGACCGGCTTATCGGTCTCATCCAGACCGAGCGCCTTCGTGAAGTCTCCCAGGTCAGCGATACGGTCGGTCAGGGTGCGGCGCTCACCCTCCAAATCCAGGTGGGTGCGCTCCGAATAACCCATATCAATCTGATCAACCGCCACCACACGCCACGGCGCGCGCTCGTTCACGCCCGCATCCAGCACGGTACGCCACAGGTACGACCAGGTCGGGTTACCGTGCACGCACAGAATCGTGCCAATCGGCTCCAAACCCTGCTCGACCAGCACCGGAAGGTTATCCAGGTAGTGCCAGCGGCGCGCGCCAGCCTGTTGCGCCCGCAGCTCAATGGGGGCGGTGGTGGGCACCTCCAGAAGGTGGGAGTAGCGCGGGTTCACGCCCGCCCATTCCTCCGGGTTATACGGCGGCTGGGTCTTAGGGAAGTTCAAATGGCGCATGCTGGGAATCCTTCCGGATCGAATCGGTGAATGTCTACCGCAAAAGCTAACGGGCTGCCGGCTAACGGGCTACCACTGAATCTCAAGCAGGGCAGTGTTCAGGCCAGAACCCACACCCATGCACAGAATACGGTCGCCTTCCTTGTAGGTCGGGGCGCACTCGGCGAGAGTCATCGGCAGAGCCGCCGCAGCCACATTGCCCCACTTCGGGAAAGTCATGGGGATACGCTCACGCTTAATGCCGACTGCCTCAATAATGGCGTTCGTGTGGGCGTTCGAAATCTGGTGAGTCACGTAGGAGGTCATGTCGTTCCACTCCCAGCCGTCCTGATGCGCCTGCTCCCAGGCCTGTGCCACCAGCTCCAGGCCGTGCTTAAGCAGGCCCTCAGCATCAGTGTTCATGCCCTGATCGGCCTCGCCGCCGATGCACAGGTTGCGGTGTTCGGTGCCTGCGCGAGACACAGAACCGATGATGCGGTGACCCTCCGGGTGACGGTCGGCGCGACCAATCACGGCCGCGGCCGCACCCGAACCGAGGGTCAGGGTTGCGAACTGAGCCAGCACATCCTCGCGGGTCGAATCGGGGTTATTCAGGATGCGCACCGCGGTACGGTGCCACGGGGAGGGATCCTCGCCGGCCACGATGAGGGCGTAGTCGATAGCGCCCGCATCAATCATGGTGGAGGCGACAGTCATCGCGTTCACAAAGCCCAGGCAGGCGTTCGTAATATCGAAGTTCAGGGCGTGACGCGGCAAATTCAGACGGTCGTGCACACCTACCGAAACGGCGGGCTCAAAGTTATCGCGAGTCACCGAAGCGTTAATCAGCAGGCCAATCTGGTTACGGTCAATACCCGCCTGTTCGATAGCCTTTTCGGCGGCGGCAACAACGCCGTCCTCGAAGGTCTGGCCCTCGGCCCAGCCGCGGCGAGTGCTAATGCCGGCAAGACGCTCCAGCAGACCCTTCGGCATGCGCAGACGCTTATAGGTTTGGGCCAGCTGCTCATCGAAGTAGTCGCTCGTGACGACTTCCGGAGGCAGCTCGTGGGCGATGGAGAGCAGCGCAGCGTTGGAGTGGCGAATGTCTGAGTTGGTGCCGACCTTAGCGGCGGATGCATTCAACAATGTGGGCCTTTGAGGTAGAAGTCAGTGGGTGCATACATAAAAGCGGGGAGGCGTGCTGCTTCCCCGCAGATGTTATATGCTTCCTTCCAATGTACCGCATGGCCCGGAGGAGACCCCCACCTATTTCCTGTTCTGGGCGGCTCCGTTCACCGCGCGCGTAAGCCCCGGGTGGGTCTCGCACCGCGTACACTAGAGGGATGCCGCCCGTACACCGGAAAGGCTCGACCTGCAGATTTGACCCTGCGGGCTTCACCGCGGCGGCGCCCCGATTCCGGCACCTTCTTCTGCAGAAAGGCCCCTTGTGCACCTGATGTCGCTGACCCTGCGCGGGTTCAAGTCTTTCGCCTCGGCCACGACCTTCGAGTTCGCCCCCGGTATTAACGCCGTGGTGGGCCCGAACGGCTCCGGCAAATCCAATGTGCTGGATGCGCTCGCCTGGGTCATGGGCGAGCAGGGCGCCAAGAGCCTGCGCGGCGGCAGCATGAAGGACGTTATCTTTGCGGGCTCGGGCGAGGCTGGTTCGGGCGACGGCGCCCAGCGTGCCCCCCTGGGCCGCGCCAAGGTGACGCTGACCTTCGACAATTCGGACGGCACCCTCAGCATTCCCGCTGATCGGGTGCAGATTTCGCGCACCATGTTCCGTTCTGGCGGCAGCGAGTACGAGATTAACGGTTCCCCGGCGCGCCTGGCCGATATTCAGGATCTGCTTTCGGAGGCCGGCCTGGGCCAGGACATGCACGTGCTCGTGGGCCAGGGCCAGTTGGATGCGGTCCTGCACGCAACCTCGCAGCAGCGCCGCGACATGATTGAGCAGGCGGCCGGCGTGGTGAAGTACCGCCGCCGCCAGGAGAAGACCAGCCGCAAGCTGGAGTCGGTGGCCTCTAACCTGACGCGCCTGAGCGACCTGGCGAGCGAGCTGGATTCGCAGCTTCAGCCGCTAAGCGACCAGGCCGAGTCCGCCGCGACCGCGCGGCAGCTGCAGGGGCGCATCCGCCAGCTGGAGTCGGTGCTTTTGGCCCGTCAGCTGGGCGTTCTGCGTGCCGAACAGGAGCAGGCCGCCACCGCCGAGGCGCAGGGTATCCGCCGCGCCGAGGGCTTGAGCGAGCAGCTGCGGGCGGCCCGCGAGGCGGCCGAGGCACATCGCGAGGGGCAGCTTCGGCTCACCGCAGAGGTGACGGCAGCTCAGGCCGCGGTGTCTTCCCTGCGCGAGTCCGCCGCGCGCGTGCGCACCGTGCAGTCCATCGCCGCTGAGCGCGTGCGCACCTACCGCGTGGAGCTGACGGAGGCGACCGCCGCCGCCCGCGCTGGATACGAACGCGTCCTGGAGGCTTTAGAAGAGCGCCGCGAGGAGTCCGAGCGCACCACCGAGCAGTACGCCGGCTTTGAGGAGCGCTACGCGGAGGCGCTCGACCGGGTGGAGCGTGCCGTCGAGGCCGTGGAGCGCTGCGAGCGGAGCACGGGGGAGGCGGCGCACCGCCGGGCTCGCGCGCAGGAGCAACTGGATGCGGCCCGCGCCGAGGCCGTGGAGGCGACCCGCGCCTACGCGGCGGCCTCCGAGCGTGCCGCGACCCTGCGTGAGGCGCTGGGGCAGAGTCTGGGGGAGGACCCCGCCGGAGGTACCGTAGCCGAGAGCCCCGCGCCCGGGGATTCCGCAGACTCGAGCTCGGCTGAGTCGAGTCTTGCCGCTTCGGATGAGGGCGACTTCGACCCCGAGACCGGCGAGCTGCTGGAGCACGCCGCACCGGCGGGCTCCGGGGCGTCCGCTGAGGGTGCCCTGCGCGTGCTTAACGCAGTGCAGATTGACCCCGAGTACGCCCGCGCGGCGGCCTGCGCCCTGAGCGCCCTGGCCACGGCCGCGCTCACCGAGTCCTCCGCTGCCCCCGACCGTTCCCACCTGCGCGGTGAGGCCCCCTCGCTCGAGCAGACCCCCACTGTTTCTCTTCCCGAGCTTCACGCGGAGCGCCTGGCCGAGCTGGGCGTGCGCGTGGCCCTCGAGGTCGTCGAACCCCTGAGCGAAGAGGCCGCCGCGCTGAGCGGCATCGATGAGCACGCTCTGGCACGTGTGGGCGCCGCCCTGCGCGAGCGCCTGGCCGGAACCCTCTTCGCCCCGAGCCCCGAGGCGGCCGAGGCCGCCCTGCGCTTGCTGACCGCCGAAAATCCCTCGCACCCCGAAACCCCCGAGGGCTCCAAAGACCCCGAGACCTCCGATGGTGAAACCGCCGGTCGGGACGTTTTTTGGCGCGTCTTTGATGCGCGTGGAGTCGAGTACACCCGCTACAGCCTGCTCTACCCGGCCGAGGGCGTGAGCGCCCTGGAACTGGCTGCCGCCCACCGTGAGGCCGAGCGCGCCGTGGCCCTCACCCGCGCCTCCTTGGACGATGCCGAAGCCGCCGTGACCCGCGCCCGCGCCGCCTCGGAGGCAGCGGTCGAAGACGAGCGAGAGGCCGCCAAGGCAGCCGGCGTGGCCGCCGCCGAACACGCCCGCGCCCGCGCCGAGGCCGAGTCCCTGAAGGAATCCGCGCTGAACGTTCAGAACGAGCGCGCCCGCCACGTCGAGCGCCTGGCCGCCGCCGAGCGTGCCGTGAGCGAGGCGGAGTCCGCCTACCGCGCCGCCCGCACCCGCGAGGACGAGTACCTGGCCGGCACGGGGGAGCAAGCCCCCGCCGCCACGGTGGAGCGCCGTGCCCGCCGACTGCTCGAGGTGCTCTCCGCCGAGGTAAGCGAACGCGAGGGGCAGCTGCGCGAGCTGAGCGCCGAGCTGGAGAAGACCCGCGAGAGTGCCCTTGCCGCCGATGAGGAGGTGCGCGACCTGCAGTCGAGCCACGCCGCGGCCCTGACCCTGCTGGCCCGCGCCCAGACCGAGGCGGCCCGCGTGCAGGAGCGTCTGCAGGCTCTGGCCGAGCGGGTGCGCCTGCAGACGGGTGTGAGCCTGGAGCGGCTGGGGGAGGACTATTCCGAACAGCTGCCCGTGGACGTCTCCGAAAATATCGAAAGCCTCGCGGGGGCGCCCGAAAATGCCGCGGAAAATGACGCAATCGAAAATACCGAAAGCGCCGCGAAGAATGTAGAAAACGCCGATAGCGCGGAAAATCCCGAGGACGAACCCTCCGAACGTACGGTCCCCACCTCCGTCGTGCGCGCCCGCCTGGAGGCGACCCGCGCCGAGCTCGCAGCCCTGGGCGCCATCAACCCGCTGGCTCTTGAGGAGTACGAGGCGCTTTCCGAGCGCCACGCCTACCTGAACCAGCAGATTGACGACCTGAAGGCGACCCGCCGCGACCTCAACACGGTCATGGACGAGGTGAGCTCCCACATCGCCGAGGTCTTCACCGCCGCGCTGGAGGATATTAACACCCACTATCGCCGCATCTTCGCGACGCTCTTCCCCGGAGGTGAGGGCCACCTGGAGCTCGACGACCCGGCCGACCCGCTGAATGCCGGCGTGGAGATTCACGCCCGTCCGGCAGGTAAGAAGGTCAAGCGCCTTTCCCTGCTCTCGGGCGGTGAGCGCTCGCTGGCCTCGCTGGCCCTGCTGATCGCAATCTACATGTCGCGTCCCTCGCCCTTCTACGCCCTTGACGAGGTGGAGGCTGCCCTGGACGACCGCAACCTCTCGCGCCTACTGCAGGTGCTGGGCGAGCTGGGGGAACGCTCGCAGCTGATTGTGGTGACGCACCAGAAGCGCACGATGCAGATCGCGCAGACCCTGTACGGGGTGTCGATGCGCGAGGGCGTTTCCGCCGTGCTGTCTCAGGATATGGAAGAACTACGCGAGTTGCTTTAGGAATTCCTCAGAATGGACCCGCTTGGGGCTTTATCACGCCCCTCGGCGGTGTTCGGGCAGGCGCGCCGGGGTACTATTGAAAATTATGGGTGAATACCCGTCGGCACGCTTTCTTTAAGCCTTTCGGATTTTTCCCGCCCATTTCTTAAACGGTGCGGGAAAACCCGTCGTCACCGGTCGGGCTCACCCCGTTCAGGCCCGATGCGCCGCCCCGCACCCGCGGGCCCGCGAGATTCGCGCATCCGGCATCAACCATCCAGGGAAGGAATAGTGATGAGCGAAAACCTGGCAGATGCTTTCCTCAACGGTAAGTCGTTGAAGAATGCCCCCGGCCCCTACTTTGGTGAGTACGGCGGGCGGTGGATGCCCGAGTCGCTGATTGCCGCCATGGATGAGCTGGAAACCACCTTCAACGAGGCGAAGAACGACCCCGAATTCTTGGCCGAGTTCAAGCGCCTCTCCGCCGAGTACTCGAACCGTCCGTCGCTACTGACCGAGGTTCCGAAGTTCTCGGAGCACGCCGGTGCCCGCGTCTTCCTCAAGCGCGAGGACCTGAATCACACCGGTAGCCACAAGATCAACAACGTGCTGGGCCAGGCTCTGTTGGCCAAGCGCATGGGTAAGACCCGCCTGATTGCTGAGACCGGTGCAGGTCAGCACGGTGTGGCCACCGCGACCGCCGCAGCCCTGTTCGGCATGGAGTGCGTGGTGTACATGGGTGAGGAGGACACCGAGCGTCAGGCCCTGAACGTTGCCCGCATGCAGCTGCTGGGCGCGAAGGTGATTGCGGTTCAGAATGGGTCCCGCACCCTGAAGGACGCCATTAACGAGGCGCTGCGCGATTGGGTTGCGAACGTCGAGAACACTCACTACCTGCTGGGTACTGCGGCGGGTGCGCACCCGTTCCCGGCGATGGTGCGTTTCTTCCATGACGCTATTGGTTCGGAGGCGCGCGAGCAGATTCTGGCTGAGACCGGCCGCCTGCCCGACGGCTTGGCCGCCTGCGTGGGTGGCGGCTCGAACGCGATTGGCCTGTTCCACGCGTTCTTGGACGATTCTTCGGTTGAGATTTACGGTTTTGAGGCTGGCGGAGACGGCGTGGAGACCGGCCGTCACGCGGCGACCATCACTCTGGGTCGCCCGGGCATGCTGCACGGTGCGATGACCTACCTGATGCAGGACGAGGACGGCCAGACCATTGAGTCCCACTCGATTTCGGCGGGTCTGGACTACCCGGGTGTGGGCCCGGAGCACTCGTACCTCTCCGATATCGGCCGCGTGACCTATGAGCCGGTGACCGATACCGAGGCCATGGATGCGCTGAGCCTGCTCTGCCGCACCGAGGGCATCATCCCGGCGATTGAGTCTTCGCACGCCCTGGCTGGCGCGCTGCGTGTGTGCCAGCGCTGGGCCGCTGAGGACCCGGAGGCCGCCCGCGAGAAGACCATGATTGTGTGCCTGTCGGGCCGCGGCGATAAGGACATGGAGACCGCTCAGAAGTGGTTCGGCCTGGGTAAGGCTATCCCGTCCTCGACCCTGATGACCGGCAACAAGGAGGCCGCCGCCTCCGCTGAAAAGAACGCACAGACCGAGAGCGAGGCTAAGTAATGAGCTACCAGGACTTCATTCCTCACGCCGCCCCTTACGAGGTGGTGGACGGTACCTTCCCTCCCGCTAACCCCGATTCGCCCCTGGCCGCTCGCCTCGCGCAGTGCGAGGCCGAGGGTCGCGCGGCCCTGATCGGCTACCTGCCGGTGGGTTTCCCCACCCTGGAGGAGTCCATCGACGCGGCGATTGCCCTGGGCAACAACGGCGCGGACATCATCGAGCTGGGCGTCCCCTACTCCGATCCGGTGATGGACGGCCCGGTGATTCAGAAGGCGACCGGCCAGGCCCTGCAGAACGGTTTCAAGCTTTCCCAGCTCTTTGAGGCGGTCCGTCGTATCACCGAGGCCACCGATGCGGTGATCGTGGTCATGACCTATTGGAACCCGGTGCTGGCCTACGGCGTGAAGCGCTTCGCACGTGACCTGGCAGCCGCCGGTGGCGCGGGCATGATTACCCCCGATCTGGTGCCCGATGAGGCGTCGGCTTGGTTTGCCGCTTCCACCGAGTACGGTCTGGATCGTATTTTCTTGGCTTCGTTGTCTTCGTCGCCGGAGCGTCTGAAGACCATCGCGAAGGCTTCGAGCGGTTTCGTGTACGCGGTGTCGGTTATGGGTGTGACCGGTGCCCGCGCCTCCGTGTCGGAGGCGGCCCGCACTCTGGTGGCGGACATCAAGGCCGCCGGTGCGCAGCGCGCCTGTGTGGGCCTGGGCGTGTCGACTCGCGCTCACGTGGAGGAGATTGGCGAGTACGCGGACGGCGTGATTGTCGGTACCGCGCTGGTGAAGGCCCTGGCCTCCGGTGGCGTGGATGCGGTGGCCCGCCTGACCCGCGAGCTGGCAGGGGGTGAGGCTTAATGTCGGCCTTGCTTTCGGCCGCGACCCTGCCGGCGCTATCGATTCCTTCCCCGAGCGTTTCGTACCTGCAACTGGGCCCGTTCCGTGTGCATTTCTATGCCCTGTGCATTCTGACGGGTATGGCGGTGTGCTTGTGGCTGGGTTCTCGCCGCTGGAAGGCGGCGGGTGGCACTCCGGAGCGTGTTTTTGACGTGGCGATGTGGGCCATTCCGGCCGGTATTGTGGGTGCCCGCGCCTACCACGTGCTGATTACCGACCCGGGTAGCTATTTCGGTCCGAACGCCGCCGATCCGTGGGCCTTCCTGAAGATTTGGGAGGGCGGCATCGGCATTATGGGTGCCGTGTCGGTGGGTGCGCTGGGTGCCTGGTACGGTTGCCGCCGCTACGGCATGAACTTCGCGGCCTTCGCGGATGCGGTGGCGCCCGGCATCCTGCTGGCTCAGGCCTTTGGCCGCTGGGGTAACTGGTTCAACCAGGAGCTGTTCGGCAAGCCGACGACCCTGCCGTGGGGCCTGGAGATTAGCACCTCGAGCGGTAATTTCCCCTCGCAGTATCCGGCCGGCACGCTGTTCCATCCGACGTTCCTGTACGAGTCGCTGTGGAACCTGCTGGGTGTGGCGCTGTTGCTGTGGCTGGGCCGTAAGGGCGTACTGAAGCTGGGTCAGACCCTGTGGCTGTACGTGTTCTACTACGGTGTGGGTCGCCTCTTCATTGAGGTGTTCTTGCGTATTGATACGTCGGAGATGCTCTGGGGTGTTCGTATTCACGTGTGGACGGCTCTGATTTTGGTTCTGCTGGGTGCTACTGGTTTTGTGGTGGCCGGTCGTCGCGCGGCGGCTAAGGCTTCCGCGGGTGTTGAGCCCGGCCCCGTGGAGGTCGCCCCGAAGCGTTCGGAGAAGAAGGCCGCGAACGTCGCCGAGGACTCGGACGGCTCCGCGGACTCCGACGAGAAGTCGGAGGGTACCGAAAAGGCCGAGGGTACCGAAAAGGCCGAGAAGTCGGAGGACGCCGCGTCCAGCTGATGTTTTCGGTAGCCAATCGTTAATGATGAAAACCGCCGGATGGGGGAGTACCCCCTCCGGCGGTTTTCTGTCTTTGAGCCCGCGTGTGAGTCAGCCTGGCCCAGTGCTTGGCTCTGTGTTGGGCCCCGCCCCGTCCTGCGTCGGAGGTTTGGTTATTCAAATCCTGAATATCCTCAGCGCACCGACCCGCCCCGTCCTGCGTCGGGGATTCTAATCTTGTGGGCTAATAAGCTTGCGGAGCGTGGTTTGTCTTTAGGGTGGTATGCGCACCAAACTTAATATTTAAATCTTTTCTGAACGCCTCTCAATCAGCTCTGGTTGGGAGACGTTCTCATTTTCTGTTTTGGTTTGTCATAGCGGCATAAGTACCTTATGCGTTCTGACGCATTAGTCGTTCGGAACCCTAACGCGGGGGAGTGGGCTCTCCCATTCTTTGCGGCGAGGCATGTTCATGGATACGCTACGTCACATTCGGGCTGCATCCTTCACAGAAGAGGAGAGCTATTTTACGGTGGAAGTGTCATAACCCACCGATACCGCGCTAAGACAGTGTGGGCGCGGTATTCCCCGAAGGAGATGCCATGAGCACCCAGAAGACGATGAAGGCAGTTGTTGTTCCCGAGCATTCGGATGGCTCGGTTGAGGTTCGTGAGGTCCCGGTTCCCAACGTCGGGTACGGTCAGGCCCTGGTCAAGATTGAGTATTCGGGCGTGTGCCACACTGACCTGCACGTTGCTTCGGGTGACTTTGGTGAGGTTCCCGGCCGCATCCTCGGTCACGAGGGTATCGGCGTGGTCGTTGAGGTCGGCGAGGGCGTCGAGTCCCTGAAGGTGGGCGACCGGGTGTCGGTGGCCTGGTTCTTTGAAGGCTGCGGCCACTGTGAGTACTGCACCTCGGGTCGCGAGACCCTGTGCCGTTCGGTCAAGAACGCCGGCTACACTGTCGACGGCGGCATGAGCGAGTACACTCTGGTGCCCGCCGACTACGCGGTCAAGGTGCCTGAGGGTCTGGATCCGGCGCAGGCCAGCTCGATTACCTGCGCGGGCGTGACCACTTACAAGGCGATTAAGGAGTCGCTGGTTCGCCCGGGTCAGTGGCTGGTTGCTTACGGTGCTGGCGGTCTGGGTAACCTGGCGGTGCAGTACGCGAAGAAGGTTTTCGGCGCTAAGGTCATCGCCGTGGACATCAACGATGACAAGCTGGCTTTGGCCCGTGAGACCGGCGCTGATTACGTCATCAACGGCCGTGAGGTGCAGGACGTTCCGGCTCGTATTCGCGAGCTGACCAATGGTGGTGCACACGCAGCCGTGGTGACTGCTGTGTCGAAGGTTGCTTTCAACCAGGCGGTGGAGTCGGTGCGCGCGGGTGGTTCCGTGGTGGCTGTTGGTCTGCCGTCTGAGATGATGGAGCTGTCCATCGTGAAGATTATTCTGGACGGTATCCGCGTGGTGGGTTCGCTCGTGGGTACCCGCCAGGATTTGGCGGAGGCCTTCCAGTTTGGTGCCGACGGCATTGTGGTTCCCGTCGTGAAGCTGCGTGCCGTGGACGAGGCGCCGGAGGTCTTCAAGGAGATGGCCGCAGGCACGATTACCGGCCGCATGGTGCTGGATTTCGCAAGCCTATAAGGAGGCGGTGCCCGGCGCTCGCGGTGTGAGCCGCGGCTGACCGGGTGATGAAGCGTCTAGGGCGCATCCCGTGTAGCGGGGGAGTAGGGGTACTTTCTCGTGGTGCATACGGCACGGGGTGCGCCCTAGCTTACGTTGTGCCCTGGACTCCTTGTGGCTTGTGGTGAGGGTTCCCGGAGCGGGTGTTTGAGCGTGGAGAAATCTGGTATGCCCGCTGAGAGTGCGACACACCTAAACGTAATATATTCATAAAATTATTTTGAAATAATCGATGATTATCTCAAAAATCCTAGCAAATTATCGATAAAAGATGCATTATTTGACATCTAAAGAATTCAAAATGTATTACAGGTAGATAAACTTTCAACCGATAGTTGAGTCGTAATATTTGCCGAAATGATAGGCGAGAGCCCCTCCTCCGACCTACCCTTAGAAGAGGGATACGACGCATGAAGGAACCGCCCTCCTAGATATCGGCTCCTTCCTCGGAGCATCGCATCCCGGGTGAATTTCAGCATCTTCGTACCGTGCCGTTATTCGCCATGAGTCCTACGTCCGGTTAGGTTGCCCCCTCTAGACGCCTCCTGAGACTAGGCCTCATAGTGATTAGTGTGGGCCCCACGGGCGTAGTCAAGGGGGATTGCGTTCGCCACACTAATCCGAGGCCCGCCTCTTGAGATGACTCGCCCCACCTGCACGGTGGCGGCGTGACACAGACTTACCTGCCGGCACGGGTAACATAGCCGGGTTTCTCTACTCACTCGGTAACCCACCCCGCTCGCGGCAGCGCCGAGCCCTCTGATCCTGTGCGAGATAGGAGATGGAGAGTTCGCATCCTTAGAGCGGAAACGGTGAGGGGCACCTTCTTTGGTAGAAGGTGCCCCTCAATCTCTATATTTTGTGCTGTTCTGCTAGGTCGTAGGCCTAGTAGATGCCGCGCCGAGCGGTCCAGCGAATGGTGCCGCGCTCAAAGTCCATGTAGTACACGCCGTTTGCGTAGGACTCATTGCCGCGTGCAGCACCGTAACGGGCCGTGTTGCGTGCCCAATGGTTGTAGATTGCGCCGTTACCGTTGGTCTCGTAGGTACCGTATGCGTTCGACCAGAGCAGCATCTTGCCGGAGGCAAAGCGCACCTGAGCGCCCGTGGAGTTGGCGGTCTCATCGGTCACAGGGGATCCCCAGGCGTCGTGGTTTTCCAGGAAGCGGTAGTAGAACGCCCCGCCGGTATTCAGACGGTGGGTGCCGGTCTTTTCGCTCCAGATGAAGGTGCGGCGACCCGAGAATTCCTGCTTGACGATGCCGCCACCCAGGTTCTCTTCATCCGTGGTGGGTGCACCCTGGGCCCCGGAGTTACGCCATGCCCAGTAGATGCTGCCGCGCTCGTTGAGGGCGTGGGTTCCGGTGCTCTCGGTCCAGTAGGCACCCTCACCGTTGGCGAAGGAGACCGCCACGGTCTGGAAGCGTGCCTCTTCATTGGTGGCCAGGCCGCGGTAGCGGGCCACGTTGGAACGGAACTTGTAGTCCAGACCGCCGTCGGTCACTACCCAGTGCGCCCCGTTTGCGTTCGTCCAGTAGATGGTTTTGCGGTTGCTGAACTTCTGGGCGTATACGCCGTTGCCGAGGTTGTATTCCGCCCCCAGGGGGTTACCGTAGAAGTCGCGGTTACGGTTCCATGCCGCGCCGATGCCGGTGCGGATGTCGATTGAGCCGGTCGGGGTGACAACCACATTCGGGTCCAGAGTGGGCTGGTTGTGCTCCTTGGCCCAGTTGCGGTGTTCTGCCTTCGGATTCTTCGCCAAAACCTTCAGGTCTTCGAAGCTACCGGGGAAGAAGTTGGAGTCACCCACGAACGGGCCCGAGTCGGTGAACTGCCAGATGTCGTAGCCGTTCCAGCCTGCAGGAATACGACCCACGACGGTGGAGTAGCTGGCCAGGTGCAGCGGCAGGGAACCGAATTCCTGGGAGCTCACGCACTGGGACCACCAAGAGGTTGCGGTGTACACCATGGGCGCGCGGCCGGTCAGGGCGCGGTAGGTGTCCACGAAGTCGCGGATCCAGGCGGTCAGCTGTGCCGGGGTCATGTTATAGCAGGTGTTGCCGTAGGCGGGGTAGGGGTTGAACTCGACGTCCAGCAGGCCGGGCAGGGTCTGCCCGTCGCTGGTCCAGCCGCCGCCGTTTTGTACAAAGTAGCGGGCCTGATCGGCGCCGGAGGAAGTGCGGGGGTTGGCGAAGTGGTAGGCGCCGCGCACCATACCGACGGAGGCTGAGCCGCTGTACTGCTGCCCGAAGTAGGGGTTGGTGTAGTACGCACCTTCGGTGGCCTTCACGTAGGCGAATCGGGAACCTGCCGCCCAGGCGCTTGCCCAGTCCACGTTCTGCTGGTACGAGGAGACATCCATGCCGAGGGTGCCGCCGCTGGGGGTCCAGGCGGAGCGGCCAGGAGCCAGTGCCTGCGCTGAGGAGCTACCCGCGGAGAGTCCGCTCAGGGTGGCCGCGGAGGCGGGGGCTGAGGTTGCGCCGGTGCGGGCGTTGGCGGTGCCCAGGCGTTCGCGCTCGCCGGCGCCCATGGCGGGGTTGTTGCGTTCGACCTGCGCGGGATCCGGGGCGGGTGCGTAGGTGAGGTCCTCGTACGGGGTGTTCGCATCGACGGCCTGTGCGCCGGTGGAGGCAGATGCGGTAGCCGTGGGGTTTGTGGAAGCCTCGGGGGCTGCAAAGGCCGCAGGAACAGTGGCCAGGGAGGAGACTAGGAGCGAGAGGGCGCCGGCTGATGCCATAAGGGAGCGGGCTGCCGCGGAGCGCCCGGCAGTCTGAAGTTTCTTCATGTGTTATGCCTGTGTTTGAGGTGAATGTGAATAGGTGTGATCCCGGCACGCGGTGGAACGGGTCGGTGCGGAGCGAACGGGTCGTTCTGCAACGGGCGTA
Source organism: Rothia mucilaginosa (assembly GCF_901875305.1). Lineage (GTDB taxonomy): Bacteria > Actinomycetota > Actinomycetes > Actinomycetales > Micrococcaceae > Rothia. The sequence goes on from NZ_CABFLY010000006.1 coordinate 79,960, forward strand.
CGTGTGCGGTTGCCGGTGATGTGAGTGAAATGGTGACCGCATTCGGGCGCGACAATCCGTTGAGGGCACAGTAGTCCCTCATGGATTTGTGGTTGGATTCTTGCCACCGGAAGAAGATGCGCCACTACAGGGGTAGCGGGCCGGTGATGGAGTGGCAGGCGCCGACGGGCACAGGTAACAGGGTACGGCACGAGCGGCGTGAAACGCAATGTTTTTGGGGTTTTTGGACGGCCTTTTCTCACCTGTGTACTTTTATTTAGGGCTATACGGTGGAGGGGAAGTGTGGGGGTGGCAAGAGGGCATGAAAGAAGGGGTGGGCCGCACACACAAAGACCCACCCCTCAGTTTCCGGGTACTTGTTTTTGGCGCGGCCTCGCACCGGTACCCGGAGTTTCATGATCGATGCAGGAGAGATGAAACCATCGATCACTGTGTGGTGCCGTTCGGCACGTTTTGAATCGCGCATTCCGCACCCGAACGCATCCGTCTCAACCGTTGAACGGGAGGCCCGGTGCGTTGGGGCGAGGTATACACGAAAGCTCAGCGATTCCCTGGGGTTGCTATGCTAGCCCAGTCCTAGATAGCCCAGTCCTAGAGGAATTTGGCAATGTCCTCGACCAGAGGCTTGAGGGTCTCGCGGTCGGTGTATTCTGCCTTGCCGGTCTTGTAGCATTCGAGCATCTGCTTGATGCCCTCGTTGGGGTGCGGGTTAGCCATGAGCCATGCGCGCACCGGACCCTTGAGGGCGGTCTTGTGAGCCAGCGAAATCTTATCGAAATCGATGCCGCCACGCAGGTGGTAGACGGGACGACCCTCGGTCAGCTCGGGGGTGTAGCTCTTGGCTACAGCCTTGTCCAGTAGCTTCTTCGAGTACTCGCCAGTGAAGGATACGGTGAAGAACGCGGTGCGGTTCTTCTTCGGGGCGATAACCGGCAGAATCTTCTTGCGAAGGGCCGGGGCGCCATTGAGGAATCCACCATAGTCGCTACCTGCAATCACGAAGGCATCGAATGCCTCTGCCTGCTCGGGGGTTACCTTGGCGGCGGGGACAGTTTCAACCTCGGGGGCCTGCGGGAGTGCACGCAAATCTTCTGCCAGCCAGGTGGCATACTGTTCGGTGTAGCCGTAGGTGGAGCCGAAGATAATCAGCACGCGAGTAGTCATCTGTGTACCTTCCAGATATATTTCGCATTTCAAATACTAATTATTGCTTCCAATATATGCTAGGCGCGCGAAAATGTGAAATCGCCTAGCTGTGGAAGCCTTGTTCATTTTCTCATAGGTGACCGCGAGAGGGGACCCTGCCCTCTAAACACGCCCGAAGGTTAATGGGTGTGACCAATTATTACAACACTTATCTTCTCTGGGTGGAAAGTACCTTAAATAACGTATGCCGCGACTTTGTGCGGAACGGATGTCAATGAGAGCGATAGGGGGATTTTAGGTGCGAGGCGAAACACTGATTTCCCGAACAGAAAGACTGGAATAGACATACCCAAGAGGCTGTAAAACCCCTATAATTGAGGAAGAATCCCACGCCTTCGGCATGTTCCAATCTGTTGGAAAGCGTGGGAATGAGTGGGAGATTAGTAATGATCTTCCCTGAAAAACCGGCGTTTCCCCCTAAAGGGTGCGCGAAACAACACACAAAGGTTAGGTACATGAGGCGCGCAAAAATCGTTGCAACCATCGGTCCGGCAATCGAATCCCCCGAGAAGATCTCCGAGGCAATCAAGGCTGGCCTGAACGTCGCCCGTCTGAACATGAGCCACGGTGACCACGCCGAGCACCAGGCACGCTACAACACCATCCGCGAGGAGTCTGCAAAGCTTGGCAAGGACGTTGCTATCCTCGCCGACCTGCAGGGCCCCAAGATTCGCCTCGAGCGTTTCGCAAACGGCAAGGAATACCTTGAGCCCGGTGCAGACTTCACCATCACTTCCGAAGACGTTAAAGGTACCGCAGAAATCTGTGGCACCACCTACAAGGGCCTGCCCGGCGACGTGAAGCCCGGTGACAAGCTTCTCCTCGACGACGGTAAGATTCGCCTCGAGGCAATTGAGGTGACCGAAACCCGCGTTCGTACCCGCGTGGTCGTTGGCGGCCCCATCTCCAACAACAAGGGCATTAACCTGCCCGGCGCAGCGGTCTCCCTGCCCGCACTGACCGAGAAGGACGCAAACGACCTGCGCTTCGCGCTGAAGATGGGTGCAGACATCATTGCACTTTCCTTCGTTCGTACCGGTGCGGACGTTGAGCCCGTCCACAAGATCATGGAAGAAGAGGGTATTCGCGTACCCGTCATCGCCAAGATTGAGAAGCCCCAGGCAGTGGACAACCTGCAGGACATCATCGACAAGTTCGACGGCATCATGGTTGCTCGTGGTGACCTCGGTGTTGAATTGCCCTTCTCTGAGGTTCCCCTTGTCCAGAAGAAGGCTATCGACATGGCACGCCGCTGGGCAAAGCCCGTCATCGTGGCAACTCAGGTGCTCGAGTCCATGACCGATAACCCCGTTCCTACCCGTGCAGAGGTCTCTGACTGCGCTAACGCAATCCTCGACGGTGCAGACGCAGTGATGCTTTCGGGTGAGACCTCGGTCGGTAAGTACCCGATTCTGACCCTGCAGGCTATGGCAGCAATCGTCAAGGACACCGAAAAGGGTGGCATGTACCGCGTGCCCGAGCTGGACCGCAAGCCTCGCACCCGCGGTGGCGCAATTACCCGTGCGGCAGTGAACATCGCCGACCAGCTGGATGCAAAGCTCATCGTGACCTTCACCCAGTCCGGTGACTCCGCACGTCGTCTGGCACGTCTGCGTCCCGAGACCCCCGTGGTTGCATTCACCACCAGCTCGAAGGTTCGTTCCTTCCTGTCCATGCTGTGGGGTGTTGAAGCTGAGCAGGTTGAGATGATTACTGATCAGGAAGCTATCTTCACCTTCGTGGACGAGTACCTGCTCAAGAACGGCCTGGCAGAAGCTGGCGACCTGGTCGTCGTTGTTGCCGGTGCTCCCGCAGGTCGCGCAGGTACCACCAACATGGTTCAGGTGCACCGCGTCTCCGGTGCCGACGGCGAGCGTGAGGATCTGCGTCCTTACGAGGAGAACGAGGTCAAGCGCTAAGCCGCTAACGCTCTCTGAGAGGTAATCCGGGGTAGCTCCCGGAAGATACTGCTCGTTATATGGAACCGCCGCCCGGTCGTGAACTTTCACGGTCGGGCGGCGGTTCTTTGTCTCTGTAGTTGCCTCATCCGGTCTGCGTGTGAGGGTAGAAGCGGACACAGAAAAGCGGTGGAAAAGCTTGAAGCCTTTCCACCGCTTAGTTCGGTGCCCGAGGTGGGACTCGAACCCACACTCCGAAGAACCTGATTTTGAGTCAGGCGCGTCTGCCAATTCCGCCACTCGGGCGCGTCGCATGCGGAATGCGACATCTCTAAGATTCTAACCCAGGTGCTCTAGAAAATCTAATCATTGGCGGGGGAGGGGAAGGATGGAACGCTGTCCGGCATCTGCTGCAGGTAGCTCTGAACGTTGAGTAACGCATGGGAGGACGGAAAGCATCCGACGTGTTTGCCGGTGCTTCCTTGCTGTGCTCGCGGTGAACCTCGCGCATTATCCACAGGTAGAAGCGGGGGAGAATGCGCATATCCTGTATCCTTAAAGACTGACTAACCATCCCCGCACGCCCCCGCGGTGGGGGCCACCTCAACGTTAAGAAAGTGATCACGGATCGTGTTCAATTCTCTCTCCGACCGCTTGACGGCAACCTTTAAGAACCTGCGCGGCAAGGGCCGCCTCTCCGAGGCAGACATTGATGCAACCGTCCGCGAAATCCGTCGCGCCCTGCTCGACGCCGACGTCGCGGTGCCCGTGGTCCGCGAGTTTGTCGCCCACGTGAAGGAACGCGCCCTTGGTGCGGAGGTATCCGAGGCACTCAACCCCTCCCAGCAGATCGTCAAGATTGTGAACGACGAGCTAGTGAGCATCCTGGGTGGTTCTACCCGTCGCATCAACATGGCCAAGAGCGGCCCGACCATCATCATGCTCGCGGGTCTGCAGGGTGCCGGTAAGACCACCCTGGCCGGCAAGCTGGCCTACTGGCTGAAGGGCCAGGGTCACACCCCCATGCTGATTGCCTCTGACCTGCAGCGCCCCAACGCGGTGACCCAGCTGAAGGTCGTCGGCGAGCGTGCGGGCGTGCCCGTGTATGCGCCGCACCCCGGTGTGACCAGCGAATTTGACGTGCCCACCGGCGACCCCGTGCAGGTGGCACGCGACGGCGTGGCTGAGGCGCGCGCCAAGCTGCACGACGTGGTGATTGTTGATACCGCGGGTCGTCTGGGCGTTGATGCCGAGCTCATGCAGCAGGCACGCGATATCCGCGATGCTATCGAGCCGAACGAAGTTCTATTCGTCATCGATGCGATGATCGGCCAGGACGCCGTGAACACCGCTAACGCCTTCAACGAGGGCGTGGACTTCACCGGTGTGGTCCTGTCCAAGCTGGATGGTGACGCCCGCGGTGGTGCGGCGCTGTCGGTGGCTTCGGTGACCGGCAAACCGATTATGTTCGCCTCCACCGGTGAGAACGTCACTGACTTTGAACAGTTCCACCCGGACCGCATGGCAAGCCGCATCCTGGATATGGGTGACATCCTGACTCTGATTGAGCAGGCTGAAGCTCAGTGGGATAAGGCTGAAGCTGACCGTATGGCGAAGAAGTTCATCGATCAGGAAGACTTCACTTTTGAGGACTTCCTGGCTCAGATGCAGCAGATTCGTAAGCTTGGTTCCATGAAGAAGCTGCTCATGATGATGCCCGGTGCGGCTCAGATGCGTCAGCAGCTTGAGGCTTTTGATGAGCGCGAGATTGACCGTGTGGAGGCGATTGTTCGCTCTATGACCCCGCACGAGCGTGTGGCTCCGCGCATCATTAACGGTTCTCGCCGTGCCCGTATCGCTAAGGGTGCCGGTGTGACCGTGTCTGAGGTGAACCAGCTGATGGAGCGTTTCGCTCAGGCTCAGAAGATGATGAAGAAGCTCGCTTCGGGCAAGATGCCCGGCATGCCCGGCGGTATGCAGATGCCCGGTATGGCGGCTGCAGCGGGTGGCGCTCGTAAGAACGCGAAGAACAATAAGAAGAAGAAGGCCCGCTCCGGCAACCCGCAGAAGCGTGCGGCGCAGGAGGCGGCAGCAGCTAAGGCGCAGCAGGCTCGCGCCGGTGCTGCCTTCGGCCAGCAGGCACAGGACCAGCAGATGGATCTGTCCAGCATGAACCTGCCGAAGGGCTTCGAGAAGTTCCTGCAGTAGGAGCAGACGCAACCCCGTAAGGGGTGGTACGGGTGCGCATCGACTTGACGGTGCGCACCCGTACCGATATGGCGCCCGATGAGGGGGCCGAAGGGAGGGACAATGACTCAGAACGAGCAGAACGGGGAGCGCGAAAACCCGCGCCCCAGCGAGACTCAGCGTGGCGAAACCCAGTGCGGTGAAGTTCAGCCTGATGAAGCCCTGCCCGGCGAGGTACGAAGTGGTGACCTGCCGGGCGATAACTCCCTGCCCGAAGATGCCCCGGATCGCGATACCGTGGGTGAGGCCGCCTCGGATGGGACGGCTTCGGACCCTGGCTCGGCGCCCGAGCCCTCGTTTGAGGGCCGAGACGAGCATCTGCCCGGGCTCCCCGGGTACGTCCCCCTCTGGGTGCGTCTTGCCCTGGATTACGGCGAGAACTCTGCCGACGTCACCGGCGATCTGGTGTACTCCAGCGAGAGCGACGATCCGGCCGTCGACGATGTGACCGCGACTCTGTTGCGGCTTATCCGCGAGGCTCGCAGTATGCGCGGAATCGATCGGAACTCCGCCGCGGACCCTCGGGAGGATCGCACCCGGGTGGACCGCATCGCCGTTGACCTCGAGAACGAGGAGTGGACCGTCGACAAGCTTTCGGGCCTGTGGGATAGTGCTCCCGCCCCCTCCAATCCGGACGAATCTGTGAACCCCGAGCATCCGAAGGGCGAGGATAGCGAAACCGAGCCGCGGGGCAAGGAATCTGCCGACCGGAACCTGGAGCTGGAGGAAAAGATTCAGCGCCGCCGCATCATGGCGCGTTCCACCACCGATGAGGAGCTGATTGCCGCTCTCATCGAGGCTACGGCAGGCGACTCTGAGCTCATCGCCTACGAGCTGGGTGAGACTCAGGTACAGCTCCACGTGCTCTGCGCGGTGGACCCCGAGGGGTACCTGAACGTTCTGGAGGCGGCAGACGGCACGCTGAGCCTGGGCGCCCCCATTGAGGATTACGTGGCTCAGCTGGTTGAGAAACTCCCGGTCACCGGTGCCGCCATGGAGGGCGAGGCGACCGAATGGGAGGAACTATCTGACGGCCAGGGTGAGTTGGAATTCTATGTGGACGGCGATGCCGCCATGCTCGTCGACCTGCCCATCGACATGATTACAGGCCTTCTTCTGGCCTACCTTCCGGCCGGTACCCAACAGGTGGTGGCTGCTCCGGCAGGAGAATGGACCCTCATTTCGGCCGACCCAGTGGACCTCACAGCCCTGCTGGGGCTGTTGCGCTGTAATGCATTGATTGCTGAGGGCAACGTGAATCAGCAACACCTGGTGGTTTACGAGGAGCCCGCCCAGGAGCCCTACTCGGATGAGGAATGGTACCTGGAGGCTTTCGGCGAACCCTACGAGAACGTTGTGGAGGAGTTCCGCTGGCAGCGCGTGCCCAAGCGTCTGACTCGTGCCTTGAGCCTGGAGGAGCTGACCAGCTACGACGGCCTGCTGGAGGACCTACTTGCGGGTCTTCCCGGTACGGCCCCGGAGCTTGCCGGATCGAAGATTTTGGGGTCCGATGAGGAAGAGTGTGCGCAGAGCATCACTAATGTGATGGCGATGTTTGGTGTTGAGGCTGATTCTACGGCTGGCCGTCGTCTGAACGCGTACCTTCGCGATACGAGCAATACCTTGGCGTTGGAATCGGTCCTGCAGTTGCTGGATGTGCCCACTGAATTGGCGCTGGTGCCGACCGTTGGTTTTGATGTGGCGTCGATTAGCACGGCTCGTATCTTCGGTTCTGAGGATGAGGGCTTCTCGCAGCTGGCTGAGCCTGTCGAGGCTGAATCAGCTGGTGAATCCTCTGAAGCCGCGTCTTCTGAGGCGGTAGAGGTGTCCCTCCCCGTGGAAGACACCAACCCCGAGGCTGAGGCCACCGAGCCCGATTCCGCCGGCAACGCCTCCTCCGAGGTTAAGGGCGCTGAAGATGACGAGGAGATTGAGCCCTATCCGGACGGCTATACCTCACCTCTGGAGCGTAGCTATCAGCTGGTGGCGACCGGTCGCCGCGTGACCCTTGCCGAGTGGATGGACGCCATCAATAACGCGCACATTCCCTACGAGTACACCCACATGGGTTCGCCGGAGGGGTCTGCGCCGGATTCCTTTGTGGAGACTGAAGACGGCTATCTATCTCTTGACAGCACCCTGCATGAGGCTGACTCCGCGCCGAATGAGGAGCAGGGTACTGCGTCGCACGAAGCTACGGTAAGTCAGCAGACTCCCGAGGGGTTGGCTGCGCTTGCACTCCAGCATGATGCTGCGGCGAGCGATGAGCCTGCGCCGGACGCGCAAGATGCCGCACACCAGAATTCCTCTGTTCAGACCCCTGCTCCGCGTTCGCGCCGCAAGCGCCTGACCCCGGAGCAGATTCGCGCGAAGACTCGCCGCGTGGGGCTTGCCCTGGGGGCAGATGTGACCGCTCAGAGCGCTATCGCCCTGACCCTGGCGAATGTGGCGCGCCGTCGTCGTGCGCAGGGTAAGGCGAGCCGCAAGTTCTCGGTTGTTGCTGCACTTTTTGCCCTGAATGCTACGGTCGAGTCGGCTTTAATTCCGATGGTTCTGCATTCTTTTGAGCAGACGCAGATGAAGAAGCACGCCCATGAGGAATCTGGCCGACCCGCCGCGACCCCCGCGGAGGTTGTGCATCCGGGTGAGAGCGGGCGGGAACACCACCCCGCCAAGCGCACCCTGATTGACGAGCTGCGAGAGGGCAACTACCGCGCCGCGGAAGAGCCCGAGGAAGAATCGAGCCCGAACCCGAGCCTGCGCGAGCGAGTCTGGAATATGGTGCGTCGCGTGCGCGCGCCGAAAGAACGTTAAGGAGAGATACGATGAGGGATACCTACCTGAGCGATGAGGAGCTGAAGGCTTTTATCGCGACCCTGCCCACGCGTCGCCTGGCGGCCGGCGCGCTGATTCGTAATGAGCGCGGTGAGATGTTGCTGGTCAAGCCGAACTATAAGGATGGGTGGATTCTGCCCGGCGGCACCGTGGAGGCCGGCGAGGCGCCCAAGCCCGGGTGTGAGCGCGAAATCGTGGAGGAGCTGGGCCTTGATTTGAAGCTGGGCCGCGTGCTGCTGATTTTCCACGGCCTGGCCCTGGGTGTGTGGGGTGACTCCACCTACTACATGTACGACGGTGGCGTGATTGCGGCGGATACGAAGATTACCCTGCAGGACGCCGAACTGGTGACCTACGAGTGGGTGGCCCCGGAGAACCTGGAGGGCTACGTACGACCCTCGATGGTGCACCGCCTGCGCGAGTGCTACCGGGCCCTGGAGACGGGCGAGACCCTGGAGATGAGCAATCTAGACTAGCGGGGTTTTGCCGGCCTCTCCGCTGACCCTTTGCAGGCGGCGGAGGGGCCCGCGGCGATTAACCGCAATTAAATGTGCACGGTCGCTAGCTTAAAATCTTGGGCTCTGATACCCTAGCTGAGTACCCGGCGACGTGCGACCCCTCTCTTCGCACGCCGTTGTGTCCATAGAGGCGCCGTGAATGGCCCGCCCCACGGGTGCTGAACCGCGTGCCTCGCACCAAATTATGAAACAGGAGTAACCACTACAGTGGCTGTTAAGATTCGTCTCAAGCGTATGGGTAAGATCCGCGATCCTCGTTACCGCGTTGTGGTCGCTGATTCGCGCGTCAAGCGCGACGGTAAGACCATCGAGGAGATTGGTATTTACCACCCGACCGAGCACCCCTCGCGTATCGAGATCAACTCTGAGCGTGCTCAGTACTGGCTCTCTGTCGGCGCACAGCCGACCGAGCAGGTTCTGGCTCTGCTGAAGCTCTCGGGCGACTGGGCTGCATTCAAGGGCGAGAAGGCAGAGTCCAAGGTTCTGCCCGTTGAGGCTAAGGCTGAGTTTGTTGTTCCCGAGAAGGGTTCCGTGATTCTGCCCGAGGCTATCACCCCCAAGGCTGAGAAGGCTGAAGAGGCTGCTGAGGAAGCAGCTCCCGAGGCTGAGGCTGAGGAAGCAGCTGAGTAATCATGTTGGCTGACGCACTCGAACACCTGGTTCGAGGGATTGTCGATCGTCCGGAGGACGTGAAGGTGCGCCTGCGCACTCAGCGTCACCGCGAGACCCTTGAGGTTCGCGTGCATCCGGATGACCTGGGCCGAGTTATCGGCAGGTCCGGTCGTACCGCCAAGAGCATCCGTCTGGTGATGGACGCTATTTCTGATGGCGAGCCGATGCGTATCGACATTATCGACACCGACAAGAAGCGACGCTAGCTCGTAACGTTTGAAGCGCCCCCGTTTCCGGGTTTCCGGAGGCGGGGGCGTTCGTGTACCCGGATGTCTGCTCCGATTGGTGGGCTGGGTGGTGAATGCGTCCGCTCATGGTGCCCGGTAGAATAGGGGGAGCCGTGCAGACGCGCGGCGTATATTTGGCTTGTACCCAGCGGAGGAAAATTATGCAGGTTGTGGTGGCTCGTATCGGTAAGCCGCACGGTATTCGCGGCGAGGTGACGGTTCAGCTTTTCACCGATGCCCCGCAGGAGCGTTTCGCCCGCGGTGAGGTGCTCGGCATTGAGAACTTTGTCCCCGGTTCGGCTGCTGCTTCGGTGGCCCCTACCGGTGAGCTGACGGTCGCCGGCGCCCGCTGGAACAAGAAGATTCTGGTGGTCCGCTTTGACGAGGTGACCACCCGCAACCAGGCGGAGGAGCTGCGCGGCACCCGCCTGGTCTACGAGGTTCCCGAGGACGACGGCGAGGAGGAGGGCTTCTACGAGCAGGAGCTCGTGAACCTGCCCGTGTACCTGCTCGCTGACGTACCCGAAGGCGAGAGCCCCGTGGACAACCCGGCTGTGGGTAAGCCGCTGGGTAAGGTGACCGGCCTGCAGACCATGCCGGTTCAGGATCTGCTGCTCATTAAGCTGGCTCGTTCGTCGCGTCTTGCCTCCGGCGCGGGCGAGGAGATCATGATTCCCTTCGTGGAGGAGATCGTGCCCGAGGTGGTTCCCTCCACCGAGGAGGAGCCCGGCTTCGTGTTGCTGACCCCTCCGGCGGGTTTGATTGACCTGGTCGAGGATGCTGAGCAGTCGACCGAGCAGGCGGGGGAGTAGTCCGTGCGCTACGATGTGGTCACGATTTTCCCCGAGTACCTGGAGCCGCTGAAGCTGTCCCTGCTGGGTAAGGCGCGTGAGAAGGGCCTGGTGGACCTGCACCTGCATGATTTGCGTGAGTACACCTTTGACCGTCACCGCACGGTGGATGACACCCCGTACGGCGGTGGCGCGGGCATGGTCATGAAGCCGGAGCCGTGGGGCCTGGCGCTGGATGAGGTGCTAGCCTCCTCCCCGTTGAACGCTACCGAAGATGCTGCTGAGGGCGCCAAGTCTGAGGGTACCGAGCCCGCCGCCGATACCCCCGCCGATACCCGCCCGCTGCTGATTGTCCCGTCCCCGGCGGGTGCCGTTTTCGACCAGGCAATGGCCTATGAGCTGGCGGAGGAGAAGCACATTGTCTTTGCCCCGGCACGCTACGAGGGCATTGACGAGCGTGTGATGGACTGGGCGCAGGAGAGCTTCCGCGTAATGCCCGTGTCCCTGGGCGACTACGTGCTCTACGGCGGTGAGGTCGCGGTCATGGCGATGATTGAGGCTATTACCCGATTGATTCCCGGTGCGATGGGCAACCCCGCCTCTCTGGAGGAGGAGTCGCATACGGGTGGTCTGCTGGAGTATCCGGTGTACACGAAGCCCGCCGTGTGGCGTGACCGTGAGGTTCCGGAGGTGCTGCTGTCGGGTAATCACGGCGCGATTGCGCGTTGGCGTCGTGACCGTCAGATTGAGCGCACTCTGGAGCGCCGCCCCGATCTGTTGGAGGCGTACCCGGTGGAGCAGTGGGATAAGAAGGATCGCCGCTTCTTGGCTGAGCGCGGGGTGCATTTTGCGAACCCGGCGAAGGCGGCTCAGAAGAAGGCAAAGCAGCAGAAACGCATCGCCGAGGCTGCGGCTCCGGAGCCCGCATCGTCTGAGGTTTCGACCCCCAAGGCTGGTTCTGCATCCTAGTTCGATAGCACGGAGTGCGCCCGGGTGGTGGGTATTTGCGGGCTGTCAATACCCGGGGTACAGAGGTGCTTATTGCGATAAAAGCCCAGGTCAGGGCTTGATTGCGGGAATAATCAACGTGTACCCTAGGAAAATCAACCGAGTTGATATACGTTCAATGAAAGATTCGGTGAATCTTCAATCAAAATATGACACTTTAATGCAAAAAGGTTATGATTATCCCGAGAACAGACTTCTCCTGTACCGGTAGTGCGGGTGAAGCGTGTAATCCCTTCTTGGCTGAACTGCATGATTCAGCTGAGTTTTATCTCGGGGATAGATGTCGTCATCACTCGGGTGCATCCTCTGCATAGGATGCCCGGTCTGAGAGCCTCATTCATCCCGGTGTTAATCAGTGGTGCATGGTATGGGCACCCCGCACTTATGGGATGGTAGCTTGGTGGTTCGAGCGTTCATCGTGGTTGATGGCCCTCCGTCGCGCGGGTAAAAGTACCGATGCTTACGGGTGAGCATCCAATGGTCCGGATTGGATGCCCACCCGTTCCGCTTTTTAAACCCCCGCTTTACCCGACCAGCGCGTCCGGCTCCCAGTGCTTCTGAGGTACGGGGCGCTCGCGGAACTCGATGGGCCGCTTGCCCTTTGGTAGCGAGTACATGACGCGCAGGTACGCATCCTCCACCAGCTCTTCTAGCACCCGCTCGGTTATGCCCTCACCCGCACCCACGGAAATCCAGTGCCGCTTGTTCATGTGCCAGGCCGGAATGATGCTCGGGTAGATGCGCCTCAGCACCTCGGACTCCTCGGGGTCGGTCTTCAGGTTCACGATGGGGTAGCCGATGCCCTCCGTGTACATGGCGAATATCTTGCCGCCGATTCGGTACACCGTGTGTTCGGGGCCGAACGGCTGATCGCTCGTGGCCAGTGGCATGGCGAGCGCGAGGCGGTCAACGGTGCGTTCCAGGTCCTCGGGTGTCAGAATTTTGGGGGAGGGGTTTGTGCTCATAGCTTTGAGTCTAGTGCCCGCGTGGTACTTCGCATAGCATGGAACCTAAAACTCTCGTACCCTCAGCCGAATCCACGCTAGAATAGGTAACTATGGCTGAATTTATTTATCAGATGATCAAGGCCCGCAAGACTGTGGGCGACAAGGTCATCCTTAACGACGTGACGATGTCGTTCTTCCCCGGCGCCAAGATCGGTATGGTCGGCCCGAACGGCGCGGGTAAATCGACCATCCTGAAGATTATGGCTGGCCTCGACCAGCCTTCCAACGGCGAGGCACGCCTGACCCCCGGCTACACCGTGGGCATCCTGCTGCAGGAGCCGCCGCTGAACGAAGAGAAGACCGTTCTGGGCAACGTTGAGGAGGGCGTGGGCGAGATTAAGGCCAAGCTCGACCGCTTCAACGAGATTTCCGCCCTCATGGCTGAGCCCGATGCTGACTTCGACGCCCTCATGGAGGAAATGGGTCAGCTGCAGGAGGCTATTGACGCCGCCAACGCGTGGGACCTGGACTCCCAGCTGGAGCAGGCTATGGAGGCGCTGCGTTGCCCGCCCGCCGACATGCCCGTCACCCACCTCTCCGGTGGTGAGCGCCGCCGCGTGGCACTGTGCAAGCTACTGCTGCAGAAGCCTGACTTGCTGCTGCTCGACGAGCCCACCAACCACCTGGATGCAGAGTCCGTGCTCTGGCTGGAGCAGCACCTGCAGTCCTACGAGGGTGCGGTCATCGCCGTGACCCACGACCGTTACTTCCTCGACCACGTGGCCGAGTGGATTGCCGAGGTTGACCGCGGCAACCTCTACCCCTATGAGGGTAACTACTCCACCTACCTGGAGAAGAAGCGCTCCCGCCTCGAAGTTCAGGGCAAGAAGGACGCCAAGCTTGCCAAGCGCCTGAGCGAGGAACTGGACTGGGTTCGTTCGAACTCGAAGGGCCGCCAGGCTAAGTCGAAGGCCCGTCTGGCTCGCTACGAGGAGATGGCTGCGGAGGCTGAGAAGACCCGCAAGCTCGACTTCGAAGAGATTCAGATTCCGCCGGGACCCCGCCTGGGTAACGTGGTTATCGAGGCTGAGAACCTGCAGAAGGGCTTCGACGGCCGCTCCCTGATTAACGGTCTGTCCTTCTCCCTGCCCCGTAACGGCATCGTGGGTGTGATTGGTCCTAACGGTGTGGGTAAGTCCACCCTGTTCAAGACCATCGTGGGCCTGGAGCCCCTCGACGGCGGCACCCTGAAGGTGGGCGAGACCGTGAAGATTTCGTACGTTGACCAGAACCGCGCGAACATCGACCCGGAGAAGACCCTCTGGGAGGTCGTCTCTGACGGCCTGGACTACATTCAGGTCGGCAACGTTGAGATGCCTTCGCGTGCGTACGTTTCCGCGTTCGGCTTCAAGGGCCCGGACCAGCAGAAGAAGGCGGGTGTGCTCTCCGGTGGTGAGCGTAACCGTCTGAACCTGGCGCTGACCCTCAAGCAGGGCGGTAACCTGCTGCTACTCGACGAGCCCACCAATGACCTGGACGTTGAGACCCTCGCATCCCTGGAAAATGCGCTGCTGGAATTCCCCGGCTGTGCAGTGGTCGTCTCTCACGACCGTTGGTTCCTGGACCGCGTGGCAACCCACATCCTGGCGTGGGAGGGCACCGATGAGAACCCGGACCAGTGGTACTGGTTCGAGGGTAACTTCGAGTCCTATGAGAAGAACAAGGTGGAGCGCCTCGGCCCCGAGGCCGCTAAGCCGCACCGCGTGGTGCACCGTAAGCTGACCCGATAGGGTTTGATTCGGTGGTGAGCCCCGCCTCCTCAAGCTGTTGAAGCACGGGGAGATGGGGCTTCGCTGTGCCCGTCGCTGTATCTGTCTGTGTGCCTGCTTGCTGGGATGCGGGCGAGTGAACCGTCCGCTGTTCGCCGGTAGATATAGGTTGTCCTTTGATGTTCAGCAGATTATGGTGCGGTTCACAGATGGGGTTTAATGGGCATGTACAACTCATATGTTTGATACGAAGGATTGGATGTCATGCTTTCAAAATATAACTGGATGTCCCTCATTACCGGAGTGCTGCTGGTGGTCATCTCTCTATACCTGTTCTCGAACCCCGAGGTGCCGCTGGCTATTCTTGGCTCAACCTTTGCCGTCGTGATTCTGCTCGCCGGTGTGTTTGAGCTGGTCCGCTACTTCGGCGCTCCCAAGTCTGGTCGTAATGTATGGGAGCTCGTTGGTGCGTTGGGTATGCTCGCGTGTGGATTGGTTCTGCTGAACTCGACGGACGGTACCACGATTCTGTCGATTTTCATGGGAGCCTGCCTGCTGATTTGGGGCGGCGCCCGTATTTATGCCGCACTGTTGCTGAAGGCTGTCATTCCCGGTGCATCTCGCCACATGCTGTTCTCTGCTATTGGCGTCGTTGTGTTTGCTATGGCGATGATTTATCTGCCCATGTTCTTCGGCGTGGCGGCGGTATGGATGGCTGCCTTGGCACTTCTGGTGACCGGTCTGGTGTTTGTGGGTGACTTCTTTGTATCCCGCCGCACCAAGCGCACTGTGCACATTTCCCCGGACGGTGTGATTGACGTCGAAGCTCGCTAAGAGCTTCCAGGCAATATCTAGAACATAGAAAGACCGTGTGAGGTAACCACTTCACACGGTCTTTCTGTATGCTTTGACGCTTATGCCGAGGCTATAGCGGTACTGTGTTTTATCGGTATTCCGGCAGGCGGAACATCATTTCCTGCGCTACGGTCGCCACCAGCTCGCCCGAACGATTAAAAATTGAACCCTGCGAGAGCATGCGGCCACCCTGGGCACTCGGGGAATTCAGTACGTACAGCAGCCACTCATCGGCGCGGGCCGGGCGGTGGAACCACATCGCGTGATCCAGCGAGGCACTCTTCAGCCCCGGTTCCAGCCAGAACTTGCCGTGACGGCGCAGGGCGGGCTCCAGGGGCAGGTAGTCCGAAGCGTAGGCAATCGCGGCGCGGTGCTCTGCATCCGAAGCCTCGGAACCATCAGCGTGCACCAGGCGGTCAAAGGTCTTGAACCACACGCAGGCGCGCGGCTGTGTCGAAGAGGAATCCGGCTGAGTGTACAGGGGCGCATCCACATGGCGCATATCAATCGGGCGTTCCCAGGCCACCGCCTGCGCAATCGGATGCGGCAGCTCGCCCAGGTAGTCGCTGACCTTCGGCAGTGACTCGGGCTCCGGGACCTCCGGCATGGTCACCGCGGTGTGCTCGGGGCCGCGGCTCTCGGCCTGGAAAGACATAATGGCCGAGAACATGGGCGCCTCATCCTGAAACACCTGCACGCGGCGGGTCGAGAAGGAACGGCTATCGTTCAGGCGCTGCGTGGTGAAGAACAGCTCGCGCTCAATATCGCCGGGTCGCAGAAAGTACGCGTGGATGGAGTGCAGGGCCTTCCCCTCAACCGTACGGTCGGCGGCAATAATCGATTGGGCGAGCACCTGACCACCAAAGGTGCGAGGCTGCTCACGGGTGAGGGTGACGCCGCTGAGCACCTCATCGCTACCGAAGGAGGCGGGGGTCGCCTCGACGGGGGAGAGGTCCAGCATCCTCATGAGGTTCTGAGTCACAGTGGGCTTAGTCATGCTTTCATTTTCCCACGTTTTCAGAGGGGCCGAAGGTGGCGTAGAGTGGGAAGGCACACTCTGAGACGCGCGCGGCCTGCATCCGATGCGTCTCGGTGAAGAGATAGAGAATAACCCAAGGAGCTACGATGAGCACCCCGTCCGAGAAGAATCCGACACCCGCCGCAGAAGATGGCACCCGCGCACCCATCGAGCTCAAGTACAACCCCCACGAAGGTGTGGAGGAACCCTACCTGATTCTGCCCGGAGGCACACACGGCGCCGCCGTAGTGAAGGACCTGGCCACCTATATCTCCCGCGCCCTGGCGGTCAACCCGGATGCGGCAATTCGCCTGACCGCCCGCGGCCGCGTGCTGGCTGTCTTCGCCTGCTCCCTGGAGCCCGAGGATGCCTCCTCGAACGCACCCGTCATCATGGGGATGCGCGCCCTGCACCTCGCCGCCGAATCAACCCTGGACATGACGGTTCAGGCCCAGGCCCTGCAGGAACGCCTGGCTCGGCTGCAGAAGCAAGCCGAACAGCAGAACCCCGAGCTTGTGCTGTACATGCCTCCGGTGACGGTCAATGCCGGCTGGACTGGTAAGGCCACCCCCGTGCGCGGCTGGTCCGAGGTCGGCACCGTGCCGGTCGAGGAGTTCGCCCGCGCCACCGCCGAGGGCCTGGAGGCCGTAGACCGCGCCCTGCCCGAGAACCCGGGAGCTGCAGTTCTGACGACGGTGCGCTCGCGCATTTGGTCCTCGCCCATGGTGCTGGAGTACCTGCCCGCCTTTGATGGCGTGCAGGTGCCCACCGGTGCCGCCTTCGCCCTGCGCGTGTATGGTTTCATTCCCGAGGGCTTTACCGGTGAACTGCCGGTCTTCGCCGCCCGCGTGGGCTCGGACGAGTGGCTGCGCATCGTGGCGCCGGCCGGTATGGTGCTGGTGCGCCGCGGCTCCGGTTCCCTGCTCTAGTTCCCAGCCCTAGGGCGCACGTTTGCCGTATTCAGACCCGTAGCGCCCGCATCTATCTCTCACCCCCCTGCGGGCCCCGGTTCGCAAGGGGGTGAAATGCATCTTAGGAACGATTCGTAGGGCTTAATATACGGCCGCTGACGAGACAAAACTTTACGGAAAGAGGTAACCTAGGAAGGCTACACCCGCACCGGGGTGTGGTGAACGCACCGATAAACCAGCCACACCGCACGGGAATCCTTCCGCCGCGCCGTCACCGGGCGCATCCTTCCCGCGCGGATTGAAAGTGAGACCCCTCATGGACCTGATTGCAGTCGATATCGACGGCACCCTTGCCAGCAACCGAGACCAGATGGACAAGTATCTAAGCGGTTTCTTCACCAGCTACCGCCGCTTTTTCAAGGCCATTCGCCACGCCACCGTGAACGTTGAGGTGGCCGATAGCGTACGCGATATGGCGGAACAGACCGGCGCGCAGATTGCCGTGATTACCGGCCGCGACGGCACCTACATGAAGGAACTGAACGAGTTCATTGCCCGCGCCGACATTGACCCCAAGTATGTGATTGCCAAGCCCGGCCGCGATCAGTCCGGCACCGTCGCCTGGAAGAACTCCATCCTGGATTCCCTGGAGGCAGACGGCTACCGCATCATCCACGCCTTTGAAGATAACGAGCACGAGGTATACCTGCGCCGAGGCATCCCCGTGACCTGGGTGGCCTCGATTCGCGACTACGTGGGCGAGTGGCATTACGAGCCCATTGGCATTGACCCCGTCGCCTGGGCCGCCGAACAGCGCGAGAAGCAGGCCGCCCGCGAGCGCCAGCAGCGCCGCCTGGCCGATGGTGTGCGCGCCCACAAACGGGCTGAGGCGCAGAAGGACCAGGGCCTAGCCGCGTAAACCTCCCCGGTTTATAGGCCCCCGGACGCAACCGGGGTGCACCGGAGGGTGGCTGACGAGCTCTGCATGACCCCCCCAATGATTGCCCGTAGCGCGAGGCGCCGGAAAGAATCTCTCTTTCCGGCGCCTCGCGCTATGCAAAAGAAGATACGGGGTTAGGAGGCCAGCAACTCGCGCATCCGCGCGGCGAAAGGGGCCGCCATCTTGTACTGCGTTTCGTCCTTTAAGTGCAGGCCGTCGGCCATATCGCCCTCGGCCAGGTACAGGGTCAGCCAGTCCGAGGTGTCCATGAAGAGCACGCCGGTATGCTGGGCCACGACCTTGGCCGCCTCGTTGGCCGTGTGACGCTTGTGAGCTTTCTGCGGATCGGGCGCGGCGGACTCGCTCATCGACACCACGCCGCCGAGCACAATCTTCGAGGAGGGGTACATGCGTTGCAGCTGCTGGATGACCCGCGTCTGACGGTCCTGCGTCTGTTCCGTTGCCTTCATCTCGTCCTCGTTGACGTACATGTCGTTGCCGGAGGCATCCAGGTAAATCACGCCGGGGGTGCCGCCGGGCAGGGCCCAGACGCTTTCCATCACGCCCTGGTAGTAGGAGGGGCAGGTGCCGGGGCGGGAGGCCACGAAGCCAACGCCGCCGCACCGGAACATGTGGGAGGTGAAGCCCGCTTCGGAAAGGCCCAGACCAACCCACGAGGTCGGCAGAACCTGTGAGTCGCCGATGACGAGGGCGTCTTGCGTGCCCAGTACCGCGGTGCTTCGGGGCACGTTCATGGCGGTGTCCCAGTAGAGTTCGGCTTTCTCGAAGGTTGTGTAGATGATTCCGTTCTCGGAGCGCCAGCCGGTCGGTAGCCCCTCGAGGCCAGCAAAATCGCTGTACTCGCGCTGCTTCCACCAGTGCGAGTAGACGCCGGAGTGCATAGCAACCGCGCCGTGAGCGGTGGTGTGCATGACCACACCGCCCTGGTACTGCTGCACCGTGACGTCGGCGGCATCCGGGGAAGCGGTAAAGGGCTTCTGCGTCTCACCCACCGGGTGCGCGCCTTCCGCGCCGAAGGCCTCCTGCGCGACCCGGTCCATCTGCTGCGCCACGGTTTCGGGGGTGGGTTCCGCCGAGGGGCTCTCGGAGGGGCTGGCCGCCGGGCCCGTCGAGGCGAGGGCCGAGGAGTCCGGGTGGAGTGCGTGGGCGGTGGCCGCGGACGCGTCGGGGGTGCTGGAGCCCTCGGCGGCGTAGAGGCCGAGGGAGCCCAAAGCGAAGACGCCGAGGACGGCGCCTACCGTGGTGACGCGTTTGAGATGGGGCCGGGTAGAAGACATATCTACAGTGTACGGTAGGCTCAACCCCAAGTGGAGAGCTTTTCTGAGGGGTTTATTCAAAAACACCGAAAAATATGCACCATAGTGCCGGTAATTTGCTCACCTCGGTCCCGGATCTAAAAGCTCTCCGTTTCCCCGCTCATGTGCAGGGAGCCGATACTCTCTCGGATACGGAAACACCCCCTCCGCCCCGGCACCGCGCGGGTGCTTGATGCCTGGGGAGAGGGGGTGAGAGGGGGCCTTGAGCGCGGCACGTTTCGAGCGACTCGAGTGAGCCACTTGCGCCAACGTCACGCCGACGGAATGATACCTAAGCTATCGATACTAGATATCGGCAGCCTGAACCTTCAGCGCACGAGCCACGCCATCGCGTGCCTCAGCAATCTGACGGTACAGAGCGGCAGCATCCTCAGGCAGAGAAGCCAGGTAGGCTTCGGTGCGCTCGAGCAACTCAGCAGTCGGCTCACTCGGGTACATGCCACCGATGATCTGCATCGAAATCTCGTGCGAACGCGAACGCCAGATGCCCTCAATCTGCTCGAAGTACGGCTCGTGGTACTGGGCAATCAGCTCGGGCTTGCCGGACTTGAAACCGGCAATGGCGTAACGCTGAATCATGTTCGACAGCTCGCCAGTGACCATAATCTTGTTCCAGTACTCAGCCTTAGCCTCCGCAGTCGGAATAGAAGCATAAGCCTGAATTGCGTACTGCTGACCGTTTGCGGTGTTGTCGTTCTCCAGCTCCGCAGCGATCTGCTCGGCGGAGAAACGGCCACCGGTGGCCAGGCGGCACACCAGGTTCCAGCGCAGGTCAGCATCAATCTCCAGGCCCTCGAGGGTCAGCTCGCCCTTGAAGAGACGCTGCACGTTGTCGTACTGGTCCTCGGTGCGGGTCTGGTTGATGAACGCCTGCAGCAGCTGCAGCTGAGCGTCCGAATCGGGCTCTGCGACGCATGCCAGCTCCCAGAGGCGGTCAGCGGCACGGTGGCGGGTCTCCTCGCGAGCCTCGGGAGCCACGAAGGAGTGCAGGGTAG
This sequence comes from Rothia mucilaginosa, assembly GCF_901875305.1. Taxonomy (GTDB): domain Bacteria; phylum Actinomycetota; class Actinomycetes; order Actinomycetales; family Micrococcaceae; genus Rothia. The sequence goes on from NZ_CABFLY010000006.1 coordinate 100,134, forward strand.
CCGACAGGTTGTTAATCTGGGTGCGCAGGGCGGTGGAGTTGGTTTCCTTGCCGATGTTGTTCAGCACCAGGTCAACGTACTTGCGGGCCGGCATCTGAGCGTCACGTACGGTGTCCCAGAGCGAGCCCCAGACCACGCCGCGAGCCACGGAGGAATCAATGTCACCCAGGTGCTTGATGGCGGTCTCGATGGAACGCTCATCCAGGCGAATCTTGGCGTAGGCCAGGTCCTCATCGTTGAGCAGCAGCAGGTCGGGGCGCTTCTTGCCGATGGCCTCCTCGACCACGGTCAGCTCACCGTCGATGTCCAGCTCGATGCGGTCGGTGCGGGTCAGCTTGCCGTCCACCAGGTTGTAGAAACCAATCACGGCACGGTGCGGGCGCAGGGTTTCGAAGCCCTCAGCGTAGGACTGGCGGATACCCAGCGAAGAAATGTTGCCCGCCTCGTCATTCTCCACCTCAACGGCGAGGGTGTTCACGCCAGCGGTCTCAAGCCACTTAGCGCTCCAGGCGCGCACGTCACGGCCGGAGGTGCGCTCCAGCTCCACCAGCAGGTCGTCCAGCACGGTGTTGCCCCAGCTGTGCTTGTCGAAGTACACCTTCAGAGCGGCCATGAAGTTCTCCTGACCAACCCAAGCCACCATCTGACGCAGCACCGAGGCGCCCTTTGCGTAGGTGATGCCGTCGAAGTTCACCTGAACATCGGCAAGGTCGCGAATCTCAGCCACAATCGGGTGGGTCGAGGACAGCTGGTCCTGACGGTACGCCCAGGTCTTCTCCGACGCAGCGAAGGTGGCCCACGCCTCCTTGGCGTAGCGGGTGTTCTCCGCTGCGGCCAGGGTAGACATAAACTCCGCGAAGGACTCGTTCAGCCACAGATCATTCCACCACTTCATGGTGACCAGGTCGCCGAACCACATGTGAGCCAGCTCGTGCAGAACGGTGATGGCGCGGCGCTCGCGCAGGGCCTCCGCAACCTTGGAACGGAAGACGTAAGTCTCCAGGTAGGTCACGCAGCCCGCGTTCTCCATTGCGCCGGCGTTGAACTCGGGCACGAACAGCTGATCGTACTTCTCGAAGGGGTAGGGGGTCTTGAACTGCTCCTCGTAGAACTCGAAGCCCTGGCGGGTCAGCTCAAACATGTCCTCAGCATCAACGAAGGGCATGAGGGACTTGCGGGCGTACACGCCCAGCGGAATCACGCGACCCTCAGAGTTGGTCAGTTCGCTGGTGACCTTCTCGTAGGGGCCGGCCACAATAGCGGTGATGTACGAAGACATGCGCGGGGTCGGCTTGAAGAACCAGGTCTTCGCACGGCCGCAACCGCACTCCTTGTCCTCGACCTTCACCTCGGGCTGGTTCGACACAACCACCCAGTGCGAGGGTACGCGCACCTCAAACTCGAAGGTGGCCTTCAGGTCGGGCTGTTCGAAGACGGGGAACACGCGGCGGGAGTCCGGCACCTCAAACTGGGAGTACAGGTAAATCTCGCCGTCGGCGGGGTCCACGAAACGGTGCAGACCCTCACCGGTGTTGGTGTAGAACATCTCGGCTTCGATCTTCAGAACGTTCTCAGCGGCCAGGTTCGGCAGCTGGATGCGCTCGCCGTCAGCCAGGTCGGTGCTGAGCTCTTCGCCGTTAAGGTTAATGGACTTGACCGAGGAGGTGATGGCGTCGATAAAGGTGGAGGCACCTTCCTGTGCGTCGAAGCGGATTTCAACGTTCGAGGTGAAGACATCCTGATCGGTGCGCAGGTCGAGGAAGATATGGTAAGAGTGAACGCGCTTGATAATGGATGCGCGCTCAATCGCCTCATCGCGGGTTAGGTTTAGGCCGGGCATTGGATTCCCTCTCCATAGAAGTGACACGGCGGACGGTGGCGCGGCGTGCCGTCCTGACACGCCGACGCGGTGCCCGGGTGTGCGCATCCGCAGGTGCCGGTGGACTCGCTCAATGCTGTCGGGGGCTTGCCGGGGGTGCGTTTGAGCGCTGCGGGTGGTGTTTCTCGCGGGCGCTACACATCGGGACACCGCAAAGTGCCATATCCCACAGTTTACCGTATGTGGGCGGGGCGGGCGGGGCTCCCCATTACCCGAACCCGCGCGAATTCGCTACAGTTAGTAGGTACAAACTAAGAGAAACCCCGAACCGAATCGGGGGGAAAACATCCCTACCGAGGATGCGAGGCGTGCCTCGGCCCGGCCATAGCCGCCCCGAGCCGCACATAACACCACACCAGGAGAGCACCATGCGCGTACACATCGCGACCGACCACGCTGGCCTCGAACTGAGCCACTACCTGATCGAATCCCTCACCGCCGAGGGCTACGAGATGATTGACCACGGCCCCGCCGAGTACGACCCGCTGGATGACTACCCCTCGTTCTGCATTAACGCCGCCCTGGGCGTGAAGCGCGACCGTGAAGCTGGCTTGGATTCCCTTGGCATCGTGCTGGGCGGTAGCGGTAACGGCGAGCAGATGGCCGCCAACAAGGTTGAGGGCATCCGCGCGGCCCTGGCCTGGAACCACGACACCGCGGCCCTGGCCCGCGAGCACAACAACGCACAGGTCGTTGCTGTGGGCGGCCGCCAGCACAGCAAGGAAGAAGCACTGGAAATCATCAAGATCTTCCTGGCTACCCCCTGGACCAACGAGGAGCGTCACGCACGCCGTATCGGCCAGCTGGCTGAGTACGAGCAGACCGGCGACATTGCCGGCAAGCAGATTGACGCTGCCTAAGCTTTAACATCTGAGGCGCATAGTGCAGGCTATGCGCCTCGGTCGTCTCTGCACTCCATATCATCCACACTATTTCTAGCCGACAAGTTTTCGAGGAGAACCCGTGCCCGAAGGACATTCCATCCACCGCATCGCCCGCCAGATGAGCGACGTGTTCACCGGCGAACGCGTGCAGGTTTCCTCCCCGCAGGGGCGCTTCACCGACGGGGCAGCCCTGCTGGACGGGCACACCATCACCGGCGCCTACGCGCACGGTAAGCACCTGTTCGTCACCTTCGAAAACGACCTGACCCTGAACGTGCACCTGGGCATCTACGGCAACTGGACCTTCGGGGGCGACGAGACGTTCACAGGCGCCTCGAGCATCGGCGCGCCCCGCAAGATTGGAGAGAAAGAATACGCGGCGGGGGAGGAGCAGTCCTACGCTGGCCCGCCCGAGCCGAAAGCCACGGTGCGCTGCCGTATCGTTTCGGAGCACGGCTGGGCCGACCTGGTCGGACCCACCATCTGCCGCACCCTAACGCCGGAGGAGGTACGCACCGTCCGCTCCAAGCTCGGCCCCGACCCGCTCAACCCGGATGCCGACCCCGAACGCTTCTACCGCGCGGCACGCAAAAGCTCCCGCCCCATTGGCGTGATTCTCATGGACCAGGCGGCCATCTCGGGCGTGGGCAATATCTTCCGCGCCGAATCGCTGTACCGCCAGAAGATTGACCCGCTACGCCCCGGCAAGAGCCTGAGCGACGACGAGCTCAAGCGCCTCTGGGAAGACAACAAGCACCTGCTGGTCATCGGCGTGCGCGTGGGCCGCATTATCACCACCGAGCCCGAAGACCGCCCCGGTATTCCAGAGACTGAGGCCTGGCCCGACCACGCAAACTACGTATACAAGCACCAAGGCGAGGCGTGCCCGCGATGCGGCACCACCATCCGCATGGAAGAAATCGCCGGACGCAAGCTCTACTGGTGCCCCGGCTGCCAGGTATAACCCTGGCGCAACATCCCTGAGGCTACACACCATTTGACAGTCTGGAAAGAACCCCGATATCATAAACGGGTTCCATGCGGGGATGTAGCTTAATGGTAAAGCCTCAGTCTTCCAAACTGATTACGCGGGTTCGATTCCCGTCATCCCCTCGCACAAATCCCTCCGACGTTGTCGGGGGGATTTTTTGTGCTCGGGGATGCCGGGAATCGCTTACGCATGCGGATTTGTTTCCTCGCGCGCTCGGAATCCGCACGCTCCAGCTCGTCATCCCCTCCACAAATCTCGCTCTAGGTTGCCGGGAATCGCTTCCGGGCGAAAATACATTCCCTCGCGCGCTCGGGATTTTCGCCCTCCAGCCCGTCATCCCCTCGATAACTAGTCTCCTGGAATCGCTTACGCATGCGGATTTGTTTCCTCGCACGCTCGGAATCTGCACGCTCCAGCCCGTCATCCCCTCTACAAATCCTTTCCGCACCCTCGGTAATCGTTTACGGCGAAACCCGCGCCCGCATCCGCCGTTCTGTTGGGCATTTAGCGGGAAAACAGGTAAACTAGGGCATTGACTGTGTTAAACCGCTTCGGCGCATAACGCGGTCGGTTTCACGGGGCGTGGCGTAGCTTGGCTAACGCGCCTGCTTTGGGAGCAGGAGATCGCAGGTTCGAATCCTGTCGCCCCGACGTGAAACGAGCGCCGCGACATCGTATCGTGTCGTGGCGCTCTTTCCAGTAAGCAACCGCGGCACACACGACTCGTGCCGCACCGAACGATATGAGGAGATCACGGACGTGAAGACCGCCGTCGAGAAGCTCAACCCGACCCTCGCAAAGATTGAGGTCGAGGTTCCCTTCGTAGAATTCAAGCCCTACCTGGACCGCACCTACAAGAACCTGGCTGGCCAGATTAGCGTTCCCGGCTTCCGCAAGGGCAAGCTGCCCAAGCAGCTCATCGAGCAGCGCGCGGGCTTCGACTACATCGTTGAGGCATCCCTGAACGACGCCCTGAACGACTACTACGCACAGGCGCTGGGCGAGAACGACCTCTCCCCCCTGGCACAGCCCGAGCTGGACGTTCAGTCCCAGCCCACCACTGAGGACCGCGAAGCTGAGGTTAAGCTGACCATCACCGTGACCGTCCGCCCCGAAATCGAGCTGCCCAAGTACGAGGGCCTCGAGGTTGAGGTGGACGAGGTCGAGGTGACCCCCGAGGACGAGGTTCAGGCACTGGACGCTCTGCGCGAGCGCTTCGGCACCCTGAAGACCGTCGAGCGCCCCGCCGCCGACAAGGACTTCGTGACCATCGACATCGCCGCAGAGATCGACGGCGAGCAGGTGGACGCAGCTAACGACCTGTCCTACCAGATTGGTTCCGGCACCATGCTTGAGGGTATCGACGAGGCCCTGACCGGCCTGTCCGCTGGCGAGGACGCAACCTTCGAGACCAAGCTCTCCGGCGGCGACCAAGCTGGCGAAGAGGCCGTCATCAAGGTCAAGCTGACCGCTGTTAAGGAGCGCGAGCTGCCCGCAGCTGACGACGAGTTCGCACAGCTGGCTTCCGAGTTCGACACCATCGAAGAGCTGAAGGAAGACATCAAGAAGCAGGTTGCCGAGGCCAAGGTTGCCGAGCAGGGCGTCCAGGCACGCGACAAGGTCCTGACCAAGCTCGTTGAGCTGGTTGAGGTCCCCGTTCCCGAGAAGGTCATCGAGGATCAGCTGGAGCAGCACTTCAACAACCCCAACGCTGAAGCAGGCCACGACACCGAGGAGCACCGCGCCGAGGTTCGCGAGAACACCGAGACCGCCTTCAAGAACGAGATGGTTCTGGATGCCCTCGCCGACGCCCTGGAAGTGACCGTTGACCAGGCTGAGATGATCAACTACATCATCACCATGAGCTCCCAGTACGGCATGGACCCGAACCAGTTCGCACAGATGCTGGACGGCTCCGGCCAGGCTGGCGCACTGGTCGGCGAGGTTCGCCGCTCCAAGGCTCTCGCTGAGGTTCTGAAGACCGCAGTGGTCAAGGACTCCAAGGGCAACACCGTTGACCTGTCCAAGTTCCTGGGCCAGGGTGAAGAGGCAGCCGCCTAATCCCTCCCACGTATAGCTGGCGCGTGGCGCTCGCGGGGTAATCTTCGAGGGCGGACGCGTTGGCGCGCATGTCGTATCGCCTCGGCGGGTATTCACTGGTTTTGGTGGGTGCCCGCCGAGGCGTTTCTGTGCCCATCGCGAAATCATGGGCTACCCGCGCACCGCCCAGGGATAGGCCGGCTGTCGCCCGGGTAAAGTGAGCTTCACCCCCTGGCGAACGGGCAACGCGCGAAGGAGCGGGGGAAGGGCAACTATCGGTAAGGTAGTAGCAACGAAACTTTTCGCGTGCGCTTCAGCGCGCCGTGTGCGCAACGATGCCGCGAAGCCCCTAAGAGAAGAAGAGGAAGAATGTCCAGCTACATGCCTCTGCCCATCGGCGCCTCCCAGGCTGCCGGCGTGGCGCCCTCGCCGTCGATGGCAACCCCCATCGTTGGCGCCCAGGAAGATTACGTGTACAACAGCCTCCTGAAGGAGCGCATCATCTGGCTCGGCTCCGAGGTGCGCGACTCGAACGCTAACCTCATCTGCTCGCAGATGCTGCTGCTCTCCGCAGAGGACCCCGAGGCGGACATTTACCTGTACATCAACTCGCCCGGTGGCTCCGTGACCGCCGGTATGGCCATCTACGACACCATGCAGCTCATCCCGAACGACGTGGTGACCGTGGTGACCGGCATGGCGGCATCCATGGGCCAGTTCCTGCTCACCGCGGGCACCATCGGCAAGCGTTACGCCACCCCGAACGCCCGCATCCTGATGCACCAGCCCCTCGGCGGCATCGGCGGTACCGCATCCGATATTCGAACCCAGGCCGAGCTGATTCTGGATATGAAGAAGCGCCTGGCAGAGATTACCGCGGAGCGCACCGGTAAGAGCCTGGAAACCATCCTGAAGGACAACGACCGCGACAACTGGTTCAACGCACAGGAGGGCCTGGAATACGGCTTCTTCGATCACATTGCCACCACCGCCGGTAAGCTGCCCGAGCCGAAGAACGCATAAGGGAGATGCACATGAACTACCTGCCGAACGATATCACCACCTCGGCGCCGGCTATGCCGAGCAACCGTTACGTGCTCCCCAGCTTCGAGGAGCGCACCCCCTACGGCTACAAGCGTCAGGACCCCTACGCCAAGCTGTTCGAGGACCGCATCATCTTCCTGGGCACCCAGGTGGACGACGCATCCGCTGACGATATCATGGCTCAGCTGCTGGTGCTGGAGGCACAGGACCCCGAGCGTGACATCACCCTGTACATCAACTCGCCCGGCGGCTCCTTCACCGCGATGACCGCCATCTACGACACCATGCAGTTCATCCGCCCCGAGATCCAGACCGTGTGCCTGGGCCAGGCGGCTTCGGCTGCGGCGGTTCTGCTGGCTGCCGGTACCCCCGGCAAGCGTCTGGCGCTGCCGAACGCTCGCGTGCTGATTCACCAGCCCGCCCTGAGCGGTCAGCAGGGTGGTCAGGCCTCCGACATTGAGATTCACGCGAACGAGGTTATGCGTATGCGTGAGTGGACCGCCCAGACCCTGGCCCTGCACTCGGGCAAGACCTACGAAGAGGTTGACCGCTCCATCGAGCGTGACAACATTCTGACTGCGGCTGCTGCCCTGGAGTACGGCCTGGTCGATAAGGTCCTGGAGTCTCGTAAGCTGCGTAAGCCTGCGATCAATACCGCTATTTCCCACACCTAAGCCGCTACCTCGCTTGGTGGCTCGCCGAGCGATGACCGAGTGAGGAAACGGTGACCGCCGTGGGAGGGGACGGAACGGTATCCGACACCCTATACGCCGTGTAGGCGTAGGGCTCGGGAGCCGTTCCGTCCCTTATCTTTGGGCAGCGTATTGTGGCAGGATCTGCGACGTAACACAGTGGGTGTCTTGTAAGCTGTCGAGCGGCTCCTCGAGGCCACCAATACCCCTCGAAATAGGGCTGGTGAAAGGACGTGCCGACGTCATATTTAACCCGGTTCGTCATATGGGTATCGACTATCTTCTTCGAAGGTCGTAATTCTGAGTTCCGGGGTGAACTCCGGTAGCCTAGAGGGGTAGAGATCATCTCTCACCTCACCGTGAAGAGCGCCCGGCCCCTCCGCGCGCCGCACCGAGAGACGACCACACGATTGAAAGGGGATTCTCGTGGCAACAGATATTACCTTGCCCCCCGAGCAGCCCAGCGCCAGCATGCGGTGCTCCTTCTGCAAGAAGACGCGCGCGCAGGTGTTCAAGATTGTGCTCGGCCCGAATGTCTCCATCTGCGATGAATGTGTGGATCTCTGCGAAGAAATTCTGGCTGATGAACGTCTGAAAGCAAACGCTCCGGCTGCCGCATCTCCTAAACAGCTGGCCACCCCGCGTGAGATTTACAGTTACCTCAACGATTACGTGATTGGTCAGGACGCCGCGAAGCGTACTCTGGCGGTGGCGGTATACAACCACTACAAGCGTATTCACGACCTGGACAACCCGGTACTGACCTCCCGCACGCTCTCTGCGACGGCGGGGGAACAGGTTGAGCTGGGCAAGTCGAATATCCTGATGCTCGGCCCGACCGGTTGCGGTAAGACCTACCTGGCCTCCACCCTGGCGAAGAAGCTGGATGTGCCCTTCGCCCTGGTTGACGCAACCACCCTCACCGAAGCCGGTTATGTGGGTGACGACGTGGAAAACATTCTGCTGCGCCTCATCAATGCCGCCGACGGCGATATTGCGAAGGCTCAGCGTGGCATCATCTACATTGACGAAATCGACAAGATTGCCCGCAAGGGTGGGGAGAACCTCTCCATTACCCGCGATGTATCCGGTGAGGGCGTGCAGCAGGCGCTGCTGAAGATTATTGAGGGTACTGTGGCGACCGTACCGCCGGAGGGCGGACGCAAGCATCCGGCCCACGCGAATATTGAGATTGATACCTCAAATATTCTCTTCATCGTGGCTGGTGCCTTCGACAATATTGACGACCGCATCGCGGCCCGCGTGGGTGCCGGCGGCATCGGTTTCGGTGCCGACCTGGGCGGTACGGTGAGGGACCCTCTCGAGCAGATTATGCCCGAGGACCTGGTCCACTACGGCATCATCCCCGAGCTGATTGGCCGCCTGCCGGTCATCTCGACCCTGAGCGAGCTCAACGAGGAGGAACTGGCTCGAGTGCTGACCGAGCCGAAGAACGCACTGCTCAAGCAGTACCGTCACCTCTTCGCGCTGGATGGCGTGGATCTGATTATTGACGATGCGGCCGTGGCCGCTATCGCCCGCCTTGCCTCCGAACGCAAGATTGGCGCCCGCGGTCTGCGTTCCATGATGGAACAGATCCTGCAACCGGTGATGTTTGAGATTCCGGACCGCACTGACGTAACGTCCATCGTCATCGGTGAGGACACCGTGCTCAACGGCACGGAGCCTCGCTATGTGCTGCAGGCTCCCGACCCGGGAACCGAGACCACTCGCACCACGAAGAGGGATGCGAAGACCGCCTCCCTGAAGGCTGCGAAGGCCAGCCGTAAGGTGGCCTAACCGAATACTTCTAGCTGAAGAGGCTAGGGAATAAAGGAGCCGCCACCTCGGTTGTACGGGGTGGCGGCTCGCTAGCAGGTACCGGGTGTAGGAACCGTGGGCCTGGCTAGTGCAGATACCACAGGTGAACATAGGCGCCGGGCCGCACGGGCGGCTGGCGCATTCGTATACGAGAGGAACACTCATGGCTGAGAACGCACCCGCACAGGTTGATTTCTGGTTCGACCCGATTTGCCCCTGGTGCTGGATTACCTCCCGCTGGGTTGGTGAGGTGCAGAAGGTCCGCGATATTGAGGTGACTTGGCGTCCCTTCTCGCTGTCCATGCACAACCAGGGTCGTGACCTGCCCGCCGACTACCAGGCGATGATGGACCGGTCCTGGGCACCTACCCGCCTTATCACCGCTGTGCGTGAGTTGCACGGTAACGAGGTCATCAAGCCCCTCTATGACGCTCTGGGCGAGCAGATTCACCACAACGGCAACAAGGCTGATTCCTACCGCGACGCCATCGTCAAGGCGTTGGAGGAGGTTAGCCTGCCCGCAGATCTGGCGGACGTTGCCTTTACCGACAAGTACGACGAGCAGATGCGCGCCTCCCTGGACCTCGCTCTGGAGACCGTGGGCGGCACGGACATCGGCGTTCCGCTGATCTCCATTAACGGCACCGCATTCTTCGGCCCGGTGATCTCCCCGAGCCCTGCCGGTGAAGAGGCGGGTAAGCTCTTCGACGGTGCCCTGGCGCTTGCTTCCTACCCCGGCTTCTTTGAGCTGAAGCGCCCCCGCACCGTGGGCCCGATTTTCCACGGTGAGGACGGCGAAGCCTAAACATCCCCGCGCCGAGGCTCCGTAGAGCTCTTCGGCTACAGAACATAAAAGTACCGCCCGGTCGTTGAATGACCGGGCGGTACTGTGCTTCCCAAAGCGTGTAGAGCCTTCAGCTAGCGATGGTGAGGGCGGCCCGCAGAAGCCGTTTTACGTGCTTTCTGCGTCTGCTGTACTTTCTGCACTTTACGCTGGACTCTGCGCTCCAAAACCTTTGGATGCGTCGCACGCTGCACAATCTTCGTATCGCGCATGTGGAAGGTGCGGGTCGCGGTGTACTGGACCGCCGCATCCGAGGTGAATGCCAGCATCGCGAACACCGCCACGCCCAGCTGGAAGAAAATCGTGGACAGCGGCAGGGACTGGTGCCCCCACAACACGCCGCCGGTAATCGCCGCGAAGTTCAAAGCCGTCAGCAACAGAGCCAAGCGGCGAGCCTTGGAAGAGCCTCGAAGGGTGCTCCACAGCAGGAAGAGATGGACCGCAGAATAGACGGCTACGAAGCCCACCAGCACCGCGCCGGTAATGGTCAGAAGCACAGCACTATCCACTTGATCGAACAGGCTCAGTAGCTCAATATCGCTACCAGATCCTTCCTCGAGGAGCTTGGCTCGCAGAGCCGGGCGGCTGAGCGCCAAAAGAACGCTGTTGACAATATCGGCAAGGGTCACGGCGATGAGCATACCCGAACCGACCAGCAGGCTCAGCGGCATGCGGTAGGCCAGGTCGTGGGCACTGGAGAGGTGAATGTCCTCCTGCTCGGTAGCTTCCACCCCCTCGTTGTTGAGAATCACAACCGGTAGCGCGCCGTCGGTTCGAATCGCATCGCCGCCGCCGTTACGAGCGTGGTAGCCCGAGGAGTAGTCGTGCAGAATCTCAACGCGGGTTTCCGGGTGAGCGTACTGAATGGACTCCACGATGTAGTCTCGCTCGAAGTCGGTTTCGGCGTCGATGCGGTGAGTGACCTGCAGGGTGAAGAAGCTGAACCCCACACCCGAGTCGTAGGTACCGGCAGCCAACCAGTCCACCCGATGACCACCCGGCAGTAGCCAGCCATCCGGGGTCTTCCAGAAACGTACATGGTGACGCTTCTCGGGGTTGCCGTTTACCTCCTGCTGGTAGGCGAAGGCCTGCGTCCTGCCGAAAATTTTGAGCGGGGAGACCGGCGCCTCCGCGTAGGAGCGACGGGTCATGGTGGAGAGAATAATCTTCCAGGAGGAGACGAGGGTGACCTCATCTGCGCGGGTCCAGCCGGCGTCCTGCATGACCTGGTGAATCTGCTCCTCTGCGCCAATCAGGGCGATATTGACCGGGTCGCCGAGTAAGCCGTCCGGGGTGCGGGTGCGCCCGATGAAGTAGTCGGGAACGTAGATGCGGGTCATGATGGAATGGAACCGCGGCAGGGTCAGGTATGCGGTGACCGCCCAGAAGACCAACGCGATGGGAACGCCCCACCAGGAATGGCCGACCGTGTTCAGCAGAATCATGATGGTCAGCACGACGGAGGCTACACCGGCAAAGATGAAAAAGAGAGTATCCCAGAAATCGACCCAGAAGCTGCGCGGGACAAGGTCCTGTGTTTCACCGCGCGTGTCGATATCGCCGCGGTAGACGGGCAGTGAGGTGACCGGCGGCGCAACATCACTACGCGTGGGACGTAGGATGCGTTTTGGGTGGGACATGCACGCCCTTTCTATGCGCTGAAATTGGTGCCAGAAAACTATACCAAAAGCTCGTCACACGGAAGATTCGGTGACAGAAGACCCACGGGCGAGGATAGCTCGTGGGTCTTTTCCGGGAGAGGTCTTATTCCGGGAGAGAACAGAGATTTAGTCGAGGGGGAAGCCGTCCTGCGCGGCGGCACGGTCCGCGGCGATAGTTGTCTCATGGTGTAGCATGTCTCGGCCTTCACGCATGAGGCGCACCCACTTACGGGTCAGTTCCTCGAGCTCGACTGCACTCAACGTGCCGGAGGCGATGCTGGTCTCGTCTGTGGCAGCGGAGTAGGTGATGTGTTCGTGCCAGAGCGCGTAGACCTCATCGGCGTAGGAGTCATGGAGCGCCTGGGCGTATTCGCGCGCATGGCGAATGTATTCTCCGAGGACTGAGAGGTAGTGTTGGAGCTGATCCTGGCTCGGGGTCGGGGTGTCGGCTGAGGATGGGTCAGCTGTTACCGGGGGAGGAGAGCTCTGCCTCGCGGGGGAGAGCGGGTGCTCCGATGCTGAATGGGGTGAACGTGGAATCATGAGCGGTCGTACGCGCCGACTACGGCGCGCGGGTAGGGTCGGGATGCGACTTCGCACCCCGACGACGGGTAGGGGGTGTGGCTGGTCGGAGTAATGATTCGTACCGGTGGCGTGCGCTCGCTGAAGTGAAGTGAAAGTGAAGTGAGGGGAACCCTCACAAACCATCATACAAAAAGTGTCCGTCAATCTTATAAGGTTGATTAGCGGCGGGGAACCCTAAAAAATGTGCATGTAAAAGCAATAATCTGCAAGGAGGCGGTCATAATCCCACATGGCAAAAGGTGAAAAATGTTCTTGGGAGAGATGAATCCCCAAGTCCAGGGGATTCAGGAAATGTGGCTGAGATGCGCGAGTTGTAGAAGGTCACGGTGTGAGTATTTGCCGAGAATCAGATTTGAGTATGAAAAAGATTACAAAATTTCTTTCTTTGGAATGAAGAAAAAGACATCATAAAGGCCCACGGCCCTCCACGACTCCAGCCGGAAGCACGCGAAGTGCAGAGACGCGAGGCGGGACGATACCGAAATCTCGGTACCGTCCCGCCTCGAATTATTCACTGCCGGCGCGGCCATCGGCTACGCAACGAGTGATGACGAATCACGGATGCGTCGCTTACTCGGCGGCTTCTTCCACCACGAGCACCACGTCGCGAACCTCGAGCTCACCCTCGGACGCCACCAGGGCCAGCTCGCGGGCGTTGCCAGCGGCCTTCAGATCGCCCAGGCCAGCCTCGACACGGTCCAGCTGAGCCTGCGGAGCCGCAATGGTAGCGGACTCAACCTCGGTGCGCTGCTTGACCTTCGCGTCGCTCTTTGCCTTGCGCAGGCCGCCCAGGGCCTCAGCAACATCCGGCAGGATCTGCTTGAGTGACTCAATCTGAGTCGGGTCAGCGTCCGCCAGGACCCACTGAGCCGAAATGCCAGCGGTCGGGTTCTGAGCGGAGTACTCAGCCAACAGGGTGCCCTCCAAGATGGGTAGTGCCTGCGGCCACTCGGCGCGGTGCACGCTACCTGCACGCCACCAGGACCAAATCTCTTCGGTCACGAAGGGCAGGAAGGGAGCGAACAGGCGGAGCAGGGCATCCAGGGTGGTGGCCAGGGCGGCCAGAACCGAAGCCTGCTCCTCCTCGCCTCGGGCACCGTAGGCGCGGTCCTTGACGAGCTCCACGAAGTCGTCGGTGAAGGACCAGAAGAAGCTCTCGCAAATCTGCAGGGCACGAGCGTACTCGTACTTCTCGAAGGCGGTGGTTGCCTCTTCAATCAGGTATGCCAGGCGGGCCAGCAGGGAGCGGTCCAGGGCGTTGATGAGCACGCGACCCTGAGCCTGAGAAGTGATGACGGACTTCTCGGTTGCGCCCAGGTTCAGCACAAACTTGGATGCGTTCAGCAGCTTGATTGCCAGGCGGCGGCCAATCTTCATCTGGCCTTCGTCGTAGGCGGTGTCGGCACCCAGGCGAGCAGAAGCTGCCCAGTAGCGCACAGCATCCGAACCGTACTTCTCCAGAACCTCGTTCGGGACCACGACATTGCCCTTGGACTTGGACATCTTCTTGCGGTCCGGGTCGAGAATCCAGCCGGAGAGCGCGGTGTTGTACCACGGCACGGAGGAGGCCAGGGTCTCGGAGCGCACGGCGGTGGAGAACAGCCAGGTACGGATGATGTCGTGACCCTGCGGGCGCAGATCCATGGGGAAGGTCTTTGCGTGCAGGTCCGGGTTTACGCCCCAGCCGGTTGCAATCTGCGGGGTCAGGGAGGAGGTGGCCCAGGTGTCCAGAACGTCCGGGTCTGCGATGAAGCCGCCGGCCACGCCGCGCTGTTCCTCGGTGTAGCCGGGTGCGGTCTGCGAGGCGGGATCCACCGGGAGCATGTCCTCGGCGGGCAGAATCGGGTTCTTGTAGTCGGGCTCGCCCTCTGCATCCAGCGGGTACCAGACGGGGAAGGGAACGCCGAAGAAACGCTGGCGAGAAATCAGCCAGTCGCCGTTCAGGCCCTCAACCCAGTTCTCGTAGCGGCTACGCATGAAGGAGGGATGCCAGTTGATTTCGCGGCCACGCTCGATGAGCTTCTCGCGACGGTCGGCATCGCGGCCACCGTTGCGAATGTACCACTGGCGCGACGCGACGATCTCGAGGGGCTTGTCACCCTTTTCGTAGAACTTCACCGGGTGGGTAATCGGCTTGGGGTCGCCGTCCATTTCGCCGGACTCAACCAGCATTTCGACGACGGTCTTCTGTGCGGTGAAGACGGTGGTGCCGGCCATGCGCTCGTAGCGCTCGCGGCCCTCGGCGGAGGTAATCCACTCGGGAACCTCGCGGGAGAAGCGGCCGTCGCGACCGATGAGCGCGCGGGTGTCCAGCTGCAGCTCGCGCCACCAGGTGACGTCGGTGGTGTCACCGAAGGTGCAGATCATGGCGATGCCGGCGCCCTTGTCGGGCTGTGCCAGCGGGTGCGCCTTGATTTCGACCTCAACGCCGAACAGCGGGGAGGTGACGGTGGTGCCGAAGAGCGACTGGTAGCGCTCGTCGTCGGGGTGCGCCACGAGAGCCACACAGGAGGGCAGTAGCTCGGGGCGGGTGGTCTCAATCCAGACCTTTTCGCCGTTGGGGCGGTGGAAGCTAATGCGGTGGTACGCACCGGGGCGTTCCTTGTCTTCCAGCTCAGCCTGGGCGACCGCGGTGCGGAAGGTGACGTCCCACATAGTGGGGGCCTCTGCCATGTAGGCGTTGCCTGCTTCCAGGTCCTTCAGGAAGGCCAGCTGCGAAACCTTGCGGGAGTGTGCGTCGATGGTGCGGTAGGTGCGCGACCAGTCGACGGACAGGCCGAGGGTGGTGAAGAGGTTCTCGAAGACCTTTTCATCCTCAACCGCGAGCTCTTCGCAGAGTTCGATGAAGTTGTTGCGGGA
Organism: Rothia mucilaginosa; assembly: GCF_901875305.1. Lineage (GTDB taxonomy): Bacteria > Actinomycetota > Actinomycetes > Actinomycetales > Micrococcaceae > Rothia. Next base: position 115,434 of record NZ_CABFLY010000006.1, read on the forward strand.
GATGCGCGGCCACTTCGCCTGGCTGCGGTCAGGCTTGGGGGTGCCGTCGGCCTTCCAGGTGATGAGGTCACGGAAGGAGTCGTTGTCTGCTACGGAAGGGTCGCAGAGAACGCCGTAGTAGTTCTGAACGCGGCGTTCGGTGGGTAGGCCGTTGTCATCCCAGCCGAGGGGGTAGAACACGTTCTTGCCGGTCATGCGCTGGTAGCGTGCAATGACGTCGGTCTGGGTGTAGGAGAACATGTGACCCACGTGCAGGGAGCCGGATGCGGTCGGCGGCGGGGTGTCAATGGAGTAGACCTGTTCGCGAGTGGTGTTCTCGTCGAATGCGTAGGTCTTCTCATCGGCCCAGCGCTGCGAGAGCTTCTCTTCGAGGCCTTCGAGGGCGGGGCGGTCGGGAACGTTAATCTGTACGGGCGAGTCTGAGCCCAAAATGTTTTCAGCCATAAGGGCTATTTTCTCATATTCACGGCATTCTCTCAGCTTTTAATGCTGGCTGTGCGCTGAGGATGTACCGGGTCACGGCCTCGATGGCCATTCGCGGGGTGCTTCGAGGGCTTGTCAGGGGCGTTCGTAGTGGGTGATGGCTTCTTCGAGGCGGCGTAGAAGCCTGGCGTATCGTGGGGTGAAACGGGCACGGCGCAGGGTGGCGGCGGGCCCACGGGAGTGGATGAGTGCATCCCAGGAGGCGGGGTCCAGGTAGGTTTGTCCCAGGAGCAGGTGTACTTCGACGGGGTAGGGAGTCCCGCTGGTGACTCGGTGCGCGGCGGCTCGCCGTTGCAATTCTTTGCGGCGGGTTCGGAGATCGGCGATGCGGTGGCGTTGAGATTTCACGGCGGTTTTTGGTAGCGGGGGATGGGGAATCATGGAGGGGGGGGCGAGCTATTGGAATGGGTCGTTCGTACCTGAAGATCGGTGTGTTCTGTGGATCATTTCAACACGTGACCGGACCTTTTGCAGGCATCATTCGGGGGCGTAGACTGAAATAGTACCAATCCTGAGGAGGCATTGATGAGTACGTTTAGTTTCTTTGGTTTGGGCGCTTTTGAGACCGCCGTTCTGCTGATTCATGTGGTACTGGTGGTGGCATGTATCGGGCACCTCAGCATGCGCAGTGGCTATGGGGAGGCGCGTATGCGCTTCGTTCTTCCCATTATCGCTTTTGTTCCGGGCGCCGCGATTCTCTACCTCATGTCTGCACGTGAGGGTACGGTTCCGCCGGATACTGTGAAGACCGGTAGTAGCTCGCCCGTGTACTTTGAGCACCGCCTTGGTTACCGCGATGGTGGCCGTAGCCGTTGGGGTCTTCCTCGTCGCCGCAAGTAATCGGGCTGCCCAGGCTTTTCCGAGCCATGAAAACTGAAAAATCAGAAATGTATGCCCGGTGTGTTTTGTTACAGAACACGGCCGGGCATCGTTATTTATGAGGATAGATATGACTAAGAACACTTACGTTCCCCCGTCTCCGTTTCGATCCTGGGCTGGGGACGGTAAGGTAGCCGTGGTGACCGGGGCATCCAGCGGAATTGGTCGTGCGACCGTGCACCAACTGGTTGCTACCGGATGGACGGTGTATGCTCTGGCTCGCCGTACCAATCTCCTCTACACTCTGCAGGAAGAGACTGGTGCGCATCCGGTTACCTGCGATGTCACTAATGAGACTGCCGTTGCGTTTGCTGCTGAGCAGATTCTGGGTGAGCAGGGGACTATTGACGCCCTGGTCAATATTGCTGGGGGAGCTATCGGCCTGGATCCTGTCTCTGAAGGCAAACCTGAGGACTACCTGCAAATGTACCGCATGAACGTGCTGGGAATCTTGAACACGGTTCGTGCTTTCAGTGAGGCACTGCGTCAGAGTGGTCACGGCACGATTCTGAATCTGACTTCTACTGCGGCCGAGCATGGCTATGAGGGTGGTGCTGGGTATAACGCCGCAAAGTTTGGTGCTCGTGGCCTGACTGAGGCGCTACGCCTGGAGGAGGCGGAACATAACGTGCGTGTCATCGAGATCTGTCCCGGCATGGTGCACACCGAAGAGTTCTCTCTGAACCGTCTGGGCTCGCAGGAGGCTGCTGACCGCGTGTATGAGGGCGTGCCGAACCCGCTCACCGCCGAGGATGTTGCGCAGACCGTAACCTTTGCGCTCAACGTACCGCACCACGTCAATCTGGATCGCGTCACCTTGCGTCCGGTGGCTCAGGCTAGCCAGTTCAAGGTGATTCGTACCGAGGGGTAGTTGCGTGTTGGGGTGGTAGACCCTTCGTGCGAATCTTCATCGTTAGGTTGTGCGGATAATTCGTGTGTTGGCCCCGTTTCAGGGATGGGTGTGCCCCCATTTCCCTGAGGCGGGGCTTTCGTGGGTAGTTGTGAGGTTTTTCCTCATGGAATAATGCGTAGATTTGTTAAATGCCAGCAAAAGATAAGTTCAAGAAATGTCACATCATGACATGGAGAGCTGAAATGAGCGAATTGGTATGTATTTCACCTCCTTATTCGGAATGTTTTATAACGATTTGGTAACACTTGAAGAGGGAAGGCGATAGGGCGCCGGGAAGAACAGGGGTGAATGTTAGCCTTTTAGCATCACACCCATGTTGAACACCCGATGGCCTTCGATAAGGGAGGCGTGTTCCCGGGGTTCACCACCGATAATTTAGAGATCGAGGAATAATGTCGAAGACTACCCGTCGCGTCTATAAGATTGCAGCAGCGGCAGCCTTTACTGCTGGCTCCGTTGTCGCAATTCCGGCTACTTTTGCGGCTGAGGCTCCCGCAGATCAGAACGGTCCGGCTGTTGCCGTCGCGCAGCACCCCAATGGTGAGGTGAACGTGGAGGCGGCCGCCCAGACTCCGGCTGCTACCGAGGCTCCTAAGGCTGAGGCTCCCAAGACTGAGACCCCGGCCCCGAATGCCACCGAGGCTCCTAAGGCTGAGGCTCCCAAGACTGAGGCCCCGGCCCCGAATGCCACCGAGGCACCCAAGACTGAAGCCCCGAAGGCAGAAGCTCCCAAGACTGAGACCCCGGCCCCGAAGGCAGAAGCTCCCAAGACTGAAGCCCCGAAGGCAGACCCCAAGACTGAGAGCCCGGCCCCGAATGCCACCGAGGCTCCTAAGGCTGAGGCTCCCAAGACTGAAGCCCCGAAGGCAGAAGCTCCCAAGACTGAGACCCCGGCCCCGAATGCCACCGAGGCTCCCAAGACCGAGGCTCCCAAGACCGAGACCCCGGCCCCGAATGCCACCGAGGCTCCCAAGACCGAGGCACCCAAGACTGAGCAGGCCGATCCCGCTATCGAGATTGAGGAAGCTGACTTCCCCGCAAACGCCGCTATCAACACCATTACGGTTCGCGCCTCCGGTTTCCAGGGGGCCAAGGTTGGCGTCTCTGTCAACGTGAGCATCTACGCTTTGGATGCTAATCAGCAGGTCACCGGTGACCCGATTGCAACCATCACCGTCGATGCCAACCAGATTAAGGATGGCGCGTTCAATGCCTCCTTCAATGTCCCTGCAGCTCAGCTTCCTGCTGGCGCATCCTACGCTCTAGTAGCTGTCAGCAACCCCCAGGGTCAGCCTGCCGAGAAGCTGGTGGCTCTTTCCTCCTTCAAGGTGACTGAGACTACCACTCCGCGTTCTCAGACTCCCAAGGCTGACGAGACTCCCGCCCCGGAAACCCCCAAAGCTGACGAGACCCCTGCTCCGGAAACCCCCAAGGCCGACGAGACCCCAGCCCCGGAGACTCCGACCCCCGAGACTCCCAAGGCAGAAACCCCCAAGGCTGACGAGACCCCTGCTCCGGAAACCCCGGCAGTTCCCGAGCCTCAGAACGCAACCCTCACGACCGAGAGTGCAAGCCTGGACCCGAACGATGAGTACAACGTGGTGACCGTCAATGGTGCGGGCTTTACCCACGAATCTGCTTCCCACGGCGTACAGGTGGCCATTTACCGTCTGGATGCCGACGGTAATATCACCGGTGAGGCTCTGGCTGTTCAGGATGTGCCCGCATCCGAGATTATGGAGGGCACCTTCACTGCGAAGCTTTCTGTGCGCGCCGATCGTCTGCTGCCTGGCTACGTGTACGCGCTTGTGGCCACCAGCGACCCGAACGGCCTGGTGCACCAGGTTGCTGTCACCACCGCCTCTGTGAGCGATGTGGACCACCCCGCTCCCACGGTGCCCGCCGCAAGTAACGACGATAACACTACCGTTCGCGATAACGGCGACGGCACCACCAGCGTCTTCACCGCGGAAATGAGCGAGGACGGTTCCGTGACCGTGACCGAGACTCGCGTTCCCTCCTCGCAGGCTCCCAAGGCCAAGGTTGGTAACACCCCGGTGACCGCTTCTTCTCAAGAAGGCCACACCGTGAGTGCTCGCGATGTCGCTGGCCGTAGCACTTCGGATAGCTCTTCGAGGTCGCAGTTGGCTCACACTGGTGCTGAAGGTGTCGCAGGTATTGCTGGTGTTGGTGCTGCAGCCCTGATTGCCGGTGCTGCGCTGATGCTCCTGCGTCGTCGTAGCCTCTAGGGTTTCTCTGTTCGCGTAGCGTCTTATGAAGCGTCCTCGCGGTTTCCCGGGATTGAAATAGTCCGGAGAAATCGCGGGGACGTTTCTGTGTGTTTGGAACAGCGTAGGCGTTAGATGGGGTGGCGCTCTGCTGAATGTGGTAATCGCAAGTGTAAAACCTTACACCTGGAAGAAAATAACTATATGTGCATAAATGTGCACATATGTCACCGCGATACTTGCATGCCTACGCTCACTTCAAACCCTCACCCTGAAGGGATACTTGAAACATTTTGCCTAGTCGATGTGTTTTGTGGGTGGTTGGTGGAGAAGATTCAGGTGGAAAACCTATTTTGTGTCTTATTGCATAAAAAAATAGTTGGTTCGTAAAGCGTCTTGGGCACCGAGAGCCTTTTTCTATTGGTAGTGTGGAACTACCGATAAATAGAGCGATTCCCCTCGCGCAGACTTCCACCTCAGATGGAGATTGAGAGTTTCACCTCTCAGTGCCTCATCGCCCGTGCCGAGGAGACCCCTCTCGCAAGGCTACCAATCCTGCGAAGGAATCAACCGTATATCTTCCCTCTGGGGATTGAGGCATTGTTGTCGCGCAAAGGGTATCGTTCACACTCACAGAAAAGGTGTGTTTCATGCCCGATCCCGCTCACTCAAAGACCCGAGCAACGGCCGCCATTGCGGCCTCCGTTCTAACTGCCGGCACCGGTGCGGCCCAGGCTGCGATTCCTGTGCACAACGCCGGCGACCTTTCCTCCTCTAGCATTCAACAGAGCCGCGCCCAGCGTTCCGACCGTGATGTGCACCCCTCGGTGCAGATTGAGCAGGGTTCTGCCATCAACCCCGCGCGTTCTCAGAGCATCACTGTCAGCGGCAATGGTTTTCTGGGTGAGGATGTTGAGAAGCACGGTATTGCCGTGTATGTCAGCGAGTACCGTAAGTACCCCCTGGCCGCTCTGAGTCGTGCCCGTGCGGTGACCATGACCCTCGTTCCTGCTTCCGACGTACACGAGGGTAGCTTTAGCACCCAGCTCACCCTGCCTGCGGGAACCCTTGATCCCAACCAGCAGTACGTGGTGGCGACCGCTGTCGTCAACCCTGATCTCGGCTACTCGGTTGAAGATACCTCGTACAATTCCTGGGTGCCCCTGGAAGTGCAGCCTGCAGACACTCAGGATGAGCCGCTCAAGGCCCAAATCCTTTCGGGTCAGCTGGAAATTCCGCAGGAGCAGAACCTGATTGTCTACAAGGCCACAGGCCTGGGTGATGCGCAGGCCTTCGAGATTATGACCTCGATTTATGCCATCGATGAGCAGGGTAATCGTCACGTGCTGGCTGCTTCGCCGGCGCGGGCTGATGTTGTCAATGGCACGCTCCTGGATGGTATTGAGGTGCCCGGTGCGCGTCTGGCCGTTTTGCAGGACGTTCACCCTGATGTGCGTTACGTGCTGAACGTTGAGATTGCCCCTTCGGCTTCCCGGGGCCTAGCTGTTCAGAGCATTGAGATTCCTTTTACTAACGGCTGGAACGTTGCTGAAACTGCAACCGCCGAGCCCGCCGCCGTCCCCGCTGATAAGCAGGACCCCGTACTTCCGGAAACCGACCCTCGACGCCATTACGATTTGCCGCGTAACACTCAGTTTGATCGAGTGCGTGATGCCTCGACGGGTCGCCCGGGGGAGCAGGAAGCAGTCGATTCGACAAATCATTCGTCTGTAGCTGCGGGTGCTCGCCTGCGGGTGGAAGAGACTGCCGTCCCCGAGAATGACATGGAGAAGACGCTCACTTTCACTGGTGAAGGGTTTGAGGGATCCGGTTCCGTTGCGCTGCAGGTGTACGCTCTGGGTTCTGACGGTCGAACTGTTGGTGACGCTGTTGCCTCCGGGGATGCTCGTGTGGAGGATGGCTCGTTCTCAGCGCATCTTCGGGTACCTGGTAGCGCCCTGAAGCCGGGTACGACTTACCGCGTGAGCGCAATCTACGAGGATTCCCGCGGAACCGTGCAGATCGTCACCGGTGGCTTCACTGTGGAACGTGATGGCGTGGATGCCTCGCATCCGTCCGACTCTCTGTCTGCTGAGCGGGTAGAAGCGCCAGCTACTGAGAAGCCCGCGGATAAGAAGCCTTCAGTGACTCCCTCTCAGAGTGCTCCGGCATCGGCTGCAGAGTCGAAGGAACCTGCTCCTGTGGCTTCTGCGTCTGAGGCTCCTGCATCGGCTGAGTCGGCTTCCTCTGCACCTGCTTCGGTTGCTACTCATGTAGCCGAGCGTGCTGGGCAGAAGTCTCAGAAGGCGACGGGCCTCACTCAGAAGGGTGAGCGTGAGCAGTTGGCTGCAACGGGTGCCTCCGGCATGCTGGTGATTAGCGCGGTGGGATCGCTTTCTCTGGCGGCTGGGGTATTTTTGACTCGCCGCGGTCACCGTGATGTGCGACTCACTTCCCGTTCGTAGGAGGGTGGCAAATACCCCCTCACAAGCCATAACATCAGATGAGGCGAGTGGGCGTTTCTTTCTCGTGAAAGAGGCGCCCATTCGCCTTTAACTTTTCATAAGGTTATACCTATAATTTAGAGTGCATTAGCTGGCGGTACTGCCACTCTCGATACCCCCTCACTACGGGGGAACGCGTTCTGAAACGCACATGGTCACCGATACGAGAGGCCGCCTTCCTGCTCTCACTTCCGAACTTCTGAGTGCAGGGGATTATGCGTAACCTGTCATTTACTCACTCACGAAAAGGTGACCATGTTTACCACGCAGCGAACTGCTCGCGGCGCGGCTCTCGTAGCATCTGCAGCCTTCGGGCTGGGAGGTACGCTGGCCCCTGCAACCTTGGCTCCCGCTTCTTTTGTGCCGGCTGCCCATGCACAGCCTCATGGCGCAACTTCTGCCGTGAATCAGCCTGCGTCCCGCGATGCGAACGTTGATGTTTTCATCATGGATTTGATAGGCCAGAGCGAGGACTACATCCTGATTAATCTGGGTGGCGTGAAGTCTCTCGATCATGTGCAGATGCGTTTGGTGGCGGTCACTGTGGATGGCTTGGAGATTGCCTCGATGGTGGTCCCCTCATCGCAGTTGACTGTGTCAAAGAATGACGACGGTTATCTTGATGTAAGTATTCACCAGCGCCTGAACATTGAACAGGTGTACATGGTGGAGGTCACCGATCTTCTGACGGGTGACTCCTCTTTTGTTGAGCTGGATCCCGAGTATGGCGAGAGCGTTGAGGGTCTTGTTGTTTCGCGTCAGAACCTTTTCTTTCCCGACACTCCGGGTGTGCAGCGTGCGCCTATCAACCCGGTAAGCCCTGTACCTCATCCTGTGGTGGATCCTGTGCCTTCGAAGGATGTGCAAGAGGACCGTCCGCAGCCCACGGCTGCTCCGGCCCCTGCACCGGTTCCTGCCACTTCGGAGAGTGTATCGCCGACTCCCTCAGCTGTTGCTTCTGAGAAGCCTGGCGGTGCGGAGGAATCTCGTGATCCTGAGCCTACCGCTGATGCTTCTGCCGCCCCGAAGCCTAAGGGTGACCGCATCCTGGTGTATGACCGTTCTTCAAATCAGATTCCAGCGGAGACTCGCGAAGCGACTCTGGAGATTTCTACCGCGGAGCTACGAGGTTCAAGCGACCTTCAGACGATTCGCACGAGCGTCAAGAACGTGGGGGAGAGCTCTCTTGGGTATGACGTTATGGTCTTTGAAATGCCTGCCGATGGGGGAGCTGTGGGTGCGCCCCTGGCTACTACCCATGTGAGTCCTGAGCAGGTTAAGGATGGTGCGTTCTCGGCTGATTTGAAGGTTCCTGGAACGTCGCTTATTGGCGGTAAGCGTTACCGGGTGGTGGCAGTGGGTGGAGAATCTCCTGATGAGCTGAAGCTCATGGCTACCTCCGCCTTTAGTGTGAGCATTATTCAGCGCGCAGGTTCGGCGGATGCCAGTGCGGATTCTAATAATCAGCCTAAGCCCACACTAGCTTATTCTTCGAGCGAGCAGCTGCCGGACTATTCCTCCTCGTCGAGTGATGCCTCACCTTCTGTGGCTGATTCCTTGCCGGCTCGAGGGGTTGTTGGGGACGTTGTCCCTCCCATCCCTTCGGCAGAAGGTGTTCTGAATCGTGCTGTTCTGGCTCGTAGCTTGGCAGAACGGGCAATTCCGCAGGCTCATGCGGTCTCAAGTAACTTTGTCACCGGTCCGAATGTCACCCCGGTCATGTCTGGATATGCTGCTTTTATTGGGGGGCGTACCGTTGTGAACCTGATGGGGTATCAGACGTCGGGGGGTAGCACTGAGAGTGTTGCTAGCCCTGCCGTGCGAGAGGGTTATCGTTTGGGCTCCGATGGGTTCTATACGCGGGGTACGAAAGCTCGTGGTGGCTCCGACTCTCAGAGTTTGGAAGCAAGCGCTTCGGAAGATGCACCTCTGCCGGAGGGGACCGTGCCGCTGGGAATTGCTTTGGCTGGTTCGGTGGTTTTCGTCGGTAGTGCCGTGATGGTGAATCAGTACCGCCGCCGAATGGAGGCTTCTATTGAGGCGGAAGCGACCGAAACGGTGGATGTGAGCGCGTAACGCGTCAGGGGAGTGGAGCCCACCTCCGGGAGGTGCCCCGTGGAAGTGATGCGCAGTATCGCTGGCCGCGGGGCATCTTTACGCTGGATGAGATGCGCGTCGCATTGTGGGATAGATTTTATTAAATCTTGTACAGTCTGCTGGCGGTTTAGCTGCTTGATATGCAGGGATTCTACGCAGGCAAAGAGCGAGTATTTACGCATTAAAATACTGCAAAGACTCTGATGCAGCTGCTTGAATTGGACAGTATATGTCGTACACTTGGACTTTTATTAAGGTTGAAATAATTGTTTGTGGAGTGTGTGACTCTCCTTCTCAATATCCATATTTATCGATAATGATGTTTCGGCGGGTAGCTATATGGTGTTTTACGCCAGGGTGCATATACCGGCTGACAATAAGCACACAAATGTAATGAGTCCAAAATCTTAGTACTCGTGTTAGGCTGAGATGTAACCGATGTATCGGCACACGCGATATTGCGAGGGAAAGGGCTTGTGGTGAGCCGTCCCTCATGAATATATTGTGTGTCCGCTTCGATTGAAATGGCACTATGATGATCACTCAACGACCTCGAACTTTCCGCGTCCTGTCGTTTGCTGTCTTGGCGACTACGGGTGTATTTGCGGTGCCCAATGCTTCTGCAGTTGAGGGAACCGGTTTTCCTGCCGATCAACAGTGTATTATTACTATTCTCAATTCTGAGAATCCTCAGAAATGCCCCTCACAAGATTTTGATATTGAACTCGACACCCTCGAGGTACTTATTCATTCTGTAGAGCAGAATCGGGTGACTCTCAACCTGCGGCCTCTCTACGGGGAGAAGTACACCGGTAGCTCGAATCGCTATCTTGTGGCGGTTCAGTATTACACCACCTCCGGCGAGGTTTCCGGAGACATTCTGACGTACATTCCTCAGGATCTAAGCGTGGAGAAAGCTCAGGACGACTCGACCCTTCTCGCTTTCACCCTGCCAACCACTCCGACGGAAGGTTACTACTCCATCGCCGTTCTTGATATGGATAGCTTCGATGCAGGCTACGGAGAGTTCAAAGTTAACTCCGGTGTGTTTATCCCTCATACTGTTCCAGCAGAGGATGACAATACGGGCGGCAGCGTATCGGGCACTCTTCTTGACGACGAGACGCTAAAGGTCCTGACGAAGGCACGCGAAGAAGCCCGTCACCCTCAGCCCTCGGCTTCGCGTAGCCCGAAAACGGCAGATAGCACGGGACGTGAAACCCAGGTTGTGCGTGAGGTACCGGGAGGCACCACTGCATCCCGAGATACCGCGAATATGAGCGTTCCGACGCTGAACGTTCGTTACGCCGAGCTACGTTCTGATGCGGAAACGAAGCCCGTGACCATCGTCGGTAAGAACCTGCCCGCTCGAGAAAACGGGTACGATTTGATGGTTCTTGAGACCGATATGCAGGGCAACCCTCGAGGTGACGCTGTCTCGTACACCCATGTGGGGGCTGATCACCTCATTGGAGGCAAGCTTGAGGTAGCTGTTGGCGTTCCAGGGTCGCTTCTCAAGACTGGTTCTGTCTATACCGCGTACCTGGTGTACGTTGATGAGCAGGATAACGACACTGCTGTGGCGTCGGTTCGGTTCAAGGTGAGCGCCGGAGCTGCACAGGATACCTCGAATTCTCCTGCAGTCGGTGGTGATAAGTTGGATGCTGCTACCGCGAAGAGTGACAACTCCGCGAGTGCTTCCTCGGGCACGTCCTCCGTAGCAACCGACGAGGGCTCGAATGCATCCCGTTCTCATGGAGCCGAATCTGCCGCGACCCGTGAGAGCCAGATGCGCGCCGAACGCCGCCAGCAGGGGCTTCAGGCGTTGGCCCAGGTGCGCACTATAGCTCCCCAGACTAATACTTCTGCAGGGCAGTCACCCCTGACTTCTGCATACGCATCGGGAGCCAGCGCCACCGCGATAAATGGGGAAGAGGGCGATGCTGTAAGGAGCGGATCCGCGTCTGCAAAACAGCCTGTGACTCCGGTAGATGGGGCTAAGGAGCAAACCCCTACTCGTCAGACTGAGATTAACTCTCGTTCGGCGGAGATTAATGCCTCTACCTCTCAGATACGTTCCGGATCAGCTTCGGGTCAGCAGGAAGGCGTAAAAGCTATATCCTCTTCGGAGCAGGCTACGGAGGATGCATCCGACTATAGGGTGACCTTCTGGGCTGCAGGTTTGGTGGGGCTGGGCCTGGTGACCGGTGCCGCGTGGATGGCTATTCGAAGGAACACTTTCTCCCTGCACCGTGTATTCCGCCGGTAAACCTGGAGGGATTAGGGGGCTCCCCTGACGTCAAGACATCGGGGGGGGGAAAACAAAATACCCTTGGGTGAATAAACCTTGGGGTTCATGGTAGGGTTGAGAGAACCGATATATAGACGCGGACTTATCCACGCCCTGGCATAACAGCTCGCAAAGTTGTATAGCGTACTGAGCGCGACTGAGCAGGCACCCCGCGCGGGATTCCACCGTTTACCCTGCGAGAGGTTGAATGACTATTCGAGCGTGGGAGCACCTCGTTAGATACCACGAAAAGACATACCGCATGAGCACATTATCTATGAAACGCCGTGTAGTTGCCGTTGCGACTCTTGCAGCGGGACTTCAGGGTGGGGTACTTGCCCCCTCCATGGCCGTCGATACTGTTGCCGACCCTACGCCTTCTCTGCATGATATCGCTGGAGTTGGCGATTTGGATGATCCCCTGATGCAACGTCGTGATGGGGAAACGAATGTTGACCTCGATGACCCGAATGACGGCGATATCACTCTGACTATTCATCATGAGAAGGGTACCGCCCTGCTGATTTGGTCGGGTCTTCCTGAGGAGCTGTCTGCCGAGAGTATGCTGGCAGACGTTGCGCTGTGCACCTCGACGGATAAGTGCACCCACCGTTCTGTGTCTTTGACCGAAGGCGGCTCTCCCGGAGAGGTGGCGCTTCTGGTTGATGTGCCTGCTGAGGGTACGTTCTACGTCATCACTCTGACGGATGCTACCTACGGTATTACGCACGTAGATTTTCTGATGCGCGAGCACGATACTTTGGTGGAGGCTCCCGCGAATCTTCGCAGTCATGCCCAGCCGGGGATTACCTCGCCCCACGGTGATGGCGCATCGTCGAAGAGCCCTACGGAGACGGCAGATTCTACACCGGGTGAGCAGAAGGCAGGCACCTCTGAGTCTCCCTCGCCGCAACCTAGCCCTACGCATGTCCCTTCTGTGGAGGCCTCCACTCCTCACCCGGTGGTGACTCAGCCTCCCGCTAGGCAGAAGGACCTGAATCATATGCAGCAGATTAGCTCCGAGAAGGTAGGTACCGATGTGCACGGCCAAAACCGTCGAAACGGTCCGCGCCTGACGGTTCAGAACTCCCAGGTGAATTCGAGCGATTCGATTAAACCCATCACCGTGCGCGGTAAGAACTTTGCGACGAATGACACCGGATATGACCTGATGCTCATGGAACTTGATGGCGATGGGAATACGGTCGGTGATGCTCTAGCTATTGTGCGCGTGAGCCCTTCAGACCTCTCCTCCGGGAGCTTTGAGGCGGTGCTGGGTGTACCCGGGGCCTCCCTGCAGACCGGCCGCACCTACCTGGTTGTGGCAATGGATGCGGCCGGCGGCGGAGATGTGCAGGTGTGCACGGTGCGTTTCACTGTTTCTCTAGCAAGTAACGCCACCGGAAATGCCCCGGCTGAAAGCACCGATACCTCTACCGATACTCTGGCGAGCTCTTCACCTTCCGTGGCGGCTAATGTTCCTTCTGCGGAGCCTTCAGCGGGCTTGAGCGGTGGCGAAAGTACCGTAAACGTGGCAGGTCAGGAGAACGGGGCGAAGGTTCGGAGCGTGCGGTCTGCAACTGCTCTGGCGGGGGCCCAGAAAGACCCCACCCTCTCCGTCAAAGAGGGAACGGCCGCCACGGCACGCCCTGTTGCGTCTTCTTCATCGGAGCTGGGGTACCGCACGCGCAATGCGCAGGATGGCCAGACAGCTAATCGCCCGGACTCCTCCTCCGACACCGATTCTACTGCCCAGATGCGCCGGTCCTCGACTCTGGACGATTCCCCTTCGCAGGTACGTTCTGAGCAGAAGGGTCGCGACGGAGTGAAGGCCTCCGAAGCTGATCTCGCTCACGGCATGACGGTCTCTTCACCTGCTCTGGCTGTACTGTTGACGCTCGGTGGCGGCTTGGTTCTGGGGTCCTTGGGTATGACCTGGGTCCATTCGTTGCGCCGTAAATAAAGGTTTCCACACGTTGAAGGTGGAGGAGAAGTAGGGTTTGCTGAACGTCGGCACCTTGGGTGCCAGCGCCTCCACCGGTGGTGTTGCCTCAGGAGTTTTGCTTCTCGGAGTTCAACCTTGCCTTACCCCGCTTTCCCACTTGGTCCGAGTGGGGGAGCGGGGTTTTGTGTTTCTTGACTCCGCGTTGGCCCGGCATTTCGTTTCGGGAGTTTTTACAATGGAAACATGACTGTTTTGAATGTTCTTGCTACCTCTCACGGTACCGACTCCGTTGCCGGTCGTGAAGCCATCGCTCTGATTCGCGAGCAGGTGCGCTCTTTGTTGGATCAGCGTACTGACGGGGTGGAATACCGTGTGCACGAGGCGTATGTTGATGTTGAGTCTCCCAGCGTGGATGACGCTGCGGCGGCTCTGCCTAAGGATGAACCCTGCGTTATCGTCCCGATTCTACTCTCTACCGGATTCCATACCCAGGTGGATTTGCGCCGCGCAGCCCGTGAAAGTGGTATTGAGCGTATCGTGATTGCTGATTCCCTCGGCCCTGATCATCGATTGGCTCGATTGGCTCGAACCCGTCTTGAAGAGGCCGACTGGGCCCCTGAGAACGGCTCCGTCGTGGTGCAGGGCGCAGCCGGCTCTTCCCGGGCCGATGGTCGCGCCGATATGGAGCGTGCCGCCGAGCTGCTCTCTGAAGCTCTAGAAACTCCTGTCCAGCACGGTTTTATTGCATCCATTGATCCGAAGTTCCACGAGGTTGTGGCGGAGCATCAACCGGAGTTTGCCGCCACCTACCTGCTGGCAGAGGGGTTCTTCGCCTCGAAGATGCGCCGTGATGCAGAGTCAACCGGCCAGTCAGTGAAGGTCGCTGCGCCGTTGGTGAATGCGCAGGATTCTGCCTCCGCCAGGGTGGTTGCCGAGTGCTTCGTTGATCGTATGGACGAGGCGCTCGCCGCCTAAGGACTCCCTCGGGTTTGTTACTGCACGAAGGGCCCCCGCTTCCTCAAAGGAGGCGGGGGCCCTTCGTTATTTGGATTGGCTACGAGCCGTCTGGCTTAGTTAGCCAGCAGGTAGACGTCGCCGTCACGAACCTCAACGGGGTATACGTTGAGCGAGTAGGAAGAGTCCGACAGGCATTCACCGTTGGTCAGGTCGTAGACCTCCTTGTAGAGGGGGGAGGTGATGGTGGAGTGACCGTTCTTTTCGCCGATAATACCGCGGGCCAGAACGAGTGCCTGGCTGTGGGGGTCGAGGTGATCGCTGGCGAAGATGCCGTGCTTGGTCTTGTAGATGGCGTACTGGTGGTCGTCTACCAGGGCGACTTCGCCCCAGTTTTCTTCAAGATCGGATTCGGCGCAGATGCGGACCCAGTTATCGGCCATGGGGTTTTTCCTTTCGAAACGGTGTGTGTCGCGCGGGGCGAACGCAATTACGGTTTGGGTGCAATTGCGATTCGCGTGTTCTTTGTTTGGAGTTTACCCTATGAAACCCACATTGGGAAATGGGGCACGCTGGAAAGCTAAAGGTTATTCCCACCCTAAACGAGACCGCAAATTTTATAGATTAGCCTTACCTAAATCCGACAGGGGTGAAGGTATATATACCCTTATCTAGCCTGTTATTTCGCGGAAGTTTTTCAGAATTTTTTCTCACAAAATGCTGATTTTGGCCATCCGCACCGGATGCTACCATGTACGATGAAAGTCGTGGCTCGGAATCGTTTTTGAGCACCTGAAGAAAACAACATAATCCCACACAAAAATGTTTCGTAATTTTCAGGGATTGCGAAAGATAAGAGGTTTCACGGGACCTTGTATTCCGTCGGTACGACCCTCTTATCTTGGTAAATCCGGGATTTTCGTGTTGCGGCGCATACGTCGCAAATAAGTTACGAGACGAATTTCAGGTACACAATCGCCGTTCGCGGTGAAGATACATGAGCTATTGCATCGCAAACTAGGAAAGGAAAATTCATGTCGAACACCCCCCGCAACATTCTCGTTGTCGGTGCAGGCCCCGCCGCATGGCGTTTTGTTCGTGCATACCACGAGGGTGCTGAAGCAGCCGGTCGTGCCGCAGACACCATTACCGTGCTGAACGATGAACCCTACACCCCTTACGACCGCGTTGCCATTGAGCAGCTCTTCAAGGATCCCGAAAAGGACCTGACCCTCGGCGACCCCGAGCTGTGGAACGCTGAGAACATCAACCTGGTCAACAACTGCCACGCAGAGAAGCTGGACCGTAACCGCCGCGTGGTGACCGACACTGAGGGCAACGAGTACCCCTACGACGTTCTGATTTTTGCAACCGGTTCTCGCGCGGTTCGTATCCCCATTCTTAACTCGGATGCAGCACACGTCTTCCGCACCGTCGACGACGTGAAGAACATGGTTTCCGAGGTGAACCGCCTGCAGTCCACCCTCGGCCGCGCACCCCGCGGTATCGTTGTCGGTGGCGGTCTGCTCGGCCTTGAGGCCGCTGAGGGCCTGAAGGAGCTCGGCGCAGAACCAACCATCCTGGATGTGGCTCCCTGGCTGCTCTCCGTTGAGGTGGACCAGGGCGGCGGTTACGCTGTGAACGCCCAGATTAAGGCAACCGGCATCAACATCGAGACCGGCGTGTTCATCTCCGGCATCAACAAGGACGCCGACGGTAACGTCGTCTCCGTCTCCATCGCCGACTCTCCCTCCGAGGATGCTAACATCCACACCCTGCCCGCCGACATGGTGGTCTTCGGCGCCGGTATTCGCCCCAATGACGAACTGGCCCGCACCGCCGACATGCACTTGGGCGAGCGCGGCGGTATTGTCGTCAACGACGCCTGCCACACCTCCGACGAGCACATTTGGGCTATCGGTGAGGTTGCCTGCGTGCTGGGCCGCACCTGGGGTCTGGTCGCACCGGCTAACGCTATGGCCGACGCCGTGGCAGCCAACCTGCTCAACGACAACGAAGAAGCAAAGGTCGAGGAATTCGACATCGCCACCAAGCTGAAGTTCTCCGGTGTTCAGGTGGCTGGTTTCGGTGACCGTCGCGGTACCACCGAGGGTTGCCTTGAGGTCCTGTTCGCTGATCCCGCTCGCGGCATGTACCAGAAGATTGTGACCAGCGGCGACGCTAAGACCCTGCTGGGTGGTGTGTTCGTTGGTGACACCGCTCCCTTCGACTCCCTGAAGCCTCTGCTGGGTCGCGAACTGCCCGCCGAGCCGAACGTTTACCTGACCGCAGCCGGTGGCGGCGACGGTATCCCCGACACCGAACTGCCCGACGACGCAATCCTGTGTTCCTGCAACAACATTAGCTTCGGTACCGTGCGTGAGGCCATCGTTGACGGCAACCACGACGTGGCATCCCTGAAGGCTTGCACCACCGCTGGTACCCAGTGTGGTTCCTGCGTTCCCATGCTGCAGAAGACCCTCGAGCAGCAGATGAAGAAGATGGGCCTGACCGTCTCCAAGGCCCTGTGTGAGCACTTCGACTTCTCCCGTGCAGAGCTGGCCGAGGCCGTGCGTCTGACCAACCTGGACGACTTCGACTCCGTGATTGCTCGCTTCGGTCACGGTGGTGACGGTTGCGCTATCTGTAAGCCGACCGTTGCATCGATTCTCTCCTCCTTCCGTAACTCCTACGTGCTGGATTCCGGCCGCGGTGGTCTGCAGGAGACCAATGACCGTGCACTGGCTAACATGCAGAAGGACGGTACCTACTCCGTCGTTCCGCGTATTCCCGCCGGTGAGATTCCCGCCAAGAAGCTGGCCGTCATCGCAGAGGTCGCTGAGGAATTCGGCCTGTACACCAAGATCACCGGTGCACAGCGTATCGGTATGTACGGTGCCCGCCTCGAGCAGCTGCCCTACATCTGGGAGCGCCTGGTCGACGCTGGTTTCGAGTCCGGTCAGGCTTACGGTAAGTCCCTGCGTAACGTGAAATCCTGCCTGGGCTCGAGCTGGTGCCGCTACGGTGTTCAGGACTCCGTTGGCATGGCAATCCACCTGGAGAACCGCTACCGCGGTCTGCGTTCCCCGCACAAGTTCAAGTTCGGTGTCTCCGGTTGTAACCGCGAGTGTGCTGAGGCTCAGGGCAAGGACGTCGGTCTGATTGCAACCAGCAACGGCTGGAACCTGTACCTGGGTGGTAACGGTGGCGCAACCCCCGCCCACGGCCGCCTCTTCGTCAAGGACGCCTCCAGCGAGGACGTCGTGCGCTACATCGACCGCTACCTGATGTACTATATCCGTACCGCAGACAAGCTGCAGCGTACCGCTCGCTGGCTTGAGGACCTGGACGAGGAACACGGTGACGGTCTGGCACACCTGCAGTCCGTCCTCATTGAGGACTCCCTGGGTGTGTGCGAGGACCTCGAACGCGACATGCAGCGTCACATCGATTCCTACGAGGACGAGTGGGCCGCAACCCTGAAGGATGAGCGTCGTCTGCGCCGCTTCCGCGCCTTCATTAACGAAGAGCACGGTAGTGACGAAGCATCGCACCTGTTCGTGCTGGAGCGCGAGCAGATTCGCCCCGCAACCCCCGAAGAGGTTGCAGCCGTCAAGGCTGGCGAATCTAACACCGTCCTGGTGACCGGCACCAAGATTCCCGTGGGTAAGCCCAATGACCTCAACCCGGTTCCGGCAGCCTAGTATGGGCCCGAAGATTCCGCCGTTCCCGCCCCGCGAGTTCGCCACGGTTGACGAGGTGCTCGCGGGCGGAGCGCCCGGTCATAGCCTGGATGACAGCGTGACCGAGCGCGGTATCGCCCTGCCCGGTGAACGCGCCGAGCACCCCGGCAAGGTCTACATTGTCGGTGGTGGCCCCGGTGCCGTTGACCTGTTGACCTTGCGCGCGGTGCGTGCCCTCGGCGCGGCAGATGTGGTCCTGCTGGACCACCTCGCCCCACAGGAGTACGGCGAGTACGCCCCGAACGCCCTCATCGTCGATGTGGGCAAGGTGCCCGGTAAGCATGCTGTTCCGCAGTCTCGTATTCAGCAGCTCATGATTGACTACGCGCTTTCGGGTAAGACCGTGGTGCGTCTGAAGGGCGGCGATCCGTACGTGTACGGTCGCGGCGCTGAAGAGCTGGATGCGTGCATCGCGGCAGGCCTGGAGGCCGAGGTTATCCCCGGCATCACCAGTGCTATCGCCGTTCCTGGACGCGCCGGTATCCCGGTGACCCTACGCCGTGTGTCCTCGATTTTCACTGTGGTATCCGGTCACTCGGGTCTCTCCGAAAATGACCTGGCTGCGGTCGAAGCCACTCTGCGGGCCTCCGGCACCGTGGTGCTGCTGATGGGGGTGCGTACCCTGCCCGATACGGTAGCCTCTCTGCTCTCTCGTGGGATTGAGGGCGAGGTGCCGTTGGCGACCATCGAGAACGGATTCTCTGAGAATGAGCGGGTTACCGTGACGACTCTGGAGAATGCGAAGACCGATTGCGCTCAGGTGAAGTCGCCCGCTATCACCGTGATTGGCGAGGTCGTGTACTACGCCCGCGACGATCAGAACCGCTTCGTGAGCGAGGTTCACGAGCGTCTGCGCGAGCGTTCCACCTCGTAACGTCCTACTGTGTTCATGCCCCGTTGACACCCTCGGCGCGATGCCTGCCGTGGGGAGGAACATGAGGTATCAAGACATAGCTCCGTATCCTTGGTTTTCCTAGTTGCCAAGGATGCGGGGCTCTTGTCATGTTTGGAACGCCTACATGGGGTTGGCTGGCTCCGGGCATGGTCTTAATGTGGATTCCCGCTCATTCGGCGCAATTGGCTGGGCAATTGGTAGCGGCACAATCGCCACGAACGCAGACGAAAGGTATAAACGAAAGGCGGGGCGGGTATCAACGTGAGCTGATACCCGCCCCGCCTTTCGTAGCGTGGAGACGAGAATGGTCTGCGTGGCTTTAGACTCCCGTACCTGAATACGAGCCGCCGGAGGAGTCTGAAGAAGAGCTACCGGAACCACGGAAAATCTTCTTGAAGCGTTCACTGTATTCAGACTTGAAGAAGTCTGAACTGGTCACGTTCCACTTGCCCTGGTCAAAGACCAGAATCACAGGAACCTGAATGGTGCTTGCCTTCTGAACCTGGCTTGAACCGCCCTGATAGGTGGTGAATTCGCTCGCCCAGTCCTCACAGGGGAAAGACACAGCACTGAGCTCAGTTGAGGCGTAAGCGCGCACCTTGTACTCCGAGAGAATACTCATCTTGTTCTCGTAACCCTTGACCCAACCGCCCTTGGAATACAGGTTGTGGACGTTGAGAAGCTCGACGCTGAGCTTGGTATCGTCCTTATTCATGAGGTTGATGGCGTACTCAATCTTGCCGGTACGCATGAGGTAGACGTAAGAACTCTGGTAGGCGCATAGAGTCTTGTATGCGCCCTCAAGGGTATTGGTGCGCCGAGCCGTCTGATCGATAATCGGGGTGGGGACGTTCTTTGCGGGGGAAGTATCGGTGGCCTCGACGTACTTATCCGGCAGGTCTTTGTACTCGTACTTCAGAGGGCCCAGGTACTTGTCACTACCCTTGAGGTACTCCTCCTCGGGGATAATCCGGACGCTACCCGAAGCAGAGGCACTGGAAGAAGCCGAGGTAGAGGCACTAGCGGAAGGACTAGGGGAGTTGCTGGGGGAACCACTAGGTGAGCTGGCGGGAGAGGTAGACCCATTAGCGAGCGGACGGACGTCCTTGGCGCATCCGGCTAGGGCGAGAGCGGCAAGGCCAATACCACCCAGAAGGATATTGCGTCGGCTGGGTGCGTGATTGAGGAAAGACATCGTGGCCTCCTGATGTATTATTCGGCCCGTACTTCGCGGAGCTTCAAGTGTGCACCGATCGTGTAGGGCCCTGTCGTATGGTGTGTGTGGTACAGATGTACCCGGATGCTCATTCTCCCAAAAAATCACGCGGCTGGCGTGAGGAACGCGGGGGAGTATCCGGGTATGACTATAGGTGGCCCATTTGAAAGGTTCGTCAAAAAACCCTGAACGTTATCTTTAAGGCGCAATAACCCAAAGTCAGTGAGGTACAGGGGAGTGTACCATCACGACTTTGGGTTAGTGACCATGGGATGTATCAGGTGGGGCTACGTTAGATGCCAGACTTCTGGAACGGAACGGCTTCAGACCCATACGAAATTAGACCCGAGTGGAGCTACGGCCCGAAGATGAAGACCTGCTAGGGCTGCTGGAACCATCGGAACTCGAAGAGCCCTTGCCGCCATTCAAACGTTCGTTCAGATAGTCGTTGCTGATTCGCCACCACTTACCCTCGGTGTAGAGCATCACGTGCGGTATGGATACCTGAGTAATTGCCGGTATTTTGCGCTCGGTGCCATCCGGCTGATGGATGGCGGTGGCAGAATATTTGGCGTCCATCATGATTTCTACGTAGCCGTCACCGTTCCTCAGCGCGGTTCTAGGCTCCGTATTCTGCATGGAAATGCTACAGGTAAAGTCCATGTACCAGCCGTTCATCTCGTACAGTTCCTTGACTGCCTTGACCTCGTCGATAGCGCTCTTATCTGCCGGGTAGGTCAGCTCAATCGCCTGATCTGCGTAGCGACCATCCTTGAGCGCGGTGATCTGGGCGCTGTAGTAGGCGCGCAACGTCTCGTAGGCTCCCTGGAAGGTCGAGTCCTCGCGGTGCGGAACGGTCTTAAGGGGTTTGGGTACGTTCTTCGCCGGGGAAGAAGCCGTTGCGGGCTGGTACTCACCCGTGTACTCGCCGGTCAACTTTAGCGGACCGGGGTATTCGCGCCAGCCTTCAACGAGCGCATCCTCAGATACGGGCACACGTGCAGCGCTGGAAGAACTGCTCTTAGCGCTTGCTGAAGCAGATGCCGAACTAGATGCAGAAGGTGAAGCGGAAGAAGCCGCGCTCGTGGTGGGGGTAGCGGTGGGGGCGCCTACCTTAGCTTTTGCCTCTTCGCTCAACGGGTGAATATCGGAGGCGCAGCCCGCCAGCAGAGAGGCGGCACCGCCCAGTAGGAGAGTACGGCGAGTCAGCGGGCGAAGGGCCGAAGAGCTAACGATGGCGGAACGAGTGCTCGAAGAGCGAGTCAGGGGGAACATCGGGGAACTCCTTGAATTTATCCCGAGATGAGCTCGGGGCACCCGAGTACGGGTGCGTGGTTGTATTCGTCATAGGTGAGGTTCGCGTGCGGGAATAAACCCGGTTGCGTCATCGGAGGGCAAACCGGAAGGCGCCTCGATGCGCTCTGCCACCGAGGCAGAGCACCCGCATGAACCAAAGATGAAACCGTAGGATTCGTTCGTTCCAGCTTGCACTGGTCAAGTTTTGCGCTAGACCGGTTTCTGCTGGCCAGGGAACTGTCAGCTTCGACGGTTTCCTAGCGGTAGAAACCTTAGAATCATTTTTGATGCGTTATGTTCTCTATTCTATGTCAATTGATTCAAAATGCATAGAAATGAACCTTAGTAGTTCCTGAGAGATTACTAAACCCAGATCGCAATCATCAACATGTGAAGCTGGGGTTGCATCACGATACTTAGGGGTGGTTAGGCTTGGTGGGCACCCGTGAACGGTGTCAGATAATGTGAATTGCATCATGTTTGAGGCGTCGAATTATTGAAATATAGCTAATTTTCTGTGCGACAGAACGGGGGATTGGGTGCATACAACTCTCCTTCCAAAGGGATTTGGAATCCCAGCGAAAGAGTAAAGAAGGTGGGGCAGCCAGGTGGGGAAACCATTCTGTAATCCCTGAATATGCACTCTATTCACTCGCTATACACCGCTCGATGGGGCAAAAAATTAGTTCCCACACCAAAGGTAGAGGGGTGAAAAAATTTACGGAGTGAATATCTAGTGGACACACCTCCGCCTCAGCCCAATATCTTGTGGTTGCCCGAAAGGTGCTTTTAAAAATTCAACACCTAAATTCAAAACCAACTTAAAACCACACTGCAACGATGTAAAAACATACATTGGATGACACGCCCGAGTGCGTGACTTGCGAGTGTCTCTTAAAGGCTTCTGGGGCTCGAAAACTCGCGGAAGAGTGCCCCGTTCATTCCTTGCACCTTACGGGGACTGCAGGGGAGCGGAGGCGTTCAAACCCACACCAATCGAGGTTGCATTCGGGGCTAAAAGCCACATAAACTATTAGTGTTTGCAACGACCCGGCCATCACCGGCGAGCAATTCGGAAGAACAGACCGCACCTGCGGGCGCCCGCCAATCGCTGCGGCGAGGGCGTCTTAGCGGAAGAGATGTAGTCCCAGTAGAACCGGACGGTTAAGCCCGATATAGCTGTAATAAGCGACTGATACCCGCCCAACGCGCCGCTCTTCCGGTGGCTAGGCATCGCGGACACGCGAGGCCACGTAGCCCCGGAAGGGTTCGGTGCGTTGAGCTGGTTAACTCAGTAAGCAAGGTGGTACCGCGCCGCATCCTGAAACTCCGGCCCCGCCGGCAGGTCAGCGATGCCTTGGCGTCCTTGCACCCGTCATGTCAACCCTCACCGGCTGAGAAGCGACGAGTGCACGCACCCGCGTACTGCGCCCGTCATCTCAACGGCGAGAACAACAGATAAGGGCGCACCCAATGTCTAACGTATACCCCAAGGCGAGTGCCTTCGAAGCCGCAGGAAGCGGCGTCACCGCATCGCCCAAGTTCCCCGCACTCGAAGAAGCGGTCCTCGACTACTGGAAGAAGGACGGCACCTTCGCCGCATCCATCGCGAACCGCCCCGCCGGCAAAAACGGCGAGAATGAGTTCGTTTTCTACGACGGCCCTCCCTTTGCCAACGGCCTGCCCCACTATGGCCACCTGCTCACCGGCTACGCCAAGGACCTCGTTGCCCGCTACCAGACCCAGCGCGGCCACAAGGTTGAGCGCCGCTTCGGCTGGGACACCCACGGCCTGCCCGCAGAACTCGAGGCCATGAAGCAGCTCGGCATGACCGACAAGCGCGAAATCCTCGAAATGGGCATCGACAACTTCAACGATGCCGCCCGCGCCTCCGTGCTCAAGTACACCAACGAGTGGGAAAAGTACGTCACCCGCCAGGCACGCTGGGTCGACTTCGAAAACGACTACAAGACCCTGAACGTCGAGTACATGGAGTCCGTCATCTGGGCGTTCAAGCGCCTCTACGAGAAGGGCCTGACCTACCAGGGCTTCCGCGTGCTGCCCTACTGCTGGAAGGACGAGACCCCCCTCTCCAACCACGAGCTACGCATGGATGACGACGTGTACAAGGACCGCCAGGACCAGACCGTCACCGTCGCATTCCGCCTCACTGCAGACACCGCGCTCGGTGCCGACGAGAAGGTCGCCGCAGAGCTCGAGGGCGTCGAGGCAATCGCCTGGACCACCACCCCCTGGACCCTGCCCACCAACCAGGCGCTCGCCGTCGGACCCGAGATTGAATACTCCGTCGTACCCGGCGCAGGCAAGTTCGCGGGCCGCTCCTTCCTGCTCGCCACCGACCTGCTCGGCTCCTACGCCAAGGACCTCGGCTACGAAGGCGACAACCCCGCCGAGGACGCCGCCGCAGCCGTCACCGCACGCTACACCGGCTCTCAGCTCGAGCACGTGCGCTACACCCCGCTGTGGGACTACTTCGCAGACGCTGAAAAGTGGGGCACCGAAACCTCCTGGCAGATCCTGGTCGCAGACTACGTCTCCACCACCGACGGTACCGGTATCGTCCACCAGGCACCCGCCTACGGTGAAGACGACCAGAAGGTCTGTGAAGGCTACGGAATCCCCGTGATCCTCTCCCTCGACGAAGGCGCAAAGTTCCTGCAGCTCTTCACCGAGCCCACCGCATCCGGCTCCACCGCCCTGGCTGAGATTGCAGGCGTGCAGGCATTCGACGCGAACCGCACCATCATCAACGCCCTCAAGGCAGACGACGCGCTGATTCGCGAGAAGTCCTACGTGCACTCCTACCCGCACTGCTGGCGCTGCCGCACCCCGCTCATCTACCGTGCAATCACCTCCTGGTACGTGAAGGTCACCGACTTCAAGGACCGCATGTACGAACTGAACAAGCAGATCAACTGGATTCCGGAGAACGTGAAGTACGGCCAGTTCGGCAAGTGGGTTGAGAACGCACGCGACTGGTCCATCTCCCGTAACCGCTTCTGGGGCTCCCCGATCCCCGTGTGGGTTTCGGACGACCCGAACTACCCGCGCATCGACGTGTACGGCTCCCTCGAAGAGCTCAAGGCAGACTTCGGCCGCCTGCCCCTGAACAAGAACGGCGAACCCGACCTGCACCGCCCGTACATCGACGAGCTGACCCGCCCGAACCCGGACGACCCGACCGGCAAGTCCACCATGCGCCGCGTGGAAGACGTGCTCGACGTCTGGTTCGACTCCGGTTCCATGCCCTACGCACAGGTGCACTACCCCTTCGAGAACCAGGAATGGTTCGAAAACCACTACCCGGCGGACTTTATCGTCGAGTACATCGGCCAGACCCGCGGCTGGTTCTACGTGCTGCACGTGCTGGCCACCGCGCTCTTCGACCGCCCCGCGTTCAAGAACGTCATCAGCCACGGTATCGTGCTTGGCTCGGACGGTCAGAAGATGTCCAAGTCCCTGCGCAACTACCCGGACGTCTCCGAGGTCCTCGACCGTGACGGCTCCGATGCAATGCGCTGGTTCCTGATGTCCTCGCCGATTCTGCGCGGCGGCAACCTGATCGTGACCGAGCAGGGCATCCGCGAGGGCGTTCGCCAGGTCATGCTGCCGCTGTGGAACGTCTACCACTTCTTCGCCCTGTACGCCAACGCCGCCAACAACGGCGAAGGCTACAGCGCCAAGCTCAAGTACGACTCGCAGCACGTGATGGACCGCTTCATCCTCGGCAAGACCCGCGAAATGATCGAGCAGGTCACCGATGCGATGGACTCCTACGACATCTGGAACGCCTGCGAATACCTGCGCCAGTACGCCGACGCGCTGACCAACTGGTACGTGCGCCGTTCCCGCGAGCGCTTCTTCAATGAAGACACCGACGCATTCGACACCCTCTACACCGCACTGGTGACCGTGTCGAAGGTCGCTGCATCCCTGCTGCCGCTCAGCAGCGAGGAAATCTACCGCGGTCTCACCGGTGAACGCTCCGTGCACCTGGCTGACTGGCCCGAGGCATCCGCTTTCGCTGACGAGTCCGACCTGCTGGCTCTCATGCAGACCGTGCGTGAGGTCTGCTCCGCCGGTTCGGCACTGCGCAAGGAGAAGAAGATCCGCGTGCGCCAGCCGCTGCAGAAGATGACCGTGGCGATTGCACCCGAGCAATTCGCAGCCCTGGGCACCGCTTTCGGCGAGAAGGGCGCGGAGTACTTCGCGACCATCGTCGAGGACGAGCTGAACCTGCGCCAGGTGACCCTGGTCAGCGCCGACACCGTCGACCCGGCTGACTACGGCATCTCCCAGCAGCTGAAGGTCAACGCACGTGCGGCAGGCCCGCGCCTGGGCAAGCAGGTGCAGGTGGCCATTAAGGCTTCCAAGTCCGGTGACTGGACCGTGACCGAGGACGGTACCGTCCTGGTCGGCGTGAAGGCTCTGGACGGCGGCCTGGCCCTGGAAGAGGGCGAGTACGAGCTGGTGACCGTGGTTGACACCGACGCTGAGGGTGCCGAGCACACTGCCGCGGCCGTTCTACCCGGCGGCTTCCTGGTCCTCAACATTGAGCTGACCGACGAGCTGGTGGCCGAGGGTATCGCCCGCGACACCATCCGCGCTATTCAGCAGGCACGTAAGGACGCCGACCTGAACGTGGCGGACCGCATCAACCTGAGCATCGAGGCACCCGAGGAAACCCTGGCAGCTCTGCGCGCCAACGAGGCACTGGTGACCGGCGAAACCCTCGCCGTGTCCCTGCAGCTGACCGAGGGCCCCGAGCTGTCCATCAGCGTGGCTAAGGCCTAACACGCCTGAACCGTACGGCCGTCCCGCCCCCTTCACGGGCGGGGCGGCCCGTCGTCTATCCCGCCACGCGGTTACCCTGCCGCACGGTGGGCCCCCGCCGGCACCGACCGGCTATCCCAGTGAGGAGAACAATGAGCGAGAAGAATTACCCCGCAATTCCCGACCCCGAGGGCGTGGAGCGGGTCTACGGTGAACTGCTGGCGCGCGCGCCCGAGAACAAGATGGCACCGCGCCTGGACGCCGTGGCCCGCGCCGTCGAAATCCTCGGCGATGTGCACCGCGCCGCCCCGGTGATTCACATCACCGGCACGAACGGCAAGACCAGCACCGCCCGCATGATTGAGGCGCTGCTGCTCGGACATGACCTGCGCGTGGGCCGCTTTACCAGCCCGCACCTCGAAAGCGTCACCGAACGTATCTGCATCAACGGTGCACCCGTGCCGGACGCCACCTTCGTGCGCATCTGGGACGAAATCGCCCCCTACCTGCAGATCGTGGACGCCGAGATGACCTCCCGCGGCGAGCCCGCCCTGACCTTCTTCGAGTCCATTACCGTGCTCGCCTTCGCGATTTTTGCGGACGAGCCGGTGGACGTGGTGGTGCTCGAGGTCGGCATCGGCGGCACCTGGGACTCCACGAACGTTGCTGACGGTGTGGTTTCCGTGGTCACCCCGATCGGTCTGGACCACACCGATATGCTCGGCGAAACCCTAGCCGAGATTGCGACCGAAAAGTCCGGCATCATCAAGCCCGGTGGTTTCCTCGTCTCGGCCGTTCAGGAGCCCGAGGCTGCCGACGTGCTACTCGCCTCCGCCCGTGAGAAGGACGCATCCTTTGCCTTCGAGGGCGTCGAGTTCGGCGTGGTCTCCCGCGAGCTCGCGGTCGGCGGCCAGCTGCTGACCCTGCGCGGCCTGGCCGGCGAGTACCCGGACGTGCCGCTGTCCCTGCACGGCGCGCACCAGGCGCAGAACGCCGCCGTGGCTCTTGCCGCCGTGGAGGCCTTCTTCGGCGGCCAGCGTCAGCTGCCTGAGGATGTGGTGCGTACTGCGTTTGAGATGGTGCGCTCGCCTGGCCGCCTGGAGGTGGTGCGTACCGAGCCACTGACCATCCTGGATGCGGGCCACAACCCCCACGGCGTGCGTGCTTCTGCGACCGCGCTGACTGAGGCGTTCAAGCTTTCGCACCTGCACGCCGTGGTTGGCATTCTGGGGGAGAAGGACGCCCTGGGCATGTTCGAGACCATGCGCGAAGAGTACGTGGACGCTTCGGACGGCACGTTCCGCCTGTACCTGTCGGCCTCGGATTCGCCGCGTGCGATTGCGCCGGAGCGTCTGCACGAGCTGGCCCTGGACGCGGGCATTGACGAGGACTCGATCGAGGTGTTTGAGCACCTGGATGAGGCAATTGCCACCGCCATGGAGAACGCTCTCTTCGAGCAGGAGTCGGCGGGTGTGCTGATTACCGGTTCGATTACCGTAATCGGTGAGGCTCGTACCCTGCTGGCTGCACATGCGGAGGCGAAGACCCCCGGCGCTGAGGTTGAGGAATTGCCGGATGAGCTGGGCGCCGAGGGTGCTTATGCGGGTTCTGCGGGTGCGGCGTCGGCTTCGACTCTGGCTGCCGCGGCGGCTGCGGCTGCCTCTGCTGAGCCGGATGAGCTGCTGGACGACATCATGGCTGAGCTGGGTGGCGAGTCTGCGACGGGTTCTTCGTTGGAAGATTCGCTGGGTCTGCCGCTGGGTGACTCGTACACCGAGGACTTCTTCGGTGACGAGGAGTCCGAGGACGACTCGGAGTAACACCTACGAGGTTATTGACGAGAAGGCGGGGCGCCGCCTCTGGCTGGTATGGCTGGCTGGGGGAGTGGTGCCCCGCTTTTGTATACCGTTTTTGTGGCTTGTTTTGTAATTGGGCGTTTTGTAATTGGGAGAAACGGAGTGGCGTCACGCCCAAAGCTCAAGAGCCCCCACTCACCCAAAAAACGAAAAGAACGAATATTTGCCGGGTGGGTAAGGGCAAATCGGGGCGAGCGTATCGGCCGGGGTGATATATTCGCGACAGTAGCGGCCCTCACGTCTGAGGCCGCGCCAACAAATCCGCATACATACGCATACCAGTGACGGTATGCCACAGAGCGAAAGGTAACCTTATGTCCGCGCCCTTCACTGATTTGACCGGCACTGATTCGTTCACTGAAACGCTACGCCAGGAGAACATTGACACCTGGCTTTCTGCCACGAATCACCGTTTTGTGACTGAGCTTTTTGACGGCTCGATTGCCCCGCAGGTTATGGCGGGGTACCTGGTGCAGGATTACCGTTTCTTGGATACGTTCCTCGCCCTGATTGGTGGTGCTATCGCCAATGCTGACACTCTCTCGGGTCGCCTGCGTTTGGCGCAGTTTGCTGGGGAAATTGCCGGTGATGAGAACACCTACTTCTTGCGTAGTTTTGAGGCTTTGGGGGTGACGGAGCAGCAGTGTGATTCCGTGCCTGATACGCAGGCAACCACCGGGTTTAAGCGTCTCTTCCTGGACGCGGCGTCCAGCGGCAGCTACGCCGGTATTTTGTCGGTGTTGGTGGTGTGTGAGGGCCTGTACCTGGACTGGGCGTCGAAAGCTCCCGCCAAGCGTCCCGAATCTTTTGTGCACCACGAGTGGATTAGCCTGCATGATTACCCGGAGTTCCATGAACTGGTAGATTTCCTGCGCCGTGAACTGGATCGTGTGGGCCCGGCGGATGCGCAGACTGCCCGCGAGTTCTTTAGCCGCACGGTGGCGTTGGAGCAGCTGTTCTTTGATGAGTCGTACCGTCATCCGCTGATTTAAACTGCCCTCATGCACAGTTGATGCGCTGGTTGTGCGCGTTATCGTAGCCGCCACGCACCTACTCCAGATTGGCCCTCGGGAGGTTGCGCCCACCGCTAAATGGTGGGGCATCTTCCGAGGGTTTTTGTCTTTCGGGAACGCTCCAAATGTGCGCTTATCTACGTAAAATGACGCGTCATAAATAAAATATAGGAGCTGGCGGTGTGCTATTTGGCAGTGTGAGAGGCTAGGATAAATGGGGTACCGCTTCCGGGGTGCTGTCTGTGTCGCGCCGGTACGTACCCGCTACTGCACGAGGGGAGGTGCGCCTCCGGCGGTTGGCTCAATTACGTGAGGAGCTGCCGAATTGAAGGTTGTTGCATCCCCAGTATCACAGAGCATCAGACGGTGCTACCGAGAAAGTACCACCGTGAAACACTATCTATAAGGAGTCGTATGGGTACCGCCGCATCGAGTACTATCGAACCGCCCCAGGCCGAGAACGAACGCATCGGCGGGCTGGAGGGCGCGGAGGGAACGACGACCTCCATGGACCGCCGGCTGGGTTGGTGGCTGATTTGTGCCGGCCTCATCGCGTTGGCCTCCGCTGCGACCCTGGTGTATGAACGCCTGCAGATTTATGTTGACGCCGGCCACACCACGGTCTGTGACATCAACGGCCTGCTGAGTTGTGGTACGGTGATGCGCACCCCGCAGGCAGAGGCCTTCGGCTTCCCGAATCCCTTTATTGGTTTGGTTGGCTTCTCTATCGTGGTGACGATTGGCGCGGCAATTCTGGCTGGGGCGCAGTTTAAGAAGTGGTTCTGGATCTGCCTGAACATCGGCTTGGGCGCCGCGACGGCCTTCATCATGTGGCTGTGGTTTGAGACGACTTTCCACATCAACGCTCTCTGCCTGTTCTGCATGATTGTGTGGGTTATGACCATTACCCTTTTCGTGAAGACCACGGTGCACAACATCTCAGCGGGTGTTATTCCTGCCTCGCCGTCGGTTCGTGAAAGTGCCCGTGCCTGGTCGTGGTTCGCGATTGGTCTGTGGCTGATTCTGATTTTTGGCATCATCGTGATTCGTTTCTTCGACGTTATTATGGGCATGATGCAGTAACCCTTCCGGCTTGCGAACGATATCTGAAGGGAATACGTGGGGAACGCCCCGGTAGCACGGCTGCCGGGGCTTTTCTGTACTCTGCGGCCCTCAGTTGAGTGATGCGGTAGCGGTGCAGTTACGGCGAGGGTGGGAACGCCGCGTGTGTCACTTTGCGTGCGTATAATGGACGGGTACGTTCCTTTGCTCACTGAGGAGAACCGTGAAGACTGCCGGAATGGCCACGATGGGTGGCGCCGCCGTAATTTTCCTGATTGCCCTTCTGCTGCTGACCGCCGGTCATTTTTCTCTGCTGTGGGTTATCCTGCTGATTCTTTCTCCCTTCGTTTTTATTTTGGGGGTGCCGTTTGCGACCGGTTCGGGTCCGGAGTACCTTCCGACCGATCCGAAGCTGGCGCAGCAGGCGCGTGAGGCTCGTGACGCTGAGCTGGGCTTGGACTAGCCTCTATTTCTTTGACGATTCTTGCGGGTTTCTCGCGGGAGATTCGCCGGATGGACGTTCCGTATCGTGCGGGGTCTCGCCCAAATTTTTGAACGAAAGCCGGATGGTGCACGGGCGCCGTCCGGCTTTCTTGCGCTTGGCCGTATGTGGGTTTCCCCCGCATCCCGGGTAGCTTCGAGGGGGTTGTGTACGGGTATAATGAAGGGCGGTGTCTTGTGCGCCCCGCACGCGCAGAAGATCCCCACCATCGCATCGAGGGAGAGTACCCGTAGAGCACCGGCCGTAAGCCGCGGAGCATGACTGTCGCACCGCGCGGACCGGACCGCGACGGCGAAGAATCCCGAAGACCGGCAGGGCGCCCAGGGAGGGCGTGGCCGTGCTCGATTGCGGGGTGGCTGTGACCGTTGCGGTACGCGTTGCGTTCCGCCCGCTCGCCCCCACGAATGACGGCGCTGAAAGAGATAGCGCCCGGGTTGCGCCCCACGTATGCGCGCTCGCAGGGAGAGGCTTGAGCCACGGTGACGGCAACTAGGCTTTGCGCTGTATGCGCGCTGTCAAAAATCCTCGCGATGCGGAGCGGGGTATGACGAAAGAAGATTAATGTCTGACGAGAAGAACGTCGAACTTGGGGTTTTTGAGGCGCTGAACGCCCTCGCGGAGGAGAAGAACGCCTCCGCAGAAACCCGTGAAACTCTGCGTAAGAATGTTCGCCAGAGCTCCGAGTCTCAGGCTGCTCCCGCTGAGCGTCGCCGCCCGGGACGTCCGAAGAAGGAGAAGGCTCCCGAGCTTCCCCTAGATGAAGCTATCGCCACGGGCCTGACCAATCTGCGTAACGCTAAGGCTAAGCATGCCCCCGCGCCGAAGACCGCCGCTCCTGCGGTGCCTGAGTCTGAGGTTGCTTCGACCCTGAACAGCTTGTTTGCGGCTGTCGAGAAGCAGTCTGTTGAGGCTGTGGAGGCTCCCGCCGCCCAGGAGCGCATGGCGAAGGTTGAAGAGGTCGCTAAGGTCGAGAAGGTGGGTAAGGTCGAGACCGTCGAGAAGACCGCTAAGGTCGAGGAGATCGCCAAGGTTGAGAAGGTGACCGCGGCAGAGAAGGCCGAAGAAGCCACAGAAGAGGCTGCCGAAGCCGAATTCGTCGAGGGCGAGGCCGCCGCGGAAGCCGAGATTCAGGTCGAGGCAGAGCAAGCCGCCGAGAAGCAGGCTGAGAATGCTGAGACCGGCTCCGCTGATGCAGCGCCCGCGGCAACCGACGGCGTGGCTGAGGTACTCGAAGCTGAGGTTTCCGTTGTTGAAGAGGTAGCCGACGAGGAGGCACCCGCCGAGCCCGTTAAGACCCTGAGCGACCTGCAGCGTGAGAAGCTGCAGGAGCTTCGCTCGCGCACCCCCATGGGCGCAATGCCGCTGTTCGTGGCCCCCGAGCCCGAGGAGCTGAGTGAGCTCGCAGTGGCAGCCAAGCTCGAGCGTGAAGCTCGCCGCGCCGCCGCTGAAGAGCAGAAGCGCAAGGACCGCATGGAGCGCCGTCGCGAGGAGGCAGCCGCAGAGGCTGAGGTGACCAGTCACCGTCGCCGTCGCCGTCGCCGCGGTACCGAGGACATCGAGATTGAAGGCGGTGTCGAAGACGATGTTGAGACCGTCACCAAGGTGCGCGCACCGCGCCTGGCTGACTCTCACGCATCCGATACCGTGACCGGCGTGCGTGGCTCGACCCGTCTGGAAGCTAAGCGTGTGCGTCGCCGCGAATCCCGTTCCCTGGGTCGCCGCCGTCACATCGTGACCGAGGCTGAATTCCTGGCGCGCCGCGAGTCCGTGGACCGTCAGATGGTGGTCCGTCAGAAGGATAGCCGTATTCAGATTGGTGTGCTCGAAGATGGCGTGCTGGCTGAGCACTTCGTGTCGAAGACTCAGCAGGATTCCCTGATTGGTAACGTGTACCTGGGTAAGGTGCAGAACGTCCTACCGTCTATGGAGGCTGCCTTCGTCGATATTGGACGTGGCCGTAACGCTGTGCTTTACGCGGGCGAGGTTAACTGGGACGTCACCGGTTTGGACGGCGTGCCCCGCAAGATTGAGAATGCTCTGAAGCCGGGCGATTCGGTGCTGGTGCAGGTCACCAAGGACCCGATTGGCCACAAGGGTGCCCGTCTGACCAGCCAGGTTTCTCTGCCGGGCCGCTTCCTGGTGTACGTGCCGGGCGGTTCAATGACCGGTATTTCTCGCAAGTTGCCCGACACCGAGCGTGCGCGTCTGAAGAAGATTCTGAAGGACAAGCTGCCCGAGGGTGCCGGCGTGATTGTGCGCACCGCGGCTGAGGGTGCCTCCGAGGAGGAGCTGACCCACGACATTAACCGTCTGCGCGCGCAGTGGGAAGAGATTCAGGAGAAGGCTAACTCCCGCAAGGTGCTGGCTCCGGAGATGCTCTATCAGGAGCCTGACCTGATGATTAAGACCGTGCGTGACGTCTTCAACGAGGACTTCACCGCGATGATCGTTCAGGGTCAGGATGCCTGGGATTCCATCGAAGCCTACGTGACCTACGTGGCACCCGACCTGGTTTCGCGCTTGCAGAAGTGGGACGGCGAGGAGGACCTTTTCGATCACTACCGCATTAACGAGCAGTTGGCTAAGGCTCTGGACCGCAAGGTCTACCTGCCCTCGGGTGGCTCGCTCGTGATTGACCGCACCGAGGCCATGACCGTGGTGGACGTGAACACCGGTAAGTTCACCGGTAGCGGCGGCAACCTTGAAGAGACCGTCACCAAGAACAACCTGGAGGCGGCTGAGGAGATTGTGCGTCAGCTGCGTCTGCG
This sequence comes from Rothia mucilaginosa, assembly GCF_901875305.1. Lineage (GTDB taxonomy): Bacteria > Actinomycetota > Actinomycetes > Actinomycetales > Micrococcaceae > Rothia. Next base: position 148,872 of record NZ_CABFLY010000006.1, read on the forward strand.
CGATATCGGCGGCATCATCGTGATTGACTTCATCGACATGGTGCTCGAGTCGAACCGTGACCTGGTGTTGCGCCGACTGATTGAGTGCCTGGGCCGCGACCGCACCAAGCATCAGGTGACCGAGGTGACTTCGCTGGGTCTGGTTCAGATGACCCGCAAGCGCCTGGGCACCGGCCTGCTTGAGGTCTTCTCGGAGCCTTGCGAGCATTGCGCTGGCCGCGGTCTGATTGTTCACGATCAGCCGCTGAGTGGCCGTAGTGGTGGCGCCTCCGACTTCATTCATCGCCACGACCGTAACGAGCGTAAGCGTGCCCGTTCGGCCTCCCGTGAGGATTCGCGTGACCAGCAGAAGCAGGACGCGCTGGAGTCGAAGAAGGCCGAGCGTCGCAATGCGATGGCCGCCGTGGCCGCAGCTTCTGTCCAGAACGAGGAGGGCTCGGAGGAGACCACCTCGACCCGCAAGAAGCGTAAGCGCCGCAAGCGTTCGCGCCGCGCCGAGACCGCTGAGCTCTCGCTGGAGCAGGAGATTCAGGGTATCGCAGAGGCGAGCGAGCAGGCTCACGCCGAGGTTGCTGAACGCGAGCAGAAGGTCTCTGAGGTAACCGATGGCCAATGGGCAGGTGAGCAGGGTGGCTTCTCCCTGGAGCAGCTGGCTAGCGCTTTCGACCGTGTGGAAGAGGAAGCGGCCGCCCAGGAGAAGAGCGAGGAAAAGCCTCAGCGTGAGGAGAAGAACTCCCGTTCGGGTCGTTCTCGTCAGAACCGCTCCGAGAAGCGTCATGAGTTGGACGATACCGCGATTGCAGCGGTGGAGGGTTCGGATTCCGGCGTGATGGATCACCATGTTGATCCCGAGCTCGACCCGCGCTTTAGCCGTTCTTCGGATCGTTTTGAGGCGATTCGTGCGGGTGAGGCGAAGGCTCGTGCCTCGCAGAAGGCTGGCCGTATCGCCCGTCCTGAGGGTGAATCTTCTCGCCCGGGTCGTGAGGAGCGTTCCTCCAAGCGCCGTTCCGAGCGTGCGGAGCACACCGAACGTTCCGAGTCGAAGCGTGCTGAGCGTGAGGACCTTCGTATTGAGGATGTCCGCGAGACTCCCCGCGCGTCGCGTCGCCGTGCACGCCGCGCCGCCGAGTCGGCTGATCAGAACGGTCAGCGTGAGCAGGGCACCCGCCCGGCCGTGACCGGTGTGATTGGTGCTCCTTCGGTTGAGCCTGCTGAACCGAAGCAGGAGAAGGCGGAGCAGAAGCCGGCCCAGCCCGCATCGGTTGCGCCGTCTGCTCCGGCCCCGCGCAAGCGCCGCACCCGCCGTGCCGCTTCGAGCGCCGGCGTGGGTTCGAAGGTCGTGACCGTCGATACTGCCGAGAGCGCTCACGGTTCTGTGGTGGCTTCCGCTTCCGTGGCGGATGTGGCCCCGGCCATCGAGGAGGCTTCGGCTCCGACGATGCTTGGCATCGGTGTGGCTGCTGCCGACATCAAGCGCCTGGGTAAGGACGATTAGCCCTGCGGTTCGCGCGTAGTAGCAGATAATGAAAAGGCCCCGACGGGGTGGAGGAATCCACGCCGCCGGGGCCTTTTCCGTTTAGCCATCGCCATTTTGCGTCCGCCGGTCTGCCTGCCGGGGGAAAGCGCATCGGGGGAGGGTACGTGGGGAGTCTGCCGGGAACATGCTGGGGGAGCGCACCGGGGTGTGGTTGAGGAACATCACGCCGCATCCGCATATTTCGGTGAGGTAGCTCTATTGCGCGGCCCGTCCTTCATGCCGTATTCTTAAGGACTGGTGTTTATCTCAGTGAAGCCCTATCGACGCAGGGCCAGCGGGAGACACCGCTCCCACCCGCATCGTCTTTGGCTCGGTCGAGTATTCGGCTGAGGTTGGAACGTGCGGGAGAGAGACACCACCGGTGAGCCTCGCGTGGTGGCTCCGGCGGGCAATCCCGTCGGAACGCACGGGCCGTTCCTCCTTTCGCGGTTATCCGACCGGCGGGGAGGGCGCACAGTAATGAAAGCGCAGGCTGCTCATTCGAGTGAGATCCAAGAAGCAAGTTGTCGAGAAAAGTGAGTCCCATAGTGGCATACGCGATTGTACGCGCTGGCGGCCGCCAGGAGAAGGTTTCCGTCGGCGACCTCGTTACCCTTGACCGTGTTGCAGGCGAGCCCGGCAGCACCATCGAGCTGCCCGTGCTGCTGCTCGTCGACGGTGACAAGGTCACCGCTGACGCAAAGTCCCTGGCTTCCGCCAAGGTTGTTGCTGAGAAGGTCGAGGACCTGCGCGGTCCGAAGATCGTTATTCAGAAGTACAAGAACAAGACCGGTTACAAGAAGCGTCAGGGCTTCCGCGCTGAGCTGACCACCGTCAAGATTACCGCTATCAACGCGTAATCGAAGCGAACCGGAATTCAACCCTAAGGTAGGAATACAGAATGGCACACAAGAAGGGCGCAAGCTCCACCCGTAACGGTCGTGACTCGAACCCCCAGTACCTCGGTGTTAAGCGCTACGGCGGCCAGTCCGTCAACGCAGGCGAGATTATCGTTCGTCAGCGCGGCACCCACTTCCACCCCGGCCTGAACGTTGGCCGCGGTGGCGACGACACCCTGTTCGCTCTGGCAGCAGGCACCGTCGAGTTCGGTACCCGCAAGGGCCGCAAGGTCGTTAACATCCTGGCTGCAGCTGAGTAATACTCACCGCTAGGGCAGAGGGGGTAGGCGCGAGTCTACCCCCTCTCGCTATAACTCCCGTTCTGCGAGTGACCCGCACGCCGTGCGCTGGTCCTCGCGAGGAGGCGCGCCCCAACCCGGCTGCGCCTGTTGACGCATCCGCCCATTGGGCGTTGAGGCGTCGGCGAAGAGAAGACTTTCCAAGATAGGAGAACCCGTGGCGGAATTCGTGGACCGCGTGGTCTTGCATGTTTCCGGCGGTCGCGGAGGCAACGGCTGCGTCTCCGTGCGACGTGAGAAGTTTAAGCCGCTGGGCGGCCCGAACGGTGGTAACGGTGGTAACGGTGGCGCGGTGGTTCTGCGCGTTGATAACCAGACCACGACCCTGCTGGAGTACCATCACAGCCCGCACCAGCACGCCCCGAATGGCGATATTGGTCGTGGCGACATGCACCACGGCTTCAACGGTGAGGACTTGGTTCTGACCGTGCCGCAGGGCACCGTGGTGAAGGACCGCGAGGGCAATGTGCTGGCCGACCTGTTGCACGTTGGTGACGAGTACATCGCCGCGCGCGGCGGTATGGGCGGACTGGGTAACGCCGCGTTGGCTTCGACGAAGCGTAAGGCCCCCGGCTTCGCGCTGTTGGGCACCCCCGGTGAAGAGGCCGATATTGTGCTGGAGCTTAAGTCCATCGCGGATGTGGCCTTGGTGGGTTACCCCTCGGCGGGTAAGTCCTCGTTGATTGCCGCTATCTCCGCGGCACGCCCGAAGATTGCGGATTACCCGTTTACGACCCTAATCCCGAACCTGGGCGTGGTTCAGGCGGGCGATGTGCGCTACACGGTGGCCGACGTGCCGGGTCTGATTGAGGGCGCCTCGGAGGGGCGTGGCCTGGGCCACCGCTTCCTGCGTCACGTGGAGCGCTCCTCGGCGCTCGTGCATGTGATTGACTGCGCGACTCTGGAACCCGGCCGTGACCCGATTAGCGACTTCGAGGTGATTCGCGGCGAGCTGCAGAACTACGAGGTCGACCCGACCGCGGGCGTGACCGTGCCGTTGCACGAGCGTCCGCAGATTGTGGTGTTGAACAAAATTGACGTGCCTGAGGCTCGTGAGCTGGCCGAGTTTGTGCGCCCCGAGTTCGAGGAGATGGGCTTTAAGGTCTTCGAGATTTCGACTGCCTCGCATGAGGGTTTGAAGCCTCTCATCTTCGCGATGGCAAAGCTCGTGGAGGAGGACCGTGCCGCCCGCGCTGCCGCTGAGAAGGAGGCTGCGCGTGTGACCGTCGAGACCCCCGTGATTCGCCCGAAGGGCTTCCGCAATAAGAAGAAGCAGGAGTTCGTGATTCGTCGCGAGGAGCGCAACCTGGAGCCGCTGTTCCGCGTGATTGGTGAGAAGCCTGAGCGTTGGATCCAGCAGACCGACTTCAACAATGACGAGGCGGTCGGCTACCTGGCGGACCGTCTGGCCCGCCTGGGTGTTGAGGACGAGCTGTTTAAGGCCGGTGCCCGCGCGGGCGACGCCGTGGTGATTGGCGAGAGCGACAACTCTGTGATTTTCGACTGGGAGCCGACTATGGTTGGCGGCGCCGAGTTGCTCTCTTCGCCGCGCGGTACCGACGCTCGCCTGGAGGAGATTATCCGCCCGACCCGCGCTCAGAAGCGTGTGGAGTACAAGGAACGCATGGATGCGAAGGCTGCGGCTCGTGCCGAGCTGGAGTCCGAGCGCGTGGCTGGCGTCTGGACCGAGTCTGTGGAGTACCGCAAGAAGCTCAAGGAAGGCAAGGTCGACGAGAGCATCGACATGCTCAGCATCGAGGACGAGGACTAAGGCACAGTCCACATTGTGATGGTGGGGGTGAGTCAGGTCTCGGGTGTTCCACCCGCGGCTTAGCTCACCCCCGTCATTTCGTTGTTTTTAGCATCGAGACGGTAGCATAGATGGGTGTATGCACGTGCATCCGGCGTCCCGAGTTGGTCTGTCGGCTGGTGCGCGCATCCGTGTATTTACCCGTATCCTCACCGGTGGGCGCGTTGTTTTCCGGTGCGGTCTCTGTCCCCAGCAAGGACGGCTTCTGTGAGTGATCAGCCTATTCAGTTTGATTTCGATGCTCCGAGTTTCGAGTCAATTCCCCCTCGCGTTCCTGGACGGGTGCGTTTGGGCGTGATGGGTGGAACGTTTGACCCGATTCATCACGGGCACCTGGTGGCGGCCAGTGAGGTTGCCGCGGTGTTTGATTTGGATGAGGTTGTTTTTGTTCCGACCGGTCAGCCCTGGCAGAAGGTGGGGGAGCGGCACGTGAGTGATGCCGAGCATCGCTATCTGATGACGGTGATTGCGACGGCGTCGAACCCGCGTTTTACGGTGAGCCGTATTGATATTGACCGTGGCGGCGCCACGTACACCTTTGATACGCTTAACGAGCTGCGTAGCCTGCGCCCCGATGCTGACCTGTTCTTCATTACCGGGGCGGACGCCATCAGCCAGATTATGACCTGGCGCAATGCCCATAAGCTGTGGGATCTTGCGACGTTCGTGGGAGTGACCCGCCCCGATCATACGCTGGATCCTCCTCTTGCGGAGGGGCGTCATATTACGACGCTGAAGATTCCTGCGATGGCGATTTCTTCGACCGATATTCGCCGTCGTGCGGCTGAGGATGCTCCCATCTGGTACCTGGTACCCGATGGTGTGGTGCAGTATATTGCGAAGTATGGGCTGTATAAGAAGGACGCTTTGACGGCCTACCGTGACGGTCTGCCTCGTGTGAAGGATGAGGCGGAGCAGTCACCCGAATCGACGAATAATGGGGGAACACATGAGTGAAGCTGCGGGTTCGAAGCCCTATAGCGAGGACGAAGCGTACCTCTACGAGACGTACGTGACTGAAGACGGCATTGAGGTGCCGCCGCCGACCAAGGTGATGGGTCCGCGCCGTCTCGCCCGTTACCGTGAGGAAGTTGCCGAGTACCTGCGTGCGCACCGCCGCGGGGAGAACCCGAAGCCTGTAGATAATATGGGTTCCGTGGTGAATGCTGGCGCGATTGATCCGCAGGTTCTGGCGGTTCAGCGTCGTTTTGCGGCGTTGGCGGCCCAGGGCAAGATTGAGACTGAGGCGAATGATGAGGAGAAGCTGCATGAGCCGGCTCCTCTGACCAGTAGCTTGCGTATTCTGCGTCCCGAGGAGATTGCAAAGAACCGTGTGGATGCCACTAATCCCTCGGCGGTGGATAGCCCGCTGACCTCTTCGATCCCGGTGATTACCGTGGTCAAGGAGGAGGAGCCTGAGCCGAAGATGCACGAGTACCTCGTGCGCGACGAGCCGAAGGTTGACGAGCGTGTTGTCGACTACGCTTCTGTAGCGGTTGAGGATGAGGAATCTTCCGAGTCTCAGGATGCTCAGGAGTCCGAGGCTTCCGAGGTGCAGAAGGATGAGGGTGCATCCTCCAACTTGCCCACCCGTGTGAGCGCTGTGAACGCGCAGGGCCTTGACTTGAGCGTTCTGGACGGCTCGGTTTCTGGTGACACCGTGGATTCGGTGGATGGCGATCCGACCGTGGCTCTGAGCCCGGATGAGGTGGAGGAGTTGCTGCAGCGCATGGTGGACCGCCAGGATCCTGAGGATTCGGTGGCGCTGGCTGAGCTCGCGGCGGATGAGTCTGCCAAGTCTAAGAGCGCCCCGGTGGCTTCGGTGGAGCGTGCGGATAGTAGCGCTCAGAAGAAGGAATCTGAAAAGTCTTTCGCTGAGAAGGTTGCCGAGAACCAGTCGGAGCATGAGGTGCTGAAGCCGGCTCAGAAGACTTCTCTGGCCTGGCTGTGGATTGTTCTGTTGCTGGCCCTGGTTGTTGTTGGCTTGATTATGATTTTTGGCCCGAAGTAGGCCGTGAGAATACGCCCCGCGGGGTGCTGCCGGTGGGAATGACCGGCAAGAAAGGAAAACATGACTGCTGCACAGTCCTCGGTTGAGGCTCTGCGCATTGCCGCCCGTGCGGCGGAGGAGAAGCAGGGAACGAACCTGTTCGCTGTGGATGCTGCCGACGCCATGGGTCTGATTGACGGTTTCCTGGTGGTTTCGGCTCATAATGAGCGCCTGGTGAACGCCGTGGCTGACGAGGTTGAGGACGCCCTGCGTGAGCAGGCTGGTCTGAAGCCTGTACGCCGTGAGGGTCGTTCCTCGGGTCGTTGGATTCTGCTGGACTTCGGCGATATTGTGGTTCACGTTCAGCATGAGGAGGACCGCGAGTTCTACGCCCTGGATCGCCTGTGGGCCCAGGCCCCGCGCATCGAGCTGGGTGTGGAGAACGAGGCTCCCTTCGACATCGAGGCTGAGTCCGAGGAGGAGGCCGCACGCATCATCCCGGCGCAGGACGAGGTTTAGATTTTCGGACTGCACCGTGGGGCGTGACGCTCTGAGTTGCGCCTCCGTAGCGTTTGCGTGAAGGGTGGGTTCGGTGCCTTGCATGTGGTGCACATGCGGGGCGTGGGCTCACCCCTCGCTGTGTTCGCCTCATTGTATTTGCGGTGTTTTATGTGCCGTGGGTGGGGCAGTTTGGGGCTCCTGAAATTTTTGAATTTTTTTGAATTTGAGCTGTTCTTGATTTGCATCGCCCTCTGAGGAGTGTGTAATATATTCATGTTGCCCCCTTGAGGAACGTAACAGAATATGGGGATATGGCGCAGCTGGTAGCGCACCTGCATGGCATGCAGGGGGTCAGGGGTTCGAGTCCCCTTATCTCCACGGAAACCTCGGTTGAGGTGCCAATCGCCCGTTTCGTATGAATCGGGCGATTTTGCTATCTCTAGACTTTTTGCATCGTGGTTTCGTTCTGGAGGCGACGGACTCTCAGTTGTTTGCGTCGCCTGCCGGCTTATGCCGGTCTTCCCACGCTGGTCATCTCACACCAGCCACATCTCAAGGAGAGGTTCATGGGAGAGTACGCACACGCTCACCACGACGGTCATCATCACAATCATTCGCACGTTCCGAGTCCGGAGGATGCCGCTTCGATGCGTCCGCGTCTTCTGGTTGCCTTTAGCCTGGCGGTCATTATTGTGTTGGCGCAGGCGGTTGGCTCGCTGGTGACGGGTAGCTTGGCCCTGCTGACGGATACGGCGCACGCTATTACGGATGCCTCCGGTCTGCTGGTGGCGCTCACCGCGGCTTCGCTCATGACGCGTCCGGCGACCTCGCGCCATACGTGGGGTTTCCGCCGTATTGAGGTGCTGGCGGCTCTGGGGCAGTCGGTGCTCCTGCTAGCGGTGGGTATTTATGCTGCGGTGGAGGGCGTGCATCGTCTGTTTGCGGCTCCTGAGGTGCCTGGTGCTGAGTTGCTGGTTTTTGGTGTGGTCGGTTTGGTGGCGAATGTTGTTGGCATTGTGGTGCTGGCTTCGGGCCGAAATGCGAACTTCAATATGCGTGCCGCATTCCTGGAGGTGCTCAATGATGCCCTGGGTTCGCTGGGCGTGATTGTGGCGGCTGTGGTGATTTGGTTGACCGGTTTCTATCGGGCGGATGCTTTGGCCGGTCTGTTTATTGCGGCACTGATTGTGCCGCGTGCGGTACGTTTGATGAAGCAGACGACGGCGGTGCTCATGGAGTTCACCCCGGATGGGCTGGACTTGGATGCGATGCGCGAGCATATCTTGAGTGTTGACGGCGTGGTGGAGGTGCACGATGTGCACGCCTCGATGGTGGCGACGGGCCTGCCGGTGGTGACCGCGCACGTGGTGGTGGCAGATTCTTGTTTCCGGGACGGTTCTGCGGTGGCGATTTTGGACCGTATCCGTTCGTGCGTGGCTCACCATTTTGAGGTGTCGGTGGAGCATTCGACCTTCCAGTTGGAGACCGCTGAGCTGGGTGGTCAGGAGCCGCAGTCGGTTCGCCACCCCTAGCCGGGGGGGGGGTACGTTCCCGGCACCGGGTTTGTGCTTGTTGTTGTGCGTAGCTCCGTGTTTTGATCTGTACCGTGCTGGGCTGTCCACTCGGCTGTCATTGGGGGCGGTAGTTGGTAGCTTTTGGCGGCAAAAGATACACTCGTAGGTGGGGTATGTCCGGGTTCTCTGATGCATCCGGGAACGTGCCCCGAACACTGAATCAGCATCACGGAGGAGACCATGCATTCACCTATCGCCACGTATCTTGTTGACTCCTTGGCGGCGGTCGCCTCCGATACTTCTGGGGAGCTGGCGAACTATATTCCCGAGCTGGCGGCTGTTAATCCGGATCGCCTGGCTACGTCCATCGTGATGGTTGATGGTGAGCAGTACGTTGCGGGTGATAGCGACGTGGAGTTCACGATTCAGTCGATTTCTAAGCCTTTCGTGTATGCGTTGGCTCTGGCTGATCGCGGTTTTGATGACGTGCTGGCGAAGGTTGGCGTTGAGCCCTCGGGCGAGCCCTTCAATGAGCTGTCGCTGGAGGACGGCTCGGGTAAGCCGTTGAACCCGATGATTAACGCTGGTGCGATTACCACTCACTCGCTGGTGGGTCCTCCGGGGGCTACGCAGGGTGAGCGTATGGAGCGCGTTATTTCGGGCCTGTCGGCTTTTGCGGGCCGTCGGCTGTCGGTGAATGAGCGCGTGTACGAGTCTGAGTTGGAGCACGCGCACCGCAACTACGCTATTGCGCACATGCTGCGCGGCCACGGCATCTTGACGGGTGATCCGGAGGTGTCGGTGCAGGGGTACACGCGCCAGTGCTCGCTCATGGTTACGGTGAAGGACTTGGCTCTGATGGCTGCGACTCTCGCGAACTACGGTGTGCACCCGGTGACGGGGGAGCAGGTGGTTCCGAAGGGTGTGGTGCGTCAGGTGTTGAGCGTCATGTTCACGTGCGGCATGTACAACTCCGCGGGTGACTGGGCGACCCAGGTGGGTGTTCCGGCGAAGAGCGGCGTGGGCGGCGGCATTATCGGTGCGGTTCCGGGCCAGTTGGGTGTGGCGACGTTTTCTCCGCGCCTGGACGGGCACGGTAATAGCGTGCGCGGTGTGGAGCTCTTCGAGAAGTTCTCTGAAGACATGGGCATGCACGTGATGAACGTGCCGACGGTGGCGCGCTCGGCCTTGCGCGCGGACTACCAGATTGGTTCCGGCCCCGAGGCCATGCGCCTGATTCAGCTGCAGGGCCGCATTCGCTTCGCGGGTGTGGAGCGCGTGATTCGCGAGATTGTGGACGCCCCGATGGAGGGTTCGAAGGTCGCGCTGGATGTGACGCGCGTGTACGCGGTGGATGAGGTGGCGCAGAATATGCTCTTGGAGCTGATGCGCCGCCTGACTGCTGACGGCTACCGGGTGTACCTGATTGATAACGATGACACGATTACTGATACGGATGCGCTACGCCGCATGAACGTGACGATTCTGTCGGGTCCCGAGGGGTCCGCTCCTTCTCAGCTGGTGGGGGAGGGCGCTGTGATGGAGCCGGCGGGTAGTTCTGTGGTGTCTTTGCCTGCGGGTGGTGCATCGGCTAATCCTTCGGCTGAGCTGGTGGGTGAGTCCGGGGCGTAGCCGGTGCCTCGGTGTGGCTGTGCCGTTTGGCTGGATATACTGGTGGTATGAAGAAGCTTTCTCAGAATCCCGTTGTTCGGCAGGCTCTCCGTTTTCGTGAGGCTCTCCTGTACCCGGCGTATTTTGTGTTTTCGTTGCTGTCGTTGAGGTGGGTGCGTCGCCGTCACCCGCGTGCTGCGGGCGTGCTGTCTGCGGCGTTGTGGATTGAGCTGGTGATGCGCGGAATTAAGCAGCTGGTGCGTCTTCTGGTTCCGGTTCTTCGGGATGCTGAGGTGCGCCGTGCGCGTGCGGAGCGTGCTCGCACCTACCAGCCTCGCTAGCTGTCGCGTGGCCTGTGTGCTGTGCCGCGGTCACCTGAGTTGTGTTGTGAAGCCCCCTTGCGCTGAGGCGTATAGGGGGCTTTGTGGTGGAGTGGGGGCTTCAGGAAAAAAGTTGATGTATGAGATATGGGTGGCTTCTTCACTGAAGTGTTTTGACGTAATCTTTTGACTTGTTAGATGCTCGGAGGGGTTGCTATTTTACACTGAGAGTATGAACACCGCTCAAAACCCGATGTCGTTCGAGGCGCATCGGGATCATAGAAACACCATGATTTATCATTCCGTGGCCTCCCGCCGCGGCGTACTCCTCAGCTTGGGCGCCTTGGGCTTGGGCTCTCTGGGTCTTGCTCTCACCTCCTGCTCTTCGACGACCGGTGTCAACGCAGGCGCGACGGGTAGCCCTACCGCTTCCGGTAGCCCCAATGCCTCTGCTTCTGTCGCGCCGAGTGGTTCCGCGAGCGCTACTCCTTCCGCCGCGCCGAGTTCTGGTAGCACGCAGGCTCCCGGTAACCCTGTGCCGACGCCTCGCCCCTGGGATGGGCCGCAGACGGGGCTTGTTGGTGAGGGCAAGTATGTCGCCTGGACGGTTGATGACGGCGCCAACCCTGATGTGGTGCGCGCGTATGCCGAGTTTGCTCGCCGCACCGGCACGCGCCTCACGTTCTTTATTAATGGCCAGTACCCCTCTTTTGAGCAGCACCGCGAGCTGTTGCTTCCGCTGGTGAAGAGCGGGCAGTTGCAGATTGCGAACCACACGTATAGTCACGCCGCGCTGACCAAACTCAGCGATGAGCAGATCGTTCGGGAGCTGACGCGCAACGACGAGGAGATTCAGCGGCTTTTTGGGGTGTCGTCGAAGCCGTATTTCCGCCCTCCGTACGGGTATTATGATGCGCGCGTGCTGGCGGCTGCGGCCTCGTGCGGTTTCACTCGCCCGGTGCTGTGGTATGGCTCCTTGGCTGATTCTTCGAATATTCCCTCGCAGGAGGTGCTTCGTTTTGCGAAGGAGTACGTGGATGCGCAGCGCATCATTATTGGTCACCTGAATTACCCCGGGGTGATTTCGGTGATGGATGAGATTAGGGGCCTGATGGACCGTATGGGGCTCACGACTGTTACGATTCGCGACTATTACGGTTAGGTCGCCGTAGTGCCGACCGGCTAAGCTTACTTGTCCCAGCCCCGGTTGAGTTCACGCCAACTGACGTGAGCCTTCCGGGCACGGCGAAGCCCCCTCGTACTAGAAATAGTACGAGGGGGCTTCGCTATACCTGGGGGTAGAAGCTTAGTGCTTCTTCTTCGGCTCGCACGCCACGCCGTCACCGTCTTTATCTAGACCAGGGCGGTAACCCGGCTCGCCACGATGCAGGGGCGCCGCACCAGCCGCACGAGCATCAGCGCATGTTTCGTAATAAACACTCGACTGCGCCGGAGCCTGCTGAACAGGCTGAGCCGGAGCCTGTTGCTGAGCAGGAGCCTCAGCCGCCGGAGCCTGCGCGGGCGCCTCCGTAGCTACCGGAGCCTGCTGCGCAGGAGCTTCCTGAGCCGGGGCCTGCTGCGCGGGCGCCTCAGAAACCGGAGCAGCCGGTGCAGCAACAGAAGGTGCCTCAGTAGCCGGCGCCTGGGTGGGAGCCTCAGCCGGAGGAATCGGCGATGGAGTCTCCGTCGGGGTAGGAGACTCCGAAGGAGTCGCAGACGCACTCGGAGAAGAACTAGGAGTAGCTGAAACCGAGGGGCTAACCGAAGCAGAAGCCGACGAAGACGCAGACGGCACAGACTTCGGAACGCGAACAGACGAAGAGCAACCAGTCAGCAGCAGAGCACCCGCAAGAACACCAGCGGTTGCGGCGTGAATTTTCAACACAATATTCCTTGAAAAGTGAGTGGATAAGCGTGTTCACCGTAGAACACACACTCCAGTGTAAAGGAAAACAATCCCACCCGCAGACAATATTGAGCCCCTCAAACGTTCCGACAAGGGAAGAAACGCCAATCTGGCACGCCAAAGCCCCCTCGCGCCCGGTTCACGCAAGGACCGGCACAAGGGGGCTTCGCTCTATTAGGGTGTCTGCACTAGATGGGGGAACTAGGGGAGTAGCCCCCCGCCGCGCACCTCTCAGCAGTTCTAGGAGCAGTTGCCGTTCACATCGCAGGACGGGCCCGCCTCCGCAGCATTGGCACCCGCAGCCTCACCCGAAATGCCCGCCAGCGGGTTCAAAAACTCAACGCGGTGAGTCTCCTCCCACACCTGACGCAGCGCCTGCACCAGCATCTTCGCGGGCTGGGCACCGCTCACCGCCCACTTCGACTCAATCAAGAAGAACGGCACACCGGTAATACCCAGCTGGCGCGCCAACTGCTCATCAGCACGCACATCCGCCGCGTAACGGTCACTCTTCAACACGGCCTCAACCTCGGCAGTATCCAGGCCAATCTCAGAAGCAATATCCAGAATCGACTCGTGATCCTGCACCGAACGGCCCTGCGTAAAGTACGCCTTCTTAAACGCTTCCTGCGCCGCCGAAGCCAAACCCTGCTCCGCCGCATAGTGAATCACGCGGTGCGCATCAAACGTGTTACCGTACCGCGCCTGCCGCCAGTTGAAATCCAAACCCACCTCGCGGGCGCGCTCCGCCAACGACTCCTGGCTCGCAATCGCCTGCTCCAGCGACATCTGATACTTACCGGCAATCAGCTCGGGCAGCGAAACGGCAGGATTCTCCGTAGCCGACGGGTCCAGCTCAAAACTATGCCACACCACCTCAACCTCGTCACGGTGCTCAAACTCGGCGAGCGCCAGCTCCAGGTTACGCTTGCCCACGTAGCAGAAGGGGCACACAATATCGGACCAAATATCAATACGCATCTATCTATTCCTCTCTCGTTCGGATGCGGCAGTCGCCGCCACTCTACGCTCACCCAACGTACCGACCGCCCCGTTTATTCCTGCACGACCCGCCCGCTGTTCGGCGAGCTCCGTCGTTCATCGAATCGGGGGAGAGAGAATCGGCAAAGCCGGGCACGGCGAAGCCCCCTCCCTCCCGCTCGGGGAGAGAGAGGGCTTCGCGCATGTCACAGCCTGAAAGTCGAGCGTATCTCGCGACCCAACCCGACCAGAATCGGCCTAGCGGTTGGCCGCGGCAGGGGCCGAAGTAGCGGCCGGACGCGTGGCCGCAGGCTGCGGCTGAGCCGGCTGGGATGCGCGCGTGGTAGCGGCCGGCTGCGAGGGGGCCTTGGTAGCGGCTACCTCATCCTCGTACCGAGGAGTCGGCGTGGGAGTAGGGGTCGGTGTGGGAGCCGCGCTCGTTGCATCCGCAGAAGGAGTCTCACTCGGCTCGGGGGTTGCAGTCGGGCTGGGGGCCGCAGCCTTAATCTCCTCCTCCGAAGCGTCACCGTAGTAGTCATGAATCGTAACCGGGGTCAAACCGCGCTCATCCAACAGACCCTTGAGCTTATCCAGAATCGGAACGATCGTCTCATAGTTCAGGTGGCCCAGAATAATCTGTTGCGGAAGCATGTAGCGTAGCGAACGCATGTAAATCACACGGGCGCTAGTCTTTGCCTCGTCGCCGGTCGTGCCGTTCCACATGACCGGGCGGGTAAAACCAATCTCACCGGCAGCCTTCAGCACGGCCTCGTTGTAACGGCCATACGGCGGGCGAAAGTACGGCTTCGACGAGACACCGAAGATACTCATAATCTCGTCCTCGTTGCGCTGCAACTCAGCCTTCACACCATCGGCATCCAGGGTAGTCAGGTCGGCGTGGTTGTACGTGTGGTTCGCAATCTGAATCTGACCGCTCTGAACCAGCGGGCGGAGCGCGTCAACATTATCCTTAAAACCCACGTACGAGGCGTTAATAAAGAAAGTCAGACGCGTATTCGTGCGCTTAGAGAACTCAGCGTAGCCGCGAATCGCCTCGGGGCTGGCGCCATCATCAACCGTCCACGCAATATACTTTCCTTCACCCATAAGAGCGTTACCTACGCCCGGCCACTCACGCGGCTTATCAATCGGGTTGCCGGTGACGGACTGGGTCGGTGAATTCGTGGCGGCAGGCCGAGGAGTAGCGGTGGGGCTCTCGCTACCGGCCTGGTAGGGAGTAAAGTTGCCGCTCGTGCTGTCGTAGTCGTTGCCCGACTTCTTCGAGCAGGCTGCGATGAGCGGAAGCATAGCGGTGCCGAGCACAAAAAGTCGGCGGTTAGGCTGTGAGTGGATCATATCTTCCAGGATAACGCCCGCACGGGTTCCGGAAGAACTTGAACGGCCCCGCCACCCCAAATAATGCGCATATCACAGTGACAGCCCGTCCTCACCCGCGTATTTAAAGGTATCGGTACGCTAGGCTCAGCGCGCCGGAGGACAGGCTCAGTTACACTAGTGGGGTAAGAGTCTGAGGGGATAACGAATTGCGCAACCTAGTCAATGACGCCGCTGACGAGGCGGTTAACATCGGTTACCGCGTAGCCGACCGCCTGCACCGATGGCGTGAAAAGCGCGCTATCGCCGCCGGCCGCGAACCGATTCTCGTCCCCAGCGAAGGGTACGGGCGAGTTGCCTCCGAAGGGAACCCGGGCTGGGTGCGTATCATTGCCCGAGCCCTCTACAACACAGTCGATCTTGAACGGCTCCTCCAGGTTGTTGAAGGTACCCAAGACACCGCCAACCCCATGCGAGGCTGGCGCGCCTTCACCGCAATCGCCATGTCGGATGCACCGGTCACCATCGTTATCGGCGGCACCAAGTACGAGGCGTACACCGACCGCGGCGGCGTGCTCGACGTGAAGCTCACCATTGACCTGGAACCCGGCATGCATGAGGTCATCATGTACGTGCCCGGGTCGCGTGCCGTAGCTACCAGCGTTTATATCGTGCCGGAGTCGCAGAAACTGGGCGTCATCATGGATGTCGACGACACCGTGATGGTGACCATGCTGCCGCGTCCCCTAGTGGCCGCCTGGAACTCCTTCGTGCTTGACGAACACGCGCGCATCCCAACCCCCGGAATGGCCGTCATGACCGACCGTATTCGCCGTAGCGAGCCGAGCGCACCGTTCATGTACCTGTCTACCGGCGCGTGGAACATCACCCCGACCCTGCGCCGATTCCTGAGCCGTAACGGCTACCCGCGCGGCACATTCCTCCTCACCGACTGGGGGCCGACCCCCGACCGCTGGTTCCGGTCCGGCACCAAGCATAAAGTGGATTCCCTGCAGCGCCTGGTTGAAGAGTTCCCGCAGATGAAGTGGATTCTGGTTGGTGACGACGGGCAACGCGACCCGTACATCTACAACGGCTTCGCGGTACGCTACCCGGACAACGTGGCGGCCATCGTGATTCGCAACCTGACGGTGGGGGAGTCCGTGCTCTCCTCGGGTCGCGTGTGGAGCGACCACCGCGCCGAGCAGATGATGCGCTCGCCCCTGTGGATTGAGGCTACAGATGGCGTGACGCTCAGCAAGAAGCTACGTCATCTGGGGCTAATTGACTTCTAGACGTTCTCACCGAGGCGCTTCTGCGCCCCTGTGTACCCCATATATGGATAGATGCCGTTGAAGGCCGACCACCCCCAGTGCGGGTGGTCGGCCTTTGTAGTCTTCGTGGTGTGTGGTGTGTGAGGTTGCGGTGAGAGTGCCCCAAATTCGTCCTGTAGATTCCGGTTTATCCGTTAGATTGTGGGGTGTTTAAGGATTAACCAACTTAAACCAACGACACACCGGCGGCTCCTGGAGAGTTAAAAATCTTTTGTACAGCTTTAATCACACACCTTCACCGCGGTCAGCCCTCAGGTTTAGCCCCTATTAAGAAAACCTGTTCGTCTTTAAAGCCCTGTCGTTCCGCGTCATGATGGGCGAGTATGAAACCTTCCCTTAAATCAAGCCCGAGGAATACGGCCTCCGATGTCTTAAAATGCCATAGAGGTTAAAAGCACCTTAAGAAACGAGTGGGGAGGGGCGTTCAAAATAGCGCCCCACTTAAACCCCACCTGTGGATAACCCCGCGAGGCCCCCGAAAATCCGGCGGATTCCGCCCAGGGGTGGATGTGGATAAGCTGTCGAAGCACCCCATGAAGTGGGTTCAACTGTGGGTTTATCGAACGAAACACGACCCCCACACCACATCATCTTGTGGTGCAGAAATCTATTGGCACTAGATGTAGTATTAATACTCGGTTCCACCGCTGAGGCCCCTCAGGGGCCCGCCCCGAAGAACCGCGAGGCAGTTATCAAGCCCCTGCACGACGGGCTGTACCGCCCCGGCAGAGTAGAGGTACGACGGTGGAGCCTCTAGGAAAACACGCCAGAAGCATTCACAAGATACACCCGCCTGAGCGGGAGAAAGTAAGAGGCACTCTCATGGTAGTGACCGTGTACACCAAGCCCCAGTGCGTTCAGTGCAACATGACCTACCGCGCCCTCGACGCGAAGGGTATCAGCTACATCAAGGTTGATATCACCGAAGACGCTCAGGCCCTTGAAATGGTTAAGTCCCTCGGCTACCTGCAGGCACCCGTCGTCATTGCAGGCGAGGAGCACTGGTCCGGTTTCCGCCCCGATAAGATCAACGCCCTGGAAGCGTAAATCCAGCCGAAACCCCCATCAACGGAATCGGCGTCACACAGCCATATCGGCACATACGAAGTAAGGAGCTCACGTTGAGTACCGTCCTCACGCCCAACCCCGCAGATGAACACGCAGAAATCCGCAAGATTCTTATGGATGCGCGTAATTCCTCTGAGGGTCGAGCGACCGAGGTCCTGACGGACGCATCCGCGCCGCTCGTCGTGTATTTCTCCTCCATCTCTGGCAACACCCACAAGTTCGTGGAGAAGCTTCATGCTCGCCGTCTCCGCCTGCCCCTGCGCACCGGCGAAGACACCCTGGTGCTCGATGAGCCCTTCGTGCTGATCGTCCCCACCTATGGCAAGCCCGAAGGCGCAGGCAATGTTCCCCCGCAGGTGGTAAAGTTCCTGAACGTGGATCAGAACCGCGCGAACATGCTCGGTGTGATTGGATCCGGCAACACTAACTTTGGCCCGCTCTTCGGTATCGCGGCAGATATCGTCGCGAAGAAGTGCAATGTGCCCGTGCTCTTCAAGTTTGAGCTCATGGGTACCGAAGCAGATGTAGAAAAAGTCAACGAAGGATTGGAAGCATTTTGGACGCAAAACTGCCCTCAGCACTAGAAACTCTCGGTGCGAGCCACACCGGCAACACCGTACCCGAGAAGTTCCGGGGGATGAGCTACCACGAGCTGAACGCTCTGCTGAACCTCTACGATGAGAACGGCAAGATTCAGTTCGACGCCGACCGCCAGGCAGCACGTCAGTACTTCCTGCAGCACGTCAACAACAACACCGTGTTCTTCCACGACCTGGAAGAGAAGATTGAGTACCTAATCGAGAACCAGTACTACGAGCCGGAACTCTTCGAGAAGTACAACTTCCAGTTCATCAAGAACCTGTTCAAGCGTGCCTACGCCGTGAAGTTCCGCTTCCCTACCTTCCTGGGTGCCTTCAAGTTCTACACCTCCTACGCGCTCAAGACCTTCGACGGTCAGCGCTACCTGGAGCGTTTCGAGGACCGCGTCTGCATGGTGGCACTGCTACTGGCAGAAGGTAACGAGAAGCTGGCCGAGGAAATTGTGGATGAGATCATCTCGGGCCGCTTCCAGCCGGCTACCCCGACTTTCCTCAACGCGGGCAAGAAGCAGCGTGGCGAGCTGGTCTCCTGCTTCCTGCTGCGCATGGAAGACAACATGGAGTCCATCGGCCGCTCCATCAACTCGGCCCTGCAGCTCTCCAAGCGCGGCGGCGGCGTGGCATTCGCCCTGACCAACCTGCGCGAATCCGGTGCGCCCATCAAGAAGATTGAGAACCAGTCTTCGGGCGTTATCCCCGTCATGAAGCTGCTGGAGGACGCCTTCTCCTACGCAAACCAGCTCGGCGCACGTCAGGGTGCCGGTGCCGTGTATCTGCACGCGCACCACCCCGACATCTACGCCTTCCTGGACACCAAGCGTGAGAACGCCGACGAGAAAATCCGCATCAAGACCCTCTCCCTGGGCGTCGTCATCCCTGATATCACCTTCGAGCTGGCCAAGAAGAACGAGGACATGTACCTCTTCTCCCCGTACGATGTGGAACGCATCTACGGCGTGCCCTTCTCTGACATTAACGTCACCGAGAAGTACTACGAGATGGTCGATGATGCACGCATCACCAAGACCAAGATTAACGCTCGTGAGTTCTTCCAGACCATCGCGGAGATTCAGTTCGAGTCTGGCTACCCGTACGTGATGTTCGAGGACACCGTCAACCGCGCGAACCCCATCGCCGGTAAGGTCATCATGTCGAACCTCTGCTCCGAGATTCTGCAGGTTTCTGAGGCCTCCACCTACCATGCCGACCTCGGCTACGAGACCGTCGGTAAGGACATCTCCTGCAACCTCGGTTCGCTGAACATCGCCCTCACCATGGACGGCGACGACTTCGGTAAGACCGTGGAGACCGCAATCCGTGCGCTGACCTCCGTCTCGGACCAGTCCGACATCCGCTCCGTGCCGTCCATCGAGCGTGGCAACAAGATGAGCCACGCCGTGGGCCTGGGCCAGATGAACCTGCACGGCTACCTGGCACGCGAGCACGTCTTCTACGGCTCCGAAGAGGCGCTGGACTTCACCAACATGTACTTCTACACCGTGGCCTATCACGCAATCCGCACCTCCATGTTGCTCGCTAAGGAGCGCGGTGAGCGTTTCGAGGGCTTCGAGAACTCGAAGTACGCATCCGGTGAGTTCTTTGCCAAGTACATCGAGAAGGAATGGGCGCCGCAGACCGAGCGCACCCGCGAGCTGTTCGCCAAGCACCACATCCCCACCCGCGAGGAGTGGATCCAGCTGGCAGCGGACGTCGCACAGCACGGCATGTACAACCAGAACCTGCAGGCTGTTCCGCCGACCGGCTCGATTTCCTACATCAACGGTTCGACCTCTTCGATTCACCCGATTGCCTCGAAGATTGAGATCCGCAAGGAAGGCAAGCTCGGCCGCGTCTACTACCCGGCACCGTACATGACCAACGACAACCTGGAGTACTACCAGGACTCCTACGAAATTGGTTACGAGAAGATCATCGACACCTACGCCGTGGCAACCCAGCACGTGGACCAGGGCCTGTCGCTGACCCTCTTCTTCCGTGATACCGCCACCACCCGCGATATTAACCGTGCCCAGATTTATGCATGGCGTAAGGGCATCAAGACCATCTACTACATCCGTCTGCGTCAGATGGCTCTTGAGGGTACCGAGGTTGAAGGCTGCGTATCCTGCATGCTCTAGGCCCGAATGCTGTGATGCATTCAGCTTGAGCTGGCACACTATAACTAAAGACTGGAAGGGGCGGTTACGGTAAACACGCAAACCGCCTGCGCGGTAGCACGGGTACGTGTGCGCCGTGACCGCCCCTAAGAATCGGAGAAATACTAATGAGCGAAAAGGTGAAGCTCGTCGACCACGTGGTCGAAGCTATCAACTGGAACCGTATTGAGGACGAGAAGGACCTCGAGGTTTGGGACCGTCTGACCGGTAACTTCTGGCTGCCGGAGAAGGTGCCGCTGAGCAACGACGTGCCCTCCTGGAAGACCCTGACCGCCGAAGAAAAGCAGCTGACCATGCGCGTCTTCACCGGCCTGACCCTGCTGGACACCATCCAGGGCACCGTCGGCGCCGTCTCCCTGCTGCCCGATGCGGTGACTGCACACGAGGAGGCCGTGTACACCAACATCGCGTTCATGGAGTCCGTGCACGCGAAGTCGTACTCCTCGATCTTCTCGACCCTCGCCTCTACCAAGGAGATTGACGAGGCGTTCCGCTGGGCTTCTGAGAACGAACACTTGCAGAAGAAGGCCAAGATTATTTTGGCTTACTACACCGGTGACGACCCGTTGAAGAAGAAGGTCGCTTCGACCCTGCTGGAGTCCTTCCTGTTCTACTCGGGCTTCTACCTGCCCATGTACTGGTCCTCGCACGCGAAGCTGACCAACACCGCTGACCTGATTCGTCTGATTATTCGTGACGAGGCTGTGCATGGCTACTACATCGGCTACAAGTTCCAGCGCGGCCTGGCCAAGGAGACCCCGGAGCGCCAGGCAGAGCTGAAGGAGTACACCTTCAACCTGCTGTACGAACTGTACGAGAACGAAATCGCGTACACCCACTCCCTGTATGACGGTGTGGGCTGGAGCGAGGACGTGAAGAAGTTCCTGCACTACAACGCCAACAAGGCTCTGATGAACCTGGGCTACGAGGCAATGTTCCCGGCTACCGTGACCAACGTTTCGCCGGCTATCCTCTCGGCGCTGTCTCCGAATGCTGACGAGAACCACGACTTCTTCTCGGGTTCCGGCTCTTCCTACGTGATTGGTAAGGCCGTGAACACCGAGGATGAGGACTGGGACTTCTAAGGGTTCACATTAACCGACCGTAGGCGGCTGTGTCGCCTTGATTTTCTGGGGAATACGCCCCAGGCTACACCAGGCGAACACCCCTAATATCGGTTGATTGTGTCCTCATTATGTCCTCCTATTACAGAGGTACGAGGGCACAAAAAATAAGCCCCTTCAGCACCTGATTTCTCAGGTACTGAAGGGGCTTATCAGCTAGTCTACTTTTCCGGTGCGGCGGGTGCAGAGGGCTTGTCGAGCAGATACTTGCTGAGCTGCTCGCTAGCCGTCGGGTCGTAGTGGTCGCCGTTCGGGTTAGCCGGTGCAGCAGGCGCAGGCATGATACTCACTGCCTGCGTGACTACAGCGTTAGCGAGTGCGTCGATGTCGATAGGCTCTGCGTGCGGGCGGACGTTCAGGATAGCCACTACAAGTGCGAATACGGCGGGGATGAGCGGCAGGTAGGTTGCGAGCTGTTCGCCGGTGATGATGCCGTTGGTGACGAAGATTGCGCCAATGGTGGCGGCGACGCCGTAGATTGCTGCGCGGAGGGATGCGAGCTTCTGTGCGGTCATAATTTTATTTTCTCCTTTTGGTTATTAGAATCCGGTGCCCCAGGTGGTGTCCTCGCGGCCGTCGTTAGGGCCAACAGCAACATATCGACGAGCGCCACCCCATGAAACGTAGGACAACCACACGTAGCCGTTGTTCGCGACATACCCGTCGAAGTTGAAGCCGCTGCCAGCGGTGTAGTATCCCAACGCCACCGAATCTACCTCGGTGTCAGCAGATACCTCCAACCGTCGGTCAGCAGTGAACCAACCGCGGGCGTTGTACCAGACGCCGTTCGGGAGCGGGGTGGGGCCTGCCGGCTGTGCGGGGGCTGCCTGCTGCGGGGCCGGTGCCGGCGGCGCGCCGTTAGCGATGTTGGCGGTGCCGTTACGGTGGGCCTGGACTCGTTCGATGAAGTAGTCGTAGGGGAAGCCGTAGCCGGGGTCCGTGTGGTCAGATTCTCGGAAGACGCGACTGATTGCGGCGTGAGAGGTGATACCCTTCTCGCCAGCGGCGAGCTGTGCGTCGGTGAGGATGCGTACAGGGATGCCGTGGCGTGCGCAGATGTCTGCGGTGAGGGCGGCGACCAGCTCCAGCAGGGATCGCGAGTAGTCGTCGAACCACTCGTTGCGGCTCTGTGAGGCGCGGCCGGCCATCTCGATGTGGATGCCGTGGGCGTTGCCAGTGGGCATAGCGGCCCAGGCATAATCGCCCTCGTTCACGCACTGGAAGATTTCAGTGTCGCCGACGACGTAGTGTGCGGAGGTCTGAGCCTCGGTGCGGGAGAACCAGCCGGTCGCGATGTTACGGGCGACGGTAGAATTCTCGGGAGTTTCCATAGTATGGAGGACGACCCAGGGACTCTTGCGGGTGTAATATCCGTCATCGTGGTTGGGGCTCGGAGCCAGTTCGGTCACGAGCTTGCTGTCGGGCTCGAGGAGGAGCATGTTTCCCTACTTTCCGATAGTGTCAGTATTGATTTCCAGCTTCACAGCCACGCCCATGTCGGTGGCGCGGTGAGGGGTGGGGATGTCGACGGTCATGTTTGAGGTGCCGCTGATGTCGTGAGCCCACTTCTCGATTGCGAAGCCGTAGCGGGGCGTTTTGCCCTTGTACTCCGCCTGCGCAATGTTCGAGCTCAGGATGAGGTGGTGCGCCCAATTCGTAACGAAGAAGTCCGCAGCCTCGGAAGGCTTAGCCTCACCATCTACGCAGTCGTGCCAGGAGCTGGAAGCACTGCGGCACCCGGTGACCTGCGAGGAATGGCCGACGAGAACCACGCCATGGCCGCCATTCTCCTGAGCAGTGCACGAGGCGAGCATGTTGCGGCCACCACGGACGAAGAAGCCAGCGCCGGCGGCAGTGAAACGGTGCATATTAGAGGTGTCCCAGATACTCCCGGTCTTACCCTCCACACCACCGATGGAGCGGCGGTTATACCAGGCCTTGCAGCCAATCAGCGTGGTATTAGTCGCGTAAACCTCGAAGCCTGCCGACGTGCCGCCGGCGATGTTGGCCCCTGATACGTCGACAGCGTCGAGGATATTGTCCGCCGCACCAATTTCACGGCGACCAGCCGTCACAGAGGTGATGTGCTCCGGCGACTTGCCAATCACCACGCCAGCACCCAGAGTTCGGCGGACACGGATATTTCGCAGCTGGCATCCCTGGTCATCCAGGCCGAGGACTGCTACGCCGAAAGCGACGTCCCAGATGAGGACATTCTCGATACGGTGAGCGGCGTCAGGCTCTGCCGGGTTATCCCCCAGCTCGGTATGCAAGAGGATGCCGCCGATATTCGGGTGCATGCCATCCTGACCAGGGCGCGGAGTCGCCGACGAAACGTGCGACGGGCGAGGATGGGAGCTCTTGATCCACAAATCCGAGACACCCATCAACAGATTGTCCTTGCCGATACGCGGGGTGAGCCAGGTGCCAGCATGAATAATCGCCGTCTTCTGCTCCGAACCAGCCCCAGTGTCTGCGAAAATCACAGTCGACTCACGACCAGCACCCTGCAGGTGCACGCCGCCCAGCAGCTCAATGAACGGCGCGGACACGCGGTACGCACCAGCAGGCAGATGCACGGTGCCGCCACCAGCCTCATGCACACGGCGAATCGCGCCGTTAATCGCCGCGGTAGAGTCTGTGGCGCCGGTCGGGTCTGCGCCAGCATCCACCACGTTCACAGTGCGGTGAGTAGCCACGGCAGGCACCGGCGGCTGAGATTCAGGTGCAGATGTAGCAGTCTCTACAACGTCGACAACATATTTCATCATTACCTCCTTCAATAAAGGGCGGGGCGACCAATCTGATAGGTCTCCCCGTCCTCACCTAATTTTCACTTGTTTTCAGTGGCGTCTGGCCGCAGCTTTGATGTCCACAACTCCGCAGAAACCCAATCCGCAACCTCGGTAGGTAACGGAGGAGGAGGAGGAGGCGACCCAGACACAATATGCCCATTCAGGCGGTTAATATGCGCCACCGCGACGCTCATGACCATGCGCGCCCGGTCGGCCGTCGCATGCGCGGCCTCCTCCCTCTGACGCACTTCCTTCTCCAGTGCACGGCGCGCTCCGGTCTCATCTCGCAGATGAACCTCCAAGTCGTTGATACGCCGCTCCAACGCCTCGATGAGCGCTTTGTTGGACTCGTGCTTAGCCTGTTGCCTGCCGGTCGACCACGCCATTACTGCCGGGATGAGCGTACCGATGATGACGCCCGCCAGAGCCCAGAGCTCAGGCGGGATAACCCAGCCAAGGTCCATCTACGCCTCCAGCTTCTTGAGTGCGTCAGCGATTGCCTCTGCGAAGGCCTCGCGCGCCGCGCCCGTTGGGTGGACCCAGTCGGTGCCGGTGATAGGCTCTTTGACGGTTTCCTGAGTTTGAGCGAACGGAGCGCGGGCAGTTCCATCGCTAGAAAACCAGCGGGTCTTGCTACGAAAGTCTGCGAACACGTCAGCGCCCAGCGCGCCGGGGTCTGCACGCGCCAGGTCGTCGAACCCCGACAGGACCTTGTTCATACCAGGGATGTCGTTCTTCCAGGGCTCATCCAGGAACGTACTGTTGGGGATGGTGCCGCAGAGAATGACTCGGTCAAAATCCTGCCCGTACCGTGACTGGACAGCGGCGCGGGTAGTTGCGATGTAGAGAGATGCCTCTAGTGCGACATCATTCACAGTGCACCCTCCGTGTGTTGCTACCCAGTTGCGGGTCTCGCCGCAGATGAGGATGTTCCGTTTGCCAGGCTTGAACGCGGCGAGGACGTCCTCGTTATTGACGCGCATATTGGTCCACGTCTGCCCAGGGATAGCGGTATTGGTGACGGTCGCTCCAGCACTTGTGATGTGCTGTTTGAGTGCACCGATTTCCTGGATTCCTGGGTAGGTCCAGGCAGCGTAGTAGCTGTTTGCGTCGATGATGATGTGGGTGTCTGGGCCGAGCCTGTACGGTACCGCCGCAGGGGCAGGTGCCTCCGGGGGCGGGGCGGGCGCTATTGGCTCGCCGCCACCTCCCATAGCGAGAATAGTGAACAGGTTGGACACTACGCCGCCTTCTTAGAGAGGGTTGCGGAGCCAGACTCCCAGTGCCAGCCGTGCCAGATGAGGCGAGTCTTGGACCAGTCGTCGACCTTGAAGCCGTAGATCTTCACGCGGTCGCCGGTGGCGCGGATGACGGTGCCAATCATGTAATTGTCGGGACCGTGCACAATTTCGAGCTTATCGCCTGCCTGTACAGGTGCAGCGTCCCAGCGGCCGCTGGAAAACTGGCCGTTTGCCTCTGGAATAGGGGGGTACTGGTCGCAAATGTATGTGGGGGTGCCGGCTCGGTCGATGACCTTAAAGCGCAGGGTGCCGTAGGTTTCGCTCTTGTCCAATCCAATTGCGTCGCCCGGGCCCATCGGCTTGGCGGTAGTGATGAGGACCTTGTCGCCCTCATTTTCAATCTTGGTCCCCTGGGCGACCAAGATTTTATCCGCGGGCTGCGGCTTGTAGTGGTCCGTGTCAGAGGCCGGCACTGGCTCCCACGTCTGCGAGTTGCGTGGGTATTCCCAGCCAGTAACTGTTGCACCCTCTACCTTGAAATACTGGGACAAGCTCTTATTGACCTCAATCCAGCCATTATTGGCCCAGGTTGTAGCATATCCCGTTACGGCGGATTCGGTCTGAGTCACTGCCGCCGCATAGACGGCGATGCCCCAGGGGCCGCGCTCGGAGCCACGGACAGCACGAACCTTGACGGTGCCTTCAGTCGCGGTGGGAGTAAACGTGTGCGGGGACGCGGCGAGCGCGGGCTCACCGGTGTCGACCTGAACCTCATACGAATCAGCACCAGCCACGGGCTCCCAGCTCACAGTCACAGAGCCTGCCGCCGCAGTGGTGGTCACAGTCGGACGAGCCAGCGCAGCAGGGGTAGGCTGCGGGTTAGGAGCAGGCGGCACCACGGGGGTGTTGCTGTTATCGGTAGAGCGATAGACGCCCAGGATGGTGCCGTCCGAGACGCGACGCATGACCACGAGCCCGCGGAACGCCGCGCCCGGTGCCTCGCCGCCGAGCCACGTCACACCATCAGGTGCAGTCGCCTGGGCAGTGACCATGAACGCACGCTCCTGCTCGCCCTCAGCGAGCGCAGGGATGGAGCCGCCGGTGATGACCTCCACCGGACGAGCATCCGCCGGCCGACTGGGCTCCGGATGCTTTGCCAGTTCCTCGGCAACTGCCGCCGTAATCGCGGCGGTAACACCCTCTAGGGGCTTGCCCTGCAGGTGGCCGTGTTCGTCTGCTAGTACGATGCGGTCGATTAGGGTCTTCTCAGACATTATTAGTTCTCCTCTACCTCGATGAGTCGGCCGAGCCCGGCACCGGCATCGACGACGCGGAATGCTGTGCGGCGAGCGCTGGGGAGTGCCGGCTGTACGGTGGTTTGCGTCTTGTCTCCGATTACCGGGGCGTTTGCCAGGTTGATGTCTTGGCCAGTGATGGCGGTGAGAGCCCAGGTGATGGCGGGGATGCCGGTGCCGTCTGCTGCTCGGAGGTACGCGGTGGCGGTGTACTTTACGCCGTTGGGCAGGGCGACGAGCTTTACTCCTGCGTTGTCGGTTTTGGCGTAGGGGCTGTTGGCGAGGATGCCGCCGCCCACTAGGTGTCCAGTGATTCTGGCAGGGGCGAAGACGGTTCCAGCGTCAGTGACCACGGTGGCGGGGGTGAATTCGACGGTGCCGGCGACTACTGATTCAGATTCCAGCATGGTTTTGAAGTCGGCGGAGACCTTAATATAGTCGGTCATTTGGATCTCCTAGCTGTGGTCTGTTGCGGTGTATTCAGCGAATACTGCCGCGTCGAGCTTGCTGGTGATTTGGGGGGTGAGCTCAGTTAGCAGCTCAGCTTTTGCTTCGGTGATGGCGTCAGCAATCATTCGCTGGACGTGGGCTTTGGCCTGTCCATCGAGTTCGCCGTCGTCGTTGAGGATGACGATTGAGATTTTCTTCGCCATTAGTGGTTAGCTCCTGTGAGTAAGTTGAGGGTGTCCTCGGAGACTACAAGCTCGCCAGGTCGTGTCGGAGGGGTTACGCCTCTAGCCGGGGTGCCTGCTGCAGGGTGCATTAGCTCTGCCAATGTTGCATCACGGTTCACCTTGATCTGTGTGTTGGGGATGTTGAGTATCTTCCCAGAGGCGGGTTCCCAGATTTTGAATGTGACAGTATAGTCTCCCTCGAGGAGGTGGGCGCGGATGGTGCCGTCTCGGTCGACTGGGGCGGTGACGCTTCCGCTGTAGACTTCGCCGTGGTCTCCGGTGGTGTGGGTCTGTGCCATCGTGAAGGTGATGGACCCTTGGAGGGGGTTTCCTGATGGGTCGAGCATTTTTGCTGTGATAGTATGCACCGGTCTTCCTTACCAATCGAGGACATTGGATTTGTCCGAAATCCAGCTGATCGTTGGAATATGGAGCTCCCCGTATTGTTCGATAGTGGTCTGCCCAGATACGCTCCGAATGTCAATGTTCCCTGAGCTGAACTGGACACGGCACAGAAGCTGCTTCACCCCATTCGCTTTGGTGTTGTACAGCACTGGGAAAATCGTCTCCTTGTACCGCTTCGTACGGAGCGGGTCAGGTATAAACGTGCCCATGTTGTGCCATGATTCACCGACAACGTAGGTGTAGGCGGCACGGCCGAAGGTACCCGAGAAATCGCATTTAAAGCCATCCGTGATTGGAGTCGTAATGATTCCAGATGTGTTAGGGGACGACTCGCTGTACGCCCATCCAGGCATCATCTGAATGCCTGACTGCCGGGAGCCAGCGACGCGCGCCCACGCCTTTTGCCCGCCCAGAATCGAACAACGATAAAAGCTTCTCTCAGAGTTCACATAAACCAGCGTGGCGAAGATCTGAGACTCTGCCGGCGGCAGATTACCGATGTCCTGAACGTCCAGACTGGGAGCGACCCTAGGCTTCTTGAGGCGAATCGGCATCTGAGACACCAACTGGTTCGGCTCACGGTCCCACTCGCACATCACGAGATGCTGCTTGCCTCCACTGAAATCCAGCCGGGTCACCAGCTCCAACTTCAGTGGCATCGAACTCTGACGAGCAGGGTCATAACAGAGCGTCAAATAATAGGTAGTCTTGGCCGTCACCGGCGGGCACGGGAAGCTAATCCGCTTATAGAGGCGATGATAAAAGCCGGCCACAGTGGCATGGGCAAACCCCGTTCCTGACGGAGGCTCAACCCAAACACTGTTAGACGCGTTATCGGTGCCAACCCGGTAGTCACCGGTACCCTCATCATATGAGCCGTTGCCGAATCCGTACGTGACGCTCGACCACTGCTCAGCTGTCAGCGGCTGATTGACCACCGGGAATGAAATTTCAGTATCTTCACTCATAGCGTGAAAACCTTTCTTCTAGACGGTCGCCAGCGCAGCGACTTCGTTGCGGAGTCGCTCGATTTCTGCCTGGCGGAGGGTGGCGCCGAGCGCGCCAATGGTGAGCTCAACGGTGCGGGTGTTGTTTTCCCACGAGATCTTTGCTTCGACGATTTGTGCGCTGTAGGGGGTAACGTGGGCGGCGGCGTCGATGGTGACTGTGTCGCCGATGTTGTATGCCTCTCCGAGGCGGCGGGTTTCCGTCTCGTAGAGCGTGATTTTCATCGAGCGTTCGCTCTTCGCTTTTTCGAGCTCTTCGTTGGCTGCGTTCGTGAGTGTTTCTGGGTTGTCGCTGTCTCGGCGGTCTTTGAAGATTTCGATACGGCGTAGCCATGAGTCGGCGCGGGTTTGGCTGGTGAGTTTCCGGTCTTCGCCTTCGCCTTGGCCGCCGACAACGACTGCGGTGGCGGTTCCGACTCGGTCTGTCATTTCCCAGCCAACGACTTCACCTGAGAGGTATGAGAGGCGGACTGCTCTGGATCGGTTTTTGAAGGGGGTGGTGTCGAAGTTGATTTTGCCGTCTTGGTAGATGGCGGTCATGCGTAGGCCAGCGGCGGTGGCGATTGGGGTGAGGGTTTCGAGGAGGTTTTTGAGGCGGGTGTCGATGGCTGCGGTGCTTCCGCGTCCGCCGTCATCGGTGATGTGGACCCCTTCAATGCGGCGGGACGGTATTGCTTCAGCTCCGAGGTTGCGGGAGGTGATGCGTTTGATGATGGTTTCTGCGGGCCCGCGGTCTTGGTATCGGGCGGTGGTTTGCTGGTCTTCGGGGTGGGAGGGGTCGGGGTAGGCGAGTCGGTCTTTGAGGAAGATGAGCTCGGACGTGCAGGTCACTTCGACTTCGAGTGCGTTGTCTTTTGCCGTGCGGTGGAATGCTGTGATGACTCCGGAGACTCGTAGACCGCCGTCGTGTAGGACGAGCCCCCAGCCTTCTCGGAGGCGGGTGGCTTGCTGCGCCAGCTCGGGGGCGACATCCACGATGAAGGTATCGGGCTCATTGAGTCGGGTGATGAGCTCGACTTTTGAGGCTTTAAGGAGGCCACGGTACCGGTATTTTTCATCGCGCATTCCGACGGTGAGCATCGTGGCCTCCTGTTTGTTTAGATTCCTGTGAGGTATTGGGGCCGGTAGATTAGAGCAATTTCGCTTCTGTCGTCCATTCCTGTGCCGGTCACGAGGAGCTTTGATCTACCTGGGGGTAGGCGGAAAAGCTGTGACGTGTCGGTGAGGCGGTCCCAGAGCTCACCGTTGCGAGCGCTATCGGAGTAGATGTCGTAGATGCGGGTGTCTACGGTGATTGTTTCGCCTGGCTTGAGGGTTCCGGTCACGACAAAGGCTGCGCCTGTTTCGGCGTGCATGACTTTGACATCAGTGACGGGTCCGGTGATTCTCCAGACGGGGGCTGCCTCGTAATCGCCGGTGATGGAGATTTCGCGTTCTCCCTGGACGACAGAGGGGGCGAGCATGATGGGGAAGAATTTGTGTGTCTTCGTCTGTTCGCCGCCGCTGATGAAGGGCTTGTACGCGCCTCTCACGTTCCAGCTGATTGAGGCGTCTTGTTCCCAGAAGAAGGGGCTGGGTGCTAGGAGCGTGAGCCCAATCTTCATCCACCAGCCGTTGAAGTTGGTCCCGTAGGTGCCTTCGAGACCGCTCTTGTAGAGCACTTCGATGTAGCGTGTGGTTTTGTCGGGGCGCGTTACTTCTAGCTTGGCGTGCGCCGTGCCTGCTGCCGTCGATAGAGGTGAGACTGCGGCGACAAGCGCGTCCCATTTTTGGAGGCACTCGTCTTGCGAGTTCCCGAAGATCATGAGCGGTAGGTGAATCTCTCGCTCTTTGAACCTCGTGGTTCGCACCGTTGAGCCGGGTCCGTCGACACGTTCCGAGGTCTTGTGCTCTACAGGTGGGATGCCGAAGCCTTCCCAGCCGTTGAGCACGGTGAAGTCGGTGGTGGAGCGGCTGGATAGTTCCAGCGGCGTCCCGCCCCCCGCTGGGTGGAGCCTCATACGGGGGGCAGGTTTAGCCTGGTTAGGCAATGCCGAGCGCCTCCTTTCGCCTCTGCAGCTTTGAGATTTCGTATGCGACATCCTCGGCTGAGAGGCCGTTGACGGAGCCGATGTGGATTCCTCCGGTACTGGTAGATGTCGACGTGTGGTTTGCGATGCTGTACATCGCCTTCCACTGTCGGTCAGTCAACACGTAGTCGGGGGTGCTCCTGCGGTGGTCGATGAGTTGTACGCCCTGCGTCAGCAGGCCGCCTGCATCGTAGAGCTTCGGCGGGGTAGAGAAAGCCTTAGCCCATGACGGGTTGCCCGCTACTCGGCCACCGTCCGCGTAGCCGTGTCCGTGACCGATGACTCCCAGCATGCCGCTGTACCCATAGCGCGCCTTGGCGTACCGCATGCCGGCGACAAGGTTGCTGAGTGGGTCCAGCCTGTTGTTGGGGAGTGAGGGGTCTCGGAAGGCTGCGAAGGTGGCGCCGATGACCTGGACTAGGCCCATCGCCAAGTCGCCTGTCAAAGTGTTCACGTCAACGTAGCCGTTTTGAGTGACGTTGGGGTCGCCATTCGACTCTGATTGAATCTGGCTGAGCCATGCGTTGATGTAGGCGCCGTCTTGGGGGAGCCCGGCGATGCCGAGCGCCTGGATGACGGTGTCCCTCCAACGCATCACACCGCCGTTGGAGGCAGCAACGGGGGTTGCTGAGCCAACGTCGGTGCCGTCTTGGTTTTTGCCCTTGAGCGTGTTCACGATCCATTCGCGGGCACCATCGAGCAGATGGTTCCCTGCTCCTCGCATGAGGTCACCCGCCCAGCCGGGGAATAGCCCACCGATCCCATCGAGGACACCCCTGGCCGGGCTGATCGCTACATCGATAACCTTCCCTGCTGCAGTTCCGATGAGCTCGCGGCCTGCATCGATGACGGCCCCAGCGACATCCGTCGCTAGATTGACTGCGGACGTGACAAGTCCACCAAAGTCATACCCTGGGATATTGTCCTGGACGTTGAGGGCCGCCGCGTATGACTGGCCGACGTGCGGGCTACCGCCGCCGCTCAGTGCGGCATAAGGAAGCTCGCCGGTGCGGTTCAGATAGTCCAGAGCGCCTGGGTTCTCCCTTTCAAATCGCCTACGCGATTCCTTCCTGATGACGAATTCATCACGATGGACAACGCCGGCGACGTCATATTTACGGCCGGCTCCGGTGTAGCCGCCCGCCGCCCAGCCTTCGAGGCTGACTTCAGGAAGCTTGTTGATCCCGAACGTTCCTGCGAGGTTGTTAAAGTGGCGGATGAATCCCTGGTTCACGACCACGTCGAGCACCCATCGCACAGGCTTCTTGACGACATTGACCAGGTTGTCCCAGAACGCCTTGATTGCGTTGACGCCCTGGTTAAACGCGGCAGGAACCCTGTTGGTGATCCAGTCGCTCATTGCGTCGAAGACCGGTCTGATGCTGCCGTCCCAGACGCTACGAATGACTGAGCCGATGCCGTCCCATACAGGGCGGATGACGTTCTCATGCAGCCACCGGAAGACGCTACCGATTCCGTCGACAACGCCCTTGATGATTGGGGCTAGAACGTCTCGGAACCAGTCCGAGAAAGTACGGATAGTAATCTGAATCCAATCCCAGACGGGCTTCACGATTGATTCGTACAGCCAGCGGAAGATATTTCCTAGCATCTGGGTTGCGGCGTTGAACAGGGGGACGAAGGTGACGTTCCACCAGTTCAGGAAGCCGTTGATTACCTGAGTAATCCAATCCCAGACGGGCTTCACGATTGATTCGTACAGCCAGCGGAAGATATTTCCTAGCATCTGGGTTGCGGCGTTGAACAGGGGGACGAAGGTGACGTTCCACCAGTTCAGGAAGCCGTTGATTACCTGAGTAATCCAATCCCAGACGGGCTTCACGATTGATTCGTACAGCCAG
>NZ_CABFLY010000007.1 GCF_901875305.1 Rothia mucilaginosa
ATCGAATCCTACCCCACCCAAATGACCATCCAATACGGCAACGGCGACGAGGATACTTTCTACACCATGGGTAAGCCAGTCAGCAGGGCACGCGGCGAAGAGTCACGCAAGACCGCCACCAGTTATGTGTACAAACGCTCAGGCAACTTCCATGCCTACGCAACGGTGTCATACTCTGGCCGTTTCCGCGTGAACGGCGGCGACTGGCAGGCGTTGGATGTTGTGTTGACGAAGGAAACTGTCGACCCGTTGCTGATCCGTGTCTGGTGGGTTGACGTGGGACGCGTAGCCGGTGACTGCAGCTACGACGACACCAGATGGGGTTGCAAGAACGATCCGACGATGGGCAGGCCGGATAACCCGAACCCGCGCCTTCGCAAGGCCGATATTCGCACTGGTCAGCGTTGGCACCTGAACGATAGCGGCGACGGGGATACAGAGTATTCGTTACACCGCGACTGGCCCGACATGTAAATCAGCCCCGTGGGTCTTAGGTTGAGAAGCCACATGTGTTTCGAAAAGCCACTTCTTTGGTGGCTTCTCGAAACACATGTGGCTTTTCGCCGTTTATATGGGAGGTGTGGGAATTCTTCTATAGGTTAGTGTCTTCACCGTGGGTCTTTAACCCGCATTAAAGTCACTAACCTATCGACGCCCCCCGCACCCTCACCGCGTAACAACCCGTAACACCCCCTTGTGTAATACCCCCCTAGGGTATATACTGGAGTCATGGAAACCACTAGCAACCAGTGCTGCCACAGCACATCCGCCCAGGTCAGCAGCGCATCCGGCGCCCCCACTGAGGAGCCCACCAAGGCGCACACCGGCGCATGCTGTAGCGGCGAGGCACCCGAAACCCAGTACGGTTACGCCTCCAACAAAGAGGCACACCTCAAGCGTCTGCGCCGCATCGAAGGGCAGGTCCGCGGCATCGCCCGCATGGTCGACGAAGATAAATACTGCATCGACATCCTCACCCAGGTTGCCGCGGTCTCCAAGGCGCTCCACGCCGTCTCCCTGAACCTGCTCGAAGAGCACATCGGCCACTGCGTGACCGGCGCCGCCGTCGAATCCGAACGTACCGGCGACCCGACCATCGCAGAAGCCAAGGTCAAAGAGGCAACCGCCGCAATCTCCCGCCTCATGCGTAGCTAAACGCCTCGCACCTAAACACCGGGCGGACCCAATTTTTCAACCCACTACCGAAAGGAAATCATCATGAGCACCACCACCGTTAAGGCAACCGGCCTGACCTGCAACCACTGCGCTATGAGCGTCAGCGAAGAAGTCAGCGAAGTTCCCGGCGTGACCGGCGTGACCGTGGACGTCGTCAAGGGCGGCGTCTCCACCGTGACCATTGAGCACGAGGGCACCCTCAACACTCAGGCTGTCGCAGACGCTATTGTGGAGGCTGGCTACACCCCCGCCGTCTAGCGCGGCAGCCGACTCGATTAGGAGTCATCATGGCTTACCCTCCGCAATACATTGCGATGGTTGTCGGCGCGGTCCGCACCCTTGTCGGCGCCGAAAATATGCACCTGCGCGACGCGATTACCCGCGTGGCCAGGCAGATGAATCTGGATGCGGCGCTGGTCGATTCGTGGGTGAAGCAGAGCCCCGAATATACGGCGCGTGAGGATGCGCCCGGCGCCGCGCGACGTAGCGGCACGAGCGCGAATAAGCGTTCTGCCGAGCACGAGCAGGGCTTGAAGGCGCGTGAGAAGGCGAACACTTCGCCGTTCCCGCGGACTGCCGTGAAGCGTGCGTACGGTGTGTCTGATCGTGGCGCGAAGGTAACCGGTATTCGCCCGCACACGAGCAGGCCGGATGGGCTGCCAGGCGACCACTGAGCCGCCACATTCACAGCCTCACGGTTTTACCCACGGCTTTCACTCCCGCGACACCCTCAGTACTGCGCCCTAAACACTGCACCATACACCGTCCGGGGCGGGGTCCTTCGGGGCCCCTCCCCTGGCTTGGTGTACCTTTTTTCTACCCCCCCCCGTTTTTGAGTTTTAAGGAAGTATTGTGTCTTCTACACAGCCTTCACCAACCACCCGTGAGCCTTCATCACAGAGTGAGCGCTCTCTTTTTAATACCGCCGGAACGACCGTAAAATCAACGGAGTCCACCCGAATCATCCACGTGGATATCCAGGGTATGACCTGTGCATCCTGTGTGGGTCGTGTGGAGCGTAAGCTCCGCAAAATCCCCGGTGTTGACCCGGCGGTGAACCTGCCGCTGGAGTCGGCGCGCGTCATCGTGCCCGAGGGTGTGAGCGACGAGCAGATTGTTGAGGCCATCAACAGTACCGGCTACACGGCGCACCTCAGGAACGGGTCGCACGCGGGCGCTGGAACGAACGCGAGCGCATCCAGCAGCGGCCACCATCACAGCACCCCGAGCATGAATGACGGCTTCACTAAACGCATTATTTATGCGGCGATTTTGGGTGTGCCGGTTCTCTTGATTTCGATGTTCCCGTCGCTCCAGTTCCCGAATTGGGGTTGGGTTGTGGCGGTTCTAACGGCGCCGGTTGCGTTTTGGTGTGCCGCGCCGTTCCACCGTGCGGCGCTGATTAATGCGCGTCATGGCTCGTCCACGATGGATACGCTGGTGTCTCTCGGCGTGTTGTTGGCGTATTTCTATTCGCTGGCGCAGCTGCTCATGAACCCGGCGTTGACGGCGCATGTGCATCATACGGACGGTAGTTTCTGGTCGATATTTACCGGCAACCATGCGTCGCTGTATTTTGATACGGCGTCCACGGTGACGCTGTTCTTGCTGATTGGTCGCGCGATTGAGCACCGCACCCGCCACCGTTCTTCGGAGGCGCTGCGCACCCTGCTGAGCATGGGCGCGAAGGAGGCGACTCTGCTGCGCACCGATAAGCAGGGCGTGACGAAGCAGGTGCAGGTTCCGGTGGAGGACCTCATGCCGGATGACCTGTTCCTGGTGCGCCCGGGCGAGAAGATCGCCACGGACGGCGTGGTGGTTGAGGGTTCGTCGGCGGTGGATGCGTCCCTGTTGACGGGTGAGTCTGTGCCGGTAGAGGTGCATCCGGGCGATACGGTCACGGGTGCCACGGTCAATACGTCTGGTTCGTTGACGGTGCGGGCCACCCGCGTGGGCGCTGAGACGACCCTGGCGAAGATGGGTGAGCTGGTGGCGAGCGCGCAGGAGACAAAGGCTCCTATTGCCCGCCTGGCGGACCGTGTTTCTGCGGTGTTTGTGCCGGTGGTTTTGACGATTTCGGCGCTGACCCTGGTCGGTTGGTGGCTGGTGTCTGGTGACGGTGCGACGGCGGTGGCAGTGGCGGTGGCAGTGCTGGTGGTGGCGTGCCCGTGCGCCCTGGGCCTGGCGACCCCGACGGCACTGCTGGCGGGTACGGGTCGCGGCTGGCAGTTGGGCATTTTGATTCGTAATGCGCAGGTGTTGGAGGCGACGAGCACGGTTGATCGCGTGGTGCTGGATAAGACCGGTACGGTGACGACTGGTGAGATGTCTGTAGCTTTCTACGGCACCTTTGGTGACTATGAGTCGGCGGGTGAATTGTCCGGTATTTCGCCGGATTCCGCTGGTTCCAAGAACGAGCGTTCCCTGTCTGTTCTGCGTGATGCCGCCGCCGTGGAGGCGCTGAGTGAGCACCCGATTGCTCGCGCGATTGCCGGTTTTGCCCGTGAGCAGGGCGTGCTGGCGGAGGGCGCTTCGGCACCGAGTGTGAGCGGCTTTGAGGGTGTTCCCGGAGGCGTGCGCGGCGTGCTGAGCAGCGCGGGTGGAGATGCCGAAAGCGGCTCCTCCCAGCTGGTTCTGGTGGGTACCCCCCAGTACCTGCAGGCAGCCGGTGCACAGCTGAGCGAGGGCCAGTTGGCCCTGCTGGACCAGGCTCGCCGGGCGGGTCTGACGACGGTGGTTGTCGCCCGTGGCAAGGCACCGAACAATGAGGCCGCAGAAGATGCTCCCGCCCCGCAGCCGATCGGCATGATTTCGGTTGCCGACACCCCCAAGCCGGAGGCCGCCGAGACCATGGCACAGTTGCGCGAGCTCGGCCTGGAGCCCATCCTGCTCACCGGTGACGCCCCGCAGGTTGCGCAGGCGGTCGCCTCGCAGGTCGGCATTTCGGCAGATAACGTGTACGCCGGCGTGACCCCCGAGGGTAAGTCGCAGGTGGTGCGCCAGTTGCAGGAGGCCGGTCACCGCGTGGCGATGGTCGGCGACGGCGTGAATGACGCCCCGGCGCTGGCTCTTGCGGAGCTGGGCATTGCGATGGGTTCGGGCACGGACGTTGCCGCGGAGGCTGCCGATATTGTGCTGACCCGTTCGGATGTTGCTTCGGTGGTGACGGCACTGCGCCTCTCCCGCGCTACGCTGCGCACCATTAAGTCGAACCTGTTCTGGGCGTTCGCCTACAATTCGGCGGCTATTCCGGTCGCCGTGGCGGGCCTGCTGAACCCGATGATTGCGGGTGCGGCAATGGCGTTTAGTTCGGTGTTTGTGGTGCTGAACTCCCTGCGTCTGACGGCGTTTAGGAAGTAGCGAAATATGGCGAGAAATTGCCCGAGCGTTAGCTCCTCAAAAGCCTAAACGAAAAATTCAAAAGCATATCTCGCCGCGCATTTCGCACGGTAAAAGATATAAAGAAATGCACCGCCCGTGTAAAGGCGGTGCATTTCTTTATCTTCAGTTTTCACGGGTGGCGGCTAGAACGTCTAACTTGAACACCTAGCTTGAGCATCCAGCACAAACATCTAGCGCAAACGCCCCACCCGATAGCCCGAGTCCGAAAGCCCGAGCTAACAGCCCGGCAGAACCTTAGGCCCAGGTGACCAGGTCCTCGATGGGGCGGCGGCTCTTCGGCGCGATCTCGCGGGCGCGATAACCGAAGGTCACAGCCACGGACACGCCGAACTCCTCCGGGTCGAACAAGCCAGCAGAAGCCAGCAACTCGTTCACTGCCTCGTAGTGCATACCCTCGATGGGGCAGGAATCAATGCCGAGCATTGCGGCGCCGGTCATCATGTTGCCCAGGGCAATGTAGGTCTGCTTGGAGGCCCAGTCGAAGAGCGCACGGTCGCTTTCTAGAACCTTTATGTAGTTCTTCTGGAAGTCGCTGTAGCGTTCGAGTGCAGCCTGCATCTGCTCTTCGGTGAGGCCGCGACCCTCGAGGGTGCGGCGCATCCACGGGGTGTCGTAGCGCAGACCCTTCTTCGCCAGCAGTACGACCAGGTGGCTTGCGGCGTCGAGCCGATCTGCCATGCCCCAGGCGATCGGCTTGAGCTTTTCGCGCAGTTCGGGGTTCTGGATGACCAGGAACTTCCACGGCTCAGTGCCAACGGAGCTGGGCGACAGGCGCGCAAATTCGAGGATTGCGGCGAAGTCTTCATCGCTGACGCGGCGGTCGGGGTCGTAGGCGCGGGTTGCGCGGCGGCGGGCAAAAATTTCGAGAGCTTCTTCGCGGGTTACAGTCACGGTTTCATCCTTTACACGAGGGTTTCAGTACCCCGTCATGTTATACCCGCGGCGGGTGCTGGCGGTACGAAATGTGGCGAGTTACGCCCGCAGGAAATACTCCGCAGAAAATATGCGCGAGCGCCGGTACCTACCCCCTACTCGACACCGGCTTTCATCCACACGTCTGAAGCAGCGCGGCGACCGAAAATGACCGCGCGGATTCCCTGGAAGTACAGAATATACGCCGCCCACAAGCCGCAATACCCGGCGAGCGCATCCATGGCACCGGCGCCGACAGCCCAGTGCAGGCCGAGCATGACCGGCACGTACATCACCAGCATGATGAAGCAGCCAATCGCCAGGTATTTCACGTCCTGCGCACCCATGAGGATGCCGTCCAGGGTGAACACGTACGCGGCGATGGGCTGGCCGAGCGCGATGATGACGGTAGCGATGGTGAAGAGGAACGCCACCTGCGCGTCCTGCGTGAAAATCCAGGAGCCGAAGAAGCCGATGAGCGGGCAGATCAGGCCGGTAATAACGCCGTAGATGAGGCTCATGCGCAGCAGCCGGTTTTTCAGCTGGCGCACCTTCACGCGCTCAGATTCTACGTTCAGGTTACGTTCGCCGAGTTCCTTGCCGAGTAGCGCCTGGGCGGCGATGGCGAGGGAGTCCAGGGCGTAGAGGAAGAGGTTAAACACGCCCATGCCGAGCTGGTAGGCGGCGGTGTGTTCGGTGCCGAATCGTGCCACGACGAACACGGTCAGCAGGGAGGCGATGCGCATGGACAGGGTGCGCAGCATGAGCCAGGAGCCGAGCGACAGCACCGAACGCATGCCGGTCGTGTCGGGTGCCCAGGGGACGGCGTATTCGCGGGTGCCGCGCATCATGACCGCCCCGAGCGCAGCCGCCATGCCCCACTGGGTGAGGGAGGTGCCGGTCGCCGAACCGGCAACGCCCCAGCCGACCGGGTAGATGAGCAGCCAGTTCAGCACAATGTTTACAAGCGTGCCGACCGTGGCGACTTTGAGCGGGGTGACGGTGTCTTGCAGTCCACGGAGCGTGCCGACCTGCGCGAGGATAATCATCATCGGCGGAATACCCCAGAGTGAGTGGTGCAGGTAGTCGAGGGCGTAGCTCATGGTTTCGTCGGTCGCGCCGAGGCCGCGCAGCAGCGGGTCCGCGAAGGCGTATCCGGCGATCATGAGGAGCATGCCGAGGCCGAAGGCGACCCACACGCCGTCCACACCGATCTGCCAGGCGCGGCGCAGGTTCTTCTCACCGAAGGCGCGCGCCACGGCGGGCGTGACGGAGTAGGCGAGGAAGTTCATGAGGCCCACGACCGTGGTGACGAGCGTGGCGGCGATGCTCATGCCGGCGAGTTCTGCCTTGCCGAGTTGGCCGATGAGGGCGGAGTCGGTGAGCACGAAGATGGGTTCGGCGATGAGCGCGCCGAAGGCGGGTACGGCGAGTACGAGGATGCGCCGGTTCAGCGAAGGCTCGGCGGCGTTGGCGCCAGCATTGGCGCTGGGGCTCGCGGCGGTATTCTTCGCGGGCACGGCAGGTGCAGTATCGCCGGGTTCGGTATTCGGGGGCTTCTGTGTGCTCATCCTTCTAGGCTACTCCCCGCCGCCGCGGCGGGTTCCTGCACGCGGGGCGGGGTGCACTCTGCGAGATAAGCGCAATCAGACGCCTCGGCCGCGCAGTTCGTCGAGGGCGCGGCGTTCCTTCTTGGTGGGGCGGCCGCTACCTCGTTCGCGTTTAGCGACCGGCGGCATGGAGAGGTAGGCGGGGCGCGGGCCGGAGAGGTCCTCGTAGCAGGTGACGGCGATGGGTGCGCCTACGCGTTTGACAAGGAGTTTTTCGACTTTGAAGACGCGTTCCCAGCCGGGGTAGCGCACGCGCACCACGTCGCCTTTTTTGAGTTTTTGGGAGGGTTTGGCGGGGGCGTCGTTGACGCACACGTGGCCGCCTTTGCATTCATCGGCGGCGAGGGAGCGGGTTTTAAAGATGCGCACCGACCAGAGCCAGAGGTCGAGCCTGGCGCTGGTTAGTGCGTTGGTGTCTTCTGCGGTCATGTGTTCATTGTGGCGCGAGGCGGGCGGGGCACCAAATCAGGTGTGCCCGCCCGTCCTTCGCAATTTCGCCGCAATCTCACCGGGTAAATCCGCAACCGGCACCGGACCGCCATACGGCAGAAAATTTTCTGCTGCACGCACCTCCCTTTTGAGCGCAAACCCATATCCACTAGGGGTATTGTTAAGTCACCTTCTCAAGAAGTGTTCTCAAGACCACCTAGTTTGCGTGGTCTACGGGGGGGGTTGTGGCCGCGACGCCACGGGCTCCCCGTAACAGATTGGAGACACACCATGTCAGCTTTGAAAAAGCTCCTGGCGGCTGCCCTCATCAGCACTGTGCTGTCCTCTTGCTCTTTCGGCCCTTCTCTAGAGAAGGATGAAAGCGCCCGCGCAATCTTCGACGTAGAGAATGACAAGGTGATCCTACCCCTGGACGCTTACAACACCGACGGCAAGGACGAATACTTCACCAAGGCCCTTGAGCTCGCCCGTAAAAAGTGCTTTGCCGAACACGGGCAGCACTACAAGATGTTCGTCCGCACCGAGGGATCCGGCAGGAACCTCGGCAGGACCTACGGAATCTGGAACGTTGAGTACGCCCAAAAATACGGCCTCCACAAGAGCGACGAATCGAATACGCTGGATCTGTCCTCCCCTGCGCCCTCATCCGACCCTGGGAAGGATGTCAGCACCGAATGTTATCAGCGCGCCAGCGATGAGATGAAGCAAATTGGAGAGATCCCATTCGGCTCCGCCACGTATAGGCGTTTGGAAACCGATGCTCGAAACGCCGCAGGGGATCGACAGCTCAAAAAATCCCTCGACGACGAGTGGAAGCGATGCGTCAAAGACAAGGGCCTCACTCCCAATAGTGAGATGACCGTCAAGGAAGAAAAGAATATTCCTCGTAGCACCACCCCCTCAGAAGAGGAAATTCGAATCGCCACCATCGAGGCGCAGTGCAATCAGGATGTAGGCCGTTCGCAGAAGCTCTACGACCTGGAGGCGCAGTACCAGAAGCCGCTCGTCGCCAAGAACCAGGCTGCCCTGGAGAATGAGCTCAAAGAATTCAAACGCCGGGACGAGCAGTTTAAGCAGTACGTTCTCGACAACCAGTAACAGCGAATAGCAGTCGGTAATAGTCGGTATGCCGAAAGGGGTGTGTGCCGTGTTCACTGAACACGGCACACACCCTTCTTACGTTGCACCGGCTACGTTGCAGCGGCAACCTAACCCGCGGCGCTTATGCCTTCACCGTTGCGGTGCGGCGCTCCTTCAGAGCCCAGCCAATCACACCGGCGAGCAGACCGAACGCAATCCAGGAGCCGAGTACCAGCCACTGGCCGCTCGTTGCAGCCTCCGGGAAGTACGCGATGGAACGCAGCAGTGTCGAGGAGGCACCCGGAACCATCATCTGACCAATCTGACCCCACGCACCGGGTAGGAACGCGCTCGGCATGCTTGCACCCGAAATCGGGTTACCGATGAACATGGTCACCACCACACCCAGGCCCAAGCCAGCGGCGGGAACCAGTAGGGCGCCCATACCAATCATGAAGGATGCGGTCGCCAAATAGGTTGCGGCGAATGCTGCCCACAGGGTTGCAAAATCACCGGGGATGAAACCGAACCAGGTGCTCAGAATCAGGGCGGTCAGAGCGCCGGCGATGACGGCATACAGGGTTGCGGTAGCAAAGCGGCGCCAGGTGCCCTTGATGAGGTTCAGGGAGAGCACGCCGCCGAGGATTCCACCTATAACCAGGGGGAAAGCGGCAATAGTCAGGCCGGTACCGGAGGAGTCACTCTCGCTCAGGGGCACCACGGCGGTGGCCTTCACCGTCATGGCAGAGGCCTGCTCGGCCTGCGCCTTCATCTGCTCCAGCTGCGCGGCGGCCTGGGCACCCCGCTCACCGCCAGCCTGCACTGCCTGGGTGAGGGCTTCAGTCTTAGCGGTGAGTGCCTTCTGCTGAATCTGCGCGTTCAGCTGGGTGGCTACACCGTTGAGCATCTGGGTTGCTGCGGCATTGGCGGCGGGGGCGGTCAGCACCTCGGGTGCGGCGCCTTCGGTGAAGATGATTGCGCCATAGGTTTCACGCTGCCTGATCTGTTGTTCAGCCTCTTCGCGGGAGGAGGCCTGTTTCAGTTCAAAGGTCTCAATGCCCCTGTCTTTGAGGGACTGTTCAAACTGGCTGACGGTCGCCTCGGGGCCCGCAATAGAGACGGGCAGAATCTTTGCCTCCATGGTCTTGGTGGGCCAGGTAAAGGCGAGGATAACAAGCGCAACAATCAGGGATGCCAGCAGGGAGGTGCTGATGACCTTAATCCAGGAGGAGCGCTCGGGGGCTGCCGGGGTCACCGGTTCCGCGGTGACTGCAGCACTGGTTTCGTTGTTCACGACAATCTCCAAACAAAATGCTTATTTCGCTTACGAGATAGAACTCTACCCTCGGTTTTTGTTGCAAGCAAACAAAATATCTATTTTGTTTGCAATGTCACAAAAAGAATTAGCGTTGTGCCTTCCGGGTCCCTCACCCCGTAGACTGGAACCATGCCCCGACTAACAGACGCCACCAAAGCCGCACGCCGAGCCCAGATTCTCGAAGCCGCCATTAACTGCTTCCTCGAACGCGGCTACATCAACACCTCCATGAGCGACATTATCAAGGCCTCCGGCCTGTCCTCCGGATCCATCTACTCGCACTTCTCCGGCAAAGAAGATATCCTCATCGGCTCCATTAAAGAGCGTCTCAACCATCTCAAGGAGTTCTGCGGCACATTCCCTGAAGGCTCAGGCCCCCAAGACATCCTCGAAACCATCTATACCAACCAGCTGGTTAACGAGAACTTCTCCGCCATGCTGTGCCTCCGCCTTGAAGCGCTCCACGCACCCGAAATCGCCAAGGCGACCACGGAGGTCATTTCTCTATTGCAGGATCTTATTACTAAGACCCTCACCCCCTGGGCGATTGAACAGTTGAGCGTTCTGCACGAAATCAACCCCGACCCGAAGCAACGTACTCCCGAGCAGGAGGCGCTCATTGCCGACTACGCCCGCGATACGACGGACGCCCTCATGATGATCTTCCAGGGTTACATGCTTCGTTCCTTCTTTGGCACCCCCGAGGAAAAAGACCACCTCTACCGCGTCGCTTTGACTCTCCTTCCCGAGTAGTTGACCTCCCGATAGACCCTGAAAATCACCCTTGAGCGGTTGTCTTTTGGGTTTATCGGCGATTTTTGGGCACTATAGCACCCTCACAGTCTGCAGGCGTAGAATCGAGAAACCATGACTGAATCCTGCACCCCCGCAACCCCCGAGCCGCGCGCCACCAACCCCGCAGAGCTGAAGAATCTGCGTGCCGCACACGCCGATGAGCTCTCTTCACGCACCCGCGCCACGAGCATCCCGGCGGACTCCTGCTCCCTCTACGACGACGAGGCGCTCGGCGGCACCGCCGGACGCGCCACCGCCTGGCTGGCACTCGAGCACGTGGGCCACTGGGGTCGCGACGTGCTGGACGGCTCCGCCCTCGGCGAGGAGCTTTCGGAGGCGTTGGGCGAGGCAGTCTCGCAGGCGGGTTTAAAGTTCCTGCTGATTCGCCAGGCGGGCAGGGAGGGGCGTGTACTGCACGGCGCGCCGGATGCCTCCGGCAACCCGACCCACCGGGTGCTCTACGCGCTCTGCACCCGGGGTGAGGAAAAGCTCTACTCGTTCAGCGTGAGCACCCCCGAACAGCTCCTCGACCTGCCCCTGGGCAACCCCCAGGAGTTGATTCAG
The DNA here is from genome assembly GCF_901875305.1 of Rothia mucilaginosa. Taxonomy (GTDB): domain Bacteria; phylum Actinomycetota; class Actinomycetes; order Actinomycetales; family Micrococcaceae; genus Rothia. The sequence goes on from NZ_CABFLY010000007.1 coordinate 11,308, forward strand.
GCGACGGGCGCACAGCTCATGGACTCCCCCGCCATTCTCGTGTGTACCCACTCCAAGCGCGACCGCTGCTGCGCCCTGCGCGGTCGACCCATTGCGGCGCACCTGGCGGATATCCTGCCGGGTAATGCGGTCTGGGAGTGCTCGCATACGGGTGGTCACCGCTTTGCCCCGGTCGGTATTATGCTGCCCACCGGCTACACCTACGGTCGCCTCTCGGAGCCTTCGGCGCTGGCGGCGTACCTGTCGCTGGCGGGCCGCGATATTCCGTCGCTGCACGGTCTGCGAGGCCGCAGCACGGATACTCCGGTGGAGCAGGCGGCGGAGGTTGCCTTACGCCTCGAACTGGAGAAAAAGGGTGAAGAAGTAACCTCTGGCGGTTTGGTTTCACGTGAAACATCCGCAACGGAGGCACTGAGTACACTCCTCGAGGCGGGCATCGACCCCGCGGTAGATACCGCCGAACACCCCACCATGGAGGCGGCACTCACCTCCCACACCGACGGACGCACTTGGGTCACCTTCTTCGAGCGAGTCACCCTTGAGCCGCGCCCCAACTCCTGCGGCAAGGGTCCTGCTGATGCTTTCAGCCGCGAGCTGCTCGCACTGCGCCAGCTATAAACCCTGTGCCAGCTCTAGGCAGAGCCAGTTCTAGCACCCGCGCATGATGTAAACAGAGTGAAGCCCCGGCGGGTACCTTCTCGGGTACCCGCCGAGGCTCGCTGTATTCAGGGTTCGGCGTAGCTGGCATCTTGCCGTACCCGGCGAACAGGCTTATCCGGTGAACGGGTTCGGTGCGCCGATGTACTGCAGTTCGGTGTACTCTTCCAGGCCTTCGGGGCCGCCCTCGCGACCCATGCCGGACTGCTTCACGCCGCCGAAGGGTGCCGCGGCGTTCGAGATAACGCCGGAGTTGTAACCGATCAGGCCGAACTCCAGACCCGCAGCCATGCGCGTAAAGCGCGGATGGTTGCTCGTGTACACGTACGCCGCCAGGCCGTACTCAGTGTCGTTGGCGAGCTTCAGGGCGGCGCGTTCACCCTCCTTACCGTAGCCGCTGAACGTGGCAATCGGGGCGACGGGGCCGAAGATTTCTTCACGCCACACGCGCATCGAATCGGTCACGCCAGTCAGTACGGTAGGGGTCACGAAGTTGCCCTTGTTCAGATTCTTGGGCATGCCGCCGGTATCGCTCGGAACGTTCTCCTCAAGCTCGGGAACGTACCCGCCGCAGGCGAGGAGCGCGCCCTTGCCCAGGGCGTCTTCCACCATAAAAAGCATGGATTCAACCGCTGAAGGTTGAATAAGCGGTCCGCATTCGGTTCCGTCGACGGTTCCGTCACCCATAACGGTTGCCTCCATGCGCTCCACGAAGGCGGCCGTGAACTCTTCGGCAATGTCCTCGTGCACGATGATTCGGTTAGCGGCGGTGCACGCCTCGCCCATATTCCTCATCTTCGCCGCGTAGGCGCCCTCCACTGCAGCGGGGATATCTGCGTCCTCGAAGACGATGAACGGTGCGTTACCGCCCAGCTCCATGGAGGTGCGCAGAACATTCTGCGAGGCCTGCGCGAGCAGGGTACGGCCCACGGCGGTGGAGCCGGTGAACGAGACCTTCCGCAGGCGCTCATCAGCCATCAGCGCGGAGACAACCTCGCTGGTGCGGGAGGTGGTTACTACGTTCAGCACGCCGTCCGGTAGACCCGCCTCGCGCATCAGGTACGCGAAATACAGGGAGCTGAGCGGGGTCGGGGAGGCGGGCTTGAGCACCGCGGTGCAGCCCGCCGCGAGCGCCGGGGCGACCTTGCGTGCCGCCATGGCGAGCGGGAAGTTCCAGGGGGTAATCAGCAGGCAGGGACCGACGGGGCGGCGTACGGTGGTAATCTGTAGCCCCGATTCGGGAGCGACGGCGGTGCGGCCGAAGTTGCGGGCGGCTTCTTCGGCGTACCAGCGCAGGTAGTTTGCCGCGTAGGCGACTTCGCCGCGGGACTGGTCGAGGGGCTTGCCCATTTCGAGGGTCATGAGCCGGGCGATGACTTCGGTGCGCTGCGTCATGAGCGTGTAGGCGCGGTTGAGGATGTCGGCGCGTTCGCGGGGGCTGGTTGCCGCCCAGCTGGTGCGGGCGTCGCAGGCGGCGTCGAGGGCTTCGATCCCCTGTTCGATGCTGGCGTCGGCTACGTGCGCGAGGATTTGGCCGCAGGAGGGGTTGTGCACGGGGAAGGATCCGTTGTCGCCGGTGACCCAGCTGCCGCCGATGAGCAGGTCGGTGGGCACGTAGAAGAAGGGGTAGGAGGGCCGCTCGTAGGGGTCGATGGGTTCGCGCTGTGGCATGTTGATGCTTTGCTTGTGCGGTTCGGTGCGGCCTCGTAGCTGGGCGGATTTCGCAACGGTCTTTTCGGGAGTGGCGTTTTCGGGTGATGTGGTCATGGCGTGCCTTTCGGGTTGGGGCGGCCGGTGCGGTCGACTCTGACGCTTTTAATTCTAGTCCCGCACGCTCCCCAGCCCCGCGGCCCGCTACGCGCCCCCGACACATGCCCCACAACGCGTGCGGGGTCGCGCAGGGTACCCTTCGCGCGCCTCCGGTGCCCCTCTCCCCCCGCCCGACCAACTTAGCTCAGCCAAGCGCCCCAAGCGCCCCAAGCACACCGAAGGGGGCCGCATCCATCGTGGATGCAGCCCCCTTCGGGGATGGATTCTCGTGCGGTACGCGAGCACCCTAATTGGAGATTATGGGAGGCCTAGCCCGGAAAGGATGCTCGGTACGCATCCGCGAAGCCCTGCGCCTCGCCCTCTGCGGTGGTGAGCCGTAAGGGGCAGGGCGCTCGGCGGTGGTTAAGCCCACCTACGCTCTCAAATCCAGGACTGGCGTGCCTCAATACGGGTCAGCTCCAGGGGACCGCCGTCATTCGTACCGTGGAAGCGGCCGAAGTGCACGTACGGGCCGCGGTAGGCGCTGTGGTTGATTGGGCTGGAGTACTGGCCGTTGATCGTGTAGTAGAAGCTGTTCTTGTTCACCACGATCTTGCAGTTCAACGCCTGGCCGCTGGTAATCTTACGCAACTTCATGCTGTGTAGCACGCGCGGGGAGGACTGGCCGGGGGCAAAGCAGAGAATCTGCGCAATCGAGCCACCCCGGTATGAGGGGCGGATGGCGAGCACGTAGGTGCCGTCATCCTGCTTAGCGGCGAACTTCTTACCGATGCCGAAGGCGCCGTCGTGCGTACGGCCGAAGGCAATGTAGCCGTAGTGGCTCTGTTCCTTGGGCAGTTCACCGGTCCACTTCATGGAGAAGTCAAGGGTGTACTTGTCGTGGGTGGTGTAGTTCGCCAGCGGGCCGAGCAACACGGACTCGTCGTAGCGCTGGCGGTGCACGATAGCCGCACCGTTCAGTTCGGGCATGTCCGCCGCGATGGAGGGGTCAGCCGGCAGGATGCCGTGCTGGCGGCGGCCAGAGTAAATCTTCACGCTGGAGTCAAAGGGGTCACCGACTACCCAGTAGGGGTCGGGGCACATGAAGCCCTTCACGCCGAGCGCCTTGTACTTCTCGTAGACGGAGCGGCGGTGGACCTCCCACACGATGACGGCCTTGCCGAGGCCCGTGAGGGTGCGCACGGCATCCTCGCTCATAGAGCCGTAGCCTGCGCCGGTGGGCTTCTCGTAGAAGGGCACACCGAGGGCGTCCACGTTCTCGTGACGAGCCATGGCGGAAATCTTGTCGACGGGGTCGCTACCATCGAAGTAGCACCAGGTGCCGCAGCCCGCAGCGTTCACGAGCTTCAGGAAGTAAGAGGTGGGGTTGAAGCCGCCGTTGCCGTCACGGTACATCTTGATGACGGTGCGGCGCTGCAGGCCGCGGTCGGTGATGAACTTAAGCAGGCCCTGCTGTGCCTGGCTGTCCTTCGCCTCAATGAAGAGCACGACCTTCTTGCCGCCAACGGAGGCGTATTCGCCGCCTTCGGGCACGTTCTCAATGGCGTCAATAGCCTCATCGAGGGTGGGGATAGTGTACAGGCCGATGTTTTCACCCAGGTTTTCACGCATGTCAACCTGATGGCGGCGCAGCTCGTCAAGGTTGGTGTCGCGGACGACCAGGTTGGCGCCGGTGGTGCGCTTGATGTTGGCGTCGTGCATGCAGACAAACTTACCGTCGCGGGTGGTGCGCACGGAGATTTCGACGGCCAGGGCGCCGCGGCGTACTGCCTCTGCGTAAGCGTAGGCGGTATGTTCGGGGTTGATGTTGCCCGCACCGCGGTGCGCGATGAAGAATTCATCGGTCTTGTACAGCAGCTGGTGCGCGGGGGATCCGCTGTGTACCGCTGCATACTGTGCGCGGGTGTTGGCGGCTGCGTGGGCCTCGCCGGTCTGCAATGCGAGGGCTGCCGGGACGAGTGCGGAGGCACCGAGGAAGCCGCGGCGGCTCATCTTCTTGGTGGTGTTCGAGAGTACGGTCACCGTAGTGGTCCTTTTTTCTGTAGTGAGTTGAGCTTTATGTATGTGGTTGAATTCGGAGTTTCCGTTTATAGCTGAGATGCCGGATTCTCTCAACTCAAACTGCAACTCTATGTAGCATAACGATTTTTTAGCGTTTCTTCACGAGTGTTTAGGGCATATGAGGTACCCCATCCACACCCTTGTACCTCCGGCACAAGGGGCGGTTGGGCGTTTCACCTTTTCCGTGGCTTTTCAGGTTTAACGCCCCGTGAGCGTTAAAAATTTCTCGAATAACGAAAAAGGCCGCGTTCTAGACTCATGCGAGCCTGCAGAACGCGACCTTTCGCAGGGTCACTGCGTGGGTTTTCACCCAACAGAATGGCCTCGATTACTTCTTGGTGGCCTGGGCTACGCGGTCACCAGCGGTGACGGGGCGGCGTGCCTCAGAGTCCTTGGAGATGTTGAACTTTGCGGTGTTGGTAATCATCACCATGGTCTCCTTGGAGGGGATACGGCCCTCGATAGCTGCCCAGTCCACCTCGATGATGGGGGCGCCTGCCTCCACCTTGTCGCCCACGTTTGCGATCTTGGTGAAGCCCTCGCCACCGAGCTCGACGGTGTCAATACCGATGTGCACGAGCACCTCACCGCCGTTGTCGGTGCGGAGCATGAAGGCGTGCAGGGTGTCCTGAATCAGGGCGATGGTGCCCGCGACGGGGGCAACGATAGTACCAGCGGTGGGGTTCACGGCATAGCCGTCACCCATAACACCCTGGGAGAAGACGGGGTCGGAGACCTCACTCAGCGGCAGGTACTCGCCGGTGACGGGTGCGACGTAAACGTCTGCGGATGCGGCTTCCTGTGCGACGGCTTCCTTCTTCTTCTTGCCGAAACCAAACATGTATGCTCCTTCTCTAGCGCTAAGGGGTAGCGTATTTTTCGTAGCGCAGGCTCGTCCGCGACGGATGCGGCGTCATTGCCTGATGGATTCCGCACCGGGGCTCTCGGGGAGGCCCGTTGAGGGAAGCCGCTCTAGACACTCCGGTGCATATGAACTCAGAATACCGCACCCGAGGTCGCCGCATATGAATCGCAATCAGTTTCAGCGAATTTCTGCAAATATTCCGCAAATCTGGCATTTTAGCCCCGCTTCAATACGCGGATAGCGCACGAGTACACTTAGGGGAGGACTGGCGCCGCGAACAGGCGAGCGCCGAAAGAGTAAGAAGGCTACACGATGACCGAAACGGCAACCGAGACCGTTCTTGAAGTATTTATTCCGGGCCCGGGCGAGAACCCGGAGGATCCGCAGGACATGGAGCGCTCCGAATTCCTGGGTGCCGCGCAGGAGGCACTGGATTCAGGCGTGGACATTGAGGTGTACTCCACCGACTCCTACCCTTCCGCCTTTGAAGAGTGCGCCCCGGTGGCCGAGCAGATTGAGATGAACGGCCGCGAGGTGCTGCCGCTCATGCTCGTCAACGGTGAGGTGAAGGTGTCCTTCACCTACCCGACTGCCGAGCAGATTAAGCGCTTCTCCCGCGCCCACCTGGTGGCTCAGCCGAAGGCTAACGCAGCGGCGGCTGCGTGCGGCCCGTCCGGCTCCTCCATGGTGCCGAACCTGAGCCCCCTGGCAGAACCTGCAGGTTTCGCCGCAACCCTGGCCGGCAAGACCGCCCAGCCGGTCGGCGGCCCCGAGATTGGCAACCGCGTGAACCTCATGGGTGGCGACACCGGCGACGGCATTCCCACCTCCGGTTCGGTGGCTGTGAAGTCCGGCGGCTGCGGATGCGGCGGTTGCGGCTGCGGCGGCAAGTAAACCTGCCCAGCTAAGACCCGGTGCAAATGCTAGGCCGGCGTAAATGCTAGGTTCGCCCGGTTCTAGCTACATACACAAAGAGCGGTGCCCGCCTCCTCACGAAGAGGAAGCGGGCACCGCTTTCGCTTAACGAAGCTTAGGTTCAGACCCGGCAACGACTACGGGAGCCGTAGCGGGTGAACAGTACCTTACTTGTTGAGGGAGGTACCGACGGAGCCGAGCTGCTGGCAAGCCTCGACCACGCGTGCGGCCATGCCTGCCTCTGCAGCGGCACCCCAGACGCGGGGGTCGTAGGTCTTCTTGTTGCCGACCTCGCCGTCAACCTTCAGCACACCGTCGTAGTTGCTGAACATGTGGCCAGCAACGGGGCGGGTGAAGGCGTACTGGGTGTCGGTGTCGATGTTCATCTTGATAACACCGTAGGACACTGCGTCTGCAATCTCCTGCTCGGTGGAGCCGGAGCCACCGTGGAACACCAGGTAGAAGGGCTTGTCACCCTTGCCGTACTTGGCGCCGACCTCGGTCTGGATTTCCTTGAGCAGCTCGGGGCGCAGGTGCACGTTACCGGGCTTGTACACGCCGTGAACGTTACCGAAGGTCAGGGCTGCCATGTAGGTGCCCTTCTCACCCAGGCCGATGGCCTCAACGGTCTTCACTGCGTCTGCAACGGAGGTGTACAGGGAGTCGTCGATAGCGCCTTCAACGCCGTCTTCCTCGCCGCCGACGGCACCAATCTCAACCTCGAGCACAATCTTTGCCTTGGAGGTACGCTCAATCAGCTCGGATGCAATCTTCAGGTTCTCGTCCAGGTCAATTGCGGAACCGTCCCACATGTGGGAGTTGAAGATGGGGTCCTCACCGCGGGCGACAGCCTTCTCGGACTCTGCCAGCAGGGGCAGAACGAAGCCCTCCAGCTTGTCCTTGGGGCAGTGGTCGGTGTGCAGTGCAATGTTCACGTCGTACTGCTTAGCAACTTCGCGTGCGTAGGCTGCGAAGGCCAGGGAGCCAACGACCATGTCCTTCTTGGAAGCGCCGGACCAGTATGCTGCACCACCGGTGGATGCCTGGATGATACCGTCCGAGCCAGCCTCTGCAAAGCCGCGGATTGCGGCGTTCAGGGTCTGCGAGGAGGTCACGTTCACTGCGGGGTATGCGAAGCCCTGTTCCTTCGCACGCTGCAGCATTTCTGCGTAGACTTCGGGGGTTGCAATAGCCATATGCTGACTCCTTGAATCGATGCGACCGGACACCTACTGGACCGGTTCACCATTATGTTGGCGCGCGGGGCGCCTCCTACTCGCACTATTTTACCAAGGCATAACTAAGAAGCTCTATCTTTTTGTGGGGTTTTTTGGGGGTTGCTAGGCCGGAGATTCCGCGGAATTGCGCGGTAAAGTAGAGGTATTAATGACCTAATGCCTCGAGTGGGGTTTGGCCAGCGGTTCAACCTCCAGCCCGACCCGCTACGGGGATAACGCACGCGATATTGCGGCACCGAAAGGGACTCTCATGGGCGCGTCAAAAGCAAAAAATAGCGCGAAGCGGCGCGAGCTGAACCGCGAAAAGCGGGCGCGCCAGGCGCAGCGTCGAGCCGAGCGGGAGCATCCTAACGCCGCCGCTATTGCCCCGGTGCGCGCCCGCCTGGACGCAGTGTTGGAACGCAAGAGCCGCCACGTGATGGGTCACGGCGATGTTGCCAAGTCCCTGGCGCTTATCGAGCGGATGCGCGCCGAGGGCGCGAAGGACCCGCAGATTGATGAGGCGCTGGCGAAGGCAAAGCTGCCCTCGGTCGTGCAGGTGGGTCGCCGGTCGTTCCTGCATTGGCCGAGCTGGTGGTGGCTGAACCGCCGTGAGCGCGCGCTGCGCGCGAAGATTGACTGTCTGATGGAGAGGTAAAACCCTGCGCTGAATGACCTGCTGGAGCACCCCATCGTGGGTGCTCTTGTGCTATGCGGTGAAGAGAGAATTTATTTTTTATACATAAAAATATTTGACTTATTTCATAAAACAATAAAAACCACACAATACAACATAAGCCAAATATATACATGAAATATTCATATGATGCATAAAAATTATTGCGTGATGCAGGATATATTTACTCGAATTACCATGCTATAGTCATTACAGCCCATAGACGTGTTTCCAACCACATTTTTACAGCACGTGCTTCAGATATAACTATCCAAGGAGGTATAGCATGAGCACCTCACCGAACAAGAACCCGCACACATCCGCAGCGGACCCGCACGTGAAGCCCCCAACAGACGACCCCTTCGCACACGAACAGGAAGGCTTTCACAAGGGGCTTGGCGCACGTCAGCTCCAGATGATTGCCATCGGTTCCGCAATCGGTACCGGCCTGTTCCTAGGCACCGGTAGCCGTCTGCAGGACGCAGGCCCCATGCTCGCCGTTATCTACGGCGTCATCGGTTTCTTCGGTTACCTGATTCTGCGAGCCCTCGGCGAGCTGATTCTTCACCGCCCCTCCTCGGGCTCCTTCGTCTCATACACTCGCGAATTCTACGGCGAAAAAGCCGCATTCGTCTCCGGATGGCTGTACTGGCTGAACTGGGCAATGACCGCCGTTGCAGACGCCACCGCAATCGCCATCTATATCAGCTGGTTCGGTCGATACAACCAGTTCTTCGCAGACATTCCCCAGTGGCTCAGCGCATTCATTATCGTTGTCATCACTGTGGCCCTGAACCTCATCTCCGTGAAGCTCTTCGGTGAGCTGGAATTCTGGTTCGCACTCATTAAGATTCTTGCCCTGCTGTCCTTCATGGCAGTTGGTATCTGGTACCTGGTCTTCGGTGAACCCATCAACGGCATCCGCCCCGGCCTTGAACTCATCGCAGCGCACGACGGTTTCTTCCCCAACGGCGTCCTTCCTGCTCTTATCGTGGTTCAGGGTGTTGTGTTCGCCTACGCCGGTATTGAGCTGGTCGGCACCACCAGTGGTGAAACCCAGAACGTAGAGAAGGTTATCCCCCGCGCTATCAACACCGTGATCTGGCGTATCGCAATCTTCTACGTTGGTTCCGTGGTTCTGCTCTGCCTGCTCATGCCCTACACCGCATACAAGGACGCAGAGTCGCCCTTCGTGACCTTCTTCGACGCTATCGGCATTCAAGGCACCGCACCGATTATGCAGCTGGTCGTTATTACCGCCGCTGCCTCCTCACTGAACGCTGGCCTGTACTCCACCGGCCGCATTCTCCACTCGATGGGTGTTGCCGGTTCGGCCCCGAAGTTCGCCACTAAGGTGTCCCGCTCCGGCGTTCCGGTGGCAGGTATTCTGCTGACCGGTGTGGTGGGCCTCTTCGGTGTTGTGCTGAACTTCTTCGTTCCCGAGCAAGCGTTCGAGGTCGTGCTGAACATCGCGTCGGTGGGCACCATGGCTAGCTGGGCGGCTATCGCAATGTCGCACCAGAAGTACCTGAAGCTGGTCGGTGAGGGTAAGTACAAGCGCCCCAACTACCGCGCACCCGGCGGCCGTTTCAGCGACTGGGCTGTGATGGTCTTCCTCGCTGTTGTGATGGTGCTGATGGCACTGGATTACCCGGTGGGCACCTACACTCTGGCATCTCTGCTGGTGGTTATCCCGCTGCTGATTATCGGCTGGTACACGGTTCGTGACCGCGTCAATGAGATTGCTCGCGTCCGTGAAGGCTACACCGGCGCTGTGCCTGTGATTGCTGCCCGCCCCGTGGTGGAGAAGCTCATTTCGGAGCCGCACACCCACATCGCGCTCGACGAATTTGTCGACGATGAAGACCACGGCACCACTCATAAGGGCCACCACGACAAGCCCTAACGCCCAACCCACTCGCGTGCACGGTGCGTAGCTCATGCGCACCGTGCACGCGCCAAAAACACAAAATACATTTTGTAAGAGTGTGTTCTGGAATATTTTTGGCATAATTATTGCTAACATCCGCGCTAAACACACTCACTGCCAACGCATTGTTTGCAGCATAATTATTCAAAGGAGAAAATCATGACTGAACGTCCTAGCGCACACGCGGTGGAATTTGTTGACGTCGCCTCGATGGCGAAGTGGATTCAGAAGGACGGCGTAGGCAACATCATTGCCGGCATGGTCGACTTCCTCGAAGAAGACTTCAAGAAGTGGCAGAGCTTCGACAAGATTCCGCGCGTCGCCTCCCACACCCCCTTCGGTGTGATTGAGCTGATGCCCACCTCCGATAACATCACCTACTCCTTCAAGTACGTGAACGGCCACCCGTCGAACCCGGCACGCGGCTTCCAGACCGTGACCGCGTTCGGTCTGCTCGCTGACGTGGACAACGGCTACCCCGTGTTCCTGGCTGAGATGACCCTGCTGACCGCGCTGCGTACCGCAGGCGTGTCCGCCATGGTTGCTAAGCACCTGGCACGCAAGGATTCGAAGAAGATGGCGATGATCGGTACCGGCTCGCAGTCTGAGTTCCAGGCGCTGGGTATGCGCGCTGTGCTCGGCATTGAGGACCTGTCCGTCTACGACGTTGATCCGCACGCGATGGAGAAGTTCCGCCGTAACCTGGAGCCGCTGGGCTTCCGCATCCACCTGGCTAAGGACGTGGACGAGGCTGTTGAGGGTGCCGATATTATTACCACCTGCACCGCCGATAAGCAGCAGGCGAAGGTTCTGCTGGACCGCCAGGTGAAGCCCGGCGTGCACCTGAACGCTATTGGTGGCGACTGCCCCGGCAAGACTGAGCTGGAAAGCGAAATTCTGGACCGCTCCACCGTGTTTGTTGAGTTCCCGCCGCAGACCCGCATTGAGGGCGAGATTCAGCAGAAGGACCCGGACTTCCCGGTGGTGGAGTTCTGGAAGGTTCTGACCGGTGAGGAGCCGGGCCGCATGTCGGATGAGCAGATTACCCTGTTCGACTCGGTGGGCTTCGCGATTTCTGACTTCTCGGGTCTGCGTTATGCCCGTGCGGCTACGCAGGACACCGACCTGCAGCAGTTCATTGACCTGGTTGCTAGCCCGGATGATCCGAAGGATCTGTACTCGCTGGTGAACGTTAACGTTCCGGTGGGCTAAAAGGGCTAAATAGCCTGACGCTGAGTGGCCTTGAGCTGGCGGGCCTGTAAGGTGCGCCGGCGTAGGCTGCGAGGTTGAGAGTAAATAGTGAGGGCCGGGGAGTGGTGACACTCCCCGGCTCCTTCTTTTAGGTAATTTTCTTGTGGGCATTCTGCGGCTGGTTCGCCCGTTCTGCCCTTCAGCGGGTGTGGCTACTGATGGGTGGCGATAATTTCACGCGCCCTCGCCACATGCTTTTCTTTCTCTTCTTTCAGCTGGTTGAGCTTCGCCTGATTCTTCTCAATCAGCGGACCCTGATAGGAGGCCTCAATATCACCCAGACGCTGAGCCATACCCACTTTCTGGTTACATTCAGCTTCGATGGTTGCGAGGCGAATTTCCTCCGGCTTAGATTCTTCGTTATCTTGGGAGGAAGCCATGAGATGTGCGCTTTCTTCGGACATCCAGTCACCTTCTCCTTCTCTGGGGGTTAGCCCACGTTCACGCAGGCAGGTCCACCATTCTGAGCGAATATTTTTCCACTCATCGGTTTGGGAGGCGTAGGTGTATGCCTGTGAGTTTAGCTCTCCTACAAACCGGTATTCTTTTTCGTCCAGTTCGACGTCAGAGAATACGGTTTTCACCTCTTCTTGGCACCGAGTGTTGATGTCGTCCACTGCTGAATCGTCTGAGCCTCGGGATTCCTTCTGGGAGTACCCGTACTTTTTGGCGTACTCAACGTTCCAGTTGCCGTATAGGCCTCCCGGTTGCGGGGTGTCTATTGAGGGTACGGCGTAGGACTGCCCGTGGTGCGCATAGCACTCGGACATGAGCGTGTGCCACGCCGTGCTCACCGTACGGAGTGTTAGTTCATCCAAGGCGTACTCGTCCAGTGGAAGGTGTACGTAGTTCTTTGAATAATCAAGAACAGCTTTTCGTGAGGTGTCCCGCTCGGCACTGTTGGAGCAGGATACGCACGCCCCCAGCAGGCAGAATACTGCTACCGCAGAGAGAGCCTTACGCATAGACTTTTCCTCCTCCATACCTCGTTGTAGCGTTCAAACGGAGTTACCCCAATTATCCCAAGGTCTGCTATCTGCTTGTCGCTGATGCCTACTGGCGGGTTGCGATAATTTCGCGCGCCTTAGCTATCTTCGCGTCACGATCGGCCTTCAATTCATTCAGCAACGCCTGATTCTTCTCAATCAAAGGACCCTGATAGGACGCCTCAATATCACCCAAACGCTGAGCCAGCCTCACCTTCTCGCTACATTGAGCTTCAATGGTTGCCAGGCGGATAACCTCCTCCAACACTTTGGGATCATCAGCATTCAGATTGGCCGTTTCTTTGCTCGACCATTCACCGTCCCCGGTGCGAGGCGTCAACCCTTTCTCACGCTGGCAGTCCCACCAATCTGAGCGGGCTTTCTTCCATTCAGGGTCACCCTGCGCGCGTTGGTACGCTTCGCCACTGATACGACCGACGGGGCGGTACTTTTCCTCATCAAACTTGAGCGCATTCAGTTCTTCCCGATGCTCTTCGCGGCAGCTGGCCTTGACGTCTTCAGGGATGCTCTCATAAATCCTATACTGCTCTTCTCTGACTTTGCTGGACGTAAAATGATTCGCCGCATGCTTCACATTCCAGGAGCCGTACTGGGAGGCGTCGCCAGAAACCCAGCCGTTTTCTAGAATTTCAAAATCGTAGCCTTTTTTCGCATAGCACTCTTTAAGAATCAACAATGACGCCCTAACCGTTATATCTTCGGCCTGGTCACTCCTGTCGTATTCGTCGAGCGGAAGAGTAATATAGTTATTTTCAAAATCCAGCTGGGCTTTGAGGCTAGTATCTTTAGGCGCAGCGGCACAGGAACTTAAAGCTAAAGCAAAGCAGGCGAGTAGGGTAGCAGATTTCTTCATTGTTACCGACTCCTTTCAATCGGGAAAGTCAGGAGGAGCCCACAAACATTGGGCTCCTCCATCACAATTATTAGTTGTACTGTTCAGTTCAAACAGAATGTGTTATTGACTAGTGGCGATAATTTCACGCGCCTTCGCCACATGCTTTTCTTTCTCTTCTTTCAATTGGTTGAGCTGCGCCTGATTCTTCTCAATGAGAGGCCCCTGATAGGACGCCTCAATATCACCCAGACGCTGAGCCATACCCACCTTCTGGTTACATTCCGCTTCAACCGTTGCGAGGCGAATCGCTTCTTGAGTTTTTTCCTCCTCACTCTTAGAACTTACGTCAATATTGAACGCCTCTTGACTAGTCCACTCATGGTCACCCTTGCGTGGTGTTAGCCCATTGCTCTCTAAGCAGCTCCACCATTCAGAGCGAACTTTATTCCATTCCGGATTACTTTTCGCACTCGCGTAGGCTTCCTGTCTAAGCCGGTAAGCGAAAGAGTCATTATCATTCTCGTATTCAATTTCTTTCAGCTGATTGGCATTTTCTTTACGACATTGCTGCCTAATATCTGCCGGTATTTTCTCTGCCGTCTGCGCACCCTCTCGAGCCTTTTCTTCATTGAAATATCCATACTTCTTGGCATATTCAACATTCCAGGCACCATATATATTGCTGTTCTGATCACCAGAGAACGCAGGGACAGCATCAGAGTATCCCTTAGCTACGTAACATATTTGCAGGATACGGGCGGTCGCCTCACTAATTACAGCCCTTGACGCATCGTCATAGTCATACTCATCCAGGGGAAGAGTAATCAAATTATTCGGGTAATCGAGCTTGGCTTTATATTCAGAACTTGAGGCACCTCCCTGAGCACATGAAGATAGCAAAAGCGCGCCTGCTAGGGCAGTGATTGTGAATGCACTACTTTTATGCAAGATCACACCCTCCTTTCAGAGTGGACGAGAAACTTAAAGCTGGAAAGCATCTTGTCTCTCTAGCACCATTCACTTAGCAATACACATACATAACGGAGCTAATTCGGTCATCCCAGGTCTCACCCCAATGGAGACCCGCATGGCTTAGACCGCGAAGATAGTTGAGGTCGGAAGAAGACTCAAACCTGCGACCCGCATAGTAGCTGTCTTCGCAATAGCGCCACCGGCACCCATCAGAATGCAATGAAGATGCACGGTCACTCATCCATCCCAGATGAGGGTTAGTCCAGGTGTACATGCGGGACCCAAGGAAATTTGCGTCCGAATAGAAAGTAACACCCGCATGTGCCGGAGGTGCTACCGCCCCGAAAGTCACCGCAGCCACACAGGCCGCAACAGCAAGAGACTTATTAAAGATCCTCATCAGAATCTCCTTTCAAAAGAATGACGCCGCGGTCATTCATATCCACAACCCGCAATCATTAGCGAGCCGAAGTCAGGAAATCTCGCATGCCCCAAACTGAAATTGAGAGTGCGATTCTCATATTCCCTGTGACTTGAATTAACACTAACACACCTAGGCAATTTATTTAGTGACTTGAATCACTTATGTGATAATATGTGATTTACCCGCTTTAGATATATTCAAATATTATTTACTACATTTATAAGACAAAAAATCCAGATAACATCACACAATCCCACCACAAACAACGCATCAAACCCCGTGGGTACCCACATTCATGTGAAAAACTCAACACCCCACCCAAACAAAAAATCACCCAATACCCCAATAAAAACCCCCAACAAAAAGGTTCCGACGCGCACACAACGCATCGGAACCTTTAAACACCCAACAAACAGTCGCCAGGCTACGACGGAATCTGGCCAAACACATGGCGGCGAACCCACGCATGCATCGCAATACCCGCAGCCGTCGCCGCATTCATCGAACGCGTCGACCCAAACTGCTCAATCGACAGAGTATCCCTAGCCGCCGCATACAACTCCTCCGACAGGCCCGGGCCCTCCTGACCAAAAACCAGCACACACTTCTTCGGCAGATCATACGTCTCCAGCGGCACCGAATCCGGAAAAATATCAATACCAATAATCTCCAGACCCTCAGCCTGCGCCCACGCCACAAAATCCTCAATCGTCGGATGATGACGCACATGCTGATAACGATCCGTCACCATCGCACCACGACGATTCCAACGGCGACGCCCAATAATATGGACCTCCTTCGCCAACATCGCATTCGCAGTACGCACCACCGTGCCAATATTCAAATCATGCTGCCAATTCTCAATCGCCACATGAAAATCATGGCGGCGCGTATCCAGGTCAGCAATAATCGCGTCCATCGACCAGTAACGGTACTTATCCACCACGTTACGGCGGTCGCCCTCACGCAGCAGCTCCTCATCCCAATGGTCACCCTCAGGCCACGGGCCCTCCCACGGGCCCACACCCACCTCAAAACGGGCAGTACCCTGCTCAGTACCCTCAACAGCCTCAGCCTCAGCCGCCTCCGCAGGCACAGCCTCAGCCGCCTCACGATTCTCAACCATCACAACCACCTTCACGCCAACAACCAGCGCCACTCCGGCGCCCACAGAGCCATCTTACAGACAAAAACCCGCGCCACCAGCCACACACAGTAGCCAGCGGCACGGGTTTACCCGCCGCAACGGGAACGTCTTAAAAATTCACGAGGTCCTAGTCCAAACCAGTAGAGACTAGTCCAGGCCCAGCTCATCCTTCGAGTACGCGTACAGGCACGGGACGCCCGCAACCTCTTCCACATGCTCCTTAGCGCCGGTCGCACGGTCAACAATCACAGCAACCGCCACAACCTCAGCGCCAGCCTTACGCAGCGCCTCAACAGCAGTCAGCGCAGAACCACCGGTCGTGGAGGTGTCCTCAACAGCAACCACGCGGCGACCCTCAACGCTGGGGCCCTCCACCTGACGGCCCATGCCGTAAGACTTCTGAGCCTTACGCACCACAAACGCGTCAATCGCACGGTCCTGATCACCAGCGGCACGCATAATCGCGGTACCCACCGGGTCAGCACCCATGGTCAGGCCGCCAGCGGCCTCAAACTCGATGCCGTTCTTATCCAGCAGGTCCAGCATGACCTGACCGACCAGGCGAGAAGCCTCGTGGTGCAGGGTGATGCGGCGCAGGTCAACGTAGTAGTCGGCTTCCTTGCCGGAGGCGAGGACCACGTGCCCGCGCACCACAGCCAGCTCCATAATCAGCTGGCGCAGGCGCTCACGGGCTTCTTCAATGGGGAGGTTTTCAGAAAGCTTAGTCATAGTTCAAGTGTAGCGGCTCACGTGCAGGCGGCGCAGGCTATTCCCTGTGCTATTCCAGCGCTAGGTTATTCCACCACGCGGCCCACCGACGGCGGCAACGCGGCGCGCAGCTTCGTCAGCATCTCCTCATACTCGGCAGCAGGATCCGAATCAGCAACAACCGCACCACCGGCGGCAAGAGTCACCGTGCCCTCATCGTGCACCACGAGCGTGCGAATCACAATCGACAGGTTCGCCGAACCATCCGCCGACACAAAACCCAGGGCACCCGAATACACGCCGCGAGCGCGACCCTCCAGGCCCTCAATAATCTGCATGGTCGAAGGCTTCGGGGCACCCGTCATCGAACCGCCCGGGAAGCACGCCCGCGCGGTAGCCACCGCGCTCACGCCCTCACGCAGACGCGAACTGACCGTAGACACCAGCTGATGCACCGTCGAATAGCTCTCCACTCCCATAAGCACGGGCACGCGCACCGTGTGCGGCTCGGAAACCAGCGACAGGTCATTACGTAGCAGGTCCACGATCATGAGGTTCTCGGCGCGGGTCTTCGGGTCGCTACGCAACCAGACTGCAGCTGCCTCGTCTTCCTCCGGGGTGGCCCCGCGCGGCACCGTGCCCTTAATCGGCTTGGTTTGCGCGTTGCGGTGCGTATCCACACTCAAAAAACGCTCCGGCGAAGAAGAAAGCACCGAAAAATCACCACACCGCAGGTACGCCGCGTAGGGCGCCGCGTTGTGGGCGCGCTGGCGGCGGTACAGCTCAAAGAAGAGCTCCGGGCTCGGATTCTGGATGCGCGCGACCGTCTGCGCGGTCAGGCACACCTCGTAGCTGTTTCCCTCGTAGATTTCGTGCTGGCTAGCCCGAACAGAATCCATATAGGCTTCCGCGGCGGGCGCCGTGAAGAGCAGCGGCTCGGCAAGCTCAGGGGTATTTTCGGAGGCGCACTCCCCCGCCGCGCTCAGCACCGGAGCCAGCGCCGCGCTCAGTAGCCGCTCCGCCGCCTCACACCACGGCTCATCGCCCACCAGCCAGCTCCGCGCCACAGCCCCCGAGCGGGCATGCTCATGCACCAGGTAGCGGACCGCCGGCAGCCACAGAGAATCCGGGGTCGGCGCCTCATACGCCGGCAGGTAGCCGGGCACCGGGTGGCCGTGCTCCATGCCCATGGCGGCACGCGCCTCATAGCCGAAATAGCCCACGTAACCGCCGCGCAGACCCGCAGGCAGGCCGGTCGCCGCCGCGGTATCCGGGTGCACGCGAGGTGCGCAGGCGAGCGCCGCCTCCAGCTGGGCGAAGGGGTCTTCCCCGCCAGACTCAGCCGCCGCACGCGCCGAATCCACGCGCAGGGGCGACAGGTCCGCCGGAACCACGCCCACATACGAGGCGACCGACATGGGCGACTCCTCGCGCGCCGAATCCAGCCAGAAGGAATACTCGGCACCAGCAGTCAGCAGCGGATACGCGTCCTCGCAGTTCACCGCGAAAGGAAGCGGGCGCACGGCAAGCTCCCGCGTCTGCGCATCCCACGGGATGCTCTGCAGAATACTCGGCAGGGCAGGGGAATCGGGCACAGAAGCGGGAGCGTTCGGGGTAGAAAAAATACGGTCCGCAGAAGTTTCAGTCACGGACTCCATTGTATGGCGTGCAGGCGAACCGGCGGTTTAGTGAACGACCGCGGGTGCTTCGCCGTTCTCGCTGGTCATCGGCAGGCCAGCGGCGAACCATGCGCTGGTACCGCCCGCAATGTTGTGTGCGGCGTAGCCGTGCTCGCGCAGGAAGGTTGCCGCGCGGTTCGAACGGCCACCGCCGTGGCAGATGACGTAGAAGTCTTCGCCGGGTGCGGGCAGTTCTGCCAGACGCTCGGTGAGGGTGCCGAGAGTGATGTGCTTAGCACCGGTGACGTGGCCGCCCTCCCACTCGTAGTCTTCACGCACGTCAATGATGGTTGCGCCTGCGGGAACGTCGCGGGGATCGACCTGGGGTACAGCAGTCATGGGGTTCTCCTTTGAAGTGGTTAAAAATGCACCGGATGGCACGGGCGGGTGCGCTGCGGGCATAGTTGTGGTTCCACTCTAGCGCGTCGGGGGTGCGGGGCGCATCTGGACCGATTTTTAGCGTATTTTGAGTGTCCAATAGGGTGTACACGAAAAAATTGAAATGATTTTTCATGCATTACACAGAAGGTAACCATACGTCATACAAGCACACTCATGTATACATATGCGCTTAAAAGGGTATAGACTTAAGAATATATTAGCCGGGTCACATAGAACGCCGGGCTCGACAGAAAAGAATTTCCACCATGTCTCACACCACCACAGGTGCCGAACCCAAGGAAACCAAGACCTTCTTCGGCCACCCGCGCATGCTCGCGAACCTGTTCACCGTAGAAATGTGGGAGCGTTTCTCCTTCTACGGCATGCAGGGCATCATGATTTACTACCTGTACTACACCGCAGACAAAGGCGGCCTGGGCCTAGACAAGGACATGGCCACCGGCGTTATCGGTGCATACGGTGCAGTCGTGTACCTCATGACCATCCTCGGCGGCATCCTCGGTGACCGCCTCCTCGGCCCCGAACGCACCCTTTTCTACTCCGCAATCGGTATTATGGCCGGCCACATTTCCCTCTCCCTCATCCCCGGCGTGCCGGGCGTCATCATCGGCCTCCTGCTGGTTGCGATTGGTTCCGGCGGTCTGAAGAGCAACGCCTCCGTGCTGGTTGGTTCTCTCTACAAGGACGGTGACCACCGCCGCGACGCCGGATTCACCATCTTCTACATCGGCATTAACACCGGTGCGCTCCTCGGCCCAATCCTGACCGGTTGGGGTTGGAGCACCTGGGGCTTCCACATGGGCTTCGGTTTTGCCGCAATCGGTATGGCCGCCGGCCTGATCCAGTACGCCCTGACCCGCAAGAACCTGCCCGCATCCGTACACGAGATTGCCACCCCCTTCACCGGCGCACAGAAGCGTAACTTCTTCCTGGCCCTGATCGGCGTCGTGGTGATTATCGGCATCCTACTGGGCACCGGCCTGATGACCGCGGCCAACCTCAAGAACTGGGTCATGGCCTTCATCTTCATTGGCGCCATCGCCCTGTTCGTGCAGATGCTGAGTGCTAAGGACGTCACCTCCGACGAACGTTCCCGCGTCACCGCCTTCATCCCCCTGTGGATTGCGAACTCTGTATTCTGGGCCCTGTACCAGCAGCAGTTCACCGTGATGGCGGTGTACTCGGATGAGCGCCTCGACTGGCACATCCTGGGCATGGAGCTGAGCCCAAACCTGGTCAACTCCATCAACCCGATTTTCATCGTGATTTTCGGTGCGATGTTCTCCGCCCTGTGGACCAAGTGGGGCGACCGCCAGCCGGTCACCACCCTGAAGTTCTCCGCAGCGCTGATTATCATCGGTCTGGCGTTTTGGATCTTCCTCACCCAGGCGGGCGTTAAGAGCGTGAACGTGGGTTGGATTGTGCTGATTCTGTTCGTCTGCACCATTGCTGAGCTGATTATTTCGCCGGTCGGTATTTCGCTGGCGACCAAGCTCGCCCCGAAGGCGCACCGTGTGAACATGATGGCTCTGTACTTCACCTCCGTGGCAATGGGTACCGTACTCTCAGGTTGGCTGGCTCCGTTCTACACCATGGAGACTGAAGTTCCCTACTTCACCTGGATGGGTATCATCACCATCGCGACCGGTATTCTGCTGTTCCTGGTGCACAAGCCGGTCCAGAAGCTCATGCGCGGCGTGAAGTAACCGCAAAGTTGCTTGTCTACACTGCTGACTTGCTGCCTCAAGTAGCGTAAGCGTGTAGACGAGCGTATATAGGTTTAGAGCATATAGGCCAGGGGCCCCGAATCCTTGAGTTACCAAGGGTTCGGGGCCCCTGCTGTATGCCCTGGTACATGCCTCGGTGTATGCTCCCGGCAGCCGGGGCGCCGGAATGTTCAGGAGGGGAAGGTTGAGGATGGGCGTTCCGGGCGCTTTCCTTAATGAGACAATCCGCGCGGATTTTCTTATTAAAGCGCCTTAATAAGAAAATCGGGGGCAATTGTCTCAATAAGCATCCCTTCTGTGACAGGTGGGTTCTGATGTGCGGAACTGTGACGATTTATGTCTCCCCGTGAACGCGCGTGACGGAAATCAGAGTCAAAAAAGGACTCATTACGCCACGAACGGACATCTATTAGACAGCTCTCAACTACAGGTCTAAGGTGATTCCAGAACGGCCGGACAACACGCGGCCGGCCACCCCAACACAACCTCCCAAGGAGAACATCATGGCACTGTACCTGGTAGAACTGACCCCCGCTAACCCGTCCAAGGAAAAGGCAACCGCACTCATCGAGACCGTCAACTCGTCCCTGAGCCACGGCGCGGAACTCATCGAAACCCAGGTCTCCGCAGACCACAAGATCGTCTTCGTCATCATCGAATCCGAGAACACCGCATTCGGCCCCGACCTCACCGCAGCAATCGGTGAGCGCGCAGCCATTGCAGGCCCCGACGCAGTCCGCCTGGTCGGCGCAGAGCTCGATGACATCAAGAAGCTCAAGAAGGACGCAGACTACCTGGTCGAGTGGGACATCCCCGCAGAGATCACCATGGAACAGTACCTGACCCGCAAGAAGGCAAACGCCCCCAAGTACGCCGAGGTGCCCGAGGTTTCCTTCCTGCGCACCTACGTTCGTGAAGACACCGCCAAGTGCCTGTGCTTCTACGACGCACCCGACGAAGACGCTGTCGTCCGCGCCCGCAAGGCCGTCAGCACCCCCATTGACCGACTGTTCAAGCTGCACGCATAGACACGTGCTCCCCGCTTAGGAGAAACCCCATGTCCGACTTCACCCTGGAACCCCTGTACGACTACCCTCAGCGCGAGCAGGTCCTCGCCCTCGCTCGCACCAACGCGGAGGCCGTTGACCGCGGCGAGCGTTCGCCCTTCGAGACCCTCCGCGAGATTGCTAAGGACGGCCTGATTACCCTGGGCCGCGACGGCAGCTCCCTGGTCCCCCAGGTTTCGGTAGCTTTCGACCTTGCCACCGAGGACGCCTCCACGGCGTTCTCCCTGTGGGCTCACCGCTCCACCATCGCGTTCTTTGACGCTGTGGGCCGCGAGCTTCCCGCCGGTCTGGCGGAGGCAACCGTCAGTGGCACCACCGCCATGGCGGCAGCGTACAAGGAGGCATCGGGTCTGGAGCCAATCAAGGTGAAGGGCACCCTCGTTGAGGGCGGCCTGAAGCTCAACGGTTCTATCTCCTGGGCGTCGAACCTGTACCCGAGCGGCGTGATTGTTCTACCGGTGGCCGTAGAGAACGCTCCCGAGGGTCACCCGGACCGCTACATCGTGACGATTCGCCAGGATGTGCCGGGCCTGGAGATTTACTACCACCGTGACCTGCTGGCGCTCAACAGCACCGAGTCAGGCACCTTGAAGTTCGAGGGCGTTTTCGTACCGAGCGAGGACATTCTGAGCGATAACCTCGAGGCTTTCCTGCACGATGTCACCGCACCGTTCCTGCTGGTTCAGTCATCCTTCTGCCTAGGCCTGGCCGCGGGTGCTCTGCAGGAGGCTGCTAAGCACCTGGACGTGTCGAAGGGTATCTTCCGCCCCGAGTTCCCGCTGATTCTCTCCGAGTATGAAAGCCTGCGGGAGGAGCTGATTCGCCTGGCGTCTGAGCCGGAGCGCGCTGAGCGTCGCGACCTGCTGAGCCTGCGCCTGGGTGTTTCGCACTTCGCAACCATTGCTACTCACTTTGAGCTGCAGGTTGTGGGAGGCGCCGGTTACGTGGCTGAGTCCCCGACGGCTCGTCGTCTGCGTGAGGCTTCGTTCCTGCCGGTGCAGTCCCCGACTGAGGGTCACCTGCGCTACGAGCTGTCGAAGTACGATCACCTTGAGGCTCTTCAGGAAGCTCTCTAATCGTTAGCGACGCTGTCTTCATCAGTACCGTCACCCTTTATATGTAAGATATTGCATATAAGGGGTGACGGTATTTTTATGTACCCCCACCTCCATCAATTAGATAGCAGATTGGGAATATAGGCGGTTTAGGGGTATCCCTGCTCATATTTATATGTATTTAGCTGGGACCTGCACCTGTATACGCGTAGAATAATGTGGAATTTTATACACCATCACATTCACCTCAGGAGCTCCCTTTGAGCATCTCTAAGCTTCTCGGCTTTGACTGGTCGATCCACGGCGACGGCCGCAGCATCAAGCCCGGTTCCTTCGTCGCCCCAAATGAGCGCCTTGCTTGGCCGATTACCATCGGTATCGGCGCACAGCACGTGGTCGCAATGTTCGGCGCAACCTTCCTCGTGCCAATCATTACCGGTTTCCCTCCGGCAACCACCCTGTTCTTCTCGGGTCTCGGCACGGTCCTGTTCCTGCTGATTACCCGCGGCCGCGTCCCCTCCTACCTGGGCTCCTCCTTCGCGTTCATTGCTCCCCTGGCGGCTGCCATGAACTCGCACGGCCCGGCTGGTGCCCTCGGCGGCATCGTCATGGCTGGTGTGGCTCTGTTCCTGGTGGGTCTGATTGTTCAGTTTGCTGGCACCGGCTGGCTGACCAAGCTCATGCCCCCGGTCGTCACCGGTTCGATTGTGGCGCTGATTGGTTTCAACCTGGCGAAGAGCGCTAAGGACAACTTCATGGTGGCACCGGTGACCGCGCTGGTGACCCTGTGCTCCATCATCCTGATTTCGGTGCTGTTCAAGGGCATCATTGGCCGCCTGTCCATCCTGCTGGGTGTGGGCATCGGCTACATCACCGCTGTGATTCGCGGCGAAGTGGACTTCTCTAAGATTGACAAGGCTGTGCAGACTCAGGGCATCATTGGCCTGCCGCACTTCCAGACCCCCGAGTTCCACTGGGAGCTCGCAGGCCTGTTCATCCCCGTGATTCTGGTGCTCGTGGCTGAGAACATCGGCCACGTGAAGTCTGTTGCTCTGATGAGCGGCAAGAACCTGGACAACTACTCGGGCCGCGCCCTCATGGCGGACGGCCTGGCAACCACCATCGCCGGTATGGGCGGCGGTTCAGGTACCACCACCTACGCTGAGAACATTGGCGTGATGGCTGCGACCAAGGTGTACTCCACCGCGGCGTACTGGGTGGCTGCTATCTTCGCGATTGCGCTGTCCATGTTCCCCGCATTCGGTGCGGCAATTGCAACCGTCCCGGCGGGTGTTCTGGGCGGTGCCGCAACCGTTCTGTACGGCATGATCGGTATGCTCGGTGCACGTATTTGGAGCGAGAACCGCGTGAACTTCTCGAACCAGATCAACCTGACCACCGCCGCTGTGGCGCTGATCGTGGGTATCGCGGACTACACCTGGACCTTCGGTGAGCTGTCCTTCGCCGGTATTGCTCTGGGTACCGCAGCAACCCTGATCATCTTCCACCTGATGACCTTCATTGCGAAGTACACGAAGGCTGCTGGCGACCCGCTGGAGCCCTTCGACCCTGAGAAGGGCACTGAGGTGCACTAGGCGCCTGACCGCCCGTTGGGAATGCTACTCCTGAGGCGTAGGCTGTAGAAAAGCGGCCCGGATGGATTGGTTTCCATCCGGGCCGCTTTCATGTCTTCTTGGCGTTACACGCAACTGCTATTTTGTTCAGACATAAATCAGATATAAATCAGACACAAAAATTTGAGTCTAGACATAAATTTTTATGTCTAGACTCAAATTTTTTATGTGTAGACATAAAAGTTTATGTCTGAGTTATGTCTGAGTTATGTCTGCGGAAGCTGACCCAGCCGCTAACGTTGGATGGCTAATACTAGGCCGCTAGGACCGCTCGGCGAGCATCGTCTCAATCGTCTGCGCCACACCGTCCTCGTGGAAGGGCGGGCAGGTGCGCCCCACCTTCGCAATGAGCGCCGGCTGACCCGAGGCCATCGCGAAGCCCTCCCCCGCCCAGCAGAGCATCTCCGCATCGTTCGGCATGTCGCCGAAGGCCATTACCTCGTGCGCCTCAATGCCGTGGCGGGCCGCGAACTTCTCCAGAATCCGGCCCTTATTGACGTCCTTGGAACCCATCTCGACCAGGGGTTCACCCACCACGCCACGCGTGACGGCCACGAGCGATCCTACCGCCTGATGCACGCGTGCCTGCAGGATATCCGGGTCCATGCCGGGCACGCGGATCAGGTACTTAATGACCGGTGTGGAGCCAATACGTTCGAGTGCTTCGACGATGCTCATTTCCACCACGCGGGCGCCCTCGAGCACCTCGCCGCCCTCGTACGGGCCCTGGATGAAGACGGTATCCACAGTTTCCAGGGTGTAGGTGGCGTCGGGGAACATGGGTTCCAGCAGTTCGTGGGCGCGGGCAATCACCGCCGGGTCTGCGCCGTTGATTTCTTCCACCTCGTTCGCGCCCAGGTGGAAGACCACGGCGCCGTTGGAGCAGATAGCGTAGGAATCGAAGTCGGTCTGCTCGCGCAGCGGCGCGAGCCAGCGGCTCGGGCGGCCGGTGACGAAAACAATCTCAATTCCGGCGGCTCGGGCGGCCTCCAGGGCGCGCAGGGTGCGCGGACGGAAGCGGAAGTCGTGCCCGATGAGGGTGCCGTCCAGGTCGCTGGCGATGAGTTTAATCATGCGGTCTGTTGCCTTCGGTTGATGGAATCGAGAGTGATGTGCGGAAGCGTCACGGCGGAGGCTACTCGGCTGGTTCCGCGTAGGTGACGGTCAGGAACGCGCGGCCCAGACCGTGACCGAGCAGGTTAAAGTTCACGACGGCGGGGGTGGCATTCTCGTCAATGTCGAGCTTCTCCACGTCTACTGCGGTGACGCAGAAGATGTAGCGGTGCGGGCCGTGGCCAGCCGGAGGCGCGGCCCCCAGGAAGCCCGCCACGCCGGCGTCGTTGCGGTGCGTCAGGGCGCCGGCGGGGGCATCCGCACCGGCGTCGATGCTGGTCACCTCGGCGGGAATGTTGGAGAGGGTCCAG
Organism: Rothia mucilaginosa; assembly: GCF_901875305.1. Taxonomy (GTDB): domain Bacteria; phylum Actinomycetota; class Actinomycetes; order Actinomycetales; family Micrococcaceae; genus Rothia. The sequence goes on from NZ_CABFLY010000007.1 coordinate 36,731, forward strand.
TGCCAGAAGCCGCTGGGGACCGGCGCATCCGGGTCGAAGCAGGTCAGCACGAAGGACTTGGTGCCTTCGGGGAAGCCGCTCCAGGACAGTTGCGGGGAGCGGTCCTGGCCGCCGGGTACACCGAAGAGGGCTGAGCGCATCCATTCGGGGGCGGTGCCGCCGTCTTGAATGTCGGTGGAGGTCAGGGTGAATTCGGGCAGTTCGGGCAGACCGGCGTAGGGTTCGCGGGGCAGGGGTGCGGAGCCAATGGAGCTCATGGTTCTCCTTGTGTTTTCTCGTGATGGTTGGGTTAATTTTTCACGGGGTAGGGGCCGTGTATATGACGATGCCGGCGGATAGGGTGAGCTATCCGCTGGCTGTGCGTTATTTTTTAGCCGTTTAGAACGGCGTCGAGTTCCTCGCGGGTGGGCGGGTTAGCGCCCGCGCGGGAAACGGTGATGCCGGCTGCGGTTGCGGAGAAACGTAGCAGGTCGGCGATGTCTTCGGCGGTTAGCGCGGCAACCTTGGCACGGGCCTCGGGGCCGGCAATACCGCGGTCGAGTAGACCCGCAATGAGTGCCGCCATGAGGGAGTCGCCGGCACCGACGGTGTCCGCAACCTCCACGCGGTGCGCAGGCTGGCTGATGCCCTCAGGGTACTTCTTGCTGTAGGCGATGGGGCCGTCTCCACCGCGAGTGATGACCATCAGCTCGGCGCCGAGGTCCAGCCAGGCGCGGGCGGTGTCGGCGAGAGAACGGTCCGGGTAGAGCCACTGCAGGTCCTCGTCAGAGGCCTTGACGACGCTGGAGAGGGAGACGAACTTTTCGGCCCACTGTCGTGCCTGCTCCACATCGTGGATGAGGGTGGGGCGGCAGTTCGGGTCGTAGCTGAGCAGGGCACTGTCACGGGCGGCTTCGAAGGCGTCCGCGACGACCTGTGCGCCGGGTTCGAGCATGGCGGCGATGGAGCCGGTGTGTACTGCATCGGAGGTGCGGGCCAGTTCGGCCAGCTGGTCGGCGATGGCATCCAGGGCCCATTCGATATCGAATTCGTATTCTGCGGCGCCATCAGCACCGATGGTGGCCTGAGCGACGGAGGTCCGCTCGGCGGTGGGTTCGAAGGGCAACTGCACTGAGGAGGCGTTCAGGTGCGCGTTGATGCTTTCACCGTAGGCGTCCGGGCCGTAGTGGCCGACGAAGTTGGTGGGGTGGCCGAGGCGACGCGCGCCGACGGCGACGTTCATGGGCGATCCGCCGGGGTAGGCGCGGGTTTCGCCGTCGTGCTGGTGGACGACATCTACGAGTGCTTCACCGATTACAGTCAACATGGTTCCAATTTTACCTATGTTTTCCTGTGTCGTGGGGTGTGTTTTTGTGGGGATTTAAAGTGGTTTTGCTTTCCCTTTTGACGGGTTATGTTGGCTTGTCAGGGTGAGACTCTTCCACCCTATCCCCTTCCGTGATTTTTAGCCCGATTACCCCTAGTTTTCGCCGTTCCGGGGATTAGTACAGGTTAGACTTAAACCAGCGCCGGGCCTATGGAGGCCCGACTCCGGTATTGACGCGACAGCATCGTCGCGCCTACCCTCCAACAACGAAGTTAGGAAGAAGGTCATACGTGACGACTGCAACCACTACCTGGGTTAACCGTGAGGCCACTGCTGAGGAGCTGATTCCCCTCATTGGTAAGTTGCACCGTGAGAACGGTGTGGTGCTGAGCATCCACGGCCGTAGCCTGGTGAACAAGTCTGTCATTGAGTTGCTGAAGCTGCACGATTTCGTATCTCACATCGATGGTGCGCCCCTGAACCCTGCACATTCCCTGGAGCTGGTGCGTGCTCTGACTGAGCTGAACCTGGGGGCATGCTCGGTTAACATTGCCGCCCTGCACAAGGCTCACCGTGAGGCTGGCTCCCCCGAGCTGACCATGTGGTTACCCGAGCAGCTGGGTGCCTCCGTGAACCGCCAGGGTGACCAGCCGAAGGAGCAGGATGTTGTGCTGTACGGCTTCGGTCGTATTGGTCGTCTTCTGGCTCGTATTCTGCTGGAGCGTTCCTCCTCGCCGCTGGGTTCTGGCCTGAACCTGCGTGCTGTGGTGGTGCGTAAGAACGGCGATAAGGACCTGGTGAAGCGTGCGTCCCTGCTGGAGCGCGACTCGGTTCACGGCCCCTTCAAGGGCGTTATTGAGGTGGATGAAGAGAACAGCACCATCATCGCTAACGGCGTTCCGGTTCGCTTCATTTACTCCTCCGACCCGGCCACCGTCGATTACACCGAGTACGGCATTAAGGATGCCCTGCTGGTGGACAACACCGGCCGCTGGCGTGATGTCCCGGGCCTGGAGCAGCACCTGAACCGTCCGGGTATTTCCCGTGTTCTGCTGACGGCTCCCGGTAAGGGCGACATGAAGAACATCGTGTTCGGTGTGAACGACAACATCATCACTGATGAGGATAAGATCCTCTCGGCAGCATCCTGCACCACTAACGCGATTACTCCGGCGCTGAAGGTTCTGGATGACGCATACGGTGTGGAGCGCGGCCACGTTGAGACCGTTCACGCGTTCACCAACGATCAGAACCTGATTGACAACTTCCACAAGGGTGACCGCCGCGGCCGCTCCGCCGTGCTGAACATGGTGATTACCGAGACCGGTGCGGCAAAGGCTGTTTCGAAGGCTCTGCCGCAGCTGGAGGGTAAGCTGACCGGTAACGCTATCCGCGTTCCCACCCCGGATGTCTCCATGGCAATCCTGAACGTGAAGCTGACCAAGCCCGCAGGTTCCGCTGAGGAACTGAACGAGCTGTTCCTCCGTGAGTCCATTGACGGTGCTCTGCGCCGCCAGGTGGGTTACTCAGACTCCCCCGAGGCGGTTTCCACCGACTTCGTGGGTTCCCGCACCGCAGGTGTTGTGGACTCGCTGGCTACCGTAGTGACCGATGACTCCGCGATTGTCTACGTCTGGTACGACAACGAGTTCGGTTACTCCTGCCAGGTGATTCGCGTTCTGGAGCGCATGGGCGGCTACGACGTCCCCTCCTACCCCGCGAAGTAGGTTACCCCCGCTCATCTAACACGCATATAACAAACCCACCGGTGTATATAGCTTATTGACTACATACACCGGTGGGTTTCGTTTTAGAATTTCGGCCCGTCATCTAGCGGCGGCGCAACACCAAGCCACGGTGGCCAGCCAACTTGATGGTAGTGGGTACCGAAACACCCTTCGCATCAATCATCCCGGCTGGGACCGTCACAGATACCTCCCGATCGCCAGTATTCAGCGCAGCCCAGCCACGCGTAAACGTGCGGGTCTGCACAGTTCCCTGAACCACAATGCCACCCGCAGCATCCCCCAAATCAAAGGCAAGCTCGGGGGCGTGCGGGAGCTCATCGTAGGCGTCATGGTGGGTCGCACTAATACCGGTGAAAGTTCCCCCACCAAAAACCCAGAAACCAGCCAGGCCATAGAGGAAATTCTCATCAGTGCCAGTCAAAGGTGACCTCCGGCCGCTCAGCGGAGTACGCAGAATCGTCACCTTCTTCTGCGTGGAGGCACCGCGCTTCAGACCGGTGAGGTACACCCCGAGCGACACATCACCCTCAGAACCACGCGCAATATCGCGGCCCTGCATCACAGCATAGGGCGAAGCCAGGTAATCATTCGGGCCCCAGCCAAGCCACACCTCCTCAAATCCGCCACCGTAGGCGCTGTGGTGCTCCCACTTGCCCCAGCGCAGGCGCGACTCAGCAATATTGGGCACCAAAATCTTGCCGATACCGTTCAGCTCAGCACCAGCAGAAGCCACCAGGCGATCCAAACCATCACGAACCGTAGTCATGGACGGTACACCCTGAATGGGCAGATTCAAGCCGTAGTAGTCGTTCTCCACGTCGTTATCACCCATGACCCCGTCGAAGGGTGAGTTACGCATTTCACGCACCACCGAATCCACCCAGTACCAGCGGTAGCCGGGGTTCCACACCTGCATCTGATAGTGCTTGGAATAGCCCTTCCACTCGATGCGGTCACCGTTGAGGCGGTGCGCAAAGAAGTCCTTACCGGAATTCGCCAGCGAGACAGCCTGCGCGAAGGACAACCCCGAAGAGTAGATAGGACCCGGCTCATAGGAGCGGGTGGAGGACAGGCACTTATAAGCCAAAACCACCATCTGCGGGGCATGTTTCTTGAGGTAGCGGGCCGCATCCAGCTCCCAGGGCTGCAGAATCGCAACAGAGTAATTCTTAATAGCGAAATCGAGCTGCTGCCGAGTAATGGGTTTGCCGCCGTAGCGAACCCACGCGCCGAACTTCCCGGGGCCGCCGAGTCGTTCAAACTTACTCGTGGCCATCGTACTCCGGAGAGAACTCGGGGTCACGCGGAGGCATCTTACCCAGCTCACGGTAAATGGCGTTGTAACGGTCCATCACCAGGCGCAGCTGGAAGAAGCTCACGATACGGTCATAGGCGTTCACGCAGTAGCGTTCGTAAATGCTGGGCTCTTCCATGATGGTGCGCAGAGCGGCCGCGAAGCCCTCAATATCACCCGGGATGGTGAGGATGCCGCAGTTACCAATCTCGTGACCGTCGGGGGCGACCAGCACATCGTCAATCAGCTGCGACATACCACCCACGTCGGTGCTGACCAGCGGCACGGAGGCGGCCATCGCCTCCAGGGCCACAATGGGCTGGCCCTCGTTGTAGCTGGGCATGAGCAGCAGGTCGAAACGGTCCAGCATGGCGCGCACGTTCACAGTTCCGTGGAAGGTGATGTACTCGCCCATGTTGAGCTCGTCAATGGTGCGCAGGCACAGCTCGTAGTACTCGGGCAGATGATCCTTGGGGCCGAGCACATCCAGGTGGAAGTTCACGAGGCCCTGGTCGCGTAGCACTGCGAGGGAGCGAATCAGGTCGGTGAGGCCCTTAATGGGCACCACACGGGCGATAAATACGAAGCGCCACACGTGACCGCGTCCCTCAGCGAGGATGCGCGCACGGGCCGCCTGGCGGGCGTAGTAGGCCTCGGCAACGGACTCGATGAGCATACCGTTGGGCAGGATGATGGCGCGGTCCTTCTCACCCTCGTTCATCTGGTCGATAGGTGCGCCAATGCCGCGTGCCTCTTCCAGCGCCTTGGGGTACAGGTAGGTGGCCATGTCGGCGCTCGGGTAGCAGAAGCGGCCCGTCTCAAGGAACCAGACGGACCAGGCTCGCTCGTCAAGGGTGACGGGGCCCAGGCCGGGGTGCTCGCGCTCCTCAGCGAGGAAGGCGTAGTCGGTGGTAATCGGCTTCGCCATGTTGCGCTCAAGCTTGGTGTTGATGGTGTCGCGAATGTACAGGTTGTGCTCGGTCAGCAGGAAGCTGGTGCCGTGATCACGGGCCGCGGCGGCGGCAATGAGGGCCGCATAGCCGGTAGTGTGGGCGTGGTACACGCGGGCGTGGGGCATCCGCTCGTGTAGCAGCGCGAAGAGGATGGAGACGAAGTCGCGCACCTTCCAGAAAAGCTCACCGAAGGGAACCTCGCTGAAGAACCCGAGGTTGGCGATAACCTGCATGAACTCGCGGGTGCCGAAGAGTCCAAAAAGGTTATAGGTGCGGGTAGCGGGGTTGATGCCCTCGTCGTAGAGCTTCCAGAGGGGGTTGACGTCGCCGGCAATGAGCGCGTTGAAACCCTGAATCAGTCGATCAGCCAGCTCACGACGCTGCGGCATCTTCATGTGCAGGTTATCGGGGTCGCATTCGGCGGCAAAGGCGGCACGGTTGACGTCGAGGCTCAGGTAAATCACCTTGACCCACTTAACGTTTTTGGGCATGCCGTAGAGGTCCTCATGCGGCGAGTTCTTATCCCACGCGATGTGGATAATGCCGAAGGAGAGATCAGGGTTCTCAGAGACGATATCGTGCACCACCGCGGAGACGCCACCCTTGAGGTAGGGGTAGGTGGACTCCATGATGATGGCAACATCGACATCCGGGTATTCGGGGTCGGTATAGTGCTCCCCGGGCTCCGGAAGCTGTAGAGGAGCATAGTGGTTTCGGTACATCTGTTCAGTCATTGGTTGTGTCTTTCGCGGACCGTGCTACGTGGTGTGTTCTCGGCCGGGCCCGCAGAGCGGTATCTGCGGGCCCGGCATGCGGGCAGGCGTTACCAGGCGAGGGCGCGGCGCCAGAAGAGAGAGTATTCGGGTGATTGCCAAGCCTGACGGTACACCCGGTAGCAGGCGTACGCAAGGACCGCCTCGCCCACGATGATGGGTAGGTATCCGGTCTCGTTCGGCAGAATTGCGAAGCAGATGATGAGCAAGATGAGGTGCGCTGCGGAGAGCACCTGCACGGTCTTGAACATCGTCATGTACTCAATCTGGTAGATGAGCAGGGCGATAGCCACGAAGAGGAACGCGACGACCAGACCCATCAACGCCAGCGGGAAGGAATCCGGCATAAAGATGAACATCAGAATACCGGTAATGATGCCGCTACCGATATAGACGAACAGGGAGTTGCGGATCGAACGGTCGGAGGTGCGGGTAGCCTTGTGCGCCTCTTCTCGAACACGGTTGTAGGGCAGGCGTTCGAACACGGTCCACAGGTACTGAATCGCATCGTTGACGCGGTCGGCCTCCACCACGAAGAAGTAGTTGTAGGCAATCACACAGGGGATGAGGCTCATGTAAATCGCCACGACGTTAATCTCACCGGCGGTGGCCAAAAAGAGCATGTACTTATCCGCCCAGATAATGGAGCCGGTCAGGAAGCCACGCAGAGCATCCGTAGCAACGTCCTTCAGCGGAATATGCGCAAAGTGGAAAAGATACACGAAGTTCTTACCCAAGCCGACCAGCAGGATAAGCGAACCAACAAGCGGCGGCAGGAACCACACGATGGGGAAGAAGTACAGCGCCAAGGTATAGCCGAGCCAGGCAATGAACCAGATGATGCGGTTCTTCGCAAGGTTAGGAATCACCAGCAGCTGCGCGAAGGCAATGTTGAGTACGCCGAGTACGAAGAAGGCACCGATGGCAGTCGCGTTCCACTTCAGCACAAGGGCAACAGGAATAACAAAGAGCACCACCAGCGGCATGGTCACGAAGAAGAGGTAAATCCAGTTGCGGCTAAACGCGGCCAGGTCGCTAATGTCCTGGAACTGGGGTTCATCCAAACGCGCGCGGGTAGCCCTCGCCTCAGCACGCTTGAGCTGATTCTCGAGAGTCTCAGCCTGGATGCGCAGGCCTTCGCGGGCGTCCGCGATCTTCTTGTGTTCCATCTGAATTGCTCGATAGAGCGGCAGACAGGCAGCCTGGCTAAGCCAGGGCACGGTGATGGATGCAGCCAGAATCACCTGAATCAGGGGCACACCATCCAGGTTGTACCGGTTGATGGTGGGCGTGACGATGGGGAAGACGGTGGTCAGTAGCGCGACCGGGGAGACGTATAGCAGAAAGTTGATAAGGAGGCGCCACGCGCTGGTGTGCTGCCCCTCGCTACCGTGGTTGGTGGACAACGTTGAAGACTTTCAGTCGAAAATATGGAGTATGCGGGCCCGACTCGCGTACGAGCCGGAGGTAACGTTGAGTGAATGATGGTGTCGTGCGTTATGTAGTGCACGGATGATGTCCCTCGCGGTGGCCGGTTAGGCCGTCGGATTCGCGCCGTCCATGCGTGCCGGATCAGCCGCACCCACCAGGTGGGTTTCTTCGGCTGGGCGAGCATCCAAAACATCACGTGTAGAGCCCCTCCCCTACGCCTAATTTGGCGTGGGGCTCATGTACGCAACGATGCCGCCGTCATCAATATACTGTACGCGTCAAGCAAAATGTTGAACTTTTATTCAAGCTCGACTTGAATTTTAGGCGATTTGAAACACATTTCATCTATAAGACCATATGCCTCCTGAGGCATATACAGGGCATCCCGGCCCTTCCAGCAGGAAGGAGCCGGGATGCTCACGTGCGGTTACTGCACCAAATTCGCCGCTACATGACGGTAGGGCGCAGCTACCGCCTTGCGTTTAGGATGCGCTTGCGAGAGTACGCAGAGCCACCGAAACCACAGCCAGTCGCGGGTGACCGGTGACATCCGGAGCTGCCTCAGCAATCTCGTCAAGGATGCGGTCAATGTTACCCACGCGGGTCGGGTGGTTCTCAATCCAGCCAGCCAGAGCCTTCTGCGCACCATCGATAGTGGAGAAGTCGCCCTCGGTGCCCTCAGCCACGGACAGTGCAAGGCTTGCAGCGGTCTCGTAGAGGCTGCCGCGCATTGCCTGGCGTGCCAGAATCTCCCAACGGTCGCTACGAGGCAGCTCGGTGATGAGGCCAAGCAGCTCGTCCACCTTGAAACGGTCATAGGTGGCGAAGTAGACCGGTGCCAGCGAGGTTGCCTCGAAATCGTGATCGGCAGCCGAACGAATCACGTCCAGCAGGGCGTAACCCTCGAAGCCGCGAATCCAGATGACGATGAGTTCCTCGGGCAGGCCCCAAGCCTCGCCTGCGTCGCGCTTTGCACGGACGCGAGCGCGAGAAGTATCGGAGAGGTACTCGGGCAGGTTGCGGCGCATCTCGACGACGGAACCGAAGTTCTCGAGCAGCTCGGAAATCGTTGCGCCAGCAACCACGCCACGCTCGGTGATGAACCAGCGAACAGCGCGGTCCAGTACACGCTGGTTGTCGCGTAGCACGGTGAACCATGCGTCCAGCGGGGTCTTCGGGGACAGCTCGCTGTGCAGCTTAGCGGCGGTGCCGAGCTCGAAGAGCTCACGGGCCACGATGAAGGCGCGGGCCACGGAGTCGATACCGACGTTGAACTCCTCCATGATGCGGTACGCGAAGGTGATGCCGCCGATGTTGACCAGCTCGTTGGCCACGCGGGTGCAGATGATTTCCTTACGCAGCGGGTGCGAGTCCAGGTGCTGGCCGAAGCGCTCGACCAGTGCTGCCGGGAAGTAGGTGCGCAGCACGCCTTCCAGGTAGGGGTCGTCGGCGAAGTCGGTCTGCTCCAGGGCGTGGGTGAGGTAAATCTTCACGTACGCAGCCAGGACAGCCAGCTCGGGGCGGGTCAGGCGGTCGCCGGTGGTCTCCAGACGCTCGTCCAGCTCCTCGTCGGTGGGCAGGAACTCGACGGCGCGGTTCAGGCCGGCGTGCTCCTCCAGGTCGTGCATGAGGCGCTTGTACAGGTTGGTGCCCAGGAAGGAACCGTGGAACTCGCCCTGCAGTAGCACGTTCTGGTCGACGTTGGTCTCGAGGACCTTACCGCCAACCTCGTCCTGCAGGGATTCGATGAAGGAAGCACGCTCCTCGCTGGAGAGCTCACCGCGAGCCACGAGGCGGTCCACCAGAATCTTGATGTTAACCTCGCGGTCACTGGTTTCCACACCTGCGGAGTTGTCGATAGCATCGGTGTTGAGGAGAACGCCGTTACGTGCAGCCTCGATGCGGCCCAGCTGGGTGAAGCCGAGGTTACCGCCCTCGCCCACAATCCTGGCGCGCAGGTCCTTACCGTTGACGCGCAGTGCGTCGTTAGCCTTGTCGCCAACCTGTGCATTGGTCTCGGTGGAGGCCTTCACGTAAGTACCGATACCGCCGTTGTAAATCAGGTCAACCGGTGCCTTGAGGATGGCAGAAATCAGCTCGGCCGGTGCGAGCTCGGTGACGGACTCGTCCAGGCCCAGAACCTCGCGCACCTCGGGGGTGATCTCAATGGACTTCAGGCCGCGAGAGTACACGCCACCACCGGCGGAAATTAGCTCGCGGTTGTAATCCTGCCAGGAGGAACGGGGCAGGTTGTACAGGCGCTGACGCTCCTGGAAGGAGACGGCTGCGTCCGGGGTCGGGTCCAGGAAGATATCGCGGTGGTCGAACGCTGCAACCAGGCGGGTTGCCTTGGAGCGGAGCAGGCCGTTACCGAACACGTCACCGGACATGTCACCAATACCGACAGCGGTGAACGCTTCGGTCTGAGCGTCGTGGCCGAGCTCGGCGAAGTGACGCTTGACGGACTCCCAGGCACCGCGTGCGGTGATACCCATTGCCTTGTGGTCGTAACCGACGGAGCCGCCGGATGCGAAGGCGTCGCCCAGCCAGAAGCCGCGCTCGAGGCTGATTGCGTTCGCGGTGTCGGAGAATGCGGCGGTACCCTTGTCCGCTGCGACCACCAGGTAGTAGTCGTTCTCGTCGCGTGCGATGACGCCCTCAGGACGCACGACGGTCTCGGAGCCGTCGGTGCCCACCGCAAGGTTGTCGGTGACGTCAAGCAGGGAGCGGATGAAGACCTTGTAGGATTCACGGCCCTCGGTGATCCAGGCGTCGCGGTCCACGGCGGGGTCGGGTAGCTGCTTGGGGTAGAAGCCACCCTTCGCTCCGGTGGGGATAATGACGGCGTTCTTCACCATCTGAGCCTTAACCAGGCCCAGCACCTCGGTGCGGAAGTCGTCGCGGCGGTCGGACCAGCGCAGGCCACCTCGTGCGACATCGCCGAAGCGCAGGTGAACACCCTCAACGCGCGGGGAGTAGACGAAAATCTCGAACTTGGGGCGGGGCAGGGGTGCGAAATCAATCTGCTGCGGTGCAACCTTGATGGCAAATGCCTCACGGCCCAGGTAAGCGTTAGTACGCAGGATAGCGCGAATTACCTTGCTCAGGGAGCGCAGGTAACGGTCAGCATCCAGGGTGGGGATCTTGTTCAGTTCCTCAACCAGGGCAGCCTCAAGATCTTCACGGCGTGCGTTGCGCTGCTCGTCGTTCAGGCCATTGTTCGGGTCGAAGCTGACGTTGAAGAACTCGACCAGGTGCTTGGTGATGGCCGGGTTAGCAAGCAGAGTGTTCGACATGAACGAAGGAGTGTAACCCAGGCCCAGCTGAATCAGGTAGTGGTTTAGGGCACGGAACAGGCGGGCTTCCTGCCAGGTGAGGCCCTCAGAGAGAATCAGGCGGTCCAGGGTATCGGACTCGCGCTCACCGAGCAGGTAGGCGTTCAGGGCGTCCTCGTAAAGGGATGCGACGGCGTTGGGGTCCACACCCTCGGGGAACTCTACTCCGAAGTCGTAGAGGTAGCCGTACTCTTCGCCGTCCTCAGGCTTGAACTCGTAGGGCTTCTGATCCACAACGACCAGGCCCATGTTCTGCATCACCGGCAGGAGCTCGGTGAGGGTGTGAGGTGCGGACAGGTAGGTCTTCAGTCGGGTAGTGTTGGCTTCGCCTGCTTCAACCTTGATTGCGGCGGGCTTCTTGCCCGAGAGAGATTCAAGAATCACGATATCCTCGATTGCTTGTTCTACTGTGTAATCGGCTCGGTAAGCTGCGCTGCTTGCGTCGGCCCAGGCTGACGCGAGTCGGCGGCCTTCCGCACCGGGTTTCCATGCCTCAATGGCAGCTGCGGTGGCTTCCGCCCAGGAGCGAGTGACCTGCTGCATCTGCTTTTCGAGAGCTTGATGATCCGTGGTCGGCACATCGTTAGGGTTGGTGAGCCGAATACGGAAGAATAGGCGGGCCAGCGACGAGGAAGACAGGTACACCTCATAGTCGATGGCGCTTAAATCAAATTCCTGTCGGAATACCTGCTCGATGCGGTACCGCACGTCAGTGTTGTAGCGGTCGCGGGGCAGGTACACCACGGCGGTAATGAACCGGTTAAACCGGTCCGCGCGCAGGAAGAGGCGGGTCTTCCGGCGCTCCTCCAGGCCCATGATGCCGCTGAACGTCTCAGCCAACTCATTGACCGAGGCCTGCAACAGCTCCAGGCGCGGGTAGTCTTCCAGCGCCCCGAGCAGAGCCTTATCCGAGTAGGAGCCGGGGTGATAACCCAGGCGGCGGCGCACCATGGCGATTCGCTCACGCACCAGGGGGGTCTCGATGGCGGGCAACGAGTAGGCCTGCCGGGTGAACAGGCCCAGAATCACGTACTCGCCGATGACGCGGCCGCTCATATCGAAGCGGCGCACCCCAATGTAGTCCAGGTAATCGTTGCGGGCTACAGTAGAGCGGGAGTTCGCCTTCGTGATGTACACGGGGCGGGGAAAGAGGGCACGGTCCAGAGTGTCACCGGAGAGCTGGATGCGGCTCTTACCCTCCGTCGACCGCAGAATGCCGAGAGCGGATCCGGGGCGATCCACCAAGGCGATAGCGCCGGAAGTGCCGTCGAGCACGCGCTCCTTAACACCCATGAACACGAAGTTACCGCGGGTGAGCCAGTGCAGGAAGTCCTGAGCCACCTCCACGCGGGAGGCGGGCTCCACACCGCGCGGATTAGCGGCGTAGGATTCCTCGCCGTGGCCAAGGGTGGCGCCACGCAGCTCATACATGGCCTGGGCGATATCGAAGACCGCGGCGACCATGCCATCCAGGTCGGTGTAGCAGGCACGCACGTCATCGAGCACGCGACGCACCTCGTGCTCCAGCAGGCGCAGGTCATCTTCACCCAGGTAGCGGGTCAGCCGAATCGCAATCCAGGACTCAATGGTGACCGTGGACCCTTCAGGCGCCCCCTCAGAAAGTTGCAGGGAGGGCATGCCGACTGCGGCTGTGTCGCCGCTGGCCAAGTTGGCCCGGGTACCGGTACCGCGCAGGCTGATGAGCTTGCCATCGGCATTACGCTCAGCCAAGAAAATGGGGTGGAAAATCGCCAGGAACCCACCGAAATGCGCCGAAAGGTAGGCGGTCAGGGAGCTCACGATGTGCGGCATGTCGTCGGTTGCGACGTACAGCGTGGTGTTATAGTCGTCGTTGCGCGCAGCAACGATGGGTGTCTTAGAGGCGCGGATTTCAGCTAGCGCACGATGGGTGCGAGCCAAATCCTCTAATTCTGCCGGAGTGAACTCTTCACGCTCATCGTCAGGACTGTTCAGAAAATACTGCTCGATCCATGCATCGGCGCCAGCGAAGCGTGCCATAGTCTTGTCAGTCATTGACAATCTATCCTCCGAAGGTAGGTATCACTTCACTGTGACGGTGTCTGTGCAACTCCGCGCAGGTCACGCGGTCTGCACCGCCCAAATGGGCTATCTCCAGCTTATACCCTTACGGTGAAGATGTCAGATATATTCGCTATATTCGCTCGACGGGGCCAAAATCTTATCGGAAAATACTCGTTCTGCAGCCTTCAACCACCCGAATATAGAGCCTGGCGGGGTGGTTCGGTGAAGCCACCCCATGAAGTAACCCTGCGAAGTTGCTCGGTGAATTTGTTGGGGACCCGGTTCCCTCACCCGGCGCCGACCCGTAGAGTGAAACCATGAGTTTGCGTACTGAATCTTTCCTGGTGGGCCTCATTGGTGACGGCATCACCTCCTCCCTCACCCCTCCCATGCACGAGGCGGAAGCGGACGCACACGGGGTGCGTTACCTGTACCGCCCCGTCGACCTGGACGCGCTGGGCCTGGACGGCGCCTCCGCACCGGCACTATTGGACGCGGCGGCGCTACTCGGCTTTAACGCTTTCAACATCACGCACCCGTGCAAGCAGTCGGTCATGGAGCACCTGCACGAGCTTTCGGATGCGGCACGCGCCCTGGGCGCGGTCAATTGCGTGGTGATTGGTGAGGACGGCAGCTTCTACGGCGATAACACGGACTATTCGGGGTTCATTGCGGGTCTGAAGCGCGGCCTGCCGCAGGTGGCGGAGGATCCGGCGCGCCTGGAGCACGTGGTGCAGCTGGGTGCTGGCGGTGCCGGTAGTGCCACGGCGTACGCGCTGTGCCGCTTGGGGGTGCGCCACCTGAGCCTCTTTGAGTGTGACGCGGCGAAGGCGCAGGGGCTTGCGGAGCAGCTGAGTGAGCTCTTCCCGCAAACCCGGGTCGAGGTGCTGAGCGACGATGAGCACTTGATTGAAGCTCTACTGGAGGCTCAGGGTTTGGTGAACGCAACCCCGGTGGGTATGCACGTGCATCCGGGTATGCCGTTGAGCGAGTCGGTGCAGACTGCCGGGGTGTTGCGTGAGGGCCTGTGGGTTGCGGATGTCATCTACCTGCCGCAAGAGACGCAGCTGGTACGCGCGGCGCGTGCCGCCGGGTGCGAGGTGATGACGGGCGGCTACATGGCGGTGGGTCAGGCGGTGGATGCGTTCCGCCTCTTTACCGGACTGGAACCGAATGCGGAACATATGGCGGCACATTTTGAGGCGCTGATTGCCGCTCAGCAGGGGGTTTAGACAACCATATACAAGTCACACACAGGTAGGGCTGGATAGGTATTCTATCCAGGCCCACCTATATTTATTCTATATACGGAATATATTGTTTGGGTTATGCATCCAGCTCAGCCAGGGACTTCTTATACCCCTCACGAGCCGTCAGCGCACCCAACGCCACGAGCACACACATGGCGACCGTGAACACGGCGGGCAGCACCGCGTTATGCAGATTAGCACCGGCAAGGCTGGTCGCCACGGCGGGGGCGACGCCTCCAGAAATTGCGAAGCCAATCTGGGTGCCCAGCGCCAGGCCGGTCACGCGCACGCGGGTCGGGAACATCTCGGCGTAGAAGGCGGGCCACACGCCGTTCGCCATGGAGTAAAGCGCACCGTGCATGAGCACGCCGTAGGCGAAGATACCTCCCCAGTTACCCTCGGTAATCGCGCCGAGGTACAGGAACATCACCAGGGAGGAAGCCACCGCACCGGTCATGAACACGGGCTTACGACCGATCCGGTCGGCGAGCATCGCGGCGAGCGGAATCGCAATCAGGCCGAGGGTGTTGGAGGCGACCGGCACCAGCAGCATGGTGCTGCGGTCAAGGCCGTAACCCTTGGTGGCGAAGGAGAGCGCGAAGGTTGTGAAGACCATGTTCACGGTGTTGACCATGGCGCATACGGCGATGGTGAGTACGGCGCGCTTGTGGTGTTTGAAGACCAGCTTGAGCGGGGATTCGGTGAGCTTTTCGCGCTGCAGGTAGGCGGGCGGCTCGGAGAGGGTGCGGCGAATCAACCAGGCGGTCACCACCACGAAGGCGGAGAGCCAGAAGGGTACGCGCCAGCCCCAGCTGAGTAGGTGTTCGTCCGGCAGGGCGGCGAAGGGGATGAACACGGCGGTCGCTAGTAGCGAGCCGAACTGGGTGCCTTGCAGGGTCCAGCTGGTCGTAAAGGCGCGCTGATGCTCGTTGGCGTGTTCCAGGGAGATGGAGATGGAGCTTGCCTGCTCACCGGCGGCGGAGAGGCCCTGAAGCATACGGCAGGCCACCAGTAGGGTGGGGGCCAGAATGCCCGCCTGGCTGTAGGTCGGCAGGCAGCCGATGGAGAAGGTGGCGCTGCCCATCAGGAAGAGGGTGAGCATGAGGACGAATCGGCGGCCATAGCGGTCACCGAGGGGTCCAACGATCATGGCACCGAAGGGGCGCACAACGTAGGCGACACCCACAACGACCATGGATTTGAGGATGCCGATGGCGGCGGTGTCTTCGGGGAAGAAGATGCGGTTGAGCACGATGGCCGCGGCGGTGCCGTAGACGGCGAAGTCGTAGTATTCGAGGGCGGAGCCTATCCAGCTGGCGAGGGCGGCTCGTCGTGGTGATCGGGCGGGCGCGTCGGTGCGTCGGCTCATGGGTGGCTCCTTCGGTGGTGTACCCGTTGGGAGGGGCGGGGTCGCCTGTGGGCGGCCCGTGCGGTCTGTCAATGTGCCCTTCCAGTGTAGGGAGCGCACCACCTGTTTTCCATAGGTTAACCTAAGTTCCCAGGGTTTGAAGTAGGAAGAAATACGGAGACCAGGTGAATGATAAAGAAATTTGTAATTTCAAAAAATACGCGACAGGACTTTCGCACCCCAACCCCGTAAAGTGAATATCACCTCGGCAGGAGTGTGCCTGCTGAGCAATCATGCCGACCAGGATAAAGCTGGTCGGCGTTTTTAGTGTCCAATTCATTTGCGGTAGCCCCGCACTATGGACTTCCCGGGAGGTTCATGGTGTGGGGCTACTGCCTTTCCGAAAGGATTTGCTATGTCCAAGATTGATCAGGCTATCGCATGGATGGAGCAGCGTAAGGGTCATGTAACCTACTCTATGAGCTACCGCATGGGCCCGAATTCCTATGATTGCTCATCTGCTGTTTACTTTGCACTGCGAGAAGCTGGCCTACTTCCCTCCAATATTGCGATTGGTAATACCGAGACGCTCTTCCACGATTTGGAGAGTAACGGCTGGACTCAGGTTCACCCGGATGCATCGGGTAATTATCCGGCGCGACGTGGTGATGTGTTTATTTGGGGTCGCCGTGGATACACCAACGGCGCAGCGGGTCACACCGGCATTTTCTACGATGACCACGACACGATTATCCACTGCAACGCTGGACACAATGGCATTTCTATCAATCCGCACGACACGATTTGGTTGTACAACGGTTCTCCCGCAATCACGATTTATCGTCCCCCTGCAGAAGTGAACGAAGAAGAGGTTATCTATCGTGCTGCCAAGAATGCAATGAATGCAATCTATGACGAAGCTTTCATCCGCAAGGGAGAGCTCGCAGAAAAGGCATTCGGCAACCGCGTCACTGGCCTGCGCGGCGTGATTCACTGGTTTGACAACTCCATGTTGTACCTTCAGCAGCGTCTCGACGAGGCAGAAAAAGCCGTGCGTGCGCTCTAGTTAGATTTATCTACTGGAACAAAAGAGATAACCATCAGGGTGTTTGGGGTAGGATCCCTAGACCCTACCCCAAACACCTATAAGACTTTAAATATATCGCATTCACTAGATTACAAAATTTCACCTAATGAATATTTACCGATAAATAAACCAGTATAAGTTGATTTATCAATCAAATATCCTCATCTACCTTCAAATACCCCCCCCCCCCATGACCTAATATTAAAGGACGATTTAGAACATTGAAAAGTATCTGTTTACACTTTTGACTAGGCATAATATTCAGGAGAAACCATGAAACACCTACCCCGCCCCTGCGCAGGATGCAGGGAGCCAACCAGTTCCTATAGAGAGGATTGCCGCACCTGCCAGGCGCGGCGCCGTGCTATACAGACACACGATAGCCCTTATCTAACACAGGGGCATTCAATATGCCCCCGGTGTTGGCGTACGGCAGGTCTCCCCCTACCGGCAAGTAGCGTACGCCCGGAAAACTACGGGCAACCGCTCGTAATAGAGAATCAGTGGAATCCTATCTATTCCATCTGTCGTGCATGTATTCACGCTCCACGAGGCACCGTCCCTCTTGATTCACCTCGGGTCTATCTTCCTGTCAACCCTAGAGCTCGACGAACTTCAAAGCAACGAATTTACCCTTCGCGAGCAAATCCGGTTCTTTTTCTTGCGCTTTCTCATTGCACGCGTTGCGAGAAACCAATAGATGCGGATTCTCGACATGCCGGGCATCCTTTGTGCCGCAAGCACTACCGGCAATTGAAGCGACAGAACGAGCACCAGGACACTGAAGTAAATCCAATCGGTAAGAAGAACAAACAGGGTGAATTGGTCGTCCATGATGCCAGCCTAGCATCATTCCTACACGCACGGAGAAAGCGTCTGTCACATGCTTCAGCTTCGCTGCCACGAAGCAGAAGCAGAGCAAATCAATGTATGACCAATACTATGGTCCGTACACCTTCCGCCCTGTAGCGGATATCAATAATTCACTCATTTAACAGAGAGGCTACATCATTATGGCTACCATTTCGTCTGGCGAGCAGCTACAACAGCATCTGATTGCTCTAACCGTGGGCACACCAGTGAAGGACGCAGACCGTCAATGTCTGCACCGCCAAAAGTTCCGTATTCCGCGCCATCAGGCGTTATTGGATGAGTTGGCAGATTATGTAGCTGGTGGTTCACGTACCGGAGGAGCATCCAGCACCAGCCGTTTTGGATGTCGTATGCCGATTTCTGCTAATGCACTACAAGTTCAAGAGTCTATTCGTTCCGTTGTTATGGGCTCATTCCCCGGTGCACCGCTGAAAAATCAGGTTTCTGCGTGGATTCGCAATCACTCGCATCAGGAACTCCAGGATGAGGCGTTGGCAATAACGACTAGTTGGATTCGAGCCATTGTTGCGTTGCGCCATCCCAGTCATGATTTGCAGGGATTTTGCCCTAACTGCGGGGAGCAGGAAGTTACGAAAACAAGCTGTGACGAATTAACTTCGATACGCAGATCCGCACTGTATTACACCGCAGAAAGGGCATCTTGTCGTTCTTGCTCTGCTACGTGGGAAGGGCTAGAAGGAATGCAGGCTTTAGCCCTGCTACTTCATAGCCAGGACTAACATCGTCCACTATTAAGCTTCTGCCTGTGAACATAGGTAACCAATCCAGTAGGATTACACCATTTTCCCGGGCAGATAAAACTACCGCATGAAGCTGTTATTTCACTGCTGTAGTTCACCCCGTCGGGTTTATCCTGGCGGGGTTTTCTGTTAAACCGCGGCTACCATAGCCGCCCAACCGCCAAGGAGATTATCATGGCACCTATTTCTGAAGCATCCGCCTACAGCGCAGCGCATCGAGCCCTAACCGATGTGTATAACGAGCCTTTTGTTCGAGAAGGTAATCTTGCGGTTGCTAAATTTGGCAACGCTACTGTCAACACTCGAACCGTTGTGGAATGGTTCGACCATCAGATGATTCTCATCGCTAAGCGTATTGAAGATATCGAGAACCTCGCAAAGTCAAAGCGCCATGCTTAGACACCGTCCAGGATGGCGTAAGCAGCTGTACGCGGTCATTCCAGCTACCGCTGCCGTCCTGCAAACCTACGGAATCCTTACGCAGGAGCAGGCTAGTGTGTGGGCTGGTCTCGCGATAGCCCTCTGGGGTTTGTGGATGGCTTGGGCTAACACCGACCATACTCGCAAGCCCCGCAATACTACGCATATCCCTCCTCATCAGTAGGTCCGTCACATACCGTGGGGGCGGTGGAACATATTTCGATTCCCTACCGCCCCCACCGTATGATGTACCTATATAAAGTTCCACCCCCCGCATTCCGAAGAGGTACTATGTCGTCACCCCGCACCAGCATTATCATGCCGGTCTACAACACAGCTGACACTGTAGTTCGGGCTATCGACTCCGTGCTCTCTCAAACCGACCCGGATTTTGAACTCATCATCATCAACGATCAAAGCCCGGATGATTCTCACCGTGTAATTCAGGAGTATCTCCAGAAACTCCAGGACTCACGCATCTCGTACCACGTCAACGAAAAGAATCTTGGGCTGGCCGGTGCACGCAATGTCGGACTCAACCATGCGAACGGCGATTGGCTCGCTTACCTCGACTCTGACGATGCGTACAAACCCAATTTCCTTGAAACTATGCACGCCGCCGCTACCGATGACGTTGATATCGTCGGTTGTGCCCACGATATCTACTACCCGGACGGATCAACCCAGTACCGTCTCATGGGTGAGGCGGGTACCTTTAGCGGTGATGACGCGCTGGCACGGGTTCTTAGCAGTCGCATCGCGCCCTTCGCATGGGACAAAATTTTCCGTCGTGCCCCTTTCAAAGATATCCGATTCCCTCTCTTTAACCGAGTGGAAGACGCCGGATATAGCATCGCGGCCTGCACCGTATCCCGCGCGCTGAAGGTTATCCCCGATTCCTTGAATCTCTACTCCGTTAACCCCGAATCTATCACTTGGGGTTCGACTCCTCCTTTCGAGGATCTAGTCGCCTTCATGGATTACGTGGATGTAACGGTAGGTGCCCCCCACGTCAGCAAGAAGGTTCGGACCGCACTCGCCATCTCACGCATCATCAATTTCGTGAACAGCGGTAACAGTATCCTGCGACAGAACCCTCCCGGGGGTAAAGAATTCCTACGTCGCTGCCGCCAAGAAATTACACCCCGTACCCTGTATTTGGCGATTTCCTCCGGGTCTGTTTTTGGGATTGCGGGAGCGCTCTTCAAGTACCTACCCACAATCTACTACCCCATCTATCGGGCATATATTAAGCGCACCTACGGCATGTAGCCCGTTCCCATCACTTCTACGAAGGTTAAGCCCCCATGCCTCCTACCTCTCAGACTGTCCCCCGTACCAGCATCATTATGCCGGTCTACAAGACCGCAAACACCGTGGTTAAGGCCATCGAGTCGGTTCTTAATCAGTCGGATCCTGATTTTGAGCTACTCATTATGATTGACGGCTCACCAGACAACTCCGCCAAGATTATTGAGCAGTATCTGGAGAAGCACCCCGATCAGCGAGTTCGTGTGTTCAATAACCCCAAGAATCAGGGCCTGTCCGCGATGCGTAACCAGGGCCTGGATGAGGCACGCGGCGAGTGGGTGACTTTCCCCGATTCTGACGATGCTCTCTACCCGACCTTCCTGGAGCGCCTGCACTACCACGCCGAGCGTACTGGTGCGCAGGTGGTCAATTGCGCCCACAATATGGTGGCAACCAATGGTACTAACAGGAAGCGTCTGAAAGGCTCCCCCGGCACCATGACCGGTCAGGAGGCGGCATTTGCTCTACTCAAGGACGAACTGTCTCCTTACGCCTGGGATAAGATTATTCGCCGCGAACTATTTGAGAACGTCAGGTACCCCCAGATTGAACGTGCTGAGGACGAATGCGCGCTACTGGACTGCTACCTGCGAGCGCAGAGCGTGACCGTCATTGATGAGCCGCTGTACGCGTACGCTGTGAGCGCGGGAAGCCTGACCTGGAGCCGTATTACTCCCCTGTCTGAAACTCGTCGTCTGCTTGAGTATTTTGAGAAGTCTCTGCAGCGTACGAGCACGTATCATCTGCCTGCCGGTCAGGAGGCGCTGACCGTTGCCCGAGTTCTTGCGTACCTGAATAACGCTCAGCAGGCACTCGTTGTCGGGGGCGAGGGTGCACCGGCTGTGCTGGCGGGTTGCCGCCGTGGTTTTACGGTGCGCGATGCACTGCTTGCGTTGCGCATCCGCCCGGTGTTTGGTGCCGCCGGTCTGCTATTGAAGACCAGCACGGCGCTGTATCGCGTACTGTACGGCACGTACGTTAAGCGGGTCTATAACCTCTAATCCCAGACACTTTGACGTTAGGCGTTAGTCATATATCTGCTGGAACAAAGCACGGGGATTCTACTCTCGGTTTCATCTCTGTGCTAACCCAACACTGCACTCACATTACATATTCATCCACATATCCCCTAGAAACTTATGGCACATACAGCACCGGAGTATCCGTCCCTCTATTCCGCCGTTTTTGAGCGGCCAAATTCTCTCAACTTCATTCGTCTAGTCCTCGCGACCTTTGTGATTTTCTCCCACACGCCCTACATTGTGGCGGGTGTAAAGGTTGATGAAAACCCTCTGTGGAAAGAGTTCTATGTCTTTGGCGATTTTGCAGTCAATGCTTTCTTCGCCATCTCGGGATTTTTAATTGCGCACAGCGCCTACCGGAGTTCCGCGGGATCATATCTGGTGAAGCGTATCTTGCGTATTTTCCCCGGTTACTGGGTCTCTATCCTTTTCGTAATTTTCATTGGTGGAACGCTCTCCGTCCTCACAGGCCACGCCCCCATGGGTTGGGAC
Organism: Rothia mucilaginosa; assembly: GCF_901875305.1. Taxonomy (GTDB): domain Bacteria; phylum Actinomycetota; class Actinomycetes; order Actinomycetales; family Micrococcaceae; genus Rothia. The sequence continues at coordinate 58,178 of NZ_CABFLY010000007.1, forward strand.
ATCCCCAACGCCATCTTATACTTCCGCAACAACTGGGATCTTTCCCAATTACAGTACGGACTCTTTAACGGACCGGCCGACGTGCCGTTTACCTCCCCTTCATGGAACGGTTCTGCATGGACGCTAGAATACGAGTTCTTCTGCTACCTTTTACTTCTCCCCATCTTCTACCTTCCGTTCGTTCGCCGGCATCTAAAGGTTTTTATTCCTCTTGCTTACCTTGTGAGCCTCAGCTACTACGTACTCATTCAGGTACTTGGCTACGATTGGATGACCTGGGCGCTGGGCCTCGACCCTAGAAACCTCAAGGCTTCAGCACGCCTCTACCCCTTCTTTTTTGCCGGGGCTCTACTCTACCTCGTGAGCCACCGTATCACGCTCCGTCCGGTAATCACTCCGCTCCTGGCTACAATTTGTACTCTCGCCGGGTTCTACTTCACCTGGCTCGTTCCTCACGCCAACATTATGCAGTGGACTCAGATTGTTCTGGCCTTCGGAATTATTGCCCTAGGCACCTGTCTTAACGTTCCTCTGGGGCGAACCAACGATATCTCTTACGGCGTGTATATCTATGCCTGGCCGGTACAACAGATTCTTGTACTCCTGGGAAGCGTTTCCCTCGGAATCTCGGTTAATATCATCCTCGACGCCATCATCACCTTCGGCCTAGCATGGCTTTCTTGGACCTTTGTTGAGAAGCGGGCCATGGCTCTCGCCCGTAACCCTTTGGTTTTAGGTAAGAAGCCTACAGTCCAGTCTGCAACCTAGCCGCTACGCAGAGAATGCCCCTCCGCTGAATGTCAGCCGAGGGGCATTCTTAATGCAGGATTATCCCTTGGGGGCGGTGACAGATACACCCACCATGTGCACCACGAAGCCGCAGACCGGGCCGACCGCCAACGCCACGATAGCGCGCGGCACCAGCGGCGCGGGAATCAGGAACGCCAAGCTCAAGGTCACCGCCGCGGCAACCACCCAACCGGCGAGGTAGATGCGGTGCTGGTTCACGGCGAGCGCCATATTGCCCGAGAGGGTCATGAGCGCCAGCAACGCCGAGGCGAAGACCAGCGCGCCCAGGGCGATGCCGGAGGCGGCCGCCTCGTACGCGGACTCTGCACCTGCGGCAGGCGGGTAAATCAGGCGGAACAGCAGCGGACCCACCAAATAGGCCGCCAACGCGCCCACGGCGCCCACAGCCACCACTGCGGCGGCAGGCTTAATGAACGCCGCTACGGGGCGGTGGCGCTGCTTCAAGAAGGCAGAAACCGCCACACCCTGGAACGCCTGCAGGGGAATCATAATCGGCGAACGGGTAATGGAAATCGCCAGGATCAGGGTGCCCAGCACGACCGGTTCGCTCTCCGCGGCGCCGCTCGCTTTCAGCACGTTCGGGAAGCCCATCATCAGCACCGCCGCGGCGGCAGAGGACAGAAACGACCAGAGGATATTGGTCGTCAGTCGGCGCGCGGGCACATCGGCGCGGGCAACCCACAGGCGGCGACCAGAGACGGTCACGAACGCCAGGATGAGCCACAGGCCCATCGGAATAACTGTTGCCGCCTCAAGACCGGCAAGGGAAGGAATGAGTAGGGCCGCCGCAAGCATGAGGATGAGGCGCCCGGCAGACTCCAGACCGCCCACCGCCGCGAAAAGGTACCAGCGGTCCTCACCAGCGGTCACGCCGCTCATAGTCGCCTGCAGGGCGTAGAGGAACACACCCACCGCCATGACGGTTACGCCAACCGCCGCCGAGTGCGGAATCTGCTGGCCCGCCCACAGGGGCGAACTCACCAGCACCAACGCACCAGCAATAGCACCCAGTATTGCCGCGACTGTCACCACGCGGGCTCCAGCACCCTGCAGAGAGGATTCTTCAGCAGATACCGTCTGAGTACGCGCCGTACCTACCGCGCGGGTAATTTCCGGCTGAATACCCGTGATAATACCCGTCACCGTGAAAAGCGCCGCCCAAAACAGCAGGAACTCCGTCAGCTCCGAACCAGTCAGGGCACGCTGAGCAATCATCGTCACCACCAGCGTGGAGACCGCCGCCAACAGGGACGAACCCAATAGCGCCAGGGACTGGTAGCGGGTGACCGTACCCGAAGGCTGAGCCTCCTGGGAGGACTGTTCCTCCGCCTCGTTCTTTTCGGGGTACTGTACCGACTTGCTCACCGCGTCCTCCTCGTTCCTAGCCGCCAACACAAACCATCATTACATACGCAGATGCGCCGCACATCCACCGCAGGATGTACGACGCACCGTACACAAATATAGGTTTACTTCACCACATGCTCGGCAAGGTTCTTAACACCCTGCCATTTCTTCGCCAGGGCTGCCTTCGGCAATAGAGTCAGCGCGTGAGCACGCGAGGAGAAACGGATACGGGCCACGCGGGCAGCCTTCGACCAACCCAGGGCAGTCATCTCATCAGCAATGGTGTTCATGTAGCGGCGCTCCTCATCAAAGCGGGTACCCTCCAGGGCACGCCAGGACGAGTCAGAACCACCGTGACGACGGTACATGAACGCAACCTGCGGATCGTAGTACAGGGAGCCGCCGCGCATCGTAATGTCCAGAATCAGCGCCATATCCTGCACAACGTTCAGGCCCTCACGGAAGCCAGTTCCCACAATAGCGTCCTTACGCCAACCCAAGGACGGGAAGTAGAACCATGCGCCGCGCAGCAGGGAGGTAGCCAGCTCCTCACCCTTCAGCACAGCCTCACCCTTGGGGCGGTAGAACGCCTTAGTCTGCTCCACCAAAGTGTTTGACAGGGCATTATGCTCGTCAATCACGACCACGCCAGGCTGGAAAATGGATGCCTCAGGGTGCTTCGCCGCCGAATCCACCAGCCACTGCACATAGTTGGGGAGCATGACATCATCAGCACCCATAACGGTGACCAGTTCGTTCTCTACGAAGGTCAAGCACTTACGGTAATTACCGTTCGCGCCCAAGTTCTTCTCGTTACGCATGTAGGTGATGCGCTCATCCTTGAGCGACTCGAACCAGCCGGGAATCGAATCATCCGGGTAGCCGTCATCGATAACAATCATGCGCCAGTCCGGGTTGGTCTGACCGACCACAGACAGCACAGCCTGCTTCATCATGGCAACGTCGCCGTAGTAGGGGAACAGAATATCAACGGTCATGAGGTATTACTCCAAGCTCAAACGTGTAGAGACGTATAAAAATCAGGGGCTTTAGGGCTTCTTCTGCTCTCGCTCCGTAGCGCGAGAAGCACCCTGCGGCTGACGCTGAAGAGCCTTCATAATCGCAACTTCTTCAGCGAGGGTACGCATATCATCCGTAATCTTCGAGATAGCCAGGGTCAAGTGCAGGCTGATACCCATCAGCATAATAATCGCCAGTAGGAACAGCAGGTTGACCGGGGTCTCAATACCCACCAGACGCGAGAGGGCATCCAAAAGCTTCGGGAAAAGCGCTAGCACAATCATGATGACGCCAACAATAAGCCACAGTGCGGCGTACTTTTCCTTCATCTTCTGGTTGCGTACCTGCGCCAGAACGAGAACCTCCATCACCACCACGATGAGAAGGAAGAAAATATTTGCGCTCATTTACTTAGACCCCACATTCGTTTTCTGGCGAGTCATCGACATTCCAAACGAGAAGAAAGAACGAACCAGGTACACCGCAGACTTCCACGGGCTCGAAGAAGGAGTACCGCCCTGGCGCTCACGCATCTCAACCGGCACCTGCTTTACAGTCAAGCCAGAACGAATCGCCATCACGCAGGCGTCGATACAGTCACCCAGATACTCAGCAGGTAGATGCTCGCAATACTGCTCAATCGCCTTGCGGTCTGCCGCACGGAAGCCGGAGGTGGCGTCGGTGAACTTCTCGCCTGAAATCATCGTAAACATACGGGCCAGAACCACCATCGCCCACTTACGTGGACCAGACACCTTATAGTTCGTCGCCTCAGCAAAGCGGGAACCAATCGAGATGTTGACATCCTCCAGGCCAGCAAGCACAGTGCGGATACCCTTCGGGTCATGCTGGCCATCGGCATCAACCTGAATTGCGCAATCATAACCGGCTTGGCGAGCATACTTATAACCGGTGCGCAAAGCGCCACCGATACCCATGTTGTAGGGAAGATCAATCACGAAAGCGCCGGCAGCGCGCGCAATCTCAGAGGTGCGGTCGGTGGACCCATCATTGACGACCACCAAGTCGACCTCAGGCATCATGCGGAAAAGTTCTTCAATTGTGCCCCCAATAACTTCCTCTTCATTCCACGCGGGCATAATGATGAGGGGCCGAGGGGTCTGCGTAAAAGTCTCTGATTCCATGCGGTGCTATCTCTTGTGTGTATGGCATACGGAAGTTAGTATGCACACAAAGGCATACGGTTTTACATCTTATCAGCACTCTCTTAACGACGCTCGAAATCGCATTGCGAGGGCGACATAATCTCTACGCCACTCCCGCAACACATCGAACGACCCATAAGCACCAGATACTAGCTATAATCGCAAGCGCTAATGCGGTACAGCGTCATCGGACCCGAAGAATACACCGGGGTCAGCACGTCCGTGCCAATGGCAGCCACGAGGCCGTCATAGTTTTTCTGTGCGTCTGGGCCGAAGTTCAACTGGTTCTCCAGGTGAACGTACCAGTGGGCCTTGTACTTGTTCACTTCGCGGCACACCTCCGGATTTGTACGAGCGTTCTTGAGGTTGTGCATAATCGCCGAGTACTTGGGTGAGGTTTCAAACTCGAAGTGGTATCCCGTCAGGTGACGATCTGCCAGCGCGTAAATATAGGCGCTACCGTCCCAGGGGTTGTTCACAATGACATCGTCCTTGGGCACAATCTTCGGGATCTCGTTAATGACGTTCATCTCGTCCTGATTCAGCACCACAGAAGACGGCGTTACCCGATATTCCTTCGACACAGCCAACGTTGTCTCCTGTACCGAAGGAACACGCGAAGAGAGACCAGCAACTACCAGTACCAGAACCATCGCAACGCCCATGCCGACGGTCGCCACATTCAGACGCGCCGTACGTGGAACGCGACGGACTATCCAGGTGAGCAGCCCCTCCACGAAGCCGCCCAAGCCGATACCAGCCAGAATCACCGAGGGGAATACCACCAGCGCCGCCAAGCGGAAATGATCCGTGTACCAGGGGCCCACCATCAGCAGACGGAAGTCACCCCGCGGCACAGTAGCCGCAATAATCCACAGGTAACCAATCAGCACCCAGCTGGCAATCAGCCACAGGTTGCGGTGCTTGTACAGCAGGTACCCCGCGCCCCACAGGGCCAGGAAACCGGCCAGATACGAGGGATTGAACGTATCTCTCAACTGATTGGCGTTCTCCAGGCCCAAGAAGAGGAACTGGTAGAGCGCCTCACCTTCGGTGAGCATAGGCTCCCACGTGTTGCTGGCAGATGCGCCGGGACGTAGCACCAACCAGGCGCCCACGCATCCGATTGATACACCTACCAGCAGAAGGCTACCCACCCATTTCTGCCGCAAAGCCAACTCGTGCGAGCGCGATACTTGCACCACACCGGCTAGCAACATCGGTAGAGCAAAGACCACGGCGGACACCACAGCATTCGGATGCACGAGCGCTAGACCCGCGATGCCCACCAGCGCCGACAGTCCCAGAGAGAGCAGGACCGAGAACTCGCGACGTAACAGAGCTTGAACCAAATGCGCCATTAATGCCACAAACGTAGGTAGCAGAGCATACCCCAGAAGGTTCGGGAAGAGAACACCCCAACGCAGGAGGAGACCGGGAAACGCTGCAAAACCACCAATTATTGCAGGGATGGCAAGCGCCTGAAGGCGGCGAAGCTTCGGAATGCTCAAGCTGAACGCTACCAGCGAGCAAGGCCACAAAATGCCGGAGGCCAGTAACACGGTCACGATGGTGGCAGTCGCAATGCTCGTACCCGTAGTGCTATAAATCAGGGACACAAAATCATGCCAACCCGCCGGGTAAAATGCCGGTTGCTGGTCTGCCGCAGATACCGCGCCCAGGGTCAGGCTCGACGCGTCGCCGTGCTCCTGAATCCAGCGAATCGCATTCATATGAAAGGAATTATCCAGGCTCTGCGAGAACGCCTCAGGCCCGTAGACCATGTCCTCGGTCATGTGCAGCACCAGGAAACCCCCCAATACTGCACCCACCACCGGCCACGCGACAGGAACATCATTACCCGGCCACGAAGCAGACGCCAGAGCAGGCCAACGGCGACCCACCAGCCACATGAGACCAGCAGCCGCAGCCACCAACACAGCAGCGACCGACACAAAAGAAATCAGACTCCACGGAATACCGGTCTTACCCAGCACAATCGCAGAGACAGCCACCAGGGCAAAAGTCAGCAGCGGCGCATAAAAAACGCGCAGACGTGCAGGAACACGCAACGCCCAGCCCATCGCATAGCCGGGGCCAAAAGCCAACACGACCGCGAAAAGGAGCAGCGGAATAGTTGCCAACCAGCTCATTAACCCTCATTTCCCCACAGTTCACGCGCCGAAAACTTTCAAACATAGGGGTCGGCGCGCTTTCGTGTACCCAGCAAGGATACCTTAGAGGCCTCTACACCCCGCGAAACCCCGCAGAAGAGAGAGGGATAGCGCCTACAACGCGCTACTCAGACCCCGAAGGGGGCAACCGGCGGAGTGCATCTTCGGAGCTCCCAAAAGACGAAGATTATGACGTAATATTTCACGCTCAATGTCATGAAAGGTACACCTAAGAAACATAGGGCAATAAATAAGGTGTTCACTACACCAAAGCTTTACCCTGAACATGTCTCCCCTATTCACGGGAACCGCCCGCACACACACCCGGGCCGAACCCACGCAGCCGCAGAAGAAAGGGTCGATTATGACCGAAACCACCGCAACACAGGCACCCCTCGCCGACACCAGCGAACAATTCAAGCTCGCCTTCGGCCACCAGCCCGCAGGCGTCGCCATCATCACCGCAACCGATGAAAACGGCGAACCCGCAGGCTTCACCGCCTCCTCCCTCACCTCCGTCGCCGCCGAACCGCCCATCATCGCCTTCTCCCTCAAGGCCAACAGCGGCTCCGCAGCAAAGATTGCGGCTGCATCCTCCTTCCTCGTGCACATGCTCGACGCTGAGAATGTCACCATCGCCAAGAACTTCGCAACCCACGACTACCCCCGCTTCGCGGACACCAGCACCTGGGAATTCGTCTCCACCGGCGAGCCCCTCGTCCACGGTGTACGCCGCGTACTGCGCGCAACCCCGCTCAGCCGCGTTGAGGCCGGCCCGGCACTCGTCTTTACCGCACAGGTTGAAGAATTCATCCGCAACGACTGCGAAGGCACCCCGCTGGTCTACCACTCGCGCAACTTCCACGCACTCGGCGAGCACTCCAACGTCAACAACTACGTCATCTAACCCAGCCGCTCAGGCCATTCACGGGGCGGTATTCGGCGGCAACCACGCGACGAATACCGCCCCGCGGCGTACCCTGAACGTAACCACCCCGAGCATCAACGCACAGCAGAAAGGTTCCCCATGACCGCACAAACCACTCAGCCGGCGTCCCTCCCCTGGCTCGAAAAACTTGTCGCTATCCCCACCGTCTCCGGTAGCTCTAACCTAGAGCTCATCGAGCTTCTCGAAGCCGAATTCGGCCGATACGGCTACAGCGGCGTGCGCACCTACAACGAGGACCGCACCCGCGCCAACCTCTTCATCACCGTCCCCGCCGCTGACGGCACAACCCGCGGCGGCCTCATCCTCTCTGGCCACACGGACGTCGTGCCCGTCGCAGGTCAGGACTGGGACACAGACCCGTTCACCCTGCGTATTGAGGGCACCCGCGCCTACGGCCGCGGCGTCTGCGATATGAAGGGCTTCCTCGCCGTGGCGCTCTGGCTGCTACCGCGCGTGGCGGAGGCAAAACTGCGCACTCCCCTGCACTTCGCGTTCTCCTACGATGAGGAAATCGGTTGCGTCGGTGCGCCCTCCCTCATCGAGGAGTTCGTGGCCCGCAACCTCGCCCCCGACTACGCCATTGTCGGTGAGCCCTCCAGCATGCGCATCATCGACGCGCACAAGGGCGCGCACCGCGGCCGCATCACCTTCACCGGTGTACCCAAGCACGGCTCCCTGGCAACCCACGGCGTGAACGCTGTCGCCGCCGCCGGCGAATTCATCACCTTCTTCACCGACATGGCAGACCAGTGGGAAGAAGAAGGCCCCTTCGACGAGGCGTTCATCATCCCCCACTCCACCGGCAGCGTCAACCTCGTCAACGGCGGCCTGCAGTACAACATCGTCGCCGAGCAGGCGGTCGTGGAGTACGATGTGCGCACCCTGCCGCAGGTGACCACCGAGTCCTTTGTGGAGCGTATTGACCGTGAGCTTTCGGATGTAATCCTGCCCGACCTGCAGGCGCGCGCCGCACGCGCTGAGAAGCTGACCGGCGCGGAGCCCGGCAGCCTCACCTCCCGCGTGGGTGTGAAGCACGAACTGCTCGCCGCCGTGCCGGGCCTCGGCACCGATGACGACGCTCCTCTGGTCCGCCTGGCACATGAGTGGCTGGGCACCGACGATGCGCCGCAGAAGGTCACCTACGGCACCGAGGCGGGCCAGTTCCAGCGTGCCGGTGTGGAGAGCATTATCTGCGGTCCCGGCGATATTGCGCAGGCGCACTCCCCCAACGAGTGGATTGAGCTGGAGCAGCTGAGCGAATGCGAGCGTTTCTTCGAGGCTATCCTCGGCTGGGCGAGCGCAAAGTAACACGCGCCGCGTAGGGAGGCTAGACCGAATCGACCGCGTCGGCCCACAGAAAACTGCCCGGGCCCCCAATTGAGGGGCCCGGGCAGTTTTCTATCACCTACAATCCCGGGCAACCCGGGAGAATACTACGCCGAGGCGGCAGACACCGACAACGCCCGCTCATGCTTGGCCGCGCGGCGCTTCCGAATTGCGCGCACCATCCAGACGCAGACTGCACCCAGGACCGCACCAACGGTGTTGTTCACGATATCGTCCACGTCGAAGGTGCGGTAGGTAAAGCCCGCCAAGCCCCAGTTACCGGTCAGCTGACTCAACTCGATGAAGGTCGACAGTGCAAAGCCGCTCAGAGCCGTGGCGCGCAGGCCCCAGCGCAGGCAACCCGCGGTGAAGAAGCCCAGGGGGATGAACATCGCAATATTAAAGAAGAGCTGCGCGTACACAGTGGTGGCGAAGCGACGCAACCCCATGCCGCGGGTCAGCTCCCACGCCTGCTGCCAGCTCCAGCCCACATAGAATCGCGGGTAGTACAGTTCGGGGTTGCTTACGCTGTTCGCGTCACCAATCGGGGTGAGTGTCAGCGACAGAACCGAGGACAGGAACAGGGCGAACAGGGCAGTTATCACGTACTGTTTCGCGTGATGCGCTCGTCCCGTCTTCTGGGCGCGCAGGCGCATACCGATAAAACCGATGATGGAGAGCACGATGGTGAGCGCCGCAATCTCGATGGCGAAGGTGCTAATCATGTGCTTGTTAAAAAGTTCCTGCATGCTGTGTGTTCCTTGTGTCGTGAGAGTGAATTATATGCCTTCCACATGTATATATGCCTTTTCTAGCATGTATTTTGGTGGTGTATAGCGGGTGTCTGTTCATGCCCGCCGCATATCGTTCACCATCAGTGTAAAAGACAGCTCTATGGCTCACCCTAGGCGAAACTGTGAAAAAGCTGTACAGTGCCTAACACTCCACGCAAACCACCACAATCGGTGCCGTCAGTACAGAACATCCAGCGGGAACACCGGCGCAATATACCGCCCAAACAGCAGCACAAACACGAAGGCACCCGCAATCGCAGCCACCATCGCACCCACAACCTGCACCAGCCAGAGCATCAGGAACTTCACCATCTTGCCCTCAGAACGGGCGGTCAACGCCTCAACCATGGCGGTCGAGAAGGTCGTAAAACCACCCAGCAGGCCGGTCGTAATCACCGTGCACCAAAACGCCACCTGATCCGTAGCGTTGTAGTGAACGCCCAGCGCACGAGGATTAGACACTGGCATAATCAGCAGGCCATACAGAAACGAACCCACCAGGTTAATAACAAACACCGGGCTAATAATCGACGACTCAGTACGCAGGCGAGGAGACATCGCCTTATCCAAGAAGAAACGGGTCATCGCACCCAAACCGCCGCAGAGGAAAATCATCAGAGCGAAAAACATTAGCGCCCCTCCTCAGCAGCACCGGCAGGCACCAAACGGGATGCCACCCGACGCCCAGTCAGCATTCCAGCAGCCGCAGCCACCAAACCGCCTACCAGCAACACCAGCACCGCCAACACCATATACCCGCTATGCACCGTGTACGGCAGAAAAATCGTCTGCGCTACCACGGCCGCAATTGAAGAATAGGTTGTGTAACCGCCCATCATACCGGCACCAAAAAGCAGGCGGAACGAATGAATCTGTTCCTCACCGTCACGGCGCGCGTAGGCATTCCACACCACCGTCAGCAGGCCCAGCGTGAATGAGCCCAGCAGGTTCGCCACCAGCACGCCGCCGGGAGTATACACGCGGCACAGCGCACCCGTGCCCCCGCCCAGAAAGACAAGAAAAGGGGCAGGCACACGATTCAGAACGCTTCCTATCCTCTGCCGGATACTCGCGCGGTTCCTCATCGCCCTGCACCTGCCCTTTCGTCTCGTATTAGTCTTCAAAGTGCGCTATGGCGCACAAACGCAACACTATTACTTTAGCGGTTCCCTGAGCCATCGAAGGTAGACTCACGCTCATACTGAATCTTCTCGCGCATCTTCTCACTCAGCGCGGCACCCTCAACATCCATATTCGGGGTGAGGCGGTCCAGCCACTTCGGCATCCACCACGCCTTATCGCCCAGTAGCGCCATAACCGCCGGGGTCAGCGTCATACGCACAATGCACGCATCCACGAGCACGCCAAACGCCAGACCGAAGCCCATCGGGCGGATCATCGTCGAATCAGCAAAAATGAAGCCACCAAACACCGAAATCATGATGATCGCGGCAGCCACCACCACACGCACAGCATGGTTGTAGCCGCTCACAATGGCGGTCACCGCATCCTTACCGTGCACGTACGCTTCACGCATGCCGGTCACCAAGAACATCTGATAATCCATAGCAAGACCGAAGAGAATACCGATCAGCAGGGTCGGCAGGAAGGACAGCACCGGACCCGGGTGATCCACCCCGAAGAGAGAACCCATGAAGCCCAGCTGGTAAATCGACACCACAGCACCGAAGCTCGCCAGCACCGAGAAGAGGAAGCCCACCGAGGCAACCAGCGGAACCATAATCGAGCGGAACACCAGGATCAGCACCAAGAAGGACAGGCCCATCACCACGCCCAGGTACAGGGGTAGCTTCTGGGCGAGCACCTCAGAGACATCAATATTGCCGCTCGTCTGACCCGCAATGCCGAGAGATACCTCGGAACCCTGAACCGGAACGGTCACAGCACGTAGCTCGTGGACGAGCTCTTCGGTCTCAACGGAACTTGCACTATGGGCAGGAATCACCTGGAAAATCAGGAGGGTACGATCATCGGTCATACCGCCGGGAACCACGGCCTGCACGTTCGCACCACCGCGCTCCTTCACCGCAGAGGCGATATCAATCTGCGCCTGCTGAGCCTGCTCCTCGCTCATGTTCGCGGGGGTGTGCGCGACCGCAACCAGCGGGGCGCTCATACCCTCACCGAACTTGTCCTTGACCAGCGCGTACGACTTGTACGCGGCGCTATCGGAGGGATAGTTCGAGGCGTCCGGCAGGCCCAGGCGCATCTGAGACATGGGGGCTGCAACCGCCAGCAGCGCCAGCGAACCGGCCACCAGAGTCAGTAGCGGACGCGCCAGCACGAGGCGCAACCAACCGTTCGGTTTCTCGGTGCGTTCCGCATCCTGCGCGCGACGTTCCACAATTTTCTGTGGGGTATCGATGGAAGCCCACAGCTTCTTCGGCATCACCTTAGTGCCCGCCAGGGACAGCACCGCCGGGGTGAGAGTCACCGCAATCAGGGCGGCAACAACCACACAGAACGCGGCAGCATTACCCATCACACCCAGGAACGGAATACCGGTCACGTTCAGCGCCACGAGTGCAATGATCACGGTGCTCGCCGCAAAAATCACAGCATTACCACTCGTGCCATTCGCCAGGGCAATCGCCCGGTTCTTCGGCATACCCTCCAGCAGGTTCGTGCGGTAGCGGTTCAGGATGAACAGGGAATAGTCGATGCCGACCGCCAGGCCGAGCATCAGGCCCAGGGTGTAGGCGGTGGAGCTCATCTGAACGATGGAGGACAGGGAGAGCGTGCCAAGCACACCCACCACCACGCCCACCAGGGACATGAGAATCGGCAGGCCAGCCGCCACGAGGGTGCCGAGCATAACCATCAGCACGATGAAGGCGATGACCATGCCCGCCACCTCGCCGGTGTGCGACCCGCCGCCAAGTGCAGATTCGCTCAGGTTCGCGTCGAAGTGGACAATCGCCCCGTGCAGGTTCGCCGACTCGATATCAGACATGACCTTCTGCAGGTCAGCTGATGGAACCTCAAAAATCTTCTTCTTGAACGACACGGTCGCAATCGCCGTGGACTGATCCTCCGAGACCATACGGTAGCCGACAGCGAAGTCGTACAGCTTCTGCTGACGTTCCAGCTGCTCACGCTGCGCCGGCAGTTCACGCTCACTTTTCTGCAGCTGGTCGCGTTGCTTATCCAGCTTCTTCTGACCTTCGGCCAGTTCTTCCTTCTTGGAGGCGATTTCTGCGCGGCCCGCATCGACCTGCTTCTGGCTCTCGGCGAGGGTGTCACGCTGCTGGTTGAGAGCATTCTGCTGCTCGGTCAGCTGCGCCTGCTGGGTGTTGAGCTGTTCCATCGTGTCGGCGGGTGAGCCTGCCGCCTCCGCTTGGGTGTAGCCGCTCTTCAGCTGCGCCTGCGTGTCATCCAGCTGCTTCTGCGCGGAGGTGAGCTGCTCCTGCCCGGACGTAATCTGCGCCTGCGAGTCGTCGAGCTTCTTCTCGCTCTCGGCAATCTGCTTGGTACCCTCTTCAATCTGGGAGGCGGCGGTGCTCAACTGCTTTTTACCCTCCTCAATCTGGGAAGGGGCGGCATCAATCTTGGCGTGCGCCTCGTCGAGCTGGGTTTTTGCCTCCGCAAGCTTGGAGGTGGTGGTGAACGGGTCGGTGACCGCGTCCACGGATGGAACCTCGCTAGTGAGCTTCTTCAGTGCGATGGAGAATGCTTGCTTCTGCTCCTCGGTGAGGGCTGCACCGTTGCCCGTGGTGAGAATAATTTGGCCGGAGCCGCGGTTAGCACTCGGGAAACGCTGGGCGAGCTCATCGGAGAGCTGCTGGGTTTGCGTTCCGGGCATGGTGAAAGTGTTGCTGAGTTTGCCGTGGAACGTGGCGTAGGCACCCGCTACGCCGGCAATGATGAACACCCAGATGAGGATAACCGCCCAGGCGCGGCGGGCAGCGGCTTCACCGATACGGTAGAGCCAGGTTGCCATGAAATACTCCTTGAAAGCTGAGTGGTTTGTGGAATGGAGTGGCAGATTCGACGCCTCTAGACGCGGTGTCTTATTCTATGGTTTCCCCATGACATGAACGCTGGTGTTCCCTGGTTTTGGGTACTGGTTTTGGGGTAAAAAATACCCCACCTCGAGAACCTCATGGCGAGGCCCCCGGGGTGAGAATATTCAGCGTTAACCTTGCGGGATTCTAGGCCGCAAATTCGCCCTGAACCAGGCGACCAAGGTAGCCGAGGGCCTCAAGCACACACTGACGCAATGCTTCAATGGCGAGCGCCTCAACGGGAGTTCCTTCGGGTGCTTCTGCCGCGACCTTGGCAGTCATTTCTTCGGCGCGGGTGAGGTAGTAGTAGACGCCCTCACCGATGGTTTCGGAGAGGTTCGAGGCGAACACGGCGACGCGCAGGTAGGGCAGGTCGGGGTAGGCCTCGAGGTACTTCTCCAAGAAGATGTCGTAGGTGCGTTCTAGGATGACGTGGGAGTATTCCTCGAACTTTGCGGGGCTGTCCATCTCGAGCGCGTAGAGCAGCTGGGCGAAGGGAGCGATGTACTCCTCCAGGGTGCTGCTCATGAAAACGTTACGGGCGATGGAGAGCATTTCGGCTTCCATGCTTGCGTTTTCACCGGAGATGGTGAAGTCGCATTCTTCAAAGATGCGGTTGAAGTACTGGTTAAGGCGGGTAACCAACACGTCGTCGACGGACGCGAAATGGTTAAAGATGGTGCGGCGGGAGACGCCGGCGCGTTCGGCGAGCGCTTCGGCGTTCAGCGCACCGTAGCCGCCTTCAAGGACGAGGGATTCTGCAGCTTCGACAATTGCGATGCGATTCTCCGCCTTGCGGGCAGAGCGCTTATCTGCAATGTTTGCGGGGGATTCAACGAGTTTTGCCATAGTTTCACAATACGTGCAATTTGCACTGCCAGCAAATAATAAGCGGGTTAGATTCACCACATATCTGCACTCTGGGAAATAACTCTCAGGTGTAGCTTGAAACTTTACACGGCAATGTTCATCCGGGATTTACCGCCCCGACCCCGCCGCACCCTACGATTCGGCGGATTCCAGAGGCAACCGCACCATAAAGACAGTATGCCCAGGTTGACTCTGCACCTGAATCGAACCGCCATGCGCCTGCACAATAGCCTGAACAATCGCCAAACCCAGGCCAGTCGTTCCCTCCGAACCGGAACGCGCCTTATCCGCGCGCGTAAAACGATCAAAAATTTTCGGCAAGAACTCCGGATCAATACCCGGTCCGTTATCCGCCACCGAAACCACCGCCTCCCGGTGAGCATGATCCACCGAAAGCCCCGCAATCACACGCGTTCCCTCATCCGTGTGCTTACGCGCATTTGAAAGCAGATTCAGAATGACGTGCTGCATCTGCGAGCGGTCCGCCACCACCTCGACAGGCTCGTGAGGCACATCCAAATGCCACACATGGGTGCGGGCAGCCGCCTGCATATCCGAAGTGCACTCGACGAGCAGCTCCGTCAGGTCCACGGTCTCCAGCTTAGGCTCGCGCCCCTCATCCAGGCGCGCGAGGGTCAACAAATCCTCCACGAGGCGAGACATGCGCTCGGTCTGCGAATCAATACGCGCGAGCGAAGACTGACCCGACTCACTGAGCGGTTCAGTCCATCGGAGCATATCGGAGTAGCCTTTAATGGCCGCCAGCGGCGTACGAAGCTCATGCGAGGCATCCGCAATGAAGGCACGAATCTGATGCTCAGTCCGTTCACGCACCTCCAGCGCCGAGTTCACATTATCCAGCAGCTGATTGAGGGCGTAACCCACCGCGCCAACCTCAGTACGAGGATCAGAATCACGAGGGTCCACGCGCACAGCCGATGAAATCGTGTGTTCCTCAAGGTCCAGGTGCGCCACATCCGTCGCCACAGCAGAAACGCGTTCGAGCGGCTTCATGGTACGGCGAATAATATAGGATCCAGCCACGCCCGCACCCACCATCACGGCAATTGAACCAATAGACACAACAATCACAAAGATGGTGAGGGTCTGCTGCACGTTGCTGAGGGGAATGCCGACCACCTGGGCGTCGGAACTGCTATTTGCCTTTGGGGTGATCTGGATAAGGTAGGTGCCCGCCTCCAAGGTCACCTCGCGCTCTTCACTTTTACTGGAGTTCAGAGCCAGCGTCCCGAGGGTTACCTGGTCGTTGGGCGAGAGGCTCCGGATGGTACCGTCACTACCCAGCTTGCTGGCGATTTCTATCGACCCTTCGGAGTCCACGCAGGTAATGAGGGTTCCCGAAGCCTGACCGGGCGCGAAGGTGGACTTATCCTTCTTCAGGTTGTCGCATTCCACTTCTTGCTGCTTGCCGTCGCGTGAGGTGGGGTGCGCCACGCGATGGCTGGTTTCCTCGAGGTTACTCTCGGCCTGCTGGTAGAGGGAGTTCTGCAAGGTGACATAGGTCGACAGACCAATGATGAGGCAGGCTACGCCGAGCGCCATCACCAGGATGGCAATGAGGCGCGAGCGCAGGTGCGGCACGTACCCCATTTCCTCGGGGGAAGCCTCGGGGTTCTTCATGCTACGCCAGGCCGCACGAAAGCGAATGTAGAGGTGTTTCATGGAGGCGACGTGCCCAATACCGGTGCATTCAGCGCGAGTATCGCTGGTGCGGAGGCGACGGGTGGGCTCGGCATCGGGGGAGCCGGAGTCGCCGGGCGTGTAGGCACTCATAAACACCTTTCTTTCTACATTCTCAATACGGAATACAACTGATATGGCGCGGTATTTCCGGGGATAGTCGGATACTCCGGAACATACCGCGCCATCTGAGCAGATAATGCAGAACGGACAGCATCAGCCCGTTCCGATACCTTGAAAAACTACGTCGAATTACAGCGCCGGACGCAGCACGTAACCAGCACCGCGCACCGTGTGAATCATCGGCTCGCGACCAACGTCAATCTTCTTACGCAGGTACGAAATGTACAGCTCGACAATATTGGCCTGGCCGCCGAAATCGTAGTTCCAGACGTTATCCAGAATCTGGCTCTTCGACACCACTCGCTTCGCGTTTTCCATGAGGTAGCGCAGCAGGTCGAACTGGGTTGCGGTGAGGTTAATCTGCTCGCCACCACGGGTGACCTCGCGGGTGTCCTGGTTCAGTACCAGATCACCCACCACCAGCTCCGCGTCGTCAATGGCGGCAACGCCGGAGCGCTGCACCAGGCGGTGCAGGCGGATCATGACTTCTTCCATCGAGAAGGGCTTGGTCACGTAGTCATCGGCGCCAGCCGCCAGACCCTCGATGCGGTTGTCCACCGAATCCTTAGCGGTCAGGAACAGGCAGGGCACCTCGGGGTAGAACTTGCGGATGCGGTTGAGCAGCTCCAGGCCATCGAAGCCGGGCATCATGATGTCCAGCACCAGCACATCGGGCCGCCAATCGCGGGCAATAGCCAGGGCGGAGGGGCCGTCTCCGGCGGACTGCACATCCCAGCCGATCATTTTCAGGCCCATGCTGACGAGTTCCTTGAGCATCTCCTCATCGTCGACGACGAGGGCACGGATGGGGCTGCCGTCCGGGTGCTCGAGGGCGGGAAGGTTCTTGGCGATTTCGGTTGCTTTACTGCTCATAGGTCTAGGGTACCGCGAGGATTCTCACGCGGGTGCGCCGAATGTATATTTTCGCGACAAACATACGGAACGCATGTGTCGGTCACAGCTGAGGCACAGATTGCGGAGTTTCTCTTCCGGCAATCTTCCGGCAAACCAGTCTGTGCCTTCTTCAGCCGGCCGCTCTCTTCTGTAAAATTTGTACTAGATTAGGTAACACTCAATTACGTGTCGAGGCGCTACCATCGGTGTTTTTCCCGAACGTTACGCACCAATAGACGACCATCGCACAACCGTCGCATCATCGCAAAGGAGGGCGTATGCGCATCAGCCGTATTTACAACAACAATGTCGCCCTCACCGTGAATCATCTGGGCCAGGAGGCCGTCGTGATTGGTCGCGGTATTGCCTTCGGTAAGCGTAAAGGCCAGGTTGTTGATTCTGCCGCGATTGAGCAAACTTTTGTACCCGAGCGGGGCATGTCGGGTGAGCGCCTCAGCCTCACCCTTTCCGAGATTCCCGCCGAAATCCTGTCTATTGCCACGGGACTGGAATCGCGCGTGCGGGCTGACGGGGTGCTGGAGCTCTCGAACTCCTTCATTATTCCGCTGGCCGACCACCTGCACTACGCGGTGATACGTGCCCGCGAGGGGGTGCGGGTGGACTACCCGCTCGCCCCCGAGGTGACGCTCCTGTACCCGCGCGAGGTAGAGTACGGTCGCTCGGTAATTGCCGCGGTGCACGAGCACCTGCAGGTTCAGGTGGATCCCGGCGAAGCCATTCCGCTGGCACTACACCTGGTCAACGCGCAATTTGCGACGGCGGACATGTCACAGGCGTTCCGCATGACGGAAGTGTTTGCGCAGGTTTTCGAGATTATCGAGGCCAGCTACGAACGCACACTCGACCCGGACTCTGTGAGCGCGGCACGCTTTATCACGCACCTGCGGTACCTGTTCGTACGGGCGAGCCGCGAGGGCGAATCCCCAGAAATTGATAGCGTCTCACAGCCGAGCCTTCTAGCGGCCCTGCGCGCGGACGCGCCTCGCGCCTTCGCCTGCGCGCAGAGGGTTCTGCTGGTGTTGCAGATGCAGCTGAACCATTCGCTAACCCAGGACGAGCTGACCTATCTGACCATTCATATCGCCCGCCTGGCCCGCGAAATGTGGGGTATCCAGGAGTAGCGGACGACACCGGCCGGGGCGTGGCCGTTGAACGCGGCTTAGCGTGTTGTAAGTGTCCAGAATTATGAATATCTGATTTGGCAGGTGCCCCTGTCGCGCGTTAGCGCGTCGAGTAATTTTTAAAATTTGCGGTTTCTGGCGAAGTGCCGCCAGACCGGCGCCACCACGGAGCCTACGCTTGTCGTGCCGGCGACCAATAAATGATGTGAAGGACCCCCTCGAGCCTTTTAGCTCGAAGGGGTCCTTCACGATAGCTATTGGGTCGACCTCCGAACCGAGGTCAGTCCCGCGACCGGAGACGCTTTAGCGACTCTCCTCTACGGCCGAGGTACCCTGCTCTTTGGGACCCTCAGCAGGCCCTTCAGAGGCGGGCTTAACGCGCTGCACCACGGGTGCCGAACGCTCCGAGAAACCGCGGCGCACCGCACCGGCGGCCGCGCGAGCATCCATCGCGTAGAGCTGCTCGCGGTTGGTCAGCACCACCAGAGTCATGGCGTTCAGGCCCACGCCCAAGATGCACAAAATCCACCCGACGAGCATGAATCGGCCACCCGAAAGCACCGCACCCGCAAGCAACAGAGCAATAGAGACCAGGTACGCCGGGGACAGCAGAAACTTCGTGTTCATGACGCCCACCTAGCGAACGTTCGAGCGGGGCTTCGGGGCACGACCGGCGGCGCGGGCGCGAGAAGGTAGCACGCCCAGGCGACCAGCGGGAGCCTGCACGACCGGCTGGGACTCGGTGGGTTCCTCTTCGCGCGCCTCGTCCTGAGCCGTCGCGGAGTGATCCTGTTCGGCTTCCTGATCCTGCACCTCCGAAGGCTGTTCGGCAGCGCGAGCTTCTTCTTCCTCGCGGCGCTCGCGGTCTTCGCGGCGCTGCTCGGCACGCTCACGGATGCGGGTCTCAACGGTAGACTCCAGCCCGTCCAGGTTCGTCACAAGCGCCGGAACGGGGTCACCCTTCGCCTTACCGACCGAGAGCAGCACCGCCACAACGTTCAGGCACAAGGCGGCAATCAGCAGAATCCATCCCAGCCACAGAACCCAGGGGGTTGAGGAGCCGATCAAGAGCGCACCACAAAAAATCGCGCCAAGGGAGGTCAGGTACGCGGGCGAGAGAGTCTTGAAGTCCATGTCTACTTTCAATGCAATGTGAGTTTGAGAGAGCTACAGCGTGTTCAACGCTTCCTGTCTCATTTTAGGTGATGGTTGAGCGTTAGTCTTCCTTTTCCCAGCTCCAGGGCATATCTACCCCGGCACAAGCACCGGCAGACCTGCCGTCCTGCTGTTAGCCTCCCTGAGAGGGTTAGGCGCTCTCCCCCGCGGAGGGCAGAGGCGAAGAAGGCGCGTTCTTCACAACCGGGATGATTTGGGTGCTCGGGGCATCCTGATACTGCTTCCACAGGTTGTAACGCTCCAGTGCCACCGCACCGGCCGTCATAGCGGGCAGAATGAACGCACCCGATGAGCGGATACTCTCCGCCTGGGCCAGGATATCCAGCTTGCGGACCACACGGGTCACGTCGTGGGCATCGTAGCGGTCCTGAGCCGCAATCACCTCATTCTGCGCGGCCGTCAGGGCGGCGTCACGCAATCGCACGAAGTCACTGCGCTTATCCTTCAGCCTCTGCATATGCTGCTTGTACTCTTCGGGTAGCGCCTCACTGATTTCGTCACGGCGGGTAATGGCGGCGCACATTTCCTTCAGACGGGCATAGGTTTCGGGGTCGGTGGTGGTTTTAGCTTCGGCCTGTAGCGCATCCAAGGCGGCGGCCTGAGCAATTTTGAGCAACTCGGGCACCGCGGTTTCTTCCTCGTGGTTGGCCCGTACGCCCAGAACCTTCACGAGCAGAGGCAGGGTGAGTCCGGGTAGCACGAGGGTGAAGAAGAGGACCGAAATCATCATGACGATAGCGTCCTGGCGAATCTGTTCGGTGCCGTTGACCACAGGAATAGACAAGGCCAGAACCAGGGTCACGAGGCCGCGCATACCTGACCAGGTCATGACGATAACTTCGGCGAAGCTTTCGGGGGCTCCCTCGTGGATGGGGTTCTTGCGTCCCGCAAGCCATATGAGGGTGAACCAGACGAGGCGCACAAGGATGGCTGCCATCGCGACCATAGCTCCGTCGACAAAGAGACTGGTAATGCGGGTGGAGTCGGCGGTAGCAATGATGTTGCTTGCCTGCAGGCCGATGAGGCCAAAGGCCACGCCGGTCATGAGCAGCTCGATCAGCTGCCAGAAGGAGGTGGAGGAGAGGCGTTCTTCCGCTTCGAGTGCCGCCATGTACTTGGTGCTGGTGAACTGGATAGCGCCGATAACCACGGCAATAACGCCGGAGGCGTGCACGCTTTCAGCCGCGAGGTAGGCGCCGAAGGGGATCACAAGGGTCACGGCATTGCTGGTGACCACGTCGTGGGCGCGCTGGCGCACGTAGCCGCCAAGCCAGCCGAAGACGTAGCCGATGATGACCGCGAGGATTGAACCGAGTGCAAAGTCTTTGAGGACGGAAAGCGGGTCGATGTGATGTCCGTTGGTCATGGAGTGGATTGCGGCGTGGAAGAGAACGATTGCAATAGCGTCGTTGAAGCTACCCTCGGTCTGCAGGGTGCCGATGAGTCGGCGGGGGATGCCGACGGGCTCGGCGACTGCCTCCACGGCGACGGGGTCGGGCGGGGAGACGGCAGCGCCGACGGCTAGGGCGACGGCGATAGTCATGCCGGGCACCCACCACATGGCGGCACCGGCAATAGCCAGGGCGGAGACGAAGGTCAGCAGGACCGAGTAGAGCAGGACGGATTTCCAGCGGCGGCGCAGGGTTCCCCAGGAGAACTTGATACCAATAGCCCACAGTAGCGGCGGAAGGAAGATCGGCAGGATGATGTCACTGTCGATGGTCAGCTCCGGACGGTTAGGGATGAAGAGCGCGGCGGCACCCAGCAGGGTCATCATGACCGGCCAGGGAAGGTTTAGACGGTCACCCACGCTGACCATGAACACGGTCGCCAGCAAAATGATGACGATGACGGAAAGATAAAGCATTGGTCCGGTATTGTTCCTTTCGCACGGCTAGGTTCAGTCGGCTATATCTACTACTCTACCGGAGGGCGATACACGGCTTTTGGGGTGAGGTGATTCTGGCGCTCATATCCCCCTTTTCTTTCACCTTACAGCCCAATACCCAATACGGAATATATAGTTTCCCCTAGGCACCTCTGTTTAGCATGAGGCACCTAGGGGAAACTTTCTATATTTAGAATATATTGCTCGAGGAGAGCTGCTTTGGTGGGCTACTTAGAGCCGCAACCACCAGCACCGCATCCACAGCCACCAGCGGGAGCTTCTTCAGCAACGGGTTCAGGCTCGTCGTGGCCACCGCAGCACCCGCCCTCACCGTGGGAGTGGCCGTGGCCCTCAGCCTCAGCGGAGGAACCGCATCCACCGTCACCGCAACCACAACCACCGGAGGAAGGCTCCTCGTGGCCGCCGCATCCACCCGAGCCGCAGCCACAGCCGCCGCCCACGGAGCCGCATGCAGAGCCGCGGGCTTCGCGGTGACCCATCAGATCAACACCCAGGTCGGAAAGATAACGCAGGTAGCCGGCGAGGGCATCGCGCCCACCGGTACCGGAGATAACGATGCCGCCGTGACGCAGAGACTTCAGAATCTCGTTGACCATGGGCCACTGCTCAATATCGTCGGTAATGGTAATGGCGCTGACCACGTGCATTGCGAGGGAAGTCAGCGAGCGCAGGGACTGCTCGTAGCCCTCGGGCAGGTGAATCACCTTAGAGGGGGCAGCCAGGCGCAGAATCGACAGCACACGCATGAGCATCATGGGCACTGCGTTCTTCGGCAGGAGCACGGTCACACCAACAGCAGGGGAAGCGGCAATGCGCTCAATAGCTTCGGCCAGTTCCTCAGAGTCGATGTCGCGGGAGATGTCAAGAACGTCGTAGGAGTCCACGGCGATGGAGCGAGTGCCTAGAGCGTCGGCAAGTTCCTCGTTCTCGGTGTGGACTGCAATCATGTTGCGGAATTCGTTGCGGCGTACGACGGAGGCAGCTTCGATGAGGGCGAAGTCCTGGCCCTCCCCGTCCACCAGGAGGGTGTGGATCTCATCGCGGGTCAGGGGCTGTTCGGAGCCTGCCCGCTCGATTAGTTCAGAAAATGCATTGCTCATAACGGCTATTAAACACCCGCGCGCTATAAGTGCGCTCGCAAGGTTCCCCTGCATTGGCGGTTTTTAGGGGCTTTAAACGCATTTTTATGCCCAGAGCGTGGTATGTCTCGCGCTACCTATATTCTTAAGTGCACCTAATATTGAAGTTGCTTATAGAACGCGAAACATTTATCTCTCAACCGTGAGAATCACCAATTATTACGATGCTTCTCTCGCATGATTTACGCTTTTCCTGTTTTCCAGTCGGCGCATGATGTCGGGGGCAGTACATCAAACACCCTAAAATAGAGATGTGGTACTTTCCCGTGAAAAGATTCTAGATACCGCCTACGAGGTCTTGGCGACCTACGGCCTGGCGGACCTTTCGATGCGCCGACTCGCTCAGGAGCTTCACGTGGCTCCCGGCGCCTTGTACTACCACGTGAAGAACAAGCAGCAACTGCTCATCCTGCTGGCGGACTATATCTTGGCCCGCGCCCCGAAGTCGATGTATGAAGAGGCTGAGCCGACGGTAGAGGCCGTGCGCGCTTCCATGATTCGTCGCGGTGACACGCTCTTCTCGTTGCTGTACCCCATCCGTGAGTGCCCCGAGGTGGTCCGTCTAAGCTTGACTCTGCACCCGCGGGAGCTGAAGCCGGTGGTGGCTATGGCTCACGAATTTCAGTCGCTGGGCATGGGTCACGCGGAGGCGTTGCGCCGTGCCCGTCTGCTGACCCACACCGCACTGAGTCTGGTGGAAGAGTACCAGACGTTGCCGCTCATTTCTCCTCAGGAGGCGGTAGCTAGCGGCGATGTTCCGCTCATCGAGAATGCTTTTAACCGTTATCGCAGGGATTTGCAGTCGGCTATTGACGTGATGATGGTCGTGCAGCCCCCGTACGTTCAGGAGAGCTAACCCTCGTATTTGCTTTCTCAGCATCTATTGTGCAGGCCCCGCATCGTTATGGTGCGGGGCTTTTGCGTTGTGTTTCGCCTCCCGTGGCGTGACACGGTATCCGAGTGTTTACTGTCGGCACCGCCCCAAAACCGCTCATGACTCGAGCCGGGTGGCCCTTCTGCCGTAGTCTAGAGGGGATACCTCTAGACTATGTTGCGCGTTCCGGGCGCATTCGGCGCAAAGAGGTACCGCACAGATTCCGTATGCCCTGCGGGGCGCAAGCGAGGTGTCCCGATGTCCATGACCGCTACCGCCCAGTGGGCGGCCTTCCCCAGCCACAGCGCGGAGATTGCCCGCGTCCGTGAGGAGTTTATTACCGCCTACGGCTATGAGCCGGACGGCGTGTGGTCGGCGCCGGGCCGCCTGAACCTGCTGGGCGAGTACATTGATTTTCTGGGGGGCTCGTGTTTGCCGATGCCTCTGCCCTACCGCACATATATTGCGGGTGCTCTGCGCCGTGATGGGGTGCTGCGCGCTTCCTCGCTGCAGATGCCGGGGGATGAGCGCACGGTGGTGGTGCGTGATATTCAGCCTGGTCATTTGAAGGGTTGGTTCACGTATGTGGCGGGCGTGGCTTGGGCGATGAATCAGGAGGGCGGACGCGACATCATGCTCCCCGACGCGTTCGGAGCGGACCTTCTTATCAATTCCCGTGTTCCGGTGGGTGGTGGTTTGTCTTCTTCGGCGGCTTTGGAGTGTTCGACGGCGCTTGCGTTGCTTGAGCTTTCTTGCCCTTTGCGTCCGGACTGTCCGGAAACAGATGAGGCGGCGGCTGATAATGATGATCTGCGGGCCCGTCTGGCTCAGGTGTGTATTACGGCTGAGAATAAGGTGGCTGGTGCGCAGACGGGTGGCCTGGATCAGACGGCTTCGTTGCGTTCGCATCCGGAGCAGGCATTGGTGATTGATTTTCGAGACTTTTCGATTGAGCCGGTGCGGGTGGATATTGCCCAGCACGGTCTGAGCTTTTTGGTGATTGATACGAACACCCCGCACGAGCTGACGGACGGTGGATTCACGGCGCGGCGCGCGGCCTCTGAGGCGTGTGCTGAGGCCTTGGGCTTGCATTTTCTGCGTGATGCTCTGCCTGAGGATCTTTCGTGTGAGGGCATGGATGCGCGTTCCGCGAAGGCTTGGCGTGCCGAGCTGGTGGATTCTTCGGTGAACCGTGCCCTGGATGCTTTGGAGGATTCGGGGCGTCCTTGTTTGTTCCCGCGCGGCTGGGTGCGTCATGCTTTTCACGATATGACGTTGGTGGGTCGTGCGAGCTATCTTCTGCAACATGCTGATGAGCTGGGCTTGGTGGCTTTCAATGAGGCTGGCCGTATCTTTACGGAGTCGTTTGTATCGATGCGCGATGAGCTGTGTGTTTCTCGCCCGGAGATTGACGAGGCGGTGCGTGTGTGCCTGGAGTATGGGGCGTTGGGTGCGCGCATTGTGGGCGGTGGTTTTGGTGGTGCGGTGATGGCGCTCATCTCGACCGAGCGCCTGGAGGAGGCGGCTCAGGCGGTTGCGACGAGTTATGCGCTGCACGGCTATGCGGCCCCGCGGTTTTTGCCGATGACGGCGGGTTTTGCGGCTTCGCATGACTGGTCGGCGGCGGCCGATATGACCGATATTCCTGTGAATTAGGTGCTTGCGAGGTGTCTTCGTCGCGGTTGGTGTTGAGGCTCGCGGGAGCCCCGTTTTTCGGGTATTAGCCCGTCCTGTAGATAGGTATAGCGGTGTTGAACGCTATTCTTATCTGAAAGTTTCCTGCGAGTTTTATCTCGCCGCTTCGCTCCCTCGCATCACAATAACCTCTGGATAAGCCACAATTATTCTGTTGGCGATTAAGAAATAATTCTCCGCGTTAAAACCTGGTTTTTAGCACTTTCCCGCGTGGGTAAACTTATCGAGAAGGTCAGCCCGTGAACCGTAAAGTTCCACCGCGGCACCCGCCCAGCGAGGTAAGCAGCAGGCCCCTTCGCCTATCGCATTCCAGTTCCCTCGCGAATTTGGAATATCCCTCATTTGAGAGCGCGCAAACGCGCAGAGAGGAGACCCTCGTGGGCCTCGACATCTTCAAGGACGCTGTTGAGCAGAACCTCGGCAAGGTCAAGGAAGCCGTTGAACACGGTCTGGATAAGGCTCAGGAGACGATTAACGACAAGGCTGGTAAAGACGTCGTGAGCAATGAGCACATTGCAAAGGTTGAGGACGTCATCAACAGCAAGATTGACGAAGTTTCTCAGAAGCTCGGCGACAAGTAAGCTTCGTTCCGCATTTTGCGGTTATTTCGGGATTCCACGTATGGAATCCCCCGGTTCTCCAGGGTATTGAGCTCCGCATGATTGGGGCTTACAGCCCTGGAGAGCCCTTCTGTTCGGATGCAGTTGAGCACCACCGCATCCGGTGGGCGGCTTTTTTGGCGGGTCGTCCCCTCTAGTTTTTCACTCAACCTCCAATGGTGGGGTTTCCACCTCGTTTCGGGTGCTTCCCATCGATGCTGTACCCGAGGCATCACTCAGCAGCGGCATGTTTATGCCATGTATCGCTCTCCTTCTCATCTCTCACTCTCACAGGTACTCGCGATGTCTCGCGCTCTGTGCACGCCCCGCGTTCCCTACCCATTCGGTTTGGAGCACGGGGCGTGCGCCGTTAACACTTCCGCTTTCCTGTTTGTTGGTAATCATTCGTCGGCAGAAGTTCCCCTTTAGAAAATCCGTAAGCTCAATTCTGCTGGCCGGGATATGCTTTAAGCGGTAAGTATTAGCGCGCCCGGGCTGGGTTTTCCCTCGTGGTTCACACGATTTGTCCGGCGCATCCAACACACGGAGGAACGATGCTCGAACGTCAGCAGTCCAGCCAGGAACAGGCCCGCGAAGTGATGAAGAACGGCGGTGTTGTTATTTATTGGCGTCCCGGTTGCCCTTATTGCGAGGCTCTGGATTCTAAGCTGGGCGAGCTCGGTGACCACGCTACCTGGGTTAATATCTGGGAGGATTCGCAGGCTGAGGAGCATGTCAAGGCGCTTAACGAGGGCAACGCCATTGTGCCTACGGTTGATACCGGCGATACCCACTTCGTGGTGGCTGACTTGGTGAGCCGTAATAAGGTGAAGAAGCTGATTGAGAATACTCTCGATTCCGGTAGCGAGGCTTAAGATGGGTCGTCCTCCGCTAAATCGCGATACGACTGTTTGCATTTCTCTATCGGGCCGCCCGTCGAACCACGGTATTAAGTTCCACAATTACCTGTATGAGAAGCATGGGCTCGATTACCTGTATAAGGCGATGACTACCACCGATATTGAGGGTGCTATCGCCGGTGTGCGTGCTTTGGGTATTCGTGGCTGCTCGGTGTCGATGCCCTTCAAGCAGGCGGTAATTCCCCTGGTGGACGACCTGGACCACTCGGCTGCGGTGATTGGTGCAGTGAACACTATTGTGAACACTGACGGCTTTCTGAAAGCCTACAACACTGATGTGATTGCGGTGGCTTCGCTGTTGCGTTCACACAACGTGGATCCTTCTCTGCCCTTCCTGCTGCGTGGGTCGGGCGGTATGGCCGCCGCTGTGGCCGGTGCCTTCTTTGATGCTGGTTTTGCGCAGGGCATGATTATTGCGCGTAATGAGCAGACCGGTCCGGCTTTGGCTGCGTGCTATGAGTATGCGTGGGCCCCGGAGGTGGGTAAGTTGCGCGCACCGATTCTGGTGAACGTGACCCCGATTGGCATGGCTGGTGGTGAGGAGAGCGAGGAACTGGCTTTCCCGGAGGAAACTATCGCTGAGGCTCAGGTGGTCTTTGATGTGGTGGCCATGCCCGTTGAGACTCCGTTGATTCGTGCGGCTCGTGCGGCGGGTAAGGAAGTGATTCACGGCGGCGAGGTGATTGCCTTGCAGGCTGCTGAGCAGTTCCGTCTGTACACCGGTGTGGAGCTCACTCCTGAGGAGGTTGAGGAGGCGGAGGCTCAGGCGAACTAGTTTTGCACCCACCGCTTCTTCGTCCCGTAAGGGGCGCGACGTACGGAGGGCCTGGAAGGACAAATCCTTCCGGGCCCTCTTGGTTTTATCCGGCGCTTTGCGCCGGGGAATTTTTTGTAATTACACACAGCCTGGTACTTAAGGTTTTCCACGTCTGTGGAGAAATCTGGGGAAAACTCTTACACCGATGTAATTCATGCGGTGTGATTCGACTGTTTTAGCCTGTATCCACAGGTTTTAAACATCTACTCACACTCATGGAATTACACGAATGTAGTTATGCACAGTGTGGAAAACCTCTGTGGATAACCTGCTCTCGTGGCGAATTTCCTCGGGTCTGAGGCTCAGTATCGGCCGTTGAGCTACTGCTGCGGACTCTGCTGCGGCGGTTCCGAAGACTCGGGCTTCTTCACGAACGGAACGAACAGCAGAGTCAGTAGCACACCGCCCACAAAGCCTCCCGCGTGGCATGCGTGGGAGATATTTGACGGCGTCAAAAGACTGTAGATAACGTTCGCCGCGGTGATGAGGGCAAATACGCGGGCGGTGTCCTTCTGCTTCATGATGATCAGCAAGGTCATGAACGAACCCATGAGACCAAAAATACCTCCGGAGGCACCCACCACGCTGGTTCCAGGAGCCAATACATACACGCCGAAGGCTCCAAAGACGATTGAGCCCAGATACACGACAAGGAACTTCCAGCGACCCATCATGCGTTCAAGGGACACACCGTAGATAAACAGGTTAATCATGTTCCACACCAGGTGCATCGGGTCATTTTGTGCGTGCAGAAAACCGTAGCTGATGATGCGGTAGTACTCGCCGTGCTGGACGTAGGGCCACCAGATGGCGCCATGTTTAACCACCCATTGGTTGGGGATGATCTGTTGCAGACCGTAAATCGCAGCGGTTATCAAAATGAGCGTGTACGTAAGGTACCAGTGACGGGCAATAAAGGAGCCCTTAGGCTTTGAGGTGCCTCCGTTGAGCTCACGGTAGCATTCGGGGCAGACTGTACCGGCTCCCTGGTTCACCTGACATTCGCCGCAGATCGCCCGGTTGCATCGCCCGCACCGGGTATAGCTGGCGCGGGTGGGGTGGTTGGCGCAGACCGTGGGGGTCTGCCCGTAGCCGGAGTAGTTGGGATAATTCTCCACTGAATCTCCAAAGATTGTTGTGCCGGATGGTTCAGAACGGTGTACAGGCCTATAAGTGCAGGGGCCCGCCGGAAGAATCCTGGCGGGCCCCTGGAACTATATGTGCTTTCTCTGCACTTTAGGTAGAACGCTCCACGAGCCTTCTGAAGGCGTTTTAGAGCTTCTCGACGTCAATCGAGGAGATGACGACGTCCTTGACCGGGCGGTCCTGGAAGCCGGTCTCAACGCTCTCAATAGCGTCAACGACCTTCTTGGATGCCTCGTCAGCGACCTCACCGAAGATGGTGTGGCGGCCGTTCAGCCAGGGGGTCTCAACGGTGGTGATGAAGAACTGGGAACCGTTGGTACCGGGGCCGGCGTTAGCCATTGCCAGCAGGTAGGGCTTGGAGAAGGAGAGCTCGGGGTGAATCTCGTCCTTGAACTGGTAGCCGGGGCCGCCAACACCCATGCCCAAGGGGTCACCACCCTGAATCATGAAGTCCTTGATGATGCGGTGGAACACGACGTCCTTGTACAGGGGAGTGTTCATGATTTCACCGGTGCGGGGGTGCTTCCACTGGCGGGAGCCATCGGCCAGGCCGATGAAGTTCTCGACAGTCAGGGGTGCGTGGTTACCGAACAGGTTCACGACGATGTCACCGTAGTTGGTGTGGATAGTTGCCTTAGCAGTTGCATTAGTCATGGCTCTATTGTGGCACGGGCTGGCGCTCATTCGCCATACAACGTGTTTTTTCGCCCCGGGCGCACTGTCGGGCGGGCTTTTTAGGCCGGAATTGAATATCCTGAGAGGTGAACACTACGCGCGTCTCGACGGTTTTGCCGCCGCGGCGCCCAACCGATGGAGGTCACCCCATGTTCTGCTGCAAGAAGCGTAAGGCCCGCAAGGCTGCTAAGGCCCAGGCTGTTGTTTCGTCCCTGGCTGCTGTTGAGTCCTCGCTGGAAGGCAAGACCGCTGAGCTGTTCGCTGAGAAGCTGACCGGTAACAAGAAGGCACTGAAGAAGGCACGTAAGGTCACCGCGAAGACCGTTCGCGCTGCTGAGAAGGAACTGGCTCGTATTGAGCGTAACGGCGGCAAGCGTCCCCGCAAGGGTCTGGCTTTCCTGGGCCTGGTTGTAGCGCTGGGCGTCGCAGGTGCCGCCGCCTACAACGCGGCTCGCCCCGTTGAGGACCCTTGGAAGAACGCCTAAACATTCTTCTGTCTCAAGCACGTATCTAGCCTCAACGGCCGCTCTCCGGAGATCCATTCGAAGGGCGGCCGTTTCGCGTGTGCGGGATATACGCGGATGCGCGGCCATGTTCGCGTGCGATGCCGCCTCCGTGCTTCGCCGTAGCGGTATCCCGGATATGCAAAGGACCCCATGCCTTTCGACATGGGGTCCTCGGTTCAAAAAATAAACCGGCAACGACCTACTCTCCCACACCCACAAAAGTGCAGTACCATCGGCGCGAAGAGTCTTAGCTTCTGGGTTCGGAATGGGACCAGGCGTTTCCCTCTTGCTGTAATCACCGGAAAGTGGAGGCGAGGGGACTCGAACCCCTAACCCTCTGCTTGCAAAGCAGATGCGCTACCAATTGCGCCACGCCCCCGTGGTGCTTAACCAGTCTATACCAGCGATTCGCACATCACCAAATCCTCACGGAAATTTTTTTCGTAAGACCCGTCACAGCACTGCTTACCATCTTTCAGAAAAGGGGCAGGTCGCATTACGACCCCTTGATAACCTCACCGGGCATGCTGGCCTCACGCTTAGACACCGCGCTCAGCGGCCCCGACTGCTCCTTCAGGTAACGGCGCATAGCTTCCTTTAGCTTCTCCCTCACCTGCTCATCCTTCGATGAAGGGGCCTTAAACCCCAGGCTAAGAGCATCATTCCGTCCATCCGTCGGATATTCTTGACGAGCATTCCACGTAAGTGTGAAAGCTGTCAGGAGACTCAAATCAGCGGGCGTAACCGCCTTGTCTAGAGCATCGGCGGCTACCGCCACTCGGGCAGCCTCCGCAACACTAACAGCAATCTTCGTTTCAGCCCCCGAAGGTACCCTCACCGCCTTGGAGAGCGCAATCCGAGCGTAGAGCCGCACCTGTTTCACCCGGTCCTCTGAGGCACCCAGATGACCGAAGGCTCGGAAACGGCGGGCCACGTCAGCATACTCGCCTTCTTCGATAACTGCAGCCAGGCGTAGCTCATCCGCCAGGGCAACACCCTGGGTATAGTCCGCGTTGGTTCCCAGAGCCGCGGATGCATTAAGAAGCTTGAGCCACTGCTCCCGATCAAGAGTGGCCGAGTCGTTCACACGCAACGGCGGAACAGGGGTATCAGCTCGCTGACCACGCCCTTGCGGGTCATTAAACGGGTCTACACCACCGTAGGTAACGCTCAGACGCTGTATTGAGCCGTAAACCGATAATTGGGTCAGCGCCTCCGCAGCAGCCGGCAAATCCGCCTGCGCGGCTTCCGTGAGCGCCAGGGAGCCCACCAATCGCAGGTTCTGCTCTTTCTTCTCTTTGCCCACATTGATGCGCCCCAGCGATTCAATACGCAAATAGCGGGTATCAATCTTTTCCCGCACTCGATGCTCACGGCGGGCCAGTAGCTTCTCCACAGAAACCGTAGCTGCGGCATCCTCGCCCAAGAGGCCGGTGGCTGCAATGCGCGGTGCCGTTGCGATTAGCCCACCCGCCAGAATAACGCCTCCAGTCAACAGCAGGGAGCGGCGGGGAACCACCAGGTTGCGCCCATGCCGCTTTGCGGCGTCCCCTACGGCCGCGAAGCGGCCTCGCGTGCCGGTAGATTTTTCAGGATGCTGAGATTCAGGAACCTGCGAAGAAGACATTGGGCCTCCAAAGGTGAGCGGCGGTCAAAAACCACCCAGAGTGAGAGATAGTGGAGTAAGAATACACCGATTAGGCACCAAGATTGCGGACCCTCACTTGAGAGCCTCAACATAGAAGAGGCCTACGGTGCGAAATACTCGCCCCGTAGGCCTCTTGGTTGTCTATTCAGCCAACCCTCGAATTTTAGTCATCCGACCCAGCGGTTTGCGGTGATGCAACATTCGCCGACTCAGCAGCCAGCTCCGCGATGCGGATTTCACCGGTGGTCGGATCCTCGTACGGCACGTACTCCGTACGACCGGCAGGCTCAGCATCCTCATTCACGTGATTCTCCGCAATCAGGAAGCCGTGTGCGCCAAGAATTTTAGCTACTCGGTCAATATCCTGCGGGGTCGGAGTGTGGTCAACCACGCGACGAATATACTCGTTGATTCGCTGGTCACTCACATACGCCTCACCACGAGCGGCACGGGACTGCATGAGCTGGCGGACCACTTCCTGCAACTGCTCATCCGTCAGACGCATCTTCAGGATGGCCATCACGGCGGCACGGTCCTGAACAGGGACGTCCTTGGGATACCCAACGCTCAGCCAGTCGATTACTCGAGAGATGATGCCCTTATCAGGCATTGAGCCCCTCCTTCGATACTGTCATCATCATATTCACTGTGTGTTTCACGGTTCTAGTGACCTCCACCGGTGACGCCGAAAATATTCCAGCCGAACGTGTGGTGAATAAAGTCCTTAGCAACCCAGAGAATGGCGATGATTACGATTGCTACGATGATAGCAAAAACAACCCCAGCGGCAATCTTAGCCACCGTACTCGGCGGCTCAATCTCCACCAACTGACCATCCGCCGTGTACTCAGTGCGGCCCGCTACAAAGCGGAGACCGAGCGCATACAGCGCCGGAAGACCCGCACCAAAGAAGAGACCGGCCATGAGTACCGGAATAATCTTGTTCACGATATCCAACAGATATGCCATGGCTTACGAACCTGCCTTCTCAGTAGCAAGAGTCTGATCAGCGGATGTCTCAGCGCCGGTGACTGCGGCGCCTTCCTTCTCATCCCAGTCGCCGGCCACATTCGAGGCGTCAATGTTGTCCTTCTGGGAATGGCGCCACATCCAGAAGCAGAAGATAACCAGCAGAGCAAATACGGTCATCTCACCCACGAACTGGGTGCCGGTCAGCTTATTCATACCAGTACCAATCAGCCAGGTCAGAGCACCCACAATTGCGGCAGCAGGCAGAGTAATCAACCAAGCGACCACCATACGACCCGCCACGGACCAGCGCACCTCGGCGCCCTTTCGACCCAGGCCACTACCCAGAATCGAACCGGAGGCCACGTGGGTGGTGGACAGCGCCATACCAAAGTGCGAAGAAGTCAGGATAATCGCGGCGGAGGCACCATCTGCGGCCACACCCTGCGGAGTATCTACCTCAACGATGCCCTTGCCCAGGGTGCGAATAATACGCCAGCCTCCCAAGTAGGTTCCCAAAGCAATAGCGAGTGCACAGGCTGCCTTCACCCACAGGGGAATAGCGTCATCGCTCTTCAGAGAACCCGAAGCCACCAAAGCCAAGAAAATCACGCCCATGGTCTTCTGCGCATCGTTCGTACCGTGCGCCAGAGACATCAGGGATGCGGTAGCCACCTGACCCTTGCGGAAGCCGCTGTGCTTGCGCTCATCAGCAACCGGAGCCGCGATACGGTACACCAGCCAGGTGCCGGTTGCCGACACGATTGCAGCAATGACGGGGGAGAGAACCGCAGGAACAATAATCTTGGAGAGCACACCCATCCACTGCACACCATCAAAACCGATGGCCACCAGGGCGGAACCAATCAGGCCGCCAAAAAGTGCGTGTGACGAAGAGGATGGCAGGCCCAGCAACCAAGTCAGCACGTTCCAGAGGATGCCACCCACCAGGCCGGTAAAGACAATCAGCATCAGTGCTGAGCCGTTCGATGTCACATCGATACGGTCCAGGTTCACAATGCCATTACCGACCGAGCGAGCCACCTCAACAGAGAGGAAGGCACCCACCAGGTTCAGGGATGCGGAGAGAGCCACGGCTGTCTTCGGCTTCAACGCGCCGGTAGCGATAGACGTAGCCATCGCGTTACCGGTATCGTGAAAGCCATTCGTAAAGTCGAAGGCGAGCGCGGTCAGCACCACGATCACGAGAATAATGAGTTCTGTAGTCACAAGAAAATTATCTGTCGCTTCCACAAAAATCGAAAGTATTCGGTTTTAACACGAAATAACACGCAAACCCACACGATTGGGTGCGTGTTTTATGGACTTATTCATTTACCACCCCAAAAAACCCGCTATCACTAGGCAAAAACGGTGCACCCGCCAGCATCATTAAGTTGTTTTATGTGGATTCTCTGCCAGACCGGGACGACGAGCGGCATACCGCATACCAAGTGCCGAGGTGAGTTCATCTAGTGTTCACTTTCAGGCAGTTCCCAGATTTCTATTTGTGATGCGCGTCTATTACCCGCCTCGCATCCGTGCCCCATCGAGTATTTACCCCCTCCCCCTCACCACCCACCATTCAGCTCCACGACTGGCACAGTAGACACACCGGCAGCACATACAACAAAAGACCCCGTATCTTTCGATACGGGGTCTTCTTCAAAAATAAACCGGCAACGACCTACTCTCCCACACCCACAAAAGTGCAGTACCATCGGCGCGAAGAGTCTTAGCTTCTGGGTTCGGAATGGGACCAGGCGTTTCCCTCTTGCTGTAATCACCGGAAAGTGGAGGCGAGGGGACTCGAACCCCTAACCCTCTGCTTGCAAAGCAGATGCGCTACCAATTGCGCCACGCCCCCGCTTCAGCGGAAACCACTGTTTAGTTATTCTTCCAGGCCTTAGCAACCTCGTCATTCTGGCGCTTTACCAGCACCATCACGACAACACTTGAAAGCGCAATCATCAGAAAAACCTTCTTCATTTCTGCCTTTCACAGTGTGGAGTGGGCGTACCAAGAATCGAACTTGGGACCTCTTCGTTATCAGCGAAGCGCTCTAACCGTCTGAGCTATACGCCCTCCCTCTGCGGAATTCCTTCCGTAGAACGAGATATAACTATACAGGTGTTTGGCGGGAACACCAAATCAAAATGATATGTTATGCATCACATATATGTGAGGGGGTTCCACATCAAGGCGAACCGTACCACCCACAACCCCGCAGAGCACGGAAAATAGCACAAAAAAGGGCGGCACCGCCTCCGCACGGAGACGATACCGCCCAATTCAAACTCATAGTCGAGCGTTCTTAAGACTCGTCGCTCAGAGTCAAAGTCACACCGCCCACCAGCTTTGCAGCCAGGTTATACAGAATAGCGGCAATCATACCCAACAGAGTGAAAACCACAGTGTTCACCACAGCAAAAATCGTGGTTACCAAAGCCACCTGACCCAGCGAAATCATCTGCGAAATATCCACAGTGGTCGAACCGGTACCCAGCGAACTAATCAGCTGGTTCACACCAGCAAAAGCACCCGAAGCCTGCAGGAACAACCACAGAATCACCGAAGCCACAACAGTCACAATACCCAGAGCAATCGACAGCAAGAAGATCAGCTTCGCCACCGACCAGGTATCAACCTTCTGCACCACCAAACGTGCGCGACGAATCTTCGAACGAGGCGCAGGGCGAACCAGCTGACGACGCGAACCCGTCGGACGCTTAGCATTCACCGGACGCTTGCCGGCAGGACGCTTAGCGGCACCGGGACGGGCCTGACCCGAACGTGCCTGAGCGGGACGGCGGGCACCAGACTTAGGGGCCCCCTTCTTAGACGCACCAGCTGCTGCCGAACGCTGCGCTGACGCGGAAGAGGAGCTCGCGGAAGTGCTGCTCATTAGTTACCTCCAGTAGCGGTGAGGTCGGCAGCCGCCGCTTCACCCTCGTTATCCGTGCCGGGAGCAACAGAAACATCTTCTGCCGCCTCGGCATTCTCAGTGGTTTCATCATCGCTGTCGTCCAGCTGACGATCCTGGTTACGGGCAACACCAATAATCGAATCGCCCTCACCGGGCTTTGCAAAGATAACACCCATGGTATCGCGTCCCTTCGCAGGAACCTCATCCACGTTCGAACGAACAACCTTGCCGCTGGACATCACGACCAGGACCTCGTCCTCTTCATCCACGATAAGGCCACCCACCAGGGCGCCACGATCCTCCACAAGCTTAGCAACCTTAATGCCAAAACCATTACGACCCTGAACGCGATACTCATCCACACTCGTACGCTTCGCGTAGCCGCCCTCAGTCACTACAAAGACATAAGAGCCCTCGGTGACCACGTTGGCAGAAATCAGCTCGTCGCCATCGCGGAACTTCATACCGGTCACACCAGAAGTCGAACGACCCATGGGGCGCAACGAGGCATCATCCGCGTGGAAACGCAGGGACATACCGTTACGAGAAACCAGCAGGATGTCATCGGCAGCCGAAACAGTAAAGGCCGAGACCACCTCGTCACCCTCGCGCAGGTTAATAGCAATCAGACCCGCGGTGCGGTTCGTGTCGTAATCACTCAGGCGGCTCTTCTTCACCATGCCGCCGCGAGTTGCCAGCACCAGGTACTCAGCATCCTCGTAGCTCTTCAGCTCCATAACCTGAGCGATACGCTCGCCCCCCTGGAACTCCAGCAGGTTCGCGATGTGCTGGCCCTTCGCGTCGCGGCCGGCCTCCTGCAACTCATAGCCCTTCGCTCGGTACACGCGGCCCAGGTTCGTGAAGAACAGAATCCAGCTGTGTGTAGTCGTCACAAAGAAGTGCTCCACCACATCATCACCACGCAGAGAGGCACCCTTAATGCCCTTACCACCGCGGTGCTGGCTGCGGTACTGATCACTACGGGTGCGCTTAATGTAGCCGCCGCGAGTAATCGTCACCACGACCTCCTCCTCAGGGATGAGGTCTTCCATGGACATGTCGCCGTTGTAGCCGTACATAATCTGGGTGCGACGCTCGTCGCCGTAGCGGTTCACAATCTCGCCCAGCTCCTCAGAGATAATCTCACGCTGGCGAGTCTCCGAAGCAATAATCGCGTTGTACTCAGCAATCATGCGCATCAGCTCATCGTGGCGATCCTGAATCTTCTGACGCTCCAGGGCAGCCAGACGACGCAGCTGCATGTTCAGAATGGCCTGAGCCTGAGCCTCATCAATCTGCAGGAACTCCATCAGGCCGGTACGCGCCTCGTCCGCGGTGGGGGAGCGGCGAATCAGAGCGATGACCTCGTCCAGGGCATCCAGGGCCTTGAGCAGACCGCGCAGGATGTGCGCCTCTTCCTCCGCCTGGCGCAGACGGTAACGAGTACGGCGGACAATAACGTCCAGCTGGTGGTTGACCCAGTGGCGTACAAACGCATCCAGGGACAGGGTGCGGGGCACGCCATCCACAATGGCCAACATGTTTGCGGAGAAGTTCTCCTGCAGCTGGGTGTGCTTGTACAGGTTGTTCAGCACAACCTTCGGGGAAGCATCACGCTTGAGCACAATCACCAGGCGCTGACCGGTACGACCCGAGGTCTCATCGCGCAGGTCAGCGATGCCGGTGACCTTGCCGTCCTTGATAAGCTCGGCAATCTTGATGGCCAGGTTATCCGGGTTCGCCTGGTAGGGCAGCTCGGTGACCACCAGGCAGGTACGTCCGTGGATTTCCTCAACGTTAACCACGGCGCGCATGGTAATCGAACCGCGGCCGGTGCGGTACGCATCTTCGATGCCCTTGGTGCCCAAAATCTGCGCACCGGTCGGGAAGTCAGGGCCCTTGATGCGGGCGATGAGAGCATTCAGCAGCTCTTCGTTAGTAGCGTGCGGGTTCTTCAGGAACCACTCCACACCCTCGGCCACCTCGCGCAGGTTGTGCGGGGGGATGTTGGTCGCCATACCCACGGCGATACCCGAGGAGCCGTTAACCAGCAGGTTCGGGATGCGAGAGGGCAGAACGGTCGGCTCGAGAGACTTGCCGTCATAGTTCGGCTGGAAATCAACGGTGTCCTCGTTGATGTCGCGCACCATCTCCAGGGCGATGGGGGCCATCTTCGTCTCGGTGTATCGGGGAGCCGCAGCACCATCGTTACCGGGAGAGCCAAAGTTACCCTGTCCCAGCGCCAGCGGGTAACGCATAATCCAGCTCTGAATCAGACGCACGAGGGTGTCGTAGATGGGGCTGTCGCCGTGGGGGTGGAACTGACCCATGACGTCACCGACCACGCGGGCGCACTTGTTGAAAGCACGGTCCGGGCGGTAACCACCGTCATACATTGCGTAGATGACGCGACGGTGCACGGGCTTAAGGCCGTCACGGACATCCGGCAGGGCACGACCGATGATGACGGCCATCGCGTAGTCCAGGTAGGAGCGCTGCATTTCGGTCTGCAGGTCCACCTGTTCGATGTGACCGTGGTGATCCACAATCTCGGCGTCACCGGTACCGACAACGTCAGCCCCAGTCACTTCGTTCTGCTGTTCTTCGCTCATTATTTCCCTCAATAAATCACTCGGTTATATAACCTGCTCCACATATTCCCCATAAGGAATATGCCGTGCGGGTTAGATATCGAGGAATCGGATGTCCTTTGCGTTCTGCTGGATAAACTCACGGCGAGCCTCAACGTCCTCGCCCATCAGCACCGAGAAAATCTGATCCGCGGCAGCCGCGTCTTCCATCTTCACCTGCAACAGGGTGCGGCGTGCCGGATCCATGGTGGTATCCCACAGCTCGGTGTAATCCATCTCGCCCAGACCCTTGTAACGCTGAATACCGTTATCCTTCGGCAAGCGCTGGTTATTTGCCGCACCGCGTGCCAGAGCCTCATCACGCTCAGCATCAGAGTAGACGTAATCATGCGGAGCGTTCGACCACTTGATGCGGTACAGCGGCGGCTGAGCCAAGTACACGTAACCAGCCTCAATCAGCGGACGCATGAAGCGGAAGAGCAAGGTCAACAGCAGGGTCGTGATGTGCTGGCCGTCCACGTCCGCATCAGCCATGAGCACAATCTTGTGGTAGCGAGCCTTTTCGATATTGAAGTCATCACCAATGCCGGTACCGAAGGCGGTAATCATTGCCTGAATTTCAGCGTTCGACAGGGCACGATCCAGGCGAGCGCGCTCGACGTTCAGGATCTTACCGCGCAACGGCAGAATAGCCTGGGTGTTCGGGTTACGACCCTGAACCGCTGAACCACCCGCAGAGTCACCCTCCACCAGGTAAATCTCAGAGATCGACGGGTCCTTCGAGGAGCAATCCTTGAGCTTACCCGGCATGGAGCTGGTCTCCAGCAAGCCCTTACGGCGGGTCGTCTCACGTGCCTTACGGGCGGCGATGCGCGCCTGGGCTGCGGTAATCGCGCGACGCACGATGTCCTTAGCCACGGCGGGGTTACGGTCGAACCAGTCGCTCAGGTGATCGTTCACCTCGCGCTGGGTGAAGGACTTCGCCTCCGAGTTGCCCAACTTGGTCTTCGTCTGACCCTCGAACTGCGGCTCGGAAATCTTAATCGAGATGACCGCGGTCAGACCCTCACGCACGTCTTCACCGGTGAGGTTATCGTCCTTATCGCGCAACAGCTTGTTATCGCGGGCGTAACGGTTCACCAGGGAGGTCAGCGCGGCACGGAAACCCTCTTCGTGGGTACCACCTTCGTGAGTGTTAATCGTGTTCGCGTAAGAGTAGACGGATTCCTTATACGCACCGGTCCACTGCATGGCCACTTCCAGGCTCATGTTGCGGTCGGAATCCTCGGATTCGAAGGAGACAATCTCTTCGTTCACGATGGTCTTCGCGCCGGCGTTCAGGAAGTGCACGTAGTCGAACAGGCCGTTGTCGTAACGGTAGGTGACGGTCGTGTAGCCCTCGGCGTTAGCGCCCACGCGGTTCAGGGTCGAGGTCTTCTTCTCGTCCTCGGTCACCTCATCAGCAACAAACTTCTCGCGCTCATCGGTCAGGGTGATGGTCAGGCCCTTGTTCAGGAAGGCCATCTGCTGGAAGCGAGCGCGCAGAGTCTCAAAATCGAACTCGACGGTCTCAAAAATCTCGGGATCCGGGTAGAAGGTCTGAATCGTACCGGTCTTATCGGAAGGCTCGCCGCGGCGCAGGGGAGCGTCGGGCACGCCACCGTTGGAGAAGGAGATGTGCCATGCATAGCCCTGGCGGTGCACCTCGGTAATCACGCGGGTCGACAGGGCATTCACCACGGAGATACCCACGCCGTGCAGACCGCCGGAGACCGAGTAGCCGCCGCCACCAAACTTACCGCCGGCATGCAACACGGTCATGACGACTTCAACGGTGGACTTGTGCTCGGTGGGGTGCTCATCCACGGGAATGCCGCGGCCGTCATCCTTGACGCGCACCGCGCCATCAGCCTGGATGGTCACGTCGATTTCGGAGGCATAACCGGCGAGCGCCTCATCCACGGAGTTATCAACGACCTCGTAGACCAGATGGTGCAGACCGCGCTCGGTGGTCGAGCCGATGTACATGCCGGGGCGTTTACGAACCGCCTCCAAACCTTCCAGCACGGTAATATCGGATGCACCGTATTCATGGGGTTGCTCAGGTACCACGAGGGAGAACTCCTTGAATAGGCTCCAAATGTCAGTTTGCGGCACCAGCCCGTCATAGGAGCCAAATCGGCGACGAGGGGAGCCTAGAACGCCTCGACGCGGCACTTAAAGCGCCTTCATATGACTCGCGGTGCCGGTAACGCCCATATGGGCGCATTTAACGCATTGTCCCCTTTATTTTACCGAGCAAGGGGGTGTTAAAGCCATCCAGAGCGCCATATTTGGGGTAATTCACCCATATTCCACCCTCTCAAACGCCTGTAACGGCCTCTGAGAGACGTTCAACCCCCTTCCCGGTGAGGGGGGATACACCCCGAATAAGCGGCTGGGATGCGGGCACTTCCAAGGTTGCAACCTTCCGGCTATTCCGGTGTCGAGACAAAGGTTCGTTCCGCGCACACCGCCGACTCTCCTACCCGTAAGTGTCGCGCACCCCACGCATACCGGAGGCACGTCGATACCCGCGCTGGTTCCATCGGCCGTTATTCGGACCCAGGATACGCACCTGCGCCACCACACCCTCACCCAGCTCGCGGCGGAAGAGGTCGATTAGTTGCCCGTGCATCAGGCGTAGCTGAGTGGCCCATGCAGTAGAGTCGCACTGCACCTGAACGATGGAGTTCTCGAAGCTGAGGGGCTTGGTGTGCGCGGCAATTTCAGGGCCAACAAGTTCAGCCCAGCGAGCCAGTACGCTCGAGACAGCCACGGGCTCCTTCCAGCCTCGAGAGCGAATCAGGGAGCTCACGACACCCCCGAGCAGCTTGGGATCGCGGGAGCTTTCACCGGGGCCGCTGTACCCACCCATAACGCGGGGATCCCACCCTTGCGCGCGCTCGCGACGCTTCTTAGGGGCAGTTCCTGACATGGCAGCACCGAACTCGCGCATAATCTTCCGCGCCGAGAAAGCATTGAGGGGCGCCTCACCGCGTTCCTGGGCGGCCACACGCATACGGGTCAGTAGGGCTGCGGGGGCGTCCACCTCGTCTCGATAGAACTCACCGAAGCTATCAACCTCGCCGCCAGACATCGATGTTTCACGTGAAACAGTGCCGTCGAGTTCACGAAAATCGGGGGTCGGGGAAGGCCTCGACAAGGAGTCACCGAAAGGTGCGGCAAGGGAAGTGGAATCCTCTCCGGGGTGGCTACTCATGATCCTCACCGACAACAGGTTTCTCGGTTTGCACTTCGCCGCTTCCCTCGGCAGGGGTTACACGGGGGATTTCGGATTCCCCACCGCGGGCGCCGGGCACCGGCACGTACTCCGCATGGCCGGGAGTCACAGACACCAGGCGGTATTCCCCTAGCTCCTCCGGGATATCCGTAAGCACGGCACACGTAATGAGCACCTGCTCCGCAGCGGCAACCATAGCGCCCAGGCGATGGCGGCGCGCCGAATCGAGCTCGGCAAAGACATCATCAAGAATCAGGATGGGGGAGGCCCCCGGCGAAGAATCATCCTCCACGTGAACAAACCACGAAGCCAACTTCAGGGCCAATGCAAACGACCAGCTCTCACCGTGCGAGGCAAAATGCTTAACCGGAAGACCACCCAACAGCAGGGTCACATCCTCGCGATGCGGGCCCACCAGCGTCACACCGCGCTCAATCTCCTCGGCGCGCCGCTCAGCAAAACCATGCAGAAGCGCCTCCCTTAAATCCTCGATACTCATAAGGGCCGCGTGTTCGAGAGAACGCTCACCCATGCTCGCAAAGACGGTGGACTCGTAGGTGAAACCCACTTCTTTAGAACCGTCCGTCAGACCTGCATAGGCGCGACGCAGTTGGGGGAGTAGG
Source organism: Rothia mucilaginosa (assembly GCF_901875305.1). Lineage (GTDB taxonomy): Bacteria > Actinomycetota > Actinomycetes > Actinomycetales > Micrococcaceae > Rothia. The sequence goes on from NZ_CABFLY010000007.1 coordinate 100,015, forward strand.
CCCTGCAGCAGGCGAAAGCGTGCAGAGAGCAGCTGAGCACCCATCAATGCAAGCTGGTCATCCCACACGGCGAGGGTGCTCAGCGCGTTCTCGTCGCGAGCGCGGCGCTGCATCGACTTAAGTAGCGAATTACGCTGCCGCAAAATCCGCTCATACTCGCTACGGTACCCCGCCACCGCGGGGCGCAGAGAGACAGCCAGCTCATCCACAAATCGACGACGACCGGCGGGATCGCCCTTCACCAACTGCAAATCTTCGGGAGAAAACAGCACCGTGCGGGCAATCCCCAGGGCCTCCTTAGCGCGCACCGGGGCGGCCCGGTTAATGCGCACACGGTTCGCCTGGCCGGGTGCCACTTCAAACTCGGTCACGGTCTGCTGCGAGCCGCGCACAGCACGGGTACGAATGTAGGCTCGAGCGGCGCCCACTCGCACCAGCGGCCCATCGTGGCTCACCCGATGCGAAGAGAGGGCCGCCGCGTACTCAATGGCCTCCACAATATTTGTTTTTCCCACGCCATTCGAACCCAGAAAAACCGTCACCCCGGCCGACAGAGGCAGATTGAGCAGCGCGTAGGTGCGGTAATCCAGTAGCGAGATATGGTCGATGTACACCGGACGGCTCCTTTCGTGCGGTTCGGTCGAGGGGAGGGATAGGCGCGGACGGGGAAAAGCACAGCCCCGCGAGCCTTCCCTGGGCAGAGCCTCGGGATGCGCGCGGGGCGGCAAGCTACTAGTTCGAGGGCAGACGCACCGGCATCAGCAGATAGCGGTAGTTGCGGTCGTCCTCAGCCAGCGGCTCGTCCTGGCCCGAAATCACGGCGGGCTTGGGCGCATCGGTGAAGGAGAAGCGCACGAACTCGGTGCCGAACACCTTCAGGCCGTCCAGCAGGTAGGAGGGGTTGTACGCCACGGTGATGTCGTCGCCGGAGAGGTGAGCCTGCAGGGTTTCGGAGGCCTGAGCCTCGTCGCCGCGGCCCGCATCAATGGCGACCGAGCCCTGGGTGAACTTCAGGCGCAGCGGGGTGTTGCGCTCAGCCACGAGCGAGATACGGCGAGCCGCCTCAGTCAGGTCGGAGGTGCGAACCACCGCGTGAATGGGGGTCTGCTCGGGGAAGAGCGCACGGATGTTGGGGTAGTCGCCGTCCATCAGAACGCTCGTGGTGCGGCGGGTACCGGCGGCAAAACCGATCAGCTCGCCGGCTGCGGGTAGCGCAATGGAGAGCTCGCCGGAACCGGAGAGAGTGCTACCGACCTCGGAAACGGTCTTGGCCTTCAGCAGCACAGCTGCCTGAACATCGGGGTTGGTGGGGTTCCACTTGATTTCGCGCATGGCCAGACGGTAGCGGTCGGTGGCGAGCAGGGTTATGGTGTCGCCGTTGATCTCGACGCGGATACCGGTCAGTAGGGGCAAGGTTTCGTCTTTGGATACCGCGATCTGAACCTGCTTGACGGCTTCGGCAAATTCGGCGCCGTCGACGGTACCTGAGACTTCGGGCAGCTCAGGCAGCTCGGGGTAATCGGCCACGGGCATGCCGGCCAGCTGGAAGTTTGCGGAACGGCAGTGCAGGCGAATCACGGACTCATCGGCGGTGAACTCAACCTCGGCGTTCGGCAGAGAACGGCAAATCTCAGCCAGAATCTTACCGGGAACAAGGCACACGCCCTCGGCCTGAACATCGGCGGCGATAACCTGGCGGGCGCTGGTCTCGTGATCAAAGCTTGCGATGCTGACTTCGCCTGCGGAGGCGGTAATCAGCAGACCGTTGAGCACGGGGGAGGTAGGACGCAAGGGCAGGGAGCGTGCCGTCCAGCCGACTGCTTCGGCGAGGACATCGCGTTCAACGGTGAATTTCATCGAGAAGGCGCCTTTCACGGTGGTAGAGATTTGGTTTGTGGCGCACGTAAAGATGAACTGCGAGAGAGCCGGAAGGTTTCGCCTGCTCCAGTGCGCGGTGCCCGTGCGCGCGCGTCTATCCATCCTACCGGAATCCAGACGAATTGTAATTACAGGGATTCACGAGGAATGCGGCTGGTCTGTTCGGGTCACTAGCTGCGCATTTTTGTAATTACAAAGAACTGCGGAAAATCCCTTAAAAAGCATCGAAAATAGATTCGAAATTACGCCTTCGAAGATGTGGGTTTTTCACCAAAACCAACAGGGGCAAGGAACCAGTGAAGCGCTTACTTTTGCTCAGTATTTCCAGAAACCATACCGGATGAATGCTCCGAGCAGCCCAAAATGCATATCAAACTTCCCGGTAGCCCCGGGGCGGGGCAATGCTTCATGTTATGGAGAGGATTTTTTCTTTAAGTACAGTAGTATTATTAACGCTTGTGGAAACGGTGGAAAACCCGTTGAAACCCCGCAATGACGCGGAAGTAGCCTGTGGATATTAAGTGGAGGAATTCCCCTTGGGCTGAGGATGCATTGTGTATGGATATTTATACATTTACTCTCTTCCACATCTTTTGAATATTCATGCACTTAACGTCCACACGAGCGCCGGAGTTAAAGCACAGCTTATCCACACCCCCTATTTTGGGAATCTGCCACCTAATAATTCGTGGTCGCAAACACCCCTTTACCCCTCGAGCCGCCCCCGCATCCCCTATAAAACACCTTGTCAGAGATGTATAGAGGATACGTACGGCCCCGTGAGCCTAGCCGGCAGCGCGCTGCTCCTGGCGAATCAGGTTCGTCAACTCGGTCACCTGATTGAAAATCGTCTGTCGCTCGGCCATCTGTGCGCTCACCTTACGCACCGCGTGCATCACGGTCGTGTGGTCGCGGCCGCCCAAATCATTACCGATGCGCGGCAGAGACATCTCAGTCAGCTCACGCAGCAGGTACATCGCCACCTGGCGGGCGTTCGTGAGCGTGCGGGTGCGAGACTTCGACTGCATATCCTCAATGGACACGTCGAAATACTTCGCCACCGTCGAGAGCACCAGCGCCGAGGTAATCTCGGCACCACCCGTATCGGACAGCAAATCCTTCAGATAGGTCTCCGCCTCAGCCAGCGTGATGGGCTCCGGAGGCTTCTTCATCGAGGCGGCGGCGCTCGCGCGAATCAGAGCGCCCTCCAACTCGCGAATATTGGCCGTGACATGGGAAGCAATGTATTCCATAACGTCATCGCGCACCGGCAGAATCTCGCTCTGAGCCTTCTTGCGCAGAATCGCGATACGGGTCTCCAACTCCGGAGGCTGCACATCCACGTTCAATCCCGAGCCGAAGCGCGAACGCATCCGCTCGGCAAATCCGGTCAGCTGCTTCGGCGGCAAATCAGAGGTAATCACAATCTGCTTCTGGTGGTTGTAGAGTGCGTTGAAGGTGTGGAAAAACTCCTCCATCGTCGCCTCTTTACCCGCCAAGAACTGAATATCGTCGATCAAAAGCACATCAACGTTGCGGTAAATCTGCTTGAACGACGAACCCTCGTCGTCGCGAATCGAGTTGATGAAGTCGTTCGTGAATTCCTCGGAATTCACGTAGCGAACCCGCAGATTTGGGTAAAGGTACTTGGTGTAGTGGCCAATCGCGTGTAGCAGGTGGGTTTTACCCAGACCCGAACCGCCGTAGATGAACAGCGGGTTGTACACGATGCCGGGCTGCTCAGCTACGGCGAAGGCGCTTGCATGGGCAAAACGGTTGGACTGGCCAATCACAAAGGTGTCGAAGGTGTAATTCGGGTTCAGTCGGGCAGAGCTATCCCACGTCGGAGCGTTTTCCGGGTCTTCGTGCGGGGGTGCAGCCGGTGCGGCCGGAGCCTCAACAGGAGCCTTATGATGCGCGGTGTGGAAAGCGGTTCGCTCCGCCTCTAGGGTCTGCAACGAGGGGCGAGTCACCCGCTCATCAGCTGGAACGTGCGCCTCGGAATCCGGACCCGGATGCGGCTCGGTGTAGTACTCGAAAGCTCGGGAACCAGTGGGGGGCTCACGATGGGTCGGCTCGGCGTAGGGCACACCACCGGGGTAATCAGAAGGCTCAGCAGGCACCTGGTGCGCCGCTACAGTTGTAGGCTCGACGGGTGCGGCTTGCTCCGACTCATTAACGTCCTGACTTGCGCTTTCAATGGGAACCATTGTCTCATTCACATCAAAAAGTGCGGTGGTGGTGGGGCCGAATGCCTCGTGCAATGCTGCACGGAAGGGGGCGGTAATTTGCTCCTCAAACACGGCGCGGGTGAGCTTATTGGGCACCTCGATGATGAGGCGCGAAGATCCCATCAGGCCCTGGGGGCGGGCAAGATTCACAAAGCCACGCTGACGTGCCGTGACGTTCGGGTCGCTGCTCAGGATAGACAGCAGATGCGCCCAGCGCGCCTGAAGTGACTCGGTCATAGGGGTCTTTACCTCCGCTCAATCTGCCGCAGAAGATGCTGACTACTCAAACGAGCGCCAACAATGCCGAAACCTTCCGCAGGTCATTAAGATTCTACCCGCTTAATCCACAGGCGATTGACGTTATCCACAACGGTTTTCCACACGGTGGAAAAGTTGTAATTACAGATGTGGATGAAAGGTGGAAAAGGGTGGAGAAATCGACGTCTTTCCTATTATGACGGGGAATATTGCGAGCGTGTGCACCTGTGGATAAGTGGTATCCAAAGTGTTGTACTGACAGGATATGCACCGCGGTGGATGGCTGTCGCGTTGTGTTATCCCCAGGAAAAGTCGAGATGGTGAAGCAGCTGCACGGAATCCTGTGTATCCCCTCCACCATTTCCCGCGGCGCCCTCCGTCAACCCCAACCGCCACAAACCGTCCCCCACCAGCCCCGACACTCATCTCAAAGGAGCCCGGAATCACGCGGAAAAAAGCGAAAAGAACTTGATTTACGCCCGCCACTCTTCTAAAGTTGTGCTGTTGTGTGTGCACCGCCTACCGCGAATAGTCGCGATACCTCCGTGCACCAAGAAGCGTACGGTTCCGATACCCCGTGAGGGCACGAACCGCAAAAATCAAGGAGACAAAGTATGAGCAAGCGTACTTTCCAGCCGAACAACCGCCGTCGCGCCAAGAAGCACGGCTTCCGTCTGCGTATGCGCACCCGTGCAGGCCGCGCGATTCTGTCGAACCGCCGCGGTAAGGGCCGCGCAAAGCTCTCGGCCTAATTACGGCATATAGTTCGCCCGCCAATGCACACGCATCGGCGGGCGAACTATCATTAAGCGTAGAAATACGGAGGCCGGCCCTGCCGGCCTCCCCACTATGTAAAGGGGGAGACGTGCTGCCTCAACAGCACCGTATGCGCACCGGCGCTGAATTCTCCCACGCCTTCCGTTCCGGCATCCGCAGTGGACGCCGGAACATCGTTATATCTACGGCGAAAAATCCCGGAAAAACAACCCGGGTAGGTTTCATCGTGTCGAAGGCGGTGGGCAACGCGGTGACACGCAACCTGGTTAAGCGCCGGTTGCGTGAGCTTGCCGCGCTCACCTGCGCCGCGCATCCGGAAGGGTACGCCATCGCGGTGCGGGCGCTTCCCGCCTCCGCACAGGCAGACTGGAATCAGCTCCGCAAAGACTACGAATCTGCCCTCGAAACGACTCTCGCCAAGCTCAACCGACCCTCATCGACCGAGGGAGAGCAATGAGCCACTCCCGTACTTCACGCCGCGATGAATGCTTTCACCCCCATCACAGCGGCACGTATAGCGCCAGGGAGCCCCTCATTGGCCCCGACGAGCTGTTGGCATTAGCCCCCAACGAGTTCGTGCATCCTGAATCTTTTCTGCAGGCCCTCTATGTTCTGCCGCAGAACCTGCTGATTGCGTGCATGAAGGCCTATCGTACGGTCGTTTCCCCGCTCTACGGGAACGTGTGCCGCTATTACCCGACCTGCTCGGCGTACGCCCTGGAAGCGTTTACAACTCACGGTGCGTTGGGTGGGCTTTCTCTGACGGTGCGGCGCATCCTGCGGTGCGTTCCCTGGGCGACCGGTGGTGTTGATCCGGTTCCTGCGGGGCGGCGAGTCTTCGCCCCGGGAGCGGAACCAAAGATTGTTCTGCTCAACCACCCCGACCGTTATATGCCATCTCACACCTCTTGCGCCCGCCCCGAATAGGCGGCGCCTTCGACTTACCGACTTTGTAAGGTCTTTAAGGAGTATTCTTCGTGAATCCTATCGACATGATTCTTTGGCCGTTTAAATGGATCGTCTCCGTGGTCCTATGGCTGTTCCATACGCTGTTCACCGCGGTGGGTATGGACCCCGCCTCCGGCCTGACCTGGGTTCTGTGCATCATCTTCCTGACTCTGGTGATGCGTACCCTGACCATCCCGCTGTTCGTCAAGCAGATTAAGGCTATGCGCGGTATGACCGCGATGCAGGGCGATATGGCGAAGCTGCAGGAGAAGTACAAGGGTAAGAAGGACCAGCTCTCCCGCCAGGCGATGGCTCAGGAGCAGATGGAAATGTACCGTAAGCACGGTACGAACCCCTTCGCATCCTGCCTGCCGATTCTGGCTCAGATGCCGATCTTCTTCGGTCTGTACCAGGTGCTGATGGGCGTTCCCACCGCGGCGCAGAGCAACCAGGGCGTGCTCATGCTGCCGGCTGAACTGGTGCACCAGTTCAACGACTCCCAGATTTTTGGTGCTCAGCTGTTTGCGACCATGATGCACCCGGGTGCCGGTGACGCCACCGCGACGGTGGTTCAGGCTGCCATCATGATTGTGATGATGAGTGCCACCCAGTTCTACATTCAGAAGCAGCTGAGCGTGAAGAACATGTCTGAGGCTGCTCTGAACTCCCCGATGTTCCGTCAGCAGCAGATGATTATGTACATCTTCCCGATCATCTTCGCTGTTTCCGGTATTAACTTCCCCCTCGGTGTGATGTACTACTGGACCGTCTCGAACCTCTGGTCGCTGGGTCAGCAGTGGTGGGTTATCCGCAATAACCCGACCCCCGGTTCTCAGGCGGAGCGTGAGCTGAACGCTCGCCGTGCAGCGAAGGGCCTGCCTCCGGTGGGTAAGACCCGCGAGCAGCACGAGAAGGACCTGCAGGAGGCTCGCGAGCGTGCCGCAGCCGGTCAGCGCCAGCAGCCGGTAAGTAAGAAGCGTCAGAAGCAGCAGCGCAATAAGCAAAACGGAAAGTAGTAGGCTTTCCTCCCATTCGGGCCGGGCTCACGCCGCGTAAGGCGCGGGCCCGGCGCCGTGTATGAGATACTTTGTACCCCTAAAACCCGCAAACACCCGAGGATTATCGTGACTGAAGCTATGGAATATGAGGAGCAGCTCGGCGACGAGCAGTTCGTGGACGAAGCCGCCGAAGGCTACGAGGAGATCGACGATATCGAGGAAGAAGGCGATATTGCCGCCGATTACCTCGAGGAGCTCCTGGACATTGCCGACCTGGATGGCGACATTGACATTGAGGTGCGTAATAACCGCATCTATCTTTCGGTCGTCAACGACGACGATGACAACGAAGAGCTGCGTCACCTGGTGGGTCGCCACGGCGAGGTGCTGGATGCCCTGCAGGAGTTGGTGCGCCTGTCCGTTCTGGCTGGCAACGGCACCCGTTCGCGTCTGATTCTGGACATTGCAGGTTACCGTGCTGAGCGTCGCGAGTACCTGGAGAAGATTGCCGCCGAGGCTATCGAGAAGGTGCGAGCCACCGGCCGCGACGAGCACATGAAGCCGCTGAGCCCCTACGAGCGCAAAGTGGTGCACGACGTGGTAGCCGCCGCCGGCTTGTACAGCGAGTCGGAGGGTGAGGGTCCGCGTCGCCACGTCGTGATTTCTCTCCCCGAGGTAGGAGTCTAAGGTGGAGGAAACGAAGGTAACTCTGAACGAGAACGAACGCGCCGCCGCCGAGGCCGTGTTTGGTGAGCGCTTGCCTCTGGCGGAGCGCTACGTACAGCACCTGGCGACGACCGGCATCGAGCGTGGCCTGATCGGTCCTCGCGAGGTGCCGCGCCTGTGGGCCCGCCACGTGCTCAACTGTGCCGTGGTGCAGGAGTATATTGCTCCGAATACCTCTGTGGCCGATGTTGGCTCGGGTGCGGGCTTGCCGGGCCTTTGCCTGGCCATAGCCCGCCCGGATTTGAAGCTGACCCTGATTGAACCGCTGGAGCGTCGCGTTATCTGGCTCAACGAGGTGATTGAGGATCTGGGGCTGGAGAACGTGACCGTGATGCGCTCGCGTGCCGAGCAGGCCGTGGGGGCCGTGGATGCGGATGTTGTCACCGCCCGCGCCGTGTCCGCTCTGGTGGGCTTGCTGGATATTACCCTGCCGATTCTGCGCGGCACCGGCGAGCTGTTGGCCCTGAAGGGGCGCAGTGCCGCTGAGGAGATTACCAAGGCGAAGAAGAAACTGAACCGCTACGGCGCCCGCGAGACTGAGATTCTGACGGCGGGTGCAGATCTGTTGGAGGAGCCGACCACGGTGGTGCGCGTACGCCTCTAGTACTGCAGGGTTGGGGTATTGCAGAAACGTAAATATAAATACCCCGTGAAGGATTGCGGACGCTTATCGAAAGGTGGCGTTGCGCCAGGGGAGTGGAAACACTCGCTCGGTGCGGCGCCACCTTTCTACGTCTGACGCACCTGTATCCGGCGCATGTATCCAGAATGACTCCTCACGTGGAGTATTGCCGCCGCGACGGGTACCCTTGAAGGAGGGGTTGAACTTCAGGCTGAGGTCGGCAATGATTGGATGGCGACAGGCGATCTGCCGCACCCTGTGTAGCCCTCAGGAGCGTGCTTGTGCACTGCGGTGTTTCACATGAAACATCACGCGTAGCCAAGACTGCAATGTTTCACGTGAAACATTGGCGCCTGGCACACGTGGGGGTTCATGTTAGCTCCTACGGTGGGTACTGATGTAGACCATACCTACCTGAGGCACCCCTCCCAGAAACATCAATGCGAATTACGACTCGGATTACGGAAGGCACCCGATGACTCATCACGCCCAGAAAGCGGCCGCAGATCTACTCCCCAAGCCTGTGCATACGCGTGTCTTTACCGTGTCGAATCAGAAGGGTGGCGTTGGAAAGACCAGCACCGCCGTCAACCTTGCCGCCGCGCTCGCAGAAGCCGGCCTGAACGTCCTCGTCATCGATAATGACCCGCAGGGCAACGCATCGACTGCCCTGGGTATCGAGCACGGCGTGGATGTGCCCAGCGTCTACAATGTGCTCATTGAAGACAAGCCTCTCGCTGAAATTGTTCAGGAATGCCCCGATATGCCCGGTCTATTCTGTGCGCCCGCCAATATCGACCTTGCGGGCGCTGAGATCGAGCTGGTCTCTCTCGTGGCGCGAGAGACTCGCCTCAAGAACGCGCTGGTGGACTACACGGAGTGGCGCGAGAAGCAGGGGATGCCTCGCCTCGACTACGTATTCATCGACTGCCCGCCGAGCCTCGGCCTACTTACCGTGAATGCCTTCGTGGCCGCCGAGGAAATCCTAATTCCGATTCAGTGTGAGTACTACGCCCTCGAGGGCCTGAGCCAGCTACTCAAGAATATTCAGATGATTCAGAAGCACCTAAACTCGAAGCTTCGCATTAGCACGATTCTGCTCACCATGTACGATGCCCGTACCAACCTGGCGTTCCAGGTGGCGGAGGAGGTGCGCGAACACTTCCCGCAGGAAACCCTGGGTGTGAAGATTCCTCGCTCTGTGCGCATCTCCGAGGCGCCCAGCTACCAGCAGACCGTTATTACCTATGATTCCTCCTCGACCGGTGCTCGTGCCTATCGAGAGGCTGCTCAGGAGCTTTCGAGTCGCTTGGCCTAATCTGTATTTTGAATACGGGACGTGATGTCGCTATCCGTATTTTAAACATCCCCTCCACACTGTTTATGAGGTGTGTGGAGGGGATGTTTCTATTGATAAAAAGCTAAAATTCTTTAGAAAACACCCTGTAATGGTTTTATCTTTGATATATTTTAAAATTTTTGGATGCTCCTTAAACCTCTCCCTGAATGTCGCGTGATTCGTCTACACTAGATAAAGAAGTAAAATGAGCGGACTCATCCGGGAGTCCAAAGGAGTGACGATGGCTGAGAAGCGACGTGGTTTGGGCCGTGGTCTGGGGGCCCTGATTCCCCAGAGCACGAAGAATTCTGGAAGCGCCGAGAAGAAGGCGGCCAAGCAAGAGGTAGCGCCCGAGGTCACCCCGCAGTCGAAGGTGGTTGCTCCCGCTCCCGTAGGTGAGCCTGTGAGTGACGGCCTGTTTGAGATGGCTCATGAGGTTAAGCCTGAGAAGCCTCGTCGAGCTCCTAAGTCGGAGGCCCCTAAGGAGCCTGTAAAGCCCGCTCAATCTGAACCTCGCCACACCGATTCTGTGCAGGATGTTTCACGTGAAACATCGAAGAAAAAGTCTCGCGTCGATATGGGTGCAGCCCTGCGCAACACGACCCTGACCCGCCGCCCGGTGGATTTCTTCTTTGGCGAAGATGTCCCTGTGCCCGGTGCAGATGAGCAGGAGGAGTCTAACCTGGTGCCGGTGCCCGGCGCTCAGTTTGCTGAGCTCAATGTGCGCGATATTCACCCCAACCGCAAGCAACCGCGAACCGATTTCGATGAGCAGGATATGGAGGAGCTCATCCACTCGGTGCGCGAGATTGGTGTCTTGCAGCCCATCGTGGTGCGTCCCTCTCGCGAACATGGGGCAGAGAAGTACGAGCTGGTCATGGGCGAGCGCCGTTGGCGCGCTACCCAAGCGGCTGGCCTCTCGACGATTCCCGCGATTATTCGCGAGACCGATGACGAAGACCTACTGCGTGACGCCCTACTGGAAAACCTGCACCGTAGCCAGCTAAACCCCATCGAAGAGGCGGCGGCCTACCAGCAGCTGATGGAGGAATTCGACACCACCCAGGAGCAGCTCGCCAAGCGCATTGGTCGTTCCCGTCCCCAGATTTCGAATACGATTCGCCTGCTGAAGTTGCCAGCCCTCGTGCAGCGTCGCGTTGCCGCAGGGATTCTCTCAGCCGGCCATGCCCGTGCGCTCCTGGTCCTGAGTGACCAGGGGCAGATCGAGACCGTTGCTCAGAAGGTCGTGAATGAGGGACTGTCGGTGCGTGCCACCGAGGAGCTCGTGGCTGCCACCTCCGGCGCGGAGGAGCCTAAAGTGCGCAAGGCTCCCCGGCCGCAGAAGCATCGCGAGCGCCTGGACTACATTGCGGAGGCTTTCGCCGATAAGCTCGATACTTCCGTGAAGATTTCTCTGGGAGCCCGCAAGGGCAAGATGACGATTGAGTTTGCCAACGTGGAGGACTTGAACCGTATTATCCGTGTTTTGGACTCTGATTTCTCAGGGTAATACCCATTGGAAAAGTACTTATAACAACTGAAATCAGTTGAATATGCAGAAATCCCCCGGTAATGTTTCACGTGAAACATTACCGGGGGATTTCTCTAGCCTCTTGAGATTAACCCAGGTGCTCGGAGAACTCAGCAAGGAGGGCGGACTTCGTCTTGGCGCCCACGGTCTTCTTAACGACCTCGCCGCCCTTGAAGAGATAGATGGCCGGGATGGAGGTGATGCCGTACTTCATAGCGGTGTCACCGCTGGCCTCAACATCCACCTTGACTACGTCGACGCGGCCGGCATACTCGTCGGCAATCTCGTCAATGATGGGACCCACCATGCGGCAGGGGCCGCACCATTCGGCCCAGAAATCAACGATAACCGGCTTGTCGTTGCCGAGTACCAGCTCGTCAAAAGTTGCATCGGTTGCCTGCTGTGCGTTGCTCACAGGACTCTCCTTTCGTGTGGGGGAGAGGAACTCTCCGTCAGTTCTTAGAGGTTTTCGAGGTAGTGCTGGGCGTCCAGGGCCGCGACGGCACCAGAGCCCGCAGCGATAATAGCCTGGCGGTAGGTCGGGTCAATGACGTCGCCCGCGGCAAACACGCCGGGAACGGAAGTCTTCGAAGAACGACCCTGAACCGCAATCGTGTGGTTCTCGGTAATCTCCAACTGATCACGAACGAGCTCCACGCGAGGGTCAGAACCGATAGCAATGAACAGACCCTGGACCTCCAAGCGGCTCTCCGAGCCATCCTTGGTGTTGGTGAGGGTTACCGCCTCCAGGTTGCTCTCGCCGTGCACAGCGGTCACGGCAGAGTCCCAGACAACCTCAATCTTCGGGTTCTTGAAGACTCGCTCCTGCATAATCTCGGAGGCACGGAAAGCGTCGCGGCGGTGCACCAGGTACACCTTGGATGCGAAGGTGGTCAGGAAGAGAGCCTCCTCCAGCGCGGAGTCACCGCCGCCGACCACAGCAATTTCCTTGTCCTTGAAGAAGAAGCCATCGCAGGTGGCGCACCAGGAAACGCCATAACCGGAGAGACGATCCTCGCCCTCGATGTTGAGCTTACGCACCTGAGAACCGGTGGTCATGATGACGGTCTTGGCCAGGTGTACCGCACCGTCTGCGGTGTACACCTTCTTCACGTCGCCGGTCAGTTCGACCTTGTCGACGTCCTGGTAGCGAATGTCGGTGCCGAAACGCTCAGCCTGCTGGCCAATGTTGTCCATAAGCTCGGGGCCCTGAATACCCTGGATGAATCCGGGGAAGTTTTCCACCTCGGTGGTGTTCATGAGGGAGCCGCCGGGGGCGAGCGAGCTGGCGAAGAGGACCGGCTTCAAGCTGGCACGTGCAGCGTAGATTGCGGCGGTGTAGCCGGCGGGGCCGGAACCCACGATGATGACGTCGTGGATCGTCGAGTCGGTTTCTACCTCGGCCTTCGTGGGTGCTTCCTCTGCGGATGCGGAGGCGAGGTTCAGATTGCCCAGAGCGGCGCCTCCGAAGAGGCCTCCCAGGTTCTCAGTCATTGCGTATCTCTTCTGTAGAAGGTCTTATCGTATACCCCCGTGTAACGGGGCATTACCCTTGATTATTCCATCTTGGGGGACCCTTATCCAGATATCCCTCGTGGTGCGGGCTCGCGAGCGTCTCGAACGCCATAAAGGGACACAAAGGGTAACAAAAGGGCGGGGTCGCAAACCGTACACATCGGTTCGCGACCCCGCCACAAAAGAGAGGATGAATCATCCGAGGATGAGTCTCTACCGGCTACTAGTCCACCTTGATTTCGTTGATGCGCAGACCGTAATTCCAAGCTCCAATCGGCAGGGAGAGGCGGGGCAGCTCGTTGACCACGATGATCACGTAGGCGCCCTTTTCCGCGCTCTGCTTGGAGGTGTCCAGGGTGACGACCGCATCCTTGCCTTCGAAGGTGCCCTTGCCGACCTCAACCGCGCCGCTCAGAGATGCGGAGCTGTTGGTGTAGACGGTGAAGGAACCGCCGGTGCCGGTGTTCTGCTGGATGGTCAGCTTAGAAACGACGGTGGGGGTCTGTAGCTTCACTGCCAGGCCGAAGTCCTTGATGGAACCGGCGTAGTTGGCGGTACCAAAGCCGTAGCTAATCCAGGCGGTGTTGGCGTTGCCGTCGGTCAGGTTCGGAATCAGGGAATCCATGTCGCTCATGAACGTGGGTTCCGAGGGGGCGAAACGCGCCACGGATGCGATCTTCGCGGGTGCGTTCGAGGCCTTGGCGGTCGAGGTGGCCGAGGGGGAAGCCTCTGCGCTGGCCGTCTCGCTGGCCGAAGCCTTCGGGGTGTGCGGCGCAGCTGCCTGGTTGGAGCCCAGGGCACCCAGAGAGGTCAGCACGCCACCTGCAACGATGACCAGCAGCAGGACGGCGGCTAGGGCGACGGCCCAGGTTCCACGGCTGCCGCCTTCGTCTTCGTCCTCTTCATCCTCGTAGATGCTGGTGGGCTCGGAGTAGGCGGTCACGGTGCCGCTCTCACCGGAGTTCCAGCTCTTGGAAGCGCTGATGGTTTCCTGGCTGGCGGTGCCGGAGGAGACCTTCTCGTAGGAGTTGGGGGAGCGCTCCGCATCGGAATCGCCGAAGATTTCGGTGCCCAATGCATCCTCTGCGTTGGAGAGCGCGTGGTTCTCGACGAGGAGGGTGTCGAGCAGGGTATCCGGGCGGATGTGCGAGGTGACCAGGTAGCGGCTTCCCTCGGGGGTGATGCCCAGGTCGAGAATCTGAATGTTGCCTCGGGAATTGGTGGCGAGCGCACGGGAGTTAGCCTCCAGCAGGGCGCTACGGCTGGGTGAGGCGACGACGATTGAGACCTTGCGGTTAAGGATCTGGTCGATGCCTTCGAGCACCATATCGGACTCTGCCGTAATGATGATGTGGGCGGTAATTTCGTAGCGGCCGCCGAGGACCGATCCGACCGGAATCTGTTGCGACAACGTGTTCTCCCGAGGTGGTTTCAAGGTGCCTGCCGTATGGCGGGCTCTGCTAATAGATTCTACCCGGCTTTGCAATAGGCCGTGGTTGAGTGATAGTTCGTGACGTACCGGGCGCCTGCGGGCCTAGCGGCGGGCCAGGCGTTCGAGCTTGGAGGTGATGGGTGCCAGGAGCGCGTTAGCTTCCTTGACGCGGAAAATCTGCACGCCCGCCAGGTAGGCGAGGCCCATGACCGAGCCGCAGACCACCAGAGTGATGATGGAGGTGATCTTGGAGGACCACGCGAAGCCGTCGAGCTGGTATCCGCCGAGCAGCCACAGGGCGATGGCGGCAATCGCGCCGGCGAAGAGCGAGGCGAGAATCGTGCGCGCGTAGACGCTGACGATGCCGCGCTGGCCGTAGTAGCCGAGGCGGCGACGCACCATGTAGTGGCTGATGAACATGAGCAGAATGTTGTGGATGGGGTAGATCCAGGCGAGCATGTACACGGTGTACTGGGCGTCGAGCATGGAAGCTGCGAAGCTCATGACGACCATGATGATGGCGGAGTATACCTGGATGCGGAAGGGGGTGCGTGCGTCTTCGCGGGCGTAGAGCACGCGGCTGTAGAGGTAGTTGATGGTGAGCGTGGGGGTGCCGAGCGCGGTGATGACGATGAGGCGGGCGATGATAGTGGCCGCAATGGGGTCGCCGCCGCTGAACAGTACTGCGATGGGGCCGGCCAGCACGATGAGTCCGACCATGCAGAAGACGGTGGCAACGGCGGCGTTACGCAGGCCGTGGGAGAGGGCGTAGATGACGCTGTCGCTGTCGTCGGCGATAGCGGAGGCGCTCATACGGTTGAAGAGCACGGTGGCGATGGAGATGCCGATAACGCCGTGCGGCAGCATGTACAGCATGGAAGCGTAGTTGAGGGCTTGCAAACCCGGAATCTGGATGCCCATCGCGGCGTAGTGCTCGCGCTGGCCGACGATGCCGGCAGCGACCTTGGTCATGTAGAGGAAGGCCAGGTTTGAGATGATGCCGGAGGCGAGGGTCCATGCGGCGAGCTTGGAGGCTTCGCGTAGGCCGATGCCGCGCCACGCGAAATCGGGCTTGAGGCGCAGGCCGAGCTTCCGTAGGGGAATGAAGAGGACGAGTGCCTGCATGACCACGCCGAGGGTTGAGGATCCGGCGAGCACGAGGGTTTGTGCGCTGGTCCAGGTGTCTACGGTGTGGAGCGGGTGGGGGTTGGGGGTTTGTGCTCCGAAGAGGAAGATGAAGAGGAACAGTGACAGGATGGTGATGACGTTGTTCAGCACCGGCGACCACATGTACGCGCCGAAGGCGTCCTTCGCGTTGAGTACCTGCCCGATGACGGTGTAGAGGCCATAGAAGAAGATCTGGGGTAGACACCAGAGGGAGAAGATGAAGCCGAGCTGCCGTTGTTCGGGGGTCCATCCCGAGCCCATGACGCTGATGATGGGCCAGGCGCAGGCGACGGTGATGAGCGTGACCAGGCCGATGGCGGTGACGGTGAGCGTGACGAGCTTGGAGATGTAGCGTGCGCCGCCGTCTTGGGCTTTGGCGGCCTTGATGATTTGGGGCACGAGAACCGCGTTGAACACGCCACCGGCAACGAGCACGTAGATGAGGTTGGGGAGGGTGTTTGCGGTTTCGAAGACGTCACCGACGGTAGAGAGTGAACCGATAGCGACGGTGAGCAGGATGGTCTTGACGAATCCGAGGATGCGTGAGACGAGTGTACCTGCGGCCATGATTGCGCTTGAGCGGGCGTCGGTTCGTGCCACGTGTCTCTCCTGTGTTGGCGGTGATGGTCGGTCGGTTGTCTTCGGGGCTTTGTCCGGGTGCCTTCGGGGTGTTGCCATGTGATGGCATGCCGGGACGTTAGAGGTGGGTGGTGATGTATTCGCTGGCGCTGCGGGCGATGTGCTGTTCGTTGGCGAACGAGAGGCGGGTGGGCAGCTCTGCGAGGGGGACCCATGCGACGTCGATGGCTTCGTGGTCGGGGTCGTTGTCGATGCTGAGCTCGCCGCCGGTTGCCGCGAAGAGGTAGTGGTGTACGGTTTTGTGGATGCGTAGTCCGTTGGAGGTGAACCAGTAGGCGATGGTGCCGAGGGAGGCTACGGGGTAGCCGGTGATTCCGGTTTCTTCGGCGATTTCGCGTCCGGCTGCTTCAACTCGGGTTTCGCCGCGTTCGATGTGCCCTTTCGGTAGGCACCATTCGCGCTGGCCGGTGCGGTTGATTCGGGCGATGATGGCTGCGGGGAGTTCTTCGGGTCGATCGAAGTCGATGATGAGCCCTCCGGCGGATACTTCTTCGGGGGCTGGTACCGCTCGCGCGGGCGCGGCGAAGCGCGTTTTGGGTGCGCGGGATACGGGAATGCTCATGGTTCTACCTTAACTGATGGAGGAGGGTTTTGGCGCTTCGGGGCGGGGTGATGTGAGCATCCTGTGCGGTGCTGGGTGGTCGTGGAGGTGTTTTATCTGGCACGATTAAAGGATTATGTCGCTGTTTATTGATGTTGTGTCGAAGTATCCGGATGCCGCCGAGCTGGGAGAGCTGTACCGTACGGCGGGGTTTGAGCTGTACCTGGTGGGCGGTATTGTCCGCGACAATCTGCTGGATGATGGTGGCCATTTCACTGATTTTGATTTGACGACGGATGCTACTCCGGAGCAGAGCGAGCAGATTTTGCGTGCGTGGGGTGAACACACGTGGGATATCGGTAAGGAGTACGGCACGATTAGCGCCCGTAAGAACGGTGTGGTGTATGAGGTGACTACGTACCGTGCTGAGGTGTATGTTTCGGATTCGCGTAAGCCGACGGTTGAGTTTGGCACGGATTTGAGTGCTGACCTGGTGCGTCGCGATTTCACGATTAATGCGATGGCTGCGGCTTTGCCGAGCGGCGAGGTGGTTGATCTTTTCGGCGGTGTGGAGGATTTGCGTGAGGGTGTTCTGCGCACCCCGCGCTCGCCGCAGGAGTCTTTTTCTGAGGATCCGCTGCGTATGATGCGTGCGGCTCGTTTTGCGGCGCGTTTTAATCTGCGCGTGGCCCCGGAGGTTTTCGAGGCGATGCGTGAGATGGCTGGCCGCATTGAGATTATTTCGGCTGAGCGTGTGCGTGATGAGCTGGTGAAGCTGATTGATGCGGATTACCCGCGGGTGGGTTTGAACCTGCTGGTGGATACCGGCCTGGCGGATTATGTTTTGCCGGAGCTTCCCGCGCTACGCATGGAGATGGATCCTGCGCATCACCATAAGGATGTGTATGAGCATTCGCTGAAGGTGCTGGAGCAGGCGATGGAGAAGGAGACGGACGAGGATGGTCCGTGTCCGGCTCCGGACTTTATTCTGCGTTTCGCGGCGCTGATGCACGATATCGGCAAGCCGAAGACCCGCAAGTTTGAGAAGGACGGCTCCGTCTCGTTCCTGCACCACGAGGTGGTGGGCGCAAAGATGGTGAAGAAGCGTATGCGTGCGCTGCGTTTTGATAATGACACGATTAAGGCTGTGGCCCGCCTGGTGGAGCTGCATATGCGTTTCTACGGTTACCGCGAGTCGGGTTGGACTGATTCTGCGGTGCGCCGTTATGTGCGTGATGCGGGCGATCAGTTGGAACGCCTGCACCGGGTATCCCGTTCTGATGTGACGACCCGTAATCGTCGTTTGTCGCGTTCGCTGGCTGAGGCGTATGACGATTTGGAGCGTCGTATTGCCGAGCTGGCGGCCCAGGAGGAGCTGGATGCGATCCGCCCCGACCTGGACGGCGGTCAGATTATGCAGATTTTGGGGATTGCGCCGGGCCCGGTGGTGGGTGAGGCGTATAAGTTCCTGCTGAATCTGCGCCTGGATGAGGGCTCGCTTCCTGAGGAGGAGGCGAAGGCGCGTCTTCTGCAGTGGTGGGAGCAGCGCCGCCAGGCGTAGCTTCTGGGGGTTTCGGTACCGCATCGCATGGTTGAGCTCACGCGGTACGGTACTATTGCATCCGCTCAGCGTGGTGTATTGTTAATAAATCTATGCGTGTTCCCCAACCGGTGTGCTTCACGTATAGGGCACAATGAATCTCCTGCTATGGAAATCCCATAGCCGTTTAGCCCAAAGGAGGGGTTTAATCATGCGTGCATACGAACTGATGGTTATCCTCAGCCCCGAGGTTGAGGACCGTGCGGTTGAGCCGTCGCTGTCCAAGTTCCTCGAGATCGTCACCAGCGAGGGCGGCTCTATCGACAACGTCGATATCTGGGGCCGTCGCCGCCTGGCATACGAGATCCAGAAGAAGTCCGAGGGTATCTACGCAGTGGTGAACTTCACCGCTACCCCCGAGACCGCAGCTGAGCTCGATCGTGTTCTGAACCTGAACGAGTCCGTCATGCGTACCAAGATCATCCGCCCGGAGGATCAGAAGATCTCCAACAAGTAGTTGCGCCCTCCGATGGCTGACCCTCTAAAAATGTCAGGGGGTTGCGCTGTACTGGAATCAACACACTTGTAACTCTTATCGAGGAGGCATCTTATGGCAGGCGATACCGTTATTACCGTTATCGGTAATCTGACGAGCGATCCGGAGCTCCGTTACACCCCTGCGGGTGCAGCGGTTGCTAATTTCACGATCGCGTCGACTCCGCGTTCGTTTAACCGTCAGACCAACCAGTGGGAGGATGGGGAGACCCTGTTCCTGCGTGCGTCGGTGTGGCGTGGTTATGCTGAGAACGTTGCGGAGACCCTGAAGAAGGGTACCCAGGTTATCGCACAGGGCCGTCTGAAGTCCCGCTCGTACGAGACCAAGGAAGGCGAGCGTCGTACCTCGTTTGAGCTTGAGGTCGAGGAAATCGGCCCGACTCTGCGTTTTGCTACCGCACAGGTGACTCGCGCGCAGCGTTCTGCCGGAGGAAACTTCGGTGGAGGTGTGCAGGGCGGCTTTGGCGGTGGCGCCGGGTACAACGCCCCTGCTCAGGGCGGCTACTCCGCTCCTCAGCAGAATAATTTCGCGGCTCCCCAGGGTAATGGTTATTCCGGTCAGACCGGTTACTCCGCTCCGGTTGCTCCTGCAGCCCCGGCAGCTCCCGCTGCTGATCCGTGGAGTTCCCAGTCCGGCGGTAACTATGATTGGGGTAGCGGCGCCGACGATGAACCTCCGTTCTAAGCCGGTTTCGTTTTCCGAATAGTAATTTATCAATCCATCCCGCGGTTATCCGCCGCGGGCTCCCAACTCTAAGGAGCACCACGATGGCTAAGGCTGAAATCCGTAAGCCCAAACCGAAGCAGAACCCCCTCAAGGCTGCTGACGTCACCGTTATTGACTACAAGGACGTCGCACTTCTGCGCAAGTTCATCTCCGACCGCGGCAAGATCCGCGCTCGCCGCGTGACTGGCGTGACCGTTCAGGAGCAGCGCAAGATCGCTCAGGCTATTAAGAACGCCCGCGAAGTTGCTCTGCTGCCCTACTCCGGCGCTGGCCGCTAAAGAGAAGGAGAGACAGTAACATGGCTAAGATCATTCTGACTCAGGAAGTTTCCGGCCTCGGTGCAGCTGGCGATGTTGTCACCGTTAAGGACGGCTACGCACGTAACTACCTGCTGCCCCGCGGTTTCGCTGTGACCTGGACCCAGGGTGGCGAGAAGCAGGTTGAGTCCATCCGCGCCGCTCGTGCGGCTCGCGCCAAGGCTTCTCTGGAAGAGGCTCAGGCAATTGCTGCGTCGCTGGCTGCTAAGCCGGTTGTCGTTGCACACAAGGCTGGCGCTGACGGCCGCCTGTTCGGTACCGTCAAGGCTGACGCTATTGCTGAGGCTATTGAGGCTGCTGGTATTGGCTCCGTTGACAAGCGCACCATCCACCTGGGTTCCGCTATTAAGCGCACCGGTGAGTACAAGGTGACTGTCCGCCTGCACGCTGACGTTGTTGCTAACGTTGTCCTGGACGTCGTTGCTGCTGCGTAAGTAGATTTTTAGATATTTGACGCCGCGGCGTTGAGTATTTGGACGGGGTGTTCTTCCTTCGGGAGGAGCACCCCGTCTGCTGTACCCGCTTCGCAATGTTTCACGTGAAACATTGATAATGGGGTAGAGGGTGTACACTCTGAGCCCGGAGGAGCGATGGACGCGACGCAGGCTGACAGACCCCGTAGACTGGTAGACATGGCTAAATCTTTATCGCGTATGTCCTCAAGTGCCCAGCTTCTGATGACCGGCGCCATTCTGGAGGGCGTGAACTTGTTGCTGTGTGCCCTGGCGCTTATTCCAATGGCAGATGCTAATCTCGCTACGACTCTGCTGTTGCTTTTTCTGATTGTTGGCGGCTTGGGATCTAGCATTGCGGTGGTATGCGCCCTGGTGGGCTTGGTTAAGTTCCGCCGCTTTCGCTGGTCTAACGTTCTCCTGCTCTTGGTGTCTATTGCGACGAACCCGCTACTTGTGCTCACCCTGTATGTGAGCGCGTCCTAGCCCCGAGAACGGCACACACACTTTTCTCTGCTAATATTCCGCACTTCTCAGCGTTCTACGGGTCTTCTCCCAGCTGCTTTCCAGCTAAATTCAATCCTCCCGTAAGGTTGGCAATGTTTACTATAAGTGTTGGTTCGAGAGGACTGCGATGTGAATGTGTGTGTTTCGTGTAGCGGGGAGGCCCGCTTGCGAAAGAAGGAGGGCAAGGCAAAAGCGCCTTGCCTTCCTTCTTTTAACTTGATGTATGGATTCGGGACGCCGTCCCGGGGAAATGCTGTGTATCTGACGTGATTCTATGGATCGTTCGTATCTTCAATGGGCGGTGGAAACGGGTGCTGGATGTGTGTGAGGAACCCTAATTTTAGGGAGAAATCTATTCCCAGCTTTCTTCCAGCTTTAACCTACAGGGAATAAAGGTTTACGCGTAATACTTTATATAGATGGTTCGAGAGAACCGTCAGAAAGTTGGACTTTCCTTGCGGAAGTGGCTCTGATTTTCGTATGTATGTGTGTGTGATGAGACTGGGGTTGAATCGAAAGATTCGGCTCCAGTTTCTGTTTAACCTCTGGGGTCGCGGTGCCGCGGCTAGAGTGTTAGATACCGCGGCGTTGCGGGCTGCTGTATCTAGGGTGAACTGTAACAAAGGGTACCCATACTCTCGTATAACGTCATATTTCCTTTCTCTGGTATTACAGGTCTAGAATTAAGGAAGATAAATTTTGCATATTAGATACAAATATTGAGGAGTTGTCTTCCGTGTCTAAGACCCCTTCCGTTCCCGGTACTGACCGTCCCGCCGATAAGGCTGCGGGCCACTGGCTACTCGCGCAGCTGGGCAAGAAGGTTCTGCGTCCCGGTGGTCGTGAGACCACCAACTGGCTGTTGGCTCGCGCCCTGGGTGGCGACATTGACGTCGTGGAATTTGCCCCGGGCCTGGGTATTACCGCTCAGGAGATTGTGAAGCGTTCCCCGAAGAGCTACACCGGTGTAGATCTCGACCCCAAGGCCGCCGAAATTGTGACCGAGCGTATTGGTGCGGCGACTAAGCCGAATTACCGCGTGGTGAACGCTAGCGCCCAGGAGACTGGTCTGCCTTCCGAGAGCTATGACGCCGTGGTGGGCGAGGCGATGCTGACCATGCAGACCGATAAGCACAAGCTGGAGATTATGCGCGAGGCGGCTCGTCTGCTGCGTCCGGGTGGCTACTACGCTATTCACGAGATGTCCCTGGTTCCCGATTACCTGCGCCCCGAGCTGAAGGAAGAGATTCAGAAGGATTTGGCGCGCACTATTCGTGTGAATGCCCGCCCGCTGACTGTCGCCGAGTGGACTGCCCTGGCGGAAGAGGCTGGCTTTGAGGTGCTGGATGTGTACCAGACCGATATGGCGCTGCTGGAGCCGAAGCGTCTGCTGGCTGATGAGGGTCCCGCTGGCGTTGCAAAGATTGCGTTCAACCTGGCGCGTAAGCCGCAGATTCGTGAGCGTGTGCTGGGTATGCGTGGCGTGTTCCGCCGTCACGCCGACCATATTGGCGCTATCGGCCTGATTCTGCGTAAAAAGTAGTTCACGTACGATTCATAATGTTTCCGAGAGATTCGGATGCACGGTGAGGCGGCTACCCGAATACGGGTGGCCGCCCCACCATTGTGCGCGTACCCGTATTTAAGCTCTCTGGGGCTGGCGGGGCTGCTGGTACCTCATAATGGAGAGGTAGAGTTTTTGCTCGGGCGAGATGCCCGGGCCTCCACGGTTTCGGGTGAATGAGGTTTTATGTCTGAGTCTTCGGTGGATTACGGTTCTCGCACGATGCCTCATGATGATGTGGCTGAGCAGTCTGTACTGGGTGGCATGCTTCTGTCGAAGGACGCTATTGCGGATGTGGTTGAGAGCCTGCGTGCGTCCGATTTCTATAAGCCGGCGCACGAGACGATTTATGAGGCGATTCTGTCTCTCTACGGTCACGGTAGCCCTGCGGATGCGATTACGGTTGCTGATGAGCTGAAGAAGCGCGGCGAGCTGACTCGTGTGGGTGGCGCGGCGTATTTGCACACTTTGATTGCTTCGGTGCCTACCGCCGCGAATGCCCAGTACTATGCCGAGATTGTGAAGGAGCACGCGATTATGCGCCGCCTGATTGAGGCGGGTACTAAGATCGCGCAGCTGGGCTATGCCAACGAGACCGAGGTCGATACTTTGGTCGATCAGGCGCAGGCTGAGATTTACGCGGTGACCGATGGCAACGCGAAGGAAGATTATGTGTCCTTCTCGGATGCCTTGGAAGCGACGATGCGTGAGATTGATGCAAACTCGAACCGTCCCGATGGCGTGTACGGCGTGCCGACTGACTTTATCGAGCTTGATGAGCTGACCGGTGGCCTGCACGGTGGCCAGATGATTGTGATTGCGGCTCGTCCGGGTGTGGGCAAGTCGACCCTGGCTCTGGATATTGCTCGTTCGGCAGCTATCCATCACCACATGGCGACGGTTTTCTTTTCCCTGGAGATGAGCCGTACTGAGCTGGCGATGCGTGTTCTCTCTGCGGAGGGCAAGATTTCGATGGGTCGCCTGAAGAAGGGTGACCTTGATACTGAGGGTTGGACGAACCTGGCGACTTTGCAGGGTCGTATTGATTCTGCGCCTCTCTTTATTGATGATTCCCCGAATATGACTCTGATGGAGATTCGCGCGAAGTGTCGTCGCCTCAAGCAGCGTAATGATTTGAAGCTTGTGGTGCTGGACTACCTGCAGCTGATGAGTTCGGGTAAGAAGGTTGAGTCGCGTCAGCAGGAGGTTTCGGAGTTCTCTCGCAGCCTGAAGCTGTTGGCTAAGGAGCTGGATGTTCCGGTGATTGCGCTGTCTCAGTTGAACCGTGGTTCGGAGCAGCGTACTGATAAGCGTCCGATGGTTTCGGATTTGCGTGAGTCGGGTTCTATTGAGCAGGATGCGGATATGGTGATTCTGCTGCATCGTGAGGATATGTATAACCCTGAGAGTGATCGTGTGGGTGAGGCGGACATGATTATTGCTAAGCACCGTGGTGGTCCGACTCGTACTATCCCGTTGGCGTTTAGCGGTAAGTACTCGCGCTTCAACAATATGGCGAATGAGGCGCCTCCCCAGTACTAACCAGTTCAGTACTAACCAGCCCAGTACTAAGCTTCAGTACTCAGCGGCTTTACCCCTCTTCTTCTGTTCCTTTCGGAATGGAAGGGGAGGGGCTTTTTGTACCTATAGGTACGGGGCGCCCAGGCGCATGGTTAAGGGCTGCGGAGGGGGCTCTAGAGGGCATTCTGCGAGGGTTTGAGTGGTTTCTTCTGTGTTTATAAGGTTTTTTGGAAGTTTTTTGGAGATTTTTTGGCACGCCTGAAACGTACTGACTAGGTATTTTGGTGTTTGGGTGGGTGTTT
>NZ_CABFLY010000008.1 GCF_901875305.1 Rothia mucilaginosa
TCCACCAGTTCAGGAAGCCGTTGATTACCTGAGTAATCCAATCCCAGACGGGCTTCACGATTGATTCGTACAGCCAGGTGAACACGTTTCCGAAGTTAGTAACGGCGGTAGACATCGCCGGCGTGAATGTAGTATCCCACCAGGACAGGAAGCCATTAATTACCTGGGTTACACCGTCCCAGACGGGCTTCACGATTGATTCGTAGAACCACTGGAAGACCGGGCCGAGTGTATTATCGAAAGCCCACTTGAGGCCGTCAAAGACGGTGAGAATAATTGCGATTGCCGCAACGATAGCCGTCTTGATTACCGTCCAGACAGGCTCAACAATATTTGTGAGGAACCATTGGAAAGCAGACCCTACAGCCTGCAGGCCACCATTGAGCGCGGGGACGAAGTTCTCATTCCACCATGTAATGAACCCTCCAACAACCTGGCTAATGCCGTCCCAGACAGGGCGAATGGCGTTCTCATACAGCCAAGTGAACACGTTGCCGGCCTCTTGGACTCCATCATTGACTTCGGGGACGAAGTTCTTGTTCCACCACGTGATGAACCCGCCGACCGCCTGGCTAATCCACTCGAAGACAGGACGGATTGCATTCTCGTACAGCCACGTAAAGGCGGAGCCTACAGCCTGGAGCGCCCCATCGACGAAGTCTCGGAACCAGCCGACCTTTTCATAGGCGAGGATTAGTCCGCCCACGATGAGCCCAATGACGGTGAGAATGATATTGCTCTTGGTAGCGGCGCCAGCTGCCTTCTCCAGGAAGGTATGGGCAGCGGCCACCAGCATGGTTGCCTTCTGCCACCCGTTGTACGCAGTGACGACAACCCCGATACCTGCTGCGAATGGTCCCCACCATGAGGCGGTGTCCTCGATGAAGGTGAAGGTATTACGGACAGCATCACCAATCGACCGCATGATGGAGACAGCGCCTGGCTCACCGTCGGGGACGGCGAATAGCCCCCTGAAGAACTCAGCGATTCCTGCGCCGGCGTTCTGCAGAGTGGGGATGAGCACGTCTCGGAAGACAGGGATGATGTTGTCTACGACCCATTGCTTGACGGATTCGTAGAAACCCCTGATTGCGAAGGCGGCGACTTCCATGAAGCCGGGGAACCCGGCGGATGTCACGTCACCGTCAAATTTCTCCCACGCGGCACCGAATGCCCTGAAGCCGCCGCCAACCTCGGTGAGCACGGGGTTGAGCTTCTCTCCGAAGGCGTCCATGAGGTTCACGACTGTGGGTAGCAGCGCGGAGCCAATTTTGGTTTTCATGTCTTCCATGCGAGCGGAAGCGACCTGCATCTTATGTGCGAAGGTGTCAGACTCGCGAGAGAAGTTACCCTGCGCATCGGTTGACTGCTCAAAGAGGAGCGCTTGGGTGATGAGTTGTTTTTCCTGGGTGGAGAATGAGCCGCCGACCTTCTTGATACCGAGTTCAAGGCCCTTCGCCGTGAGCGCGGCGTCGTTTAGGCTGATGCCGTAGCGTTCAATCGGGTCCATCTCGCCGCGGAGAGCTGCAGAGATTGCGTCAATCGCCTCTTGCGTGCTACCGCCGTAGAGGCTGGAAAGGTCAGCGCCGAGCTGGATCAAACCATTAGTTTTCTCTCCAAGCTCGTCAATGCTGGTGCCTCCATTTTTCAATGAAGCGCCAAGCTTTGCCGCTAGCTCGTTGTAGGCATTGGTGGAGATGCCCACAGTTGAGCTCGCAGTGGCGGCATACTCGTGCATGCGTTCGGCGGAGCCCTTGAAGACGGCGTCGACGGCACCGATTGACTGCTCGATATCGCCGGCCTTGAAGATCGCGTCACGCCCGAAGTCGAAGAGCTGCACACCGGCAAAGAGACCGCCGGCGGCAGTCAGCGCGCCAGTAAATGCACTTTTGAATTTGCCGCTGGATGCTCGTCCAGCGGCTTCTGCCTCTGCCTCGACTCCGTTGAATGCGCCTCGCAGGTTCTTCGTTGCGTCAGCCTTGAAATCCGCCATGGCGGACTTGAAGCCAGACTTCAGTCGCCCAAATTTTCCTGCGGCGTGCTCAGTCTCGGTGCCAAGCGATGCGGTGGCAGATTCTGCCTGGTGCAGGTCACCCTTTGCGCTCTTGAGAGCTTGCGCATACGCAGTCGTCTGGGCGACTGCCTTCCTGGAGATGTCGGTGTATCGAGCACGTGCACCGGCTACGCCTTGTTCTGCGCCAGTGAGCGATGCACTGGCGCTGTGCAGCTGGGAGCGGGCGGAAGCGAGACGGGATTCAGCCGCCAGCACTGCATCAGAGTTTCCACTCTTTCGTGCAGATGCCAGAGCGTCTTCGGCACGCTGGACCTTGAGGGTTTGTGCCTCCACCCGGCTCTGTGCGGCGAGAAGCTTTGCCTGCGCCTGCTCGATGCTTGCTGCGGCGGCGGCACGCTTACCAGCGGCCTGTTCCGCAGACTGCGCCATAGCCTTCTCAGCGTTTTCTACCTTCGCACGGATTGAATCCATGTCGATGGGGTTTGCCTCTTTAAAAGCTTTCGCCATAGAGGAGCCGATTTCGCGTCCAGCGCGGGTACCGTGGTCTCCAGCTCCCTTAAACGCAGTCGCGATCTGCTGAGTGAGGGTGCGGGTTTCAGCAGCCAGGGTGATATAGCCGGTAGCAAGTTCAATGGCTGCCATATGCCCTCCTATTTAGTTGTCGAAAAGCGCGTTGAGCTCGTCGATGGTGGTTACTGCGGTGGCCAGCTTCTGCTCTGCCGGGTCGCCTGGGCGTGGGATACGCTTGAACCTGTTAGCGGCGGCCTTGTCACCGCTCCGCTGGATATTGGCGGCGATGAGAGCCTCCATGCTGGTGAGGACCGGTTCATAGAGAGGATTTCCCCACTGCCACGAGTCAGGAAGCTCCGCCTGGCGGAGCGCTGAATCCCAGGGCGCGGTCTCTAGTGCAGCGATGATGTTTGCCCAGTTGCTTTTGCCTCGCCGGCTGGCGTCCCAATTGAGGTTGAGCTCCAGCAGGCGGGCGCGTACCGCTGATTCGTGGCGGCGGTAAAGGTCGAGGGCGGCTAGAATTTTCCCACGGTGCCGTGGGACCATTCTTCGATGAAGGTCTTGGTTTCTTCGGTGTCCATTTCCCAGAAGATTTCGGTGTCTTCCTTGGCTGCGCCTGCGCTGATGCACCAGTCGATGAGGGTGTTGAGGTCCAGGCGTTCCATTGCGGCGATGACGTGGTTGGGGGCCTGCTTCATGTCGGGGAGGGTGAATTCTCCGTTGAAGAGGGAGGATTCAAAGGTGAGGGAGCGGTAGAGCTTTTCGCTTTTTCGGGTGTGCTTCTTCTTGGTGGCCATGTGTGACTCCTTTTGTTTGGGTGTGACTCCTTGGTGGTCCTGCGCGCCGTGGGAGTCACGGTCACGGCGCGCAGGTGCTTTATAGGGTTATGGGTTTAGCCGGCGGCGACTACTGCCGCGGCGGGGCGGGTGCTCAGACCAGAGACGTCGATGAGCTCGTAGATGCCGGTGCCGGTAGCGTCTGCCTTTGCGCCGACTTCGACTTCGATTGCGGTCATCTCGGAGTGGCTGACGGTGGTGTCGCCAGTGACGAGGATCTGGCCTTCGGGGACGACGTAGCGCTTGCGGACCTTAGTGGCCGGGTCGATCGTGTTGAGGACGAAGGTCTGCAGGGGGGCAATGTCGGCGTTGTGCTTGACGGTGATGTCGGTGCCGTTGACGATGACGTTGTCAGCGCCGAGAACTGCGCGAAGAACATCGGGGGAGACAGTCGAATAGAGCCTGAAACTGAGGGATTCGCTGAACTTGGTGCGGATCTTGCGGATTTCGACGCCGCCCCATGCGTCTACGCCGTCGTCGGATGAGTCCTTGCTAATCTTCACGCCGTCAGCGGAGACGTAGCCGAGTTCGGTGAAGGCGGCGTTGAGCTTATCCCGTGCGTTGGTGGGGACTACGGTGCCGACGGGAGCAAAGAGGATGCCGCCGGTAATCTTTTCGGGCTTCGGGACAAACGTTTCGGTCAGGTATGCGGGTTCTGCCATTGGTTACTCCTTAGAGTTAGCGCTGAGTGCGCGGGTGGTTGTTGATTTCACCGTTAGTG
This sequence comes from Rothia mucilaginosa, assembly GCF_901875305.1. Classification (GTDB taxonomy): domain Bacteria; phylum Actinomycetota; class Actinomycetes; order Actinomycetales; family Micrococcaceae; genus Rothia. The sequence continues at coordinate 4,082 of NZ_CABFLY010000008.1, forward strand.
CTGCGGTGAATGTCCATGCCGGGGTGGCGGGGTCGTCGATGGGATCGTAGGTGGGGATGCCTGCGGAGGTGACCCAGACGGGGTCGGGGAGGTAGTCCCATTCGCGGATGAGGGTTGAGACTGTGCGTGCAGATGTTTCTGCGATTGCTGGGTCTGGGTGTCTGATGTCGAGGGTGACGCGGCCGGTGAGGAGCTGGTCGGTGGTGAGCTGGTTCCCGCCGCCGTCCTTGATGATGACGCATCCGGTGAGCCCGTCCCAGTCTGCGGGGGGTTCGTCACGGTAGATGGGGAGGTCGTTGTATCTCGAGACGAGGTACATGTACGTGGTGGTGACGAGTCCTTCGAAGTCCCAGATGGTGTTGTTAGCGGCCGGCATCTAGGTTCCTCACGAGAGAGTTGTGTTTGCGGTTGTGGCGGGCGGCGTGGCCGGTGGCCATGACGGAGACTGCGCCTCGGGGGTCTTCGAGTGCGAGGTGGGTAACCTTGTAACCGATTGCTTCGCCGCCGGCGGCAGCTGCAATTTTCTTGGCGCGTCGTTCGAGGTCTGCGACTACTGCGGGGGATTTGCGCAGAGCTTTGATTGCTTCTTTGTTGATGGTTAGCTTGTTTTTTGCGCTCATGTGGTTACCCTCCGGATTTTGACCTCGGTGTAAAACGTTGTGCCGGTGAAGATGTTGGTGATTGGCGGAGAGACTCCTACGACCTGGTATGTGGTGCCGTTGATGGTAATTTTGTCTTTGGCGTGGATTGATGTTCCAGGTGTGGTGTAAAGAGTCTGCGTGTAGATGTCGGTCTCGGAAGCGCCCACACTGGTTGGTTCTACGGTGGAGGGGGCGTCGAGGAAGACCGTGATTTGTTCTTGTTTTTCTGTTGGCTTTTTGAAGCCACGGGAGTCGTATTCTGTTCCTGTGCGGCGGGTAAGCGTTGCAGTGGTTGAGTATGATGCTAGGCCGAACATCAGGGGACCTGCCTCAGCTTGTATTTCTCTAGCAGTGCTTTCTCTGTGGAGAGCAGGCCGCCGCCTGTGACTTCGCCGTTGTGCGTTGCGTATGCGACGTACTGCGTGCCGGCACGCTGAGAGGCGATAGAGCCGGGGGCGCCCATTGCTGCGCGGGCGGTGAAGTCCTGGATGACCTTCTGGACGTCTGGGACGGAATCCCAGCCGTGTGTGATGACGGCTGTGATGCATCCAGGACGGCGCGGGGTGAGGCACCCTGCAGGGAGCTGAATCCATCCGTCTCGGGAGAAGGAGAACCCCTCAACGGGCATGCCGTCAACGAGCAGTTCGTTGACGGCATGCACCATGTTCGAGGGAAGCGCAAGGCGGTTAGTGCCGTTGCCATCAAGCGTCAGCGTTTCCTCGATGACGGGGGAAACATGCCAACCGCACCAGGCGCGGACTGCGGCCTCCGCGGCTTCTCGGGGAGATACCGGCTGGGTGTTGATGGTCGGGTACTGTGGCATGTTTCCCCCTTTCCTATGAGGTGTTTACTTCAAGGTGATCTTGACAAATGCCTTCGGTGCCTTGACTGCCAGGGCGACGCGCTCCTCCGCCAGCACGCGGAAGCGGCCGTAAAGGAAATCGTCGTTGACGTCGTTCGACGCGGCAACGCGCAGGCCACCCTTGCGGTATGCGGTTGCTGCGGAGCTGTGGCCGATAAGGGCGGTACCGGCGGGGATTGCGTTGGTCTGAATGACGGGGATGCCCCAAATCGGCGGATCCACGAGCACGCCACCGGCACCGTAGGCACCGGTGAAAGCGCCGCCTCCCAGGTACTGGCCGTTACCGTCCTTCACCAGGCGGAGCTTGGTGTAGTCGTCGGGATGGATGACGAGACCGTCTGCGCGTAGGCCGGTGGCCTTGAGCATCTTGGTCTGTGCGCGCAGGATTGCGTCGAAGTTGTCGGCGGCAGTCGCTGCGGTCTCGCTCTGGATACCTGCAGTGGTCAAGATGCCAGTCAGGTCGTTGCCGGTACCGGTACCGCTGAGGAACTGCTCCTCCTCCACGCGAACCAGCTGCTGGAGCAGGTTGGTGTTGATCTCGGTGGCGAGGAAGGACAGGTCTTCTGCCATTTCCTTGGTGATCATGTGCCAGCCGGCAATGTTCTTCAGCGAGATGTTGACAGAGGTCAGCGGGGGCGGGGTAACGCCTGCGCGCTTGGTGTTCTCTGCCGCGCCGCCGGGGCGGCCAGCCGCCGCAGTCCATTCGTTTCCGGTGAAGAAGGTAATGGAGTTGCCGTCGATGGTACCCGAGGAGAGCCACTTGCCAATGCTCGGACCCTCTACGTAAGCGGGGATGATGTTCTTATCAACATCGGTCAACAGGGTCTGCAGGCCGGTGCCGGTAGCGGCGTTGGTGGTGGTCACAGCGTCGCCGGCGGCCTTGGAGCTGATGAATTCAGCGGTTGCCTTGCGGGACGCGCTGAGCATGCCCAGAGCACCGGTCTTTGCGAGCGCGGTGACGACCTCTCGGCCGAAGCTGACAGCGCCCTTTTCAGCGGCGGGCTCGGGCTGGGGCTCGGGCGGCGGGGTGCCCAGTGCCTTCAGCAGTGCGTTGGTTTCTGCGACTGCGTCCTGGTCTGCCTTCAGGTTCTCCATGTCGTGGCGGAGCTCCTCGAGGCGGGTGCGGTTTACAGCTCCACCCTTTGCGGCGGCGGCGAGCAGTTCTTCTGCTTCTGCCTTGACGGATGCGAGCTGATCATTGATGGATGCCATGTTTGGCTCCTTTCTATGCGAAATATGCTTTGTACTCTGCCAGCTCTTCTGCCGTGAGCGTGCGCGGTGTGTCAGCCGGGGCCTCCTTTCCCTTGGCCGTTTCCGGCTCCTCGGGATTGGGCTTTGGGTGGTCCTTGCCGCTACTCTCGACGTCGGGTTCGGCGTCATCAATAACTGACTCGAGAAGTTCTACGGCGCGCTTGAGGGTTTCCAGGTTTGAGGAGGAAATCTTGCGGCCGGCTTTGAACGCCTTGACATCAGTAAGTTCGGTTTCGGTGTTTGCTCCAATCTGGACGAGGGAGACCTCGAAGAGTCGGAGCTTGGTCAGGTCAGTGCACTTGTCGTCTGCGTTTTCGGTGCAGTCTTCGATGACGTATGCGAATGACATCTGATTGACGAGCTTCCTGCGGATGAGCTCGTAGGCTTTTGCAGCCTTGGGGTTCTCGAGGTCGAGCTGGACGGTAACCTTGAGGCCTCGTTCGTCCTCGACGGCTGCAAGGGTTTCGCCGATGACCATTTCGGGGTCGTCGAGGCGGTGTCCCCAGTAGCAGGGGATACCTGCGCCGCCGGCTCGGTAGTCGTTGGCGAGGGTTTCTGTGAAGGCGCCCGGCATGACTCGGTCGCCGACGGAGTCGATGTTGCCGAAGACTGCGGCGTAGCCGGTGAAGATACCCTTGCGCTCTTCTGATTCCTCGATGATGGAGACAGCGCCGGGGGCGGCGTCCTTATAGTGGATTGTCATTGGTCTCTTCCTGAATGTCTGTGTACGGAGGAGCGCCGCGGGTCTCTACCTGCTGGTAGATATTGCGGGCGGTACCGGCGGGGTCTGGTGCTGCTGAGTTCTTTTTGAGGTCGTCAGCGAGCTCCTTCTCGAGGCGGCTGATGGGGGTCTTGCCTCGTGCCTGGTGGATTCGCTCGGCGCGTTCGAGGTTGTCTCGGATAAGCTCTGCTGCTTTTCCTCCGCCTTGGTATGCGGAGCCTCCGTCTTGCGGCGAGGTTTGTCCGCCGACGATGACGTTGAGGGGGGTGATGAGTTCGTCTCCACCGGGTACGGGGGGTAGGTTGTTGATCCGTCGTGCTTCGTTTCGGGTCATCCAGGGGCCGCCGGTTGAGGTGGAGAAGATGTTCGCCTGGTCTTCGATGGAGCCGCGGAGCATTTCCTGGACGTTGAATTCGACGAAGTACTTCTTCCGGTCGATGCCGAGTTGCGGTAGGACGAAGGTGTTTAGGCGGTCTTCAATTGATCGGACAAGCGGGCCGAGCGTGCCGCTGAAGATTGCTCGGTTCATTTCTCGCATGTTGGCGTAGCTGAGTCCGTCGGTTGCGCCGAGGAGCCCTGCGGGGATCTGGAACACCTGAGCCACGGTGTGCAGGCTGAGGGTGATTGATTCTGCCCACTGTTCGTCTGCCGATTTGAAGGTCGTGGATTTGATTTCCATGCCGTCTTCTAGCAGAGGAGTTGAGCCTGCGCGTGCGCCGTGGTCTCCGGTGAAGTCCTCGAACATTGCGTAGAATCGCCTGCGCGCGTTGTTGTCCCATTCTGGGGCAGAGGTCGGGCGGCTGATGTACGTGCCGGCTCGTCCGCTGCGGCGCCAGAGCTGAATCCTGTACCGGTGGCTGTGGTAGTTTTCCTCGAGCACCATGCGGAGGGTGTCGAGGACGCTCCATGAGTTGCCGGGGGTCGGTGACCAGCCGGTGAAGGTGACGCATTTGTCAGCGGGTATCTCTACTGCTGAGCTCTTGCCCGGCGGCTGGACCTTGTAGTGTGAGATTGACTCCCAGGTGTCCCAGACTGGGGTTACCCATGCGGTGGGGAAGGGATGAATCTCTGGGGTGCCGTCGCTGCCGGGCAGGAAGAACCAGTGAGCACGGTTGTACAGGGTCAGATTCGCAACGAGGTCGTAGATGAGCTCATATCCCGTCATCCACGAGTTCGGCTGCCCAGATAGGAGCTCATGCGCGAGGTTGTTGGTGTTCCTCTCTCGATGCTCCCCATCGCGAACGAAGGTGTGGATAGCCATTTGGGCGACGTGGCGGGCGTACCAATCGACCGCGGCCCTAACGTAGGGCTGGTAGCGGTAGAGAGCGGCGAGCGTTGCGACTGCGGGGTTTGATCCGTCGGTCCCTTCAGCGTTGTTGACGAAGATGTCTACGTGGCGGCCTTGGAACGTGCCTGCAGTCCTGGGGAGGCGGTTGATGATGGCCTCAGTGATAATCTGGCCGATACTCTGTGCTACCACCATTTACCTCCGTCCTCGATTTGATCTGCTGTGTACCAGTCTTCGTAGTCGCCGGCGTATGCGCTGGTTTTCTTTTCGGGTGCTTTCTGAGAGGTCAGTCCCCAGAGCGCAAAAGCTGCGGCACAGGCCGGCGCGATGTCGATGGGGGACTTTGAGCGGTTGAAAACGAAGGCGTCGCCCATGCTCTTGACCTGGATTTCGCCCAGCGCAAGGGTGAGCGCGGGCTGGTCTCGCCACCGAATCGAATGGTCGATGACTCTGTCGTAGAACTGCGCGTATGCATTGGTGAGGGCGGTGCCTTCACACTTGAGTACGGCGGTACCGGCGGCTTCGATGTAGTCGATGAGAGACGAGGCTGGGGCACCTCGTCCCTGGATGATGACTGCTGCAGGTTCGAAGGTGAGCTTCTCAGCGAGGAACGCCGGGATCCATTCGGTGTTGGGACGCTGGGCTAGCACCTCAACGTGGGGGAGTCCGTCTTCACGCCATGCGGCGAGTGAGATGGTGGACATCCTGCGGTCATCTGACACGTCGACTGAGATATAGATGGGTGACTCTTGCGCGGGTTCACTGTCAGAGTCGAGACACTCTAGAAGGTCTTCTTCCTTGAACAGGGAGTCCTCTGCAACGTTGACCCATTGGCATAGGTTCTCGGTGCGGAACTTATGCTCGGGCATGCCTTCGCCAGGCTTACCGACCAGCGCGGCACGGGCGGCGAGAGTTTCCTCGCTCGGGCCGTGCGGGTAGCCGAGCGAGGGGTTTGCCATTGCCCAGGCTTTTCGGTCGAAGATGTCACAGTCGTCAGGAGCGCTGTATTCGAACAGCGCGAGAGACGGATCAGCCGGGCTGTATTCCGTGCCCTTCGCTTGTGCGGCCTCCCACGCCTGTATTTCTTCGATGCCCTTTGCGCGCAGGCTCCGCAGAACTTCCGACTTCGCTTCGCCGGCGTTGGATACGGCGATTGTCTGCGCGGAGGTAATTGCGTTGGTCGTGTTGGTCATTGCTGACCATGCTGACCATTCACGTTGCTGACGAAGCTCGTCGAAGGCGAGGTCGGTGACAGTGAGTCCGCGGCCTCCATCATCGCTGGCGGCCTCGCATCGGTAGCGGGCACCATTGGTGAGCTTGATGAATTTGTTTCCGTTCGTATCGCTCTTCTTTGCAAGGCGAGCGCGGATAGGCGAGTTCTTGAGCACGGTGTGCGATAGGTCAAGAATCTCTTCTGCCAGAGATAGCTTGTGGGCTGTGCCGAGAACCAAGGTCGGTTCTTCTTCTGGGCCGTCCCAGGCGACCATGCGCCACAGAAGGCGGGTGCTCATGATGTAGCTCTTGCCGTTCTGTCGGGCGACGAGCAGGAGAACGGTCTCAAATCGGAACTGAGGAACGTCATCTGAGACAAAGCTGCCGGGGGAGAGCTCCATCGAATGAACGAGGAACCACTTCTGCCAGGGGTGGAGAGTACGTCCTAGCGCGCGCTCAGCAAATTCAATGGCTTCGAATCCGAGGCTGGTCTCGGGGGTGAGCTTGCGTAGCGGGCGAGTCCAGAGGCGGGGAACGGTGGAGCCTTTAAGCGGGGCGCTTTCTCTTGCTGAGGATTTCATCAACAACATCCACCTTCGCGTCCTTGGTAGCCATTTCGCCGCGGGAGACAGGAGTTAGCCCCAGCGCGGTGAGGGTGCGGTTGAGGTTAGGACCGGCAATGTTGAGGCACTTGAGCCAGACATCCCAGGTTCCGTTTTCGATGCAATCGTCCCAGGTCTCATCGAGGGTGCGTGCGTATTCGATTGCAAGGGCGCTGGCGGCGACGTCCATGTCCTTGATGACGCCTGCAGCTTCTGCTTCTTCGATAGCTTCTTTGACCAGCGGCGCAAGGTAGACGCGGGAGGTTACATCGTCCAAATCGAGCATGTAATTTCTCGCATTTCTTTACACATAAACGCATTTCTTTTTACACGGGCTATAATCGCGCGCGCGTCCCCCGGTTATCTTGGCGGGGGGAGAGGAAGAGAGCCCCCAGGAATGTTCCGCGGTGAGGGAGGTTTATTTTCTGACCGCCCCTACCCCTGTACGGCTAGACGTGCCAGCGGCGGGACGGGATACCAATCTTGTTGATTGCTTTCTTGTTACCCCTGTTTCGGTTGCACTCTCTGTGGGAGGCTCTGAAGTTTGCGGGGTCTTTGACGAGCTCGGGGTGAGTAGACACGGGGTGCAGGTGGTCGAGCTCGAAAGCTTCGTCGTTCACTGTTCCGTCATCATCTCGCCACGGTAGTGAGTAGTCGATGCTCTGGCCACAGAGCCAGCACGGCGTGCCGTCGGCGGCGCACTGCTCAAAGAATCGCTGGCGGAGTCGCCAGTAGTCTCTGCCACTGCGTAGGTTTGTAGCCATGTGTCATCTCCTGTGCGAGTGGGTTGATGCCAGGGACAGCAAAGCCCCCGGCACCTGACGGATACCGGGGGCTTTGGGCACAGCTGTGCCCGATAGCTTTTATTTTACTAAAGATTCTCCAGCTTGCAAGTGGGCGAGGCGCTTGATTGCGTCGAAGCCCGTCTCAGTCCAGCCGCAGGCTCCGCAGCACGTCATGACTCGGGTTGACGGCTGTTCTTCTGGACGGACGATGATGGCGAGCGCGGCGTCTACTTTGGTTGTGCCGTCGGTGAGTTGGCGGGTGTGGGTTGCTTTCTTGCATCGGGGGCAGGGGGTGTTGTGGAGGTGGACGGTGGTGTGGTTGAGGGTTCGGATGCGTCGTGTCCAGTCTGCGGCGTAGATGGTGGCGACGGTTCTGTTCTCGGCGATTGCCCATTCTCGGACGGCCTGCTTGAGGCTTGGGTTGGGGGTGGTGGTGTACGGGGCGGTGCGGTTGCGGATGTCGTGTTCGAGTTCGATTGCGTCGAGGTTGCAGATTGCGCCGGTGTTTTTGTTTTTGCCGCTGCGGCCTGTGCCGTTCCTGTCGGTGACTGCGATGCGGAGTTGGTCGAGGAGGGGCATTTCTTGGATGACGGTTGTGGTGCCGTCGTCGAGTTTGCGGATGCGGGGGGTGCCATCGCAGAGGGCGGTGATCATGCTTTCGAGTGTTGGGGTGGGGTGCATGGGGTGCTCCTGTGCGTTTGTTGGGTGGCGCGGCGGCTGGTGTGGCCGCCGCGCCGTGGTGTGTGGGGTGTTAGTTTTTGATGGTTTTGTAGGTGTAGTTGGGGAGGGTGGGGTGTTTGGTGGTTAGTTCACTGGATTTGTAGTGGAGGGTGTAGTGTTCCCAGTTGGTGGGGAGGAGCGAGCGGAGTAGGCGTTCGATTTCGTTGCGGCGGTCTCCTGGGGTGTTGGGGTCGTAGTCGATGGTGGCGCACATGATGGGGTGGTCGGGTGTGGTGTTGGGGTAGATGGCGAGGCGTTCTAGCATTGTTCGGTTCCTTCCTTGGTGAGGTTTTCGGTTTTCCATTCGAGGTATCGGGCGAGGCGTTCGAGGTCGAGCGCGTGCTTGACGGTGTTTTCGTCGGCGGCGGGGTTTGCGATGATGCCTTCGCAGAGGGTGTGTACGTGTGAGGTGACGTAGCGGGCTTGGTCGGCGAGGTTGGTGTTGATGTCCTTTCGGGTGGGGGTGTGGTGGGGTTGGGGGGTGAGGATGTCGTCGATGCCGGGGACGGTGTTTGCGGCGAGCGCGGGGGCACTGTCCGTGCCTGCGGGGCGGGGTGCGGCAGGGGTGGGCTTGTAGCTGGTGGGCACGGGGCCGGCGAGGAGTTCACGTTCGTGTTGCTTGATCCAGGCGGCGGTGTTGAGGCGTTCGGGTTTATTGTGCTTGAGTCGGGCGTACTTGAGGCGGCGGGTTAGCGCGCTAGTGGGGGCGTAGAGGAGTTTGCTCTTGCCGTCTGCTGCGTATTCGATTCGGTTGTTGTCGGGGATTTGGGACTGCAGTGAGTTGCCTCGGTAGCCGGCGGCGCGGGCGATGTCGAGGATGCACCACCAGACGCGGGTGGGGTTGTGGAGTGCGTCGTGCTGGACGGTGAAGCGGATGGTGTAGCCGTTGTGGGTGGTGGTGCCGGGGAGGTAGGTGTTGGTGTTCATGGTGTTTCTCCTTAGTCGGTGGTGGGCTCGATGATGATGCGTACGCCCGGGGTGGGGTGGAGCTTATTGGTGTAGTTCTTGGTGGCGATGAGGGTGGTGCATCGTGCGTCGTCGTCGATGATGTCGGCGTTGGTGAGGGAGTCGAGTATGGCTCGTGTGAGTTTGTCGACGTCGGGTTTGACGGCGTGGATGCCTGCGCCGTTGGGGCCTCGGTATCGGGGTCGTTGGGGTGGGGTGAATCTGAAGTCGAGGTAGATGGTGAAGGGGCCGGGGACGCGGCGGCCTGCAGCTTGGGCGGCGAGCGCGGTTTGCAGGGTGTTGCGCCAGGGTTTGAGCCGCTTGTTGGCTTCGATGAGTCTGGCGCGGCGGCCGTGTCTGATTGCTGTTTTGGAGCCTTGGGGGATTGGGGTTCCTCTGACGAAGAAGGTTAGTGGCTCTGGGTGTTCGGTCATTGGGGTGTCCTTAGTGGAAGAAGCTGCTGATGACGGTGGCGAGGATGATGATGCCGGCGAATGAGAGGGTGAGACAGATCTGGGTGTTGCGGAGCTTGTCGCTGAGATCGGCGATGCGTTGGTCCTGCCAGTTGGCTCGGCGGTTAGTCTCGAGTCGTGCGTCGTCGGTTTCCTTGAGCTTTTCGTCGTGTTCCTTGAGGCGGTTGGCGACTGCTTCGGTTGAGGTGTCGTAGGCGGATTCGAGGGTGGTGAGCCGTTGGTTGAGGGTGGGGGTGTTCTTGGCTTCGGTGATGGCCTGGGTGAGGGCTTCTCCTGCGAGGCGCTTGAGGTCGTTGTAGCTGGTGGGCTGGTCGGGGGTGTTCATGGTGTTTCTCCTTAATGGGTGGTGGGGATGGGTAGGTCGTGGATGCTGTGGGTTGCCATGTAGTGTTTGGCGAGCATGCTGATGAAGTAGTGCTGCAGTTCGTGGCTGATGTCGAGTGGGCCGGGGCCGAGCTGTGAGTGCGGTGGGATTTTGTGGTTAAACCATGCGCAGCACTCTTCGACGGGGCAGACGATGAAGAGGTTCCGGAGGTTGTCGGCGCAGTCGAAGAGGTTTTCAACGCCGAGGAAGTCCTCGCCGGCGTTCCATGCGGCGGACGCGGCTTCGAGGCATGCTTCGCCTGCATCTACGAGGTGGGTCCACGTTACGGTGTGTTCCTGCTGGTAGTGTTCGAGCGTGGCGACGCGGACATCTCCTGGAGTGGTTCCGCTGGTGATGCGCATGTAGTTTTTCTGGCAGTCTTCGCAAAACATCTCCGTTGGCTGGGTGAGGTTCTCGAAATTGATGTGGGATATGCGCAGGGCGTTGCAGATTTGTGTGGCTGCGAGGTGGAATCCGCTGGTCATGGTGACTCCTAAAGGGTGGTTAGAACGGGGGCTGGTCGGTGGTGTACGGGGTGGGGTATGCCGGTGCTTGCTGGTATCCCTGCGGCGAGCGCGGGGCCGCCTGCGGGGCCTGCGGGGTGGGGTGCTGCTGGTATCCGTTGGTGGGCTGTGCTTGGTATCCGTGGGGCGGGTACTGGGTGGGTACTGGGTGGCGCGGTGCCGGGCGGGCGGCGGGGGAGCCGATGGGTTTGGGGGTGGTGGGTACGATGCCGACGACGGATGCGATGAAGCTGAGCTGGTGGCCGGGGGTTCCGTCGGTGCGGGTGTAGGTGCGCATTTCTTCGATTCCTCGGATGATGACTCGTGCTCCCTTGGTGAGGTTTTCGGCTACGGCTTCGGCGTTCTTGTAGGCGGCGACGCGGCGCCAGGTGGTGCTGATGGTCTTGTAGGAGCCGTCGTCGAGTTGGCGGACGCGGTTGTCTGCGACGGAGAAGTTGCAGACGGTGCCGCCGCCGGGCAGGTTGTGCAGTTCGATGGTTTCGCCGACGTTGCCGACGATGGTCAGTTCGTTAGACATGGGTGAGGTCCTTTCCGATGGTGTTTGCGATTGCTTGTACGTTGTGCGCGGCGTTGGCGTTGGTTAGCGCTTTCAGCTGCGGGCGGGGGTATGGGGGGAGTGGCTGGGCGGTTCCTCGGTGGTGCGGGTCGATTCCTGCGAGGACTCGGTTGTAGCGGTTGATGAGGGCGGTGATGTTGACCCAGTCAGTCTCGCTGTAGACGTCTTCCTTCTCCTCGTTGATGAGTGCCAAGAGCCGGTTCAGGGTGCGCTTCTTGTGGGCGAGCGCTTCGTCCTTTGCCTTGAGGCGCTCCCAGGCTTTGGCAATGTCGGGGATTTGGGGGGCCCCGTAGAGGCGTTCGGCGTAGAGCTCTTTGATGAGGTCGGTGCTGCGCTCTGCGGGGATTTCTCCGACGAAGATGCCTGCAGCGGCTTCTTGCATGGGGTCGAGGGATTCGACGCGGGTGTCTGTGGCGATGAGTAGTAGCCAGAATTGTCGGAATTCGTCGAGTGTCATGGGGGTGCTCCTTTAGGTGAGGGCGTAGTAGTTAGTGGTGGGTATCTGGGTTGGGGGTGGGGTCTTTGGGTTGAGGGCGTTGACGGTGCCGGCGGCGCGGCGGGCGAAGCTGCCGGCGGCGGGTTTGATCCGGTATGAGTCGGGTTCGTCGAGCCAGTCGTCTTGGTTGAGCCAGGAGGATGCGTGCTTGATGTGCTCCTCAGCGCGGCCGAGGCGGGTGACGTATCCGCGATAGGCTGCGGCGGCTGTCTTGAGTTGCTCTTCTGTGGCTCCGCGTTTCTTCGCTTTTTCCCAGGCTTTGAACGCTGCGGCTTTGCCTCGGTTGGAGGGGTAGATTTTCCAGAAGTCTTCGAAGGCTTCGGTGTATTCGCCGAGCGGCCGTTTTTTGGGTTTTGCAGGCTTGGGGGTGGGCTCTGTCTCGGTCAGCTCGAAGAGCTGACCATGAGTGTTATCTTCCCTTGGTTCTCTTCTATGGTTCTCTTCTATTGTTAGTGTGAAGATTTCTTCATAGGGGGTGTGAAGATTTCTACATGGGGGGTGTGAAGATTTCTTCATAGGGGGTGTGAAGATTTCTTCATAGGGCTGTGAAGATTTCTTCATAGGGGGTGCAGGCTCCGTCATGGGGAGTGAAGTCGGCGGCGGGACAGGCTCCGACAGATGAAGAAGGTACCGATTTGAGCCCTGCCCTCCACCCTCGAGTTCCCGGTTAATCCGCGTGATTACTCCCTTCTCCTCAAGGAGCCCTAACACCGTCCATACGCTCCGGTGATGAAGCCCCGTCATTTCGCCGATTCGTTGCGCCGACGGGAAACACATACCCGTCGTGGCGTTCATACAGTCGGCGAGCGCCAGCAGAACCACCTTTTCCCGTGGGGTGAGTCCGGTGACTTTCCATGCGGCTAGGATGTGTCCGTAGCTCATGTCAGCGCTCCGATTCTTTCGATGTCGAGTTCGCACCGGTATTCCGATGCGGAGGGGACGATTTTGAGGAAGGTGACCAGCCCAGCCGCACGCAGCTCTTTGCAGAGTTTGTTGGCGGTGGGCTGGGAGATGCCCAGGTGTTGGGCGAGGCTGGCGGGGGAGAGGTCGCTGTGCCCGTTGGTGTCTGAGTGGAGGGTGATCCAGTAGAGGGCTCTGCGGTGGGTTTCGCTCATGCGGCAGTTCTTCTCGTGGTCGAGCCAGGTGGCTTCTGCGAGGGTGCCGAGGATATCGACGTCAAGCATTGTGTAGATCCATTCGGCAGAGGTCGCAGGGGGCGCATACGCCGGGTAGTTTCGCTGGGGTGCGCTGCGGGGTGCGGGCGTAGGTGATGAAGTAGCCTGACAGGTCAATGTCGACGGTCTTGCCGCAGAGAGCGGCGGCGCGGTGTTTACCGTAGGCGGCGGCCTGGACAAGAGTGGCATGCTCAACGATGTGCATGATCTGCCGCATGGTGACTCCTAAAGGGGGTGGTTAGTGTTTCTTGGTGAGGCGAGCGCGGCGAGCGCGCAGCCAGGATTGAAGGTGGTGGAGGTTCTCGATGTCTCGGGGGCTGTCGAGGGTTTTTTCCTCAACGGGGTGGATTCCTGCAGGCGGGTCAGCCGGCAAGTATTGCACGTCTTGTTCCTTGGCTTCCTTGCGAGCTCGAGCAGCTTTCCGCCTCTTGCAGATGAGGCATCCGTCCGTGTACTCGTCAATGTCTCCGCCGCAGCCCTTGCAGGCCTTCCGCGGCCGGGGGATACCACGCGAGTCTCCGACCAGGACCCAGTGGTCGTGGCGGTGCGCGCAGGTCTTACACGTCAGGTTCCGTGCAAGGAGCGAGCCTCCGCATCTGCCGCATAAGCCGTAACCCGGGGAACGGATGGCGCGCGGGTCCCCAGCACGGCGCCAACGGTTGTGGCGATTCGCGCACGCTTTGCAACCGCGAGTACGTTCCTCTGCAGGCGCCCCGCAACTGCTACAGGTATCCATTACTTATCCTTCCCTTCATAGGGGCGTCCCCAATCAATCGTGGAGATTTTCATCCGAGGCGGGGTCAGCATCTCCGCACTCGGGAAACAGCCGCGGTACGTCCTATGGCGAGCGCGGCGGGCTGACGCATGCGTCAGAGCCTTATCCAGCGACGACTGAGCGAAGCAGTAGCTAGTCTCTTCACTCCACGCCACAGCATTGATAGTCCAGCCATGCACACGCTTCCGCAGCGTCCCCTGGCTAATGCCCAAGACCTCCGCCGCCTCAGCCAACGTGTACAAACGCTCAGACCCCCCCCAATCAGCAGGGGACGGCAACTTAGCCCTAACGCTGCTCACAGAGACCACCTGCCTTCATGTCGTTCACCCAAGAACCCAGCAGGATTGCCGGTCCTGCAGGAATCAACGAGGCGACGAGCAGGACGCCGCGGATCCCGATATCTTCCTGAGCGCTCGCGACGCTGGCGACGGTGACGGTTGCGAGGACAAGTGCCCAGATGACGAGCTTGGTGTTTCGAATAGTGCGTTCCATTGGTGTTTCCTTACGAGACGATGAGGAGGAGGAAGAAGAGGGTGAGCGCTACGGCGACCCAGATTCCGAGGTTGATCCAGGCGAGGGTGATGAACTTCTTTTCCATGTATGCAATGTCTATGCGAGTGATGGCGAGGTCGTGCTTCAGGTTCGTCTGCTTGGCGTGCAGGCTCTGGGTGTAGCGGTCGAGCTGGGCGAGCGCCTTACCCTGGTTCTTGCTGGCGCCTTGTAGGATTCCGACTGCGCACTCGGTTTCGGTGAGCTTGCGTTCGTTCTTGACGATGCGTTGTACTGCGAATCCGACGTTGGCGTTCACGTCCTTCGCGTGCTGTGCGACCCGCCCGTTGAGGTGGTCGGTGAGGCTGCGAGTCTCGCAGAGTTCGTCCTGGAGGCACGCGATGCTGTTGTCGAGGCTGTCGATGTCGGCGCGGACCTGGTTGTGGTTGTCGATGATTGTCTGGAGTGCGGTGTGGCGGTGCTGGCGGCCTGCTGCGCGGTCGCGCTTGGTCTTGGGGTTGGTCATGGTGTGTCCTTCCTAATTGGTGCAGGGTGGGTCGATGAGGTCGTACCCGTCCCGATTCGCCGATAGCTCGCGCTCTTTTCCTTTTCTTCCTTCTTCTCTTCCCAGGCATCTTTAGTCACCAAGAAGCAGAAGAGTCCGGAGATGCCAGCCGCGGTAACGCTGGCGCCGAAGCAGACGGCGTTGAAGACGAGTTTGAACTGGTCGGGTTCCATTGGTGTCTCCTTAGTTGGTGGGTGCGCCGGGGGTGGTCTGGGTGATCTGAGTTGCCTGGTAGTAGGCGTAGACGGTGGCGGGGTCGTAGCGGACGGCGTTGCCGATGCGGATGTACGGCGGGTGGTGGGTGCGTCCGTCGTTTGCTGCGGAGCGTTCCTGTTCGATGGAGGAGACGCTGCGCTGGGTGAAGTCGGCGAGGTCCTGGGTTGTCCAGAGACGCGGCGGGACGGTGGGGGTGGTTAGCATTTCGTGTGTCCTTTCTGTAAATGAGTCCAATTGGACTCACATGGGTAAAAATTTTAGGGCGTGGTCTCACCCTGCAGGAGTCTATGGGCGGGGACTCCTAGCCAGTCGGAGATTTTGGCGAGCTCGGATAGTCGCAGGTCTGCCTTGCCTCGCAGGGCGTAGCTGACGTATTTTTGCGATTTTCCTAGCTTTTCGGAGAGCTCCGCTTGGGTTTTTCTCTGCCCACGCATGGCGTATCCGATGGCCGCGAGCGCCTTGTCTGTCTCGGTCATGTGCACCTCCTTTCCTGTGGTGATGGGTCCAGTATGAACCCAATTGGATTCAAAATCAAGTTTTTGTGGTAAATTTTTTTTCCTAGAGGTAACCTAGCAGGTATGGGACAACAATCTACAGCTAGAGTCACCGCACTGATTGCCGCTATTCACGAGGAACTGAGAGCGCTCGCAGCACGTCGGGGCTTCTCTCAAAGGCAGCTACAGGATGAGGCAGGCGTGAGTCAGTCTGTGATCTCAAAAACGATGTATCGCAATGCCTCTACACTGTCGCTAAGCCAAGCGGAAGCCTTGGCGAATGCCCTCGGTGAGCCTCTCTCTGTGATTATTGAGCGGGCAGAGCGCAAAATCGCCGTGCGAGAACAAGTGGCGGCTCCCCTTACTGATGCTCAGCTGGCTGCTCAGATTCTTGCCCGCGCTGAGGCAGCAACCAAGGCCGGCTACCGCCTCGCCGCGCACCCTGCAGATAAGGTCATTACCGACGATTCAAGCTGGGGCGCATAATGCAATCCAAAGCAGAAATCTTCAACGACTTGGTGAACCGTGAAATCAAGGTATGGATGGTTCGGCGAGGTGAAGACCTACTGACTCTCGCCGCAAAAACTGGCATCTCAAAAAGCAAGCTCAGCCGCTCTGTCTATCGGTCGGAGGGCTCGCTCCCTGTTCGCGATCTCAAAACTATCTGCGCCGCGCTCAATGTGGACATGACGGTTATTATTTCTGCCGCAGACAATGCGCTGCGAGAACAGTTGGAGACCCCCCTTACTGATGCTCAGCTGGCCGCGCAGATTCTGGCGCGTGCCGAAGCCGCAAAGCGGGCAGGATATGCTTTGGCGGCACACCCTGCGGACGATGTTGTTAGTGAGGACTCGGGATGGGTAGCGTAAAAGGAAACCGTAGAGGCACGGGCCCGGCAAGTCGCTTTAGTCAGCTTATTAACGCGGAATTGCGTGCCGAAGTTGCGAGGCAACGTCTGAGCTTGCGGATGCTGGAAGATATGACGGGGATTAGTAAGACTCGTTTGAGCAACACTATTAACCAAGATGCGTCACCTCTCAATACCAATGAGGTGGACTTGCTTTGCGAAGCGCTTAGGTTGAGCCCCTCGGATATCTTCCTGAAGGCGTACACTGCCCATGAGAAAGAGATGGGGCTTTAGTCAGCCCTGGTATAACTTCTATCCCCAAAAACCGATTCACTCATGACTTCTGTAAATACATATGACCCAGATGCCCATGCTGCTGAGCTGGGCATACGCATCATTGATGCCTGCCTGCCTGCAGGCACACTAGCACTCTGGGACGAGACAACAAGGACGATTCTCGCAAGCCCAGGGCTACTACACCGCCAGCGCCGCTGCGTCCTCGCCCACGAACTTGCCCACGCTACCCAGGGAGACACTCACTCTCCCCTCGACACTATCGCCGCGCTCAAGCGCGAACGTAAGGCTGACCAGATCGCCGCCGGATGGCTCCTCACTCCCGACGCGGTCGCAACAGCCCTGGCAGTCTCACCTGATTCACTCTCCGCCGCCGCCGCAGAGCTCGAAGTTACCGACCGCATTCTTGAGGCCTGGCTGAGGGCACAAAAATAGAGCGGCAACCCGGCTCAGCCGTTACTCTGAGCCAGATTGCCGCTCTCCGCGTGGTTACGTAAGGAAGAAAAACGTGGTCCCACACCATCTGGTGCGGGCACGAGTATAGGTGCGAAACCGCGCCCATGCAACAAGAAAGGACATAACGTGGTTCGCGACCTGCAGCACGTCGGAGCTTCTCTCAAAGGCAGCTACAGGATGAGGCAGGCGTGAGTCAGTGTGGGGTATTGCACTGGATTTTCCATCCCTCAACTTGAATATAGTTCCTATATGCAGTAGAATTATATATGTCGGGGTGAGAGACCGACAAACACAAATAAACAGAGTAGAAAGGTAGCACGGTGGAAACCTGGTTGGTTCCCATCCTCACCCTTATTCCTCCCATTCTCCACGAAGTTGCTGATATTATCAGGGCTTCCAAGGGGATGGAGCGAAAGAAGAAAGAGGAAGACGGCGAATAGCCGTTAAGTCCTAAGCCCGGTTCTGAAATAACCGTAATATCTCAGAGCCGGGCGGGCTTCCACCGTACCATATCGACATGAAAACCAACACCCTATATATCACGTTCCTCTACGCTCTGGCGCTTATCGCCGCATTCCTGGCAGCTCCTAAGGCTCCCGCCGTCCCGTGGGTCTCCTCCATTGTCCTGGCGGCGTGCCTTGCTATGCGTGGTATCTCCTGGCACCTACGCAAGAACCAGGAGCGCCACTAATGTCCCAGCCGCGTATCATCCTGCTATCCGCCGCCGATATCGCCGCCCACCTCGGGCTGGATCGAACCACCTTATCCAAGCGCGGCGAACTGCCCGCACCCGATTTCGTAAACCCCTCCGGTACCCGCCAAGCATGGCTACCCGAGACCGCCGAAGCATGGAACCGGGAATACAAGTCTCGCCCCGAATACGCCAAAGGCAGGGGACGCAAACCCCGCCAACAGGGCACCGGGGCGGAGTCGTGAGCCGGGAAAGGCTGCCCATCGGCGGGCATGGCACCATCTTCACCACCCGCACCAAAAACGGGGCATGGGCGGCATACGCCTACTACCGGGGGCTAGATGGGCAACGCAAACGGCTACGCGCCACCCGCCCCACCAAAGGCAAAGCCGAAGCCGCGCTACGGGAAAGGTTAGCCACCGCCACCCGCCTCGGAGTAGGGGCCCTCACCCCCGCCTCACCCCTCACCGAGGCAATCCAGGCATGGACGGAAGAAACGCAGGGCAAGAACCTCGCTACCCAGACCATGGACAGGTACCGGCACCTCACCGCCCGCACCCTCACCCCGCTACTGGGGCATCTGCAAATACAGGAGGCAACCCCCGGGGTCATGCACGCGCTGCTCAACCAGCTGCATGCCACCACCCCCAGCAATGCCCGCCTCGCTAAAACCATGCTCACCCAGGTGTTCACCATGCTCATCCGTATGGGAGTAGTAACCACCAACCCTATGGGCGCGGTCAGGTTGCCAGTGACCGAGGTGAAACATAAGCGAGCGCTCGAACCCGAGCAAGTGCCCCTACTGCTGGCGCGCCTGGACGGGATATGCCGCCTAGCGGCTCTCATTATGCTCTCTACCGGGGCACGCCCGGGCGAGGTGCTGGCTCTACGCGCTCCCGAAGACCTTGAACCTACCGGGGATGGTGGCATGGTCGTTCACCTGCGCGGCACCACCGTAGGCAGCGGCACCCGCGTATTCCGACAAGAGCAGCGCAAGAACAAGAAGGTGCTCTCTGTGCGGGTGCCCGCCACGGTTGCCGCCGCCATCACCGCCCAAGCCGAACAGGTAGGAGAGGGGCTCCTCTTCCCGCACTGGGTGCCTGGGCGGGAGGCGATCTCTTCTACTGAGCTGGCGCGAATCTGGAGGCAGCAGGTGGCAGGCACCGAGTTTGTGGGGGTTACTCCGCACGCCATGCGCACCACGGTAGCCACCTTCCTAGCGAGGGAGAAGAACCTGGACGCGGCGGCGGAGGTGCTGGGGCATTCCAGTGCCGCGGTGACTGCCCAGTTCTACGTGCAGCCTCGCAAAATCGTGCAGGGAGTGGCGCATCTAGTAGCCGAATCGCCCCAGATGAATGTGTCCTCTTAGTGTCCTCCTAGAACACCACAGGGTGGCTACTTCGTTGAATTGGCGCGGTTTTAGGGGGTACCGGTTAGAGCTGGGACTTCTAATCGGTCTTCCGATTCCTTGAATCCTTGAGACGCGCTCCTGCGTACACTGACCCCCGCGTCTCCTTCCGGATAACCCCGGTAGGAGGCGGCGGGGGTTTACCGTTTAAATCGCCGGGCTGGTGAGCCTGCGGGATCCGATGGGAAAGCGGGGGTCGTGCGGAAGCCGGGGAAATCAACGGGAAGGTGCAGGGAGGGCGTCGGAGAAGTAGGGGAGCGGTTGTGGCGGTTCCGGTCGTCAGATTTTTTACCTTCACCCCGTAGCATAAAAAGTTATTGATATATCGGGGTGCGGGGGCGTACTCTGATACGACTAACCATCGACACAGATTTGAAGGGAAACATCATGCGTTCAGTTGTTATGGAAGCCCCCGGCAAGGTCGTCGTCAACGAGGTCGACAAGCCGACCCTACTCGAACCTACCGACGCCATCATTAAGCTCGCCGCATCCTGTATCTGCGGCTCGGACCTGTGGTCCTACCGCGGCGCACAGCCCGTCGACCACCGGGCAATGGGCCACGAATACATCGGCGAGGTCGTCGAAGTAGGCTCCGAGGTCACCACCGTAGCCCCCGGCGACTTCGTCGTCGGCTCTTTCTGCATCTCCTGCGGCGAGTGCGAAACCTGCACCGCGGGCTACCCATCCCGTTGCCTCAAGGCCATCGCCGCAGGCGACGCCTTCATTGGCGCACGCTCTAACGGCACCCAGGCAGAATACGCCCGCGTGCCCTTCGCAGACGGCACCCTCGTCAAGACCCCCGCAACCCCCACCGCAGAGCAGATTCCGCACCTGATGGCCGCCTCCGACGTGCTCGGCACCGGCTGGTACGCGGCAGATGCAGCGCAGGCAGGCCCCGGCAAGACCATCGTCGTTGTTGGCGACGGCGCAGTCGGCCTGAGCGCAGTCATCGGTGCCAAGCAGCTCGGCGCGGAGAAGATTATCATCATGTCCCGCAACCCCGAGCGCCAGGCGCTCGCCAAGGCCTTCGGTGCAACCCACATCGTGGAGGAGCGCGGCGAAGAGGGTATCGCCAAGGTCATGGAGCTCACCGACGGCGTGGGCGCGCACGGTGTGGCCGAGGCTGTTGGCACCCAGCAGTCCTTCGACCAGGCCCTCGGATGCGTACGCCACGGCGGCTACATCGGCTTCGTGGGCGTGCCGCACGACAGCTCCATCGGCACCGATAAGCTCTTCGGCAAGCAGGTTCACTTGGAGGGTGGCCCCGCCCCCGTGCGCAAGTACCTGCCGACCCTCATCGACCTGATTTACAAGGGTGAAATTGAGCCCGGCCGCGTCTTCGACCTGGTTCTGCCCATTGACGAGGCAGCTAAGGGCTACGAGGCGATGGACCAGCGCACCGCCACCAAGGTGCTGCTGACCATGAACTAGGCACACACCTAGATTGCCGCGCCGCACATTGCAGTTGTGGTGCGTTCATGAGTGTCCCCGCCTCCGGTCCCTTCCCAAAAGGGGAGGGTACCGGAGGCGGGGATAGCTTTCGTTAAAAACCACTTTCTTGGTGCACGGGACGGCGAAGGAAAGGACAAATCGTGAGCTAACGCATAGAATGAAAGGGCATGATTCGTACAACTCGAAGGATGACAATGACGAAGAAGCCTTTCCCCTCCGACCTCGAAATCGCGCTTGCTGCCGATCTGTGGCCGATTAGCAAGGTCGCAGCTGAGAACGGCATCAGCGAAGATCGCCTCGAACCCTACGGCAAGTACGTCGCCAAGGTTCTGCTCGACGAAAGCACCAACGCAGAGACCGCCCGCAAGCGCGGCTCCAAGTACATTGTGGTGACCGCCGTGACTCCGACCCCGCTCGGTGAGGGTAAGACCGCAACGTCTGTCTCCCTCGCGCAGGGTTTCGCGCAGACCGGTCGTAAGGCCGCTCTGGCTCTGCGTCAGCCCGCAATGGGCCCGACCTTCGGCATCAAGGGTGGTGCAGCCGGTGGTGGCTACTCCCAGATTGTTCCCATGGAGAAGCTGAACCTGCACCTGACCGGCGATTTCCACGCTGTGACTGCAGCCCACAACCTGCTGGCCGCCATGATTGATAACCACCTGCACCACGGCAACGAGCTGCGCATCGACCCGCGTGCAATCGAGTGGCGCCGCGTCATCGACATGAACGACCGCTCCCTGCGCAATATCGTGGTGGGCTTGGGCGAACGCATGGACGGTGTGGTGCGTGAGACCGGTTTCGATATCACCAGCGCTTCCGAAATCATGGTGATTCTCTCGCTGGCTACCTCCTTCAAGGACCTGCGCGAGCGCCTGGCCAAGATCGTGATTGGCCTGAACTACGATGGCGAGCCCGTCACCGCGGCCGACCTGAAGGCTGACGGCGCAATGTCCGTCATCCTGGCAGACGCCATCAACCCGAACCTGCTGCAGACCCTGGAGCACACCCCGGCCCTGATTCACGCCGGCCCCTTCGGCAACATCGCAACCGGTAACTCCTCCGTGGTCGCCGACTACGTGGGTCTGGAGTACTCCGACTACGTAATCACCGAGGCTGGCTTCGGCGCCGACATGGGTGCCGAGCGTTTCTTCAACGTCAAGTGCCGCGTCTCCGGTCTGAAGCCGGATGCTGCCGTGCTGGTCGTGACCGTGCGCTCCCTGAAGTCCCACTCCGGCCTGTACAAGATTGTTCCGGGCAAGCCCCTGCCCGAGGGCATGTTGCAGGAGAGCCCCTCCGACGTGGAGAAGGGCGCGGAGAATCTGAAGAAGCACATCGAGATCGTGCGTAACTTCGGTGTTCAGCCGGTCGTGGCAATCAACGCCTTCCCGACCGACTTCGATTCCGAGCACGAGACCATCCGCCGTATCGCTGAGGAGGCGGGTGCTCGCGTGGCCATCCACCACGGTGTGGCCGAGGGTGGTAAGGGCACCATCGACCTGGCGAACGTTGTGGCCGAGGCCTGCGATGACGTTTCGGACCTGAAGTACACCTACGATCTTGAGGACTCCATCGAGACCAAGATTGAGAAGGTCGCCACCAAGGTGTACGGTGCAGACGGTATTTCGATTGCTCCGGCCGCCGCTAAGCAGCTCAAGCGCTTTGCGGAGCTGGGCTACTCGCACCTGCCCGTGGTTATCGCGAAGACCCACCTGTCCATCTCTTCGGATGCGTCGCTGAAGGGTGCACCGACCGGTTGGACCCTGCCCGTGCGTGAGGTTCGCCTAGCTGCCGGTGCGGGCTACGTCTACGCTATCTGTGGCACTATGCGCACCATGCCGGGCCTGAGCAAGAGCCCCGCAGCTGAGCGCATCGGCTTCGACGAGAACGGCGTGATGGTCGGCCTGTCCTAGGGCTACTGTTTTAGCTGATTTATAGCTAGTGGAGGCGGCGCCTTTTCCCGAATAGGGGAGGGGTGCCGCCTTCTTTTGCACGCCGACAGTGGGCCTGTCGAATGGTGGTCTAACCCTGTCGGTTAGGTGTTTCGGCCTCTGTCGCTCCCGCTCGCTTCCCGCCGACTGTTTCGTTTGTCGGCGCTTTTGGGATGCTCTGCTAGGGCTTTATATGGCTGTTTCTTACGGTGAGCTTGAGGGTTGGTGGGAGGGATGGAGAGCGGAGTGTGAGGGGGTATCGGGAGGGGGTGGTGAGCAGGTGCCTAAACCCTCAATTGGTCTGTATACGTTATTTTTTCCTTTGATATCTGATTGAGCCTTATCTTTCATTAAACACCCTCTAGAGGTTGATTTTTAAGCGAGTTGCATGTCTGCATTGCGTGAAAATATGGTCTTGACTAGTATATTTTCTTTTTGGTGAAATTTTCTAAGCTTGTACTTTTGGGGATGCAGAAGAATAGAGGCAATCATATTTGGTAACAAAGATGCTACCTATTGGGGCTATTTTGGGCTTCTAATGGACCAATTGGATTTGTACTGAGGGGAGGAGTCGGGGGTTTACTTGATGGGTTTAGGGGTGCAGTCTGATCGAGAAGGGATGGAAACTAGTTGCATTGTATAGAAATTTCTTTCAACTTCAGGCTGATGTTCCGCGATATTTCAAGGAAAAATGGGGTATTTGGATTTTGCGCGCACCCCGTAGTCGGGGCCTGTAAAATATGCACTCCAGTGCTAAATTAGGTGGAAATTGAAATTTTTTTAGGTGAGATGGGTCACTTATTCGGGTGAAAAAAATAAAATTGGTACGTATGGGTATCCTAAAAAACGGGTGGAATTATTACAGAACGGTTACAGTGAGGCTCCGGTCACTTAAATCGGCACTCCGTACCAAAATGACCCGCCGGACAGGGCTAAAAAACTCCGCTATGATGGATGCATCAAGTAATCGTGAGATTTCCAAAGTCCTCGGGTTGCTTGTGTTTGAGTGAGTGATAGATACCCCTGGGTGTCATGAGAAGCGACTGTGTATCGATGCGCAGTCGCTTCTCTGTTTAACTTTTGAATTTCACGCGGTGCCTCGGCTGGAACCTCATCAGACCTGAGCCTCTCCCGGGCAAAGGTTGCGCGTTCAAAGCCGAACGCAGTCGAGAAGCCATCGAGATGCATCCCGCGGGGGGGGGGGGAGTACCCGGCACCTCCTCGACCGGAACACCCCCTACACTGGAGGTATGACTACATACCCCGAATCCACCCTGATCTTCGAGAACTCCGAACTGACCGTGCGCGCCTTCAGCGTCTCTGAGATGGACAATAGTGTCTACCTCATTACCATGCGCGCCACCGGCGAGCAGGTGCTCATTGACCCGGCCGCTGATGCCGAGGAGCTCTACGCCTTCACTCTCGACGCGCTACTTCAGGACTGCCCGCAGCTGGAACTCACCGATGCCGAGGACCGCCGCGTGCGCGTCATGGAGAAGGAAGAAGACTTCGAGGCCCTCAAGCCCCGCGCAATCGGCCTGACCGGCATCTTGGTCACCCACGGTCACTGGGACCACATTCGCGCCATTGCCGAGCTCGAGAAGCTCACCGGCGCGATTACCTCCGCCGGGGACGCCGATGCCGACGCCATTATGGAACAGGAGAACTTCGAGGTGGAGGAGCGCCTGCGCGGCGGCGAGGTCTTCGACTTCTACCTATCCGACACCGTAGTGCGCGCCCTGCACGTGCCCGGCCACACCCCCGGATCCATCGTCTACGTGCTCGAAACCGCATGGGAGGACGGCGCCCCCGTCACGTTGCTCTTCACTGGCGATGCGCTCTTCCCCGGCGGCGTGGGCAAGACCGACTCCCCGCAGCAATTCGGTGAGCTTTTCTCCAATGTGCTCGAAAAGCTCTTCGGCGGCTTCGAGGACGACGCGATTGTGTTACCAGGCCACGGTCGTTCCACGACCCTCGGCGACGAGCGCCCGCATCTGGAGGAGTGGGGCACCCGCGGCTGGTAGCTCAGCCCCGGTGCTCTCACCGCCACGACAATTCTGAGGCGTCTCTTCACGTGTGTGATGCCCCTCTTCCCGTGCTTTTTGCTGATGCTACGCGCCCGCCGCGTGGCTCTTCGTTGCATCCTGACGCCCCGTACGCCGGCAACTTAATCCCGCCGGTGTACGGGGCGTCAAGGTGTAGAATTTAAATTCGAAGATAAGACGAAAGGATTTTCGATGACACCCCGTCCGGCACACGGTAGCACCGCACTCAAAGCGAACGACCTGACCAGTATCCGGGTTCAGGGTGCCCGCGAAAACAACCTCAAGAACGTAGACCTCACCATCCCGCGCGATGCGATGGTCGTCTTCACCGGCCTCTCCGGCTCCGGTAAGTCCTCCCTCGCCTTCGACACCATCTTCGCGGAAGGTCAGCGCCGCTACGTTGAGTCGCTGTCCTCCTACGCGCGCATGTTCCTCGGACAGGTCGATAAGCCCGACGTCGACTTCATCGAGGGCCTCTCGCCGGCGGTGTCCATCGACCAGAAGTCTACCTCCAAGAACCCGCGCTCAACCGTCGGTACCATCACCGAAATTTACGACTACATGCGTCTGCTCTGGGCACGCATCGGCCACCCGCACTGCCCGGCCTGCGGCGAGGAAATCACCCAGCAGACCCCGCAACAGATTGTGGACATCCTGCAGGAGTACCCCGAGCGCACCCGCCTGCAGATTCTCGCGCCCGTCGTCAGCGCACGCAAGGGCGAGTTTGTGGACCTCTTCAAGGACCTGCTCACCCAGGGCTACTCGCGCGCCCGCGTGGACGGCGAAACCGTGCAGCTCTCCGACCCGCCCAAGCTCTCCAAGCAGTACAAGCACACCATTGAGGTGGTCGTCGACCGCATCGTCATTAAGGACGGTATTCACCAGCGCCTGACCGACTCCATCGAAACAGCGCTCAAGCTGGCTGACGGCCGCGTACTCATCGACTTCGTGGACCGCGAGCAGGACGACCCCGAACGCACCCGCTCCTTCAGCGAAAACCTCGCCTGCCCCAACAACCACCCGCTGCAGATCGACACCATCGAGCCGCGCGCCTTCTCCTTCAACTCGCCGTTTGGCGCATGTAGCGCCTGCGACGGCATCGGCTCGCGCCTTGAAGTAGACACCGAACTGCTCGTACCCAACCCCGACCTGACCCTCGGCGAGGGCGCTATCGCCCCCTGGTCGCAGGGCAAGGCAACCACCGAATACTGGCTGCGCCTGCTCGCAGGCCTGGGGGAGGAACTCGGCTTCGACCTGAACACCCCCTTCAAGGACCTGCCCGCCGCAACCCGCGCCGCCATCCTGGACGGTAAGGACTACAAGGTTGAGGTGTCCTACCGCAACCGATTCGGCCGTGAACGCCGCTACACCTCCGGATTCGAGGGCGTGAAAGCCTACATTAAGCGCAAGCACGAAGAAACCGAATCGGACTTCGCCCGCGACCGCTACGAACAGTACATGCGTCAGGTCGCCTGCCCCTCCTGCGGTGGCGCGCGCCTGAACCCGACCATCCTCGGCGTGAAGGTCGGCGGCAAGTCCATCGCCGAGGTCACTGAGCTGTCCCTGGCCGACGCGCTCGCCTTCGTGCGCGGCCTGCAGCTGTCCGCCCGCGAAGCCAAGATCGGCGAGCAGGTCCTCAAGGAAATCGACGCGCGCCTGCAGTTCCTACTGGACGTGGGCCTGGACTACCTGACCCTCTCGCGCTCAGCTGGCACGCTCTCCGGCGGTGAGGCGCAGCGCATCCGCCTGGCAACCCAGATCGGTTCGGGCCTGGTTGGCGTGCTCTACGTGCTGGACGAGCCCTCCATCGGCCTGCACCAGCGCGACAACCGCCGCCTCATCGAAACCCTGACCAAGCTGCGCGATATGGGCAACACGCTTATTGTGGTTGAGCACGACGAAGACACCATGCGCGAAGCCGACTGGATCGTGGACGTCGGACCCGGTGCCGGTGAACACGGCGGCGAAATCGTGCACTCCGGCAGCTTCGAGGACCTGCTGAAGAACACCCGGTCCATCACCGGCGACTACATGGCTGGCCGCCGCCGCATTGAGGTGCCCGCCTCCCGCCGACCCGTGGACAAGAAGCGCCAGCTGACCGTGCGCGGCGCCCGCGAAAACAACCTCAAGAACGTGACCGTATCCTTCCCGCTGGGTGTGTTCACCGCGGTGACCGGCGTGTCCGGCTCGGGTAAATCCACCCTGGTCAACGACATTCTGTATACCTCCCTGGCGAACAAGCTCAACGGCGCCAAGCAGGTGCCCGGCCGCCACAAGAGCATCGACGGCCTGGAACACCTGGACAAGGTCATTCACGTGGATCAGTCGCCTATCGGCCGTACCCCGCGCTCGAACCCCGCTACCTACACCGGCGTGTTCGACCACATCCGTAAGCTGTTCGCAGAGACCAGCGAGGCGAAAATGCGCGGCTACACCCCGGGTCGATTCTCGTTTAACGTTAAAGGTGGCCGTTGCGAGGACTGCTCCGGCGACGGCACCCTGAAGATTGAAATGAACTTCCTGCCGGACGTGTACGTGCCCTGCGAAACCTGCCATGGCAAGCGCTACAACCGCGAAACCCTAGAGGTGCACTACAAGGGCAAGACCATCGCCGACGTGCTCGAAATGCCCGTGGAAGAGGCCGCAGAGTTCTTCGCCGCATTCACCCCGATTGCGCGCCACCTGAACACCCTCGTGGACGTGGGCCTGGGCTACATTCGCCTGGGCCAGCCCGCAACCACCCTCTCCGGCGGTGAGGCGCAGCGAGTGAAGCTCGCCACCGAACTGCAGAAGCGCTCCAACGGCCGCTCCATCTACGTGCTGGACGAGCCGACCACCGGCCTGCACTTTGAGGACATCCGCAAGCTACTCGCCGTGCTGCAATCGCTGGTAGACAAGGGCAATAGCGTCATCACCATCGAGCACAACCTGGACGTCATCAAGTGCGCCGACTGGATTATCGACATGGGCCCGGAAGGCGGTAGCGGCGGCGGCACCGTGATTGCTGAAGGAACCCCGGAGCAGGTGGCTCAGGTGAAGGGCTCGCACACCGGCGCGTTCCTGGCGGAGATTCTGAACTAGTCGAGAAGTTGAACTAAAGGAAAGCTACGTGACCGACACTCAAGGAAACAAACCTGCTCAGGGAGTTACAACAGCCCGCGGCGCTGTGGGCTTTGGCGCGCGCCGAGGAGTCGTGAATCGGGGCGCCGTGACCACCGCGGACCGGGCGCGGCACATCCTGCACACCCAGCTCGAGGCTGACTTCTGCCAGCCCGTCGGTAGCATTAATCGCGCCCTTAAAGAGATGCGCGACTACCCCGAGGCCGAGAGTCAGCCCCTGCTCGCTACCGTGCAGCCTCCCTCCGAGAAGATGGGCGTATCCCGCCGCCGCAACGACGACATCTGGGAGCTGCGCGTCGCCAACTACGCGGGCGTGGGCATTCTCTGCGCCAAGCATCCGCGCGTGCTGGAGAAGGCCATCGACTACATGCTCGGCGACCAGGCGAACTGGCTGGGCGACTATGCACAGCTTCGCCAGCTCAACGAACTGCTCACCCCCTACACCCAGCAGGTCAGCGGCACGAGCATCTACTATACGCCCGGCCGCGCCATGCTGAACTCCGTGGTGCCCGAGGGCGTGCAGGCGCAGGAGGTCAAGTGCGCCGTGCCCGGTGTGGGCATGATGCGCCGCGTTGACCCCGCCGAGCTGAAGGCTGCGCTGCTCGCCGAAATCACGGGCGAGCGCGTGGTCCGCACCGAGGCCAACGCCTCCGCCGATGCACTGGAAGCCGATCCCGAGGACATCGCGGTGGGGGAGACCCGCCTGCGCGTGGACCTGCTGAGCGAAGAGCAGATTGAGTCGTTCCGCGGGGATGCGCGCTTTACGAATGCCCTGGGCTTCAGTGCCACCCGCCCGGACGTGCTGGTTCTGGCCGCCTACGCGGTGGACGGCGAGCCGACCGACGGCCCGGTGGCTGTGGTAGGCGTGAGCGATGATTCGCCCATCATGCGCCAGATTGGCGTGGATGTGGTGCCCGCCTTCCGCGGTGCGGGTATCGCGAGCGCCCTGGTGCAAGATGCCGCCCGCCTGACCCTGGCGGAGGGGTACCTGCCGTTCTACGGCATCAGCCCTTCGCACATTATTTCGCAGCGTGTGGCGATGAACGCTGGGCTGGTACCGACCTGGTGGGAGTACGTGTCGACCAGCTTGAACGATCTGCCCATGGACTAGATGCTATATGCACAAGGCCCCCGAGATTCTGCATCTCGGGGGCCTTTTATTTACTGAGTTTCGCGTGCTAGCTGTGCGAGGGTCCAGGGTCTTGAACCTGACCGGTTACAGCTTGGCGTCGTTGCTGGCAATCACCTCGCGGTACCAGTGGAAGGACTTCTTACGGTAGCGCGCCAGGGTGCCGGTGCCGTCGTCGTTGCGGTCCACGTAGATGAACCCGTAGCGCTTGGACATCTGCGCGGTCGAGGCGCTCACCATGTCGATGCATCCCCAGGTGGTGTAGCCGAGCACGTTCACGCCGTCCTCAATCGCCTCGCGTACGGCGTGCAGGTGCTGGCGCAGGTAGTCGATGCGGTAGTCATCTTCCACGGTGAGCTCGCCGTTCACCTCAACCAGCTCGTCGCGGGCACCGAGGCCGTTCTCCACGATGAACAGCGGCTTCTGCCAGCGGTCCCAATACTGGTTGAGCACCACGCGCAGACCGGTCGGGTCAATCTGCCAGCCCCACTCGCTCGCGGGCAGGGTCGGGTTTGCCACGCCGCCGAGGATGTTGCCTTCGCCGCGCTCGCCGCGTGCCGGGTCGCCGGTGGCGCAGGTGGACATGTAGTAGCTGAACGACACGAAGTCCACGGTGTTCTCCAGGTCCTCGCGGTCCTGCTCGGTGATGGTCAGCTCCACGCCCTTTTCGCGCAGGGAGCGCAGGAAGTAGCCGGGGTAGGCGCCGCGCACGTGCACGTCACCGAACGCGAAGTTTGCCTGCTCGGTCTGCATGGCGGCGAGTACGTCGGCGGGGTCGGGGGTGAGCGGGTAGGTGGGCATGGCAAGAATCATGCAGCCAATCTGCGCGCCCGGTGCCAGTTCGCGTGCCGCAGCGGTGGCGCGTGCGGAGGCGACCAGCTCATGGTGCATCGCCTGGTAGAGGTCCGCGTCGCTGAGCTGATCCGCCGGGGTGTTGATACCGCCGGACATGAACGGCAGGTGCAGCATCGAGTTGATTTCGTTGAAGGTCAGCCAGTACTTCACGCGCTTGCCGTAGCGGGCGAATACGGTGCGGGCGTAGCGTTCGTAGAAGCCGATGAGTTCGCGGCTGGTCCAGCCGTTGTACTGTTCGACCAGGTGCAGCGGGGTTTCGTAGTGGCTGAGGGTGATGAGCGGTTCCATGCCGTGCTTTTCGAGCTCGTCGAGCACACGGTCGTAGAAGGCGAGGCCCGCCTCGTTGGGGGTTTGCTCGTCGCCGCGAGGGAAGATACGCGACCAGGCGATGGAGAAGCGGAAGACCTTGAAACCCATCTCTGCTAGAAGTGCAATATCTTCGCGGTAGCGGTGGTAGAAGTCGATGCCTTCCAGCTTGAGGTTGTCCTCGGTGGGTTCGGCGGTGCGCGGGTACAGGCCGCCGGCGGGTAGCACATCCTGCAGGCTGGGGCCCTTGCCGTCTTCGTTCCAGGCGCCTTCGAACTGGTTGGCGGCGGTGGCGCCTCCGAAGAGGAAACCGTCGGGGAACGCACCGAGCGGCTGCGGCTCGGTCAGCGCCGGGTTAGCGCTGGTTTGGGTGATGGGGTGCTGGTCCTGATGCACGGCGTCCTCCAGGGTGTTGGGTCTTTCTTCTACCCTAGCGGAGGGGGTGGGGGATTGCTAGGCTTTGCCTTGAAACCGCGCCCGGGACCCGCAGCGGTAACCGCGCCAGATGCCGCCGTGCCGAGCGTCCTCGGGTACGCGAAAGCCCGGTACCCCCGCGGAAGAAATTCGCGCGAGGAGTACCGGGCTTTACGCTATGGCAAGTGCCGCATCCGGCCTGTGAGCCGAACGGGGGGGGGGGATAGAATGCTACCGGACGAAGCCGAGCACCGAAAGCCACAGGGTACCGACGACGCCCCAAACCACGAGGTTCACGATAGCGGCCATGAAGCCCACCTTGAACCATTCGCCCACGCTGAAGTAGCCGGAACCGTAGTACACGCCAGCCGGGCCGGAGGCGTAGTGGGTGATGCCGCCAATCAGGTTGCCGGCGAAGCCCAGGAACAGGGCCGCAAATAGGGCCGGCACGCCCGCCGCGACGGCCGCGCCGAGGAACACGGCGTACAGAGCCACGATCTGGGCGGTGTTCGAGGCGAACATGTAGTGGATGAAGAAGTAGGCCAGAACCAGCACGGTGAAGGCCAGGGGCCAGGCCATGCCGCTGACGCTGTGTGCGGCCTGCTGGCCAATCCAGTCCACGACTTTGAGCTTCTTGAGGTGGTCGGCCATGCCCACGAGCACGGCGAAGAAGATGAGGGTGGACCAGGCGCTGGAGTTCTTCGCCATGTCCTTCCAGGTCAGGACCTTGGTCACCAGCAGAATACCGATGCCGAAGAATGCGGCGCTGGTGGCGTCAATACCCAGAGCGGTACCGGTTACCCACAGAATCAGTAGCAGCACGAAGGTGCAGAGCATAATCCATTCTTTCGCGCTCATGGGGCCCATTTCGTGCAGTTCTTCGCGCGCGTGCTGGGGTGCGTCGGGGGTCTTTTTAATGGTCGGCGGGTAAATCTTCGACATGATCCACGGCAGAACAATCAGCGCTACCACACCGGGGACGAGGGCGGCCAAGGCCCAGGTGCCCCAGTCCAGGTTCACGCCGCGGTCGTGTGCGAACTTCTGGGCCAGCGGGTTGCCGGCCATTGCGGTCAGGAACATGGCGGAGGTGATGGTGTTGACCTGTGCCTCGGTCATGAGTAGGAAGGAGCCGAGCTTGCGGCGGGATTCGGGGGTCTCGTTCGTGGAGCCGTTGACCTCGGAGAGCGAACGGATGATCGGGTAAATCACGCCGCCGGCACGGGCCGTGTTCGAGGGGGTGGCGGGGGCGAGCACCAGGTCGGTGATGGCCATGCCGTAGGACAGGCCGAGGGAGGACTTACCGAGCGCACGCACGAAGAGCAGCGCGATGCGTTTGCCCAGGCCCGTAATGAGGAAGCCGTCGGCGATGAAGAATGCGGCCACGATAATCCAGATGGAGGAGTTGCCGAAGCCGGTCAGCGCCTCGTTCTTTGCCGCCATGGTGCCGGTAATCATGGCGACGGCCAGGCCCACGAGAGCCACGGACGGGGTGGGTAGCGGCTGGAAAATCAGGCCGAGGATGGTGCCGACGAAGATGGCGAGCATGTGCATGCCGCGCGGGTCGACGCCTTCGGGGGCGGGTACGAACCAGAGAATGAGGGTGACGGCTACGATGATGGCAACCTGCACGATGAGTTTCGTGCGCTTGGACTTCGCCGCCTTCACCTCCTCGGTGGATGCCGCGGTGTTGACGGGGGTGGACTGTGTCATGGCCCGATCTCCTTTGCGAAACGTACGGTTCGGCGCGCTTGGGGAGGGGTACTCGTCGGGCGCGGGGGTGCGTTTCTTCTGCGTTGTCATGCTGTGTCTATGTGCTCGGTGCGGCAGTGTGGGGTGCCACACCATAGCTTCTTTAATCTTAGCGTTTGGGGGGTTCGCATTGAAGGGGTTAATTGGCGTTTTTGAACAGGTGAGAATCGTTCTGCGGGGGCGTTTTCGCTGTCGCCGGTAAGATAGAAAACGTGCAGATTATTCGAGAAACCACGCCCGATTCGGGCGATATCCTCATTCACCATGAGCAGACGGTGCAGATGCTCCGCGAGGTTGCTAGCGGTCAGCGTGAGGCGACTTTGCGCATGTACCAGCCGAACCCCACAGTGGCGTTTGGCCGCCGCGATGAGCTGAACCCCGGATTCGCTGACGCAGTGGCGGCGTGCGAGGAGCACGGCTTTAGGACCCTGGTGCGTAAGGTGGGTGGTCACGCCGCCGCCTACCATCAGGGGTGCCTGGTTGTGGACCATTTTCAGCCCGCCTCCGACGCCCGCAGCGGCAACACCCTACGCTATGAACTGTTTGGGTCCATGTATGCGCAGGCGCTCCGCGAAGTCGGCGTGGATGCGCGCGTGGGCGAGATCCCGGGGGAGTACTGCCCAGGCGAGTACTCGGTGTATGCGCAGCTTCCTGAATCCGCAGGCGGCGGGCGTATCAAGCTGGTCGGCACCGCTCAGCGCGTGGTGAGCGGCGGCTGGTGGTTCAGCACGGGCATCGTGGTTTCCGGCTCGGCCTCGCTGCGGGCGGTCACCGCGGATGTGTACCGCGCCCTCGACATGGAGCTCGACCCGGCGACGGTGGGCGCGGCGCAGGATGCGAACCCGAGCCTGCTCATGGAGGACCTTGAGGACGCCATCGTGGAGGCCTACGCGAGCCACGGCTTCAAGTAGCGACTCGCTCTGGGAGCATCGAATATCCGCACACGGTAGACGCATTACAGTCAAGCAACGAAGCGAAGGAGCGCATATGCGTTGGGGTCAGATCAAAGACGAGAAGGGTAGCCGTGCCGTCTGTTTCTTTGAGGAGACGGTCTACGAGCTGCCGGCCAAGTTGAGCCCCTTGCTCAATTTCTACAGCCGGTTCCGCCTGAATTTCGGCGACCCGAAGAATGCCCTGTCGATTCTGAAGGAGAACGGCGCGACGGTCATGGGCCACGGCGAGCAGCTCTGGGAATCCCTGCCCTTTGTGCGGCCGCTGGATAAGCCCGGCAAGGTGGTGTGCGCGGGTCTGAACTACCGCGATCACGCCGAGGAGATGAATCTTGAGGTGCCCGAGTACCCGGCGCTCTTTGCGAAGTTCTCGAACGCGCTGATTGGCCCGAATGATCAGATTCGCATGCCCGCCGACGACGGTACGGGTAGCACGAAGGTTGACTGGGAGGTTGAGCTGGGCCTGGTGGTCGGGGTGCGCTTGCGCAACGCCACCGAGGAGCAGGCGCGGCAGGCGCTGATGGGCTACACGGTCATCAACGACGTGTCGGTGCGCGATTGGCAGGGCCGTTCTTCGGAGTGGTTCCAGGGTAAGAACTGGGATGCGATGACTCCGTTTGGCCCGGTCATTGTGAGCCCCGATGAGGTGGATCCGCTCGCCGGTCTGGAGCTGACCTGCGCGGTGGACGGTGAGGTGCGTCAGCGTGGTTCGACGGCGGATATGCTGTTCAGCCCGGCGCAGTTGCTGTCGTATATTTCGCGGTTCATGACCCTGGAGCCGGGCGACCTGGTGGCCACGGGTACGCCCGCTGGCGTGGGGCTTTCGCTGCATCCGCGCCGGTGGTTGAAGCCGGGGCAGGAGGTGCGTACCCGCATTGAGGGTATTGGCGAGCTGGTGAATGTCTGTTCGGAGGCTGGTGCCCTGTAGGGGAGTGGATTATAGGAGAGGGTCGGGTTGAGGCCCTTTGGGCGGGTCTTTTACGGCCCTCCAGAACTGAATAATTATGCATCCCGTCCGTGTCGTTAAGGCATGGGCGGGATGCTCTTTTTGTGTTCTATTTGCCTTGTGGGGCTCGTGTCATAGGGGTTGCATTCCGGGGTAAGAAAAATTGCAGGAATGAATGATTACTCTGCGTGCAAGAGGGGGTTTAGGGTGTGAAAACCTTCAACCTTCATCTCGATGCCACCCCTGTGTGGGTGAGTTTGATGTGCGCGCCCCGGGGCGGCTGTGGTGGTGTGGTAGGTCGGGAATTCCAGGATGTGGCCATGTGTGAGAAATTCAACATTTGTCTTATTGAGGCTCATTGTGAGCTTATTTGAGGCGTTATTTCGGGGAAGTATGTGATTTTTTTGTTTTTTGTCGAAAGTTTCCTCTGACTAGGAGGAAGGCTTAGACACTCCGGTGCAAATTCTTTTGAATCGAACACCTTTAAATTCACTGCGGTGTAGTAATAATTCACCTTGAAGTTAAACCTTTAGTAATTATTTAAGTGGCTGTTATCACATTAACGCCTTGCGTTCACTCATGGGAGTCGGTAGGGTATGGGGATTGTCTGAGAGTTTCCTGGGAATTCCTGCCAGTTTCTCGGGGCGTCATCACGCACTCGCAGACGAATATTTCACTCACGTCCGTGTTTGTTCATACAAACGCACTCACTCAAACAAGCCGACACGAACGGAAGAAAAACATGACCACAACTGCATCCAAAAACCCGGCACAGCGCCCGGCAAACCGCCGCCGTGCCACCATCGCTGCCTCCGCGGCACTGGCCACCGCCATCACCGGCGCCAGCCTGCCAGCCAGCTTCGCGGCGACCGCCTCCACGCACACCCTGCCCAACGGAACCACCTGCGTAGAAGCCGGTATGAAGACCGTGCCGACCCTCGCAACCCTCACCAACGTGGCGCCCGGACCCACCTGTCACTGGAACGAAGACCCGGCCGCCAAAACCATCGATAGACTGGCACCGGTCAACTCCTCCCTGACTCAGGAAAACCTGACTAACACTGAGAACACCTCGCCCCTGAGCGGTAAGCTTGCGCACGACTCCTTCGCTGCGCAGAAGCTCACCGGCACCGAAGCCGTCGCCCCCAACAGTAGCGAGATTAGCCGCACCTTCCTCGAGTACAGTGCGGACGCGGGTAACCACCCCATCACCACCGCCATTAACGCGGGTACCGTCCGCAAGGACCGCTCCCAGACCGTGGGCGGTAACGAGAACATCCCGACCCTCGCCGTGAACTCCGCGAACCCGCACCAGGAGTATGTTGAGGTCGTCTCCCGCGACCAGCGCGTCAACGCTAACCCCGAGAACAAGCGCATCCTGACCGGTGGCGTGCCGATTCCGACCTGGCTGGCTGAAGATCACGGCCTCTCAGGTGACCAGTCCGTCGCCCTGTACGACGAGGCGACCGGCATTTGGCGTTCCTACTTTAAATTCGTCAAGGACGCTGACGCCCAGACCTACACCAGCACCGCCCGCGTGCAGGTCGGCGGCGGCAACGCCTCCACCCCTTCCAGCGCGAAGATTCAGTACGAGACCGTGGGCCGCGGCAACGCCGGCCAGACCGTCACCATCAACGCACCCGTGAGCATCGACGCGAAGTCCGGCAATGCCCGCACCTCGTACCCGATTGCTCGCGGCGCGAAGTTCCGCCTGGCAAAGAACGTACCCGGCGCGTCCATCAACGAGACCACCGGCGAGATTACCTACAAGATTCCCGCGGGTACCCGCGGCACCGTAGATATTCCCGTGGCCGTGGACTACCCGGCGACCTACCACGCCTCTTCGGGCGGTTACATGCTCGCCAAGCCCAACTTCGAGGGCGTGGGCGAGGACAACTACTGGCTGACCCTCAAGAACGGCACCTCCTCCGTGGTGGGTATGGCGAACGAGCTTACCCAGATTGGTGTGGACGAGCTGAAGGCCGGCAAGATCAACCACATGGTCTCCATCACCGCCGCCGACTATTCCTCGCTGACCTCCTCCTTCCCCGCGAAGGGCACCGACGGCAAGATTGACGTGAGCAAGTACCCGAACGCTCCGCGTGCCGGTCAGCGCGGCTTCCTGCCCGCCAGCTTTGACGTGGAGGAGTACCTGGCCAACACCGGCCATGCGGACGACCAGCTCACCCGCATGATCCTGACTGCGATGAAGGAATACGGCTTCATCCTGACGGACCACAACCTCTTCACCAACGCATTCAACCTGGAAGCGGCAAGCTCCTACGCGCCCTACGCCCGCCAGGGTAAGAACGTGTATAAGGAAGACCCGCAGCTGGCGGCAATGTTCGCGAACTTCGTGCCCAGCGGCTTTACGGGCTCCCAGTTCCCGTGGCAGCAGGTGCAGTGGATGCCGGTGAACTACACTGAGTCCGCGGAGAACGCCGCCCGCCGCGAGGGTATGCAGCTTCCTGAAGCGAAGACCGCCACCAATAACACGGCTGATAACGCCGCGCACAAGGACAAGCAGGGTTCCGCAGAGAAAAAGATTGCGCGTCCCGTGACCGCACGTAACCTGCGTCTTCGTCGTGCAACCGTGCGCATCCCGGATGCACCGCGCATCAGCGATGCTGACAGCCAGGCGACCGCGGTGAACCAGGCTTCGGGTGCCGTGAAGTTCAGCTTCCCCGCTGACTCCTACGGCAAGACCGGCGAGGGCTCCGGCGTGATTTACCAGCCGGCGGAGCACCACGCCACCATCTACTCGGGTGAGACCGCTGTGGCGCAGAGCGTGCACCAGAGCCACAAGATTTCCCCGAACTACCGTTACGCCCGTGACTATAACTTCCAGGAAATTGAGCAGACCCCGAACTTCCGTCCCAGCCGCTGGGTGAATAAGGAGAAGGTCAATACGGCTGGCGGTCAGTTCTCCAGCGCGGAGACCGGCATCCGTTTTGCCTCTAACGGCAAGATTGGTACCTTCTCGATTGACCTGAACACCCACGAGGTCACCGGCACCACCTGGGACCTGCGCCGTGATAATGGGTCGAAGATTATCGTGAACCGTACCGGTAAGGCGCCTGCCCGCATGTCCGACGTGAAGGCGAAGAAGGGCGCAACTGCGCAGCTGTACTCGATTCCGCTGAAGGTGCACGTGGTGGATAGGAACAGCCCGATTGCCCGTGAGGATTCTGTCGCCCTGTACGCAGGTACCACCCAGAACGTGGCGGTGTTGAACAATGATGAGGCCTCCTTCGGCGCGTTTAGCCGCGGTGAGACCGTGAAGAAGCTGGAGCTGCTGAACCAGCGTGGCCAGGTTGTCAGCTCCTACAGTGACGAGTACGGCACCTACCGCGTGGTGAACCTGCCCGATGGTACTCAGGGTATTGCAGTGACTGCTAAGTCGAAGCAGGGCTTCGCGCCGCTGGTTCGCTACCGCGCAGTGACCGACAAGGGCGTGAAGTCCTCCGAGGGTTACCTGCAGGTGGCTGTGGCGACTCCCGCTAAGTAGAGGAGTTCGCTGACCGGCCCCTTCTCCTCACCGGAGGAGTAGGTGCGCGGGGCCGCCGTAGCGACCGCGGAACGCACGAGGTACGACCGGAACGGGGCACGTGAAGAAATGCCGACACCGACAAGGTGTTGCTTTCTTGACGTGCCCCGCACCTGTATCTAAGGTGAAAATACTATGACTCAGAGCCACCACGCAGACCGCCACAAAAACTCAGCTGAAGCTAACACCGACCACGCAGACCACTCCGCCCACGTTCACGAGGCGCCCGCCTCCGCACCTCTTTTCGAGGGGAGCGGCCCCAAGGATTGGGAGGAGCAGTTCGGCCCGTCTGTGGCAATCTTCTCGGCGCTCGCGAACCCGCTACGCCTGGCCATTGCACACCACCTGGTGCAC
Source organism: Rothia mucilaginosa (assembly GCF_901875305.1). Taxonomy (GTDB): domain Bacteria; phylum Actinomycetota; class Actinomycetes; order Actinomycetales; family Micrococcaceae; genus Rothia. The sequence goes on from NZ_CABFLY010000008.1 coordinate 41,724, forward strand.
CGCCCGCACAGCGTGAGCGAGCTGCACACGTGCCTGGGTATTTCTCAGCCGCTGGCCTCGCATCACCTGCGGATTCTGCGTGAGGCGCACGTGATTGACCGCGAGCAGCATGGCCGCACCACGATTTACCGGCTGAAGGACCATCATATCAGTCACATTGTGACGGACGTTCACGAGCATACGCGTGAGCATCATGCGGACTGATTCGCCCTCAAGCTGAGTGTTTGCTGGGTGCCGTTGTAAGATGGTGTGTGTCCGTGCACCTGTACAGTGCGGAATAGTATGCGCACCCGCGGCGCCCCGAGCGGCACGCGCGCGCCTGAGTTAAGGAGACTTATGTCTGCCGCTGATTCTTCAGCAATTGTTATTAGCGTTTCCGGTGAGGAACGCGAGGTGTCCGCGAAGACTGCCGCCGAGCTGTTCGCCGACGACCCGAAGATCGTTGTGGCACGCGTGAACGGCGTGCTGGTTGATCTCTCCCACGAGCTGTCTGCTGGCGATTCTGTTGAGCCGGTTTTCATTCATGAGCCGGACGGCCTGAACGTGCTGCGCCACTCTGCCGCGCACGTGATGGCGCAGGCGGTGCAGGAGTACCGTAAGGACGCCAAGCTGGGCATTGGCCCGTACATTACTGACGGCTTCTACTTTGACTTTGATGTGGCTGAGCCCTTCACCCCGGAAGATCTGAAGAAGATCGAGAAGTCGATGATGAAGATCATCAAGTCCGGTCAGCTGTTCCGCCGCCGTGTGGTCACCCACGATGAGGCTGTTGCCGAGATGGCGAACGAGCCGTACAAGCTGGAGTTGCTCTCCTTGAGCCAGGGCCCCGGTTCTGGTGCGAATGCTGCCGAGGGCGCATCCGTGGAGGTCGGCGAGGGTGAAATCACCATTTACGACAACGTGCACCCGAAGACCGGCGAGACCGTCTGGAAGGACCTCTGCCGCGGCCCGCACCTGCCGAACACCAAGCTGATTGCTAACGGTTACGCCCTGATGCGTGCCGGTGGCGCGTACTGGCGCGGTTCTGAGAAGAACCCCATGCTACAGCGTATTTACGGTACCGCTTGGCCGAGCAAGGACGAGCTGGTGGCGTACAAGGAGCGCATCGCTGAGGCGGAGCGCCGTGACCACCGCCGTCTGGGCCGTGAGCTGGACCTGTTCTCCTTCCCGAAGAACATTGGCCCCGGCCTGCCGGTGATTCACCCTAAGGGTGGCGTGATTAAGCGCGAGATGGAAGATTACGTGCGTACCCGCCACATTCAGGAGGGTTTCCAGTACGTCAGCACCCCGCACATTTCGAAGGAAGACCTGTTCTACACTTCCGGTCACCTTCCGTACTATGCGGACGGCATGTTCCCGCCTATGGAGCTGGATAACGGCCATTACCGCCTGAAGGCTATGAACTGCCCGATGCACAACGAGATTTACCGTTCTCGTGGCCGTTCGTACCGTGAGTTGCCGCTGCGTTTCTTTGAGTTCGGCACCGTGTACCGTGATGAGAAGTCCGGTGTGTTGCAGGGCCTGACTCGTGTGCGCATGATTACTCAGGATGACTCTCACTCGTATGTGACGAAGGAACAGGCACCGGACGAGGTGCGTCACCTGCTGAAGTTCATGCTGAGCCTGCTTGAGGACTTCGGTATGAATGACTTCTACCTTGAGCTGTCGACCCGCGACACTGAGGGTGATAAGAAGGATAAGTTCATCGGTACTGATGAGCAGTGGGAGGAGGCTACCGCGGTTCTGGAGCAGGTTGCGAAGGAGACCGGTCTGGAGCTTGTTCCGGATCCGGGTGGTGCTGCGTTCTACGGCCCGAAGATTTCGGTTCAGGCGAAGGACGCGATTGGCCGTACCTGGCAGATGTCGACCGTTCAGTACGACTTTAACCAGCCGAGCCGTTTCGGTCTGGAGTACCAGGCTGCGGACGGCACCGTGCAGGAACCGGTCATGATTCACTCGGCGAAGTTCGGCTCGATTGAGCGCTTCTTGGGTGTGCTGACTGAGCACTATGCGGGCGCGTTCCCGGCGTGGTTGTCGCCGGTCCAGGTGATTGGTGTTCCGGTGGCTGAGGCGTTCAACGACTACATGACTGAGATCGCGGATAAGCTGCGTGCGCACGGCGTGCGTGTTGAGGTGGATTACGGTTCGGACCGCTTCACGAAGAAGATCCGTACTGCGTCTACCGAGAAGGTTCCGTTCATTCTGATTGCTGGTGGTGAGGATGCGGAGCACGGCGCTGTTTCGTTCCGTTTCCGCGGTAACAAGCAGGAGAACGGCGTGCCCGTGGATGAGGCTGTGGCACGTATTGTGGAGCATATCCGCAACCGCGTGAACGAAGACCCCAAGCCCAGCACTGAGGCTGCTGAGTAGTACTAGGCTTTCTGGTCTAGCTCATATATAGAAATCACCCTCTTTGCGGCGACAAGCTGCGGAGGGGGTGGTTTCTTTGCGTATTCTAAAAAGAGGAGTGTTCCAGCCTAAAATTTTCACCACGGTCTTATAATTGAAATGACGATTATATTTAAAAAATAATAACGGCAAGGAATTGTTTGGTCTATGTAATTAAATCTAGATATTTAGAAGGTGAAGGTGAAAGTGGAAGTAAATCTGTGGTTGTTTCCTGTTATTTTTATGGTCCACGAGATGGAGGAGATAGTAGGTTTCAGGGTATGGTTTGAAAAAAATCTTGACCTAATAGAAAAATATAGCATCCTTCGAAAATTGTATAGAAACTTCAGTACTGAAGGGTTTGCGGTTGCGGTTCTTGAAGAATACGTGATATGTATTGCGGTGACCTATGTGGCTACAATATGGAAAATGTATCTAGTGTGGATAGGCGTGTTTATCGCATTCTTGATACATTTATTAATTCATATAGCGCAAAGCATCATAGTAAGGAAGTATATTCCGTCGCTAATTTCAAGCATTGTACTTTTTCCGGGTAGTGTTTATTTAGTATATAGTTCCGTTGAATATTTGGGGCTTACTTTTGGAAGTATAGTTGCAGCATCCATTTTGTGTGTAATTTTAATGTTTCTAAATTTGATATTTGTTCACTGGATAATGGGGGTAGTGACTCGTAAAATTGCTGAAAACGCAATGAGAAAGATGTAACATAAGACAATCGCTGGATTCCTCTCAACTTTGGCAATTTTCTCAATAAATCAATATTATGTATATTGCAGATATTTAATATAGCCCTGAAAATGAGGTATCGCTGTTGATTATTGGGGGAGCACGAGCGTATGAAGTCGAATAAGTATGTTCCTGTTGGGATGCTGTTCTTGATCCTGGCAATTATCTTGAACGCAGTGTCAAATGTCAGCGACCTGCTGCTTGGAATTCTCTACGGCATCTCAATAGCAGTATTGATTATTGGACTATTTAATAGTCGAAAATAGGTGCTGTAACTGACAAAGGGACCCGGCGGGCTATCCATCAGATAGCCCGCCGGGTCTTCTCATACACAGCAGGCAGGGATTAGCTCTGAGAACCCTCAAGGTTCTGCAGGAATGCACCCAGCGAAATGTTCGGATCAGACTCCAAAACCCAATCCGCATTACCGTTCGAAGAGCCGCCTAGAACAAAACGGGAAGCCGCCGACTGGCTTGTAAACTCAATCGGCTTCACAATCTTCAAACCCTCAAGATGACCGGCGGTAGCCTGCTCGTTGCGGGTGACCTCCAAGGACTCCAAATCCTTCAGATAGCGGGCCTCAGCCTTCTTCGGCGCACGCACCGGCAGAACCTCACCCTCAAAAACCTCGACGTTCACGCGTGCCCCAAGGTTACCCACGATTCGCGCACGAGCGGGAACCGCCAGATTCTTTCGCTTGATACGGAACACCGCATCGACAAAAGCCGGATGAGATTCCGGGCGAGAGTCATCGGAAAATGGGGTTGTACCAACAGAAGTCTCGGTAGGTTGGTTCTGCTGTGTGTTCTGTGTTATTTCCGGCTGCGAACTAGCAACGGTGGGAGCAATATTCTCCGAGGTAACGGGTTCAAACATATAGTGTCCGCTTGCGCGAAGCATCAGAAGAACCTCATGGACTAAGGGGCTGAGAATGGCCTTCTTGACCTTCGCAATATTTCCCGAGAATGGGATATTGCCGTTCTCCAATGCATAGCGATTGGCCTTCTGAGCCTGACGGCAGAACGCACTTTCCAGGTAGTTCAGTTCCGTCGCCTCCCAAGAATTATCGGTAGGCGCAATTAGATACGCAGTATCCCAAAAGTCCTTCTGACGGTCGTGCTCACGAATGCGACCCATGAGCCCATTACCGTTCACTCGTTTTGCTGCCTGACCAATATAGATACGCGGATTATCAGTCGAAGAATTCGTGAGGAAATAGATACCTGAGAACTGCAGCTCATCCTCATCCTTATACTTATCCAGCAAAGTGCGCGGAAGCTTATCAATTGTAATGTTGCGGTTATACAGCTGATAGGTGATGCGCTCGTTAACATCGCCCTTCCAGAGGGTCGTATGTAGCTGAACCGTGGTGTGAACGGTAGACACGGTGCTCCTTTGCCGTCGCTGTGAATAAATATTTAAAAGGTGCCCTAAAGACGCTTCTGATTATTAATCATACTGGGCTAGTGGAGGAACGCTATGCGCTCTAAGCCATTAAAGAAGGACCCGGTGGACTATCACATAAGATAGCCCGCCGGGTCCCTTCTTTATGCCGCTATGCGCTCAGCCTTTAAACGGGTGGTGCGTTCCAGCAGCTGCAGCACGTTCCGGTAGCTGTGGCCGGTGCGAGCTGACTGCAGTTGACCGTGGCCAGCTAAGCTAGCGAACTGGCACCGAGCCTATATATAGACCCCCCTGCGGCGACAGGCTGCGGAGGGAGTGGTTTCTTTGTGTGCCTTTGGGGAGGCACAGGTGGGGGAGTCTTTCCTAGTCCGGGCGGGTGTCTTCGTGCTAGTGTAAGCGATGGTGCTAACGTTCGTTACCGTTCAGAGGTGCCGGTAATTGTTCGAATTAGATAAGGATGTCTGAATGCATTGAACAACTTAAAGGGGGGTAATAGTCGATTTAGCATATCTTCCTATCAAATGAGTCTTTTATAAAAGTTAATTTCAATGTTTTATTCAGTACAATTCCTTTTCTAGTTCATTTAGGAAGGTGATTAAAAATTGATGGCGACTTTCTGCCATTTGTTTGGCAGTCTCCGTGTTCATTTCATCTTTTAAGAGGAGCAACTTGTCATGGAAATGTTGAATGGTATCAGTAAGGGGCCTCCCTTTGTGGCCACCATAGGAAAAAGTTCGCGCAATTCCTACAGCTCCTATCGCATCCAGGCGGTCTGCATCCTGGACAATCTTGCCTTCTATGGTTTCTGGATGTTTACCGCGATTTTTGCTGAAAGAAACAGCATTGATAACCTGGCAAATCTGGTTGATTTGGTTTTGAGGAATACAAATCTCTTCTAGAAACGTGCGAGCATTCGCATTATTCTCTGTTTGAAATAATTTATCATCATCAGCATCGTGAAGAAGAGCTGACAAGCCCACTATCTCCATATCACATGGACCTTCTGCTTGTGCGATTCTTATAGCATTGGTATAGACGCGAAGGGTGTGTTCTACATCATGGCCATCCGCTCGATCAGCAAATAAAGTTTTAACATACTGCTTTGTAGCATGTATTCGTTCTTCTATCATCGTTCTTCTCCTTTGTATATCTTACTTCAGTCAATCTCATGATAGACTTTGCCTGCCTTATCTAGATCGTAATATTGATAGAACTCTTCTTTTGTCTGTGTGGTATGGACTTGACCATCCTTTTCTGTCGGGTTAAAACTTTGAAAGTCGGTTAACTACACTCAATTTTCGCATAGTCATCCGAAAAAGACTCGAATAAATAGTTGATTTAACTGCATAATAACATTAAGTATTAATATTATTATAGGCTATTGGTATCAATACATTAAAGTTTGGTTTATTTAGTCAGCCTTTTCCCAAAAGAGCGCAAATTGTATTGCCAAGTCTGCGATTCTGTCCTTACTATCTAAGTCCGAATGACTAGATAAGGTTCTGATATCCCATTTTTCTTCCGAGAGGTGGTCCGCCGCGTAGAAGAAATGGCAGAGTTCAAAGCTCCTAAAAGCTGCTAATGCCGCCACGGCAGAACACTCCATATCAACGCAGATTGCTCCTGATTCCTTTCGACGCTTCATCTTGCCTATGGTTTCCCGATAGGGAGCATCGGTCGTCCAAACTTTTCCTTTTTGATATGAAACATTGTGACTATCCAGAAAAGATTGGAAGAGAGGAAGGACTCCCTTGTTCACTTCCACTTCATCACTTGCCGGAAGATAGTGGTAACTAGTCCCCTCGTCTCGAAGGGCAGATGTTGGAATAATGATGGAGGTTGCTTCAATATCTTGGTCTAAAACCCCACAAGTTCCAAAGAGAACGAGTTTTTCCATCCCAAATTGAATCATATCCTCTATAATTCCCACACAGGAAGCCGCCCCAACTGGCGCATTAAAGACAGCAATCTGTTGGTCTCCAATAGTAATCCCATAGACAATGACTTCAAAGTTAGCCATAGATGTTCTTGTAATTTCGTCATGTTCGTAATTCTCAAGTAGGCGCGCAAAAGTTACTCTTGAAAAGCACGATATGACTACTTTGGGAAATCCTTCAATTGGTTTGTGTAAGTCTTGTGGATTAATAATAGCCTGTCGGTTGGGGTCAAATTCTTCTAAAATCATCTCGTACACCTCTTTCATTTAAATTATAGTTTAATATTGTACCACAATTAGATTCTAGATATCTTTTTAAACCTTACAAAACAGACAAAATCTAACCCGGTGGACTATCACATAAGATAGCCCGCCGGGTCCTCCTTATGAATTCATGGCCCAAAGGTAGCTTGCACTGTTTTCCACAGGTCGTCTTTTTCTCGCTTTCGAGGGTAGTTTTCCACAGATTGCCGAACGTGGCGCACATGCTCCTCAAAATCACGGTAGGGTTCATATACCCACGTGAAGGAGCGACACCATGGCGAAAAAGAAACACCTCATATCCGGCGAGAAATTCTACTGTCGGTGCCCCAGTTGCAGCGAAACCTGGGATTACCCTCCCGTTATCTCATACCTCGATGATGAGAACACCCTCCGCATAACAGACCGCCACACAACCTGTACCGCTACCGACCCGGCTCGAGATATGGCGTACAACTTCAGCATTGCCCTATCTTGCCGTAACGAAGAGGCACAGGAGCAGTACTGGCAGGTGATTCGTGGCTGTTCCTCCCACCGGAACTTCCACTACCACCGCTACAAGTACCGCAGCGACCGCTCTATAGTCGAAGAGAACCGACCCCTGAATAGTATTATGGAAAGCAACGCCGCTTACGAAGAAGCAACAGTCTTTATCGTAGAAGGCGCATTTGAAAGGATTGAAGAATGGCAAGCATTGAAGTGATGAAAGAACGAGCTCGCATCGCGGGACGCTTCAACCTGTCTGCCCGCCGCAATCCAGAACACCGCGCACTCGTAGCCCTAGCGGCTCAACGTGCCGGAGGAGAATGCCACGTCATCCCCGCAGCCCCGGCTGAGAAAGTCGCTGACGTCTTCCGCCGCTCCCGCAACGTCGCCGGAGAATCAGCCGTCATCATCGTCACCGAAATCAACGGAACGCTCTACGCCCAAATCATCCAAGCCGAACGCGTACGAAACCTCGGACAAGACTCACGAGGCGTAACAACCGTCGCGAGCGCATCCGGCGTTACCCAGCCAGAAACCGCACACGAAGACCTGACAATCGGCACCTTCTTGCAGTACGCACAGATGATCCCGAACGGCTCAGTTGTCCTAGAAAGCGACCTGAGCCCGGTGCAGGCAGTTGCACAGAACGCGCTAGGAACCCACCTGGTCACTGCCTAAAGACAGCCTAGAAGGCAACAAGCATAAAAGGACCCGGCGGCTATCCCATCTGATAGCCCGCCGGGTCCCTTCTTTATACCGCTGCTATGCGCTCAACCCGTTAGCGGGTGGTGCGTTCCAGTAGCTGCAGCACGTTCTGGTAGGTGTGGCCGGTTGCCTCGGTCATACCCTGCTCACAGGTACGGTTAGCCGAAATGTATGCGGCAAACTCCTTCTGCTCGCTCAGCTCAGAAGCCTCAGCCTCCGTAGCGCTCGCAGTCAGCTCCGGGTGCAACATACCGCGGTCACCCGCGTAACCACAGCAACCCCAGTGCTTCGGCACATACACGTCGTCACTCATCGCGTTCGCAATCTTCTCAAACGCAGGCTGAGTGCCCAGGTGAGTCATGGAGCAGGTCGGGTGCAGAGCAACAGACGGCAGGGGAGCGGACACGGTCAGCTTGTCCAGCATGTTATCGGCGGCGAACTGAACCGCATCATACATGCGCAGACGCGAGAAGTCCGGCTCACCCGGCTTCAGGCCGTTCACGATCTTGTGCTCGAGCGCCTTGAGTACCTTCTCACGCATCACCTCAAGACCCTCAGTACAGGACGAAGCGTCACACACGACCGGCAGGCGGCCACCGTCAGTAGCCTCCCACAGGGACTTCAGCACACGGTCGCTCATGATCGAGTAGCCGTCGGTGAAGCCCTTCGACTTCCACGGGGTGGAGCAGCACATCTCACCAATGTTGTCCGGGATGCGGTACTTCACGCCGGTACGCTCGCACAGGCGGATGAACGCCTGAGTTGCGTTAATCGGGTCGTGCTTGCCGTCGCCGTCCACACCGCCGAACATGGAGTTCACGCAAGCGGGGAAGAACACAATCTCAGCGTTAGCGTCCTTATGCGGCTTACGTGCCACACCGCCAACCGGCAGGTCCTTCTTGTAGGAGGGAACCATATCGTCGCCCATGATCTTACGGGCGATGCTGGTGGTACCGTGAACCACCGGGAACGGCAGCTTCTTAGCCACAGTCAGGGACTTACCGGCCATCTTGTCCATGAAGCCCCACTGCTGTGCGGCAACCTTCCAACCGGTAGCGGCCAGCTTGTTCTGGTTCTCAGAACGCAGGCGGCGAATCAGGTCACCGGTGTTAATGTTCACGGGGCAGCGGGTCTGGCACATGCCGTCCACAGCACAGGTCTCAATACCGTAGTACTCGTACTCCTTACGCAGGCGCTCAGCGAGCTCGTGGTCGCCATTCGCCTCAGCGGCAGCAATTTCACGGCGCAGCACGATGCGCTTACGCGGGGTCAAAGTCAGGTTACGGGAGGGGCAGACCGGCTCACAGTAGCCGCACTCCACACAGCGGTCGACTTCTTCCTCAACGGTCTCGGCAACCTTCAGGTCGGTCACGTAGTCGGTGTCCGGCTCAACCAGCAGAACGCCCGGGTTCATGATGCCCTTCGGGTCGATGAGGCGCTTAATCTGGCGCATAACGTCGAAGAGTTCCTCACCGAACTGGCGGCTCACGAACGGAGCCATGATACGGCCGGTACCGTGCTCAGCCTTCAGCGAGCCCTCGTTGCCCAGAATCAGCTGAACCATTTCTTCAGTGAAGTCGCGGTAGCGGTCCAGTCGCTTCGGGTCGCGGAACTGCTCGTTCAGCATGAAGTGGATGTTACCGTCCTTCGCGTGACCGAAGATCACGGAATCCTGGTAGCCGTGCGACTCGAACAGCTTGGTCAGGTCGCTACAGGTGTTACCCAGAACCTCGACGGGCACAACCACGTCTTCCAGCAGTGCGTTAGTGCCGGAGCGGCGGTTACCCGCAACGGTGGTGTACAGGCCACGGCGGGCAGCCCACAGTGCGTTACGCTCAGACAGCTTGCTGGTCATCGACACCGGCGAAGCCACGGGCAGGCTCTTAAACATGGGTGCCGCAGCGGCAGCCAGGTCGTTCAGCTCCTGCTCGGAGTTGCCCTGGAACTCAACCAGCAGAGCGGCGTGATCCTTCACGTCGATGGCGGCGAGCGCCTCCGCAGCCTGACCGGTACGCTGGCCCACACGAATACTGGTGGCGTCCATCAGCTCAACGGTTGCGAGCTTGTTAGCAACCAGTTCAGGCACGGAACGTGCAGCATCAATCAGGTTGTTGAACACCAGCAGGCCGGTGGAAATGTTCTTCAGAATCGGGCGGGTGCGGTAGGTTGCCGAAGCAACGAAACCGAGGGTACCCTCCGAACCAATCAGCAGGTGCTGCAGAATGTCCACGGGGGTCTCAAAGTCGACCAGGGAGTTCAGGCCGTAACCCATGGTGTTCTTCATGGAGTACTGCTGGCGAATCTTCGCCATAGACTCGGGGTTCTCGGTGACGCGCTTACGCAGACGTAGCAGGCCCTCGTGAAGTTCAGGTTCGAGGGAGCGTAGCTTCTGGTCGGCGTCCGGTTCTGCGGTGTCAATAATGGTGCCGCTGGGCAGCACGAACACCATGGAGTCCAGGGTGTTGTACGTGTTGTAGGCGGTACCCGAAGACATACCGGAGGAGTTGTTAGCGACCACGCCACCGATGGTGCAGGCCGACCAGGAGGCAGGGTCCGGGCCGAGCTTGTAGCCGTAGGGGGCCAGGTAGTTGTTAACCATCATGATGGTCGCGCCGGGCTGCACACGAACCTTCTTACCGTCCTCAAGAACTTCGATCTTCTTGAAGTAGCGGCGGGTGTCGACCATCAGGCCGTCACCGCTGGCCTGACCGGACAGGGAGGTACCGCCGGAACGGAAGGTCAGGGGCAGGCCGAGTTCGCCTGCTGCGCGGAAGATGTTTGCAACATCTTCGGCGGAATCGGGGCGGACCAGACCGGCGGGCACGAGCAGGTAGTGGGATGCGTCGTGTGCAATAGCCAGGCGTTCGAGTTCGGAGACGCTGGATTCGACGGCTTCTGCGCGTGCATCGGAAAGTAGACGATTGAGGGTGTCCGCGTAGGGGGACTTGAGTGCTTCAGATGTATTTGACACAACGGTCATAATCTTGAGCTTCCTTACAGATGAAGGGATGTAATGCTGTCTCTTCCAGTATCGTCTTTTGAACGCCGTCTTTTCTGGTTAGCTCCGGCTAAGTTTGACGACTATTCGTCGCTATGTGATCGCTAATTGTGTGCAGTGGTGACGGGGGATTTTCCTGCGTATTTATTGATATCTCGGGGCTTCATCAGTCTATCCGGGGAGGGTGTCTCTATCCTTGGCCCGCTGATCTGAGATTTTCTTAGACACCCCCATCACATGCTGTAACATTTTGGTTGAAAGCGGCCCCCGCCTCACGCTGTTGCGATTGTGTCGCGGTCGAAGGGTCGATAGCTCGTCAAACGCAGCTTTCGATATTTCCAGATTCCTCAGTTTTCCTTCGCTACGCGCGGGAGCTCAGCGTCGTGAGGGTCCAGCGGGCCGATGCATCCGAAGTCACCACACCGCACAGCAACGGCGACTTATCCGCCGCACGCACCCCCAAATCATCCAAGAAAACACGACCGCCGGAAGGCACGGTCAGCTCCTGGCGCGTGGCCCCCGCACAGTACACCCGAATCGGTGCGCCCGAACGGTTCTCCACAGCGGCAGAACTCGAACGGTTCGTCGTGTCGTCAACAAAACCTCGCGTGCCCTGCTGAACAATATCGCCCGACGACAGCGTCTGGCTCACGAGCGCCAGACCCTCCGGAGCAGTCAGCTCACCAGAGGAATCAACGCCCATCGAACGCACCGACACCACCCACTGCGCATCATCGGCCAGATTCGAGGTGGAAGCCGTCACTCGCGTCGCGCTCAATGACACGTCAGACGAAGCGCCCGCGCTCGCGGAGGCGGAAGGGGAAGCGGTGTTGCGAACCCACACGCCACCCATTTCACCCGATTCACCCGCCGGGAACTCCACCGAGGTCCCAGCCTCATCACGCAGAGAAACACGCATGGGGGCCGTCGGCTCGCCGCGCCGCTCAAACTCAATATAGGAATACGAGCCGGTACCCGCGGGTCCCTCGAACACGGCCTCCTCAACAGGGCCTCGACCTGAGAATAGACGGTAGCCCTCACGCTCCTCATTCACCGGGGCCACCCCGCGGCTGACCGCAAGCGAACCATCAACACTGGCCGAAGCCGAAGCGGAAGAATCCGCATTCTGCGTAGCACACCCGCTCAGAGGCACCACCAGAGCCGCAGCCAGGGAAAGCACCAGCGCAACGCCGCGGGTCCGCACACGCACAGCACCCCTATGCAGGCCGGATGCGGGAAGACCCGACGGGGCCGCGGGAACAGTAGAGGAGAGGAAGCGTGAAGGGGTCATGGAACACTCCGGTGTGGACTCATGGATGGAAGATATCGGTGGTGCGCACCCGCATTTGCAGCTGATGCACGCACCACACATTGTGCCAGCTCCAGTGCATACGGTGCAACGAAGCATGGATGCGGCAGAACCCACAGAATCACACGATGCCCCGACCGAGGCGCCAGGATGCCCACAAGGCGCAGAGTATTATGTCTCCTATGGATAGGACGGCACAGCATCAATTACAGACCCCCGCGGACGGCGACGGTGACGCATACAATCCCGCGCAGGATGAAGACTACGAAGAAGTAGTCGAAGAATACGCCACCAGCGACGAGCCGGATGGCACGCACCGCGAGAGCCACCGCATCACCCGCACAAGCCACCGCCCGCGCACGCAGGGTATTCCCGTCGTGCCCCGGTCCACGCTCGGCATCGGGTCCGCTGAATCTTCTGCTGAAACCCATGCCGAAACCTATACCGAAACCGCCCGCGAGGTGCGCGAACCCGGAACACAGACGACCACCATCCGCACGGTCACCCGCACCGTCACGGACCCACCGCGTCGCGCCCCGCGCACCCGCTTCTTCCGTAGACTCAGCAAGTACCGCGGCGAGAAGAACCTGGCGGCGTGGGAGGAGCGCACCTCCAAGCCCATGTTCGTGGCGTCACTACTGTATCTCCTGGCTTTTGCTGCGCCCATTGTGAGTACGCGAATCCGGGAACCGTACGACGCTCACCTTAATTTCCTGCAGCTGATTCTGTGGGCCCTCTTCGCTGCCGACTACTGCATTCGCCTGTATCTGGCGCCACGTCGACTCTACTTCATCACGCACAACCTCATGAATCTGGCGATTGTGCTGCTGCCCGCCTGGCGTATTGTCAGCTTCCTGGCCATGATTCACCTGACCACCAACCGCCAGTACAAGAGGCTGTCCGAGCTGGGAGTAAAGCTCTTCGGCTACACCGCAATCTTCATTATCATGTTCGCCCTAGGGATTTATTCGGTGGAGTCCTCCGCCCCGGGTGCTATGATTCGTGACCTGCCCACCGCCTACTGGTGGACGTTCACGACCCTCGCCACGGTCGGCTACGGTGACGTCTACCCGGTCACCGGCATCGGTAGGGCGATTGCCGTGGTCGTCATGCTGTACGGGGTGGGCTTGGTCGCGGTCGCTACCGGTGCGCTCGCGAGCTGGATTATCGAGAAAATTGGGGGAGTGGAGGAGCAGGAACACCCCGCCACCAAGGCTGATGTGGATGACCTCCGCCTGGAGATTGCGGAGCTTCGGGCGTTGCTGGCCCGCCAGTACGCTCGCCGCGAGGGCCTGTCCGGCCCGACTCAGGAGGCAACGGGTAGGGACGGTACCCGCCTGATGCCCGAGGCAACGGATGCGCCCGGCACCGGCCGGGCCGGTAGCTGGCTTGAAGAACAGGCTGAGGGTAATCGGCAGGAGGTCGCTGGTTGGGCTAGCCCGAGTGCCGAGGCTGGCCGCGGTACCGGCAGTGAGGTGGCGGTACGTGAGGAAGCGCCCGAGCAGGAGCCTGTGGCTCTGCTGGAGGAAACCCGCCAGACCTTCACGATTATTCGTGAGAAGTTCTCATTCCGTTCCCGCAAGTAGTCTTGGGAAGTTTTGCTTCGAGGCCCGGGGGAGCGTGTATATGCACCCGTCAAAACATATCAAGGCGCCTCGAACGCACTTAACCCAACAGTAACCAACATTCAATCTACGCTGGAGCAAACCCTCTTGGCGATGATGAGTAACCCTGGGTTCACCCCGAGAGCTTATTTCACAAATACATTCTCGAATAACCCAATTGTGAGGAAATTATCACTTAAAATGCCTAGTAGGTATACACAATAAAACGCCACTGCGGATACACTATCTACGTGCTGGCGTACGAAGACACCCTGTAGCTCGCATGCTACGGGGTGTTGCTTTATATTCGTTTCGTTCCAGCATGCACTCACAACTCTCACTCAAACACTCAACAGGAGCAACCTGTGGCTTCTAAGACCACTCTGGGCGTGCTGGTTCTGACCGGTGCGCTCACTCTGGGCATGTGCGCCTCCGCTACGGCTGGCGCTTCTAGCTCGTCGAACGGCACCTCTCTGACCGCTCGAACGGTCACTGTCGATGACGCATCGTTTGCCTCCGCGCGTGCCACCCCGGCCAGCACGGAAACCTCGGAAATCCAGATTATTTCTGAGGTTCCCTCCTCCAGCTCTGAAACCTACGTTCCGCGCGATGACGCATCACAGACGGAGAGCACGTGGCTACAGCTCGGTGACACCGAGAACTACGTGGACGCCGTGGTGCGCGGTAATAAAATCACCGTAACCTACCACCTCAACTACGAAGAGACGGCCACGGTCATCTGGGTTGGTACTTTCGAGTCCGGTCAGGGCGACTACAGCTGGACCTCGGTGGGTGACCGTCGAACGATGGACCGCAACCCGATGGCAGCTTCGGAGTCTGAAAAGGAATTTACGGTGCGCGACGGCATGCTGACCTTCTCGTTCACCTTCCGCGGTGAGACCCGCACGGTGCAGCTGATGAAGTTCGAGGGCTAGGGCCCGCAGTGTTGAGGGGCGCCGGTTTCGTTCTGGTGGACGGACCGGGCGCCCCTTTCTATTCCTATCGCGGGGCTCTCAGCCGGTCCGCACTGCCGACCCGTGGACGCCCCTGGTGGGAACGTGAAAACGCTATAGAATGGGACTATGAGCGAGAACACGACCCCCGAGACCACCGCACCCTCGGTGCAGGATTCCTTCGAGCTACCCGGCGCACCCGACCAGTTCCAGCGCCTGTGGACCCCGCACCGCACCGCCTACGTGAGCGGTGGGCAGAAGGACTACACCGAGAAGACCTGCCCCTTCTGCACCGCGCCCAGCCGCAGTGATGAGGAGTCGCTGATTGTGCACCGCGGTGAGCATGCCTTCGTGATTCTCAACCTCTACCCGTACAACCCCGGGCACCTGCTGATTTGCCCGTACCGCCACATTCCGTTCTATGACGATGCGACCGAGGCGGAAACCCTGGAGATTGCGCAGCTGACCCAGCTTGCCATGAAGGTTCTGCGCGAGGTTTCGCACAACGACGGCTTCAATATTGGCATGAACCAGGGCAAGGTGGGCGGCGCGGGAATTGCCGACCACCTGCACCAGCACATTCTGCCGCGGTGGAGCGGCGATACCAATTTCCTGCCGATTATTGCCCAGACCAAAACCATGTCGCGCACCCTGGACGACATGCGTTCGGCGCTCGCAGAGGGTTTCGCCCGCCTGAGCTAGGTCGGCCCGTACTTCTTATCTCTCGGGCTCGCGACGCTTTTGAGAGCGTTCTTTCGCGGCGCCCCGCCGGGCCGGCTCTTTGCTGCTCTGCGGCACTCCTCGGGCCACTCAAACCGCTAGAGTTGATAGTCATGGATTACCCCAATCTGCTTGAGAACGCCTTCCGTGAGAACGCCCTCGACGGTGCCGAGGCTTACTCCGCCGAACCCGCCGCCCGCGTCGGCGGTGAAACCGCTCCGCGCGCCCTCGTGTGGCGGCAGCTGCGCTGGGTGGACCGCCGCCCCGTTCTCGAGCTAGAGGCTGTCGAGGCCGGAACGGGCCAACCCGGACCGAACGGTTCCGGTTCTGCGGGTACTGAACTGTCCGTGCGCCCTGCGGGCCGTCGCCTCCGGGTGCCGCTAACCCCCGGGGCCTACCTGAGCCTGCGCGTGGCCCTTGACGCATCCGGCGCGCCGTACCGCTTCTGCTCCGGCTACACGACCGGCTCAACCGACCCCCGCGCCCCCAGAACCCGCCGTCACCCGTGCCCCGAGGCCGCCCGCATCGACCGCGGCCAGCAGTGTCCCCGATGCGCCGCCCGCGACGAATTCACCGCCCTACACAGCGCGCACCTGTACCCCGGAACGCTCACCGACTCCATGCGCGCCTACGCCATGCTGGAGCACCGCCTCTACATCGCCACGTTCCCAGACGGTACCCACAAGGTCGGCACGAGCTCTTTGACCTCAACCCCGCGACGCCTCGACGAGCAGGCCGTCGCCACGGCCACCTACGTTGCGCTTGCCCCGGACGGGCTGATCATCCGCCGTGCCGAGGACGCCGTGACCGCCCTCGCCGGAATCGGCCAGGTCAAGCAGGTGGCGAGCAAGTACCGCGCCTGGACGCATCCGCTCCTGGGTGCTCAGCTCCGCGCCACCCACGAGGATGCGGTGGCCCGCGCCCACGCCGCCCTCACCGAGTTCCTGGCGGGGGAGCCCGACCTGCAGCTATCCGCTCTGGACGAGCCATGGGTTCCCTCCCCGGCGATGAACCGCCCGTACGCGGCCCTGCGCGCGCACAATCCGGAACCGCTCGCACCGTGCTATTCGACGCTGGACGGTAGCACGGCCGGGTTCTTCTGCACGGGAGCGGCGGGACAGTTTGTGAGCGCCCACGTGGGCGATCCCGACGTCGCGTTCCTCGTCAACACCGCCGAGTGGCGCAACCTGCTGGTCGTTCCCGACCGGGGATTCACGCGGGTGAGGGTACAGAGCTCGCTCTTCTAAAGCCGCCCGCCCGGCACGGTTCACGCTCGCCGCGGCCCGTTTTGGCCTGAGCGAACGCCTCCGCCGCACCCTTCAGCGGCGCCGTGCGCGTGTACTAGAATGGTAAGCATGTCCAAACCCCTCATTCGTCTTCTGGGTCAGGGCGTGCGCTACGCGACTAAGCTTCGTGGTGGCGGTTCCGCGTTCCCCGGCCTCGTCATGGAAAAATTGCACCCGCAGTTCGTAGCCGAAGAGCTTGCGAAGCTGCCCTACGGCGTGGTCGTCGTTTCCGGTACGAACGGTAAAACTACCACCACGAAGATGGCTGTTCAGCTGCTTGAGGCGCAGGGCCTGAAGGTCTTCACCAACCGCACCGGCTCCAACTTTGTGCGCGGTGTGGCCGCCGCCCTGCTGGGTGAGATGACCCTCACCGGCAAGCTTGAGGCTGACATTGCTGTGCTGGAACTCGATGAGGCACACGCCGTGCACTTCGTGAAGGCTGTTAAGCCCGACTACGCGCTGTTGCTGAACGTTCTGCGTGACCAGTTGGACCGTTTCGGTGAGATTGATACGACCCGCCGCATGCTCGCGACCGTGGCCGCCGCAACCACCAACACCGTGGTGCTCAACCGCGAGGACCCGCGCATCCGCTCCCTCGCTGAGAATGTGCAGCCGGGCGTGAAGGTCAACTACTACGGCCTGGCCGAGTCCCTGCGCTCTTACTTCCCTTCGGACGATGAGATGCGCGGCGGCACTGTCGCGAAGCAGTCTCTGCCCAATGCCGACGTTACCCTCACCGCCTTCTCCGGCACCTCCGCAACTTTCGATGTGGCGGGGGAGCAGAAGGTCGGCGAGATCAACCTGTACGGCATCTACAACATCTTCAACGCCGCCGGCGCGATGGCCCTGACCCGCGCGGTCATGGGCGATAAGCTCGACGAGAGCGCGCTCATCGACGAACTGGCAAAGATTACCCCCGCCTTCGGCCGTGGCGAGACCCTGAATGTGAACGGCCGCCCGTTGCAGCTACTGCTCGTGAAGAACCCCAGTGGCTTCCGCCTGTCCTTGGCCAGCGCGAATGCTGACGACTACGCCACCATGATTACGATTAATGACCAGTACGCTGACGGTCGTGACGTGTCCTGGCTGTGGGATGTTGACTTCGACAGCCTGCGCGGCACCGGCGTGCAGATGGTCTCGGGTGTGCGCGCATGGGACATGGCGCTGCGCCTGGAACACGACGGCGTGAAGGTCGGCGAGGTCGACGAGAACCTGGCCGATGCGCTCAAGCAGTTCATCGCCTCCAGCGGGGATGCGCCCATGCGCATCTTCTGCACCTACACCGCCATGCTGGCCCTGCGTGAAGAGCTGGCAAAGATTACCGACGTTGAGAAGGTCTCATAATGACGGCAACCCACACTTTTGAGGGCACCCCGGCGCCCGGCCCGAACAACGGCAAGACGCTGCGCATCGTGCAGCTCTACCCGCTGGACATGAACATCTACGGCGACTGGGGCAACACCCTGGCGCTGGCTCGTCGCGCGCAGGCACACGGCTTCGACGTGCAAATTCTGGACCACAACCCCGGTCAGGCCTTCCCCGAGGATGTTGACATCATCCTCGGCGGCGGAGGCCAGGACTCCGGCCAGTCCGTGATTCAGGACGACCTGCACGCTATCGGCGGCACCCTGCGCTCGTTGGCCGAAGACGGCGTGCCCATGCTCGTCATCTGCGGCCTGTACCAGCTGTTTGGTAGGGAATTCCGCACCCGCGAGGGCGAGGTGCTCAAGGGCATCAACATCTTCGATGCGCACACGGTCGGCGGTGACGAACGCCTGATCGGCAACATCGTGGAGGAGTCTGAGGAGTTTGGTACCGTGATTGGTTTTGAGAACCACTCGGGCCTGACCTACCTGGGTTCCGGTTGCACCCCGCTTGCGACCGTGACCAAGGGCGCGGGCAATAACGTGACGGATTCCCACGAGGGTGCGCGCGTGCACAATGTCATTGGCACCTACCTGCACGGCTCGCTGTTGCCGAAGAACCCGAAGATTTCGGATTATCTGATTGAGCAGGCTGCGATTCGTCGTTTTGGTGAGTTCACGCCGAACGCGATTGACGACTCTCTGGTGGAGAAGGCGCGCGCCTCGGCTGTGTCTCGCCCCCGCTAGCGGTTTATTGACGTACTATTCCGGGCGCTGGCGTGCACTCTAGGAGGTGGTGCGCGCCTCCGCTACGGTATAGTTGATTGAGTTATAGTACAGTGCGCGGAACGTTTTGCTGTGCCCGCGCAGAGGTTTTGACTAAGGGAGATACGAATGTCGGGTCACTCTAAATGGGCGACTACTAAGCACAAGAAGGCCGCTATCGACGCTAAGCGCGCGAAGGCTTTCGCAAAGTTCATTAAGGCTATTGAGGTTGCGGCACGTATGGGTGGCGCCGATATCGCCGGTAACCCCGCTCTTGACCTTGCTGTGTCGAAGGCGAAGAAGAACTCCGTTCCCAACGACAACATTGACCGCGCAATTAAGCGTGGTGCTGGCCTGACCGGTGAGACCATCGACTACACCGAGATTATGTACGAGGCACGCGGCCCGCAGGGTACCGCTCTGTACATCGAGTGTCTGACCGATAACCGTAACCGTGCGGCTTCCGACGTTCGCCTGGCTGTGACCCGTAACGGCGGCAACATGGCTGACCAGGGTTCTGTGGCCTTCCTGTTCGAGCGCAAGGGCGTTGCTGAGGTGACCAAGACTGACGGTCTGACCGAGGACGACGTTCTGATGGCCGTTCTGGATGCCGGTGCTGAAGAGGTTCTGGACGAGGGCGATATCTTCACCGTGGTTTCCGCTGCAACCGACCTGCCCGAGATTCGTAAGGCTCTGGACGAGGCTGGCCTGGAGTACAACAACGACGACCCGGTCTTCCGCCCGACCATGCAGGTCGACCTGGACGCCGAGGGTGCCAAGAAGTTCCTGAAGCTGGCAGACGCCATCGAGGAACTGGACGACGTGCAGAACGTCTACTCGAACGCTAACGTCTCTGACGAGGTTGTTGCTCAGCTGGAAGCCGAGTAGTCACCGCCTGAGCGCGCCACTTCTGAGCGTGCACTGAAGCCACTTCCCGGCCGGTCTACCGCGTGTGGACCCGGCGGGAGGTGGCTTTTGAACGTTATGCCGACCGGTGCCCGACCTAAACGACCGGCCTAACGCTCGGCCGGGGATTCGGCTGGCGGACCCGCGAACCGTAGACCCCGCGAATTTTGGAAGGAAAGCACACGTGAACGCTGCATCTGCCGCGCGCGATAGCATGCGCGAAAACCATGCGGTCGCCGCCGTGGACCGCGTGCCGGGGGCGACCCGCATCATGGGTGTGGACCCCGGCCTCACGCGCTGTGGCTTCTCAATGCTGGACATGACCGCGGACCGTAAGGCGCACTTCGTGAACGTGGGCGTGGCGGGTACCGATCCGGCCCGCGCGCTGGACCAGCGCATCCTCTGGATTTTCAATGCGGCCTCGCACTGGCTGGACACCTACCGGCCCGACGCCCTGGCGATTGAGCGCATCTTTGCGCAGGAGCAGGTGAACACGGTGATTGGTACGGCGCACGCCTCGGGTGCGGTGATTTCTGCGGCGGCGATGCGCGGCGTGCCGGTGTTCTTCCATACGCCTTCCGAGGTGAAGGCGGCGGTGACCGGTAGCGGTCGCGCGGATAAGGCCTCGGTGGGCCGCATGGTGACCCGCATTTTGGGTTTGAATGCCATGCCGAAGCCCGCGGATGCGGCCGATGCGCTCGCCATCGCCATCTGCCACGGCTGGCGTGGCGGTGGTATTGGTTCGGGTATTAACATGTCGGCACAGACACAGACTCACCAGGGTTCGCGGCCCGCGAAGGCTCGCCGTGCGGGTGCGCTGACTCCCGCGCAGCGCGCCTGGATGGAGGCGGAGGCTAAGGCCCGTCGCTAGGGGCGCCGGATTCGCTAAAGAATTCGAATACCTCTT
The DNA here is from genome assembly GCF_901875305.1 of Rothia mucilaginosa. GTDB lineage: Bacteria > Actinomycetota > Actinomycetes > Actinomycetales > Micrococcaceae > Rothia. The sequence continues at coordinate 62,463 of NZ_CABFLY010000008.1, forward strand.
GATTTCAGAAGAAATATTCTAATATACTGATAGTGTCTTCCCGTGGCAGACCCGCCGGCCCCGATGCGCGCCGGCGGCACAGCAGGCCGCGGGGGAGTGCAGTATCGTTCGCCCCGGTGCGGGGCGTTGAAAGGTGGAGAGAATGATTGCATCGCTGACCGGCCGCGTGGCTCAGGTGGGGCTTGACCACGCGGTGATTGACGTTAATGGTTTCGGCATGCTGGTGCACGCTACCGCGCGCACTCTCTCCAAGCTGCGCACGGGAGAGGAGGCCTCCGTGCTGACCACCATGATTGTGCGCGAGGAGTCCATGACCCTTTACGGCTTCTCCGAGCCGGCCGAACGCGAGGTCTTTGACATGATGCTCTCGGTCTCGGGCATTGGCCCCCGCATCGCCCTGGCGGTGCTGAGCGTGCACACCGCCGCGGAGGTGGAGCGGGCCGTGGCCACCGGCGACGACAAGGCCTTCACGAAGGTTCCGGGCATCGGCCCGAAGGGCGCCCGCCGCATCGTGCTGGAGCTTGCCGGCAAGCTGATTCTCAGCGACGGCCAGACCGATGAACTGCCGCTGAGCCAGGGCATCGTGTGGAAGCCGCAGGTGCTGGATGCGCTGACCTCCCTGGGCTGGAGCGAGAAGGACGCCTCTGCTGCCATCGATGCGTATGTGAAGCACAATCCCGCCGCCGAGAGCGAACCGGTGGGTGTGGCTCTGCGCGGCGTGCTCGCCTCCTTGGGCACGCAGAACACGGTGGGTCGCCACTAGGGCCGCCTGCCGGGCGATCTGACTGACCCCGGCCGATTTTGGCGCGCCCGTTACCTCGCACCTCACTCACTCCACGAAAGAAGAATTTTATGACCCAGAACCCCTACGATCCGCAGGCCGCGGCGTCCCCGGTTTCCGGCGGGTATTTTCCCGGTCAGGTGCCCGGCGTCCCGGGCGCGCCCGCGCAGCGCCTGGTCGCGATGGAAGAAGAACCCGAAGAGAAAATGATTGAGGCGGCCCTGCGCCCCAAGTCCCTGGACGACTTCGTGGGTCAGCGCCGCGTGCGTCAGCAGCTTTCCCTCGTGCTGGAGGCCTCGAAGATGCGCGGCCGTAGTGCCGATCACGTGCTACTTTCGGGCCCTCCCGGCCTGGGTAAGACTACCCTCGCGATGATTATTGCGGCTGAGATGGACGCGCCGCTGCGCATCACCTCCGGACCCGCAATTCAGCATTCCGGGGACTTGGCGGCGATTCTGTCTTCGCTGACCCCCGGCGAGGTGCTGTTCCTCGATGAGATTCACCGCATGAGTCGCCCTGCTGAGGAAATGCTCTACATGGCGATGGAAGATTTCCGTGTGGACATTGTGGTGGGTAAGGGTGCCGGCGCGACCTCCATTCCGCTGGAGCTTCCGCAGTTTACCCTAGTGGGTGCAACCACTCGTGCGGGTCTGCTGCCCGGGCCCCTGCGCGACCGCTTCGGCTTTACCGGCCACCTGGAGTTCTACTCGGTCGAGGAGCTGGAGCTGGTGTTGCGCCGTAGCGCCGGCCTGATGGACATGCAGATTACCTCCGAGGGCTTCACCGAGATTGCGGGTCGTTCCCGCGGCACGCCCCGTATCGCGAACCGCCTGCTGCGCCGTGTGCGCGACTGGGCCCTGGTGAACGGTGTGGACCGCATCAATGCGCGTGATGCCGCGACCGCCCTGGACATGTATGAGGTTGATTCGCGCGGCCTGGACCGCTTGGACCGTGCCGTGCTGGAGGCGCTCATTCACAAGTTCGGCGGCGGACCGGTTGGCCTGTCTACCCTCGCCATTGCGGTGGGGGAGGAGACCGAGACCGTGGAGACCGTGGCGGAGCCCTATCTGGTGCGTGAGGGCCTGATTGGTCGCACCCCGCGCGGTCGCGTGGCCTTGCCTGCGGCCTGGGAGCACCTGGGTTTGGAGGCCCCCGAGATTCAGCTTTAGGGCACGGTCCGGGTGTTCGTCTGCCGGCTGGTTGGCCTTTTGAGCAGACCGGCGGTAGCTTCGGCGGGCTTTCAGGAGTCCGCGGTCTGCGAGTCGACGGTCTGCGAGAGCCGGCGGGAGCTCAACCGATGTTCCGACAGACCCTCAACGGACCCTCAACAGGCCCTAAAATTACGCCACGGGCTGGACAAAACTCAGGTAAACCTCACAAAAACGCTGGTTCGGTGCGCTAAAGCCCAGGCTCTCGCGTAGGATGGATACGTACTGTATCTACGATTCCACACCTTCTGGTACGCTCAACCCTCGCGGTGAGCGGTACGGGTGCGGATGTGAAAGTGAGACCATGGATTTTAACCTCCTGATTATGATTGCCCTGATGGCGCTGCTGGCTTGGATGATGATTTCCGCGCAGAAGCGTCAGCGTAAGCAGATGGAGGAACTGCGTGCAATGCAGCAGTCTCTCGTCCCCGGCACTCAGGTGATGACCGGTTCCGGCTTCTACGGCACCGTTGTCAACACCGATTTCGACAACAACAAGGTTCAGCTGGAGCTGGCCAAGGGTATTGTCATCACCGTGGCACTGAACGCCATTATGAGCATTGTTGAGGACGAGGCCCCCGCAGCACCCCTGACCGAGGATGTCGAGCCGGCATCCGCGGAATCTCAGGCTCCCGTGGAAGGCGGCGTTTCCGAGGACTCCTCGAAGACCGCCCAGTAACTTAAGACCGAACGACCCGGCGCCGCGCACTCGGCGTCGGGTTTTCGCGTCCGCTAAGGAATCTGTAGAACACCAAATCTACACACGAAAATACTCATAGAAGGAACATTATGGCTAAGCGTTCACCGCTTGCAGCCGCGCGAGGGGCGCTCCTCTCGATGGTCCTGCTCATGGTTGTGATGGCTGCCGGTATTTTTGGCAGCACCTATTCGGGGGGTTCGTGGGCGCCGAAACTGGCCCTGGACCTCTCGGGTGGTACGCAGATGATTCTCTCCCCGAAGGTCAACGGATCTTCGGAGGGGAACGTCTCCCAGGAGCAGCTGAACCAGGCGGTTGAGATTATTCGTCAGCGCGTTGACGGCGCCGGCGTGTCTGAGGCGGAGGTCACCACCTCCTTCGGCTCGGGTAATAACGTGGTCGTCTCGGTTCCCGGCACGATTAGCTCTGAGACCCGTCAGCTGATTCAGGCATCCGCAAATATGACGTTCCGCCCGGTCCTGGTGGCCGGTGAAGGCGCCGCGGTCGCTCAGGAATCCCGCACCGCGGACGACAAGCTACCCAAGCCGACCGCCGATCCGACTGACGGTTCGGACCACAACTGGATTACCGCCGACCTGTACAAGCAGTACGAAGCGAAGGACTGCACCGCGGCCCGCAACGAGGACGCGGATAGCGCCGACCCGACCAAGCCGATGGTGGCCTGCTCCGCCGACGGTAAGGAGAAGTACATCCTGGGTCCTGTGGAGCTGAGCGGTAGCGATATTTCTACCGCGAGCCACTCTCAGGAGACGAGCGGCCAGGGTGTGACCACCGGTCGCTGGGCTGTGAACATTCAGTTCAACGATGCTGCCCGTGAGAAGTTTCAGAACATTACTTCTCGCCTGAACGCGATTCGCGCCCAGAACTCTTCTGATGCGCGTGCTCGCTTCGCGATTATGCTGGACGGCAAGGTGCTGTCCGCCCCGATTTCTCAGGCCGTGATTTCTGACGGTAAGCCGCAGATTACCGGTAACTTCACCGAGCAGGAGGCGAAGGCTCTCGCCGATCAGCTCAAGTACGGTGCCCTGCCGATTAGCTTCACGATCCAGTCGGAGCAGCAGATTTCTGCAACTCTGGGTTCGGAGCAGCTGCGCGTGGGTCTGCTGACGGGTCTGATTGGTCTGTTGCTGGTGTTCGTGTATTCGCTGTTCCAGTACCGCCTGCTGGGCTTCGTGACGATCGTGTCACTGGTGGTTGCCGGCATCATTTCGTATGAGGCGATTGCTCTGCTGGGTTGGGCCCTGAACTACCGCCTGTCCCTGGCGGGCGTGGCCGGTCTGATCGTGGCGATTGGTGCGACGGCCGACTCGTTCATCGTGTACTTTGAGCGTATTCGTGATGAGATTCGTGCGGGCCGCACGATTCCCTCGGCCGTGAACCACGGTTGGAAGCGCGCATCCCGCACGATTCTGGCCTCGAAGGCCGTGAACCTGCTGGCCGCCGTGGTGCTGTACGTGGTGTCTGTGGGTTCGGTGAAGGGCTTCGCGTTCACGCTGGGTCTGACCGCAATCGCTGACCTTCTGGTGGTGTACCTGTTCACCCATCCGGCGCTGACTCTGCTGGCGAACACCCGCTACTTTGGCGAGGGCCACCGCCACTCGGGCCTGTCGCCTGAGTCGCTGGGTTCCACGCCGCTGTACCGCGGTGCCGGTCGCATCCGCACCACGGAGGAGAAGCAGTTGAGCATCGCTGAGCGTCGCCGTGCGGAACGTGCGGCTGAGGAGTCGGCCTCTGATGGTGCCGCTTCCGCTTCGGACGAGAAGAAGGAGAGCTAGGCATGGCTACCGATGTGAAACCTAATGCTTTTGCCCGCTTCGGTAACGACCTGCACTCGGGCGCCCGTTCGTACCCCTTCGTGGGTAAGCGTCGCCTGTGGTTGGCCCTGGCCGCGCTACTGATGGCCGTCTCGGTTCTGATTCCGGCGGTTGGCGGAGGCTTCAACCTGGGTATTGACTTCCGCGGCGGTTCGGAATTCGTGGTCTCGAAGACCGCGCACGTCGATGTTGCAACCGGCGAGCGCGTCATCCACGAGAAGGCGAAGGACGCCTCCGAGGTTCACGTGACTAACATTGCGCCGGGCACGATTCGCGCGCAGATGAGTAAGCTCAGCGATGACGAGACCCTGCAGGTGAAGAAGGCCCTGCAGGAGGCGTACGGCGTCTCTGAGAATGACGTGACCTCCTCGTTCGTGGGCCCGACCTGGGGCGCGGATGTGACCCGTCAGGCCTTCTGGGGTCTTGTGGTGTTTGTGATCCTGGCCCTGGTGGGTATGGCCTTCTACTTCCGCACCTGGAAGATGTCGTTGGCTTCGATTGCGGGTCTGTTCTTCACCGTGGTGGTGACGGTTGGCCTGTACGCGGCGTTCGGCTTCGAGATTACTCCAAGTGCAATTATTGGCTTCCTGACAATTTTGAGCTACTCGCTGTACGACTCGGTGGTGGTGTTCGATAAGATTCGCGAGAACACGGACGGCGTGCTGGAACGCCGCGACACGACCTTTGCCGAGCAGATTAACCTGGCCGTGAACCAGACCCTGGTCCGCTCGATTAACACCGCAATCGTGGGTGTTCTGCCGGTGGGCGCAATTCTGTTCATTGGTGCGTTCATGCTGGGTGCGGGTACGCTGCAGGACCTGTCGCTGTCGCTGTTCGTGGGTATTCTGGTGGGCATGTTCGGTACGCTGTTCGTGTCTGCCCCGCTGTACGCGACGCTCCGCCTGGGTGAGGCTAAGATTCGCGAGCACACCGCGAAGGTTGAGAGCGGCGATTTCAAGGACGATGAGGAGGCCGAGGAGTCTGACTCTGAGGGCTCCGAAGACTCTGGCAATGAGGGCTCTGAGGATTCTGCGGAGGCGCCCGCCAAGAAGTCGGTCAAGAAGCCGGCCCGTGCGACGATTGAGATTCATCGCGTGAATGTGAGCGAGTAGCCTGCGTTTTCGCTGATGCTGGGGGGAGTCGATACCGAAAGGTGTCGGCTCCCCTTGAGTATGTCCGGTTGAGTGTGCCCGGGTGTGTGGGGTGGGGGCGTGTCGTAACGTTGTATAGTTTGGTGCCTTCCGGGACGCTGGGTAGGATAAGAAGAGAAGAAGCTGTGCGCCCGCGTGTGAGCCAGCCAACCGGCCCGGTGGTAGCTTTCGACGATGAGGAACCCGGGCGTGCGGCGGATTATCGTGAGCCTGAAGGAGCCTGGAATGTGTGCAGTACCTGCTGTGAATGCCAATGCTGAGATCCCCGCGCCGAATGAGGGCGCCCAGGTGAAGCCTTCTCAGCCCGCGCCGAATCGGGCTGAAGCTAAGCGAGCCGAGTCTGACCAGAACACCGCCGCACAGGCCGCCGTTGAGACCGAGATGAAGTCTACTGCTGAACCTTCCGCCGTGGAAGTTGCGGAGCCCGAGGACAAGCCTGCGGTTCGTCCCGCGGGCCCGATTCCTCTGCCTGAGACTGACGCATCCGTTGCGAAGAAGCACCGCGGCTCGCACCGAGTCATGGCTGCTGGTGGGCGCAGGCCGAACCGCCTGGTCTTTGGCGGCCGCACCACCATGCAGACTTCCGGCGCGAACGGCGAGACGATTCACTTCTCCCCGATGATTGCGCCGGTCGTGCGCGCGGTGCGTCGCTACCACCCCGACGAGGATATCCGCGTGTTGCAGCGCGCCTACGAGGTGGCGAATCATTACCACGAGGGGCAGAAGCGTAAGAGTGGCGACCCGTACATCACGCATCCGGTGGCGGTGACCGCGATTCTTGCGGAGATGGGTGCGACCGGTCCCGTGCTAGCCGCCGGCCTGTTGCATGACACGGTGGAGGACACCGACTACACGATGGAGCAGCTGACTCATGATTTTGGTGAGGAGGTTGCCTACCTGGTTGACGGTGTGACCAAGCTGGACAAGATGACGTACGGCGAGAACGCTTCCATTGAGACGATTCGTAAGCTTGTGCTGTCCATGAGCAAGGACATTCGTGTGCTGCTCATTAAGCTTGCTGACCGCCTGCACAATGCGCGTACGTGGCGTTTTGTGCCGCAGGCTTCTGCCGCGAAGAAAGCGGAAGAGACCCTGAAGATTTACGCGCCGCTCGCGCACCGCCTGGGCTTGAACACGATTAAGTGGGAGCTGGAGGATCTGTCCTTCGCCGCGATGAGCCCGGAGATTTACGCCGAGATGGTGCGCATGGTTGGCGAACGCACTCCTGCCTTGGAGAAGTTCCTGAATGAGGCGCGCACTAAGATTATGGAGCGCCTGAAAGAGGTGGGCATTGACGCGACTGTGACTGGCCGCCCGAAGCACTACTATTCGATTCATCAGAAGATGAAGACGAAGGGTCGCAGCTTCGACGAGATTAATGACATCCTCGCGGTGCGCATCATGGTTGAGGAAGAGGCAGAGTGCTACACCGTGCTCGGCCACGTGCTGTCCCTGTGGCCGTCGATGACTGGCCGTTTTAAGGACTACATTAAGAACCCGAAGAACAATAACTACCAGTCGTTGCACTTGACTGTGTATGGTCCGGGTAACCTGCCGCTTGAGATTCAGATCCGAACCTACAAGATGCACGAAGAAGCTGAGTACGGTGTGGCTGCGCACTGGCGCTACAAGGCTGCGTCGCGCGGTGAGAAGGTTGCTCAGCGTAATGGCGCGCCTGCGAAGGATCCGAAGGAGCCGGGTACTCAGACCTCGGCGATGATGAACGTCGGTATTCTGCAGTCGATTGCTGAGATTTCGAATTCGAACCCGGAGTCTGAGAAGTTCTACGAGTCTTTGGCGGAGACTCTGGATACGGATGAGATTGTGGTGCTCACCCCTAATGGTGAGGCGATTGCTCTGCCCAACGGCTCCACCCCTGTGGACTTCGCCTACGCTATTCACAGTGAGGTTGGTCACCGTACGGTGGGTGCGAAGGTCAACGGCCGCCTGGTGCCGTTGCATACGGTCTTGCCTACGGGTGCGACGGTTGAGATTATGACCACGAAGAACGAGGATGCTGGCCCCAGTGAGGACTGGCTGAAGTTCGTTCGCTCCTCGCGTGCCCGCACGAAGATTCGTCAGTATTTTGCGAAGGAACGCCGCCTGGAGGCGCTGCTCGCCGGCCGTGAGATGCTGACGAAGAGCATGCGTAACAGTGAGTTGCCGTTGCAGAAGATGATGAGCCCGGAGATTATGACTCAGGTGGCTCAGCTGTTGCATAAGAATGATGTGGCGTCGCTGTACCGTGCGATTGGTGAGCATGAGATTGCGCCGAAGCAGGTCATTGATACCCTGGTTGAGGTGCATCGCGGTGACGAGCCGGCGCCTGAGGTTGAGGTTACCGACTTTGATGAGACGCTGCTGAAGTCGACTCGTAAGGCGATTGGCGATAATGGTGTGATTGTTCCGGGTGCTCCGGGCGTGTTGACGAAGATTGCGCGTTGCTGCACCCCGGTTCCTCCGGATGACATTATCGGCATTGTGACTCGTTATAACGGCATTTCGGTGCACCGCCGTGATTGCCCGAATATGCGTAATGCTGATGAGGAGCCGCGCGTGACGACGGTTGAGTGGGCTTCGACTCCGTCTGCTACGTATCGTGTGCAGATTCAGGTGGAGGCGTTGGACCGTAAGGGTTTGTTGAACGATTTGATTCGTGCAATTTCTGAGTCTGGCGTGAATATTGTGGATGCGCGTGTGCACACGTCGGAGGATCGTACCGTGGTGGACCGTTTTGCGGTTGAGCTGGGTGACCGGTTCATGCTGGAGAATGTGTTGAATGTGGTGCGTAATGTTGCTGGCGTGTACAAGGCGTACCGCCTGACTGGCGCGAAGCCCTCGGAGGCGTAAATACTTTTCTGCGCCCAGAAGCCACATGTGTTTCGAAAAGCCACTTCTTTGGTGGCTTCTCGAAACACATGTGGCTTCTCGCCGTTTTCGGGTAGGTGGCGGCACTGTATCGGCACGAATCTACGCGGCTGGTTGGCCCCCTCTGCACAGCGCCGATTTTCGGTCATGAGTTAGTGACTTTGGCGGGGGTTAAAACCCCAGCCCAGAGTCACTAACCCATGGTCGAAGTCCGTAACCCATGACCGAATTTCCCGCACGGCGGGGGAGTTTGGCGGGGGAGCGTGCCTCCAGAAAACCCCTCGTCACCCAATATTTTTTTGCGTATTTTCTCCGGCGTGGGGCGGCACAGCCCCTTATCTTGTCAGGGGTCCCTCCTATTCTGTCACCAGAAGCACCGAAATTCGCAGAGTTGGGAAGGAAGAGACTATGGGTAACCTCGGTATGACCGCAGCAGTGACCGCACTTTTACTGGTGTTTGCGACTTTATGCCTTATTTTCCGGATGGTTCTTGAATCAACTGGATATTCTTGGTATGCAACGGCTAGGAAGGAGATAATTACTAGTATCCTAAATAAATTTGGTATATCTAGAGAATCAAAAGTTGAATATCTTAAGCGGTTTGGAAAAGCCTCAATAAAGAACGCTGTATTTAATATATCTCATCCATTTCATCTGTTTCCTCCCAAAGATGTAGATAATGAATTTAAAGATAAGGTTCAACATTTTCTAAAGTGGGTTGAAAAGGGGCCAAGCTCTATTGCACAAAGTCATTGCATTGATTCATTGGCTCAGCTAGAAAAAATGACTGGTATCACCCCTAAATATGACCCATCTAGGGAGGTTTATCTATCTTTAAGGGATTTTTGTTCCGAGGTAGAGGAAATTAAATATGCAGATTTTATTAGTTATGATGAAATTCTTAACCTCATCAAAGAAGAAAGTATTCTGGCAAAGTGTTCTTGGGTTAAGAAGCGCTGGCAATCTGGCTACCTCCTTCCCTTGATGCGTGATTTTGTTGATTATGCCGGGAGGGGAACGACTATTGGGTTGTTTATTGGTTTCACTATTGCCTTAATTCAAGGAGACCCTTTTGGTTTGGTTATAACGGTAATTCCTGTAGTTGGTGCTATTATTGGGGCAATTTCATACTCTATAAAAATTGACCTTATCGAGAATGAAGTGAATAGGGTCAACAAGGGAAAGTATAAAACCCCTATAAGGGTAGTAGTTAGATCTATTGTTTTCACTTTGTGTGTTTACTTATTTTTGAACGCTAGTTTTCTGATAGTTGCTCTACTATATGGGCCAAGATTTGGTGGTTAATATATCGATGATTCAATCTCTTGGTAGATTATTCTCCCTCTAATGGTTGGTGAGTTAGGAATAGTGATGCTATTGCATCGTTGTAGCAGAGTAAGGCCTGTACTCCAGAGATAGCCGTAAACTTCCCATCCAGTCTGCCGGGTAGCTAATCCGCATTGGCAGCCCGGCGGGCTGGTCTGTTTTGGTGTGTTAGAAGCTTTCACGAGTTCGTTGCTTCCGTAATCTTCCGGGGGGGGGCGCCTCCAGAAATCCCTCGTCACACATATTTTTTTGCGTATTTTCTCCGGCGCGAGCGGTGCAGCCCCTTATCTTGTCAGGGGTGCCCCGTAGCTTTGGTCGTAGAGAACAACGACGCGTTCTCATTCCTCCATTGAGCAACCTAAGGCGACCAAAGGAGAAACCCATGTACACGGATGGCTACTACAGTGATGAAGACTTCCGCACCTTCTGCTCCGGTCAGGACGCCGCCAACATTGACGACTTCTTCACCGACAACGGCGAATACCTTATGGAACACCTGCCCGAAGTCACCGACCGCGAGTTCCTCGCCGGCCTCCGCTACGGTAACCACTGCGATGCTCTCTGCCAGAGCGGATACGCCCTCGACGAGGCGGAAGATGCCCTCCGCGACATGTACGCGCTCGCCGTTTAGCCCGCCCACCCACCTGTCACAGATGGGGATCCGGTCATGAGTTCCGGATTTCTGCCATAGGTTAGCGTCTTTGGTCGTAGTTAGAAGCCATGGTCGAAGACGCTAAACCATGGCACAAATTCTGTAGGGGCGGCGCCTCCGCGTGTGCAGAGATATTTGATGCATAAAGCAATGAAGTATCCGAATAGTGATGATTCATCACCGTAATAACTAAAAGAATGCAAATGATGGCAAATATACGGTATGGTGGATAACACAATGTTTTAATAGCGCATTGATGCGCCTATTGGACACATCGCGGGGCTGTTTACCTTCCGGTACTCAGTTTGACCTGTAAATAACAGCCCGACATGCACATATACACACCATCACCGACGATAGGAGAGTATCTTCTATGGATTCGACCATCTTTAATCGCCGTACCCTGCTGGGCGGCGGCGCACTTGTGGGCCTGGGGGCCCTGCTCACCGCCTGCGGCCAGCAGGCTTCTAATGAGGCGGCAGCCACCGCATCCGCTGCGCCGAGCGAGTCGGCGGCTTCTGCTGCGGCATCTGACGCGGCTTCTGCATCGGCTACTCCGAGCCCGCGAGTAACTCGCGGGTATTCAGGTAATTCCAAAGCACCTGACGGCGAATACCGCAAAGCCGATGGTTACGGACCTGCACAAAACGTTCCCAAGCCTCGCAATGAACCTGCACAGTATCCTGAAAACGAAGAGGGTCTCATCCATATGATGGAAGACTGGGTGGTTGCTCATAACTACGGTATTCAGACCGGCAACTGTTCACCAGCCAAAAAATATGTTTCTGAGAGCACTGAAGAATACAAGTTCTATGAGTATCTTGAGGGACTCTACCAGCGCGGAGGTTGGGTAATCGAAGGACTCGACTCATATCAGCAGGAGGGCATACCTATCTATGATGAGAAGCAGAAGGTTTACCGCATGAAAATTCGTGTTTTTTGGAGTATTGCAATGTATATTGAGCCTGACGGAAAAATTACAAAGCAAGCAAACACCAACAAAGATGATGATAAATTCAATTTCTTCTTCAGCTACTCTAATGGTTATTGGAAAATTATTGGCAGTGGAGAAGGAGATGAGCTCAAAGATGAATAGCGGCATCAAATATATTGGAATATTCTGCGTATCAGTTTTGTCTGCTTCTCTACTAATCTCTCCAACTGCACATGCTGAAGAATGCACAAATCCTAATTCTAACGGTCATTGCTATAAGGTTCCGAACCCACCGAATCGCCGATCGAGAACAGCGGATAAAAATAAAGAGGAAAATTCTGAAGTCCCTAGCGATTCCTCGAATGCTTCCCAGTCTATCAACCAAGAATATTTTGATTATGAAACATGGTTTAAAAATAACTACCAATCAATAACCGATGAAATCGGTGCTACAATGCACGCCCGCAAGACCCAAAACCGCCACCCCGGTGAACC
>NZ_CABFLY010000009.1 GCF_901875305.1 Rothia mucilaginosa
GGCTTACCCATGGTGTAGAAAGTATCCTCGTCGCCGTTGCCGTATTGGATGGTCATTTGGGTGGGGTAGGATTCGATTTCTACGTGGCCGATCATGAGGTCGCCTTCCCAACGTGCGGTGGGTGCATCGACGTAGAAGTTGACGGCTTGGTTCTTGTAGACGTTGGGGTTGTTTTCGCCGAGGCCGGTGCCGAGGTTGTAGGACTGTTTTAGTTTGGGGGCCTGGATATTGGTGTTGGCGAATTGGTCTTCGATTTCTTGGAGCATTTCTTCGATAGTGGGTCCTTTGGGTGGTGTGGGGTTGTTGGGGGTGAGGGTTTTAGTGTCATGGGCTTTGCAATATATTGTGTCCCCATTGGTGGTTGATTCAATTGGTTTTTCTTTGACGCGTGCATACTCACCAGGTTTCATATCTTCGGTATAGCAGGCAGGTTCACCGGGGTGGCGGTTTTGGGTCTTGCGGGCGTGCATTGTAGCACCGATTTCATCGGTTATTGATTGGTAGTT